>NZ_JABJVV010000011.1 GCF_013155545.1 Caenimonas soli | reverse complement strand
CGCGAAGTCAGTTGCGCAAACATCATGCACAGCAACTGATCCCAATGCGAGAACTTCAGCGGCGCGTGCGAGCCCGAGTAACGCGCCACGCACCGATCAAAAACGGACCGCGGCAGATGCTCCTTCAATTGAGCAAATACCAGCTTGCCTTTGTGCATGGCCGCACCCCCGCAAATCCATACGAGTGTGCGGCTTCGGGAAGCTGAAATTCAAATCGACCCGGCCACGCCCGGCCGTTTAAATCAATAAAATCAACGACTTGCGATCCAAATGAGAACGCTTCTCCGGACAGTAGTGGGCTTGACCCGGCATGACAGATATTTCTTGGTGTCTGAGTCACGCGACAACGATACTGTAAAGGTCTGTTTTGGCGACTGCGGCGGTCTAGAATCGCGCCTCTTTCCGTCTGCTGGCCATCTCTGATTCATGTTCAAAACCGCATCTTTTTTCCGCATCGGTCCCGATTTCGTCCTCCCTCCCCTTGACGCGCTCGAAGAAGCCCTGCATGCGGCGCGCTTCGTGCCCTGCGGCGCCACGCAACCCGAGTCGCTTGGCTGGGTGCCGCCCCGTGGCAAAAAAAGCATCGTGCTGGCCGAAAGCGTGGGCGGCCAGGTCATTCTGAATCTGTGCATAGAGCGGCGCGCCGTGCCCGCCTCCGCCGTGAAGGCCGGCGTCGATGAACGCGTGGAAAAATTCATGAAGGAGACCGGCCAGGAGCGGGTCAGCGCCAAGATCAAGAAGGAATTCAAGGAAGAAGTCGTGATCGACTTGCTGCCGCGCGCCTTCACCAAGCGCTCGAACACCCTGCTGTGGATCGACGCCGCCAACAAGCTGTTGGTGGTGGGCACGGGCAGCCTGACCGGCGCCGACAAGGTGATCACCGCGCTGGTGGAGGCATTGAGCTCGGTGCCGGGCTCGCGGCCGGCGATCAGCTTCAAGCCGGTGCAGACGAATACGTCGGCCGCGGTTTCCATGTCGCAGTGGCTCTCCAGCCGCGAAGCGCCGTTCAACTTCACGGTGGACCGCGACTGTGAACTGAAGACGCCCGACGAACACAAATCGACCGTGCGCTATTCGCGCCACACGCTGGAGATCGAAGAAGTGCCGCAGCACATTGCCGCCGGCAAGGTGCCGACGCAGCTGGCGATGACGTGGAACGACCGGCTGTCTTTCGTGCTGACCGAAACGGCCCAGGTCAAGAAGATCCAGCTGCTGGATGTGGTGCTGGATGGGGTGCAGAAGGGCGGCAAGGATGATGACGGCTTCGATACCGATGCCGCGATCATCACCGGCGAGCTGGCGGGGTTGATCCCGGATTTGCTGGATGCGTTGGGTGGGGAGATGACTGAAGGCGCGGCCGCTCCCGTCGCGGCTTAGGCCATCTCGTAGTGGAAGACCTTGGCAACAATCTGCCAGCGGCCCTCCAGCTTCACCAGCGTCAAAAAATCCGTGAAGTGCTTGGGCGGGATCGAGCATTCCAGCTTGACGAAGGCCGTCACCGGGCCGGCGAACTCGATCGACAGGATGCGATCGGTTCGCGCATGGCCCTGGCTCGCGGGCGACGGGCGCTTATCCACGATGGGGAAGTATTCCTCCATGCCCAGGTGCAGCAGCGTGCCGTCGGTGGCGCTGTAGTAGTGCGCCTGCGGATGGAACACCCGCCGCAGGATTGAGGTGTCGCCGTGGTGCAGGCCGTCGAAGTACTCGCCGAGCACCTGCACCACTTCATCGAACGCGCTCATGGCTTCAGTTGTAGCGGCGCACCACGGCGGCCAGGCGCTCGCCGAACAGGCGCGCGGTCTTCAGGTCGCCGGGCACCATCTCATCGACGCCGGCGTCCGACGGCGTGGCGGTCGCCAGGCCTGAGAACGAGGCCAGGTAGTTCACGTCGTCGCGCGTGGCGGCCTTGCTGTTGGACGGCATCATGCCGGTGCCCACCCACAGCATGCTGTGCTGCTGCGACAGGGTGAACAACGTGTACAGCGTGGATTGCTTGTCGCCGCCGACGCTGGCGGAGTTGGTGAAGGCCGCAGCCAGCTTGTCCTTCCAGCCCTGCTTGAACCACACGGCCGATGAAGCATCGGCGAACTTCTTGAACTGCCAGCTGACGTTGCCCATGTAGGTGGGCGTGCCGAAGACGATCAGGCGCGAGGCCGCCAGCCGCTCCCAGGCTTCGGGGCTCAAGTCGCCTTTCTCATCAATGGCCAGCAGGGTGCCGCCGCTGCCCTGCGCCACGGCTTCGGCGATCTTGGCGGTGTGGCCGTAGCCGCTGTGGAAGACGATGCTGATGGGTGAACTCATGGGGATGCTCCAGTGGGGTTGAACGATGGAGCAATGCTATTGGCGATGTTTTGATTGATAAACTGGCTTTTCTGAACTTCATAAATTACATGAGGTAAGCCATGAACCGGCAATTCAGCGATGTGATGCTGGGCAGCATCGAGCTTTTCTGCCTGTCGGCGGAGCTGGAAAGCTTTACCGCGGCGGCCGCCACGGCGGGCCTGACGCCGGCTGCCGTGAGCCGCGCCGTCGCCCGCCTCGAGGAGCGTTTGCAGGTGCGCCTGTTCGTGCGGACCACGCGCAAGATCCGCCTGACCGATGGCGGGCGCGCCTACTTCGATCAATGCCGCCAGGCGCTGAACCAGCTGACCGAGGCCGAGCGCGAACTCACCGGAAAGCAGGCCGAGCCGGCGGGCGTGCTGCGCATCAGCGTGCCGACGCCCCTGGGGCACTACCGCGTCTTGCCGTTGCTGCCCGCGTTTCGCGCGCGTTATCCCAAGGTGCAGGTCGACGTGCAGATCTCCAATCGCAACATCGACTTCATCGCCGATGGATTCGATCTGGCGATTCGCGCACGGGCGCAACCCGACTCGGGCCTGGTCGCGCGCAAGCTGATGGACGCCGAACTGGTGGTGGTCGCGACGCCCGCCTATCTGGAGCGAGCCGGAACGCCGCAGACGCTGGAAGACCTGGCGCAGCACGAATGCGTGGGGTTCGTGCTGCCCAGCTCGGGGCAGACCATCCCCTGGATATTCAGGCGCGACGGGGCCGATGTGGACGTGCCCACAGAGGGCAGCTACAGCTGCAACGAAGATGTGCTGGCCCTCGTGACGCTGGCGCGCGCCGGCGCGGGCCTGGTGCAGATCTACCGGTTCACCGTGGAGGACGCCTTGAAGACGGGCGCCTTGGTGGAGGTATTGCAGACCTACGGTGGCCGCACGCGGCCCTTCTCGGTCATCTATCCCGGGGGCCGGCATATGCCGCTGCGGGTGCGGGTGTTCATCGACTTTCTCGTGGATGAGTTGGGCCACTTGTGATGCGGTCGGCACGGGCGCACACTGGGGCCATGAAACGACAATTGGCGCTGCTGCTGTGACCCGCCGCATCGCGCTTTCCGTGGGCGATCCGAACGGGATCGGCCCGGAGATCGCATTGAAGGCCCTCGAAGCCCTGGTGGGAGAAGACCGGTTGCGCATCACCTTGTTCGGCCCGCCCGATGTGCTGCGGCGCACGGCCAAGGCCATCAAGCTGGAGCGCTCCTTGTTCGGTGTGGACCTGCGGCCCGTGGGCGAACTGCCGGTGGCCTTCGCCACACCCGGCGAAGTGAACGCCAAGGCCGGCGCCAGCGCAGTCGCCTCGGCCACGGCCGCCATCAAGGCCTGCCGGGCGGGCGAGTTCGACGCCGTCGTGGCCGGGCCGCATCACGAGGGCGCCATTCGCCAGGCCGGCATCAACTTCACCGGCTTCCCTGCCCTGCTGGCCCATGTGTGCGGCCAGCCCGAGGACAGCGTGTTCCTGATGATGGTGGGCGGCGGCTTGCGCATCGTGCATGTCACGCTGCACGAGAGTGTGATCAACGCAATTGCGCGCATCACGCCGGAGCTTGTGGTCACAGCCACACTGGCGGGGCAGCGCGCCTGCCGCAAGCTGGGCCTGAGCGCCACCAGCGTGGCGCTGTTCGGCATCAATCCCCATGCCTCGGACGGCCGGCTCTTCGGCCCGGAGGACGAGGAACGCGTGGTTCCGGCCGCCAAGCGGCTGCGCGAGCTGGGCATCGACGTCACCGGGCCGGAAGGCGCCGACATGCTGCTGGCCGCCCGCAAGCACGACCTCTACGTGGCCATGCTGCACGACCAGGGGCATATCCCTGTGAAGCTGGTGGCGCCGCAAGCGGCCAGCGCCGTCTCGATCGGTGCCGAGGTGCTGCTAGCCAGCACCGGACACGGCAGCGCGATGGACATCGCGGGTAGGGGTACGGCCCGGCCCGACGCGCTGCTGCGCAGCTTGCGCCTGGTCGCCGGCATCGGATCGGTGCCCGTCGCAGCGGCTTGACAGAGTATCACTCCAGAGTAATACTCTGGAAATGGACCCGACCTCCACCAAGGCAGTGCTGCTCGACGCCGCCGCCAAAGTGTTCCTGCAGCACGGTTTCACAGCGACTTCGATGGACATGGTGCGCCAGGAAGCCGGCGTGAGTAACGGCAGTCTCTACCACCACTACCCCACCAAGGCCGCGCTGGCCGATGCGCTCTACGCGTACACGTTGCGCGACTTTCACTCAGCGCTGCTGCCGGCTGTCGCCGGCCGCGCTTCCGCGCAGACGGGCGTGAAGGGCTTGGTCCGCGCCTACGTGCAGTGGGTGGTGGACAACCCCGAGCGCGCCCGGCTGCTGCACAAGCTGCGGCGGGTGGGCGACATGGCCGACGCGGCGAGCAAGCGCAACGAGGCCAATGCCGAGGCGTTCGCCGCGCTGTCCGACTGGATGCACAAGAAGGCGGAGGCCGGCGAGATGCGGCCCATGCCCTTCGCCGTGTGGATGGCGCTGGTGTTCTCGCCGGCGCTGTCGCTCACGCAGCAGTGGGTGCAACAAGTACCGCCTTCCGTGCCGCCCAAGGTGCGGGCGGCGCTGGAACATGGCGCCTGGATGGCCGTGGCGCCCTGATTGAAAGGAAGTCTATGAAAGTAGTCAACGTCCACCAGAGATTGATGCACGCCAGCCCCGAGCGGGTCGGTGCGCTGATCGACTCCCTGGCCTCGCCCAACGACGCGCTGTGGCCGCGCCGATGGCCGCGCATGAGGCTCGACCGGCCACTGGCCGTGGGCGCGGTTGGCGGGCATGGGCCCATCCGCTACTTCGTCGAAGCCTATGCGCCCGGCCACCTCGTCCGCTTCCGGCTCACGGGGCCCAAGGGCTTCGACGGTTGGCATGGATTCGAGGTGATCGATGCCACGGCCGCGCACTGCGTGCTGGAGCATCGCATCGAGATGCAGACCAAGGGCCCCGCCATCCTCACCTGGTCGCTGGCCATCCGTCACCTGCACGACGTCTGCGTGGAAGAGGTGCTGTCGCAGGCCCAGGTTGCGCTCGGCAACCAGCCCAAGCCGGTGCGCTGGCCGCTGTACGTGAAGTTTCTTCATTGGCTGATGACACCGCGCAAGCGCGCCGGTGAGCCGGAAGGCCGAGTGACGATAGCCAGCGGAGACAATCACTGATATAAACCAATCACTTACGCCACATCCACCACGGAAGGGAGTGAAGAATGATCGACGCAAAAATGGCACCTTATGGAGTCTTGCTGTTACGGGTGAGCATGGGCATCCTGTTTATTCTTCACGGCGTTTACCTCAAGGCCGTTGTATTCGGGATGGCGGGCGCTGGGAAATTCTTCGTCTCGTTGGGCCTGCCGGAGTGGTTCGCTTGGGTCGTCATGTTGTACGAAACAATTGGCGGACTCGCGCTCATTTTCGGAATCTACGCACGATGGGTCGCGCTCTTTCTTGGGGTTCACCTGCTCTTTGCTGCCTACCTGGGTCATGCCGCAAACGGCTGGAATTTCACCAATAAAGGCG
This sequence comes from Caenimonas soli, assembly GCF_013155545.1. Lineage (GTDB taxonomy): Bacteria > Pseudomonadota > Gammaproteobacteria > Burkholderiales > Burkholderiaceae_C > Ramlibacter > Ramlibacter soli. Next base: position 173,034 of record NZ_JABJVV010000011.1, on the reverse strand, counting down.
GTGGCTACGAATTTCCCGTGTTCTGGGCAATCGCGTGCTTCGCAGTCACGCTCATCGGCGATGGCGCTAACGCGTTGAAATCGAAGTCGATCGGTTAGGCCGGTGGCGACATGCATGTCGAACGGTTCGAAATCGCACATCGTTTCCGTGGCCCGCCTCGATCGGGAAACGGCGGCTACACGTGTGGCCGCATCGCCAAGCATCTGCAAGGCACGGTCGCGGTGCGGCTCAAGGCACCACCACCGCTCGGCGCCGAACTGCGCCTCGAATCCACCGAGGACGAGGCCCGCCTCTTCCACGAGTCAACGCTCGTTGGTGAGGCGAAGCGCTCGCAACTGAATCTAGAGGCACCGCCATGCCCCTCTTACGAGGAGGCGGAGCAAGCGGCACAGTCATTCATTGGATTCAAGAGCCATCGATTTCCTGGCTGCTTCGTCTGCGGGCCAGAGCGTACGGGAGGCGATGGCCTGTGCATCTTTCCTGGCTCCCTGAACAACACCACGACGTTCGCCGCGCCTTGGACGCCCGACCTTTCGCTCGCCGACGAATCCGGGAACGTGAAGCCGGAGTTTTTTTGGTCAGCGCTGGACTGCACGGGTGCCTTCGCGCTCTTTCCGCTGCCCGATGGCCTCGCAATCGTTCTCGGCGAACTGGCCGCTTCTATCCGGGAAGTCGTCAAGCCAGGGGATCGTTGCGTTGTCCTCGGCTGGCCTTTGGGCGTGGAGGGTCGCAAGCGTCTCGCCGGCACCGCGATCTATGCACCCAATGGTCGCCTCGCCGCCTTGGCCCGGGCGGTCTGGATCGAAGTACCGCTGAGCACCTGGAACTGAGACCAAGGAGAGACCCAAATGAAACCATTCAGCGCCATAGCAGCTGTCGTATTCGTGCTGGTCGCGCTGGCGCAGTTGCTGCGCCTGGTCCTTGGTTGGCCGGTCGTCGTCAACGGCATCAGTATTCCGCTGTGGGCGAGCGCGATCGCATGCCTGGTCGCGGCAGGGCTTGCGGTCATGGTGTGGCGAGAAGCGCGCCAGTGAGGTCAAGCCAACGAAGGCATCATCCGGAGATCTCAATGACTATCGACACGTTGGCTACCTGGCATGAACTCGTGAGGTCACGAAACGCGAGAGGCCTCAACTCACTCCTCGCGGACAACGTGGTCTTCCACTCACCTGTCGTTCATACACCGCAGGCTGGAAAGGCAATCACGATTCAATATCTTTCTGCTGCGTTTCACGTTTTCTTCAACGAGTCCTTCAAGTACGTTCGAGAAGTCACCGGCCCTTCCGACGCGGTGCTGGAGTTTCAAGTAGATATCGATGGCATCAGCGTCAACGGCGTCGACATGCTCAAGTGGGACGACGAGGGACGGATCGTCGAATTCAAGGTGCTGATCCGTCCACTGAAGGCAATCAATCTGATCCATCAAAAAATGGCGGCAATGCTCCAAGCCAAGCAATGACCATTGAAAAGGGAACCTCGTGCAAACCCATGACCTCGCAGCCGTCCAGGCGATTCTCGATCCGCTGCTTCCCGGTCTGCTGGGTGTGCGTCTGCTCTCCGCCGAGCCCGATCGCGTTTTGGCCGAGCTTGAAGTTCGGCCGGACCTATGCACGACGGGTGGCGTACTCCACGGCGGAACCTACATGGCATTCGCCGACACCTTGGGTGCGGTCGGAACGTTCCTCAACTTGCCGAAGGGGAGCCGTACGACAACCACCGACTCGAGCACCAAGTTCATCGCCGCCGCGCCGGTGAATAGCACGGTTGTGGGTGAATCGGTTGCGTTGCACCGAGGACGCACGACCATGGTGTGGCAAACAATGATCAAACGCGCGGACGGCAAGCTGTGCGCGGTGGTCACGCAAACTCAGCTCGTCATCGGGGCGTCTGCTTGATCAGCCCACGCTGAACCGGTAAACGATGGTCCCGCTGAACCACTCGCCCGGCCGCAGCACGGTGCTCGGGAAATGCGGATGGTTCGGCGAATCGGGATGATGGGCCGGCTCCAGGCACAGCGCGCTGCGCCGTTCATAGAGATGGCCGCCCTTGCCCATGTCGCGCGGCGCAACGCCCTCGAGGTTGTTGCCGCCGAAGAACACCAGCCCGGGCTCGGTACTGAGCACTTCCATCATGCGGCCCGACTCGGGTTCGTACAGCCGGGCCGCCAATCCCAGTTGGCCGAGCGGCTTGTCTATCACCCAGTTGTGGTCGTAGCCCACATGCGGCTCGAATTCCCTCGCCGCCTCCTCCACCCGCTCGCCGATGGCGCGTTGGCGCCGAAAGTCCATGGGCGTGCCAGCCACCGCTTGAATCTCGCCAGTGGGAATCTGGTCCCTGCCGACAGGCGTGAACGATTCGGCGTTGATCATCAACTCGTGCCGCGCCAGTGATCGCGCATTGGTGTTGCTGTGGCCGGCGAGATTGAAGAACACATGCGAGGTCATGTTGACGACGGTCGGGCTGTCGGTGACCGCGTCGTATTGAATGAGCAGCTCGTTGTTCTCGGTCACCTGGTAGACGACGCGCGACATCAAGTTGCCGGGAAAGCCATCGACCTTGCTCTCGTAGTACATCGTCAGGTCGGCCGTCGCCGCGTCGCGCTGCACCGTGTCGAATACGCGGTAGCGCGAGCCCATGGGTCCGCCATGCAGGCTGTTGCCGTTGTTGTTGGGCTCCAGCGCATACTCCACGCCGTCCAGCGTGAAGCGGCCCTTGGCGATGCGGTTGGCGAAGCGCCCGATGAAGGCGCCTATGCTGGCCTGTCCGTCGATCACGCCCTGGATGGTGTCGTAGCCCAGTGCCACGTCGTCCATCTTGCCGTTGCGGTCGGGCACGACGATCTGCAGGATCTTGGCTCCCAGGTTGGTGAAACTCACGCTCATGCCGCGGCTGTTGCGAAGCGTGAAGAGGCGGGTCGGCTTGCCGCCGACCTCGCCCTCGAAGTTGTGGGCTTGCAGGATTTCCATAGCTGTCTCGTGTAGCCGCAGTGTAATAAAGGCAGCGTCCTACAGTGGCAAATAGCCCGGGCTTTCTAGGATGACTCTTTCTGAAACAGAACAGGAGACTGTCATGCCCGACGACAAATCGAAATCCGGTGGTCAGGACCGTGAACGCATCAACGTGAACCAGGCGCACGAGCTGCGCGACTGGGCCAAGAGCTTGAACACCACGCCCGAGAAACTGAAAGAGGCAGTGCAGGCCGTGGGCGACCGGGCCGACAAGGTACGCGAATTTCTAAGCGAAAAGAAGTGATCGACCCTTAGAAACCCGCAGCCAGACCATCGCGGCGTGAATCCGATGCGGCGATGTAGCCTTCGCGCTTCGGGTCACCCGCGCGCCAGATGAACTGGCCCGCGCCGAAATCCTGGTAGTTGTCGTTGATCACTTCCACGAGGTGGCCGCGGGCTTGCAGTTCGCGCAGGGTGGCCTTGTCCAGCTGCTGCTCCACGTTGATCTCCAGGCCCGCGTTGTAGCGCCAGCGCGGCGCGTCGCACGCGGTCTGCGGGCTTTGCTTGTAATCGAGCATGCGCACCAGGGTCTGCATGTGGCCCTGGGGCTGCATGTTGGCGCCCATCACGCCAAAGCTCATCACCGGCTTGCCGTCCTTGGTGAGGAAGGCCGGGATGATGGTATGGAACGGCCGCTTGCCTGGCGCGACCTGGTTGGGGCCCGCGTTCAAGCTGAAACCGTGGCCGCGGTTTTGCAGGCTGATGCCGAAATTAGGCTCGACGCAGCCCGAGCCGAAGCCCATGAAGTTGCTCTGGATGAAGCTGACCATCATGCCGCTCTCGTCGGCCGTGGTGAGGTAGATGGTGCCGCCCTTGGCAGGGTTGCCCGCACCGAAACTCTGAGCCCGCTTCATGTCGATGAGCTTGGCGCGGCTGGAGAGGTAAGCGTCGTCCAGCATCTGCTCGGACGTCACTTCCATGCTGGCAGGCTCGGCCACAAACCGGTAGGTGTCGGCAAACGCGAGCTTCATGGCTTCGATCTGCAGGTGCTGCGAATCGGGGCCGTCCACCGGCATGCTCGCCAGATCGAACTTCTCCAGGATGCCCAGCGCGATGAGTGCGGCGATGCCCTGCCCGTTGGGCGGGATCTCGTGCAGCGTGTGGCCGCGGTAGTCCTTGCCGATGGGTTTGACCCACTCGGGCTTGAAGGCGGCAAAGTCGCGGGCCGTGATGCTGCCGCCGTTGGCCACCGCGAATTTCTCTATGGCTTGCGCGATCTCGCCGCCGTAGAAGGCTTCGCCCTTGCTTTGCGCGATGGCCCGCAGTCCGCGCGCTGCCGACGGGAACTGGAACAGCTCGCCGATTTCGGGCGCCCTGCCCCATGGCAAAAACGCTTCCGCAAAGCCCGGCAGCTTGCCGAGTTCCGGCGTGGCGGCGGCCCATTTCTGCTGCACCACGATGGGCAGCAGGTAGCCGCGCTCGGCGATCTCGATCGCCGGCTCCATCAGGTCGGCGAAGGGCAGCTTACCGAAGCGCTCGCTCATCGCCACCCAACCGGCGACGGCGCCCGGCACCGTCACGGCGTCGATGCCGCGCTTGGGCGGCGTCTTGGCGTCCGAGCCGTACTTGCGCTTGAAGTAGTCGGGCGTCCAGCCCGAGGGCGCACGCCCCGAGGCGTTGAGGCCGTGCAACTCCCTGCCGTCCCAGAGAATCGCGAATGCGTCGCTGCCCAGGCCGTTGCTCACCGGCTCGCAGACGGTCATGGCGGCGGCGGCGGCGATGGCGGCGTCCACCGCATTGCCGCGCTTCCACAGCATGCGCAGCCCTGCCTGGGCCGCCAAGGGGTGCGAGGTGGAAACCACGTTGCGTGCGAATACGGGCAGGCGCGCGGTGGGATAGGGATTTCGGAAGTCGAAGTTCATGGGGGACTGCTGGATGGGTTACTCGGCGGCGATCTTGCGATCGAGGATGATCTTCTTCCACTTGGCACGGTCGCTGTCGGCCATCGCCGCGAATTGCGCCGGCGTACCGCCCACGGGCTCGATGCCCAATCGTGCCAGCCGGTCCTTCACATCGGCCTCTTGCAGTGCCTGGTTCACGCCGGCGCTCAGCCGCGCGACGATGTCGGCGGGCACGCCCTTAGGCCCGTACAGGCCGAACCAGGTGACCGACTCGTAGCCCGGCACGGTTTCGGAGATGGCGGGCAGATCGGGCAGCAGGGGCGAGCGCTTGAGGGAGGTAATGCCCAACGCCCGCAAACGGCCCTCTTTCACGTGGGGCAAACCGCTGGGCAGGGAATCGAACAACACATCGACCTTGCCGCTCACCAGATCCGGAATGGCCAGGGCCGTTCCGCGGTAGGGAATGTGCACCAGGTACAGCCCGGTCTGGGCCTTGAAATACTCGGAAGTGAGGTGGACGATGGTGCCGTTGCCGCTGCTCGCATAGTTGAGCTTGCCGGGGTTCTGCTTGGCGTGGGCCACCCACTCCTTCACCGTTTTGGCGGGCGAGGCGTTGGGCACGACCATGATGCTGGGCGCGTTGCCCACATGCGAGATGGGCGTGAAGTCGGCGACGGCGTCATACGGGAGCTTGTTGCCGAAGCTGGGGCCGATGGAGTGCGTGCTGCTCGTGGCCAGCAATAGCGTGTAGCCGTCGGCGGGCGCCTTGGCCGCCAGGTCGGAACCTATGGTGCCGCCGGCGCCGGGCTTGTTGTCCACGAAGATGGTGGTGCCCAGTTTCTCGCCTAATTTTTGCGAGACGGCGCGGGCGAAGATGTCCGTGGCGCCGCCGGCCGGGAATGGCACGACCAGACGGATGGGCTTGTTGGGATAGGTCTGGGCCACAGCGGCCGCACCGGCCAGCGCGATAACGCCGGCAACCAGGAAGCTTCGTTTTTTCATGGGTCTCCTCGGGTGGAACGCCATTATTGCGCCGCAGCTAGACTTGGCGCCGATGAAGAAAGATCACATAGGCCCGTTTTTCGCGACGCTGCAGGCGGCCAACCCGCTTCCGGAGACGGAGCTGGAATACACCAGCGCTTTTGAATTACTCACGGCGGTGCTGTTGTCGGCCCAAGCCACCGACGTGGGCGTGAACAAGGCGACGCGCCGGCTGTACCCGGTCGCCAACACGCCGCAGGCCATCCTGGACCTGGGACTGGAGCGGCTGGAGGGCTACATCAAGACCATCGGCCTGTACCGCACCAAGGCCAGGAACCTGATGGAAACCTGCCGCATCCTGGTCGAACAATACGCAGGGGATGTGCCGCGCACGCGCGAGGCGCTGGAATCGCTGCCAGGTGTAGGCCGCAAGACCGCCAACGTGGTGCTGAACGTGATCTTCGGCGAGGAGACCATGGCGGTGGACACGCACATCTTCCGCGTCAGCAACCGCACCGGCCTGGCACCGGGCAAGAATCCCATGGAAGTGGAGACGGCGCTGCTGAAGCGCGTGCCCAAGGAATTCATGGCCCATGCGCATCACTGGCTCATCCTCCATGGGCGCTACGTGTGCGTGGCGCGCACACCCCGCTGCTGGGAATGCGCTGTGATCCAATATTGCGACTACCAGCCCAAGACGCCGCCGCCCGGGGCGACGAGGTAAATTGAAATCTGACCCCGAAGGTGACTATGGACACGACCAAGATGGAAGAGATGCTGGCGCTCTACAGCGACAACATCAACGGCCTGATGGACAACCAGCTCGCGCTCACCGCGCAGGTGCAGGTGTTGCAGGCCGCATTGGCGACGGCGCTGCTGCATCATCCCGATCGCCCGGCGCTGCTGGCGACGTTTCAGCAATACATGAAGATATCCAAGCAGTCCGCGCCGCAATTGGCCAGCCGGATGGAAGCGTTGGAAAGCGGCATGCTGGCGCTGCTGGGCCAGCACCAGGCCTGACCCCGCGCGGCATGAAGGCTAGCGGCTGGCGACCAAGCCGCTACCGAGCAGCCAGCTGAAGGAACGCGGCTTCTTTTCGCCGGGGCGCGTGATGCGCAGCTCGATCGAATCGGGGCGCGGTTCCACGGCGATGAACTTCAGCACGCCGGCGCGATGATTTCCCTGGGACGGCGCGCCCTCCCAGATCAAGGCCTTGTACTTTTTCCCTGCCGGATCGACCAGGACGGCGTTGGAGACCAGGTCGTCGGGGAGGTCCTGCTGGCTCGACCTCAGCACGACGGCAAAGTCCCACACGCTGGCATCCGGGCCAAGATTGCCCGCGGTGACCGCCACGATCACGCCGTTGACGCTGCTCTTCTGTGTGACAACGTGCGCCGGCGCAGCCAGCGCAATGAACGCCACCAGAATGATGAAGAGAATGCGGCGTTCCATGCAGCAACGTTAGTCCACTCCCGCGTCTGCTGCTTGACGTGAATCAATCCTTTGCAGAACTTGCAGACGACAGATTGAGGGATCCTGTTCGCTCCTGGCTTAGGCGGCCATCGGAATAGGCATCTCGGGCTGATCCGGTACTGCGTAGCTCAGCGGGGCCAAGGCGTTGCGGATGCGAGTGGCCTGCGGCTCGTCGAGCAGGCCGAACAGCACTTTCTGGTAGCGCGGCTCCATTACGCCGGACACGATGTATTGCCAGCGATAGGCCTTGAGCACTTTCTCCTTGATCTGCTCCCGCTGCTTGTCGCTGAAGGTCGTCCCCGATGCCTGCATGAAGTACTCGGCGTCGGCCGCGGCCTGCGCCTGCACGAGCCCGTCCACCGCGCCCACGAGCGCGATCAGGTCGTTCACCGCGGCGTCACGCTCGGCCATAGTCAGCCGGGCGTCTTCGGCCAGCAGCTCGATCTCGTCAAGGATCGCGTGCTGCGACTCCTCCCGCCAATGGAACAGGAACACATCTTTCCACAGATCGGACAGGTTGTCCTGCGGCGCGATGCTGCAGCGGTAGTGGGCTTGCGAGAACAGCTCGATGTCCAGCGTCAGCGCCAACACGGCCCAGGTACTCTTGCTCAGGACGGCCTGTGCGACGGCGTCGGAGTCGGCCGTCTGCCGGTAGCCGGGCGGCATGCCGGCGGCCATCATCGCCTCCAGGCGGCGGAACAGCTCCTGGTGCTTGAGCTCTTCATCAGTCAGGCGCACCAGTGCTTCCAGCGCCATTTGGTCGCCCAGCCAGTGATTGCGGCTGACGTCCAGCACCTTCGCGCCGATGAAGCGCTCGACGAGGCCGAACAGGTAGGCATAGGTGCGGCCCTGAACCTGGCTGAGCAGGCGCTTGTCCTGCGCGGCTAGGAAGGGCAGCTCGTCGACCAGCGACAGGCCGCTGGGCATGAAGGTCTTGCTGTGGTCGAAGCCGCGGCCGCGAATGACATCGCGGTCGATTTCCCAGCGCACGCGGCGCGAAACCTCGATGACCTTGGCATAACGTTCGGTGGAAGCGGCAGCGGACATGATGGGTTCCTCTTCGTGAAGTTGGAACCCTGATTGAATGTGAACGCAGCCGCGTTGTCGCGGGACACGCGTCCCGCTTCGGGCGGTTAACGCCAAGGCCGAGCGGGACAAGTGTCCCGCCGCACATCCTGATGCTCTCACGGATGCGGGGCGGGCTCGGCCGCATGACCGAAGCCGGCGTCTCGCGCGCGCACGATGGCCTGTGCACGGTTCTCCACGCCCAGCTTGTCGAACACCACCGAGATATTGTTGCGCACCGTCTTTTCCGCCAGGCCCAGGTGCGCCCCGATCTGCGCGTTGTCACAGCCGCGGGCCAGCAGCTCGACCACTTCGCGCTCGCGCCTGGTCAGGTGTTCAAAAGCCTTGCCGGCCATCGGACCCTGCGCCGACGGCAGGAAGTCGTGGATCAGGGCGAGGGCTTCCTCGAAGGCAGGCTCGCCCGACAGCGGTATGTGGTTCATCGAATCAAGCGGCTCGAAGCGCGCATTGTGGATGCCCGACGCGATGAGCCGGCCTTCGTCGAAAGGCACCCGCGCGTCGCCGACGCAATGCAGCACCAAGGTGGGGCACCGCACCTTCGCCGGCAATGCCGATGCGTCGAGCACAGCGAAGCCGAGCATCAGGCGGCCTGCGTGCTCAGGCGTGCAGGACAAGCGCTGCAGTTGGTTGAATGCGTCAGCCTGCTCCCGGCTGGCATTGGGAAAGAACTGCGTGGTGAACATCTGCCTGAAGGCGGCGTTGTCCTGGCCCCAGCCCAGAAGTACCAGCCGCACGGTTGCCGCGAGCATGTTGCGCTCCGAGGCGCTGGGATTGCGCACCAGGCGGCCGCGCGCCAGCGCGTCGAGCAGGACCATATGGGTCACGCGTTCCGGATGGCGCGCTGCGTACGCGATGGACACCGCGCCGCCATGCGAAGCTCCGAACAGCGCGAACCGATCCAGGCCGGCCGCATCCACGACCGCCTCGAGGTCGGACACGAGATCGTCCAGGGTGACTGCTGCAACGTTGCGGTCCGACAAGCCGCAGCCGCGCGAGTCGTAGCGCAGCAGATGATGGCGGCCGCTCAATGATTCGAGCCACGGGCCCCAGACCGGCGTCTGCCAGTCCCATTCGAGGTGCGTCATCCAGTGGCCGGCGCGCACCAGCGGAAGCCCCTTCCCGCTTTCGGCAAAAGCGATCTTCACGCCGTCGGCCGCGGTGGCGAAGCGGATCTGCTGGCGAAACGCCTTCATGCGGGCAGTCTATGCCGCACGGCCCCAAAACGCCACGGCTGGATGAAGTTGGTTACAAGCGCCGCTACAGCCCGCGCCAGCCACCGCCCAGCGCCTGGATCAACGCCACCGCCGCGACCTGTCGATCCGACTGCGCCTGTACCAGCGCCCGGCGGGCGTTCTGCGCCGTCACTTGCGCGGTGATGACCTCGGTGTAGTTGACCTGCCCGGCCTGGTAGCGGTTCAGGACCTGTTGCTCCACCAGGTTTGCCGCCTGCGCGGCCTGCTGGCGCAGCGCCAGTTGCTGCTGCAGGATGCGTGACGCGACCAGCTGGTCTTCGACGTCCTGGAAGGCCGTCAGAACGGTCTGGCGGTAGCGCGCCGCAGCTTCGTCCAGGCCGGCGCGAGCGCCCTCCACGCGCGCCCGCGTGGCGCCGGCGTTGAAGATGGTCTGGGCCAGTGAAGCGCCGAGCGACCAGACCAGCGCCGAGGCACTGAACAGGTCGCCGATGCTGGCTGCGCCCAGACCGGCCGAGCCCGAGAGGCTCAGACTGGGAAAGTAGGCGGACTGCGCGATGCCGATCTGCTCGTTGGCCTGGGCCACGCGCCGTTCGGCCGAAGCGATGTCGGGACGGCGCTGCAGCAGCGTCGAGGGCACGTCGAACGGCACGTCGGGCACCAAGCCGTCCCACACCGGCCTGCGCGGCAGATCGAAGTTGGCGGGCGCCTGACCCACCAGCACGGCAATCGCATGCTCCAGCGTCGCGCGCTGGCGCTCCAGGCTCAGCTGATCGGCACGGGCGTTGGCGTACTGAGTTTCGGCCTGCAGCACGTCGGTGCGCGCCACGATGCCGGCGTTGTAGCGGTTCTGCGTGATCTTGAAAGTGCGCTCGTAGCCGGCAATGGTTTCGGCCTGCGATGCACTCTGCGCATCGAGCTCGCGCAGGTTGAAATAGTTGATGGCCAGTTCGCCCTGCGCCGACAGCTTGGCGGCCTGCAGGTCGGCCAGGCTCGCCTGCTCCCCGGCGCGGGCGCTGTCCACGCCGCGCCGCAAACGGCCCCAGACGTCCGGCTCCCAGCTGCCGCCGATGCCGACCTGGTAGTTGCTGCGGGTGGGCGTGCCGCCACGGCCGCCGCTGCGATTGGCGCCGACGTCGAGATTGACGACGGGGAAAAGCGATGAGCGCTGCTCGGCCACCAAGGCGCGGGCCTGGGCGTAGGCAGCGACCGCCGCCGCTACGTTCTGGTTCGAGACTTCCACGCGGGACGCCAAGTCGTTGAGCACCGGGTCGCTGAACAAGTCCCACCAGGGGCCGCGTTCCAGCGTGTCGGCCGGCATGGCGCGCACCCACTCGCCCCGCCCTTCCTTGAACGCCACGGGCGTTTCCATCTCGGGCCGCTGGTAGGTCGGCCCGACGGCGCAGCCCGCCAGGGCAAGCGCCAGCACGATCACGGCAGGTTTGGAAGGTGGGAGCAGGTATCGCATGAGGGTCAGGACGTTCGCAGTTCGGGATCGGGTTCGGCATGGCGCCCCAACTGGCGCTCCAGCGGGCTGCGGCGGCGGAACCTGTCCAGCAGCAGATAGACGACCGGCGTGGTCAGGAGCGTGATGATCTGGCTGGCGATCAGGCCACCGATGATGGCGATGCCCAGCGGGCGCCGCAGCTCCGCGCCCTCGCCGAAGCCGATGGCCAGGGGCAGCGCGCCCAGCCCGGCGGCCAGCGTCGTCATGAGGATGGGGCGGAAGCGCAGCAGGCAGGCTTCGCGCACGGCCGCATAGGGTGACAGTCCGCGGGATCGCTCGGCGTCCAGCGCGAAGTCGATGATGAGGATGGCGTTCTTCTTGACGATGCCTATCAGGAGGAACAGGCCGATCAACGCAATGATGGACAGCTCCATCCTGAAGATGAGCAACGCGAGCGCCGCACCCACGCCGGCCGAGGGCAGCGTGGACAGGACGGTGATCGGGTGCACCAGGCTCTCGTACAGAATGCCCAGCAGGATGTAGATGACGACGATGGCCGCCAGGATCAGCATCGGCTGCTCCTTCTGCGAGTCCTGCGCCGCCCGCGCCGTGCCCTGGAAGCTGCCGCGCACGTTGATCGGCAAGCCGATGTCGGCCTCGGCCTGGCGCACCGCCGCCTGGCCGTCGGCCAGGTTGCTGCCTTCGGCGAGGTTGTACGAGATGGTGGTGGCGAGTTCGGCGTCCTGGTGGTTGACGGCGCTGGCCGTGGGCCGCTGCGCGAAGCGCGCGATGGCGGAAAGCGGCACCATCGTGGTCGCAGTGCCGCTTACGGGCTGGCCGGTCGCCTGATCGCGCAGGCCGGGGTTGATGGGACTCGAGCCGGTACTGGCCGTGGTGGACGTGCCGTTCGCCGCGGAGTTGACCGGCGTGGCGAAGCTGCCCGTTGTGCCGCGTGCCGGCACGTAGATGTCCCTGAGCGCCTCGGGACTGCGGGTGTAGAGCGGCGCCACGCCCATGATCACGCGGTATTGGTTGAGCTCGTCGTAGATGGTTGCGACCTGGCGCTGGCCGAAGCCGTTGTACAGGGCGTTGTCGACGTCGCGCGAATTGATGCCCAGGCGCGAAGCCGAATCCTTGTCCACCTCCACATAGACCTCGACGCCGTTTTCCTGCTGGTCGGTGTCCACGTCCACCAGCGCCGGCTGGTTCTTCATGGACTCTGCCAGCCGGGTGGCCCAGCTGCGCAGATCGGCGATGTTGTCGCTCTTCAGGGTGTACTGGTAGGTGCTGCTGCTCTGGCGGCCGCCCATGCGCAGGTCTTGCACCGGATTGAGGAACAGACTGACGCCGGTCACGGTGGCGAGTTGCGGGCGCAGCCGCGCAATGACGGCCTGGCCCTTGTCGGTGCGTTCGGCGCCGCGCTTGAGGCTGACCATCAGGAAGCCACCGCCGGCGCGGCCGCCGCCGGTGAAGCCCACCACGGTGTCCACCGCCGGGTCGTTGCGGATGATGTTGACCAGCTGGCGCAGCTTCTCCTGCATAGCCTGGAACGAGATGCTCTGGTCGGCGCGCAGGCCGCCCTGGATCTGGCCGGTATCCTGCTGCGGGAAGAAGCCCTTGGGGATCATGATGAAGAGGTAGGCGTTCAAGCCGATCACCAGCGCCAGGACGCCCAGCACCAGCCACTGCGCCGACAGCGCCCAGTCCAGGCTGTGCTCGTAGCCGCGCTGCACGCGCGCGAAGCCGCGTTCGAACCAGCGGGAGATCCGCCCCGGCGGCCGCTCGTGCGCGTCAGGCCGAAGCAGCCAGGCGCACATCATCGGCGTGGTGGTGAGCGAGATGAGCAGCGAGATCATCACCGCGGCCGACAAGGTCACCGCGAATTCGCGGAACAACCGGCCCACCTGGCCGCCCATGAACAGCAGCGGGATGAACACCGCCACCAGTGACAGGCTGATCGACAGCACCGTGAAGCCGACCTCGCGCGCACCCAGCAGCGCCGCCTGGAAGCGGTCCATGCCGGCCTCGATGTGGCGGCTGGTGTTCTCCAGCACCACGATGGCGTCGTCCACCACGAAGCCGGTGGCCACCGTCAGCGCCATCAGGCTCAGGTTGTTGAGCGAGAACCCCAGCACGTACATGACGCCGAAGGTGCCGAGCAACGAGACCACGGTGGCCACGGCGGGAATGATGGTGGCGCGAACGCTGCGCAGGAAGGCGCTGACCACGATCACGACGAGCGCCACGGCGATCAGCAGCGTGATCTCGACCTCGTGCAGCGAAGAGCGGATCGAGTTGGTGCGGTCGGTCGCGACCTGCAGCTTGATGTCCTTGGGCAGCTGGTCCTGCAGCTCGGGCAGCAAGTCGCGCACGCTGTCCACGGTCTGGATGGCGTTGGCGCCCGGCTGCAAGGTGACCAGCACGACCACGGCCGGATCGCCGTTGAACAGACCCAGCGTGTTGACGTTCTCCACGCTGTCCGTGATCTCGGCGATGTCGGACAGCCGAATCGCCGCGCCATCGCGCCACGCGACGACCAAGCCGCGATAGTCCGCAGCCATGGGCCGACCCTGATCGGAAGCACGGCTGCCCGTGTAGATCTGCAGCTGCCGCCCCGTCCCTTCGATGGTGCCCTTGGGACGATTGGCATTGCTGGCCTGCAGGGCCGCGCGCACGTCTTCGCTGCTGACGCCGTAGCGACTCAATGCAAAGGGCAGCAACTCGACCCGCACAGCAGGAAGCGATCCGCCACCCAGCTCGACATCGCCGACGCCCTGCACCTGGGCGATCTTCTGCTGCACGACGTTGGAGACGGCGTCGTAGATCTGGCCCGGCGAGCGCGTGGGCGAGGTGAGCGCCAGGATGATCACCGGCGCTGCCGAGGGATTGGCTTTGCGGTAGGTCGGGTTGCTGCGCAGCGTCGATGGCAGGTCGGCGCGGGCGGCGTTGATGGCGGCCTGCACCTCGCGGGCCGCGGAGTCGATCTTGCGGTTCAGGTCGAACTGCAGGCTGATGCGGGTGGACCCGTTGCCGCTGCTGGAGGTCATTTCGTTGACCCCCGCGATCACCCCCAGCCTTCGCTCCAGCGGCGTGGCGACGCTGGTCGCCATGGTGTCCGGGCTGGCGCCCGGCAGGCTGGCGTTGACCGTGATCACGGGGTAGTCGACCTGCGGCAGCGGCGCCACGGCCAGCATGAAGAAAGCGCCTATGCCGGCCAGCGCGATGCCAATGGTCAGCAAGACCGTGGCGACCGGGCGGCGGACGAAGGGCTCGGAGAGGTTCATGACTTGGCGTCCATGCCGAGCCGTGGATCCCGGGTCGAGCCCGGGATGCCAGCGCCCTTGTTCCACCGCCTCCCCAACCGATCAAACCCCAGATAGATCACCGGTGTGGTGAACAGCGTCAGCATCTGGCTCACGATCAGACCGCCGAAGATCGCCAGGCCCAGCGGCCGGCGCAGCTCGGCGCCCTCGCCCCACCCCAGCATCAGCGGCACGGCGGCGAACAGGGCCGCCAGCGTGGTCATGAGAATGGGCCGGAAGCGCAGCAGCGCGGCCTGGCGGATGGCGTCGCGCGGCGACTTGCCCTCGGTGCGCTCGGCGTCGATGGCGAAGTCGATCATCATGATCGCGTTCTTCTTGACGATGCCGATCAGCAAGATGATGCCGATGATGCCGATCACCCCCAGGTCGTTGCCGGTGACCAGCAGTGCCAGCAGCGCCCCGACGCCGGCGGACGGCAAGGTGGAAAGGATCGTCAGCGGGTGGATATAGCTCTCGTACAGCACACCCAGCACGATGTACACGCAGATGACGGCGGCCAGGATCAGCCACAGCTGGTTGGTGAGCGAAGCCTCGTAGGCGCCCGATGCACCCAGGAAGGTCATGCTCACGCCCGGGGGCAGCTTGATGTCCTTCGCCGCGTCGCGGATCGCGCTCACCGCCGTACCCAGCGCCACGCCCGACGCCGTGTCGAAGCCAATGGTGGTCGCCGGGTACTGCGCCACGTGGGTGATCTGCAGCGGCGCGCGCCGCTCGACGATCTTGGCGACCGCGGACAAGGGCGTGGAATCGCCCGACGACGTGCGCAACTGGACCATCCCCAGCGACGCCGGCGTGGCGGCCGCATCGGGGCGCGCCTCGAGGATCACGCGGTACTGGTTGGTCTGGGTGAAGATGGTCGAGACGATGCGCTGGCCGAACGCGCTATAGAGTGCTTCGTCGATGGTTGCGGCCGAGATGTTCAGGCGCGCGGCGGTATCGCGGTCGATGTCGACGTACACCGCGGCGCCGGACGCATCGGCGTCGGTGACCACGTTGCGTACCTTGCTGACGGTGCGCAGTTGCTGAACCAGCTTGCCGGCCCACTCCACCACCGTGGCGTTGTCCGCGCCTTCGAGCGCCAGGCGGTACTGCGTCGGCCCCGATTCGGCGTCGATGGTCAGGTCCTGCGTGGGCTGCAGGTACAGCACGATGCCGGGAACGCGCTGCGCCTTGGCGCGCAACCGGTCGATCACGCGCTGCTGGTTGTCGTGGCCGCTCTTCAAGTTGATCAGCATGCGGCCGGTATGCAGCATGGTGTTGTTGGCGGCGTCCACACCGACGAAGCTGCTCAGCGTCTCGACGTCCGGGTCTTCCATCAGCTGCCGCGCGACTTCCTGCTGCAGCTGCGCCATGCGGGTGTAAGAGACCGACTGCGAGGCTTCGACCCGCGCCTGCAGTTGCCCCGTGTCCTGCGTGGGGAACAGGCCCTTGGGAATCCAGATATAGAGCAGCACGGTCAGCACCAGCGTTGCCAGGGCCACCAGCAGCGTCAGCTTCTCGCGCTCCAGCACCCAGCCCAGCCAGCCGTCGTAGTGCTCGACCAACCGGTCGAAGCGGCGCTGCATGGCCCCGCCCCAGCCGGTCTCGCCGCCCGGGTGCGCGGTGAGCCAGCGCGCCGACATCATGGGCACCAGGGTCAGCGAAACGACCGCCGAGATCAGTATGGTGATGGCCAGCGTCACCGCGAACTCGCGGAACAGCCGCCCCACCACATCGCCCATGAAGAGCAGCGGGATCAGCACGGCGATCAACGACACGGTCAGAGAAATGATGGTGAAGCCGATCTCGGTCGCGCCCTTCAGCGCCGCCTGCATCGGCGGCTCGCCGTCCTCGATATGCCGGGCGATGTTCTCGATCATCACGATCGCGTCATCGACGACGAAGCCGGTGGCGATGGTCAGCGCCATCAGCGACAGGTTGTTCAGGCTGTAGCCCAGCAAATACATCGCGCCGAAGGTGCCGATGAGGGAAATCGGTACCGCCAGGCTGGCGATCAGGGTTGCGCGCGGACTGTGCAGGAAGGCGAAGATCACCAGCACCACCAGCAGCACCGCCAGGATCAGCTCGATCTGCACATGATGGACCGACGCCCGGATGCCCGTGGTGCGGTCGCTCAGCACATCGACCTTGATCGACGCCGGCATACCGTCCGTCAATTCAGGCAGGCGCTCCTTGATGGCGTCCACGGTGGCGATCACGTTGGCGCCGGGCTGGCGCTGCACGTTCAGGATGATGGCCGGCTTGAGCTGCCCGCCGATGACGGCCCAGGCGCCGAGCTTGACGTTCTCCGCGCTCTCCACCGCCTGCGCCACGTTGGCCAGCCGGATCGGCGCGCCGTTCTTGAAGGCCACGATCAGGTTCTGGTAGTCGGCCGCCGCGAGCAACTGGTCGTTGGAGTTGATGGTGTAGGCGCGAGTCGGGCCGTCGATGCTGCCCTTGGCGCTGTTGGCGTTGGCTGCGGTGATGGCCGTGCGCACGTTGTCCAGGGTCAGGCCATAGGAGGCCAGTGCGCGGGTATCGACCTGGATGCGCACGGCGGGCCGCTGGCCGCCGGACAGCGTGACCAGGCCCACGCCCGTCACCTGGCTGATCTTCAGCGCCAGCCGGGTGTTGGCGATGTTCTGTACCTCGGTCAGGGGCAGCGTGTCGGATGTCATCGCCAGCGTGAGCACCGGTGCATCGGCCGGGTTGACCTTGGCGTACACGGGCGGCGCGGGCAAGTCGGCCGGCAGCAGCGAGCCGCCCGCGTTGATCGCGGCCTGCACCTGCTGCTCCGCGACGTCGAGCGCCAGGCCCAGGCCGAATTGCAGGGTGACGATGGAGACGCCGGCCGCGCTGGTCGAGCTCATGCGTGAAAGCCCCGGCATCTGGCCGAACTGCCGCTCCAGCGGCGCCGTGACGGTTTGCGCCATCACTTCCGGGCTGGCGCCGGGATACAGCGTCTGCACCTGGATGGTGGGGTAATCGACCTGCGGCAAGGCCGACAGCGGCAAGAAACGGAATCCGACGATGCCCGCCAGCACAATGGCCAGCATCAGCAGCGAGGTCGCAACCGGCCGCAGGATGAAAGGCTGCGACGGGCTCATTGCGTCGTTGCGGCGGGTGCCTCGGCTTCGCGCCGGCGCCTGCGCTCACCTCTCTCACCACTCCCGCCGCCCGCCCCCATGCGTTGCGCGCCCGAGGCGGCGGCCTCCGGCGGCACGGCGCCGGGCGCACCCCGCATGCGGCCGCCCGGTGCATCGCCGGGCAGGACTACGCGCGAACCTTCGCGCAACCGGTCCGCACCCTCGGTGATCACGCGCTCACCCACTTCCAGCCCGGTCGCGATCTGCACCTTGTCGACCGTCGCCTGGCCGCGCGTGACCTGCCTGACGGCGACGGTGCGGTCGTCCTTGAGCACGAACACATAGTCGCCGGTGCTGCCATGGCGCACGGCGGCCACGGGCACGACCACAGCGTCCTTGATGGTGCGCACGTTCAACTGCACGTTGACGAATTGGCTGGGAAACAGCGCCAGCCGCGCATTGTTGAAGCGGGCCTTGGCGCGCACGGTGCCGGTCTGGGTATCGACCTGGTTGTCCAGCGAGGCGAAGACGCCGGTGTCCAGCACTGTGGTTCGGGTGCGGTCCAGTGCCTTGGCTTCCATGAAAGCGCCGGCGTTCTGCTGCAGCATGGGCGCCTGGTCCTGCGGGATGGCGAACTCGACGTCGATCGGCGAGATCTGCGTGATCAGCGCCACGCCGTTAGCGTCGCTCGTGCTGACCACATTGCCCACGTCCACGGTACGCAGGCCGACGCGGCCGCCGATCGGAGCCACGATGCGGGTGTAGCCCAGGTTCAGCCGTGCCGTGCCCTCGTT
Source organism: Caenimonas soli (assembly GCF_013155545.1). Classification (GTDB taxonomy): domain Bacteria; phylum Pseudomonadota; class Gammaproteobacteria; order Burkholderiales; family Burkholderiaceae_C; genus Ramlibacter; species Ramlibacter soli. Next base: position 154,826 of record NZ_JABJVV010000011.1, on the reverse strand, counting down.
GGCCTTGGACATGACCACCGCCGCTTCCAGCTGCTTGACCAGCGCGGCCTGCGTATCGACCTCCTGGCGCGCGATGGAGTCCTGTTGCAGCAGGGTGCGAAAGCGCTGCAGGGTGACGCGGGCCGCTTCCAGCTGCGCCTCGTCGCGCATGCGCTGGCCCGATGCCTGCTGCAACGACATCTGGAACTGGCGCGGATCGATGAGAGCCAGCAGGTCGCCCTTGCGCACCATCTGGCCTTCCTTGTAGAGAACTTGCTGCAGCACGCCCGCGACCTGGGGCCGCACCCGCACGGTGGACTGCGGCACGACGGTACCCAGCGCGTCGATGGCGATGGGAATGTCGACGCGCTCCGCTACCGCTATGCCGACCGTCGTGGCCGCACCTCGCCCGCCGCCACCGCCGCCACCGCCGCCGGCGCGACCACCGCCCGCCCCTCCCGCGCCGCCACCGGAACGGGCACCCGCACCGGCCCGGCCGCCTTCAGCCACCGCCGGCGTCTCAGGATGGGTCAGTTCCCAGGCCAGCCAGCCGAGGCCGCCGACCACCAGGAGGGCGATGACGCTGCCGATGAGGGTCGCGCGCCGGCTGATGCGCCGCCGCGGCGGTTCTGCCCCGGCCAGAGGTGCTTGCGAATCGTACGGCGGCTGCGGGTCCATGGATCTCCTTGTCGGATGCAGCTTGATCCTAATGCCGCCGTCGAGCCATCGGCGGGCGGCGCGAGCCCGCGTAGGTAAAAGTCTTGCAAAGTGACGGCGCCTCGGCTTACGGCCGTCAGGGCGCAGCCAGAGGCAGCAGCTTTCCCTCGCTGGCGGAGGGCGCGGGCACCCCCAGCAACCGTGCCAGCGTGGGCGCGATGTCGGCAACTTCGACGCGGCTGTCCACGCGCCCCGCCTTCACCCACCTCGGACCATAGACAAGGATGGGGACATGGGTGTCGTAAGGATGGGGTGAGCCGTGCGTGGTGACGGAGGAGCTGGAGGTGCCCATCCAACCCGGTTTGAGCGCGTACTGGACGTCCCCCGAAATGTCCTTGTTCCAGGACTTGCGCATCTGCTCGAAGAAGGGAGCGCCGGCGCGGCTGCCGGTTTCCAACTCGCGCCGGGTGTAGGCCGCGGCGACGGCCGGCTCGGCCACCAGCATGGTGCGAGCGGCTTCGGCCACGGTGTCCAGGTCCAGCGCCTTGGCCGCGATCTGCTTGCGATCCAGCACCAGGGCCGAGGCCGAGATGAAGGGAGCCAGCTTGGGCGCGCCGAAGCCGCGTTCCAGTTCGGCATTCATGCGTCCCAGGGCCTGGCTGCCCGAAAGCCGGCCGGACGGCAGGCCTTGCGCCTGGTTGTGCTCCGGCGCGGGCATGAAGCCATGGTCCGCCGTCAGCACGGCGATGTAATTGTCCTTGCCCACCGCAGCGTCCAGGTCGCCGAAGAACGCCTGGAGCATGCGATCGAGTTGCAGCATGTGGTCGTGCGAGATGCGCGACTCGGCGCTCCACTGGTGATTGACGTAGTCGTGGCCCGACAGGCTCACGGACAGGATGTCGGGCGCATCGTCGCGCCCCAGCTGCTCGCCCGCGATCGCGGCCCGCGCGAATTCGAGCGAGAGGATGTCGGCGAAGGGGCTGCGCAGCAAGGCACTGTAGTACGCCGGGCCCGGCGCATCGTCGGCCGCCACGCCCATCATCATCGGCAGCTTGCCGCCGCGCGGCCCGAACCAGGGCTGGCTGTCGGGGAGGGAGCGGGTGTAGGCGGCGTCGGGCAGCAGCGGCTTCCACTCGGTCTTGAAATAGCGGTCCGCCGGCTTGCGTGCATTGAAGGCATCGACCCACGCCGGGTGCTGCTTCATGTAGTAGGTACTGGAGGCGAACTGTCCGCTGGCGCCCATGTACATGTAGGCAGTGCCGGTCTTGCCGGCGGGCAGGATGGCGCCGCGGTCCTTGCCGGAGATGCCGATGACCTTGGAGCGGACGTCGACACGTCGCAGCACGTCGCCCACTGTTTCCGCCTTCAGGTTTTTCGGGCTGGTGCCGTCCAGTGCGTTGGTCTTGTGGCCGATGTAGCTGGCCGAGGAGTCGCCGGTGCAATAGACCTCGGCGCCGGTGTTCACGTCGCGCCAGTCGTTGCCGATGATGCCGCTGCGGTGCGGGTAGGCGCCGGTGAGCATGGTCGCGTGGCCTGCGGCCGTGACGGTGAAGGCGTGGCCATAGTGGGCATCGGCGAACCAGGCGCCCCTGTCCAGGAAACGGGCCAGGCCGTCGGGCGCGAGCTGGTCGCGGTAAGCCAGCACCTGACGCTGCGGCAAGCCGTCGATCACCAACAGGACAACGAGCTTGGGTTTGGCCTGGGCCTGGGGCGCCCCGGCACAGGAGGCAAGCACGGCAGACAGCAGGACGGCGGCACCAATGCGCCAAAGCCGGGTGAGATTCATTCTTCGTAAATTCCGTTGGCGATATAGATGCCGCCCATCAGCGTGGTGCGCACCTGCACGTCACGCAGGTGTGCGGTCAGCCTATCCCACGGATGGCCCAGTCCCTCGAACGAGGTGACGGAATATACCGCCGCCAGCAGAACGAAGGCATTGGTGGGCCACATCCAGGGCGCGGCCCATTGCAGGCCCGACGCCACCACGTGGGCGCCCGGTTTGAGATGGGCAAAGATATTGGCCAAGGCCGCGTCATCGCGAACGATGTCGTGCGTGAAGTGAAACAAAGCCGCATCAGCCTGTACCGATACATGCGCTGTCTCCGCAGGCGCGCACACCAGCTCGACGTCTTGCCAGTGGTGCTCCTGCACGCGAGCCTGCGCCTTGGCCATCATCTCGGGACATTGCTCGATGCCTACGATGCGGCCTTTCCTGCCGACGCGGCGGTGCAGCGGCTCGAAGCTCAGGCCCGTGCCACAACCGACGTCGATCACCGTGTCCCCCGGACGCAGGTCCAGCAGGGCGATGGCCTCACTGCGGATGGGCTCGAACAGCGCCAGCTCGGTGTCGTAGCCTTGGGCGCGGCGGCGATACTGCGCGAGCGCGGCGGCACGGTCCGGCGCCCGGCTCGATACGGGAATGTGCATGGAAGACGCGCCGGTTACTGCGTGATGACCACCAGGACACTGCAGGGCGCATGCTCGATCAGGGCTCCGGAGATCGAGCCGCGCCACCAGCGGGCGGCCCAGCTGTTCAGGTGCTTGTGGCCCACGACGATCAGGTTGGCCTCGGTCTTCTTGGCGTACTTGGTGATCTCGTCGACGGCCTCGCCGACCAGCACCTCGCCCCGCGCCACATAGCCGGCCTCGGCCAAGCGGCGCAAGCCATCTTCGAGCACGGCCTGGTACTTCTTCTTCTCGCGTTCCTCGAGCTCCATGTCATAGACACCGCCCTCGAGTCCGACGAAGCTCATGGCCGACGGCATGACCGCGATCAGGAAGAGCGCAGACTGGCTCCACTCGGCCAATTCCCGGCAGTCCAGCAGAGCTTTCTGGCCGGCGTCTGAGCCGTCATAGGCCAACAGAATCCGCTTGTACATGGCGAGCTCCCTTGTTGTGGCGACGATGCAAGCATAGACCGTGGCGGACCCGTACACAACAGGCGTTGTCCCCAGGGCCTCAGTCGTCGATGCGGAACAGATGCCAGCGGCCCCAATCCAGCGCTTCGACCGGCCAGTCGGCCGCGTGGTCCAGGGCCCTGCCATCGAGGCGCCGCACCAGCACCTTGAACACCCCTGCGTGCGCGATCCAGGCCTGATCGCGGCCGGATGCGCGCAGTTGGTGCAGCAGCCCGTCCACACGCGCGGCGAACTGAGACACGCTCTCCCCGGTGCCGCCCGCGCGATAGGCGGCGAAATCGCTGGTCCAGGCATCGATCTCGGCCCGGGCTAGCGCCTTCCATGGCCGGCCTTCCCAGGAACCAAAGTCCATCTCGGCCAGCCGCGGGTCCGCCCGAGGCACCAGATCGGGTCGCAAGCCGGCCAGGGCCCGCGCCAGATCCGTGCAACGCCGCAGCGGCGAGCTCAACACATCAACACCGTGCGGCAGCACCTGGGCAAGCTGCTGCGCGGCGGCGGCTGTCTCGTTCTCGTCGGCGGCGACATCCAGCGCCCCGTAGCACAGGCCTTCTTCCACCAGTGGGCGGGCGTGACGCGCCAACCAGAGCCGCATCGTCAATCCGCCCCAAGCGTCAGGGCGGCGCCCAGGTAGAACGCGCATTCGCACAGCTGCTGGGTGGCGCCCAGGCAGTCGCCGGTGAACCCCTGCAAGCGCCGGACGAGCACGCGGCGCATCCACAGCACGGCGCAGACGGCCGCAGCGGTCGCGACGACGGCGAAGGCCGGCGAGGTGAGCTCCGCGGCCAGCGCCAGTGCCGGCAGGCACCAGAGCACGGCGACGGCCAGACTCGGCCATTCGATCCGCGCGGCGACTTCGATCGACTTGGAAGTCGCCGCCTGGCCGATGTGGGGCAGGCTGGCAACGACCACGAGTGCGAGGCCACGCGAGATCGCGTGGCCCCCGAAAAGTGCCGCCGCCACGGCGGGCATCCCGCCCGCGGACCCCATCAGGGCCAGCAGCCCCATCTTCATCAGCAAGATCAGCATCAGCGCCAGCGCCCCGAAGCTGCCGATGCGCGAATCCTTCATGATCTCGAGCGCCCGCTCGCGCTCGGCGCTGCCGCCAAGTCCGTCCGCGGTGTCGGCCAGGCCATCCTCGTGCAGCGCGCCGGTCAGCACCAGCGTGGCCATGGTGGACAGCACCGCGGCGATCAGGGGCGTCAAGGCGGCTGCCGGCAGCAGTTGCGCGGCGACCCAGTAGCAGGCGATCGCCACGGCCGCCACCAGGAACCCGATGCCCGGGAAATGCGCCAGGCTGGTGCGCTGCAGCTCGGCGCTGTAGCCGGTCCACTGCGCCAATGCGCCAGGGATGGGCACCCGCGTGAAGTACTGCAGAGCCAGAACGAAGCTGCGCGCCGACTGCGCCATCGAATTCAAGTCTGTGCGCCCGAAACGCCCGCCGATTCGAAGCTCGCCATCTCGCGCAGCAGCGCACAGGCCGACACGAGCAGCGGCCAGGCCAATGCCGCGCCCGAGCCCTCGCCCAGCCGCAAGCCCAGGTCCAACAGCGCTCGCGCGGGCTCCTGCCGGCTCGGCCCCAGGTGGCGCAACATCAGCGCGTGGCCGCATTCGCCGGAGCGATGCGAGAACACGCAGCGCTGGGTGACATGCGGGGCGAGCCGGCTCGCCACCAGCACGGCAGCAGTGGAAATGAAGCCATCGACGACGATCACGCGCCGCTGCTCGGCGGCCCGCAGCACCGCGCCGGCCATGGTGGCGATTTCGAAGCCGCCGAACGCGGCGAGCGCCTCCAGCGGCGCTACGGCGTTGGCGTGAAACGCCAGCACGTCCTGCAAGACCTTGCGCTTGCGCTCGATGCCCGCCTCGTCCAGGCCCGTGCCGGCGCCGACGCATTCCCCGAGATCGTGGCCGGTGAGGCGCGCCAGCAGCAGCGAAGCCGCCGAGGTATTTCCGATGCCCATTTCTCCCAGCAGCAACACGTTGCCCGGCAGATCATCCACGAGGGCCCGGCCGTTGGCGATGGCTCGCGCGCATTGATCGGCAGACATGGCCGGACCCACGCGAGAATCCGCGGTGCCGGGCGCGATCTTGCGGATGACCAGGCCCGCCCGCGGAGCGAAGTCGCGCCGCACGCCGCAATCCACCACCGTGAGCGCTAGGCCGTGCTGGCGCGCAAGCACGCTCACTGCCGCGCCCCCGGCCAGGAAGTTCTCCACCATCTGCCCCGTGACTTCACTGGGATAGGCCGACACGCCATGCTGCGCCAAGCCGTGGTCGCCGGCGAACACCACCAGCTGCGGCTGCTGGAGCTCGGGCGTCTCGGTTTCCAGGACCAGGCCGATCTGCAGCGCCAGCTCTTCCAGCCGGCCGAGCGAGCCCAGCGGCTTGGTCTTGTGGTCGATCTTGTGCTGCAGGCGCTGGGCGAGTTGTGGATTGCCGATGTCGGGGATATGCATCTTGGTTGTCATTCCGGGCTTGACCCGGAATCCAGGTTGTTGGCGCGCCCCTGTGGATCCCGGATCAAGTCCGGGATGACAGAGGGAGCGAAATGGCTGTGGATGAAATCGGCCAGGCCGTCGAACACGTCATCCAGCGTCGGCGCCACCGCGCCGAACAGCGCGTGCACGACGCCCGGGTCTTCGAACAGGCCGTGCAGGTAGACGCCCAGCACATTGCCCTGCTCGTTCTGCCAAGCCAGGCCATCCGCCATGACGGGCCGCGCGGCAGGCATGGCCGGGTGTTGCGAGGTCTGGCCGTGGTGGATCTCGTAGCCTGCCGCTGTCACGCCGGTGAGCGCCGCCCAGGTGCCTGCGAGTGCGTCGAAGCGCGCCTGCGTCCGCTTCAGCGTCTTCGCCGGCTCGAACACGGTCACCAGCGGCAGCAGGCCCAGGCCCGGCGCATTACCGTCGATGCCATGGGTGTCGATCAGCGCCTCGCCGAGCATTTGCAGGCCGCCGCAGATCCCCAGCACCGCGCCGCCGCGCTCCGCGTGCTGCGCTATCGCCCGGTCCAGGCCCTGGCCGCGCAGCCACGCCAGGTCGCCGCTGGTGTGCTTGGAGCCCGGCAGGATGATCCAGTCGGCCTGCGCCACGTCGGCCGGGCTGCGCGCCCAGACCAGGCGCACGCCGGGAAGGTTCTTCAAGGGCTGGAACTCGTCCAGGTTGCTGATGCGCGGATAGGCGATGACGGCGATGGTCTTGCTGATGACGCCCGCGGCGGTGCTGCGGTCGTCGAACACGCCGTCCTCTTCGGGCAGTCCGTGCTGCCACCACATGGGCAAGGTTGCCACGGTGGGAATGCCGGTGAGATCCTGCAGCATCTGCGGCGCCGGCGCCAGCAACGAATCATCGCCCCGGAACTTGTTGAGCACGAAGCCGCGGATCAACTTGCGCTGCGCCTCTTCGAGCAATGCCCAGGTTCCGTAGAGATGGGCGAAGGCGCCGCCACGATCGATGTCGGTGACGAGCAGGCAGCGCGCATCGGCATGCTGCGCCACGCGCATGTTCACGATGTCGCTGGATGCGAGGTTGATCTCGGCCGGCGAGCCCGCGCCCTCGATCACCACCACGTCGTTTTCGGCCCGCAGTTCGTCCAGCGCCTTCGCGATAACCGGCCAGACACTGGCGCTGCGGCCACGCCAGGGCATGCGTGAGAGTTCGGCGCTCACCTGGCCGAGCAGCACCACCTGGCTGTGCGTGTCGTGTTCCGGCTTGAGCAGCAGCGGGTTCATGCGCACCTCGGGCTCGGCCCGCGCGGCCAGGGCCTGGAAATACTGGGCGCTGCCGATCTCGCCACCCGCCACGACCCTGGCGTTGTTGCTCATGTTCTGCGCCTTGAAGGGCGCCACCTTCAGGCCCTGGCGTGCGTACCAGCGGCACAGGGCCGTGGCGAGCCAGCTCTTGCCGGCGCCGCTGGTCGTGCCCAGCACCATCACGCATCGCGCCTTTGTCGTCTTTGTCATGCCAGTGACTTCCACGCCTTCTCGAGGGCGTCCTGCACCGCCGGTGGCTGCACGCTCAAGCGTGCGTGGTCCGGCAACCCGAATGAAGCGCAATCGCGCAACTTGATGTCGCGCGCTCGCAGCTGCTCGAGCGACCCGGGCCGGAAGTTGCGGGCCAAAAAGAAATTCGTGTCGCTCGGCAGGCATTCCCAACCCAGGGATTCGCACAGGGCCACTTGGCGCCGTTTCCAATCGCGCAGCGTGCGCAGGCTCTGCGACAGCCACTCCTGCACCGCGGGCTCGCACCAGGCCAGCAGCATGGCGACGCCATGCGAGCCGATGGGCCAGGAAGGCGCCAGGGCCTCCAGCTGCCTGGCAGCCTCGTGGCCGCCGAGCGGTGCGATCGCGTAGGCAGCCCGCACGCCGGTGAGGCCGAGTGCCTTGTTGGGCGTCCAGAGCTGCCAACACCGCGAGAGCAACAACTCTTCACCCGTCGCGGGCGAGCCGGACAGACGCAGCGGCTCATAGGCCCGGTCCAACACCACCGTGGCAGCCCGCAGCCGCGCCAGACCGCGGTCAGCCTGACCCAGCGGGCTGGAAGGATCGCAGTCCCAGGCCAGGTCCGCGCCATCGGACGCACGGGCCAGCTCCAGCCCGTGCGCAAGCGCCGCCTGTGCGTAGTCGCCATAGCCTGGCGAAGGCACCCAGACGCTGCGGCCGCCCTGCCCTCGCACCCACGAGGTCATCCTCATGATGAATTCGCTGCCGCTGGCAGCCAGCACGACGCGCTGCACCGCCACTCGGTGGAAGGCCGCGAGACCGGCCCGCAGTTCCGTGTAGGCGGGATCGGGATAGCGCGTCGGGTCCGCATCCTGCACGGCAAGCAGCGCCGCAGGGCAAGGGCCGCAAGCGTTGCCGTTGCTGGAGAAGTCGTGCAGCGGGATCCCGAGGTAGTCCGGCCCGCCGTGAGCGGCTTGCATCACCATGGCCACTCCTGCGCGATCGCGAAGACGGCCACGGAGGCGATCAGCAGCAGCAAAGCGATGCTGCGCTTGGCGAGTTCGACGGCGCGCCCGGTGTCACCGGCCTGCGCCTGCGCGCCTACTCCGTGCAGCGAGTAGCCGCCGGGCTTTCGCAGCCGCACGCCGAGGGCCAGCGCCATCGCAGCCATGGGCCATCCGCTGTTGGGAGACGGCGTGCGCGCCGCCTCCCGCCGCAGCTGGCGCAGCGGCAGGCCGCCGGCCGACACGGCCAATAGCAAAGCGGTGATCCGGGCCGGCACCCACGACAGCACATCGTCGGCCCGCGCCGCCCATTTGCCCGCCCATTCCCAGTACAGCCCGGCCCGCATATGGCGGTAGCCCCACATGGCGTCGGCCGTGTTGGCGAAGCGATAGACCACGGCGCCGGGCAGGCCGGCCACGACGAACCAGAACATCGGGGCCACCACGGAGTCGTTGAGGTTTTCGGCCAGCGATTCGATGGCGCTCTCGCGCACCTCCTCATCGGTGAGGCGCACGACGTCCCGGCTGACCAGCCGGCCCAGCTGGCGCCGCCCGGCGTGAAGCGAACGCCCGAGCTCGGTCTCCACCGCCGTCACCTCGCTATGCAACATGCGCCAGGAAAACAGGGGCTTCAGCAGCACGCCCAGCAGCAGCCCCGCCACGACCTGCCCCAGGGGCAGGAGAGAAGACTGCAAGAGAAATGCGGCGAGGCCGGCCAGCATCGCGCCACCGTACCAGGCCAGCGCGCCCGCCGAGAAGGCGCGCCAGTCGGCGGCAGCCAGCACCTCGCGCGGAGCGACGCGCCCGCCGAACCAGCCCAGGTACTTGCCCATCCACACCACCGGATGCCAGCGGACCGGCGGCTCGCCGAACGCGCGGTCCAGCCAGAAGGCGAACAGCACGGCGATAACTGCGGTCCAGGGCGCGAGGGCCATATGTTCAGTCCTCGATTCCGCGCTGCGCGGGCACGCCGGCATTGAAGGCGTGCTTGATCTTGGTCATTTCGGTTACCGTATCGGCCAACTCGATGATCTCGGGCGGGCAGCGCCGGCCGGTGATGACCACGTGCACGTCCTTGGGCCGGGCGCGCAAGGTTTGCAGCACATCCTCCAGCGGCAACCAGCCGTAGATCAGGGGATAGGTGAGCTCGTCGAGCACCACGAGGAACAGCTCTCCGCCCAGGATGGATTGCTTGGCCTTCTCCCAGCCCTCCCGAGCCAGCTGGGCCGAGTGTTCCAGGTCCTGGCTCTTCCAGCTGAAGCCGTCTCCCAGGCCCTCGATCGGGATGCCGATCTGCTCGAACATGCGATGTTCGCCGAACCGCGCCGTGGGCACCTTCATGAACTGGTAGATCTTCACGGCCTTGCCGCGCCCGTGCGCGCGCAGGGCCAGCCCGAAGCCCGCCGTGCTCTTGCCCTTGCCGTCGCCGGTGTTCACGATCACCAGGCCGCGCCGCTCGCCTTCCGGCTTCTCGTAAGGCTTGGTGGACGGAGGAGTTTCGATATTCATTTGCGTGGTATTCCTGTCAGTTCGGCAGCGCGACCCATTGCCCGGCCAGCGAGTGCACGACGAGGCGCCGGCCGAACACTTCTTCCAACGCACGGTGCGTCGCAACGTCACCGCAGGCTCCCTGATGGACGACGCGGCCGGCGTCCATCACGACCATTTCGTCGGCGTGCAGCGCCATGGTGATCTCGTGCAGCACGCTCACTGCGGTGCCGCCCGCCTCTACATGCTCGCGCACGATGCGCAGCCAGTCGGCTTGGTGCGGCGGATCGAGGTTGGCCAGCGGCTCGTCCATCAGCAACAGCGGCGCGCCCACCGCCAACGCGCGCGCCAGCAGCACACGCTGGCGCTCGCCGCCGGACAGGTTGCCCAGCGGGCGGTCGCGCCAGTCCCAGGATTGCGTCTGTCGCATCGCGCCCTCCACCGCCGTCTGGTCTTGTGCGTTGGGCGCTCCCAGCCAGGCCTGGTGGGGCAAGCGGCCCAGCATCACGACGTCGCGCGCCAGCAGGTCTTCGGCGCCCGTTTCGTTCTGGCCCAGCCAGGCGATCTGTTGCGCCCGCTCGCGGTGGCTCCAGGCCGGCGCGTCGCGGCCCAGCAATGACACCCGGCCGCGATAAGGCACCAGCTGCGCCACCGCCCGCAGCAAGGTTGTCTTGCCAGCGCCGTTGGGACCGACGATGGCGGTCCAGCGGCCGCTGGGCACGGCCAGGTCGACGCCGTGCAGGACCTCGTTGCGCCCGAGCGTGACGCTCAGGCCTTTTGCCAGGGCCGCGGCGGCGCTCACAGCGGCCTCCGGTGCATCAGCCAGAGCAGATAGCCGCCGCCCAGCACCGCAGTGAGCACGCCCACCGGCAGCTCCTGCGGCGCCAGCAGCCAGCGCGCCAGCACGTCCGCGGCCAGCAGCAGCACGCCGCCGGTCAGTGCGGCCAGCGGCAGCAGCCAGCGGTGGGTGGGCTTGACGGCGGCGCGCACCAGATGCGGCGCCACCAAGCCGATGAAAGCGATCAGCCCGACCTGGGCCACGGCGGCGCCAGTCGCGAGCGCCATGACGCTGACCATGACCACCCGCACCCGCACCAGTGGCACACCCAGGCTCATGGCCGTGGTTTCGCCCAGCGACAGCGCATCCAGCGCTCGGCTGAAGGCGATCGATGCCACCAAGCTCAGGCCGAATACCAAACCGAGCAGAACCACGCTGACCCAGCCCAGGAAACCGGTCGTGCCCAGCAAAAATGCCTGCATCGACCGCATGATGTCGGGCACCCAGAACATCACCAGCGCCGAGAAAGCGCCGAACACCATGCTGACGATCACGCCGGCCAGCAGCAGCCGCAAGGTGTGCTGCACGCCTTTGGCCAAGCCGAGCGTGACGAGCACCGCGACGACCGCGCCCGCAAAGCCCGCACCCGTCAGCCCCAGGTGGGCGGCCCAGCCGGAAGCGGCCACGGGCGAGATGCCGATGGCGACCAGCAGCACCGCGACGCCGAGCGCTGCGCCGGTGGCGCTGCCCAGCAGATAGGGGTCGGCCAGCGGATTGCGGAACAGGCCCTGCGCCACGGCGCCCGCCAGGCCGAGCAAGGCGCCTGCCAGCCAGGCGCCGAGGGTCCGCGGCAAGCGGATGTCCCAAAGGATGGCGAACGATGCATCGCCCGCCCGCTCCCACAGTGGTTCCCAGCCCAGGCTGCCCACGGCCACCCCGCCGATGCAGAGAACGGCGGTCGCCGCCAGCAACAGCAGGCCCAGCGGCGCGGGCGCCCGGTAGCGGATGGTGCTCACCGTGCCCTGCCCTTGAGCGGTCCTTGCAGGCACTGCACCATCAGCTGCGCGGCCTCGGCCATGCGCGGACCCGGCCGCACGAGCACGTCGCCTTGCGCCGGCGTGAACATGCACACGCGGCCGTCGCGGATCGCGCGGACGCGGCCCCATCCCGGGCGGTCCTTCAGGGCCTGGGCGTGGCGGTCCGAGATCATGATGACCTGCGGATCGGCGCGCACCACGAACTCGGGGTTGAGCTTGGGGAACGGACCCAGCTTGCCGGGCACCACGTTGGCCACGCCGATGCGCGCCAGCATTTCGCCGATGAAGGACGATTCGCTCGCTGCGTAGGGGCCGCTATTCACCTCGAAGTACACCGTCGTGCCGCGCAAGGCCGCTGGCAGGCTCTGCGCAGCAAGATTCACTCCGTTATCGATGCGCTCCCACAAGGCTGGCGCGCCGGGCACGTGCAAGACCTGCCCCACTTTGCCCAACACCCGCTGCACGTCCGCCAGTGTCTTGGGCTCCAGCGCGACCACTTTCACGCCCAAGCTCTCGAGACGCGCCATCGCGCGCGACGAAACCGACAGCAGCACGACGTCGGGCCGGAGCGATACGATGATCTCGATGTTGGCGTCTTCGAGCCCGCCCACGCGGGTGAGCTTCTGCGCGGCGGCCGGCCAGTTCGAATAGTTGTCCACGCCGACCAGCCGGTCGCAGGCGCCCAGCTCACACACCATCTCCGTCAGCGAGGGCAAGAGGCTCACGATGCGTTGCGGGGGCTGAGCCAACTCGACGGAAACCCCTCGGTCGTCAGTCACCTGCAGGGCCTGGGCTTGCAGCGCCAGGGCCCACAGCAAGATCCACAGCCACCGCTTCACGAGGACCCCTTAAGCGTGAGCGGCAAACCTGCCGACATCAGCGTGACGCGTTCGCAGGCCGCGGCGGCTTGCTGGTTCAGGCCACCCAGCGCATCGACGAAAGTGCGCACGTCCTTTCCCATCGGGATGACGCCCAGTCCGATCTCGTTGCTGATGAGGACGATGGGGCCGGCGCAGGCGCGCAAGGCGCCGGCGATAGACGCGCCCTCCTCATTTTTTGTTCCCTCCCCCTTTCCCACCGCCGGCATCAGCCGCGCCGTGAGCCACAGGGTGAGGCAGTCCACCACGATCAATGTGTCGGCGCGGCTGTGCTGGCCGATCGCATGTGCGAGCTCCACCGGCTCTTCCACGGTGGTCATGCGCGGCACCCGTTCGGCGCGCTGGCGCTGGTGGCGGGCGATGCGCTCGCGCATTTCCTCGTCCCAGGCTTGCGCGGTCGCTATGTACACCGCACGATGCTGCGGCGATTGGTCGAGCCAGGCGGCGGCCAGGTTTTCGGCGCGCATCGTCTTGCCGCTCTTCTGGCCGCCCAGGATCAACTCGCTGCGTGCGATCCGCAGTTCAGCCATGGGCCTTGCTCCAATTCAACATGATGCGATGCAGTTGCTCCACACCGTCGGTAAGTGCTGCCGGGCCGGGCTGCAGGATGTCGGCGGACTTGATCTCGAACAGCTGCCCGTTCTTCACCGCGTTCACGCCTTGCCAGCCAGGCCGCGCCGCCACCTTCTCGGGGCGGAATTTCTTGCCGCACCACGAGCCGATGATGATGTCGGGATTGCGCCGCACGATCTCGGCGCCGTCGCCGATGATGCGGTCCTTGCCCAGCGACTGCACCGCCAATTCGGGAAAGCAGTCGTCGCCGCCGGCGATGCCCACCAGCTCGGACACCCAGCGGATGCTGCTGATGTGAGGCTCGTCCCACTCCTCGAAGAACACCTTGGGGCGGCGCGGCAAGGCCCGCGCCGCCTGCTCGATGGCCAGCAAGCGTGTTCGCATCTGTTCAAGCAGCTCCAGCCCCCGCTCCACCTGCCCGACGATGGCAGCCACCTGGCACAGCATGGAGAAGATCTCCTCCACGCTGCGCTGGTTGAACACCGTCACCTGCACGCCCTTGCGGATGAGTTCGGCCGCGATGTCGGCCTGCAGGTCCGAGAAGCCGAATACGCAGTCGGGCCGCAGGTCCAGGATCTTGTCGATCTTGGCCGAGAGAAAGGCGCTGACCTTGGGCTTCTCCTCGCGCGCACGGCGCGGCCGCACCGTGTAGCCCGAGATGCCCACGATCCGCGCCTCCTGCCCGAGCAGGTACAGCCATTCCGTTGTCTCCTCAGTCAGGCAGACGATGCGTTGGGGACCAAGGGTAGACACGGACTGCAGCACAAGATCTCCTAGAAGCGCACCCGCACCGCGGCGGTGACCGCCCGCCCGGCCTCGGGGAAGATGGACGCGGTAACGCCGCCGGTGCAGCGGAAGGCTTGGGTGTAGTACTTCTTATCGAAGAGATTGCTGACCCCCAGAGACAGCTCCAATTGCTGCCACTGATAGGCATAGCGTACGTCGGCGGTGGTGTAAGCCGGCACGGTGCAAGCGTTGTCGAAGTCCGGATGCTGCGAGGATACCCAGTTCACGCCGCCCGTGACGCGGTGCCCCGCGCCCGGAGTCCAGTCGGCTCGAACCGAAAGGGTCTTGCCCGGCACCAGGGGCAAGTCGCGGCCGGCATAGGGGCCGGATCGGAACGTCGCCTGACGCACGCTGGCATTGATACGCAGGCCCAGCTCCCGCGTGAGCGCGTGGGCGGCATCCAGCTCCAGGCCCTGGCGGCGGGTCGGATCGAAATTCGTGTTGGCGCCCGGACCGAATGGCCCCGGCGCGTTGGGGTCGAAGCCGATCTCATTCTCGAGCAGGCTACGGTACAGGCGCGCTTCCAGCTTCCCCCCGGTGTACGCCCAGCGCGCGCCCAGCTCCACGTCACGCGAGGTCTGGGGCTCGAGGGCCACGCCAGGCGCGGTAAAGCCGAACTCATCGACATTGGCCAGCCGGAAGCTGCGCCCTGCCCGGCCGTAGACCGTCACGCCGGCGCCGACGGGCTGGCTCGCGCCGAGCTCCCACGCCTTCATGCGGTCGGCAAGCGGCGCCAGGGCGCTGCTGTTGCTCTTGGCGATGCGCTCGGTGCGCAGGCCCGCGCTCAGGCGCGTGCCGCCCGCCAGCGTCACGTCGTCTTTCGCGTACCACGCGCGCGAAACCTGGTCCGCGGTGGAACCGAAGGCGCCGAGCACCTCGCGGCTCCAATGCGCGTAGTCGGTCCCAAACACCAGCACGTTCTTGGCGCCGCCGATACCCGCCTCGTTGCGCGCACGGAGCGAGTAGTTCGTTGCATCGATGTCGAAGTCAAACGGAAAACTGCTGTTCATGCTCCGCAGGCTCTTGTCGCGACGACCGGCATCCGCGGCCAGTTGCCAGCTACCCAGCTGCGCCTCGGCAAAAACGCTGCCGCGCTCGTTGCGAATACTTGCCTTGTCGTCAGGCGTTGTCGTCTGGCGCGGATTAGCCGCGTACTGCGCCGCGGTCAGCCCGCCAGGCAGGCCGGTGTCCAGCGAATCGCGCGCGAAACGTGCGCCCACGCGCAGCCAGTCGTTGGACCACTGGCCGGTCACGGAGGCCGCGTCGGTTTCCGAGCGGAAGTTGTCGCGGTGGTTGTCGCTGTCGCGCTTTTGCCCTGAAACATCCAACGAGAAACCACCACCGGCGACCGTGGCGTTGGCGCGCAGGTCGCGCAGTCCGTAGGTGCCCGCGCCCGCATAGACCGAGGCGCTGTTGCGGCGGTCCTTGCCGGCTCCGGCCTTGGTGGTGATGATGATCACGCCGCCCGTTGCGCCCTCTCCGTACAGCACCGCGCCGCTGCCGCGCAAGACCTCGATGCGCTCCACGGATTCAACGGGGATGCCCGCGAGCCGTGTGCCACCCAGGTCGGCTTCGCTGAAGCGCAGGCCGTCCACGATCACGACCTGGTTGTTATCGGCGGTGACACCGAAGCCCCTCAGGTCCAGGCTGTAGTCGCCGCCACCGAAGAAATCCTGCCGTCCCACGACACCCAGTATGCGCATCAGCGCTTCGTTGATGGTGGTCGCGCCCGAGGCTTGGATCTCCTCGGCCGTGACCACGCTCACGCCCAGGGGCAATGACTGCGCCGGCTCGGCAAAGCGCGTGGCGGTGACCACGGTTTCCTTGAGCGCCGGGGTCTGGGCAAAAGAGGATGGGAATGCGGCGGCGAGCGCCAGCGGAAGCGCAGCTGCGCGAGAAATACGGATAGCGTTCATGATTGACGGAAACGTTTCAATACCCGTACCGGCTTCCCCGCCAGTACATTGGGCGTCACGGCCGCGCGCTCTTTCGGGCGTGCAGCCACCGTGTTGGCCGGTATCCGGGCTGGCGGGTCGACTTCCATCGCCTTCCCAGGCGCGCTGTTCAGACGCGCCCAGTGGCTTCTTGTGATGGAGGCGGAATTTCTTGAGAAAATTCGTCCGCTTACCGTTGCGGGGGCAGCGCAGGTTAGGTACGCCGTTTGCCGGCTTCCCTCCTGCTTCCCGTTGAACTGCGGCATGCGAACCACACCGCGAGCACCAACGACTTTATTTTACGGTTGAAATCTGTCACAAAACCATACAATTGGCCCAGATATGCCCAGTGCCTCCCAAATCGACCAGATTGCGGAACGCGTAGAGCGCCTGCTCGTACGCTACGAGGAACTGCAACGCACCAATGCGCTGCTGGCCGAACAGGTCGAAATGCTCACGAACGAACGCGATTCCCTCAAGTCCCGCCTGTCGGCCGCCCGCTCGCGCGTGGAGGCGCTGCTGGAGCGCCTGCCCGAAATCAAGAGCCCCGCATGAGTGTCCTGAAGCAAGTCGAAGTACAGATCATGGGCCAGAGCTACCTTCTGGGCTGCCCCGATGGCGGCCAGCAGCGGCTTCTGGAGGCGGTGGAGAAAGTCGACACCGCCATGTGCAAGATCCGCGACGCGGGCAAGGTGAAGGCGCGCGACCGCATCGCGGTGCTGGCGGCACTGAACCTGGCCTTTGACGTAAGCGATCGCAACACGTCAGCGCTCCATGCTTCGGGCTTCGCCCAGTCCGAGTTCCCGACCGATGGCAACGGTTACGACGCGAACGATCCCCGGCTCGCAGGCCTTGTCAACCGGCTCGACGACGCGCTGGGCGACGACGGCCGCCTGCTGTGACGGTGTTCACAGTTCGGTTGATTTTTCCCCTGTCAAGCCAAATCTTTTTTGCACGCTGGCAGTGAAGGTATTTCGCCGGCATTGCACCCCGCTGCCCGATGCGAAGACCTACAATGCAAACGTCTGCGGTGCGTGCCGGGCTTTATATTTCCTTGAACCAATGCTCATTGAGCACGGGCTTGGAACATCTCTTGGCTAGCGTGATCGTCTCGCGTCAGATGAACCCAAAGCCAGGCTGACCTCGCCCACCTGAACCCTGGTTCAGGATGCCGGTCCGGTGGCACTTGCAGACACCTTTTTTCGAGAATAAAAATATGCCGCACGCGACGGTGGATTGCGGGTCAAGCCCGCAATGACAATCCTTGAGCCTCTCCTTATCTTCCAACTCGCCCTGCTGGGCATAGGCACCGGTTTTCTCGCCGGCTTGCTGGGCATAGGTGGGGGCATGCTGATGGTGCCGTTCATCACCATCATCCTTTCCAGGCAGGGCGTCGCGCCCGACCTGGCCGTGAAGATGGCGATCGCCACTTCCATGGCCACCATCATCTTCACTTCCGTGTCCAGCGTGCGCGCCCACCACAAGCGCGGCGCCGTGCGCTGGGACATCGTCAGGCGGCTTGCGCCCGGCATCGTGATCGGCAGCATCATCGGCAGCATGGGCGTGTTCGCGCTGCTCAAGGGCTCCTACCTGGCCATCTTCTTCGGCCTGTTCGTGAGTTTCTCGGCCACGCAGATGTTCCTGAACAAAAAGCCCAAGCCGACGCGCCAGATGCCCGGCACCGGCGGCCAATTGGCGGCCGGCGGCTTCATCGGCTTCCTCTCGGGCCTGGTGGGCGCGGGCGGCGGCTTCATCAGCGTGCCCTTCATGACATGGTGCAACGTCGCCATCCACAACGCCGTAGCCACGTCCGCCGCATTGGGTTTCCCGATTGCCGTGGCCAACGTGGCGGGCTACGTGGTCAGCGGCCTCACCGTGCAGAACCTGCCGCCGGCGTCCTTCGGCTACATCTGGCTGCCGGGCCTGGTGGTGATCGCCCTGTGCAGCGTCTTTACGGCGCCGATGGGGGCCAGGGCGGCGCACGCGCTGCCGGTGGACAGGCTCAAGCGTGTGTTCGCGAGTATCCTTTATGCGCTGGCGGCCTACATGTTCTACAAAGGCCTTACCACCTGAAAACGAGCACAATCGGGAGTTCATGACAACTGCCGACAAAGCTTCCCCCATCCGGCTGCGCTACCACGCGGATCTGCAGTACGAAGTGCGCTCGCCCGCGTGCGACTTCATCTTCAACGTGCAGGCCGCGCGCACGGCTGCCCAGCAAGTGGTGAGCGAGAAGCTCGAGATCAGCCAGCCGGTCCCGTCGCAGGCCTTCATCGACACGGCCACCAATTCCAGGTACTTGCGGCTTCGCGCCGAGCAGGGGCCCTTGCGGGTCTATTGCGAAACGGTGGTCGATCTGGTGCATCACCGGGCACCCACGTCGACCCTGGCCGAGGTACCCATCTCCGAGCTGCCGGCCGAAACGCTGCCCTACCTCTATCCCAGCCGGTATTGCCAGTCCGACCGCCTGCATCGCTTCGCCTTCGCCCAGTTCGGCAGTCTCCAGCAGGGCTATGGCCGCGTCCAGGCCATTCGCGACTGGGTCCTCGGCCACGTGGAGTTTGTATCAAACAGCTCCGACGCCAATACCGCGGCCGTCGACACGCTGGTCACCAAGCAGGGCGTCTGCCGCGATTTCGCGCACCTCATGATCGCCTTGTGCCGGGCAGTGAACATCCCGGCGCGTTTCGCCACCGGCATCGACTACGGCGCCGATCCCGTGCTCGGGCCGCCGGATTTTCACGCCTATGTGGAGGCCTACGTCGGCAACCGCTGGTACATGTTCGATCCCTCCGGCACGGCCATCCCCATGGGCTTCATCCGCCTGGCGACGGGCCGCGACGCCGCTGATTGCGCGTTCGCCTCCATCTTCGGCAGCGTGGAATGGCAGAGCCCGCTGATTCACATCGAAGCGATTGCCGGCGCCGACGGCGTCCTCCGGGCGCCGGAGCAGTGCGAAGACGGACTGTCGACGGACCCGGGACCCGACGCGCGCTGAGCTTGTCAGCCGTGCGCCTGCCGGGAATCGGCCGGCGCTTCGTTCCGCTCGTTGAGCCCGTAGTCGCGAACCACTTCAGCAATCCTCAAGCGGTAGTCCTTGAACATCGTCTTGCGGCCGGCCGACTGTGCCGCGCGATGCGCCTCCAGATTGCGCCAGGCCGTCAGGCACGCGTCGTCGCGCCAGAACTGCAGCGACAGCAGCTTGTCGGGATCGGTCAGGCTCTGGAAGCGCTCGATCGAAATGAAGCCCTCCATCTTCACCAGTTCGCTCTTGAGCTCGGCAGCCCAATCCAGATAACCGGCGCGATGCTCGGGATGCGGCCAGACTTCAAAGATGACGGACACCATGGCGTTTTCTCCTCAGTTTGCGAATACGGGGATGCGGGCGTTGGCGAGTGGTCTGAAGCCCGTGCAGGGCCCGAACAGTTCGTCGAGTGGACGCGCCGCGTGCAGCGCCTCAAGGCCGGCGGCGGCGATCTCGATTGCGATGGCGTCGCCCGGGCAGCCATGCGGTCCGGCGCCAAAGCTCATGCTGCGCCGTTCGATGCGGGCTGGGTCGAACACATCGGGGTTGGTGTTGAGGGCCTGATCGCGATTGGCGCTGGCCAGCAGCACCAGTACACCCTGCCCTTGCGCGATCTCCTGTCCCCCGAGGCTGAGGTCGGCCGCGGCGAAGCGGCGCGTGTTCTGGACCGGCGCGTCCCAGCGTGCGACCTCGGCCACGATGGCCCGCCAGTTTTCCGGCGACGCCACCAGCTGCGGCCGATCGCGCAAGAGGCGGACCGTGTTGCCCACCAGGCCCGCCGTGGCGTCCAGGGCCTGCTGCATCATCGCGATCCGGTTGGCGGATTGCACGGCGCCCAGGCCTTGTGACTCGCCCTGCGCCATCAGCTGAATGGCAGCCTCGTTGGCGCGCGCGATCGCCTCGGGCGAAGCCTGTGGCGCGATGCCTTGGACGAACGCCTCCACCCACCGAGTAGTGGCATCCAGCAAGCCCGCCGGAACGCGCAACAGGCGCGCCATCGCCTGGACCGGCAAGGTCGTGAGCAGCGCGTTGGCATCCACGCGGGCAGCCAGATCCAAGGCCGCGGTTGCAGCGGCGTGGGCCACGTCGGCCAGCGAGAATCGGCGAGCTGCTTGCTCCACAGCGGGCTTGTGGCGGACATGAAAATCGCCATCGTTCATGCGAACCAGCCGCGCGAACACCTCGCCCGCCGCAGTGCCTATCAGCGCCCGCGGCACCAGCTCGGCCGGCGGGCGCACCCGCAATGCGGGGTGCCGTAAAGCGGCTTCCACCGTCTCGTGCGTGGCCGCCACCCACAGCCCGAGCCCGCTGTCCAGGTACAGCGGCCGCTCGCGGCGCAGCCGCGCGTAGTACGGGTACGGATCGGGATGAACGACGGCGGCCACCGGGTCCAGTGGTTCTGCGATCTCAGTCATGCGAAGCAGTGTCGCAAGCGCCGCCGTGCTTGTCCAGCATCAACAGTTTGTCTATGATCAAACAATGGAATCGCAGCGCCGAACCGCTTCAAGCAAGATTACGCCCCCTTGGGGGGCAGTGCAGCCGCCTTGGCGGCAAACGTGGGGGCACCCATGAATGAACCCGATCTCGCCCGCATCGCCGCTACCGTGGGCGACCCACGTCGCATCCAGATGCTGGCGCTGCTGATGGAGGGCCGAGCGCTCACCGCCAAGGAGCTGGCGTTGGGTGCGGGCATCGAACCCGCCACGGCCACCTCGCACCTCAAGCGGTTGCTCGACGACGGACTGCTCGAATCCGCCGCTCAGGGGCGGCACAAGTATTTCCGTTTTGCGTCCGAGCAGGTGGCCCAACTGGTGGAGTCGCTGATGCGCGTAGCGCCACGCCGTAAGCCGATTTCCATCCCGAAAAGCGAGGAGGCGATCCGCTCTGCCCGCTTCTGCTACGACCACTTGGCGGGCAGCCTGGGCACCAGCCTGCTGGCCTTGATGCTGCGCAAGGGCTGGCTGCAAAACGACGGCGCCGATGCGAAGCAGCTGGAACTCACGGCGAAGGGCGAAAAGTCGCTGGCCGCATTGGGCCTGGACATACCGGCGGCGCGCCAGCGGCGCCGCCAGTTCGCCTGCCGCTGCCTGGACTGGTCGGAACGGCAGGACCACCTGGGAGGATCACTGGGTGCGGCGCTCGCTGACCACATGGCGGCGGCGCAATGGATAGAGCGGCAGAAGCACAGCCGCGTGGTGCGCATCACGGCATTGGGCCGCGAGCAGTTCAACCGGCTTGGATTGCCCGCCACCTGAGCACGTCGAGCACCAGCTGCGGTTCGGCGAGTTGCACCTCTCAGGCGCCGCCAATGCCCGCCGTTACCTCGCCCGTGCCCTTACACACAGGGCATTCGCCGCTGGCCGTGCGACCGCTGCCGCCGCAGTTGGGGCAGGCTTTCTCGCTCGTGGGCGAGATGGGCAATTCGATGGACGCGCCCGGGTCTTCTTCGCCGGCCACCGATTCGGTCAAGTCGACTTTTTTGCCAATCATCATGTCACCTCTTGAGGGCCATGAAGGCCATTCGACAACAGAACCTCGCGTGCGGCTGCGAACCCGATGCAACAAACCCAGGGATTGGGTAACGAAAGCTCGGCAACCCCCGGCGCCGCGGTCAGCGCCCCTGCCAGGAGGGACTGCGCTTTTCGCAGAAGGCGCTGACGCCCTCGCGAAAATCCTGGCTGCCGTAGGCTCGCTCGATCAGGTCCTGCCCATCCGGCAAGGCCTGAATCAGCAAGCGACTCAGCGCCTGCTTCGTCACCGCTTGTGTGACGGGGGCGAGCGAGGCCAGGCGCCGGCACAGCTGTGCGGCCGCCGCGTCGATCTCCTCACCGTCGACCAACTGCGCCAGGTAGCCGCTGCCCAGCGCCTCCGCGGCCGTCAGGATTTCCGCACCGATCAGCATGCGTTGGACACGCGGCCGGCCGAACGCGGCCACCAGCCGGGCGATATTCGCCATCGACAGGCAATTGCCGAGCGTCTTGGCGATGGGCACGCCGAAACGCGCGGTGGGCGTGGCAATCCGGATGTCGCAGGCCGTGGCGATGGCGAGCCCGCCACCCACTGCCCAACCTTCGACCACCGCCACCGTCGGCATCGGCAGCGCCTCGATGGCGGCCATGCCCTCGTCGATGCGCGCCTCATACGCCACGCCCGCATGGCCGTCCGCAA
Source organism: Caenimonas soli (assembly GCF_013155545.1). Taxonomy (GTDB): domain Bacteria; phylum Pseudomonadota; class Gammaproteobacteria; order Burkholderiales; family Burkholderiaceae_C; genus Ramlibacter; species Ramlibacter soli. Next base: position 132,661 of record NZ_JABJVV010000011.1, on the reverse strand, counting down.
AATCTTTGAACTGCTCGATGTCGGTGCCGGCCACGAAGGCCTCGCGTCCCGCGCCGCGCATGCAGACCACGCGCACACCGGGCTCGCTGCGCAGGCGCTCACAAATTTCACCCAGCTGCGTGTACATCGTCCAGGTCATGGCGTTGCGTGCCGCCGGCCGGTCGAACACCACCGATGCCACTCCGGCCTCGATGCTCAGGCGAACGGTTCCGTCGCTCATGCCGCGAACGCTCCCTGCGTTTCCAGCCGCGCGCGCTCTTCCTCGTCGATGCCCAGCTCGGCCAGCACTTCGGCCGTGTGTTCGCCCAGCAGCGGCGGATGCCGGCGCACCTGCTGCGGCGTGCCCGAGAGCTTGACCGCAAACCCGATGTTGGGCACCTTGCCTTCGATCGGGTGATCGATATCCATGCGCATGCCGCGCGCACGGGCATGCTCGCTTTCGAAGGCTTGGGGATAGCTGAGGATGGGGCCGGCGGGAATGCCCGCGGCCAGCAGCGTGTCGACCCAGTAGTCCTTGGGACGCTGGCGAAAGGTCTTCTCCAGTTCCTGCTCCAGCGCCGCCCGGTTCGCGAGGCGCAGTGAAATCGTGGGGAAGCGCTCGTCGGCCAGCAGATCGTGCCGGTCGATCACGTTGCAGAGCAGTTGCCAGAGCTTCTGGTTGTTGGCGCCCATCACGAAATACCCATCCGAGCTGGCCATCGCCTGGTACGGCGCGGTCATCTTGTTGGAGGTGCCCAGAGGCTCGGGCTCCTTGCCGGTGCCCCAGTACTCCGAGATGTCCCAGACCGAAAACGCCAACGCTGAATCGAACAGCGACGCGTCCACATGCTGGCCCTGCCCCGTCGATTTCACGCCGATGTAGGCGGCCAGCGTGGCATAGATGGCGAACAGCGCGCAGCCGATGTCGGCGACCGGCACTCCGGCCTTCACCGGGGGACCGCCGGGATAACCCGTCACGCTCATCACGCCCGACATGGCCTGCGCCATCAGGTCGAAGCCCGGGCGGTCGGCCCAGGGGCCGGTCTGGCCGAAACCGGAGATGCTGGTGTAGACCAGCCGCGGGTTGACGACCTTCAGGACTTCATAGCCCAGGCCCAGCCGCTTCATCGCGCCGGGCCGGTAGTTCTCGATCAGGATGTCCGCGTCCTTGGCCATGCGCAACAGCACCGCGCGGCCGGCCTCGGACTTGAGGTTCAGCGTCACGCTGCGCTTGTTGCGGTTCATGTTCAGGAAGCCCATGCTGTCGGGCCCCTTCATCTTGAAGCCCATCGCGCCGCGGGTCTGATCACCGCCGCCGGGCGGCTCGATCTTGATCACGTCGGCGCCCAGGTCGGCCAGCAGCATGCACGCGTAAGGACCGGCCATCACCTGGCTGATGTCCAGCACGCGTACGCCCGCCAGCGGCAGCGGGCGGGCCGCGCCTTCTCCCTTGCTCATCGAATCACCCTTTCAGTTTGTATCCTGCGATGTCAAGAATCGACCTTGACGTTCGCATCCTTGACGACCTTGGCCCATTTCTTCGCCTCGGCCTTGATGAAGGCGCCGAATTTCTCGGTGGAGCCACCGCCGTCCTCGGCGCCGTATTGCTGGAACTTCTCCGCCACGTCGGGCATCAGCAGGATCTTGTTGATGTCCTCGTTCATGCGCTTGGCGATCGGCGTGGGCAGCTTGCCCGGCCCGGCCAGGCCGTACCAAGTGGTGGCCTCGAAGCCGGGAAAGCCCGATTCGGCCATGGTCGGCACGTTGGGGTGGCCCTTGGCGCGCTTTTGCCGCGTCTGCGCGATCGCGATCGCCTTGCCCGACTTCACGTGCGGGGTGGCCGCGGTCATGGTGTCGAAGCTGTACTGGATCTGCCCGCCGATCAGGTCGGTGAGCATCGGGCCCGAACCCTTGTACGGCACGTGGATGGCTTCGACCTTGGCGGCCAGCTTGAACATCTCCAGCGCCAGGTGCTGGGCCGAACCGTTGCCGGCCGAGCCGAACGTGACACGGCCCGGGTTCTTGCGGCACAGTTCGACCAGGTCCTTGACGGTCTTGGCCGGCTGCTGCTCGTTGCAGATCAGCAGGTTGGGAGTGACGCCCACCAGGATCACCGGCGCGAAGTCGCGCTCGACGCTGTAGTTCATCCGGGGCATGAGCGCCGGGGCGATGGCATGGCTGTTGATGTGCGCCATCAGCAAGGTCGTGCCGTCACTGGCCTGCTTGGAGACGTATTCGGCTGCGATCATGCCGGCGGCACCCGCCTTGTTTTCCACGATGACGGTGGTGTTCCACATCGCCTGCAGCTTTTGCGCGATGACCCGCGCCAGTATATCGGTGCCGCCGCCCGGGGCGAAGCCGACGACGATGCGGATCGGCCCGTTCGGCAGGTTCTGTGCGCCAAGCATGGGCACGGCGAGCGAGGCGGCCGCTCCGGCGACGAAGGTTCTGCGTTGCATGGTTGTCTCCTTTGAGTGTTGGAAATCAGGCTGCCTTTTGCATCGGCAAACGCGCCGGATGCGAGGCGAAAAATTCCATGGCGGCCTGCACGCCCGAGCCGGCGAGCTTCACGCCCGCGAGCTTCAGGCCCATCTCGCAGCCGGCCAGCGCGGCCATCAGCGTGAGGTCGTTGCAGTCGCCCAGGTGGCCGATGCGGAACATGCGGCCCTTGACCTTGCCCAGGCCCGTGCCCAGGGAACAATCGAACCGGTCGTAGATGATCTTGCGCACCGCGTCGGCATCCACACCCTCGGGCGTGATGACGCCCGTGAGCACCGGCGAATAGACCGCGGGGTCGGCGCACTGGATCTCCAGGCCCCAGGCCTTGACGCCGGCACGCACGCCTTCGCCCCAGCGCTCATGCCGGGCGAACACCGCGGGCAGCCCGCCATGCTCGGGGGCCAGCAGCATGTCGCAGGCCTCGGCCAGGCCATACAACAGGTTGGTGTTGGGCGTGTAGGGCCAGTAGCCCGTCTTGTTCATCTCGATGATTTCGTCCCAGGCCCAGAAGGCCTTGGGCAGCTTCGCCTTCTTGCTTGCTTCGATGGCCTTGGGCGACAAGGCGTTGAAGCTGATGCCCGGCGGCAGCATCAGGCCTTTTTGCGAGCCGCTGATGGTGACGTCGACGCCCCACTCGTCATGCTTGTACTCGGCCGAAGCCAGGCCGGAGATGCTGTCCACCAGCAGCAAGGCCGGATGCTTTGCCGCGTCGATGGCCTTGCGCACCGCGACGATGTTGCTGGTGACGCCGGTGGACGTTTCGTTGTGGACCACGCACACGGCCTTGATGGCGTGCTGGGTGTCGGCCTTCAGCCGCGCCTCGATCATGTCGGCCTGCACACCGCGCCGCCATCCCTCGGTGCCCGGCAAGCCGATGAACTCGGTCTTCAGGCCCAGCCGCATGGCCATCTTGTTCCACAGGCTGGCGAAGTGCCCCGTCTCGTACATCAGCACCTGATCGCCCGGGCTCAGCACGTTGCAGAGCGCCGCCTCCCAGGCCCCGGTGCCCGAGGCCGGATAGATGATCACCGGATGCTTGGTCTGGAAGATCTGCTGGATGCCCTTGAGCACGCGCAGGCCCAGCGCGCCGAACTCCGGCCCGCGATGGTCGATGGTGGGCAGGCTCATGGCCCGCAGGATGCGGTCGGGCACGGGCGACGGGCCGGGGATCTGGAGGAAGTGGCGCCCGGTGGGGTGGAAGTCGAGTGTCAGCATGGATGGCTCAGGTTCGGGAATTCCCGGAGATTTTTGCATACAAAATTTCAATGTCAAGAAGATATCTCTCCAGGGAAACCCTTTACACGCTGGTTTTTTGCATACAAAATAGCCACATGACCGCCGACATCATTTCAATTCCTCGCGCCGCCTTGCATGAACAGGTGGCCCACCGCCTGCGCCAGATGTTGGTGGAAAACCGCATAGCCCCAGGCGCCAAGCTCAATGAACGGGAACTGGCTGAGGTGCTGCAGGTTTCCCGCACGCCCCTTCGCGAAGCGATCAAGATGCTCGCTGCCGAGGGGCTGGTCGAGCTGCTGCCCAATCGCGGCGCGATCGCGGTGTCGCTGAGCGAGACCGACGTGCTCAATACCTTCGAGGTGATGGCCGGCCTGGAGGCGCTGTCGGGGGAACTGGCCGCGCAGCGCATCACCGACGAGGAGATGGCCGAGATCAAGGCCATGCACTTCGAGATGATGGCCGCGTACACCCGAGGCGACCTCTCCAACTACTACCGCATCAATGCGCAGATCCACCGCGCCATCAATGCGGCGGCCAAGAACCCGGTGCTCACGAGCACTTACAACCAGGTCAATGCCCGTCTCCAGGCGCTGCGCTTCCGCTCCAACCAGGATGGCGAGAAATGGAAGCGCGCCATGAAGGAGCACGAGAGGATGATCGCCGCGCTCGAGGCGCGCGACGCCGCCGCCATGCGCGAGGTCCTGTTGAACCATCTGCACAACAAGCGCGACGTCGTCATCGACCAGTTGCGGCAGGGCGACGCAACTCCCGCTTCGGGGGTGGCGCAATGAACGCCCCGCTCCCGCTCAAAGTGGCGCAAGGCGCTGCAGGCCAGGTCTACGACACTGTTGCCCGGGACAGCAACGAAGTGGCGGGGCTGCTGGCCCGGCGCCTGTCCAAAGAGACCAAGGGCGAGGTGCTGTTCTCCCCCGCGGACCGGGGCCGTTACTCCACCGACGCCTCCATCTACCAGATCATGCCGGTCGGCGTGTTCGTGCCGAGCGGCGGCGACGACGTCAAGCTGGCCCTGGACATCTGCCGCGACCTCAAGGTGCCCATCGTCGCGCGCGGCGCGGGCACCAGCCAGTGCGGCCAGACGGTCGGCGCGGGTCTGGTCATCGATCACACCAAGCATGTCCGCAAGATCCTGCACTTCGATGCGCACGCGCGTCTGGCCGAAGTCGAGCCGGGCATGGTGCTCGACCACCTGAACCTGGCGCTGAAAAAACTCGGCCTGTGGTTTCCCGTGGACGTGTCGACCAGCGCGCAGGCCACGCTCGGCGGCATGGCGGGCAACAACTCCTGCGGCAGCCGCAGCATCGCCTACGGCAACATGGTGCACAACGTGATCGGCGCGCAGGCCTGGACATCCGATGGCGAGCTGCACCGCTTCGGGCGCTATGAGGACAGCGTGGGCCGCGCGCGCGACATCGGCGACCGCGTCAGGGATCTGGCCGCGCAGCTGGCCCCCGAAATCGACAAGCGCTGGCCCAAGGTGATGCGGCGCGTCGGCGGCTACAACCTCGACATCTTCCACAACCAGAGCGAGCGGCCCTACACGCCCAACGGCGCCGTCAACCTGGCCCATCTGCTCGTGGGCAGCGAGGGCACGCTGGCGTTGACGCGCTCGCTCACGCTGCAGCTGGCCGAGCTGCCCAAGGCCAAGGTGCTGGGCGTGGTGAACTTCCCGACCTTCTACAAGGCCATGGACAGCGCCCAGCACATCGTCAAGCTGGGCACGGACGGCACCCTGACGGCGGTGGAGCTGGTCGATCGCACCATGATCGACCTGTCGCTGCAGAACCCGGCGTTCGCGCCCGTCATCCGCACCGCCGTGATCGGCCAGCCCGATGCGGTGCTGCTGGTGGAGTTCTCCGGCAGCGACAAGGCCGCGCTGGTGCGCAAGCTCCAGCAACTGGTCGAGCTGATGGGCGACCTGGGCCTGCCGGGCTCGGTCGTGCAGATGACCGATGACGCGCCCCAGAAGAACCTGTGGGAAGTGCGCAAGGCCGGCCTGAACATCATGATGAGCCTCAAGGGCGACGGCAAGCCGGTGAGCTTCATCGAGGACTGCGCCGTGCCGCTGGAGCACCTGGCCGAATACACCGACGCGTTGACCCAGGTGTTCCGCAAGTACGGCAGCAAGGGCACCTGGTACGCCCATGCCTCGGTGGGCACCCTGCACGTGCGGCCGATCCTGGACATGCGCACCGGCGGCGCGCCGAAGATGCGGGCCATCGCCGAGGAAGCCTCCGCCCTGGTGCGCAAGTTCAAGGGCGCGTACAGCGGCGAGCATGGCGACGGCCTGTGCCGCGGCGAATGGATAGGCTGGCAGTTCGGGCCCAAGATCAATGAAGCCTTCGCCGAGATCAAGAACCTGTTCGATCCGCAAGGCCTGCTCTGCCCGAAGCGCATCATCGATCCGCCGCGCATGGACGACACGCGGCTCATGCGGTTTTCGCCGGCCTACAAGGTCATCCCCTTGAAAACTGCGCTGGACTGGAGCGCCTGGGACGTGCAGAACGATCCCGCGACCGAGCGCATTTCACCGCCCGGAAGCGGCGGCGACCCGGCCGGCGGGTTCGCCAAAGCCGTGGAGATGTGCAACAACAACGGGCATTGCCGCAAGTTCGACGCGGGCACCATGTGCCCGAGCTACCGCGTCACCCGCGACGAGAAACACCTCACGCGCGGGCGCGCCAACACGCTGCGGCTGGCGCTGTCCGGCCAGCTGGGTCCGCAGGGGCTGGCGAGCGACGAGGTCCGGGAAGCGATGGACCTGTGCGTGAGCTGCAAGGGTTGCAAGCGGGACTGCCCCACCGGGGTGGACATGGCGAAGATGAAGATCGAATTCCTGCATCACGACAGGAAGAAGAACGGCTACTCGTTCAAGGACAAGCTGATCGCACGGCTGCCCGACTATGCGCACCGTGCCGCTTCCATCGCCTCGCTCTTGAACCTGCGCAACCGCAGCCCCTTCCTGGCGCGCCTGGGCGAGAAGTTTCTCGGTTTTTCGGCGCGGCGCAGCCTGCCCGCCTGGCGGCCCAAGCACTTCTTCAACGACACGCCGAATACGGCCACCCGCGAGGAAGTCCTGGCGGCGGCCAAGCCGGTCGTGCTGTTCGTCGATACCTTCAACGGTTTCTTCGAGTCGGTGAACGCGCGCTCGGCGCTCAAGGTCTTGCAAGCCGCGGGCTATACGGTCCATGTCGCCGCCAAGGCCAGGCCGGACGGCAAGCACTTGTGCTGCGGCCGGACCTACCTGGCCAGCGGGATGGTCGAAGAAGCGCGGGCCAAGGCGCGCGAAGTCATCGAGTCGCTCCTGCCGTTCGCCGAAAAGTTCATCCCCATCGTCGGCTTGGAACCTTCCTGCTTGCTGACGCTGCGTGACGAGATGCTGTCCATGGGCCTGGGCGCGCCCGCGCAGGTGGTGGCCGCGCAGGCCCTGTTGTTCGAGGAATTCCTGGCTCGCGAGAACCAGGCCGGCCGGCTGGATGGCCTGCGCCGGAAGCTGCGTCCGCTGGACAAGCGCGTGCTGCTGCACGGCCACTGCCATCAGAAGGCGTTCGCCGCGGTAACGCCGATCGTCGAGGTCCTCAAGCTGATTCCCGGCGTGCAGCCCGAGCTGATAGAAAGCAGCTGCTGCGGCATGGCGGGCAGCTTCGGCTACGAGGCCAAGCACTATGAGGTCTCCATGCAGATGGCCGAGCTGAGCCTCTTGCCGGCGGTGCGCAAATACCCCGGCGCCATCGTCATCGCCGACGGCACCAGTTGCCGCCACCAGATCCAGGACGGGGCGCAGCGCGAATCGGTCCATGCGGCAGTGCTGCTGGCCAGCCAGATCGCCTGAGTCGGCGGCAGAATGGGAGGCATGTCTTTACCGATCATCCGTTCCGCCCTGCCCGCCGACGAAGCCGCCTGGCGCGGTCTGTGGCGCGGCTACTGCGACTTCTATGGCGCGAGCCTGGGAGACGCCGTCACCGACCGTACCTGGAAGCGCATCCTGGATCCCGACTCCGCCATCATGTGCGTCGTGGCCGAAGTGGATGGCCAGGTGTACGGCTTCGCCAACTGCGTGGTGCACGAGAACACCTGGGAGACGCAGCCGGTGTGCTACCTGGAAGACCTGTTCGTGCTTCCTTCCGCCCGCGGGCACGGGATCGGCAAGGCGCTGATCGAGTGGCTGCGCAACGCCATGCGGGCCGAGGGCTGGGCCCGTCTGTATTGGATGACACGCGAGGACAACGCTAGCGTGCGCAAGCTTTACGACCAGTTCGCGCAGGCCGATGGCTTCGTGCGCTACGTGATCAAGCGATAGCAGGCAACACGCAGCCGAAGCTTGATGCTATAAAACGAGTCCCGCTCGGCAAGAGCAATGAAAGGCCGTGTATGACCCGACTTCCTTCCTTTGCCGCGGCTTCGCTGCTGGCCGCCCTGTCCATCGTTGGCTGCACGAGCACACCCCCGGTCGCGACCACCGGATGGGAGACGCTGATCGACGGGAACACGGGGTTGAACAACTGGAGCAGCATAGGCGGTGGCAATTGGCGTGCCCAGGATGGCGCCATCGTGGCCGACAACAAGCTCAGCAGCGATTCCGCGTACCTGGTGACCCACAATCCGTACAAGGATTTCCAAATCCGCACTGAGTTCTGGGTTACCTCGGACACCAACAGCGGCATCTACATGCGCTGTGCCGACGTGAGGCCCATCACGGACCGCACCTGCTACGAGGCCAACATCTTCGACCGCCGCCCCGACCCGGCCTTCGGCACGGGTGCCGTCGTCCACCTGGCCAAGGTCGTGCCCATGCCCAAGGCGGCCGGCAAGTGGAACACCTATGACATCACCGTCAAAGGCAACCGCATCACGGTGATGCTCAACGGCGTGAAAACCGCGGAAGTCGAAGACAGCCGGCGCGCGAGCGGACCCATCGCCCTGGAATACGCCGGCGGTGTGGTGAAATTCCGCAAGTTCCAGATCCGGCAGCTGTAGCGATGTACCGCCTGCACTGCTTCAGCCAATCGGGCAACAGCTTCAAGGTCGTATTCTTCCTGCGCGCGCTGCGCCAGCCCTGGGAGGCTCCGCTTCATCGTCGGCGACGCGCCCACCATCGCCGATTTCTCCATGTCGGCTTACTTGCACTACCCGTCCGAAGAGAGCGGCTACGCCTTCGAGCAAAGCCATCCGAACATCGCGGCCTGGCTGGCGCGGCTGCGCGAGATCGACGGCTGGGCCCCGCCTTACGAAGTGCTGCCGGGCGAGCGCATCCTGCCCAGTGGTGACGCCCCAGCGGGACTACAGCGCGTCGCGCAGGCGGTAGTACAGCATTCCCAGGATCAGGGCCGGCGTGCGCATCAGCGCGCCGCCGGGGAACTGATGGTGCCTGATGCGGGCGAACAGGTCGAAGCGCTCCGCCTGCCCCGCGACCGCCTCGGCCACGAGCTTGCCGGCCATTCCGGCCAGCGCCAGGCCATGGCCCGAGAACCCTTGCAGATAGTAGATGTTGTGGCCCAGGCGCCCGAAATTCGGCGCCTTGTTCATGGTGATGTCGACAAAGCCGCCCCAGGCGTGCGGTATGGCCAGATCGTCCAGCTGCGGAAATACCACCAGCATGCTGGAGCGGATCCGCGCTATCAGGTCGCGCGGTGCCGCCCCGCTGTAGCTGTCGGCGCCGCCGAACAGCAGCCGGTGGTCGGCGCTCAGGCGGAAATAGTCGAGCACGAAGTTGGTGTCCGAGGCCGCGGGACGTGTCCGCATCAATGCGTCGGCGCGCTCCTGGCCCATCGGCTCCGTGGCGATCATGTAGGTGCCGACGGGCATGATGCGCGCGGATACCTCCGGCGCGATCTCGTCGCCGTACTCGCCCAGGTACACGTTGCCGGCAAGCACCACGAAATTGCACCGGCACTCGCCCTGCGCGGTTTTCACCACTGGCTTGTCGCCCCGCTCGACCACGAACGCCGCGGAGTTCTCGTGGATCCGCACACCGGCCGCGCGGGCTGCGCCGGCCAGGCCCAGGCAATACTTCAGGGGATGCAGGTGGCCGGAGGTCGCGTCGAACACCGCCGAATGAAAGCGCTTGGTGGCCAGCCACTCGCCGATCTCCGCGGGACCTATCCACTGCAGCGGGTGCCGGTAGGCGGCTGCGGCGTGATCCATCCAGCGCCGCAGCTCGTCCGACTTGCGCGGCTTGACGGCAAGGCTGAGGTAGCCGGGACGGAAATCGCAGTCGATGCCATAGCGGGCGATCCGCTCGCGCAGCAGCTGCAGCCCCTCGACGGAAACGTCCCAGGTGCGGCGCGCATCCGCCGGCGAGAACTGCTTTTCTATCGCACACTCGCCGTCCGAGCCGAAGCCCACGATGGCCTGCCCGCCATTGCGCCCGGAAGCGCCCCAGCCGATGCGCTGCGCTTCCAGCAGCACCACCGAATAGCCACGCTCGGCCAGCTCCAGCGCGGCCGACACGCCGGCATAACCACCTCCCACCACGCAGATGTCGGCGGTCGTGCGCTCGGCCAGCGGCCGCGAAGGCGGCGGCCGCTCCACGCTTGCCTCGTACCAGGAATTCTCGACGACGCCGAGTTCTTTCTTGAGCAGCAAGCGGGCCTCGCGGTGAGCGCTATTTCACAAGGAAGTTCAGGAACTGCCAGGGATCCTCGAGGTCCTTGTCTTCGCTGAAAAGCGGGCTGCGGCCCTGCAGCGGCGTCCAGTCACCCCACTCGCCGACGACATCGCCCAGGTAGGGAACGGCCACTTCCAACACGGTCTCCCAGTCCAGGTCGTCGGGCTCGACCAGGCCGGCGTCCGGATTGCGCAAGGCCCAGGCCATGCCGCCCAGGATGCCCGCTACCACCTGGAGGCTGGTGGCCGTGTTGTACGGCGCCAGCTTGCGCGCCTGCTCGATGGACAGGCGCGATCCATACCAATACACGCCCTTGGCATTGCCCATCAGCAGCACGCCGAGTTCGTCCATCCCGCCGGTGATCTCGTCGCGCATGATGCGCTGCTTGCGCTGCAGTTTCCAGTTCTTGCCCGCCACTTCGTGCAGGGACAACACGGCGTCGTCGCACGGATGGTAGGCGTAGTGCACGGTGGGCCGGTAGGTGATGTTGCCGTTGTCGCGCAGCGTGAAGTGATCGGCGATGGAGATCGATTCGGCGTGGGTCACCAAAAAGCCGTGGTAAGGGCCTTCCAGCGGAGTCCAGCTGCGCACCCGCGTCGCGATGCCGGGACGGTTCAGGTAGATCGCCGCGTCGCAGCCGAAGCCATGGCGGCCGGCATCCTCGGGCCAATGCCTCTCGTGGCTGCCCCAGCCCAGTTCCGCGGGCTGCAGGCCTTCGTCGAAGAAGCCTTCCACCGACCAGGTGTTGACGAATTCGTCACTCTCCTTGCGCCTGTCGGAAATCTGCGAGTCGCGTTCGGCGATGTGGATTACCTTGATGTCCAGGCTGCGGGCCAGCTCCGCCCAATCCTCGTAGCTGGTGGGCCTCTCCACCTTCAGATGCGTTTCTTCGGCCATGTTGAGCAAGGCCCGCTTGACCAGGGCCGATACCAGCCCGGGATTGGCGCCCTGCGTGAGAACCGCCGTCGGTCCCGAGCGAAGGTCCCGCCGGAAGGCCAGCGCCTCTTCGCGCAAGGCGTAATTGGAACGCTGTGACGGCGACAGCTCCGGGTTGTCGTAACGCCCCGGCCAAGGCTCGTTGCAGGTGTCCAGATAGAAGGCGCCGCGTTTGCGGCAGAACCGCATCAGCGCGATGCTGGAAACGTCGACTGAGAGGTTCAGCAGGAAGTCGCCCTTCCCCAGCAAGGGCTCGAGCACGGTCTCGAAGTTGCCTTCGTTCAACGGCGTGGCGATCACTTCGGCGCCGAACTCCGCGGCGATGCCGGTATCGTCCTCGCGGGTCTTGACGATCTTGACGCGGCCGGGCTTGACGCCGAATTCGCGCGGCAACAGTGGCAGCATGCCTTGGCCGACGCTGCCGAAGCCCAACATGACCACCCTGCCCGCGAACGTTGCTTGCCGCCTCATGGGCGACAGTGTAGGACAGCAGTAAAACTCTACTTGCGGGCCTTCTTGGCCGCAGCGATGGGCAGCTTGATCCCGTTTTCGTTGAGGAAGTCGCGGATCAGGCGGCGCATGACCTGCGAGGGCGTCATGTCCTGGGCGTGGCAGAGCTTCTCGAACGCATCCTTGCGCGCGGGGTCGATTAGCACTGTCAGCCTGGCTGTCTTGTTCTCCATTGAGCGATCTCTATGTTAATCAAATTATAATTGCTTTTTTGATTAACGCCCCGCCCACAGCGGCCGCGGCCCTACCTGCTCCGCGCTTTCTTCACCGCGGGGACTTGCAGCACGCCGTGTTTTTCCAGGTATTGCTTGATCAACAGTCGCACTACCTGCGACGAGGTCACGTCCTGGGAAGAGCAAAGCTCCTCGAACGCTTTCTTTTTTGCGGGGTCGATCAGGATCGTCAGTCGGGCTTTATCTTCCATGCATCACCAAGCCATAGGTTAATAACATGATAATATTCTGCGCCTATGGTTGAACGCGGATGGTAGTACTTTTGCCGGTGATCCGTTAGGACGGGTTCCCGAGCCGTGGCTGCGGCTTGACCTTGCGGCGCTGTCATCCTTTTCCCATATGAGGCGACGAACGGTGCGCGCAGTGGCGCGAAGACGGGTCAGGCGAAGAGGCGTTGGGCCTTGTCCGCCAGCTCGATCTGGCGGCGCATGATGCGCGGCACGTCGGGATGCATGGGGTTGATCTCGCTCATGGCCCACCCGTAGAACGCCTGGGCCAGCATGACGTGGATGAAGTTGAGTATTTTCATTCACGTATGGTTACGCACTCAGCCGTATGCGGCTGTAGGCGACCCGCCCGTCCCTGCCTAGGCCACGACCGTGACCCTGACGTCCGGGTCCTTGCGCAATACCTCGATCCCCACGTTGCGCTCGTACCGCTGCAGCAGCAGATCCGCACTGGCGCCCGGCATGCCGACGCGTGAGATGCGGATCCAGTCGATGAACGGCGGCAGCCTCGGCGCCTGCAGCACGATCTCCGAGCGCCGCGCGTGAATTTCCAGCCCAAGGCAAGCCTGCAGCATGCCAAACACTGCGGCGGCGGCCCATGCCTGCGGCGAACACGCCACCGGGTACAGGGTCGGCCCGGCCCCAGGACGCCGCTTGAAGCCGCAGAACAGCTCCGGCAGGCGGTGGGCATCGAAGTGCAGGCTCGATTCGAAGGCGCACGCGAACAACTGCATCGCGCTCTCGGTGCGGCCATAGCGCGCCATGCCGGCTGCGATCAAGGCGTTGTCGTGCGGCCAGATCGAGCCGTTGTGGTACGACATCGGGTTGTAGCGGGACGCGCCGGCCGCAATGGTGCGAATGCCCCAGCCGCTGAAGAACGCCTGGCCCATCAGGCCATCGACGATTCGCTGCGCATGCTCGGGAGACGCAATGCCACTCCAGAGCGTGTGCCCGGCGTTGGACGAACCCACTTTGCACTGCTTCTTCTCGCCATCCAGCGCGATCGCATAGCTGCCGATCTCCTCGCACCAGAACGCCGCCTGGAAGCGCTGGCCCAGCTCGCGCGCCTGATGCTCGAGCGACGCGGCCAGCGCGCCCTCTCCGATCGCAGCCGCCAGCGCGGCAACACCCAGCTTGGCTTCGTAGACATAGCCCTGCACCTCGCACAACGCTATCGGAGCCTGCGCCAGCGTGCCGTCGCTGTGGAAGACGGAATCCTGCGAATCCTTCCAGCCCTGTTGCACCAGGCCTTCGCTGCTGCGCCGCGCGTATTCGACGAACCCGTCGCCGTCGGCGTCGCCATAGCGGTCGATCCATTCCAGCGCCGCGAGGATGTTGGGCCAGATGCGCCGGATGAGCACCGTGTCGCCCGTGCGCCGCCAGTAGGCGGCAGCCAGGACCAGGAACAGCGGCGTCGAGTCGACGGAGCCGTAATAGCGCCCGAACGGGATCTCCCGCGTCAACGCCATTTCGCTTTGCCGGCCCTCATGCAAGATCTTGCCCGGCTCCGCGTCATTCTGCGGGTCCATCTCCGTGGCCTGCGTCGCCGCCAGGAACGACAGCACGCCGGCGGCGAGCGAGGGGTCCACCCAGAGATATTCAAGCGCAGTCAGGATGCCGTCGCGGCCGAAGGTCGTGGAATACCAGGGCACCCCGGCAAAGGGATACGGCCCCGTCGGCAGTATGGTGGTCAGCATGGACAGGTCCGCGACGGAGCGTTCCAGCCAGAGGTTGACCAGAGGGTTCGACGTGACCATCAGGCAGCGCCCACCCACCCATGCTCGCCGCTGTGCCTCGTTCTCGCGCAGCGCGGCGTCGTACGAAATTCGTGGCGCCCGTGCGTCGCCTTCGCACTCGCACGTCACCGTGCAGTAGATGTGCTGTTCCGATCCCGGATCCAGCTGCAGCTCGAAGGCGGCCCGCCCCCCGTCGATCATCGTCGGCGCCGGTTCGAAGTGGATGCGCGTGCGCCGCAGCCGGTTGTCGAGGCCGCGGTAAGGCAGGACGACTTCGCCGGCCGAGACCTCAGGCTGCAGGCGCTCGCCGCGCCGCTCGCGCTTCATGCCGCGCACTTCGAACAGGTCGACGAAATCCGCTTCGAAGGTGAACTCCAGCCGCACCCGTGTGGGCTCGCTGCCGTGGTGCGTCAGGCGTACATGCTCGTAGCAGGCCGCTTGCCACAGCAACTTGGCGCGAAAGACATGCAGTGTTCCCTTCGCCAGCGCCGGCCGGTCGCCGCGCGCCGGCAAGTCGGGATTCATCAGGTCGATGGCGAGCAGGCTGTTGGAATGCTCCACCGACGAGCCCAGGTAGAGCGGCCGCGCCCCGTCGATCAGCAGATCCTGGTGCGAGAGGTAGCGGGTGTCGTTGTGGTACAGGCCTTCCTTGCCCGGCACCAGAACCTGTACGTCGCCGAAGCGGTCGTACATCGCGAAGGTGTGGTCGTTCTTCAGGACCTGCGGCTGCTCTTCGGCACTCGCGGTGGTGGCGGCGACATACCACTTGTCGCCGATCTGGATCTTGTTCGGCATGCAACTGCTTCCTGTTGGCCCTACGCGGGAACGCGGGTTTCGCCCACCCGGCTGTCCACGAGCTCCCGGTAAACCTCCAGGTAGCGCTTGGCCATGACCCGCGCCGCAAAGCGCTGCTCGAACACCTGGCGGCAGCGGCGGCGATTGATGCTCTCGATGTTCCTGGCTGCGGCGATGGCCTGTTCCTGGTTCTCGACAATGAAGCCGGTGACGCCGTCTTCGAGGATCTCGGGAACCGAACCCTGCCCGTACGCGATCACGGGTGTGCCGCAGGCCATGGCCTCGATCATCACCAGGCCGAACGGTTCGGGCCAATCGATCGGCATCAGCAGCGCCCTCGCGTTGCCGATGAAGTCGTTCTTGGCCTCGTCGCCGATCTCACCGACGTAGGTCACCAGCGGATCGTCCAGCAGCGGTTTTATCGTGGATTCGAAGTACGCCTGGTCGGCAGGGTCGACCTTGGCGGCGATGCGCAGTGGCGTACCGCAAGCCCTGGCGATCTCGATGGCCCGGTCGGCCCGCTTTTCGGGCGAGATGCGCCCGACGAAAGCGAAATAATCCTGTGGTTGCGGGTGCAGCGAATACAAGCCCAGCGGCAAGCCGTGGTGCACCGTCGCACGCCAGTTGAGCCAGGGAAGAGGCGCACGCTGGCTGGCCGAAATCGACACCATGGGGTGCTTTGGAAAACAGCGG
Organism: Caenimonas soli; assembly: GCF_013155545.1. Classification (GTDB taxonomy): domain Bacteria; phylum Pseudomonadota; class Gammaproteobacteria; order Burkholderiales; family Burkholderiaceae_C; genus Ramlibacter; species Ramlibacter soli. The sequence goes on along the minus strand of NZ_JABJVV010000011.1, from coordinate 117,192 downwards.
AATAACGGCTTCAAGTCCGGCAAGTCGAGGCGGCCGTGCGCCGTCGACATGCAGGGCGTCCTGCATTGACCCACCAGCGCAAGCTGCAGCACATCGGTGTGGAAGTGGATCACGTCGAAGGATGGTGCCGCCTTGAGCACCATGTCCATCATGATGGTGTGCCACACCAGCGGATCCGGTTTGCGCGAGTCCAGCCGCAGGCTGCGGGGCAGCACGGAAACCAGGTGTGCAGACGTAACCGAGTCGCCGCTGGCGAACAGAGTGACCTCGTGGCCCATTTCCACCAGGGCTTCGGTCAGGTATGAAACTACGCGTTCGGTGCCGCCATAGGCGCGCGGAGGCACGCTTTCGTACAGCGGCGCAACCTGGGCAATCTTCACGGGGGAGTCCTCTTTTCGTGGTGCGGCGTGGCACCGGAACCCGAAGATAGCTGTGCGAATAGACCCAAGCTGTAGGACGAGACCTTGTGTCGGCCGCAGGGTGTGGACTGCCAAGCCAACTCAGCGGGGACGGTTGACAGCCAAATTGATACACTTCGCATGCACATGTTCCGCCGTCCTTCTCGCCGCTTTCTGACCACATTTCTGGTGGTCGTGTCGCTGCTGTTCTCACAGCTGGCGCTGGCGAACTACGTCTGTCCTGGCGAACAGGACATGGCCGCCATGGCGGAGATGATGGCTGCGGGCGAACCCTGTGAAGGGATGGATGCGGCCCAGCCAGTTCTTTGCCACCAGTACTCTGCCTCTGCCGCACAGGCAGTCGAACAGCTGAAGGTCGTTACTCCGACCCTGCCGGCCCTGGTTCAAGTGCTCTTCCTGCCGGTGTTGAACCTGTCGGCCCAGGCCCTGGCACTGCCGGTTTCGGCCGAGCCCGAGGTCCGCCCTCCACCGGACCCGCTCTTTCTTTCCACGCTCAGACTCCGCGTCTGAAATCTCCGTCGATTGACTGGCGCTGGCGCGGCAAGTCCGCCTGCCAGCAAGTCCTCGTTCGTCTTGGAGAGCTCATGTTGCCCCGCTATTTTCTTGTGGTCACCTGCGCCGCTGCCCTGGTGCCGATGCCGGCTGTGTCCCAGCCCATGACCCATGAGGCCGCGCCTGTCGTCACCGAGTCCTTGACCTTCGACAGGGCGCTCGAACTCGCCGTCCAGCGGTCGCAGTCCGCCCGCGCAGCACGCGCGAGCATGGCAAGCGCATCGCAATCTGCACGCGTCGCCGGTCAACTCCCTGACCCGACGCTCCGAGCCGGCATCGACAATCTGCCCGTCACGGGCCCTGACCGATTGAGCACGACCCGTGACTCCATGACGATGAAGCGCATTGGTATCAGCCAGGAATGGCTGTCGGCTGAAAAGCGCGCCGCGCGGACTGCAGCGGCGCAAGCATTGGTCAGCCGGGAAGAGGCCCAGCTCAAGGCCAGCGTGGCGGAGGCGCGGCTGCAAACATCGCTTGCGTACCTGGACGCCTTCTACGCCGGCGAAGCGTTGAAACTCGCGCAATTGATGCAGCATCACGCCCGCGAAGAATTCGAGGCCTCGCGGGCCCGCCTCGCCTCCTCCAGCGGCAGCAGCTCCGAGGTCCTGGCGCTCACGGGCGCACGGGCGATGGCCGAGGACGAATCCACCGAAATTCACCAGCAGCAAGCCGCCGCGCAGGTCGCACTGCAGCGCTGGTCAGGTGTCGCGGCCGGCGAACTGGCCGCGGCGCCGCAAATGGGCGGCCTCTCCGAGGAGGCATTTGTAGAAGGCCACCCCAGCGTATTGGTCAAGCAGCAGGAGGTTCAGGTCGCACGCCTGGAGGCCGCGTCTACAGCAAGCAATCGGCGACCAAACTGGACCTGGGAAGCTTCCTATGGCCAGCGCAGCGGCTATTCGGACATGGTGTCCGTGGTGGTCAGCATTCCGTTGCCGGTGGCACCGGGCGAGCGACAGAACCGCGAGACGGTCGCAAAGCTTTCCCTCATCGACAAGGCTGAGGCTGATCTGGCCGAAGCGCGCCGAGCCGCTCATGCTGAATACGAGACCCTGGTCAGAAACTCACATCTACTGGATGAGCGTATCGAGCGGTACCGCGAAGGCGTCGTTCTGCCGGCGCAGCAGCGCGTCGCGGCGGCAACGGCAAGCTACCGCTCAAACCAGGGAACGTTGATGACGCTTTTCGAAGCGCGTCGCGCGGAGGTGGAGGCTCAACGCAAGCAGCTCACGCTGCAGCGAGACTTGGCCAAGACGATGGCACAGCTGGCATACCGGGCCTGGTGGGCTCCGAGGGATACACAATGAACCGCTCTCAAATCCGCTGGGCGGGACTGGCCGCTTCCGTTGCAGTCGCAATCGCCGTGGCAGGCTTTTACCTGGGCCGGGCAAGCAGCCCGCCCGCTTCGCCGGCGGCATCGGCACCGGCTTCGAATAGCACCGGCGAGCGCAAGGTCCTCTACTGGCACGACCCCATGGTGCCGGGCCCCCGCTTCGACAAACCGGGCAAGTCACCCTTCATGGACATGCAGCTGGTGCCGGTTTACGCCGACAGCGACACGAGCGAAGGTGGGGTCAAGGTCAGTCCCACCGTCCAACAGAACTTGGGCATCCGCACCGCCCCCGCGACCCGAACCCAGGTTTCATCTTCCTTCGATGCTGTGGGCGCCGTGCAGTTTGATGAACGCCTCAATGTCGCGGTCCAGACGCGTGTTGCCGGCTACGTGGAACGACTGGCCGTGCGGGCTCCGATGGAAGCCGTCCGGAAGGGCCAGGCGTTGGCCACAGTCTTTGCCCCCGAGTGGCTCGGGCCACAGAACGAGTTTCTGGCGCTGGAGCGTGCCGACGTCTCACCCGACATCATCGCAGCAGCCCGTGAACGCATGCGCGCCCTGTCGATTCCCGACTCGCTCATTCGACAAAGTCAGGCAACCGGCACAGCCCAGGCCCGCTTCACGCTGACCGCCCCTGCCAGTGGCGTCATCTCGGAGCTGGCAGTTCGTGAAGGCGTGGCAGTGACGCCGGGGATGACCCTCTTTCGCATCGCCGGGCTGGAGAAAGTCTGGGCCGTGGCGGAGGTACCTGAGGCACAGGCGCTCCATCTACGCCGAGGGCAGCGGGTCAAGGCCACGCTGCAGGCCGACGAGTCCCAGTCGTTCACGGGAGAACTCAAAGAACTCATTCCCGAGGTCAACGCGAGCTCCCGCACTCTCAAGGCGCGCTTCGAAGTGGACAACAAAGGCGCGAAGCTCATCCCAGGAATGCTTCTGCGCCTGCAGGTTGCCGGACCATCCACCGCCCGGCTCGTCGTACCTTCCGAGGCAGTCATACGAACGGGCAAGCGGGCCGTGGTCATCGTGCGGACTGCGAACGGCTCTTTCCAGCCGCGGGACGTGTCACTGGGCGTGGACTTGGGCGACCAGGTGGAAATCCTTCAAGGCTTGAACGAAGGTGAGCAGGTGGTCGCCAGCGGCCAATTCCTTATCGACTCGGAAGCACGTCTCAAGTCCGTGTTGGGCAGTATGGCGCCAGCGTCGGCGCCGACGTCGACGTCAGGCGTTCACACGGCCGAAGGCAAGGTCGAAAGTGTAGACCGGGACGGCATCGTCATCTCGCATGGACCGGTCGCCTCTCTCAAGTGGCCCGAGATGACCATGGGCTTCAGCAAGCCCAATCCGGCTGCGTTCGCTGACCTCAAGCCTGGCGACACCATCCGCTTTGACTTCAAGCAAGGCGGTGCGATGGGCTATGAGCTCGTGTCAGTGCAGAAGCTGAGCGGGGCGAAGCAGTGATTGCCGCGGTGATTCGATGGTCGGTCGGAAACCGATTCCTCGTGCTGATTGCGACGGCCATACTGACCGTAGGCGGCATCTTGTCAGTGCAGCGCATCGCATTGGATGCGTTGCCGGATCTCTCCGATGTTCAAGTTATCGTGCGGACGTCGTATCCAGGCAAGCCGCCGCAGGTGGTCGAAGACCTGGTCACTTACCCCTTGACCACCTCGATGCTGAGCGTGCCCGGCGCCAAGACAGTGCGCGGGTACTCGTTTTTCGGAGACTCCTTCGTCTACGTCCTGTTCGATGACAAAACGGACCCGTACTTTGCGCGTTCACGGGTCGTCGAATACCTGAATCAGGTGCAGAGCCGGCTACCGCCAGGTGCCACGGCCACGCTGGGCCCCGATGCCACCGGCGTCGGATGGATTTACGAATATGCGCTGGTGGATCGCACCGGCAAACACGACCTCGGCCAGCTCCGCGCCTTGAATGATTGGTTCCTGAAGTTCGAGCTGAAGACTGTCCCTGACGTCGCCGAGGTAGCCAGCGTCGGAGGGATGGTGCGCCAGTACCAGGTCGTGCTGGACCCGAACCGCATGCGCGCACTCGGCGTTACACAAGGTATGGTCGTCAAGGCGCTTCGGGATGCCAACCAGGCGGCTGGCGGCTCGTTGGTCGAACTGGCCGAAGCTGAGTACATGGTCCGTTCGCGCGGCTTCCTCAAGTCGCTTGACGATTTCCGCCTGGTGCCCTTGGCCGTCTCAGGCGCAACCCCGGTGCTGCTGCGAGACGTTGCCTCCGTGCAAATCGGGCCCGAGATGCGTCGCGGCATCGCTGAACTGGATGGTGAGGGTGAGGTGGCCGGGGGCATTGTCGTGATGCGTTCCGGCAAGAACGCTCGCTCGACCATCGAAGCGGTGAAAGCCAAGCTGGAGACTTTGAAGCCCAGCCTGCCACCAGGCGTCGAAGTGGTGCCCACCTACGACCGGTCCCTTCTCATCGACCGCGCCATCGTCAACCTGCGCGACAAACTACTCGAGGAGTTCGTTGTCGTCGCCCTGGTCTGCGCACTGTTCCTGCTCCATCTGCGCTCGTCCCTGGTTGCCGTGGTGGCACTTCCGGTCGGGGTATTGACGGCGTTCATCGTCATGCACTGGCAGGGGGTCAGTGCCAACATCCTGAGCTTGGGCGGTATCGCAATCAGCGTGGGCGCGATGCTGGATGCGGCAGTGGTCCTGATTGAAAACGTCCACAAGCACGTCGAGGCTTTCGAGGCCCAACACGGACGGCAACCGACTGCTGGCGAGCGATGGAACCTGGTCACCGAAGCGTCTGTCGAGGTCGGGCCGGCGCTCTTCGTTTCGTTGCTTGTCATCACCCTGTCATTCGTCCCCGTGTTCTCCTTGGAGGCGCAAGAAGGCCGGTTGTTCTCACCCTTGGCATACACGAAGACCTACGCGATGGCGGCTGCCGCCGCCCTGTCGGTGACGCTGGTGCCGGTGCTCATGGGATACCTCATTCGTGGGCGCATTCCTCACGAAGCCTCCAACCCCATGAACCGCTTCCTGACGGCGGTCTACCGGCCGGCGTTGGAAGGAGTGCTGCGGTTCCCGAAGGCTGCACTGGCCGTTGCCGCTTTGCTCCTGGCGCTGACGGTCATTCCAGCGATGCGGCTGGGCGGAGAGTTCATGCCGCCCCTGGACGAGGGAGACCTGTTGTACATGCCGTCGGCGCTGCCAGGGCTCTCGATTTCGAAGGCGTCAGAACTGCTCCAGCAAACAGACCGCCTGATCAAGACCGTTCCCGAGGTTGCCATCGTGTTCGGGAAGGCAGGCCGGGCCGATACGGCTACCGACCCTGCGCCGCTGGAAATGTTCGAAACGACCATTCAGTTCAAGCCACGCGACCAGTGGCGCGCCGGTATGACACCCGCCAAGCTGGTGGAGGAACTGGACCGTGTCGTCAAGGTGCCGGGGCTGACCAACGTCTGGGTGCCCCCCATCAGGAACCGCATCGACATGCTGGCCACGGGCGTCAAGAGCCCTGTTGGCATCAAGGTGGCCGGTGCCGACCTGGCAACCATCGACAGGCTCACCACCCGGATCGAGGCTGCGGTGAAGGACGTCCCGGGTGTTTCTTCCGCGTTGGCGGAGCGTCTCACCGGAGGCCGGTACATCGACGTCGACGTGGACCGCCTGGCTGCGGCGCGGTACGGACTCTCGGTTGCGGACGTGCAGGCGGTGGTTTCAACCGCCATCGGTGGCGACACGGTTGGAGAGGTCATCAGTGGTCGCGAGCGTTACCCCATCAACGTGAGGTATCCGAGGGAAATCCGGGACTCGTTGCAACGACTGCGGGAACTCCCCTTCGTCACCGATAAAGGCGCCCAACTGCTGCTTCAGGACGTGGCCAAAGTCACCATCGAAGAAGGCCCCCCCATGCTGCGCAGCGAGAACGCGCGGCTGTCGGGGTGGGTCTATGTCGATGTCCGCGAGCGAGACCTCCGGTCGGTGGTCAACGATATGCAGGCCGCCGTTTCCAAGGCGGTGCAGATGCCCGCGGGTTACTCGGTCGCCTGGTCGGGCCAGTTCGAATACCTGGAACGGGCCACGCAACGCCTGCAACTCGTGGTGCCTGCCACCCTGGCGGTTATCTTCGTGCTGCTGTTCATGCTGTTCCGATCCCTGCGCGACGCGGCGTTGGTGATGGCAGCCGTGCCGTTCTCCCTCATTGGGGGCTTCTGGCTTGTCTGGGCCCTTGGGCACTCCATCTCGGTGGCCACCGCCGTTGGCTTCATTGCCCTCGCCGGCGTTGCGGCGGAATTCGGCGTGGTGATGCTCATCTATCTCAAGAACGCTTTGGCAAGGCGAGTGGCAGCCGGAGAGCCGGACACCGAAGAAACGCTGCTGGCCGCGCTCCGTGAAGGCGCCCTGCTCCGCGTTAGGCCAAAATCGATGACCGTGGCGGTCATCCTGGCCGGCTTGCTACCCATCCTCTTGACCAGCGGCACAGGCTCGGAAGTGATGCAGCGCATCGCCGCACCAATGGTCGGCGGGATGGTCACGGCGCCGCTGCTCTCGATGCTGGTGATTCCAGCGGCCTGGTTCCTGATGCAGCGCAGCCGCATACGGCGGGCCACCTCTTGACCCCATCACTTTTCCACTTCGAAAGGACTCTAATGAAAGCCAGTCACCTTCTCGCAATTGTTGCATTCGCCGCAGCCGGCGCCGCCCAGGCTCAGCCAGTGTCCCCTGCCTCGACACCAATGAGCCAAGGAGAGGTTCTGAAGGTTCTGCCCAAAGCAGTTTTGCTGAAGCACGGCCCCATCGCAAACATCGGTATGGACGCCATGACCATGCAGTTTGGTGTGGCCGACGCGAAGCTCCTGAAATCAGTCAAGGCTGGCGACAAGGTCCGCTTTGCCGTTGACCGGGTGAACGGCCAGTTTGTGGTGACCCGCATCGAACGGGCCCAATAGGATTGACAAAACGCATTAGAGCTGATTGCCACCTTCGTTGCGAACGCGCGAATCAGACCTGGAACACCTTGTGATGCGCATCGCACAGATGCTTGTACGACGCCCGCCCCGCAGGACTCGTGAAAAGTCCGGCGGGATAGCCGCATATCAGGGAAAACCTGCGTTTGCCAAGCAGGTCATTCCACAGTTTTTCCAGGCGAACCGCCGCATCGAATTGTCCTTGCTCGCACAGCAGCCCAACCATCTCACCATAGGCAGCGATTTCCTCGCCGCGGCTTATGCAGCGCTTGACTAAGTCGCCGACGACACGATCAAACTTGCCCTGGTGCGGCCAGCCTGCCACCATGAACTTGTCCAACGTTTCTTGCGCATCCAAGGCTATCAAAGTGCCGTACTGATTAGCGACTGGTTCAGCGAGCCGATGCTTGAGATTCAATTCGAGCGACAGGCGGCTCCGGAAAGAATCCCGCGCAATAACAATGCCTGTATGACCTCTCGTCAGCGCGGCGCCGAGGTATCGCGCCACCTCGTCGACGAGCAAGTCTGCGTCCTCATAGAAGTAAACGCAGTGGGATGAAGCTGGCGGTTCCTGGCATTTGGATTCTGGTGATGCGATCATGGGTGGACCAACGCTATTGTCGCAGGCGTCGCCTCGGGTGTATGAATACGCGGGCTTCGTCATCGATGGAAGACTTATCGTAACAGTCCCATCCCGATCCCGAGCCCCGCACGGTGCGTACCCTCTCCCATATCAGGGCTGGTCCCGCTAGATGATCTCTCTGGCCATCGACCGATGCCTCTTTGCTCAGATGAACGCGCTTACGCGCACAGCGGCAGGGTTTCCGCAACAGTCGTTAACTAAAGCACGGTTTCGCTGTTCAAGCCCAGCACTCGCCCGGCAGTTGCGGTCTTTAACATCCAATGCTTCGGATTGCGCCAGCTGAACGCTGGACCGATGAGGCGTCTATTGCAAATCGCTGTGCGCTTGGAGACAGGCTCAGGAAGAGGCGGTCTGAAACTCAGGCTGCTTTCGTGGCAGGCGGGTCAGGAACGTAGTCCCCTCGTCCGCTGTCGAACGCACCGACAGAGTTCCGTTGTGGGCGCGCATGATCTCCCGGCAAATGTAAAGCCCTAGGCCCAGGCCGTTCGGGGCTTTTTGCTTGTCCAGCAGCGACCCGCGGCTGCGCGGCTCAAAGATGCGTTCACGGTCATGCGCGGGAATCACGTTGCCGAAGTTATGCACGCTGAAAGTGACGTTTGGCCCCTCGTCCATTAGGGTGACAGCCACCGGCTGGCCGCGTGCGCCGTACGAAATGGCGTTCTCCAGAAGGTTAGACATAAGTTGTGCCAGGCGTGCCTCGTCCCAGACCCCGTCCAGGTTGCCTTCGGCGCGCAGCAGGAACTCGATGGACGGATGGCGGACCTGCGTCTCTGCCAGCACGCTGTCGAACAGGGGCCGAAGGTTCGAAGGCCTCGCGCTGATGGGCATGACGCCATTGGACTGGGCGCGCGAAAAATCGACGATCAGCTCGACGATACTCTGGATACGTCGCGCGCTATTGACGATGGGGTCGAGCGCCTTACGCTGGAGCTGTCCGGAGCGCGCCAGCACCTCGGTGGACATCGTGATCGTGCCTAGGGGATTGCGAATGTCGTGGCCAAGCATGCCCATAAACAGGTTGGTGTAGCGCTGCACTTGCTCGGTGTAGCGCGCCACCGACTCCGTGATTGCCTGGTCGATGGCCTCGTTGAACCGCATCAGTTGGTCCAGCTCGTCGGCATGCGTTTCATCGCCCTTCGAGGCCGACCACAGCCGAAGCACGCTGGCGCGCAGTGCCCGGTACTCCGTCAACATCGCGTCGATTGCAAAGCCCGCGACGATCCTCGTGTCTGCATGCGTCTCGGCCGCCGTGTCTTCCGCCTGACCTTCACGACTGGCCTCGCCACGCGACTTGGCGATCTGCTGCGCGTTCGATTGCGGTTGCTCGAGGTCGGCCGCTATCGCTAACAGGATCTGGCCCGCGTGGTCACGCAGGGCCTTCTGATCCAGCTCCTTGCCGCCATGCGCCACGGTCGCGGCAAATTCGTCCCAGGTCGCCAGAATCTGGTCCGCATGCTCGCGGATGAAGTCAGAAAGCCGCATTGCAGGCCCTTCATGTTTGAAGCCGGCGATATGCCGGGCGAGCATCAGGCGTGATACCTAAAACATCACGAGCGACAAGACACCCTGTCGATGATACCGATTTCGCGGGGCAAGCAGCGAATCGAAGGCGGGCAGCGGGAGATCGCAAGGCGAACCTGCTGCTTTGGCGCGAACGCCTAGGTGAACAGTTGCTTGTGCTGCTCACGCAGTTGGTTCTTCTGCACCTTGCCCATGGTGTTGCGCGGAAGCTCGTCGACCACGAAGCAGCGCTTGGGAATCTTGAAGTTGGCCAGCTGCGACTTCAGGCGCGCCACGATCTGCTCACCATCCAGGCTGGCGCCGGGTTTCGCCGTCACGACCGCCACGCCCACCTCGCCGAAGTCGGGGTGCGGCACGCCGATCAATGCACTCTCCGCCACGCCCGGCATGTCGTTGATGTAACCCTCGATCTCGGCCGGATACACGTTGTAGCCGCCGCTGATGATCAGATCCTTGCTGCGCCCGACGATGGTCACGTAGCCTCGCTCGTCGATCTTGCCGACGTCGCCGGTCTTGAACCAGCCATCGGCCGTGAATTCTTCCTTCGTCTTTTCCGGCATGCGCCAGTAACCCTTGAAGACGTTGGGTCCCTTGACCTGTATGTCGCCGATCTCGCCGGCCGGGAGCTCTCGCCCGTCTTCGCCACGCACCCGCAGCCCGACGCCAGGCAACGGAAAGCCCACGGTGCCACCGCGCCGTTCGCCATCTTGCGCACGCAAGGGATTGGAAGCGAGCATGATGGTTTCGCTCATGCCGTAGCGCTCCAGGATGGTGTGGCCCGTTCGCGTCTGCCATTCGTTGAAGGTTTCGATCAGCAAGGGAGCCGAGCCGGAGACGAACAGACGCATATGGCGCGCCGCCTCCTTGGTGAGAGACCGCTCCGCGAGCATGCGCACGTACAGGGTGGGCACGCCCATGAACACCGTGGCCTGCGCCATCTTCTCGATGGCCAGCTTCGGGTCGAACCTGCCGAGCCAGATCATCTTGCTGCCATTGAGCAGCGCGCCGTGCAGCGCCACGAACAGGCCATGCACATGGAAGATCGGCAACGCGTGGATCAGCACGTCGCCCCGCTCCCAGCCCCAGTAGTCCTTCAGCACCTTTGCGTTGGACAGCAGGTTGCCGTGCGTCAGCATCGCACCCTTGCTGCGCCCCGTGGTGCCGCTGGTGTAGAGGATGGCCGCCAGGTCGTCTTCGCCCAGACGCGCGGCCTCGTGGCTGTCGCTGTGGTGCGCGGCGCGCTCCAGCAGCGAACCCGTGCGGTCGTCGTTGAGGGTGAAGACGTTGCGCGTGCCGGCCTTGAAAGCGATCTTGCTGACCCAGCCGAAGTTCTTGCCGCCACAGACCACCACCGCAGGCTCGGCGTTGCCGATGAAGTATTCGATCTCGGCGCTCTGGTAGGCGGTGTTGAGCGGCAGGAACACATAGCCGGCGCGCAGCGTCGCCAGGTACAGCATCATGGCTTCGACCGATTTCTCCACCTGCACCGCGACGCGCGAGCCTTCGGGCAGGTCCAATGACCGCAGCAGGTTCGCCATCATGGCGGTGGCGCGATCGAGGTCGCGCCAGGAATAGACCAGGCCGTCGTCGGTTTCGACTGCGGCGCTGTCCAGGTCTTGCGGAAAGGCCGCGCGAAGCGCGGCAAAGAGATTGTGGTTGCTCATGGGTTCAGAACGCTGGCTTGCGTTTCTCGAGAAAGGCCGCGATGCCTTCGCGGTGCTCGCCGCTGTCGGCGTAGCGGTAGGGTTGATGAGGCTGCCGCCCTTGGGCCAGTGCCCGCAGGGCCTGCTTGTTCAGGCGTGCCGCTTGCGGCGACAATGCCGCGGCTCGCTGCGCGCTGGCAAGGGCTTCCGCCGCCACGGCTTTGTCGGCCGTGACGCGGTTCAGGAAGCCGCGCGCTTTCATTTCGGCCGCCCGCAGCACGGCGGCTTCCAGCAACATCTCACGGGCTGTCAATTCACCAGCCGCGCGCGCCACCAGTTGCGCCTCGCGCGGCGCCATGGGAAAGCCCAGCTTGGCGATGGGTGCGCCGAACCTCGTGGATTCACCGGCGATGCGGATGTCGCAACAGCTCGCGATCTCCATGCCCGCGCCCATGCAGGCGCCCTCGATCTGCGCGACCACCGGCACGTCGCAGTCAAGCATGGCGGCGAGCCCGCCCCAGACGTCGCTCTCGTGAAAATCACGCAGGGCCGATTCCTCGAAGCGGAATTCGGGATACTCCGATATGTCGCCGCCGGCGCAAAACGAAGCGTCCTCCCCTCGCACCAGCACGCAGCGCCATTCGCTGTTCGACTGGATCCGCTCGAACGCCGCACGCAGCTCGCGCCACATCGCGCGCGACATGGCGTTGAGCTTGCCCGGATGGGACAGGGTGATAAAGGCGACGGGGCCTTCCGCCGAGAAAAGAACCTCACCGGGCATTCGGGTCAATCCAGCTTGGCGCCCGAGGCCTTGACGACGGCGGACCAGCGCTTGATCTCCGAATTCACGAACGCGCCGAACTGCTGCGGCGTGTAGTTGGGAAACTCGGCACCCTGGCTCGCCCAGATGGCCTTGATCTCCTCCGACTGCATTGCCTTGCGCACTTCCTCGACGATGCGCGCCTGGGCATCGGCCGGCGTGCCCTTGGGCGCCCACAGGCCATACCAGGTGGTCACCGTGTATTCGGGCAGGCCCACCTCGGCCGCGCTGGGCACGTCCGGAAAGGCCGCGTTTCGCTTGTTGCCCGACACCATCAGGGCCTTGATCCGTCCGTTCTTGATGTGCGTGGCCGAGGAACCCAGGCCGTCGAACATCATGTCCACCTGGCCGCCCACCAGGTCGCGCAGGGCCGGGCCGGCGCCGGTGTACGGAATGTGGGTGACGAAGGTCTTGGTTTGCTGCTTGAACAGTTCGCCGGCCAGGTGGTGCGAAGTGCCGGTGCCGGCGGAGCCGTAGTTGTAGCGTCCGGGATTCTTGCGAAGCAGTTCCAGGAAGGACTTGAAATCCGGAGTGGTGATGTTCCTGGGGTTGACCACCACCACCTGCGGCACGCTGGCCACCAAGGTCAGCGGCACGAAGTCCCTCTCCAGGTCGTACTCGAGCTTGGCGTACATCGACGGCGCGATCGTGTGGTGCACGGCGCCCATGAAGACCGAGTAGCCGTCATTGGCAGCACGCGCCGCCAGGGTGGCGCCCACCGTGCCGCCGGCACCGCCCTTGTTGTCGATGACCAGCTGCTTGCCGGTCTGCTTGGCGAATTGGGCCGATAACGGGCGCGCGAAGGCGTCGGTGCCACCACCCGCGGGGAACGGCACGATCATCATCACGGGCCTGGCGGGCCATGCAGATTGAGATTGGGCATGCGCGAAGGGCGTCAACGCTGCGGCGCCGGCCGCGGCGGCGCGCAAGACTTCGCGCCTGGTAAAGCTGTGGTCCATGTTCTTGTCTCCTATAGTTGTATGAACTGCTGATGCGCGCTAAAGATACAGGTCTTCTATGGCCCCAGAAATCGGGATTTGTCCCTGCGCGAGCATGGCGCGGTGCTTGTCCAGGCGCTTCAAGTCATACAAATAGTTGACCATTAGCCCATAGGACTGCTTCAAGGCCTTGGCCGAGGGATCGCCCGCCCAATTCAGCCGCTCCACGCGCGCGCCGTTGCCCAGATGAAAGCGCGCCACCGGATCGAGCGGCTTGCCCTCCTGCATCTCCTTGCCCAGGTAGCGCGCGGCCCAGGCCAGCAACTCGGTGCGCTGCTTGGACTTCGGCGAGAGTGCAAGCGGGTCCGCCAACGCCGCCACCAGTTCCGCCGGCGCGTTCTTCGCGAGCCAGTGACGCAGCCCCGGGATGGGCGAGAGCGTCGCGAAGGTCTTGAGCCTGGGAAATTCGCCCTTGAGCGTTTCGACCACCCGCTTGATCAGCGAATCGCCGAAGCTCACGCCGCGCAGGCCTGTCTGGGTGTTGCTGATCGAATAGAAGATGGCCGTCGTCGCCTTGTGCGGATCGCCGGCCGCCGCTGCTTCATCGAGCAACGGCGTGATGCAGTCGGCGATCTCATCCATCAGCGCCACTTCGACGAAGATCAGCGGCTCGCCGTCCAGGCGCGGATGGAAAAATCCATAGCAGCGCCTGTCGCTGTCCAGCCGATTCTTCACGTCGGACCAACTGCGGATGTCGTGCACCGCCTCGTACTTGATGAGCTTTTCGATCAACGAGGCCGGTGAATCCCAGCTGATGCGGCGCAGTTCCAGGAAGCCCACGTCGAACCAGGTGGAGAACAGGTTCTCGAGTTCCGCGTCCAGCGCCAACAGGCGCTTGTCGCTCTTGAGGTGGGGCAGGAGTTCGGCGCGCAGGTCCACCAGGAAGCGCATGCCTTCGGGGAACACGGCGAAGCGCTGCAGCAGCCGCGTGCGCGGCGAGACGAAGGCCTTGCGCAAGTGGATCTCGGCCTGCCCTTCCTCGGGTGTGCCATGGGCGGCCTCGTACTGCTCGCGCACTGCCTTGATCTTTCCCGGATCCGGTGCGAATTGTTCGCTCATCAGCAGCCAGCAGTCGCGCCGCTGTTCCGGCGTGGCCTTGGCGTACCAGCCGGCGACGCCTTTCGCACGGCGCCCCGCTTCCACGTCGCTGAGCCCAGGATCGACGATCGCCTGCAGCTCCGTGAGCGTTCGCCGCAGCACTCGCGGCGACAGCGCCTCCGGATGCCGGCCCAGCGTTGCCTTCAGCCGTTCGCGGATGGACCGCGGGGCGCGCTCGCCTGCTCGCGGTGGGGTAAGCCAGATAGCACTCATTGAACCAACCTCGATTTCTGGTTGCGCGCCAGCGCCCGCAGCGCTTCGCGCTGACGTGTGAGGTGCGTGCGCATCGCGGCCTCGGCGCCTTCGGGATCGCGCGCCTTCAGCGCCGCGAACAGGGCCATGTGCTCCGACAGGCTCTGGTCCAGCCGACCGGGCGCATGCAACTGCTGCAGCCGCGCCAGCTTGACGATCTTGCGCAAGTCGCTGATCACCAGGGCCAGCCAGCGGTTGTTTGCCAACGTGATGATGGCCTCGTGGATGGCGAAGTTCGCGGCGTAGTAGTCGTTGATCCGCCTGGCCTTGGCGTGGCGATTGAGCTTGTCGTGCAGGATTTCCAGCTCCTGCAGGTCCGCGTCGGTGGCGTTGGTTGCGGCCTCGCGGGCGCAACGCCCTTCCAGCAGAGCCAGCACGGGAAAGATCTCGTCCAGGTCCTGCTCGGTGACTTCGTTGACGAAGCAGCCGCGCCGGGGCTCGTGGCGCACCAGCCCCTCCGCCGTCAGCACCTTCAGCGCTTCCCGCAGCGGTGTGCGCGAGATCTGCAGTTGTTCGGCCAGCCGGGCCTCGTCCAGGAAAGTCCCCGGCATCAATTCACCGGCAAAGATGCGGTCGCGCAGCTGGGCGGCGACTTCATCGTGCAACGAATTGGGGACCAGGCGCATGGCGTAATTTCCGGTAATTACGCATAATTATGGCAAGGAATCGGAGCGCTGTATAGAGCGCTTCGCAGAAATTAATTGGCGGGGACCGGCTGGGGCCGGGCGGCTGCCCAGACCCAGAGCAATACGCCGGCCAGGATCATGGGGATGCACAGCCATTGGCCCATGCTCAAGCCCAGCGACAGCAGGCCCAGGTGGTTGTCGGGCTCACGGAAGAACTCGGCAATGAAGCGCAGCAGCCCATAGCCGATCAGGAACACCGCGGATACTTGCGCCGGCTTGCGCTCCTTACGGGCATAGAACCATAGGATGACGAAAAGCAACAGCCCCTCCAGCAGGAACTGGTACACCTGGGACGGGTGGCGCGGCACCATGGAGCCGCTTTGCGGAAAGATCATGGACCACGGCAGAGCCGGATCGGCTGCGCGGCCCCAGAGTTCACCGTTGATGAAGTTGCCCACCCGGCCGGCGGCCAGCCCCGTCGGCACGCACGGCGCCACGAAGTCCATCACCTGCCAGAACAGCTTGCCGCGAGAGCGCGCGAACCACCATTGGGATGCGATCACGCCCAGCATGCCGCCGTGAAAGCTCATCCCGCCCTGCCAGACATAGAAGATCTCCAGCGGATGGGAGGCGTAGTAAGCGGGCTTGTAGAAGAGGCAGTAGCCCAGCCGGCCGCCCACGACCACGCCCAGCACGCCAAGGAAGAGCATGTCTTCCACGTCCTTGCGGGTCCAGGCGCCGGGCCCCTGGATCGACGCGAACGGCTCGTGACGCAGGCGCCACAGGGCCAGCAGCATGAAAAGGCCAAAGGCGGCCAGGTAGGTGAGCCCGTACCAGTGGATGGCTATCGGGCCGAGCTTGAGTGCGACGGGGTCTATCTGGGGATACATCAGCATGCGGGGTATTGTGCTGCAAGCAGTAGCTCCGCGGGAGCCCGTTCCCGGCTGCGGCATACTTCGGGGATGGACACGAAACCTATCCAGATCAACCGCCGCAGCAAGAACATCACCGAGGGCAAGTCGCGCGCGCCCAACCGATCCATGTACTACGCCATGGGCTACCAGGAGGGCGACTTCAAGAAGCCCATGGTCGGCGTGGCCAATGGCCACAGCACCATCACGCCCTGCAACAGCGGCCTGCAGAAACTGGCCGATGCGGCGGTGGCCGGCATCGAGGAAGCCGGCGGCAACGCCCAGATCTTCGGCACGCCCACCATCTCCGACGGCATGGCCATGGGCACCGAGGGCATGAAGTACTCGCTGATCAGCCGCGAAGTCATTTCCGACTGCATCGAAACCTGCGTGCAGGGCCAGTGGATGGACGGCGTGCTGGTGGTGGGCGGCTGCGACAAGAACATGCCCGGCGGCCTGATGGGCATGCTGCGGGCCAATGTGCCGGCCATCTACGTTTACGGCGGCACCATCCTGCCGGGCCACTACAAGGGCCAGGACCTGAACATCGTCAGCGTGTTCGAGGCCGTGGGCCAGAACGCCGCCGGCAACATGAGCGACGAGGACCTGCGCGAGATCGAGATGCGCGCCATTCCCGGTACGGGCTCCTGCGGCGGCATGTACACGGCCAACACCATGTCGTCGGCCTTCGAGGCGATGGGCATCTCCCTGCCCTACTCGTCCACCATGGCCAACCCGCACGACGAGAAGATGAACTCCGCCAAGGAGTCGGCCAAGGTGCTGGTCGAGGCCATCAAGAAGGACATCAAGCCGCGCGACATCGTGACGCGCAAGGCGATCGAGAACGCGGTGGCCGTCATCATGGCCACGGGCGGCTCGACCAATGCGGTGCTGCACTTCCTGGCCATCGCGCATGCGGCCGAGGTGGAGTGGACCATCGACGACTTCGAGCGCATCCGCCAGAGGACGCCGGTGTTGTGCGACCTCAAGCCTTCCGGCAAATACCTGGCTGTGGACCTGCACCGCGCCGGTGGCATCCCCCAAGTGATGAAGATCCTGCTGAAGGCGGGCCTGCTGCATGGCGACTGCATCACGATCACGGGGGAAACGATCGCGCAAGTGCTGAAGGACATCCCCGATGAACCGCGCTCCGACCAGGACGTGATCCGCCCCATCAGCAAGCCGATGTACGAGCATGGGCACCTGGCCATCCTCAAGGGCAACCTGTCGCCCGAAGGCGCGGTGGCCAAGATCACCGGCCTGAAGAACCCGGTGATCACCGGGCCGGCCCGCGTGTTCGACGACGAGCAGTCGGCACTGCAGGCCATCCTGGACGGCAAGATCAAGGCGGGCGACGTGATGGTGCTGCGCTACCTGGGCCCCAAGGGCGGCCCCGGCATGCCGGAGATGCTGGCCCCCACGGGCGCGCTGATCGGCGCCGGCCTGGGCGAGAGCGTGGGCCTCATCACCGACGGCCGGTTCTCCGGCGGCACCTGGGGCATGGTGGTCGGTCACGTGGCTCCGGAAGCGGCAGCCGGCGGGACCATCGCCTTCGTCAACGAAGGCGACTCGATCACCATCGACGCGCACCAGCTGAAACTGGAACTGAACGTGCCGGAGGCCGAGATTGCCAAGCGCCGCGCCGGCTGGACCGCGCCGGCCCCGCGCTATACCCGCGGCGTGCAGGCCAAGTTCGCGTTCAACGCAGCCAGCGCCAGCAAGGGCGCCGTGCTCGACAACTACTAGGTACCAGGCGGCCTACAAAGCGCTGTCATGCCGGACTCGATCCGGCATCCATGACTTCCTCGCGTCGCGGCAGGCGGTACCCCCGAGATGTACGCGAAGAACCTGCGCCAGCGCTTCGACTAATGGATGCGGGCCCTGCTGCACCGGCTGTTCGCCAGGCCGGTGGCTGGCAAGGACGCCATGCTCGACCATTACTAGCGCTTGTCCTACAGCGCGTCCGCGGCGCGCAACCCTAGCATGGCTGTTCTCGGGGAGAAAACACCATGGACACCACTTCAATCTGGCGCGCCACGGCGCCCCAAACAGGCTATGCCCTGCTGCAGAGCGATGTCAGCACCGATGTGCTCATCATCGGCGGCGGAATCACCGGGGTTACGCTCGCGCTGCTGTTGGCCCAGCAGGGACGCTCCGTGGTCCTGCTCGAAGCCGACGCCATCGGCAGCGGCAGCACCGGCAACTCGACGGGCAACCTCTACGAAACCCTGAGCCAGGGTGTGCACACCATTGCCAGCCGCTGGGACCGGGGCGTTGCGCGCCAGGTCGTGGCACAGCGCCGCGCCGCCGTCGATTTCGTTGAATCCCTCGCGGGGCGGGCCGACTGCGGCTTCCGCCGTTGCAACCACTATCTGTACGCAATCTCCGAGGAGCAAAGGGCGGGTGTCACCCAGGAGTTCACGGCTTTGTTGCAGGCCGGGTGCAACGTCCGCCTGGATACCAGCGTCCCGGAACCCCTGCCGAAACCGGTGCGGGATGCCGTGGTTCTGCAGGGGCAGGCGCAGTTCCAGCCCCAGGCTTATGTGGCACACATCGCGGGACTGGCGGTCGAAGCAGGAGCGGACTTGTACGAGCATTCACGCGTGATCGAGCTTGACCAGAAGGCCAAGCGTGCGGCAACCGCGACCGGCGCCGTGAAGGCCCAGGAGGTCGTGATGGCCACGCACACGCCCAAGGGCTTCCACGTGGTGCAGGCCGAGATGCCGGTGCACCGCGAATATGGCATCGCCCGTCCGCTGACCGGCGCCGATCCAGGGCCGGGCGTCTTCTGGTACCGCGGCAACGACAGGTTCTCGGTGCGCACGATGCAGTGGCAAGGCCGCAGTTTCCTGGTGGGCGTCGGCCAGGAACACAAGCTCGGAACCCACAACGCCAAGGCCAGCTTGATGGTGCTGGAGGGCGCGATCGAAAAGCAGTTCGGCGCCGGCGAGGTGAGCCATCGATGGTCGGCCCAGAACTATCGCTCGGCCGATGGCCTGCCCTACATCGGCCGCGATTTTTCCGGGTGCTTCATCGCGACGGGATTCTCGACCGACGGCCTGGTGTGGGGGACCGTCGCGGCGCAAATCATGGCCGAGCAGTTGATGGGCCGGTCACCGGAGTTTGGCGAACTGTGCAAACCCGGGCGTTTCTCGCCCGTCAAGGGCGGCAAGGCAATGCTCGATGAAGTGGGGACCATGACCATGTCGCTGGTCAAGGACTACCTGACCCACCGGCAGGGCGAGCAGCTGTCGACTTTGGCGCCGGAGGACAGCGCGATCATCGAAGCCGATGGCGAATCGTTCGCCGCCTATCGGGCCCCGGACGGCGAGCTTTTCGCCGTGTCTGCGGTGTGCACGCACCTGGGATGCAAGGTGCACTGGAACAGCGTGGAAACCAGCTGGGACTGCCCCTGCCACGGCAGCCGGTTCAGGCCGGACGGGACGGTGATCGACGGGCCCGCGATTGCTCCGCTCAAGCGCAAGCAGCTGAACGTCGCATGACCTAGCGCCGGCGGGTCTTGATGCCCAGGGACTCGCGGCTCTTGTTGATGCGTGCCTGCTTTTTGGCAACTTCTTTCTCGACCGCCTTTTTCTTGGTATAGCCCGACCAGTCGGCCCAGGCCCACCAAACGACCGCCAGGGCGAACGGCGAAAGTACCCACCACCACTCCCAGAGGGCCACGGGGCCGATCTCCAGGTACTTCATGGCCAGCAGGATAATTCCAAGTCCGAGCAGATACATCAGGTTTCTCCAACGATGGCGGTGTGTTGCAGCATTGCCGAGCTTTACCCGCCAGCGACAAAGGCGTCAACCGCCTTCCCTACAATAGCGTTGAACAAATGTACTCCAACTCGAGAGGAAGATCGATGAAACGTGCCCTGTTTGCCCTGCTCGCCGCCGCGGCCTGCGCCCCAGTGCTGGCCGACCAGGCCTTGGCCACGGCCAAGAACTGCATGGCCTGCCACGCCGTCGACAAGAAGCTGGTCGGACCCTCGTACAAGGATGTGGCCGCCAAATACGCCGGCCAGAAGGACGCCGTCGACAAGCTCGCCGCCAAGATCATGAAGGGCGGCTCCGGCGTCTGGGGTCCCGTGCCCATGCCCGCCAATGCACAAGTGAACGATGCCGAAGCCAAGAAGCTGGCGGCCTGGATACTGACCCAGAAATAACGGCCAAGCCCTGCCAAGAAAGGCCCGCATCGCGGGCCTTTTTTATTTGGGCACGCGCCGAGATGGATCCCGGAACAAGTCCGGGATGACAACTGCCTACAGCTTCTCGGCCAGCTGCTCCAGGATCGCCGGGTTCTCCAGCGTCGAGGTGTCCTGCGTGATCGCCTCGCCCTTGGCGATGGAGCGCAGCAGGCGCCGCATGATCTTGCCGCTGCGGGTCTTGGGCAGGTTGTCGCCGAAGCGGATGTCCTTGGGCTTGGCGATCGGCCCGATCTCCTTGGCGACCCAGTTGCGCAGCTCGTTGGCGATCTGCTTGGCCTCGTCGCCGGTGGGCCGCGAGCGCTTCAACACGACGAAGGCGCAGACCGCCTCGCCGGTCAGGTCGTCGGGGCGCCCCACCACGGCGGCCTCGGCCACCAGATCGGTCTTGGACACCAGCGCAGACTCGATCTCCATCGTGCCCAGGCGGTGGCCCGAGACGTTGAGCACATCGTCGATGCGGCCGCCAATGCGGAAGTAGCCGCGATCGGCGCTGCGTGCCGCGGCGTCTCCGGCGAGATAGAGCTTCCCGCCGAGCTCAGGCGGGTAGTAGCTGGCCTTGTAGCGCTCCGGGTCGCCCCAGATCGTGCGGATCATGCTAGGCCAAGGCCGCTTGATCACCAGGATTCCGCCGTCGCCATGGGGCAGGTCCTTGCCCAGATCGTCCACGATCGCGGCCATGATGCCCGGCAGCGGCAGCGTGCAGGAGCCCGGCACCGTGGGTGTAGCGCCCGGCAGCGGGGTGATCATGTGGCCGCCGGTCTCGGTCTGCCACCATGTATCCACGATGGGGCAACGCTCGCCACCCACATGCTTGTGGTACCACATCCAGGCTTCCGGGTTGATCGGCTCGCCCACCGTGCCCAGGATGCGCAGGCTGGTCAGGTCATAGCGCGCCGGGTGGATCTTCTCGTCGCCCTCCGCCGCCTTGATCAGCGAGCGGATCGCCGTGGGCGCGGTGTAGAACACCGTCACCTTGTGCTTCTCGATCATCTGCCAGAAGCGCCCGGCACTCGGGTAGGTGGGGATGCCCTCGAAGATGACCTGGGTGGCCCCCGCCGCCAGCGGGCCGTAGGCGACATACGTGTGGCCGGTGATCCAGCCGATGTCGGCCGTGCACCAGAACACGTCGCTGGGCTTGATGTCGAAGGTCCAGTCCATCGTGAGCTTGGCCCACAGCAGGTAGCCGCCGGTGGAATGCTGCACACCCTTGGGCTTGCCGGTGGAGCCGGAGGTGTAGAGGATGAACAGCGGATGCTCGGCGCCCACGGCTTCCGGGCGGCATTCGCTGGGCTGGCCTTGCAGCACCTCGGTGAACGTCTTGTCGCGGCCGGCGGTCATGCCACAGGTGGTGGGCGTGCGCATGAACACCAGCACGGTCTTGAGGGTGTCGCACCCGCCCATGGCGATGCCTTCGTCCACGATGGCCTTGAGCGGCATTTCCTTGCCGCCGCGCATCTGGTAGTTGGCGGTGATGACGGCCACGGCGCCGGCGTCGATGATGCGTTCGTTCAGGGCCTTGGCCGAGAAGCCGCCGAACACCACGCTGTGCGTCGCGCCAATGCGCGCGCAGGCCTGCATGGCCACCACGCCCTCGATGCTCATGGGCACGTAGATGATGACGCGGTCGCCCTTCTTGATGCCCTGCGCCTTGAGCGCATTGGCGAACTGGCTGACGCGGCCGAGCAGCTCCTTGTAGCTGACGCGCGTGACGGCGCCGTCGTCGGCCTCGAAGACGATGGCGGTCTTGTTCTCGGTGGGCGTGCCGATGTGCTTGTCCAGGCAGTTGGCGGATGCATTGAGCTCACCGTCCTCGAACCATTCATAGAACGGCGCCTTGGACTCATCGAGCGTCTTGGTGAAAGGCTTGGTCCAGACTAAGTTGTCGCGGGCCAGGCGCGCCCAGAAGCCTTCGAAATCCTTGTTGGCTTCGTCGCAAAGGGCGTTGTAAGCCTCCATGCCGGAAATGCGCGCCGATTTGACGGCTTGCTCGGACGGGGGGAAGACGCGATTCTCGACCAGGACCGATTCGATATTGCTCATGACGATAGTCTCCGCTAGAGGGTTGGATTTCGCGGTAATGTCAGGGTTAGCACTTACAGTCCACTGACGAGGGCTACCCTCGCCCCGCGCCGCGCTCTGAAATTTACTCCCAACCAGAGCTGCCACGCGGGAAATCTACAATCTGCCCATCCGTAAAAACCCCGTTTCCTCAATGCAAGACCCCACGACCACTACCCTGCAAGACCGTTCCCCCCTTCGGCCCCTACCCGGCCTTATCTTTGCCAGCCGCTGGCTCCAGCTTCCACTCTATCTGGGGCTGATCGCGGCCCAGGCGGTTTACGTCTTTCACTTCTGGGTCGAGCTGGTGCACCTGCTGGAGGCGGCCTTCGGCAGCCAGGACGCGCTGCAGCAGTTGATCACCAGCATCGGCTACAAGCAGACAGTCCCCATCACATCACTGAACGAGACGGTGATCATGCTGGTGGTGCTAGCCCTGATCGACGTGGTGATGATCTCCAACCTGCTGATCATGGTGATCGTGGGCGGCTATGAAACCTTCGTCAGCCGCATGGGCCTGCAGGGCCACCCCGACCAGCCCGAATGGCTGAGCCACGTGAACGCCTCGGTGCTGAAGGTGAAGCTGGCCACGGCGATCATCGGCATCTCGTCGATCCACCTGCTCAAGACCTTCATCAACGCCGACAACTACACCGACCGGGTGCTGATCGCGCAGACGGCGATCCATATCACCTTCTTGCTGTCCGCCATTGCGATCGCATACACCGACAAGATCATGTCGGGGATCGCGGAACGCAAGCACTAGCGCCCAGTCATCTTCTCGGGCCGCACCCACTGGTCGAACTGCTCGGCGGTGACATGGCCCGAGGCGATGGCCGCCTCGCGCAGGCTGGTGCCTTCCTTGTGCGCCTTCTTGGCGATTTGCGCCGCCTTGTCGTAGCCGATGTGCGGGTTCAAAGCAGTCACCAGCATCAGTGACCGGTCCACCAGCTCGGCGATGCGCTCGCGGTTGGCGGTGATCCCCACCGCGCAATGGTCGTTGAAGCTGGCCATGCCATCGGCCAGCAGCCGCACGCTTTGCAGGAAGTTGTGGGCGATCATCGGGCGGAACACATTGAGCTCGAAGTTGCCCGAGGCCCCGCCGATATTGATGGCGACGTCGTTGCCGAACACCTGGCAGCACAGCATGGTCAGCGCCTCGCTCTGCGTCGGGTTGACCTTGCCGGGCATGATCGATGAGCCGGGTTCGTTCTCGGGGATGCTGATCTCGCCGATGCCGCTGCGCGGCCCGCTGGCCAGCCAGCGCACGTCGTTGGCAATCTTCATGAGCCCTGCGGCCAATGTCTTGAGCGCGCCGTGGGCGTGCACCAGCGCATCGGCCGCTGCCATGGCCTCGAACTTGTTGGGGGCGCTGACGAAGGGCAGCCCGGTGAGCCGCGCCAATTCCGCCGCCACTTTTTCGGCATAGCCGGGGGGCGAATTCAGGCCCGTTCCAACGGCCGTCCCGCCCAAGGCCAGCTCGCACAAGTGCGGCAGGCTGCCGTGCAGATGGCGATCGGCCTGTTCCAGCTGCGCCGCGTAGCCCGAAAATTCCTGGCCCAGGGTGAGCGGCGTCGCGTCCTGCAGGTGGGTGCGGCCGATCTTCACGATGTCCATGAACTCGTCCGACTTGGCCGCCAGCGTGGACTTGAGCTTCATCAGCGAGGGCATCAGCCGGTTGCGCACGGCATCCACCGCCGCCACGTTCATGGCCGTGGGAAACACGTCGTTGGACGACTGGCTCTTGTTCACGTCGTCGTTGGGGTGGACCAGGCGTCCCTCGCCTCGCTGGCCGCCCAGCAGCTCACTGGCGCGGTTGGCCAGCACCTCGTTGACGTTCATGTTGGTCTGGGTCCCCGAGCCGGTCTGCCACACCACCAGCGGGAACTCCTCGTCGTGCTTGCCTGCAAGCACCTCGTCGGCGGCCGCGACGATGGCCGAGGCCTTGGCCTGGTCGAGCAGTCCCATCAGATGGTTCACCACGGCGCAGGAGCGCTTGACCTGTACCAGGGCGCGGATCAGCTCGCGCGGCTGGCGCTCCCCGGAAATATTGAAATTCTGCAGGGAGCGCTGGGTCTGCGCGCCCCAGAGCCGCTCGACCGGAACTTCGATCGGGCCGAAGGTATCGTGTTCAATTCGGGTCTTCATGCTCGAGTAGGAATCGGCTGTCCAATGGCGGGTGATAGCCACCGTAACAGAGTTGGGGTGGCTTGTGTTTTTCGGCCGCAGCAGGCCGATGTAACCCGCCACGCATGCAATTCAAACTTACATCCGTCGGGTTCGCTTTTTAACGCCCCATTTTCCACAATTGCCCTGCGTTCGCACCGTGCGAACCTGGAAGGTAATTCATGGCTGCGATAAGGGTCAGACCCCTGTTGTTCGCCGCATGTTTCGTCGCCGCCAACGCGGCCGCGCAAACCTACAGAGTGGTCGACCTTGCCACACTCGCACAAGGCTACGCGACGGTTGTTCGCGGTCCCAACAGTGCGGGTGAGGGCTCGGGCGGCGGTATCCTTGACAGCGCGCAGGGTACGCGCCGGGGCCGGCGCGCACTATTGTTCGAGATCAATGGTCCGCGGCAGGTCGCTGAACCGGCCGAAAGTGACAGCGCGGTCGTCTTCGGTCTCAACGATACCGGAGGCTACGTGGGCAGCTTCAGCACGCAAACCGGGGTCCACGCATTCGCCGGCACGCGAGCAGGAGCGGCCAGGGAACTGCCTCCACTTGGCGGCGACTCTTCCAGCGCGGCCTACGCCTTGAACAACCGGGGCCAGGCCGTCGGCTTCTCCAGCGGGGCTGGAGGCCAGCGCGCCGTCATGTGGGATGCAAACGGCACGCCAACGGCGTTGCCCGGCTCTCCTGATATGTCCCGCAGTCGAGCGACCGGCATCAACGAGCGAGGCGACGTGTCGGGCGTCCGCAGCACTGCCGCCGGGCAAAGACCGATCTTGTGGGGGGCTGGTCGGACTCCAGCCGAATTGACGCTGCTAGCCGGCCACACCACGGGCGAGGCCAACGCGATCAATGCGCGCGGCGACGTTGTCGGCTACTCGGCCGACGCGTCCGGCGCGCGCCGCGCCACTTTGTGGCCCTGGAGCGGCGGGGTCGTCGATCTCGGCACGCTGCCGGGTGGGGAATTCAGTCAGGCGTTCGGCAGCAATGGTGTGGGAGACATCGTCGGCGCCTCTACCAGCACTGTAGGTAGCCGCGCAGTACTGTGGACGCGCGGCGGCGTGCATGACCTGAACAGTCTTATTGCACCATCGACCTTCGTGCTGACCAAGGCCGTCGGCATCACGGCCGGCGGCATGATCATCGCCATCGGGCATGTGCCAGCGGCCGGGCATCACGCAGGGGCTGGGCAGGGGAGCGGAGCTCACGAGCATGACGTGGATGAGCACGACCTTCCGGTCCGGGTCTTCCTGCTCGTTCGCTCGGGAGGAACGCCGTGATGTTGCGCAAGCTTGCTGCCGCCGCACTGTCATGCCTGTTGGGCACAGCATGCTTCCTCTCGCCGGGTACTGCGAACGCGCAGGCCAGCCTCACAGGCGCGTGGACCCGATTGCAGGACTTTCCGGTCATACCTATCGACAGCCACCTGCTCCCAAGCGGCAAAGTCATGATGTGGGGCCGCCCCGGTGACCAGGGATACCTGTGGGATCCCACCACCCAGGCGATCACCGCGCTGCCGGTTGCAGGTTATGACGTGTTCTGCGCGGGCCACGCCTTTCTGGCGGACGGACGGCTGCTGGTGGCCGGCGGGCATATCCTGGACAACGTCGGGCTTGCGAACGCCAGCGTGTACGACCCGGCGACGAATGCCTGGTCGAGGGCGCCCGACATGAACGCGGGACGCTGGTATCCGACAGTGACGACGCTGCCGAACGGCGATGCGCTGGTGATGTCGGGGGGCATCGACACGACCGTCGGGGTTAATCCGCTACCGCAGGTGTATCAGGCCGCGACCAACACGTGGCGCGACTTGACGAATGCACAGTTGGAAGTGCCCTATTATCCGCAGCTGTTCGTGGCGCCGAATGGCCGGGTGATCATGGTCGGACCTTCGGACAACATCCGCTGGCTGGACACCGCCGGCACCGGTGCATGGAGTTTTCTGGGGTTGAGCAATTTCGGTTATCGCGACGCCAATTCGGCTGCCATGTACGCCGATGGGAAAATACTGGTGATGGGGGGAGGTGATAACCCGCCTGGACCGGTGGCGCAAGTGATCGACCTGACCGGGCCGGCTCCGGCCTGGCGCGCAGTTGCATCGATGAGCAACGCCCGGCGCCATCACAGCGCCACCTTGCTGCCCGATGGCACCGTGCTGGTCACCGGCGGCACATCGGGCTCGGGCTGGAACGATGAAACATCGCCGGTCTTCGCAGCGGAATCGTGGAACCCGGCCACGGAGGCCTGGACCACGCTGGCGAGCGCATCGGTGCCAAGGCTTTACCACTCCTCGGCGCTGCTTCTCCCAGACGGACGTGTGATCACAGGCGGCGGCGACGGCCATCTTGAAGCCGAGGTCTTTTCGCCACCGTACCTGTTCAAGGGAGCACGCCCGGCCATGAGTGCGGTGCCAGCGTCGATGGGATACGGCCAACAAATCACCGTTCAGAGTCTGGACGCTGCCAGCATCCAGAAAGTGACGCTGATCCGGCTGCCATCCGTCACGCATGGGTTCGACCAGAACCAGCGTATGACCACGCTGCAGTTCACACCTGGCACAGGCACGCTAAGCATCACGGCTCCAGCCAATGCAAACCTGGCGCCGCCCGGGCACTACATGCTCTTCATTGTCAACGGCAATGGTGTGCCGTCCGTGGCCGCTATCGTGCAGATCGGCACCGCGGCGCCACCGCCGCCGCCGCCGCCAGCGGTTCCGGTACTTGTCTCGCTCGCCCCAAGCAGCGCGACTGCAGGGGGGCCCGCCTTCACGCTCACCGCCAACGGCAGCAATTTCGTTTCGGGGGCGGCCGTGCACTGGAATGGCGTGGCCCGCACGACAACCTTGGTCAGCGGCACTCAGTTGAGCGCCGCCATCGCCGCGGCCGACATAGCCGCCCCGGGTACCGCCCAGGTCTCGGTGCTCAACCCTGGAGGAGCCGCGTCCGGTGCATTGCCTTTCACGGTCACAGCCCCGCCGCCCCCGCCGCCCCCGCCGGCGGCTCCGGCACTTGGCTCGCTCGTCCCAAGCAGCGCGACTGCAGGGGGCCCCGCCTTCACGCTCACCGCCAACGGCAGCAACTTCGTTTCGGGGTCGGCCGTGCACTGGAATGGCGTGGCCCGCACAACAACCTTGGTCAGCGGCACTCAATTGAGCGCAGCCATAACGGCGGCCGACATAGCCGCCCCGGGTACCGCCCAGGTCTCGGTGCTCAACCCTGGAGGAGCCGCGTCCGGCGCATTGCCATTCACGGTCGCAGTCCCGCCCCCGCCGGCGGTTCCGGCACTTGTCTCGCTCGCCCCAAGCAGCGCGACTGCAGGGGGGCCCGCCTTCACGCTCACCGCCAACGGCAGCAATTTCGTTTCAGGGGCGGCGGTGCTATGGAATGGCACGGCCCGCACGACAACCTTGGTCAGCGGCACCCAGTTGAGAGCCGCCATAACGGCGGCCGACATAGCCGCCCCGGGTACCGGCCAGGTCTCGGTGCTCAACCCTGGAGCAGCCGCGTCGGGTGCATTGCCTTTCACGGTCACAGCGGCAATCCCGACGTATGCGCTGACGGTGACCAAGGCCGGCACGGGCAATGCAACGATCACCAGCGTCCCGGCCGGAATCAGCTGCGGCGGTACCTGCACCGCCCCGTTCGCCAGCGGCGCGACTGTCACGTTGACGGTAAAGGTCAACGGCAAAGGAACCTTTGCAGGCTGGGGTGGCGCTTGTACCGGCACCGGGAACACGTGCACGGTAACGATGAACGCCAGTAAGGCAGTCACGGCGACGACAAACGGGCGGTGATACTCCGGCGCGGAGCGCCCTCAGCAGCGTCTGGGATAATCGGGTAAACCCCCTGCTTTACCCCGATACCATGACGACGACCATCAAAGCCGACGATCTCATCGAATCCATCGCCGCCGCGCTGCAGTACATCAGCTACTACCACCCCGCCGATTACATCACCCACCTCTCCCGCGCCTACGAGCGCGAGCAAAGCCCGGCGGCCAAGGACGCGATCGCGCAGATCCTCACCAACAGCAAGATGAGCGCCACCGGCCAGCGGCCCATCTGCCAGGACACCGGCATCGTCAACGTATTCCTGAAGGTCGGCATGGACGTGCGTTTCGAGGGCTTCTCCGGGAGCATCGATGACGCCATCAACGAAGGCGTGCGCCGCGGCTACAACCACCCCGACAACACCCTGCGCGCATCGGTCGTGGCCGATCCGCAGTTCGACCGCAAGAACACCAAGGACAATACCCCGGCCGTGATCTTCACCGAGCTGGTTCCCGGCGACAAGCTGGACATCACCGTCGCGGCCAAGGGCGGCGGCAGCGAGAACAAGAGCAAGTTCGTCATGCTCAATCCTTCCGACTCGGTGGTGGACTGGGTGCTCAAGACCGTGCCCACCATGGGCGCCGGCTGGTGCCCGCCGGGCATGCTGGGCATCGGCATCGGCGGCACGGCCGAGAAAGCCATGCTGATGGCCAAAGAGTCGTTGATGGAAGACATCGACATGTACGAACTGCTGCAACGCGGTCCCCGCAACAAGACCGAGGAACTGCGCCTGGAGCTGCACGAAAAGGTCAACGCCCTGGGCATCGGCGCACAGGGCCTGGGCGGCCTCACCACGGTGCTGGACATCAAGATCAAGATGTACCCCACGCACGCGGCCAGCAAGCCGGTGGCCATGATCCCCAACTGCGCCGCCACCCGCCACGCCCACTTCGTGATGGACGGCTCCGGCCCGGTCTACCTGGACCCACCCAGCCTGGACCTGTGGCCTAACGTGAACTGGACGCCCGACTACAACAAGAGCAAGAAGGTCAACCTGGACACCTTGACCCGGGAAGAAGTCGCCAGCTGGAAGCCCGGCGACACCCTGCTGCTCAACGGCAAGATGCTCACCGGCCGCGATGCCGCGCACAAGCGCATTGCCGACATGCTGGCCAAGGGCGAGCAGCTGCCGGTGGATTTCACCAACCGCGTCATCTACTACGTCGGCCCGGTCGATCCGGTCAAGGGCGAGGCCGTGGGGCCCGCGGGCCCGACCACGGCCACCCGCATGGACAAGTTCACCGACATGATGCTGTCGCAGACCGGCCTGATCGCGATGATCGGCAAGGCCGAGCGCGGCCCGGTCGCCATCGAGGCCATCAAGAAGCACAAGAGCGCCTACCTGATGGCCGTGGGGGGCGCCGCCTACCTGGTGTCCAAGGCGATCAAGACGGCCAAGGTGCTGGGCTTTGCCGACCTGGGCATGGAAGCCATCTACGAGTTCGACGTGGTCGACATGCCCGTTACCGTGGCGGTGGACGCCGGCGGCACCAGCGCCCACATCACCGGCCCGGCCGAGTGGCAAAAGAAGATCGCCAGCGGCGAGTTCAAGAGCATTCCCGTCGCGGCAGCTTGAAGCCCATCGGCGTCTTCGACAGCGGCGTCGGCGGCCTGAGCATCCTCAAGGCGCTGCGCGCCGCGTTGCCCGGCGAGGACTTCGTGTACCTCGCCGACACCCGGCACGCGCCCTACGGCGAGCGCGGTGACGACTACGTTGCCGATCGCTCGCGCGCCATCTTCCGCCAACTCATCGAAGAGCACGCCGTGAAGTCGATGGTGGTGGCTTGCAACACGGCCACGGCGGCGGCGATCCATCTCCTGCGTCGCGACTACCCCGGCCTGCCGCTGGTCGGCGTGGAGCCGGCGCTCAAGCCGGCGGTGGCGCGCAGCCGCACCAAGCGCATCGGCGTGCTCGCCACCCGCGGTACGCTGCAGTCGGCAAAGTTCGGCGCGCTCCACGACTCGCTCAAGGAACAGGCCGAGTTCGTGTTGCAGCCCTGCGATGGACTGGCCGCGGCGATCGAGGCCGACGACCTGGAGCAGGTGGATGCACTCTGCGCCAAGTACATCCGCGCCATCGGCGAATACGGATCGGCTCCCGGGCAGGTCGACACCCTGGTGTTGGGCTGCACCCACTACCCGTTCGCCCAGGCGCAGCTGCTGGCTCACGCGGGCCCGGGCGTCACGCTCATCGAAACCGGTGAGCCCGTGGCACGCCAGACCCACCGCCTGCTGGAAGCCGCGGGCCTGTTAGAGGCCCAGGACCAGGGCCGGGTAGAGTTGCTCACCACGGGGTCGCCCGCCGCCCTCCAGGCCGCTGCGTCCCGCTGGCTGGGGCTCTAAGCCGCGTCGGCCTGCAACGCCGCCTGGCGCCCCCGCGACACGTTCACCGGGATCAACAGCAACAGCCCCGCGATGAAAAGAGCGGTGGTCGACATGATCGCCAGCCGCTGGTTGCCGCCGGTGGCCCAGGTGATGGCGCCGTAGCTCAGGGGCCCGATGATGCTGGCCAGCCGGATGGCGAAGGTCCACAGGCCGTAGAACTCCGCCAGCTGCCTTTTGGGCGCGAACATGCCCGCCATGGCGCGCCCGGCCGACTGGCTGGAACCCATGCACAGCCCGGCGATGGCAGCCGCCCACCAGAAGCCGCCCTTGGTCGTCGTGGTGGCAGCGATCACGCAGGTGGCGATCCAGCCGACCAGCGTGATGGCCAGCGCGATCTTGTGTCCGATGCGATCCTGAAAGTAGCCCCAGCCAAAGGCGCCGGCCGCCGCCGCGAGGTTCAGCACGAAGATCAGCACCATGGTTTCCTGCTGCTTGAACCCGATCTCGGTTTCCGCATAGATCGCGGCCAGCGTGACCGCCACGGCGACACCGCCCTGGTAGAAGACCGCGCACAGCAGCAGCCACATGAAGTCCTTGAAATTGCGCGCCTGCAGATAGGTGCGCCGCAGCTGCTGCAGCGAGGCCTTGATCCCGCCTTGGCGCAGCGCGTCCGGATTGGGCTGCGCGCGTTCACGCAGCAGCCAGAAGGTCACCAGCGCCGCGGCCCCGTACAGCAGCGCCGTGATCACCATCGTGACCGGCACGAAGCGCTCCGCCTTGATGCCCTGGCCCTGCGCCCAGATCACGTAGCCCAGGCAAAGGCCCAGCGCCAGCATGCCGCCGAAGTAGCCGAAGCCCCAGCCCCAGCCACTGACCTTGCCCAGGGATGCGGGTTTGGCCAGTTCGGGCAGGAAGGCTGCCGTGAGCGACTCGCCATACGAATAGAAGGTGTTGGAGATGATGATCAGCAGCACGGCCAACGCGACACTGCCCGGCCCGGCGAGCGCCAGCGCCGCGGTGGAGAGCACGCAGCCGATGGTGAACATCGCCAGCAGGCGTTTCTTGGCCGCACGCAGGTCGGCATAGGCGCCGATGCTCGGCATGGTGAACATCACGATGGCATAGGAGACACTGAGCGCCGCGGTCCAGGCGAAGGTCGCCCATTCGGCCTTGCCGGCGATGCCGCCGACGAAATAAGCCGCGAACACGGCGGTGAGGACCACCGTGGTGTAGCCCGAGTTGGCAAAGTCGTACATGGCCCAGCCGAACACCTCGCGCTTGCGCACGCCGGGGTTCAGGGCGCCCTGCGAGAACATCAATGCAGGTGCCGCGGACGGCGACCGCCGCCGTGGCCGGAGCCGCCACCACCCGTGCCGCGCGGCGGCTTGCCGATCTCCAGCGAGTTCACCAACGCGTCGAAGCGCTGGCCAAACAGCTTGTCGATCTCGGCCACCACGCCACCGAGCTCGGCGCCGTCGAAGTGGCGCTCCATCAGGTTCACCACGTCTTCCACCAGCAGGTCGCGTTGCACCTGCATGATGGCAGCGGGGTTGGGCCCGACGAACAACATGACGAAATCGTCGCGCGATTCCGCCTCGGGGGATTCCTCTTCCTCGTCGAATTCGGCGTCATAGAAGGTCACCTCGATCGCGGCGCCCGATTGCGCCAGTTCGTTCAGGCTCATGCACATCTCGTCGAGCGACTGGCGGAAATCCTCGTCGCCGGGCACCGTCCAGCACATGCGAAGAATGTGCTCGGTCGCGTCGAACTTGATGCCGGGCTCTTCCTCGTAGGCGCTTCCGGCGGCGTCGGCCAGCGAATTCGCGCCCGAGTAGGCCCACATCGGCTTGAGCGCTTCTTGCAACTGGGCGTAGGTCACGTCGGCGCGCAACTGCACATCGCCATGGACGTGGATTTCGAACGGAGCGTTATATCGTGACATGCGTGTACCCGACTCTTTCTGGTGCCTCGAGCCGGGATCGAACCGGCACGCCCCTTTTCAGGAAAGCGGCGGATTTTAAGTCCGCTGTGTCTACCAATTTCACCATCGAGGCCCAGGCCCATTGTGAAACAAAAACGAAACAGCCCCGGCAACCATGTTGGCGGGGCTGTGAACCTTGGAGGCGCGGGGCGGAGTCGAACCGCCCTGGATGGATTTGCAATCCACTGCATAACCGCTTTGCTACCGCGCCGTGCGTAACCATGAAAAAGGGAAGCCTGGGCTTCCCTTTTTCGAAATGTGGAGCGGGAAAAGAGTCTCGAACTCTCGACCTCAACCTTGGCAAGGTTGCGCTCTACCAACTGAGCTATTCCCGCATTTCGAGCTTCGAATTATAGCGTAGTTTTTTGGACCCCGGTCGGCGCCTCAGTGCTTCACCGATGCCGGGCGCGCAGGCTTGGGCCCATCACCGGCGGCCGGAGCGATCGGCGCCGCGGCGGCAACGGGCTCTTCTTCGGGCAACGGCGTCGGCATGCGCTCCAGCGCCACCTCCAGCACCTTGTCGATCCATTTCACCGGCACGATCTCCAGGCCGTTCTTCACGTTCTCCGGAATATCCTGAAGGTCCTTGGCGTTCTCTTCGGGGATCAGCACCGTCTTGATGCCGCCGCGCAAGGCCGCCAGCAGCTTTTCCTTCAGGCCGCCGATCGCCGTTACTTCGCCGCGCAGCGTGATCTCGCCCGTCATGGCCACATCCGCGCGGACCGGGATACCGGTCAGTGCCGAAACCAATGCGGTGGTCATCGCCGCACCCGCGCTGGGCCCGTCCTTGGGCGTCGCGCCGTCGGGCACGTGGATGTGGATGTCCTTCTTCTCGAAGACCTCGTCCATCAGGCCCAACCTGCGGGCACGGCTGCGCACCACGGTGCGCGCGGCGGCAACCGACTCCTTCATCACGTCGCCCAGCGAGCCGGTGGTGGTGGAGACGCCCTTGCCGGGCATCAGCGCCGCTTCGATCGTCAGCAGGTCGCCCCCGACCTCGGTCCATGCCAGGCCCACGACCTGGCCCACCTGGTTCTGCGCCTCGGCACGGCCATAGGTGTACTTGCGCACGCCCAGGAAGTCGTTCAGGTTGTCGGCATTCACCGTCACCAGCGGGGTGTACTTCTTGAGCAGCAGGCCCTTGACGACCTTGCGGCAGATCTTGCCCAGGTCGCGCTCGAGCGAGCGAACGCCGGCCTCACGCGTGTAGTAGCGGATGATGTCGCGCACCGCGTCTTCGGTGACGAGCAGTTCCGTTTCCTTCACGCCGTTGTTGGTCATCTGCTTGGGCAGCAGGTACTTCAGCGCGATGTTGGTCTTCTCGTCCTCGGTATAGCCGGACAGGCGGATCACTTCCATCCGGTCCAGCAGCGCCGGCGGGATGTTCATCGAGTTCGAGGTGGCGACGAACATCACGTCGGACAGGTCGAAGTCGACCTCGACATAGTGGTCGCCGAACTTGTGGTTCTGCTCGGGGTCCAGCACCTCCAGCAGCGCGCTGGAAGGGTCGCCGCGGAAGTCGGTGCCCAGCTTGTCGATTTCATCGAGCAGGAACAGCGGATTGCGCGTACCGGCCTTGTTCAGGTTGGTCAGCACCTTGCCCGGCAATGCGCCGATGTAGGTGCGGCGATGGCCGCGGATCTCGGCCTCGTCGCGCATGCCGCCCAGGGCCATGCGCACGTACTTGCGGCCCGTCGCCTTGGCGATGGACTGCCCCAGCGAGGTCTTGCCGACGCCGGGAGGGCCGACCAGGCACAGGATAGGCGCCTTGACCTTGTCGACGCGCTGTTGCACCGCGAGATATTCGAGGATGCGGTCCTTGACCTTATCGAGGCCGTAGTGGTCTTCGTTCAGCACGCCCTCGGCGTGGCCGAGGTCATGCTTGATCTTGGTCTTCTTGCTCCAGGGCAGACCCGTGAGCACCTCGATGTAGTTGCGCACCACCGTGGCTTCGGCCGACATCGGGGACATCAGCTTGAGCTTTTTCAGTTCGCCGTCGGCCTTCTTCTTGGCGTCCTTCGGCATCTTTGCGGCTTTGATCTTCTTTTCGATCTCTTCGATGTCCGCGCCCTCTTCGCCCTCGCCCAGCTCCTTCTGGATCGCCTTGACCTGCTCGTTCAGGTAGAAGTCGCGCTGGTTCTTTTCCATCTGGCGCTTGACGCGGCCGCGGATCTTCTTGTCGACGTTCAGGATGTCGACCTCGCGCTCGATCTGCTCGAACAGGTTTTCCAGGCGCAGCTTGACGTCGGCCAGGTCCAGGACGATCTGCTTGTTATCGAGTTTCAGCGGCAGGTGTGCGGCGATGGTGTCGGCCAGGCGGCCGGGATCGTCGATGCTGGAGATGGAGGTGAGGATCTCCGGCGGGATCTTCTTGTTCAGCTTGACGTACTGGTCGAACTGCTGCATCACGGCACGGCGCAACGCTTCGATCTCGCTGGACTTCGGGTCTTTCTCGGCCGAATCCACGGGCGTGACGTTGGCCGTGAAATGCTGCTCGCCGTCCTCGATGCGGTTGACGCGGGCGCGCTGCTGGCCCTCGACCAGCACCTTCACGGTGCCGTCAGGCAGCTTGAGCATCTGCAGGATGGTGGAGACGCAGCCGACTTCGAACATGTCGGAAACCGAAGGCTCGTCCTTGGCGGCGGCTTTCTGGGCGACCAGCATGATGCGCCGCTCGGCCTCCATGGCGGCCTCGAGCGCCTTGATGCTCTTGGGCCGGCCCACGAACAGCGGAATGACCATATGCGGGAAGACCACGACGTCGCGCAAAGGCAGCAACGGCAGGTCGATGGCGGTGGCGGGCAATGGAACGTGTCCGGACATGGTGATCCTTTTTACTATCTCAGTCGAATATGGACCGGAATGGGAGATTTTCAACCCGTCCGCATCGCAATGCGGCTGTCAGGGTTGGATTCGTGCGAAAGATCACTCGAAAATTAAGCGCTAGGCCTTTTTGGCGGCTTCGCGGTACACCAGCAGGGGTGGCTTGTTCTCTTCGATCGTGGATTCGTCCACCACAACCTTATCGACGTTGGCGGTATTGGGCAGCTCGAACATGGTGTCGATCAGCGACTGCTCCAGGATCGAGCGCAGGCCGCGGGCCCCGGTCTTGCGGGCCAGCGCTCGCTTGGCAATGGCGCGCAGGGCGTTCGGGCGGATTTCCAGGTCGACGCCTTCCATGGCCAGCAGCTTGCCGTACTGCTTGACCAGCGCGTTCTTGGGTTCGGTGAGGATCTGCACCAGGGCGTCCTCGCTCAGTTCGGACAAGGTGGCCACCACGGGCATGCGGCCCACCAGTTCGGGGATGAGGCCGAACTTGATCAGGTCTTCCGGCTCGACCTCGCGGAACACGTCCGTGAGGCTGCGCTGCGCCTTGCTTTTCACCGAGGCGCCAAAGCCGATGCCCGAGGTTTCGGTGCGCTGCTCGATCACCTTCTCCAGGCCGGAGAAGGCGCCGCCGCAGATGAACAGGATGTTGGTCGTGTCGATCTGCAGGAAGTCCTGGTTCGGGTGCTTGCGCCCGCCCTGGGGCGGCACGCTGGCCATCGTGCCTTCGATCAGCTTCAGCAGGGCCTGCTGCACGCCCTCGCCCGACACGTCGCGGGTGATGGAGGGGTTGTCGGACTTGCGGGAAATCTTGTCGATCTCGTCGATGTAGACGATGCCGCGCTGGGCCCGCTCGACTTCGTAGTTGCAGCTTTGCAGCAGCTTCTGGATGATGTTCTCGACGTCCTCGCCCACGTAGCCGGCTTCGGTCAGCGTCGTTGCGTCGGCCATGACGAAAGGCACATCGAGCATGCGCGCGAGCGTCTGGGCCAGCAGCGTCTTGCCCGAGCCGGTGGGCCCGATCAGGAGGATGTTGCTCTTGGTGAGCTCGACGTCGTCCTTCTTGGCCTTTTCCTTGTGGCGCAGGCGCTTGTAGTGGTTGTACACGGCCACCGACAGGCCGCGCTTGGCGGGCTCCTGGCCGATCACGTAGTTGTCGAGGTTGGCCTTGATCTCGCTGGGGGTCGGCAGGTCGCCGCGCGCCTCGCGTTGATCGTCACCCGTGGGCAATTCGTCGCGGATGATCTCGTTGCAAAGGTCGATGCACTCGTCGCAGATGAAGACCGACGGACCCGCGATCAGTTTCTTCACCTCATGCTGGCTCTTACCGCAGAAGGAGCAGTAAAGCGTTTTCTCGCTGGAAGAGCCTTTTTTCTCGGCCATGGGACCTTGCCTCGTTGCTTGAGATTCAATGATAACTAAATAAAGAACGGCGCTTCCCGTGTTACAGGAAACGCCGTTGCTGCGATGCAACCAGAGGTTTTTGACCCCTCAAGGGCGCCTGGAGATCACCTGATCAACCAGACCGTAGGCCTTGGCCTCCTCGGCATCGAGGAAATAGTCACGCTCCGTGTCGTTCCGGATCTTCTCGATCGGCTGGCCCGTGCGCTCGGCCAGGATGCGGTTCATCGTTTCCTTGGTCTTCAGGATTTCCTTGGCATGGATCTCGATGTCGGTCGCCTGGCCCTGCGCGCCGCCCAGCACCTGGTGGATCATGACCTTGGAGTTCGGCAGCGAGAAGCGCTTGCCCTTGGCGCCGGCGGCCAGCAGGAAGGCGCCCATGCTCGCGGCCATGCCGGTGCACAGCGTGGAAACGTCGGGCTTGATGAAGTTCATCGTGTCGTAGATCGCCATGCCGGCGCTCACGCTGCCGCCCGGCGAGTTGATGTAGAACGAGATGTCCTTGTCCGGGTTTTCGCTCTCCAGGAACAGCAGCTGCGCCACCACCAGGTTGGCCGTCTGGTCGTTCACCGGACCGACCAGGAAAATCACGCGTTCGCGCAGCAGGCGCGAATAGATGTCATACGACCGTTCGCCACGGCCGGATTGCTCGATGACGATCGGCACCATGCCGAGGGCCTGGGTTTCAAGTGAACTCATGGGAAGACTCCGTTTGCTGGGGTGTACTTTATCGCCAAAAGCAAATGGGGCTTGCGGCCGAGACTGCAAGCCCCTGTGGGATGCCGGACAGGCCCGGCATGACGATGCCTTACCCCTGCTGGCCCATCAGGTCGTCGAAGGACACGTTCTTGTCGACCACCTTGGCCTGCTTCAACACGAAGTCCGTGACATTGTTCTCAATCACGATGGCTTCGACCTCGGCGAGGCGGCGGTTGTCGCTGTAGTACCAGCGCACCACGTCGGTCGGCTTTTCGTAGCTCGCCGCCAGCTCTTCAACGTGGGCCTTGACCTGCTCGGGCTTGGCATGCAGGTTGTTGATGCGTACCAGTTCGGCGACCACCAGGCCCAGCCGCACGCGGCGTTCGGCTTGCGGGCGGAACATGTCATCGGGAACGGGCAGCTTGTCGGCGTCCTTGACGCCGCGCTGCTTCAGGTCGGCGCGGGCGCCTTCGATCATGCGGTCCACTTCGGCCTGCACGCTCGACTTGGGCAAATCCAGCTCGGCCTTGGCGACCAGCGCATCCATGACGGCCTGCTTGTTCTTGGCCAGCAGGCGGAACTTGACTTCGCGCTCGAGGTTCTTCTTGATGTCGGCGCGCAGGCCTTCAACGGTCGCGTCGGCGATGCCCAGCGACTTGGCCAGGGCCTCGTTGACCTCGGGCAGGTGCGCCGCTTCGATCTTCTTGACGGTGACCATGAAATCGGCCTGCTTGCCCGCCACGTCCTTGCCGTGATAGTCGGCCGGGAAGGCCAGCGGGAAAGTCTTGCTTTCGCCGGCTTTCATGCCGCGCACGGCATCTTCGAATTCCTTGAGCATCTGGCCTTCGCCGACCAGGAACTGGAAGTCTTCGGCCTTGCCGCCCTGGAAGGTCTCGCCGTCGATCTTGCCTTCGAAGTCCACGGTCACGCGGTCGCCTTCCTGGGCAGCGGCGTCCTGCGCGCGCTGGGCGAAGGTGCGGCGCTGCTTGCGCAGGATGTCCAGCGTCTTGTCGATGGCGGCCTCGGTCACCTCGGTGCCGAGCTTCTCGACTTCGGCGGTAGCCAGGTCGCCGATCTTCACTTCGGGATAGACCTCGAACACCGCGTCGAAGGCCAGCTGGCCTTCGGGCGACTCTTCCTTCTCGGTGATCTTGGGCTGGCCGGCGACGCGCAGCTTGGCCTCGTTGGCGGCCTGGGCAAACGCCTCGCCCACCTTGTCGTTCATCACCTCGTAGTGCACCGAGTAGCCGTAGCGCTGGGCCACGACGGTCATCGGCACCTTGCCCGGACGGAAACCGTCCATCTTCACGGTGCGCGCCAGGCGCTTCAGGCGGGAATCGACTTCGGATTGGATGACGTTGACGGGCAGCATCAGCGTCATCTTGCGTTCCAGCTTCTCAAGGGTTTCAACGGTCACGGCCATGATGGATCTCTCTTGGATTAAATGTGTTCTGGTGCGCGGGGGGGGACTCGAACCCCCACACCATTGCTGGCGTCAGGACCTAAACCTGGTGCGTCTACCAATTTCGCCACCCGCGCTTAAGCTCAAAGTCAAAGCGGGCGGTCGGATAACCCGACCGCCCGCCCAAATTCGGTCAACCTTCTATTTTACGCGGGAATGGGAACGGCCCCCGCGAAGCCGGGCTCATTGGGAGCGACATCCCCCCGCTTGACCCTGAACCAGGCTGCGTACATCGCCGGCAAAGCCAGCAGGGTCAGCACCGTGGCGACGATCAGCCCGCCCATGATCGCCACGGCCATGGGCCCCCAGAACACCGAGCGCGACAGCGGGATCATGGCCAGCACGGCGGCTGCGGCCGTGAGCACGATGGGACGCAGGCGCCGCACGGCGGATTCGACGATCGCGTCCCAGGTCGGCACGCCGCGGGCGCGGTCCTGCTCGATCTGGTCGATGAGGATCACCGAGTTGCGCTGGATCATGCCCATGAGCGCGATCACGCCCAGCAACGCGACGAAGCCGAACGGCCGTCCCAGCAACAGCAATGCGCCCGCCACGCCGGCAATGCCGAGTGGCCCGGTCAGGAACACCAGCATGGCGCGGCTGAAACTGTGCAGCTGCAGCATCAACAGCGTGAACGTGATGAACAGCATGATGGGGATGCCGGCCGAAATCGAAGACGAGCCCTTGGAGCTCTCCTCCACGGCACCGGCCACCTGGATCGAATAGCCGAGCGGCCACTTCTTTTCCAGCGCCTTCAGCT
Organism: Caenimonas soli; assembly: GCF_013155545.1. GTDB lineage: Bacteria > Pseudomonadota > Gammaproteobacteria > Burkholderiales > Burkholderiaceae_C > Ramlibacter > Ramlibacter soli. The sequence continues at coordinate 77,713 of NZ_JABJVV010000011.1, read as the reverse complement.
GCGGCAGCAACTCGTTGGTGACGGTCGCGCCTTGCAGGCCCTCGACCATGTCGCCCTGCACCGTGATCGCATAGTCGCGGTTCTCGCGCCACATCACGCCCGGCTCCCAGGTGAACACCGGCTTGGCGATCTGGGTCAGCGGGATCGACTTGCCCGAGGCCGTCGGCAGGTAGGCGTTGGCGATATCGGTGATGGCGTTGCGCTCGTCCAGCGGCTGGCGCAGCACGATGTCGATCAGCTTGTCGCCCTCGCGGTACTGGCCCACGTTGGTACCCGTGAGGATGGTCTTGGAGGCCTGGGCGATGGATTGGCTGGTCACGCCCAGCGCGCGCGCCTTGGACTGGTCCACTTCCAGGCGCAGCACCTTCACCGACTCGTTCCAGTTGTCGTTCACGCCGCGCGTATTGGGGCTGGCGCGCATCACGGCCTTCACCTCGTCGGCACGCTCGCGCAAGCCGACGGGGTCGGGCCCGACGACGCGGAACTGCACGGGGTAAGGAACAGGCGGGCCATTGGGCAGCAGCTTGACGCGGCCGCGCACCTCCGGGAATTCCTGCGCCAGCAAGGCGGGCAGCTTGACGCGCAGCGTCTCGCGCACTTTCAGGTCTTTCGGCAGCACGATGAACTGCGAGACGTTGGTCTGCGGGAACACCTGGTCCAGAGGCAGGTAGAAGCGCGGCACGCCCGAACCGACCCAGGTGCTCACGGCGGTGACGCCCGCTTCGCTGCGCAGGCGCTGTTCCACCCGCTTGGTGACTTCTTCGTTGGCCGCGAACGAGGTTCCCTCGGGGAACCAGACGTCCACCATGATCTCCGGGCGGCTGGAATCGGGGAAGAACTGCTGCTGCACCTGGCCCATACCGACGATGCCCAGTGCGAATATCAGCAGCGTGGCGCCGATGGTGATCCAGCGGTGCTCGACGCACCAGTCGACCATGCGGCGGAAGGTGCGGTAGAACGGCGTGTCGAAATGCTCTTGATGGTCGCCGCTGGCGGGAACCGGCTTGGGCTTGAGCAGCAAGGTGCCCAGGTAGGGAACGAAATACACCGACACCAGCCAGCTCAGAACCAGGGCGATCACCGTCACCGCGAAGATGGCGAAGGTGTACTCGCCCACGGTCGATTTCGCCATGCCGATCGGCAGGAAGCCGGTCGCCGTGATCAGCGTGCCGGTCAGCATGGGCATGGCCGTGATCTCGTAGGCGAAGGTGGCGGCGCGGACCTTGTCGTAGCCCTCCTCCATCTTGCGCACCATCATCTCCACGGCAATGATGGCGTCGTCCACCAGCAGGCCCAGCGCGATGATCAGAGACCCCAGCGAAATCTTGTGCAGGCCGATGCCCCAGTAGTCCATGGCCAGGAAGGTGACGGCCAGCACCAGGGGAATCGTGATGCCCACCACCAGGCCGGGCCGCATGTCCACGTAGTAGCGCTTCCACAAGGGGAGCGTGGCGGCATCGGGGCGCTTGTGCAGGCCCAGCGCGATGAAGCTGACCGCCAGCACGATGAGCACGGCCTCGATGAGCGTGCGCACGAACTCGTTGACGGAGTTGGAAACGGCGCTCGGCTGGTCCTGGATCTGCACCAGCTTGATGCCGGCCGGCAGGCCGTCCTCGATGCGGTTGAACGTCGTCTTCAGCGACTTGCCTAGCTTGATGATGTCGCCGCCCTTGGCCATGGAGACGCCCAGCGCGATGACTTCCTTGCCCTGGTGCCGCACCTTGACGACCGGCGGGTCGGCGTAGCCGCGCTTGATCTCGCCGATATCGCCCAGGCGCAGCTGGTTGCCCGAGGTACCGCGGATCGGCATGGCCCGCAGCTCCTCCACCGCCTCGAACTGCCCGCCGACGCGCACTTGCACCACGTCCAGCGGTGTCTGCACGGCGCCCGCGGATTCGACGGCATTCTGCTGCCCCAGCTGCTGCAGCACCTGGTTCAGGTCCAGCCCCAGCTGCGCCAGGCGCTTCTGCGAAATCTCGACGTAGAGCTTCTCGTCCTGCACGCCGAACAGTTCGACCTTGGCGACGTCCGGCACCCGCAGCAGTTGCTGGCGCACGTCATCGGCGAAGGTCTTGAGTTCGGCATAGTTGAAGCCGCCATCCGACTCCAGCGCGTAGATCACGCCGTAGACGTCACCGAAATCATCGTTGAAGAACGGGCCCTGGATGCCTCCGGGCAGCTGGAAGCGCATGTCGCCGATTTTCTTGCGCACCGTGTACCAGACATTGGCCACGTCACCCGGCTTGGACGAATCCTTGATCTGGAAAATGATCTGCGACTCGCCCGGCTTGGAGTAGCTGCGGATCTTGTCGGCATAGGGCGCTTCCTGCAGCGCCCGCTCGATCTTGTCGGTCACCTGTTCGGCGACCTGTTGCGCGGTGGCGCCGGGCCAGTAGGTGCGAACCACCATGGCGCGGAAGGTGAACGGCGGATCTTCGTCCTGGCCCAGCTGGAAGTACGAGACGAAGCCAAGCAGCATCAGCACGACCATCAGGTAGCGCGTGAGCGCGGGGTGATCGAGCGCCCATTTGGAGAGGTTGAAACCCTCTTTCGGTTGGATCTGCGTCATGGCAGCCTCACTTCGCGACAGGCAACGTCGAGGGCGCCTGGGCCACGGCATTCACCGCCGACACCTTCTCCTGGTAGATCGTCACCTTCTGCCCGGGCGACAGCACGTGCACACCGGCGGAAACCACCAGCATGCCCGGTTGCAGGCCGGCAGCGATCACGGCTTCGTTGCCGTCGGCCGTGGCGATCTGCACCGGCTGCGATTTCACCGTCATGGTCGCCTTGTCGAGCACCCAGACCGCCGTGCCCGCCCCTTCCTTGCGCAGCGCGCCGGTCGGCAGCTTGATCACGGGCGTGCCGACATGGCTGAGGGCCTGCGGCGACACATAGGCCGTGGAGCCCAGCGCCGGTGCTGTGGCGGCGTCGAGCGACACCTTGACGGAATAGGTCCGCGTCACCGGGTCGGCGCTGGCGGCGACTTCACGCACTTTGCCTGGGAGCGCCGTGCCGCCGTTCGCCCAGACGCGCACCGACACGTCGGAGCCCGGCTTGATGGCCACGATCTTGTCTTCGGGTACCGAGAACACCACGTCGCGCGGCCCGTCCTGGGCGATGCGCACGATCGGCGTGCCGGCGGTCACCACCTGGCCCGACTCGGCCTCGACGGCGGTGACCACGCCGGAGACGTCGGCAACGAGGTTGGTGTAGCCGGCCTGGTTGCCCTGCGACGCGAGCTGCGCCTTGGCCTGATCGAGCTGCGCCTGGGCCGCTTTCAGGGAAGTTTCGCGGCGCTCGAGTTCGGCGCCGCTGATGAAGTTCTGGTCCTTCAGGGTGGCGTAGCGCTTGAAGTCAGCGGCCGCCAGATCGCGATTGGTGCTGGCAGCCGCGACCTGCGCGCGGGCCGCGTCGGCGGCCAATTGAAAGTCACGGGGATCCAGCTGCGCCAGGACCTGACCGGCCTTCACTCGCTGGCCCAGTTCTGCCTGGCGCTTGACGATCTTGCCGGCCACCCGAAATCCCAGCCGGGACTCCACCCGAGGCCGCACTTCGCCCGCGAATTCGTAGCCCGATTTGAAGGTATCGACCCCCACGGTCATCACCTTGACGGCGCGAACCGGCTCCGGGTTCGCCTCGGTCTTGGAGCAGGCCGCGACTGCCAGCGAGGCAGCCAGGGCAAGTGCGAGTGTGTAGCGCGAATGGAGCGGTGAAGGCAGTTTAGGCATGGCTGACCTGAGCTGAAAGTATGCGAATAAAGTCACTAATGACTGACCGGTTAGTAATCTAGGGTAATTGCCTATGCTTGTCAAGCGACAATCCGGGGCTTTGACCATGTCCCCTGCCGATCGCTCAAACCCCCACATGCTGGTGCTCCTGCGCGGGGTTTCGCGCTCCTTTTATGTCTCGATCCGCCTGCTGCCAGCTCCGCTGCGCCGGCCGATCGGGGTGGCCTACCTGCTGGCGCGCGCGGCCGATACGCTGGCCGACACGGCTGAGCTACGGCCAAGCGAGCGCCGGGCCCATCTGGAAACCTGGGCCGCGGCCGTCGATGGCCGGATCCCCGCACTCGCCGTGGCCCGCCTGTCCGCCTCGTTCGCCCCGCTGCAGCAAGATCCGCAAGAACGCGCTCTCGTCCGCGCCCTGCCCCACTGCCTGCGCTGGCTGGATGAACTGGCGCCGGCGGACCGTGAGGATGTACGCGCCGTGCTTCGCCACATCACCCGGGGCCAAGCCCTCGACATAGAGCGCTTTGGCCAGGACCTGCCGCCGCGCGCGCTGGATTCGGCCGAGCAGCTGCACGAATACACCTACCTGGTGGCCGGCTGCGTGGGCGAGTTCTGGACGGATCTGTGCTTTCGGCACCTGCCTGGCTTTGCCACGCTGCCGCAACAGGAGATGCGCGAACTCGGTCGCGGCTTTGGCATGGGGCTGCAGCTGGTGAACATCCTGCGCGATGCCGGGGCCGACCTGGCCGCGGGGCGCTGCTACTTTCCGGCGGACGAACTCGCCGCTGCCGGGGTGGCTCCAGAAGACATCCTGAACCACCCGGAGCGCTTCGAAGTTGTCTGGCGGCGATGGCATGCCCATGCCCAGGACCGGATCGCGCTCGGCATGCGCTACGCCGACGCCGTCAACAGCCGCAGGGTGCGCGCCGCCAGCGCCCTGCCGGCGTTGCTCGCAGCCCGGACGCTGGCGTTGATGCGGTCGGCCGGCCCGCAGCGCCTGCGGCACAAGGTGAAGGTGCCGCGCCACGAAGTCCGCACGATGATGGCCCGCCTCGCCTTCACGCTGGCAGGCCGCGCGGCGCTGCAATCGTCCTTCGCCCGCCTGCGATGGGACAATCCTCATCCATGACACCGCAAGAGTACGTTCAGGAGAAGGCCGCTACCTCGGGAAGCAGCTTCTATTACGCCTTTCTCTTCCTGCCCAAGCCACGCCGCGCCGCCATCACGGCTTTCTATGCCTTCTGCCGCGAGGTGGACGACGTCGTCGATGAAGTCAGCGATCCGGGCATAGCGAGGACCAAGCTCGCCTGGTGGCAAGCCGAGGTGGCCAAGTCCTTCCGCGGCGAGGCCAGCCACCCGGTGATGAAGGCCCTGATGCCCTGCGCCGCCGACTTCGGCATCGAAGAGCGGCAGCTCCAGGCGGTGATCGAAGGCTGCCAGATGGACCTGGAGCAGACCCGCTACCTCGACTTTGCCGGCCTGGAGCGCTACTGCCACCTGGTGGCCGGCATCGTCGGCGAGGTCTCGGCGCGCATCTTCGGCCAGGCCGACCCGCAGACAACGGAATATGCCCACAAGCTGGGGCTGGCCTTCCAGCTCACCAACATCATCCGCGACGTCGGCGAGGACGCGCTGCGCGGACGTGTCTACCTGCCGGTGAGCGAGTTGCAGCAGTTCGACGTGAAGGCCCACGAGATCCTCAACCGCAAGTACTCGGACCGCTTCACCGCGCTCATGAAGTTCCAGGCCGACCGCGCGCAGCAGCTCTATGACCAGGCGCTGGCGCTGCTGCCGCCAGCCGACCGGCGCAGCCAGAAACCCGGGCTGATGATGGCCAGCATCTACCGCACCTTGTTGCGCGAGATCGAGCGAGACGGTTTCCAGGTGCTGCATCAGCGCGTCAGCCTGACGCCACTGCGCAAGTTCTGGCTGGCGTGGAAGGTCCAGGCGCTGGGCCGGCTCTAAGCCTCTGGTGGCAAAGCAGAAGGCACGTGGCAAAGGCGTGCCCGGACACGCCTTTGCAGAGAGGTGGTTGGTATTCGTCGCACCGCACGCCCACCGCGTTGGCTCGCGGCAGGCGGTACCCGGCGGGGGCGATTTCTGTGGCGGCTGCGAGGCTCGGCCTGGGGGCGGGCGCGCAGCGCTTCGTTACTGACTCGTCGCGGCTGTTTGAACGCAGCGGCCTTGGGGCGCGTAGTGAGTTTCGCGACGCCGACCCCAGGCCGAGCCTCGCAGCGGAGTCGGCGCAGAAAGCGCCGACCGCCACAGTATGAGCCCCTGCCGGGTACCGCGTGCCGCGATGCGGGGACGGTCGCGTCCTGCCCCTACGCCCTGAACAATTCGCAGAGTTCGGTCAGGTTGGTGAGCGTGACCTGAGGCTGCGCCTCGTGCGGCCAGAGATGGTCGGCGCGGTTCACCCAGGCCGCTTGCATGCCGGCGTTGAGCGCGCCCAGCGCGTCAAGGGTGGCGTCGTCGCCCACATGCAGCACGTCGGCGGGCGTCACGTCCACGGCGCCGGCGGCGGCGTGGAAGATGCGCGAATCGGGCTTGCCCACGCCGAACTCGCGCGCCGAAATTGCCGCACGGAAGTACGGGCCCAGGCCGACTCGCTGCAGGTCGGCGTTGCCGTTGGACAGGCTCACCAGCGGGAAGCGCTCCGACAGGAACTGCAGCGCAGGCAAGGCGTCCTCGTACAGCGTCACCCGCTGGCGTTCGGCAAAGAAGGCCTCGAATGCCTCCTCGGCCAGCAGCGGGTTCTCTCCTGCCCTATAGAGCGCCAGGCGGATGGACTCGCGGCGCACGGCGCTCAGGTCGTTCTTCAGGTCGGGCCGATTGGCCGCCATGTAGTCGCGAATTTCGCGCAACGCTGAAGGACTGGAAAAAAGCGCGGCGGCCATGGGCGCGTGCTCCACCAACCAGTCGTGCAGCACCTTCTCGGCCCGCTCGATGGTGGGCCAGATCGGCCACAGGGTGTCGTCAAGGTCCAAGGAGATGGCCTTGATTCTTGCAAGGTCCAGCATCATGCCCTCCGACGAGCCGCCTCTAGGCAGGCATGCGCCCCCTCGGGGGGCAGAGAACGAAGTGAACGTGGGGGCTGCATTCAGTGAGAATACCTCATGCCTTCTTCAGATTTTGCCCACGGCCGGGCGCCGCAAATCGCGGTGCTGTATTGCAACCTCGGCACCCCAGACGAGCCGACGCCTGCGGCGGTGCGGCGATATCTGGCCGAATTCCTGAGTGATCCGCGGGTCGTCGAGATTCCCCGCATCGCGTGGCTGCCCCTGCTGTACGGCCTGATCCTGCCGCTGCGATCGGCGAAGTCTGCCGCCAAGTACGCCACCATCTGGACACCCGACGGCTCGCCGCTGAAGTTGTGGACCGACAAGCAAGCCAAACTGCTGCAAGGCTGGCTGGGCGAGCATGGCCACCGGGTCAAGGTGCGCTATGCCATGCGCTACGGCAGCCCTTCGATCGCGTCGCAGCTGGAGGCGCTCAAGGCCGAGGGCGCGACCCGCATCCTCATCCTGCCGGCCTATCCGCAGTACTCCGGCACGACCACGGCCAGCCTGGTCGACGCGGTGGCCTCATGGTCCGCCGGGACTCGCCACCTGCCGGAACTGCGATTCGTGAATCACTACCACGACGATCGCGGCTACGTGCAGGCGCTGGTCCGGCGGGTCGAGCGGTATTGGCGGGAGCACGGACGCGGAGATCACCTGGTCATGAGCTTCCACGGCGTACCCGAGCGCACCCTGCATCTGGGCGACCCTTACCACTGCCAATGCCAGAAGACCGCGCGTCTGCTGGCCACCCAGCTGCGGCTGGAAAAAGACCAGTACACGGTGACCTTCCAGTCGCGTTTCGGCAAGGCGAAATGGCTGGAGCCCTACACCGATCCCACCCTGCGTGCGCTGGCTCGGCGCGTGGCGCGAGTCGACGTGGTCTGTCCCGGCTTCACCGGGGACTGCCTGGAAACCCTGGAAGAAATCGCGCAGGAGGGCCGGCAGGCTTTCCTGACTTCAGGAGGAAAGGACTTTCACTACATCCCCTGCCTGAACGACGAGGCAGCCTGGATCGCAGCGCTCGGAAACGTCGCACAGCAGCACCTCGCGGGCTGGCCCACCGGCGAGACTGCCGATGCCGAGGCGCTGGCCCGTTCGCGTGAAAGGGCCCTGGCTATGGGAGCGCCGCGCTAGCCTCGATGAACGCGGTCACCAGGTTCAGCTGCTCCGGAACGTTCAATGCGGGCGCATGGCCGCAGCCGGGTATCTCCACAACGCTTGCGAGCCCCAGCAGGCCCGGGCCCCTGCGCATCATTTCTTCCGTGGCATCGCGCAGGACGAGATCCGACTCGGCGCCGCGCAGGCAAAGCACGGGAATCTGGATCGCGTCGTAGTGTTCCCACAGGTCATAGTCGTTCGGATGATCGATGAACTGCCGCACCATCGCAGGGTCGTAATGCGGGGTGACGCGGCCATCGGGCAGACGGCGCGTCGAGGTTTCGGTCAGGCGCCGCCATTGCGCATCGCTGAGCCAGCCGAACGGCTTGTACACCTGGCGAAAGAACGCCTCCAGCTGGGCCATCGTGTCGAATGCGGGCGGACTGCCCGCGTAAGCGCGGATGCGCGCAAGCGCCGCCTCGCCCAGGCGCGGGGCGTTGTCGTTGATCACGAGGCTCTTGATGCGCCCCTTGAGCTGCGGCTCGAAAATTCCTGCCGCGCACACGGTGCCGATCGCGCCGCCCATCGAGGTGCCGACCCAATGCGCCTCGGCGATCTTCAGCTGGTCGAACAGCCCGGCGGCCAGCTTGGCGTAGAAGGCCAAGGTGTATTCATTGCCCGGATCGGGACTCCATTGGCTGAAGCCCCGCCCCAAGGTGTCCGGGCAAATGACGCGGAAGTGGCTGGAGAGGTGCTCGGCCAGCTCGTCCATATCGCGCCCGGTGCGCGCCAGGCCATGCCATGCGATCACCGTTTGGCTGTGCTGCGAGCCCCACTCGGTGTAGTGGATCTCGCGGCCCGCGCAGGTCGCGTAACGTGAGCTGTAATTCATGGCTGCTTCCTAGGGACGGGCGCGCATGGCCCGCAGGCGCCCCACCACACCGGTGGGAAAGTAGTAGACGGACAGCACGAACAGCAGCCCGAGCCAGAGCAGCCAGCGGTCGGGCGACAACAGCGCCGACAGCCAGGGCAGGCCCGATGTGGCGTCGCTGCCGAGCTTGAGAAGGTCTTGCAGGTAGCTCTGGGCGATCACGAACACACCCGAGCCGATGGCGGCGCCGTAGATGGTTCCCATGCCGCCGATGACCACGATCAGCAGCACGTCGAGCATGATCTCGAAGGACAACGACGTATCGGGCCCGTTGTAGCGCAGCCAGATGGCGAGCATCGCGCCCGCCACGGTGGCGAACAGCGCCGACAGGATGCTCGAGGTAGTGCGATACACCACGACCCGGTAGCCGATCGCCTCGGCGCGGAACTCGTTCTCGCGAATCGCCTGCAGCACCCGGCCGAACGGCGAGTTGACGATGCGCAGCATCGCCAGCAGCAGGATCAGGGCCGTGACGAACAGCAGGTAATAGCAGATCAGCCGGCCGTCCAGCGAGACGCCCAGGAACGGGGTCTCGGACAGCTGGTAACTGGGCGACAGCACTTCCGGCATCTTGAAAGTGAGCCCGTCCTCGCCGCCGGTGAGCTCCGACAGCTGCGACGCCAGCGTCTGGAATGCCGCCGCCACCGCCAGCGTGATCATCGAGAAGAAGATCGCCCGCACCCGCAACGAAAAAAGGCCGACGACCAGCGCCAGCACGAACGACAAGGCCAGCGCCACCGCCAGGCCCACGACGATCGCCGACCAGCCCGGTCCCATGCGCGTGGACGCAATGGCGATGCCATAGGCGCCGATGCCGAAGAACATGGTGTGGGCAAAGCTCACGATGCCCGTATAGCCCAGCAGCAGGTCGAAACTGGCCACGAGCACGACGAACACCAGGATCTTGGCCGCCACGTTCAGCGCTTTCACGCCCGGGAAGATGAACGGCATGAAGGCCAGGGCCAGCAGCAGCACGACCAGCACGACGGCCAGGATGCGGTTGCGGGGGAAATCGTTGGAAAGAATTCGCTTCAGCATGCTATGTGCTCACTTGCTCAGCGCGTAGACGCCCTGGGGCCGCCACAACAGGATGGCCATCATCAGCGCGATGTTCGAGAACAGCGCCGCCTTGGGAATGAGAAAGCCGGTGTAGTTGGCCATCAGCCCGACCAGCAAGGCCCCCACCAGCGCACCCGTGGTGGACCCCAGGCCGCCGATGATCAGCACGATGAAGATCAGCACGTTGACCTGCGCCCCCATCTGCGGGATCACGTTCTGCTGGTACAGGCCCCACATCACGCCGCCCAGGCCCGCCAGGCCGCTGCCGACCACGAACACGCCGATGAATAGCACCTTGATGCGGTAGCCGAGCGACTCGACCATCTCGCGGTCCTGCACGCCGGCCCGGATCAACAGGCCGATCTTGGTGCGGGTCAGCACCCACAGCAGGATGCCGAACACCAGCAGACCCACGACGACGGCGATGACTCGGTACTTCTCCACGGCCGCGTCGCCCAGCAGGATGGCGCCGCGCATGCCCTGTGGCAAGGGCAACGGAATCTGCAGCGGGCCCCAGATCACCTTGATCAGCTCTTCGCCGATGATCATGCCGCCCATGGTGATCAGGATCTGCTTCAGGTGGTTGCCGTACACGGGGCGCACGATGAAGCGTTCGAAGGCCAGGCCGACAGCGCCGGCCACCAGCATCGCGATGATCATGGCCGGCAGCACCGCCAGCATGTTGCGCCACAGGCTCTCGGACGAGGTGTAGTCGCCCATGCTGCCCAGCACGCTGGTCGCCACGAAGGCGCCCAGCGCGATGAACACGCCGTGGCCGAAGTTCAGCACGTCCATCAGGCCGAACACCAAGGTCAGGCCCGAGGCGATGATGAAGATGATCATGCCCATCGCCAGGCCGGCGACGGTGAGCGTGACCCAGGTCGAGCCCGAGCCGATGAACGGCAGGACCACCAGCGCCAGCACCGGCACCAGCGCCATCGGCTTCCAGTCGAAATCTATGTTTTTCATATGGCCAACCCCAGCAGCGAATGTTGCAAGGCCTCGTCTTCGGCCAGTTCCTTCATGGAGCCCGCATGGACCACCACGCCGTTGTCCATCACGGCGACGGTGTCGCCCAGCCGCTTGGCGAAATTGATGTTCTGCTCCACCAGCAGGATCGTGACGCCGCTCGCCTTGAGCTGCGCGAAGGCGTCGATCATGTTGTTGATGATCGCGGGCGCCAGGCCCTTGCTGGGCTCGTCGATGATCAGCAGCTCGCGCGGCTCCACGATGGCCCGCGACACGGCCAGCATCTGCTTTTGCCCGCCGGACAGCTTGCCGGCCGGATGGTTCCAGAATTTCTCCACCGCCGGGAACAGCGAGAAGATCCACTTCAGACGCTTCTCGTCCATCTGGCCGGCATGCTTGGCCTGGCGCGCGGCCAGCAGCATGTTTTCCTTGACGGTGAGGTCGGCGAAGATCCCCATGTTCTCGGGCACGTAGGCCACGTTCATCGACGCGATCTGCGGCGTGGCGTGCTTCGTGATGTCCTGGCCGTTGAAGGTAATGGTGCCCTGGGATGCGTGCCACAGGCCCATGATGGTGCGCAGCGTGGTGGTCTTGCCGGCGCCGTTGCGGCCCAGCAGCATGGTGAGCTTGCCGCGCGGCACCGACAGGTCCACCCCGTGCAGGATGTGATACGCGCCGATGTGCGTGTGCACGCCTTGCAGAGTAAGCAGGTTCTCGTTCATGCGGCCTCCGCCTTCACGGCCACGCCCAGATAGGCTTCCTGCACGATCGGCGACGCGATCACGTCGGCCGGTTCGCCGTCGGCCACCAGCGTGCCGTTGTGCAGCACGATGATGCGGTCGGCCAGCTCGCGCACCACGTCCATCTTGTGCTCCACCAGCAGGATGGTCTTGCTCGGGTCTTCCTTGAGCTTGCGGATCAGGTTCAGGATCACCGGCGCTTCGGCGGCATTCATGCCCGCGGTCGGCTCGTCGAACATGAACACCTTCGACTCCAGCGCCATCAACAAGGCCACCTCCAGCTTGCGCTGGTCGCCGTGCGGCAGGTTGGCCACCAGTTCGTTCTCCTTGTCGGCCAAGGCCACCGCCACCAGGATCTCATCGGCGCGCTCCATCAGCTCACGGTGATCGCTCCAGATGCTCCACAAATTCAGCCCGTGCCGGTGCGGCCCTTCCCGCGTGGCCTGCACGGCCAACCGGATGTTCTCCATCACCGTGAGGCGCGGGAACAGGTTGGTGAGCTGGAACGCCCGGCCCAGCCCGGCGCGGGTGCGCTCGGACGGCGAGAAGCCGGACAGGTCGCGCCCATCGAGCGTGACCTGCCCGGCGCTCGCCTTGAGCTGGCCGGAGATCAGGTTGAAGTAGGTGGTCTTTCCCGCGCCGTTGGGGCCGACGATGGCGGTGAGCGTGCCCGGCTGGAAAGCGCAGGTCACGGCGTTCACCGCCACGTGGCCGCCGAAGCGGATCGTGAGGTCCTTGGTGGCGAGTAGGCTCATGGTTCCTTTATTGCTTGCGGGACAGATCTTCAGCTCTGTCCCCAACTGTTCAAGAGCAGGTCCCGATCACGTAGTAGTTCGTGCCGGTCTTCTTCAAGGTGGTGGTGATGAAAACGTTCCACAGGCCCATGTTCTGCGAGGAGCCGTTGGCGTAGGTGTAGCCACCCGCCGTGTAGGCCCGGCCCGCGGTCGTGTGGGCGTAGTTGGACGAGGTGTAGCAGGTGGCCACTGGCGGCGGTGCGCCGGTGGTGGTGCCGCTGGCAGCAGCCGATGCAGCGCTCTCCGCGTTGTTGGCGTCCAGCGATTTCACGGTCCAGGAATACGTGGTGCCCGCCGCCAGGCCGCTGTCCGTGTAGGCGGTGCTCGTCACCGGCAAGGCGTTCACCTTGTTGCCCGCCCGGTAGACGTTGTAGCCGGTCGCGCCGGTCACGGCATTCCAGCCGATGTTCATCGTGCTGGTGGTCGCGCCCGAGGTCGCCACGCCGGTCGGGGCCGGCAACGTGGATGCCGGCGTGCCGCTGGAAACCTGGTCCACCATCGCCTTGATCGCAACCATCTGCGGGCCGGATTTCTTGGAGTAGTTAGCGCTGTCGTAGCCCCACCAGTCCCAGCAGCTGTTGGTGGCCGCCACGCTGGTCTGCGGATAGAGCATGACGATATTGTTGGTGTCCCCCCAGCGGTTGTAGCCTGTGTTCTTCACGTACTGCTGCTGGACGTCGTTCTCGTTCTGCTTGCAACCATGCAGCACCACGTGAACGCGGCATTGTGTTCCGCTGCTGCAGGCCTGTGGGACATAGGCCCAGCCGGTGGTCGCCATGCCGTGGCCGGTGATGAACTGGCTCTGGTTGAACTGCACGAAGTTGGCGGCGGGCAGCACGTTGGCGTTGCGGGGATTCAGCGTGCCATAGAGCTGCTGCAGGATAGCGCCGGCCAGGTCGAAGTTGCAGTCGTTGATGTACGGCGCGCCCTTGAACGAACAGGCGCTGCCGTAGTCGTCGGTGACCATAGCGTGCTGGGACGCGATGTCCTTCTTGTAGACGACATTGGCCGCCGGCACGAAGCTGTTGTAGTAGGTCTTGAGCGCATCCATCACGCCCGGCTTGACCACATCGTCCAGCGTGCCGGAGAACATGTAGACCTTGGAGCTCTGCAGGTTCGAGACCGGGTCGATCAGGCCTTGCTGCGCCCAGTTGTTGGTGGTGCTGACCAGCGAGCTGGTCGGGATACCGGCCGGGCTCGCCATGCAGCGGCCGGTGGCGTTCACCACGGACCCCTCGGCGCAGTAGAACGGCCCGCCCGCGACGACGCCGGCGCCCTTCTTGAACGTGGCGGAGTACGCCACGTGCAGTTGAACGGCCATGAAGCCGCCCGACGACAGGCCCGAGACTGTCGTCTGGGTCTTGTCGATATTGAGGGCCGGCAGGTTGACCGCGGCGAAGGCCGCCCCCGACAACAGGGCCGCCGAAGCAGCGCATATACGAAGCAATTTGAACGTCATTGAGTTGTCTCCAGTTGGTGATCGGCAAACCGATCCCTCCCCCCGTGTCTCCGGGGGTTTTCTCAAACGAAGCAAAAAGAGGGGCGGCCGCCCCTGTGGAAACGGTCTACCGCTTGTTGCGGATCGGCACGTTCATTTCCGACGGCTTGATTTCCTTCACGAGGTGAAGGTCGGCCATCGCGCCCTGCTTGGCGCCGGGCGCCACGCGGAAGTGGTACATCGACTGCATGGCCTGGTGATCTTCCTTGCGGAAGGTCATCATGCCCTTGGGCGTGTCGAAGCTCATGCCTTCCATGGCGGTGATGAGCTTGTCGGTGGTGGTGTCGGCGTTGGTTTTCTTCAGCGCCGAGACGATGGCCATGGCAGCGGAGAAGCCACCGGCCGTGAAGAAGTCGGGCGGGCTCTGGAAGCGCTGGTAGTGGTTGGTCACCAGCCACAGGTTGGGCTGGTTCTTGGAGAAGCCGAAGTAGTAGTAGCTCGCGCCTTCCATGCCCGGGAACTGGTTGTAGGCCACCATCGCCGGCAGGATGTTGCCGCCGGTGGCGATCTCGATGCCATAGCGCTTCAGGTCGAGGTCGGCGATCTTGAACGGGTTGCCGGAGCCGGCCCAGACGATCCAGATCACCTTGCGGCCGGGCTGGTCCTTCAGCTTGTCGATCAGGCGCTGCGCGCCCGCGGTGAAGTCGGTGGTGTTGGCCGGCAGGTATTCCTCATGGACGATCTTGGCGGTCTTGATCGACTCCTTGAAGGCCTTCACGCCGTCACGGCCGAACGCATAGTCCTGGGCCAGGGTGGCGATGGTGACACCCGGCTTGTCCAGGGCCACCGCATTGGAGATGGCGTCCTGCGAGCTGTTGCGCCCGGTGCGGAAGATGTACTTGTTCCATTTTTCGCCGGTGATCGAATCGGCAACGGCCGGCTCGACCAGGAGGATCTTCTTGTATTCCTCGGCGACCGGCAGCATGGCCAGCGCCACACCCGAAGAGGTCGGGCCGATGGCCAGATCCACCTTGTCGTCGGAGTAAGCGGTGGCGAGCAGCGACTTGCCCAGGTCGGGCTTGCCCTGGTCGTCCTTTTCGATCAGCACGATCTTGCGGCCGTTCACGGTCATGGTTCCGCCGGTCGCGTACTCCAGGCCCATCAACAGGCCGGTCTGCGTCTGCTTGCCATAGGCCTCGAGCGGGCCGGTGCGGCTGTAGACGTGGGCGATCTTGATGTCCTTGCCTTGGGCGAAGGCTTGGGGCAAGGCGAAAGCGGTGGCTGCGAGCGCTGCGAGCGCGACCCAGGTGCGACGTTGCATGGAATGTCTCCTATTAGTAACTACGGATAGCGGCTGAGTACAGCATGTGTCGTGCCAATCTGAACCTCGTTGATTCATAAAGGAAAATTTACTACGCGGCTCTCCTGTGTCTGATTTTCAGACAGCGCAATCTGACTGATTGCCATACATATGTCTGAAAATCAGACACTGGCTTCCAGGCGCTCGTAGAGCTTGGCGCGGGAAATTCCCAGCAGTTTGGCGGCCGCCAGCTTGTTGCCGCCGGTCGCCGTGAGCGCGGCGTCTATCGCCCGCCGCTCCAGTTCGGCCACTTGTTCGGCCAGGGGCCGCAGCACCCGCGACGGCGAGCCGTCCGTCGGTATGGGCGCTGCTGGAATGGGTGGGGCAATCTGCTTGACGCCCGACTCGCGCAGCACTTCCTCGAGATGCTGCACCTCGATGTGCTGGGAATCGCTGCGCATCGCCGCCTGTTCCAGCACGTTGCGCAGCTCGCGGATGTTGCCGCGCCAGGTCTGCGCCGACAACAGCGCGACCGCGTCGGCGCTGAGCTCCGGCGGCGCCGACCCGCTGCGCAGCGCCATATCCTCCGCGAGCACCTCGACCAGGGCCGGGATGTCGGGCCTTCTCTCGCGCAGCGGCGGCACGCGAATCGGCAGAACGTTCAGACGGTAATACAGGTCCTCGCGGAACTTGCCCTCGCGCACCAAGGCCGCGAGATCGCGCGAGGTGGCGGCGATGACGCGGGCATCGAAGGGGATCACCTTGTTGGAGCCCAGCGGCTCGATCTCGCCTTCCTGCAGCGCGCGCAGCAGTTTGGGCTGCAGGCTGGGCGGCATGTCGCCGATCTCGTCGAGGAACAACGTGCCGCCGTCGGCCAGCTTGAACTTGCCGTCGCGGCCCTTGCGGTCGGCGCCGGTGTAGGCGCCCGGCGCCACGCCGAAGAATTCCGCCTCGAGCAGGGTGTCGGGCACGGCCGCGATGTTGACGCTGACCAGCGGTCCGGCAGCGCGGGCCGAAGCCGCGTGGATCGCATGGGCCAGCAGTTCCTTGCCGGTGCCGGTTTCACCGAGCAGAAGAACCGGGCTGGACGACAGCGCGGCCCGTCTGGCTTGCCGCTTGACCTCCACCGCCGCCGGGCTGCCGCCGACGAAGCTGGCCAGGGTGTACTTGGTGCGGCGTTGGCTCGCCAGTTCGCGGCGGGCGTCGTCCAGGTCGCGCTGCAGGTGCGCGAACTTGCTGATCAACGGCTGCAATGTGGTTTCGGGGTGGTCGAACAGCACGATGCCGATGGCGCCAATGAGCTCACCGCTTTGCTCGTCGCGCAGCGGCAGGCGGCTCACCACGAACGTGCCGGCCCGGTTGGTGAGCAGGTCGATCAGGATGGCCTGGCCGGTTTCCAGCACCCTGCGCATCTGCGTGTTGGGCACCACGTCGTCGACCATGTGGCCCACGAACTGGTCGACCGATGAAAAGCCCAAGGCCGGAAGGAACCGCTTGTAGCCCTCGTTGACCCACACGATGCGGCCCGCCCGATCGACCAGGAACATGCCCTGGCTGATGCTGGAAAACAGCTGGAACATGGAGCGCGCGGCCAGTTCCAGAATGCTCTGTGCGTCGAGTGGCAGCGTTTGGGGTGACGAAAGGGGCGCGGGCATCGCATGCATGCTACCTTGCCGGGCGAGCCACGAATCCGGGTTTGCCCCAGGATGAAGGAGAAGGACTGACAGCCAAACGACAGCTCGCCCGGTCAACCTGTAGAGCCAACTACCAGGAGACTCCATGCGCCGTGACGCTTTCCTCAAGTCCATCGCCGCACTTGCGGTCACAGGCGGCCTGCCGCTTGCGGCGCATGCGGCACCCACCCTGAAGATGATGATCCCCGCCAATCCGGGTGGCGGCTGGGACACCACCGGGCGCGTGCTGGGCCGTGCGCTGACCGAGGCGAAGGCCGCCGACAGCGTGCAATATGAAAACCGCGGCGGTGCGGCCGGCATCATCGGCCTGGCTCAGTTCGCCAATGCCAGCAAGAACGATCCCAATGCCCTATTGATGATGGGGGCCGTCATGCTGGGAGGCATCATCACCGGCAAGCCGCCCGTCCAGCTGAGCCAGGCGACGCCGATCGCCCGCCTCACCAGCGAGTACAACGTCTTCGTCGTGCCGGCCGACTCGCCGCTCAAGACCATGAAGGACGTGGTCGCCCAGTTGAAGAAGGACCCCGGCAGCGTGAAATGGGGCGGCGGCTCGCGCGGCTCCACCGAGCACATCGCCGCCTGCATGCTGGCGCGCAATATCGGCGTGGATCCCAAGAAGGTCAACTACGTGGCGTTCCGCGGCGGCGGCGAAGCGATTTCCGCCATCCTTGGCGGCAGCGTCACCGTGGGTGGCAGCGGCTACAGCGAGTTCGCCGAGCACATCGCCTCGGGCAAGATGCGCCCCATCGCCGTCACTTCGCAAAAGCGCCTCCCCGGCATCGCAATCCCCACGATGAAGGAGCAGGGCTACGACGTGATCCTGGGCAACTGGCGCGGCGTCTACGCCGCGCCCGGCATCAGCGCCGACGACCGCGCCGCGCTTACCAACATGGTGGTCGCCGCCACCAAGTCGAAAGCATGGACGGAAGCGCTGGCCAAGCATGGCTGGACGCCGGCCGTGATGGTGGGCAAGGAGTTCGAAGACTTCGTGGAATACGAGTTCTCCAGCCTGCGCGCCATCATGTACCTGTCCGGCATGGTCTGAAACCGCTTAGATAGGCGCCTGTGCCCGGCGCGCTGCGCGCGCTTTGGCCAGGCGCGGCAGCACGAGGATCGCGACCACCAGCACCAGCAGCCCAAGCGACATCGGGCGCTGCAGGAAGACGCTGAAACTCCCCTCCCCGATCGAAACCGCATTGCGAAGCTGCGCTTCCGCGAGCGGGCCGAGGATCATGCCGACAACGACCGGAGCCGTCGGGAAGTCGTAGCGCCGCATCAGCACGCCAAACACGCCGATGCCGTACAGCAGGACCAGGTCGAAAGTGCTTTGGCGCATGCCGTAAGCACCCACGGTCGCGAAGATCAGAATGCCGGCGTAGAGCTGCGGCTTCGGGATCTTCAACAGCTGGACCCAGAGCTTCACCATGGGAAGGTTCAGGATCAACAGCATCACGTTGCCGATATACAGCGAAGCGATCAGCGCCCACACCAGCGCCGCGGAACTGCTGAACAGCTGCGGGCCGGGCTGGATGCCGTAGTTCTGGAAGGCCCCCAGCATGATGGCCGTGGTGTTGGAAGTGGGGATGCCCAGCGTCAGCAGCGGTATCAGCGCCGCCGTCACGCTGGCGTTGTTGGCGGCCTCGGGTCCCGCGACGCCCTCGATCGCTCCCTTGGTTCCGAACTCCGCCAGGTTCTCGCCCTTGGCCAGCTTCTTCTCGGTGGCATAGCTGAGGAAAGTCGGGATCTCGGTGCCACCGGCGGGGATGCAGCCGAAAGGAGCCCCGATGGCGGTTCCGCGCAGCCAGGCGGGAACGGAACGGCGCCAATCGCGTCCGGTCATGTAGACCTTGCTCAGGGGGTTCTGCGCCTCGACCGAGCGGCCTTCGTACATGGCCGCGTAGAGCACCTCGGCGACGGCGAACAGGCCGACGGCCACCAGCACGATCTCTATGCCGTCCAGCAGCTCCGGTTTGCCCATCGTGTAGCGCGGCTGCCCGGAGATCTGGTCCAGGCCGATGCAGCCCACGGCCAGGCCGATCAGCAGCGCCGTGATGCCGCGAAGCGTGCTCTTGCCCAGGACGGCGCTCACCGTGGTGAAGGCCAGCACCATCAGCATGAAGTACTCGGGCGGGCCGAGCTTGACCGCGAACTCGGCCACCACCGGAGCGAAGAGAGTCACGATCACGGTGGCGATGGTCCCGGCCACGAACGACCCGATCGCCGCCGTGGCCAGCGCCGCGCCGGCACGGCCGCTCTTGGCCATCTTGTTGCCTTCCATGGCCGTGACCATGGTCGCCGTCTCGCCCGGCGTGTTCAGCAGGATGGAAGTAGTGGAGCCGCCGTACATGGCGCCGTAGTAGATGCCCGCGAAGAAGATCATCGACGACGTGACTTCGACCTTGGCCGTGATGGGCAGCAGCATGGCCACGGCCACAGCGGGGCCGATGCCGGGCAGGACGCCCACGGCGGTGCCGAGCACGCAGCCGATGAAGGCCCACAACAGGTTCGCCGGGCTGATCGCGGTGGCGAAGCCCTGCAGCAGTGCGTTGAGTATGTCCATGTCAGAGCCACCCAGAACTGGTCAATCCCGGCAAATTGATGCCCAGGAATTTCGTGAAGGCCCAATAGACGGGCGCGGCGATGGCGGCGCCCGTGAATGCGTCGATGGCCAGGCCGCGCGGGTGGCCGGCATCCTGTCCACTCGCGCGCCGCAATCCCTGCACGGCGAGCACATAGCACAGCGTGCAGCTGAGGATGAAGCCTATAGTGGTGATCAGCGCGGCGTTGGCGAGCAGCCCGGCGGAAACCCAGGCGAAGGCCGGCCAATAGGGATGCTCGGCGCCCGAAGGAGTATCCATGGCACGAAAGCCGCCGGTGAGCGCCTCGCGCACGATCAGCAGGCCGCAGCCCACCAGCGAAACCGCCACCACCCACGGCAGGAAATTGGGACCCACGCCCCCATAGCCTGCCGCCGATGGAATCGACAGGGCGCCGCCTGCCAGCGCCAGCCCGATCAGGAGCACGCCCCCGCCGACAGCAGTCTGCATCTTCCGAGTTTGTGTCATAGCTTTTCCCCCGGGAATTCACGAAAAAACGCCCGGTGTGACCGGGCGCCGCTGAACATCCGCAGTCTGGTCAGACCATGCCGGATTTGACCATGGTCGCGCGCAGGCTCGCAAAGTCATCATCGACGAACTTCTCGAACGCCGCACCCGACAGAACCGCCGGAGTCCAGTTGTTCTTTTCAACCGCTTCGGCCCAGCTCTTGGTCTTCAGGGCCGCCAGCACCAAGTCGGTCAGCTGCTTGCGCTGCTCGGCCGTGATGCCAGGCGCGCCGTAGACGCCGCGCCAGTTGCCGATTTCCACGTTGATGCCCTGCTCCTTGAGCGTGGGCACGTTGATGCCCTTCAGGCGGCTTGCGGAAGTGACGCCGATGGCCTTCATCTTGCCGGTGTTGATGTACTCGGCGAACTCGCTGTAGCCGCTGCCGCCCACCGTGACGTTGCCGCCCAGGATGGCCGCAGTCGCTTCCCCGCCCCCGCGGAAGGCCACATAGTTGATCTTGGCCGGATCGACGCCCACTTCGCGCGCGATCATGGCCGCGGCGATGTGCTCGGTCGAGCCGCGCGAACCGCCGCCCCACTTCACGCTGCCGGGATCTTTCTTCAATTGCGCGACCACGTCGGCCATGCTCTTGAGCGGCGAGTTGGCCGGCAGGACGAACACGTTGTATTCGCTGGTCAGGCGCGCGATCGGCGTGGCCTGGCTGAGGCTGACCGGCGGTTTGCCGGTGATGATGCCGCCCAGCATGACGGCGCCCATCACCATCAGCGCGTTCGGGTCGCCCTTGCTGCCGTTGACGAACTGCGCCAAGCCCAGCGCGCCGGCGGCGCCGCCCTTGTTCTCGTAGCTCACGCTGTCGGCGACCTTGGCGTCCACCAGCGCCTTGCCGAGCGCGCGGCCCGTCGTGTCCCAGCCGCCACCCGGATTGGCGGGAATCATCATCTTGACGTTGGCGGCCGCACGGGCCGTCAGGGGCAAGGCGCCTGCTGCGGCAAGCGCGGCCAGGGTCTTGAGGAAGGTATCGCGGCGCATCTATAGTCTCCTTGGGGATTCGAAACCTCGCCATCATGCGCCGTCTGCCTGTCATTCGGCTGTCCCCCTTATTGGGGAAACTACTGAACAACCCGCGCCGGCGGGCGCTAACCTCGGCAGCTTCCATGAAACTTCTGCTCGTCGAAGACGACCCATCGATGCAGGCCACCCTGCAGCGCACACTGAGCCGCCGCGGCATGGAGGTCACGGCTTGCGCCGACGGGCGCCTTGCGCTCGAGCGCTGGCGCACCGGCGCCCCCGACGTGGTGCTGCTGGACCTCACCCTGCCAGGGCTGGATGGGCTGCAGGTCCTGGAGCAGGCACGGCGGGCCGGCATGCAGACGCCCGTGCTGATCTTGACCGCGCGCGGCACCGTGGGGGACCGGGTGATAGGCCTGAACACCGGCGCCGACGACTACCTGCCCAAGCCCTTCGACCTGGACGAGCTGGAGGCGCGCCTTCGCGCCCTGCACCGCCGCCGCCCGCCCAGCGGCGACCAGGCGCCCTCCTATAGCGTGGGCGCGCTGCGCTACGACCGCGACAGCGGCGCCATCTACCACGGCGATCAGGTGCTGGAACTCACGCCGCGCGAGCTGGCGCTGCTGCAAGCCCTGATGGCCAGGCCCGGCCATGCAGTGAGCAAGGAACGCCTTTTCGAACTGGTATTTCCGGGCGAGGCCGATGTGCAGTACGAGGCCGTGGAGGTCGTCGTCTACCGGTTGCGCAAGAAACTGGCGGACACCGGGGTGACGTTGATGACGCTGCGCGGCCTGGGCTACCTGCTCAAGACCAGCGGGTGAAGCAGGTGCGCCGCGCCGTATCGCTTCGCCTGTATTTGCTGCTGGGCATCCTGCTGCCCGTGGGCCTGTTCGTCCTGGTCAATGCCGTGAGCCTGTACCGCCAGACGCTGGGGGCTGTGAACACAGCCTATGACCGCACCCTGCTGGCATCGGCCAAGTCCATCGGCGAGCTGCTCGACGTGCGCGGCTATGACGAGGCCGCCGAGCTGCGCGTCACCGTGCCCTACGCCGCCCTGGAAGCGTTCGAGGCCGACAATCAGAGCCGCATGTTCTACCGGGTGTCCACACTGGGCGGCGAGATGGTGTCCGGCTTTGGTGAATTGCCATTCTGGCGAGGTACCCTGCCCGACCGCAACACCTATGCAGCCCTGGTCGACTTCTACGACGACTCGTTCCGTGGCGAACCGGTGCGCATCGCCGTGTTGCTGCAGCCCGTCGCCAGCGCCAACGGCCGCGGCATGGCCGTGGTGCAGGTGGCCGAAACGCTGGAGCTGCGGCAGACCCTCACCCGCAAGATCCTGATCGACACCCTGTGGCGCCAAGCCGTGCTGGTGGCGGTGATCGCCCTGGTGGCCGTGATCGTGGTGCAGCGGGCCACCCGCCCGGTCCGCCGCGTCAGCGAGGAACTGCAGGCCAGGGCCGAGGGCGACCTGACGCCCATCTCGGCGGCCGACGCGCCGCGAGAGTTGCTTCCGCTGCTCGACGCCACCAATCACGTCATGACCCGGCTGCAACATCTGCTGGACAACCAGAAGCGCTTCGTGCGCGACACCTCGCATCAGCTTCGCACGCCGCTGGCAGTACTCAAGACCCAGGTGCAGTCGGCGCTGCGCGGCGACGTGGAGCCGCGCCAGGCCCTGCTGGAAATCAGCGATACCGTCGAGCGAGCCACCGTGCTGGCCAACCAGATGCTGTCGCTGGCCAAGGTCGAGCAGTTGCGCCAGCAGCCCGATGCGTCGGTGAACGACTTCGCCGAAGTGGTGCGCTCGGTCGCGCTCGAGCTTTCGCCGCTGATCGCCGACAAGGACCTCGATTTCGACATCGACACCATGTCCGCACCGGTCCGGTCCCATGAGTGGATGCTGCGCGAGCTCACCCGCAACCTTCTGCACAACGCCATCAAGCACAGCCCGGACGGCGGCGCGCTGTCCGTGCGAGTCATCGCCGACGCGAACTCGGTTGCGCTGACCTTGGCCGATAGCGGGCCGGGCATCCCCGCCGAGCTTCGACCCCGGCTGTTCCAGCCGTTCTCGCCGGGCAATGCGCGCAGCGGCTCGGGCCTGGGCCTGGCCATCTGCAACGAAATCGTGCGTGTACTCGGCGGCACGATCAGCCTGGATAATCGCGAAGCCCACGGACGTTGCGAAGGTTTGGATACCACCGTGCGGTTGCCGCTGGCGGAGAATCAGGCGTAATGGACAAACTGCGCATCGACAAATGGCTGTGGGCCGCCAGGTTCTACAAGACGCGAACGCTCGCCAGCGAGGAGGTCGTCAAGGGCCGTGTGGAAGTGAATGGGCAAGAGGTCAAACCGGCGCGCGAAGTGAAAGTCGGCGACACGGTATCGATGCGCCAGGGGCCCGTGACACGCAGCGTCGTGGTCAAGGCGCTCTCGGGCATGCGAGGCCCAGCGCCCGTGGCCCAGATGCTGTATGAGGAAACCGCCGAGAGCCTGAAGGCACGCGAGCAGGCCGCCGAGCAGCGCCGGCTGGCGCCCGAACCCGCCCATTCGATCGAGCAGGGCCGGCCCACCAAACGCGGGCGGCGTGAACTCGACGATGCGCAGCGGGGCTGGGGCGACCGTTGGAGCGCGTCGGTCGACAACGACGGGAAGAGCTAGAGTCACGCGCGATCGCTAAGTTGCGCGCCAACACCTCGCGGCAAGGCTGTGCGCCGGTCGGCTGCGGCGCGCGGACCAGCCGTTCGGCGCCGGGAGCGCCGAAACGATGCGGAGGTCGAGTTTGCGGCCTTCAGACTAATCGTGGTCTGTCCCCGCGCTCCGGAGATGTCCTGCGCGCTGATCGCGCGCAAACGGCCGCAAACTCGACCTCCGCATCTCGCCTGGTCCCGATTGCGCGCCGCAGCCGACCGACGCACAGCCTTGCACAAGCGCGGTTGGCGTGCGAAAGCCCTCGGCGCGCCAACCAAGTTCGAGCGAAGCCGCGTGTGGGCGGGCTGGGGCGCGCAATCAGGGCTGCCCGAGGCGTCGGGGAATGGACTTGCGGGCGTTGCGCGCGATCAGCGCGCGGGCCTCTCCGGGGTGCGAGGACAGTCCACGATTAGTCTGAAGCCCGCCCGCACGCGGCTTCGCCGCCCACCCGCAGGCCTGCAATAGCTGAAATCTCCGGACAGTAGTGGGTCTGACCCGGGATCCATCTCCGCTATGGATGCCGGATCAGGTCCGGCATGACAAGGCGCTTGAGGGCGCGCACCGCACTCTCCACCGTCGTCAACACCGGCAAGCCCGTTTCGGCGGCGACTCGCGCCTGAGCACGCGCCATGCTGAACTGGGCCAGCGCGATCACGCCGCAACCGCGCCGCGCGGCGTCCATCGCCGCCTGTGCAATCAGAGCATCGTGTCGCTGCGCATCGCCTTCGTTGAGCGCAGCCAAGGCGCCCTCGGCCAGGATGCATTCCAGCTGCGCGCCGGCCGGAAACTCCGCTGGCATGGATTGCAGCGTCGGCGCGAACGTGGCGATCAATCCGACGCGCAACCCCAGCGCCGCCGCGTCCGCCACCATTGCTTCGTTGGGCTTGAGCACGGGAACCGCAGCATGCCTTTTGGCGACCTGCTCTATGCAAGAGCCAAACGCCGAGCATGTGAACAAGATGGCATCGCTGCCGCAATCGATGGCGTACTGCCCAAGACGCTGGAAGCGTTCGTGCATGGCCGCATCCAGCCCTGCCCCGGCGGCCAGGTCCGCCGACAAACTGTCGTCCAGCACGTTCATGCGAGTGGCTTCGGGCCAATCCCGCGCCATCGCCTCGTTGATCGGCGCTATCGAATGCGCCAGCGCGTGGATCAGGGCGATCCGTGGTCGGCCTCCACTCATGCCGCCGCCAGCGTCGTATCGCGCCGCACGCGCAAGCCCTGCAGCCACCACACCGCGAACGCCAGGGCCGCGGCAGGGATGAAGACCCAATGCTGCGACGGACGGGCCGGGTTGGGCAGTTTCAACTCCATGATCTTGTAGCCCTGTTCCAGGCCCAGCTTCTTGGCGCGGCTGCCGAACTTGACCTGAGCGACCTCCAACTCGGCGCCCAGTTGGCTCAAGGTCACCCCGGCATCGCGCAGCCGTTCGCGGCCGGTGGCGCCGTTGCCCATGGGAATGGCCACCGTCTTGGTCTGCGGCTTGCCATCCAGTGTTTCGCCTGCGATGCCGACCACCAGCCACTGGTCTTCGGTCAGGCGGTCCGCCACTTTGTAGATGTCGGCTGCGGGCGCCGCTACGTACTTCGGTGAGAAGCGGTCGATCACCCAATCCGGCCGGAAGAACAGGAATGTCGCGATAAGGAGCATTCCCACCTCGAGCCAGGTGCAGCGCGTGCGGAACCAGCGCATCGTGGCCGCCGCGAAAAGCAGCGAAGCCACCGTGCCCGTGATGCAGACAATGACCACCTCGGCCCACGAACCCAGGCCGATCAGCAGCAGTTGCGGGTTGAAGATGAAGACGAACGGCAGCACCGTGGTTCGCAGGCTGTACCAGGTCGCTTGCCAGCCGGTGGCGTTCGGGTCGTCGCCGGAGATCGCAGCCGCCGCATACGAGGCGAGGCCGACCGGCGGCGTCACGTCCGCCAGGATGCCGAAATAGAAGACGAACATGTGCACCGCGATCAGCGGGATCACCAGCCCGCTGCGCGCGCCCAGCTCCACGATCACAGGCGCCATCAACGTGGCCACCAGGATGTAGTTGGCGGTGGTGGGCACGCCCGCGCCGATCAAGAGGCAGATGAAGGCCGTGAGGACCAGCATCACGAGCACGTTGCCGGCCGATACCACCTCGACGAAGTCGGTCATCATGAGGCCCATGCCGGTCAGCGTGATGACACCGACGATGAGGCCCGCGCTGGCGCAGGCCACGCCGATGCCGATCATGTTGCGCGCGCCCAGCACCAGTCCCTTCCATAAGTCCGCGACGCCGCGCAGCAGGCCCTGAACCACGGTGCGCCCTGCCCCGTCCGGGCGGAAGATCGACAGCATCACCGGCTGCAGCACCACCATCGCCATGGTGGTGGCGGTGGCCCAGAACGCCGACAGGCCCGGCGACAGCTCCTCCACCATCAAGGCCCACAGCAGCACCACGATCGGTATGAAGAAGTGCAGACCGGCGCGCACCGTGGGCCACGGCAGCGGCAGCTTGACTTCAGGCGCCAATGGATCGTCGACGGCAACGTCCGGGTAGCGCGACGAATAGGCCATCAGCACCACATACGCCACCAGGCCCACCAGCGCCAACACCCAGCCGGCTGCCGGCCCGGCGAGCGCCTGCACCGCGGTGATGAGGTAGTAGATCGCGGCGAAGGCCACCATCGTTCCGGACAGACCCATGGCCCAGCCCAGCATGCGCTCGCGCCAGGTGGGTTGCCGATCCCGTACCAGCGGCTTCAGGTCGTACTTCAGCGCTTCCAGGTGCACGATGTAGAACAGCGCGACATACGAAATGATGGCGGGCAAGGCCGCGTGCTTGATGATCTCCGAGTACGGGATGCCGACGTACTCGACCATCAGGAACGCCGCGGCGCCCATCACCGGCGGCATGATCTGCCCGTTGATGGAGGACGCGGCCTCGATCGCCCCCGCCTTCACCCCCGAGTACCCGGTGCGCTTCATCAGGGGAATGGTGAAGATGCCGCCGGAAACCACGTTGGAGACCGACGAGCCCGACACCATGCCGTTGAGCGCCGACGACATCACCGCCACCTTGGCCGGCCCGCCGCGCAGGTGGCCGAGCAAAGCCAGCGAAACCTGCAGCATGTAGTTGCCGGCCCCGGCGATGTCCAGCAGCGTGCCGAACAGCACGAACAGGAAGATGAACTGCACCGACACGCCCAGAGCCACGCCGTACACACCCTCGGTGGTCAGCCACATGTGCGAAATGAAGCGCGACAACGAAACGCCCCGATGCTGTATCGCCTCCGGCATGTAGGGCCCGAGGAACACGAACGCGATGAAAACGCCCGTGGTCACCAGCATGCCGAAGCCCATGGCGCGGCGGGTGGCCTCCAGCATGATGGCCACGCCCGCCAGCCCCACCGCGACGTCCATCGTCGTGGGCGAGCCGGGCCGCGTAGCCAGCTCCCGGTAGAACAGGAACAGGTAGGCCGCGCAGAAGGCGCCGACCAGCGCCAGCACCCAGTCGCTCCACGGGATGACCGTGCGCGAAGACCGCTTGAAGGCGGGGAAGGCGCAAAAAGCCAGGAACACCGCGAAGGCCAGGTGGATGGCCCGCGCTTCGGTGTCGTTCAGGATGCCGAAGCCGAAGGTGAACGGCAGCGGCGAGGCGTACCAGACCTGGAACAGCGACCAGAGCGCCGCCACGACGGCCAGACCCATGCCGATGGCGCCGCCGGGCTCGCGCCCGCCCAGGTCGGCCTCCTTGACGAGCTGGTCGAGTTCCTCGGTGGAAAGCTTTTCAAGCTGCGCCATGGGGACGCGAGCCGCTTACTTGATCCAGCCTTTTTCCTTGTAATAGCGCACAGCGCCTTCGTGCAGCGGTGCCGACAGCCCGTCCTTGACCATGTTCTCGGGTTTCAGGTTGGCCAGTGCCGGATGCAGCTTCTTGAATTCGTCGAAGTTGTCGAACACGGCCTTCACCACCTGGTAGACCGTATCCGGCGGCGTCTTGGCCGAGGCCACGACGGTCGCCAGCACGCCGTAGGTGTTGGTCGGCTCGGGGTTGTTGGGGTACAGGCCGCCCGGGATCACCGCCTTGGCGTAGTACGGCTTCTCGGCGACCAGCTTGTCCACCGCCGGGCCGGTGATCGAAACCAGCTTGGCACCGCAGCTGGTGGTCGGGTCCTGGATGTTGGCGCTGGGATGGCCAACGCCATAGAAGAAGCCGTCGATCTTGCCGTCGCACAGTGCGGAGCCATGCTCATCGGCCTTCAGTTCGGAGGCCAGCGAGAAGTCGCTCAGCTTCCAACCCATGGCGACGAGCAGCTCTTCCATCGAGGCGCGGGTGCCGGAGCCGGGATTGCCCACGTTGAAGCGCTTGCCCTTGAAGTCGGTGAAGGCCTTGATGTTGGCCTCCTTGCGCGCCGCGACCGTGAATGGTTCCGGGTGCACCGAGAACACCGCACGCTGGTCGCCCCAGGCGCCGGGGTCCTTGAACTGGCCCAGACCCTTGGTCGCGTTGTACTGCACGTCGGACTGGGTGAATCCCAGGTCGAGCTCGCCGGCCTTGATCGTGTTCACGTTGAATACCGAGCCGCCGGTCGACTCCACCGAGCAGCGGATGCCGTGCTTGGCGCGGTCCTTGTTCACCAGGCGGCAGATCGCGCCGCCGGCGGCGTAGTAGACCCCCGTGACGCCGCCGGTTCCGATGGTGACGAACTTCTGCTGCGCGAAGGCGGGCGCGCTGCCGAAGCCGGCCGACAGGATGGCCGCGGTGGCCAGCGTATGGAACACGAATTTGCGGGACATGGGGACACTCCTGGGTTGAAAAAATCAGACGGATCGAAGAGCGGCCTGAATTGCGTCATGCAGGCGCTGCGCAATGAGGGTGAGCTCGGAATCGCTGGCGATGAACGGCGGCGCCAGCAACACGTGGTCACCATAGCGGCCGTCAACCGTGCCGCCCATCGGGTAAACCATCAAGCCCCGGGCGAAGGCTTCCTTCTTGATCCGGGCGTGAAGCTGCAGCGCCGGATCGAACGGGGCCTTGCTGCCTCGCTCCCGCACCAGCTCGATACCCCAGAACAGCCCGCGGCCGCGGATGTCGCCCACCTGGGCATGCGAGCCGAAAGCGTCGCGCAGCATTCGCTCCAGCCTGGCACCGCCGTCGCGCACCCGGGCCAGCAGCCCGTCGCGCTCGATCACCCGTTGCACGGCCAGCGCCGCGGCGCAGGCTACGGCATGGCCCAGGTAGGTATGGCCGTGCTGGAAAAAGCCGGAGCCCCTGGACATCGCCTCGACGACTTTCTTTTGCGCGAGCACCGCCCCTATCGGCTGGTAGCCGCCGCCCAGGCCCTTGGCAATGACGAGGAGGTCCGGCACGACACCCTCCTGCTCGCAGGCGTGCAGGCTGCCGGTGCGCCCCATGCCGCACATCACCTCGTCGAGGACCAGCAGCACGCCGTGGCGGTCGCAGACCTCGCGCACGGCCTTGAAGTAACCGGGCACCGCGGTGAGCACGCCCGCGGTCGCGCCACCCACGGTTTCGGCGACGAACGCAATGACCTTGTCGCTGCCCAACTGTTCGATGGTGGCATCGAGTTCGCGCGCCAGCCGCTGGCCGTACTGCTCGGGTGTTTCCCCGGGCCCTTGCTCGCGATACGGATAGCACGGCGCCACGTGGGTCGCCGGGATCAGTATGGGCGCGAACGGTTCTCGCCGCCACTGGTTGCCGCCCACGGAGAGCGCGCCCAGCGTATTGCCGTGGTAACTCTGCCGGCGCGCAATGAAGTGGCTGCGCTGCGGCTGGCCGATCTCCACGAAGTATTGGCGCGCCATCTTCATCGCGGCCTCGACGCCCTCGGAGCCACCGCTGACCAAATAGGCGTGGCTCATGCCCTCGGGCGCACGGGCTATCAGGTGCTGCGCCAGTTCCTCCGCCACTTCGGTCGTGAAGAAACTGGTATGCGCGTAGGCCAGCTTGTCGATCTGGGCGTGCATCGCGGCGAGGACGTCGGGGTGTCCGTGGCCCAGGCAGGACACGGCGGCCCCGCCCGACGCATCGAGGTACTGCTTGCCGGTGCTGTCTGTGAGGTAAACCCCGCTTCCGCCGGTGGCCGTGGGCGGTGTGTAGTGCAGATGGCGGTGAAAAACTCGAGTGTTGCTGCTCATGTCAATCCCCAGATGATGCCGCGAAGTGTAAGCACCGTCCCACTTTGTCTGGCGTACCGCTCTGTCACGGCAGTTGAACATTGGAAGCTCATACTCATCGTTGTAGTTCGAAAACAGGGAGAGACATTCAATGAACCAACACAGGACCACCTCGATCCTGCAACGCGTTTCGGTGATCCTGGCAGTGACGGCGGCTTCCTACGGCCTGCCGGTCCAGTCCCAGGCCCGGGCCGTACGTGAAACGGTGTCGCTCGCACACTGACCCGCGCCATTCGGCCAGCACAAAGCCGCCCTTCGGGCGGCTTTTTTGTTTTTCCAGGGGCGCCCGGACCGCTTACTCATCCTTGGATAAACGGCCCCCTTGGTCAAAAGCCGTTTTTCATAACGTTCGAGTTGCGACATAACGTAAGTTATGCGGCTGAGCTTGAGATCGATCACCTGCTGATGAGTCAACTCAGCGGTAACCGCTTACACCCTTTGCTTACGTTCTGTAGGCGGATGCTTATCGCCGTGTCGGACATGTCCTACTACGATCCGCGCAGCCGTTGAGCTTGAGCCTGCGGCACCCAACAAAAATCATCCGCGCGGATGAGCACCGGGCCGCACAGCCCGCACCTTGAACCGCGCCTTTACATGGATTTAAGATGCAAAGACGTGAATTTTCCAAGGTCGCGACCGCTGCCGCTGCAGTAGCCCTTACCACCACCGCGTGTGGCGGAGGCGGAGGTGGCGGCACCACCGCAGGCAGCGCGGGAACCTTGGGGTCCGCCACCGGCGGCTCAGCTTCCAGCTCATCCGGCAGCAACGGCGGCGGTAACCTGCCCACGGCCATCAGCCTCTCCGGCCTGGCGATCGGCACCAACCTGTCCGGCATGGAATGGACCCGGCCCGGCCTGCGCTACGGCCAGAGCACCCAGCCCAACCTGAACTTCACGGTGCCCCGCGCGGCCGACGTGGCGTACCTGGCCTCCAACGGTTACAACAAGAATCGCCTGCCGATCCAGTGGGAACTGCTGCAGCCCATGCTGCACGACACCTTTGCCAATGGCACGGCCCGGTCGCTGATCGGCGCACCCGGTGTCTTCCATGAAGGCTACGCCGCTTACATCACCGGCGTGCTGGACGCCCACGCCGCCGTCGGCGCCAAGTGCATCATCGACTTGCACAACTACTGCCGCTACCAGGACTTCAGGTTCCAGGGCGACGGCTCCGTCATCGGCCTGACGCAACCCGGCAACCTGCTCATCCGCCCGTACACCACGGACTCTTCCCAGGTGCACGAGCGCATCTTCGCGCTGGCGCCCGGCGCCACGCTCAAGCCCGCCAACTTCGCCGACTTCTGGACCCGCGCGGCCAACCGGTGGAAAAACCACCCCGGCTTTGGCGGCTACGGCCTCATGAACGAGCCGCACGACTTGCCCGCGCCCGGTGGGACCGACGCTGCCTACGGCGGCGGCGAAGACCTGATGATCTGGCCCGTCTTCGCCCAGGCCGCGATCGCTGCCATCCGCGCCGTCGACGGCACCAACCCCATCTATGTAGCCGGTAACGAGTGGCAGGCCGCCATGTCGCTGGCGACAAAGAACCCGGCCTGGCCGCTGGCCGGCAGCAACCTCATCTATGAGGTTCACATGTACCTGGACGCGTTCAGCAACGGCTTCGGGTTCGACTACGACACCGAAGTGGCGAAGAACTACAGCGCCGGCTTCGGCGTGGGCTCGATCCATGTGGACACCGGCCTGAACCGCCTCAAGCTGGCCACCGACTGGGCCCGTGCCAAGGGCGTGAAGCTGGCGCTGACCGAAATAGGCATGCCCATCGACGATCCGCGCTGGCAGGAAATGTTCAAGCGCACGATGGAACACGCCCGCCAGGAAGGCGTGGAGATCTACAGCTGGATGGGCGGCAATCACTGGCCGATCCGCGCCCACCCGATCAACCATGTGCCCGGCTGGCACCAGAACAAGACCCTGGAGCCGTCCGTGTCCGGCCCGATGAAGGCGTCGGCGGGCATTTCGCAGGCCACGCTGTTCGACGCCGGTGGCGGCTTCGCACCGGCCGGCACGTCGGTGACCATCACCGTCTATGCCCGCGGCAACCTCACCAGCCCGGTCAACATCACGGTGTCTTCCAACAACGGCGGCACCTTGAGCAAATCGGTGCTGACGATCCCCGCCGGTGCCAACGGCCAGGACAGCTACACCTACACCGCGGCCTCCAACACAGTCACCACGCTCAGCTACAGCAGCAGCGATGGCCGCCAGGTGCCGCCCGCGCGCAAGGTCTATTCGCTGGCCGACCCGGTCGCCTACGCGGCCACCAGCCTGTCCGATGCGGCCATGGCGATCCTGGCCAAGTACAGCGCCTGCAAGTGGGAGATGGCCGACGGCTACACCGATTACCTGCAAGGCGGCCCCGCGGCCGACGGCCAGCCGGTGCGCGCCGTCTCCGACTCGGGCTTTGGCTCCAGCCCGGGCAACGCGATGGAAATGCTCAACTGGATCAACAAGGAAATGGGCGCCACGGGCACCATGTCCGTGCCGGTGATGCGCGTGACCAACGGCAAGAAGAACTCTGACCACACCACCTACGACACCTTCGGCTTCTGGTGCAAGAAGGCCGAGAGCATGCCCGGCGTACAGGCCAACCCCAAGAACAAGGTGCCGTACAACGTCGAGGATGCGCACTTCGCCATCGCCGCCGTGAGCATCCCGGGCAACGGCAACACCGGCTCCGTCTTCCAGGCCTCCAAGAGCGAGGACTACCAGAACGCCGATCTGGGCTTCAGCAACGGCCAGCCCCGCGCCCGCTGGGTGGATGCCGGCGGCCAGACCGTCGAGATCACCAGCCCGTCACAGCTACCGGCCAACACCCCATCGGTCGTGGCCATGACGTCGCGGCCGGGCGCGCAAACGCTGCGCGTGAACACCGCCGTCGTTGCCAACAGCTACGCCAGCCTGGCCCCGAGCCAGTTCACGCAGATGTTGATCGGCTGGGGCTTCCTGGGCTACTACCCGCGCGACAGCTTCATGGGCAATGTCTATTCGGTGATCACCGGCAAGGGCGCACCCAGCGCCGCCGAGATGGCCGTGCTCGAGCGGTACCTGGGAACGACCGCAGGCATCTCGCTGTAAGCCCTCAGGTAAGAGCGCACCTTTCGGGGCGAGATTCCGACCGCGTTGACTGCTTTTTCGAGCCGCTCGACAGTTGTGCCCATGCTGGCTGCCCAAGTGCGCATTTCGCGGTTTCGCCGGCTTTCCGCCTCAGAATGGACGGACTCCGCCGGGGCGGCGAGCGGGTATTCGGACCGGTTGCGCATGCGGGCTCTCCTGCTCTCCTGAATAGACGCCCGCGAGTTTAGGAACCTGACACGGTTTTTGCCTGCGACAGGGTGCCGCTGTTTCCTGTGAGAAAAAACCCTTTGATGCTGTCAATACGCTTTCTCATCGCCCACGATGAGCAGCCTGGCGGTCTTCCAGATGATGACCAGATCCAGCGTCAGGCACCACGACCTCAGGTACTCCAAGTCGTACTCGGTCCTCCTGCGCATCGATTCCAGGTCGTCGCCGCCCCGGCACCCGTTCACCTGGGCCCAGCCGGTGATGCCCGGCTTTACCTTGTGTCGCACCATATAGCCGGGAATCAACTTTCGGAACTGCTCGTTCACGGCCAGCGCGTGGGGGCGTGGCCCTACCAGGCTCATGTTCCCAGCGAGCACATTGAGCAGCTGCGGCAACTCATCGAGTGAAGTCTTGCGCAACAGCCTTCCCAGCGGCGTCACGCGGTCGTCGTCGCGGGTCACCTGATGGTAGGTCTTGTCACCGTCTTCCAGGGTCTTCATCGTCCTGAACTTCCACACCAGGATCTCCCTCCCGTCCAGCCCGTAGCGCCGTTGCTTGAAGATCACCGGCCCCGGTGAGGTGAGCCGGATCAGCAGCGCCACCAAGCCAAGAACGGGGAGCAGAAGCGGCAGTGCCAGCAGCGTGAGGATGAGATCGAATGCTCGCTTGATGGCACCGGGCATACCCTGGAACGGCGTATCGCAGACGGACACAAGGGGCACGCCCCCGACCGTATCGACACGCGCCTGGATCAGGTCGGCCACAAAGATATCGGGGATGAAATAGATCGACGCCCTTGTCTCCCGCAACTGCTCCAGCAGCGAGACGACTCGGCGCTGCGACGACATCGGCAAGGCGATGTAGATCACGTCTATGCCGTGGCGTTTCACGTACCCGCTCACCTCGTCGATGCGTCCCTTCAACAAATGCGGGCCGATCAGGTCCAGCCGATGGGCTTCCCGGTCGTCGAAGAATCCGATGACGTTCTGCCCGTCCGCCTCGCCCCTGCGGATCAGCTCGAAAAACCGCCAGCCGATTTCGTTGGCACCAACGATGACGACCTTCGATTGCTTGTAGAAGCATCGCAGGTAAGGCGCCAGCACGGGCGACAGCCAATGAATGCCGAGCAGGACCAGCGGCGCGGTAGCACCCCATACCGAGAAGATGGGGGCGTGCTCGGTACCGATGGCCCAGCGGAACAAGAGCAACACCACTAGCACCCAGAACCATTGGCTCAGGATGGCGAAGGCAATGTGCGCGGAGAACCGGTTGAACGGGACCTTTCCGGGATAGGTGAGCACCAGGGCAAGCAAGATGACGAGGAAGTCTGCTTCAGCCCACGGCTTGCGGACGAAGGCCAGGATGCCCAGATAGGTACCCACGATGATGACGGGATCGATCAGCGACCGAAGCACCGACCAAGGCCGCCCCGACCTGGCAATCGTGGCAGGGGATTCGTTGGCGTAAATCTTCATTTAAGTTGTTGCGGGCCGCCGGACTCTTAGCAGGGCAAACGGTGTGCCCGAGTCCCATCGCCGGCGGTCGCGGCAACTTACTCGATGCCGCCCGATGCCGACCTGTAGCGGCTTGTAATTTGCACAAACAACGGCACGCTACCGCTCGAGCAGTTTGTCCTTGCTGGGGTTCGCTTATATCCCCTGCGCCCACGTCCGGGCTTGATCGGCCAACAATGAACTGTTTCACCGGTCGGGATGAGCGCCTTCTATAACCTGTTACGTGGAAAACAATAAGACGCTTCACTTTCTGGTGCTGTCGCGCACACCGGGCGAGGCTGGATGAAGCACGCCACCTCGCGAATCCACTCGCACAGCCTGCCCTCGGCAGTATCTTGCGCGGGACACCCTTGGTCGCTAGTGCGATCGGCGATTGACCCGCTCGTGGCTGTGTTGGCGTACGTCGCCGTTCTGAAGCTGTATGCCCGGCCTTTCTCGCACGACGACTTGATCCTCATGGTCCTGGCGTTCACCATCGGCTTCCCCGCCGAAGTGCCGTTCCGCCGCTTCTCCACGGGGGTCGCGGGGCACCTCCTCGGTAATTGGCTCAAGGTGGTTTGCGGCGTGTGTTTCTTCTGGGCTGCCAAGCTGTACCTGCGCGACAACTTCCGGACAGAGCCCGCCGTCGTGATGTACTGGCTGCTCACGGCGCCAGGCATCCTGCTGCTGCTGCATATGGCGTCGCCCAGAATCGCGCCGCTGTTCTGGCCGCTTTACGCGAAGAGGCGGGTCGTGGTGGTCGGCGTGACCAGTGTCGCGCTGCGCATGGCCCAGCTGATCGAGGACCGCGAGGCCGAAGGGCAGCACTTCGTCGGCTACTTCGAGGACCGCAGCACCGAGCGTCTCGACGCTCCCGGTCCGCTGCCGCTGCTCGGCCGCATCGACAGCGTCGCAGAGTACGTGAAGAAGCATGCGATCGATGTCATCTATATTTCCTTGCCCATGTCGCGGGGCGCGCGCGTCCACGGCCTGCTGGACAGTTTGCGCGACACCACAGCCTCGGTCTGCTTCGTTCCGGACATCTTCATCCACGACCTGACCCAGGTAAGCGTGACCATGATCGCCGGACTGCCCCTGGTGTCCGTGTGCGATCCGCCGTTCGTCGGCACCACGGCCCGAGTACGACCTCGCGTGCCTACCCTCGAACGCGAGCGAGGCTCCAGTTGAAGGTTGCCGTAGTACACGAGTGGTTCGCAACATACGCTGGGTCGGAGCGTGTCGTGGAGCAAATCCTCCAGGTGTTTCCGCAGGCGGACGTTTTCGCGATCACCGATTTCCTCTCCCTGGACGAGCGCGCCTTCCTCGGCGGTCGTACGGTCAAAACCACCTTCATCCAGCGCCTGCCGTTCGCACGGCGCATGTTCCGAGCCTACCTGCCGCTCATGCCCCTCGCGATCGAACAGCTCGACATGCGCGGGTACGACCTGGTGATCTCGAGCAGCCACGCTGTCGCGAAGGGCGTGATCACCGGGCCGGACCAGCTGCACATCTCTTATGTGCACTCGCCAATCCGGTACGCCTGGGACCTGCAGCATCAATACCTGGAGGAGTCGCGCCTGAACGGGGTGCGCGGCGTGCTCGCGCGGATCGTCCTGCACTACATCCGGATGTGGGACGTGCGCACCGCGTCCGGTGTGGACGTGTTCCTCACCAACTCCGCCTACATCGGCAGGCGGGTGCGCAAGGTGTACGGGCGCGACAGCACCGTGTTGCCGCCGCCGGTGGATATCGAGGCGTTCACCTTCCGGCGCCAGAAAGGCGACTACTACCTCGCCGCCGCGCGCATGGTCCCGTACAAGAAAATGCCCGTCATCGTCGAAGCCTTCGCGCATATGCCGGACAAGCGCCTCGTGGTTGTCGGCGAAGGCCCCGATTTGGACCGTTGCCGCAAGCTTGCGACGCCGAACATCGAACTCGTCGGTTACATGCCGTTCGAGAAGCTGCGCGAGTACATGCAAGGCGCGAGAGCGTTCGTATTCGCCGCGGAGGAGGACTTCGGCATCACCCTGGTCGAGGCGCAGGCCTGTGGAACGCCCGTCATCGCATTCGGCCGCGGGGGCGCGCGCGAGATCGTGCAGCCGCTCGGCAGTTCGCCGGCGCCCACCGGCGTCTTCTTCGACGAGCAGCTGCCCGGGGCAATCGTCGATGCGGTGACGCGCTTCGAGAAGGCCGGCGCGCAGATCTGCCCGCAAGCGTGCAGGAACAACGCCGAGCGTTTTTCGCTCGACCTGTTCCGGACCTCGTTGAAGCGGCTGGTCGACGAAGCGTTGCAGGCGCGTCCATGAAGGTCGGCTAACAGTGCTTGGCGAGCGCATCGGCTGCACGCATGGCCAGGCACATGACGGTCAACGTCGGATTGGCGCTCCCGGAGGTTGGAAAAACAGAAGCGCTGGCAACGCTTAGATTCGGGATGCGGTGAACTCTCAAATGCGAATCCACGACCGAATCCGAAGGATCCCTTCCCATTCGAGTCGAGCCAGCGGGGTGGAAATGGTCACCCGCCGAATCTACGATCCGCAATTCAGGATTCAAAGCCTCAGGTTTCCACTCCAACTCGCAAACGCGCGCCAGGTGGCGATCCCAATATCGACGGATTTTCTCGACCATCGTCCTGAAACTCTTTTCCTCCGCAGCCGTTTTCGTCCACTCGAGGTTCAACTTGGGAAGCTGCAGGGCATCCTTGTGGTCCGAAAGGCAAATGCGGTTTTGCCATCGAGGCAGCTGTTCAACCCAAATCTTGATTTGCAGGACTGCATTCGGCGGCCAATATTTTTGTTTTCGCGTCCATTGCCATTGCGCCGTCGAGAACAAGGAGGGCGAATCTTCAAGGATTGCCTTTAGATCCACGAAAGTAAAGTCCAGTTTTCCTCGCTTCAGTCCTTGCACCACGTGCTTGGCTTTTGTCAAAGCGGAATCGTCCAGGAGCTCCGCCCCCACATCAAAGTAGGCGCTGCCAATGCCGCTCTTTTCCTGGGCTTCGGCACGCAGCTCAAAATGCAAATGTCGCTGCGTGGAGAAAATGTAGCGGTCGCTCAGGATGAGATTGGTTAACGTTTTGTCGCGCGGGCGAAGAATCGCTGCATTGAACCCCAAATGATCGTTGAAGTAGCGACCGAGCGCGTTGCAGTCACGAGATATGGTGTGGTTCGATTGCTGGTCTGCAATCAAGAGCAGCCGAGTGGACTCCAATGTCCCCGCGGTGATGAGATATTCGTTCGCGAGCACGCGCAAGGTCTTTCCGGCATGGTTGATGGCGGTAAGCGCTTTGATTCTGGAAGACAAGTCGAAGTCAAAACCCGACACGGTCGCCCCGACCCAGATCTCGAGATTGTCGAGTCGTTCAATTTCGGTTCGAAAGATATAGGCCAGGTTGTGATTCCTGGGAGTCGGCCTTTTGGGCCATCGAAGGAAAAAATCGACATCGTCTCTGGGAAGGAACCCCCTGGGATCGAGTTGTTCCGTTATTTCACCATCGTGAGCTTCACCATCCACTCGCATCAGCGACTCGATCTCCTGGTAGTACAGAGCGAGTTCCGCAACATCGAAGGGCCATCCGTCCAGGTCCAGGTAGGGACGGGGCAGCGTATCGTGCGAACTGAGAGGAAGGAGTTTTCCGCCCCAGAGCAACGAGGTGCCTCCCAAACCTCTGGATCTCCCCGCCAGAGCCCCCTCGTAGTTGTTGGCGGGATTGTCGATCTCGTTGAGAGCGCTAAGAGCGGGGTCGCCATTCTTCAGGCCGCTTTCCACTACGATGATTCGTCGCTGCTTGTTCCGGGCAAGGCGAACCGCCGCAATCAGGCCCGCGATCCCTGCGCCGATGATACAAACTGAGGCAGCCAGCTCAGTAGTTTGAGAAGGGGTTTGGTCCAGTGCCCTTAAAGCCATCCCACCGCCCTTGAGATCACGGACTCACATAGCCGACCGGCCCGCTCGTGTACGGGATGACCGTGGTAGAAGGACTGCTGACGTTCAAGGGTAAGGAAGCACCAGTGATGCGGTTGGCCTCCAGGCGCACACCGAGATTCCGGGGGCTGTAGACGCGAATGCCAGCCCGTCCCGACTGCCGAATGTCGTTGTAGAGCAGCCAGATGTTGTTGTTGGCTTCGTTGCCGTCGCTGAAGATCATCACTGCAGCGTGGCCCGCGGCAGGCCCGCCACAGTTCTCCAAAGTATTGCGCTCGACCTTGACGTCGTCGTTGCCCTGGGTTGGCATCCCTCCTCCCTCCTGAGCGATGTAGAGGCAGGCCAGTCCGGCCAGGTTGTTCTGCATCAGGTTGTTCTGGTAGAGCACCTGACTGCCACCCACGACGCTCATGTTGCGGCCGAAGCGGTTGTTGCGTACCACGTTGTTGCGAGCCGTGACGTTGTTGACCCGACCCGCATCGCTCCGGTAGCTCACTACTGCGATGCCGTCGTCGCCGGTGTATTCCACCAAATTGGCTTCCACAAGGATATGACTGGCCACGCCCGTGATGTGAATGCCGTCGGACAGCGTGTTCCTGACCACATTGTTGGTGATGCGCCCGCGAGTAGGCGCCTGCGCCGTCTGGATGCCGGCGGCCGGAGAGCCTTCGATCACGACCCGGTCGATGACAAAATCGGTGGCACCGAACACGGTGATCTTGGTCATTTCCCAAGGGGCTTGACGCGACGGTGCGCTCACCCCCGTCAGCTTGACATTGGAGACGGAAGGCGCCGCTCCCGACATGAAAATGGCAGAGCGTTGCCAGTTCGTCGCGTACAGCACCGAACTTGCGCCGTTACCAGTCAACTTCACCCCGTCCAGGCGAATGATGTCGCTGAAATTGCACTGCCCGGTGGGGATCACCAAGGGCAGGTTCTTCGCTTTGGCGTCCGCCAAGCCAAGCGCGATAGCAGCCGAGTTATCCGTCGCCCCGTTACACACACCGCCGTGGTCGGTCAGATTGACCCCAACCGATGAATGGCTGGTCGCAAGGAAAGATGCAAGCGCGCACGCGATCAGCCCGGGGGCGCCGCTGCGAAAATCATGCGTCATCATGAGGCCCTGACAACGCGGCGAAGATGCAGCCCTGCGGCCAGGAAGACCCACGATTCGGCCGTCAGAAAGGCCCAACCGTAGTTCGGGGAGTTGCTGGCATCGGAGAACAGCAGCAGTCCGAAGAAGATGGCCGCCGCAGCCAACAACACGAGCACATAAGCACGTTCCTGCTTGAAGAGGGTCAGGCATTGCAAGCCAAACAAGTTCCCCGCTACGCTAGCCGGGATGCCTACCGCGAGAAGACGCACCAGCACACCTGCTGGTTCCGGGGCTTTTGGGAGCCCGTAGGCGAGCGCCGCTATCAAGTCGGCATTGATGATGATCAGCAATGCGACTGTCAGGCTGATGGCCATCAGTGCGTAGAACAGCCGGCGCCCGAGGGCTACGGCGGCCGTGGGGTCGTATCCCACCAGGGTGCTCAGTCGAACGAAGCCCAACTGACTCAGCGGCAGCATGACGGCTTGTCCGGCGGTCTTGATCCGCAGGGCCATGTTGGCCGCCCCCGTCAGCACCGGGTCTGCGAGCACACCGAGTACGGCGATTCCGCCACTGGTAAGCGAGGCCCCGCTGAGATTGCCGACCACGATCGCGGCCCCGCTCCTGAAAAGCGACTTCAGGTGTGGCACCTCAAGCCGCGGCTTGCCGAGCCCTAGCGACTGGCGCATGAGCAGCCAGCCCACGATGGCATTCGCCCAAGCCACGAAGGCGTAGGTCCACATCGCCGCGCCCACGTCGTCGTGCCCGGTCACCACGCAGACCAGCAAGACGATGCCGGCCAACCGGGACGCCGCAGCCACGAACATGACCGACCGCATCAGCTCCAGCGAACGCAGGTACCAGCTCGTGTCGAGAGCAAATGCAACCATGTAGATCAGCATCGCATAAGACATCGACGCCTCCGCGGAGCTTCTGGTCGCCAGGAGCACCGGCACGGCCACTATGCAAGTCAGCAGGCACACGATCAATTTGGCCAACGTCACGTTCCACATCACCTGCTCTGGGTCCTCGCGCCTGCTCATTGCATGGACTTCGCGCACCCCGATAGAGTCGAACCCGAACTCGATGAACATGCACAGGAATGAAGTCAGCGCCGTGTAGAAGGCGACGACACCGTAATTGGCCGGCCCAAGATTTCGCGCGCAGACCACTGCAAAGATCAGGGGAAAGGCGTAGATGGCAACCTGCGCAATCGAAAGCTCCGCCATCTTGATGCCAGTACCCGCCATGTGCCGGGGGTCCCGGCTGAGCGGGACTGAAACTGAAGGGCTTGCCCCGTCTTGGTTCATCAGTGTTCGTTCATCACGACACCTGCCAGCGCTGCGGGACCTTTCTCGATGGAGGACAGAAGGCGCTGCAAGTCGGCAATCCGCGTGGCGTGCGGCCGCGCGACTGCCAGCGCCGCTCCGGCAGTGGCAGCGATCACCCGCGCCTCCGGCCCATAGCTGGCCGCCGGTGTATCCAGCACCACGTGATCGAACTTGGCGAGCCATTCCCGCAACAGTTTGGAAAAGGCTGACCGCTGCAACAGTTCCAGGGGATTGGGCGGGGTGGGTCCGGCCGCGAGCAGGAAAAGGCCGGGGAACTTGTGAGCCTGCTGGACGACTTCCTGCATCACACCGCCGCGCAGCAGCTTGCTCAGGCCCACGGAATCGTCGATCTCGAACAGCGTGTGCAGCCGGGGCGTCCTCATGTCCGCATCGACCAGCAAGGTCCTGCCGCCAAGCTGCGCGCAGGCCAATGCCAGGTTCGCCGCCACGTAGCTGCGTCCGTCTCCGATTTGCGGACTCAATACGGCGAGGGCGCGCGGCGTCGATCTGTCCAGCACCCCCGTCAGAAGCTCGCTTCGAAGTTCGCGAAAGGATTGCGCATCTTCCCCAAGGGGGTCGCAAGCGCAGACCAGTTCAGCATCGATGGCGCTGTCGTCGAAGGTGCGCACGTAGGGGTATTCGAACTGCCTGGCCAGTACCTCGAGAATGTCTTCTTCCGTCGCCAGGCCCAAAGCGATTGCCGCCTCGCCGAATCTCCCGCCATGCCGGCGCTGATGCACAAGGATCTGCTCGACCTGGGAGGGCTGCAGTCCCTTGGACTGGCAAAGGAGATAGCCAATCGGACGGTCGCGC
This sequence comes from Caenimonas soli, assembly GCF_013155545.1. Lineage (GTDB taxonomy): Bacteria > Pseudomonadota > Gammaproteobacteria > Burkholderiales > Burkholderiaceae_C > Ramlibacter > Ramlibacter soli. The sequence continues at coordinate 36,002 of NZ_JABJVV010000011.1, read as the reverse complement.
GAGAGAGCCGGCAACTGGTCCTCGCCGTTGCCCGCATTCGGTTTCACGGGAATGGAACTAATTTCCAGCATGGATTCCTTCGTTGGGGAGGGCGGGACGGGGCTGAATCAGCAGCTGGCGCACCGACGAAGGTGCTCCGGGCGGGCGCCGCCGCCGCAGGACTGTGAGCAGGGGTTGCTTCAGTGTGGACTCCACGTCCTCTGCGTTGCGCAGCCTGCGGTCGCGCATCTCGATGATCACCATCGTGAAGAGAGCCAGCAGCAGGCCGACCACGGCCGCGGCTGAAAGTGTCGCAATGTGAGAGGCGGATGCGGTCACCGACGGAACTGTGGCCACCTTCAAGATGGATACGTTGGGCTGCGTGTCGCTCCTCTCCATTGCGGTCTTGTTCAGGCGTGCGACCACCGCGTCGAATGCCCTTTGCGCCCCGTCCACCTCGTTTTGCAAAAGCCGGGCCTGGTCACGAATGCCCTTGCGCTGCAGCACCTTCTCGCGTTGAGCCTCCAATGCACGGGTGCGCTCGGCCAGCTGACTGGCGGACACGTTGCTGCTTCCCTCGAAGCCGGTGGCCGCACGGCGCTTGGCAGCCTGAAGGCGCGCCCTCAGCCCGGCGGTGGTGGCAAGCAACTCAAGGACTTTCGGATGGCGGTCGCCCATCCGCGACGTGTTTTCGTTCAGTTGCAGTTCCTGGAGCGACAGTGTGGCTTCCAGCGAAGCAACCAGCGGGTCCTTGAGCACTTCCTCCATCCGGTCCGGGTTGGAGGCGGCCTCCCTTCGACGTCTCTGCGCCTCCTCGGCACTGGCTTGTAGCGCCACCACTTGCGCGCTGAGCAGCCCCAGCCGGGCTTCCTCCACGTCGGCCTTTTCGTCGGCGCCGGTGATGCCATTGAGGCGGTAGAACTCGGATGCTTTCTTCTGGGCTTCCTGGAGCCGTTCGCGCAGCTGGCGTGAGCGCTCGTCAAAGAAGGCGTTGTACTGCCGCGCCCGCTCGAGCCGCAGTTCGAGTCCCGTGTGGACGTACGCATCGACCAAGGCGTTCAAGAACTGTGCCGCGAACTTGGGGTCCTTCGCGGAATGAGACACATACAGCACCTTGGAGTCGCGCGAAGGGCGTATGTCGGTCTTCTTTTGCAGGCGTTCCACGAGCCAGGCTTCGTAGTCACCTCGGCCGCCGGCCTGGGAGGTCCAGCGGTCCCGCAGTGCACGGTCGTTCTGCAGGCCCATCGTTCGCAGGGCCCGCAACATGACGCGTTCGCTTCGCAGGATGTCTACCTGCGTCGCCATGCGGCTTGGCACGCTCAGGCCGGATCCCGCTAGCGTCACACCGTCGATGGGGTCAAGGTTTTCCTCCTCGATCAGCATTTCCGAAGTGGCGCGGTATTGGATCGGCATGAGCAAGGACGCGAGCCCTGCGACTATCAGCAGAGCTGCGCCCCAGACCGCGAGCGCGGTGCGCCAGCGGTACCGAAGGGCAAGAAAGAACTGTTGGACGGTCATATTGGTTTGGACCAAGCCTTGGTAATTTTGCACATTTGCTCGCTCGACAGTTTGTAGGAATTCACCAACTTCAACTGCAGGGCAAGCCGTGTGCCCGGCTAGCCAACGGGAAGCGCCATCAAGACCGGCCAAAAAAAAAGCTGCCCGAAGGCAGCTTTCGTTTTTCGCGTCAGTGCCGCGTTGGCGTCAAGGTGCGACGTAGCCGACCGACCCGCTGGTGTACGGGATGACCGTCACGCCGGAGACGGTGCCACCGACATAGGCCGTACGGGCGCCCGCGATCCGGTTCTGTTCGAGCCGGACGTTGGTCTGCGTACCGAAGTACCGGATGCCGTCCTGGCCGTTCTGGATGACGTCGTTGCTCAGCAGCGTGATGTTGTTGTTGGCTTCGGCGCCGTCACTGAAGACCATGGCCGCCGCGTGTCCCGTGTTCAAGCTGCCGCAGTTCTCGAGCGTATTGTGATGGGCTTGGACGTCCAGGACCGAGTAGGTGTTCCAGCTGTTCTCTTGCGCGATGTAGAGACATGCATATCCGGCCTGATTGCCCTGCATGAGGTTGTTCTCATAGACCACCTGGCTGCCGCCGACGACGCTCATGTTGCGCCCCCACTTGTTGTTGCGGATCACGTTGTTGCGCGCGGTGATGTTGTTGACCCGGGCGCTATCGTACTTGTAGCTCACCACGGCGATGCCGTCGTCACCGGCGTTCTCGATCAGGTTGCCTTCGACGAGGATCTGACTCGCGCCGTCCGTCATGTGGATGCTGTCGGCCAGTGTATTGCGCACCACGTTGTTCGTAATGCGCCCGCGCGCCGGCTTCTGGGCGGTCTGAATGCCCGCGGCCGGCGAGCCTTCGATAGTGACGCGGTCGATCACGAAGTCGGTGGCACCGAAGATGGTGATCTTGGTCATTTCCCAAGGCGCCTGGCGCGACGGTGCGGCCACGCCCGTCAGCTTGACGTTGGAGACCGACGGCGCCGCGCCCGACATGAAGATGGCAGAGCGTTGCCAGTTTGTCGCATACAGCACCGAACTTGCGCCGCTACCGGCCAATTTCACCCCATCCATGCGGATGATGTCGCTGAAGTTGCACTGCCCGGTCGGGATGACCAATGGCACGCCCCTCGACTTGGCCGCGGCCAAGCCGGCCGCAATAGCAGCGTTGTTGTCGGCCACGCCATTGCAGTTGCCGCCGTAGTCGGTCAGGTTGACCCCAACAGGTGCGGGTGCGGGTGCGGGTGCGGGTGCCGGTGCCGGAGCAGGTGCGGGTGCAGGTGCCGGAGCGGAAGTCCCACGCGGGTCTGTCGTTGCTTGCCATCCGCTGGTATCGACCCACAGCCACCAGCCACCAAAGGAGTTCTGCTGGTAGATCGTGTGGTTCCAATAAAGCAACAACGTAACGCTGGACGAAACGGTAGCGGTGGTGTTTCTGTAAATGACGCCCCCAACTACAGTCCACGTTACGCCGGAGGCGTCAACGAGCCTAGTAGCATCAGGAACGGTCGTTCCATGAGCACTCTCAGCAGTTGCTGACGGGGGCGCTGCGGAAGGCTTCTTCCTCGCGCTCTCAATCTGGGCAGTGAGGTCTGAGTCGACGCCCGCGACATCGGTGGAACCGCCACCGCCGCAGCCGCTCAGCAGAGCGGCGAAAATAGCTGAATAAACAATGCCGTGGGACTCTAGCGACCAAGACTTCGAACTGGACAAGAACTGCATACTGACCTTACCGATGAGTTGTAGAGCTCTACAGTAACGGACGCGCCCGTATGCAATTGCTGGAATCTGTGTCTAAAAAAGGTCACCTTTCAGTAGGAAAACGGCTGAGGCTGAGGTAATTGATCAGCTGCGGGGTGGCCAGCAGGTTTTTGCCGGTTAGAAATCGACACATACTGCCGAGCTGATCAGCCCACTGTCACATTTTGTAGTGCCAAAGTACCGGGCTGCAGAGCCGCTTTTGGCCGTTGGCCGAGTCACGAAGTCGCAGATCGGTGCGCTTTGCTGGACGGCGTCGCAGCTCCGATCGAGCCGCAGATCCAGAGCACAGCCAGGACGACGAGGGTTCCCAGCAGCCAGACGAACGCCCTTGAGGTGCCCCAATACGGATAGCGGAGGCTTTCGAACAGCGCGACCAGCACGGACGGGAACAGCATCACGGACAGCGGGTCACTTTTCAGATAGCGTGAGTACAGGATGCCCGAGCAGAACATGGAAAGGAAGAAGTACAGGGTCGCTCCTGCCACGCCGAGATCCAGAGTGACGCCGGCAAAGCTGGATGCCGTGTTGAACTCCGGGTCGCCATATCGCTGGAGAAAGACCTCGTCGACGTAGGTGTGCAGGCCAACCGTCTCCGAAAACCAGGGTCCGATGCCGAGAGGAAACGAGTGCAACCAGCGCAGGACCTGCTCGAATGTCCCGGTCGGCCAGTCCGCGGCGGTCGCCAACATGCCGGCTCCATTGTTGAGCGACGTGTAGTAGTAATTCACGAACCGGCCGAACGCGAATTCCCAGAACGCCATGCGGTCCGCGTAGAAGGACCAGCTCCGGAAGAATTCAGCCACGGAGAAGAACAGGAACACGGCTGGCAGCGCCGCATAGGGTCCCAGGCGCCAGAACAATCTGCGCACGCGCTGATGCGGCTTCGGGCTGGCATTGCCGAGCAACGCCAGGACGAGCGGAATGAGCGCCTCCGCGACTGCGAGGCGCTCGGTCCAGACGTAGGCGCGGAAGAAGGTGAACAGCAACAGGACAATGGTCAAGGCGGCCAGCATGCGATCCCGCGTTCCGCGCACGAAAAGCACGTACCCGGCCAGGGAGAAGAACACGGGCGCCAAGTTGACGAGCGAGGTGATGCCGGTCACGGTACCAATGGCTTCGCGTTCGGGCTTCTCCCCGCCCATGAGGATGCTCATGAGCAAGGCCGGGTCGAATATCAGTGACCGGTACCAGAACACATACGTCGCGAGAACGAGCACGCCCACCGAGATGGCGGCGCGCGCCAGGTGCTGAACGGGACTTTGCAGCAGGCCACGCTGCCGGACGTTCTCGCCGAGCCAGGCGCCCGCGGCCGAGACAAGGACCAACCCGACGTAGAGAGCGATGTACGGAGCCGAAAGGTAGTTGCGCGACCGGACCTCCAGGCCGCTCCCCCCTGCCCAAAAAATGACTGCTATCAGAATGGGCAAGACGAACAGCAGGTTGAGAGCCGAAGGGCGCGTCCACCACGGCAGCTCGCGCGCAAGGACCGGGCCGGTGGATGGGCTGGCGAGGTCCACGCTCACGCCGAGTTCGGCCGGTGGGGCACCAACGCCGGAAAGCGATCCCGGACCAGGTTCAAGAGGATTTGCGCCTGGACAGGCCACTTCATCTGCTCGACGCGGCGATGTCCGGCTGCGATCAGCCGGGCACGTTCCGCATCGTTCGAGACGAGATCCGCAATGGCGGACGCGAGCTGCATCGCATCCTCCGGATCGAAGTAGGCGGCGGCGTCACGTCCGCAGACCTCCGGGATTGATGCCGCGGTGGACACCAGGACGGGGCAGCCCAGGCGCATGGCTTCAAGCGGCGGTAGACCGAACCCTTCGTACCGTGACGGAAACACGAACAGGGTGGCGCTCTGCAGCAATCCGACCAGCTGCTCATCCGTTGCATAGCCGGTGTAATGAACGTTCGACGCGCAGCCCCCCTGTGTTCCGGCGCGGAAGACCGATGGCGACTGGCCACCGACGACAACGAGCTGGAGTGTGGCCAGGCGGGGATCCTTCATCGCCGCTTCCAGGGTGGCGATGTTCTTGTTGGGGTGCAAGCTTCCGATGGCCAGGATGAACTGCCTGCCCCGCAGGCCCAGGCGCTCGGCCAAGGACAGGTCAGGTTCGATTCGGGCGACATGATCAGCCGACTCACCGACGACCTCGATCTGCTCGGGCTGCACGTTCAGGGCCTTGGCCAGCCGGCCACGCGAAAATTGCGAGACGGTGATGATCTGGGCGCGGCTTGCGACCAGTGCGCGTTGGGCAAAGCGGTACCAGGCCCGGAAGAGCGGGCTGTAGCCCGCAGGCACATCGAACACTGCCGCGTCGTGAATCACGACTGCGCGGTTCCTTCCGACAAGCGGCGCGAGGTTGCACAGGCACAGCAGGGGCCTTCCAGCCGCCAGCCAGGGCAATTGCAGCTGTTCCCACGCTTGGCCGCCACCCACCCCGGAAAAGCTCTGGCGGATGTGCCTGAGGCCCGGCAACCGTTCGGCACCTGGCGGGCAGATCAATTCCAGCGCGACGTCGGGGATGTCGAGCTCGTCAAGCGCATGGACCATCTCTCGCGCATAGCGCTGGACACCCGTCGTCCTCTGGGTCAGAAACCGCCCGTTGATGACAATGCCTGCACGCACGATTGCATTAAAACGTAGCCGCGGGCCGCAAGAAGGGAGCTTTGTCCCGATCGACATAGGACATTTGTGCTGGGGCACCAACATCTCCCATCCAGCTGCCGGAGCGGATAGGATGGTCGCGAACGCACCTGAATAGGAGAGCGCACCTTGAATCCTCTTGTGTCGATCGTGACGCCCTCCTTCAACTGCGGCGCCTTCATCGAGGAGACCTTGCGCAGTGTCGAGCAGCAGGATTACCCGCGCATCGAACACATCGTGCTCGACTCCGGCTCCACTGACGAGACGCTGGCCATCTTGGCGCGCCACCCTTCGGTGCGCCTCGTGACGCCCGCGCCGCAGGGGCTGAGCGCAAAGGTCAACCACGGGTTCTCGATCGCGCGCGGCGAGATCGTTGCCTGGATCAACGCCGATGACTTCTACCTGCCCGGCGCCATCAGCAAGGCGGTGGATGCGTTGAAGCGCAATCCGGGGGTCGCCCTGGTGTACTGCAACTTCCTGCAGGTCGACGAGCACAGCGTCGAAATCGACAGGGAACTTACGAAGCAGGCGAGTTGGCAGGAGATGCTGGCGCGTGACTACATCCCCGTGGAAAGCGCGTTCATCCGGCGCGAGGCGCTGGAGCGGGTGGGGCCCCTCGACACACGGTATCCGCTGGTACAGGACTGGGATCTGTTTCTGCGGATCAGCAAGCAGTTTCCGATTCTCTACGTTGACGACCATTGGAGCGCGTTTCGCGTTCGCGAGGGGCAGCGGTCGGACCTCTACAAATACGACTTCTGGATCCAGGCGCGACAGATGACCAAGGAACACGGAGCCGACTTCTTTCCGCTGTTCCGGGATTACTGGGGGACCAAGCTCGGGCGCGCAAGCCGGATGGCGCGCAATGGCCAGTTTCGCCTGCTTAAATCCAAGCTGGCCAAGTACATCCTGAGTTTCGGCCGGCGCCAGGTCACCCGCAACAGGTCCGACTACTGATCTGGCGCAGGAAGGCGCCCGCGCATATGCTGATTCTCCAATCGGGCCAAGGCCCCCTCGTCTCCATAGTCATCTGCAACTACAACTACGCTCGATTGATTCGTTGCGCTGTCTGTTCCGCATTGGCGCAAACATACAAAAACATAGAAATTATTGTTGTCGACGATGGTTCCACTGATTCATCAAGAGCGGCCATCGATGAATTCGTCTTGACGGGCGCTGTAAAGGCCATCTATCAGAATAACGAGGGGCAGTACTCCGCATACAACGCAGGCTTTGCTGCTTCATCCGGGGACATTGTGATGTTTCTGGATGCCGACGATATTTATCTGCCAGACGCGGCTCGTATGGTTGTGGCGGCCATGAATGCGGGTACGGCAAAGGCCCACTTTCGGCTCTCTTTCATCGGGCCACAAGGAGAGGAGCGAGACGGACATACCCCCAGGGAATTGTCGTCCGGCGCCGTGGGGCACCTGCTTGCTACCAGAGGTCTGCTGTATTCCTCCGCGCCGGGATCTGGCAACGCATACGCACGGGAAGCGCTTACGGATCTCTTCCCACTTCCCGTCACTGAGGACAAGCACGGTGCGGACTTCTTTACCGTCTATGGCAGTTGTTTGAAGGGCATGGTGGTTGCCGTGGATTCAGTGTTGGGTCACTATCGTCTGCACAGATCCCGCAGCGAGGAGAAGGCGTCGCTGGTCTTTGGAAACGCAGCCAAGCTAGGCAATGAAAGGGAGAGACTGAAAGCGAGGATCTCGCTCTTCAGGTTGCATATCAAGCGACGGTTGGGCATCGACCTGCCGGAACGGTTGGTGTCATTCAGTACGCAGAAACAAGAGTTTGTCGTTGAGGCGCTTCGGGAAACCCGATATGTGAGGCGCCTGGTAATTGGCCAAGCACAGGCCGCCCCTCTTTGGTACGCGCTCAAGAACTCGCCCGACTTCTCGGTCTTGTTCAAATCTTGCCTTGTGATCTGGGCGGTGTTAGTCGTCGTTCTGCCCCGGGCGCTCGCGTTGCCACTGGCGCGATATGTCAGTAACGCCGCGTCTAGGGAAGGTCTGAAGCTTGATGGAGCCCACTTCCCGTAGAAGGCGCATGGTGCTGCGCCGGTAGCAACTTCCCGGGGTTCAGCAGATTCTTCGGGTCCAGCGCGCGTTTGACTTGCCACATCAATTCGAGCTCGACGCTCGACTTGTAGTGGACCAGGTCATCGCGCTTGGCGACGCCGATCCCGTGCTCGGCGGAGATCGAGCCGCCTTCCGCATGGGCGAGGCCATCGACGACGGTCGAAATCGCCTGGTAGTGCGCTCCGAGGAACTCCGCCGCCGACTGGTCTTTCGGCCGCAAAGGATTGAAGTGCACGTTGCCGTCGCCCATGTGGCCATAAATCACCATGCGCGTTCGGGGCTCGAGCTGCAGCACATTGGCGGTGGCGTCGCCGATGAAGGCGGCGATGCGCGAGAGCGGCACGGAGACGTCGCACTTGATGCTGCCGCCGGTGCGCGTCTGGGCATCCGATATCTCTTCGCGGATGCGCCAGAACGCCTGCGCGTCGGCCACGCTGGACGCCACGGCGGCGTCGAGCACCAGGCCTGCTTCCAGCCCGGCTTCCAGCAACTGCACCATCGTCTGCTCGAGCGCATCCTGTTGGCCACCCGAGGTCAGCTCGATCAGCACCATCCAGTCGTGCCGCTGCGCCAATGGCGACGCCATGCCGCCCAGGTAGTCCAGAACCAGCTCGAGCGCGGGACCCGAGATCAGCTCGAAGCCGCTCACGGACTGGCCGGCGGCCTGCTTGGCCTCACCCAGCAGCTTCACCGCCGCCTCCGGGCTTTCCACCGCGACGAACGCCACCGATGAAGATCGGGGCAGCGGCATCAGCTTGAGCACGGCGGCCGTGATGATGCCGAGCGTCCCCTCCGAACCGACGAAGAGCTGCTTGAGATCGAAACCGGTGTTGTCCTTGCGCAGCCCGCGCAGCGCGGACATCACGCGGCCATCGGGCAGTACTGCTTCGATGCCCAGCACCAGGTCGCGCATGTTGCCGTAACGCAGCACGGCCGTGCCGCCCGCGTTGGTTGCCAGGTTGCCCCCGATCTGGCAGGAACCTTCCGACCCGATGCGCAGCGGGAACAAGCGGCCCGCGGCCTCGGCGGCACTGCGCGCCGCGCTGAGCGTGACGCCGGCCTGCAGCGTCAGGGTGTCGTTGATCGTATCGGCAGCGAGCACCTTGTTCATGCGGCTCAGGCTGATGATCACCGCCTTGCCGGTGTCGTCCGGAACAGCCCCGCCCATGAGCGAAGTGTTGCCGCCTTGAGGCACCACCGGCACGTCATGCTGGTAGCACCAAGCCATCACGCGGCTGACTTCTTCGGTGGTCGATGGCAGCACAACGGCCACGGCCTTGCCGTGGTACAGCCGCCGGTAGTCGGTGGCGAACAGTTGGGTATCCGCAGCGGAGGTCAGGCACGCCTGCGGGCCGACGATGGCCGTGAGCGCGTCGGCGATGGTTCGGGCAGAGGCTGCGTTCATGATGGTCCTCGCGTCAGTAAGCGGCGGACGGCCCCGCTGCTTCGGCGCCGCCGCCGATGAAATCTGCCGCCAGCTTGCGCGCCGCGCCGGCGAAAAGCAAGATGTCCACGCCCGTAGCCACGAAGGTACAGCCCAGTTCCAGATAACGCCGCGCCAGTTTGGGATCCGACGTCAGCGTGCCGGCAGCCTTGCCGGAGCGAACGATGGTCTTCATCGCCTGCTCGATCGCCGCTTGCACCTCGGGATGACCGGGCCGGCCGCGGTAGCCCATCGACGCCGCCAGGTCCGCCGGGCCGACGAAGACGCCGTCCACGCCATCGACGGCGCAGATGGCTTCGAGATTGCGCAGCGCGGTCACCGTCCCGGCCTGCACCAGCAGGCAGACTTCGCCGTCCGCCGCATCGAGGTAGTCGGTGCGTGCGCTCCAGCGCGATGCGCGGCCCACGGCGCTGCCCACGCCGCGAATGCCCAGTGGCGGGTAGCGGGTAGCCAGTCGAAGCCGGCAGTAGCGCTGACCTCGGCCAGGTAGGGCTCGGCCATGGAGAGCCACAGGCCGATCTGCGGCCGCTTCTCGGCCAAGGCCGCCTTGAAGGGGTTTCCGGGTTTCATCGCAGGCCTCCCTGGCACAGGTACTTGATATGCATATAGTCTTCCAGGCCGTGGCGCGAGCCTTCGCGGCCGTAGCCCGACTCTTTGACGCCGCCGAAAGGCGCTGCCTCGGCGGCCAGCGCGCCCTCGTTGATGCCGACGATGCCGGTCTCCAGCTGATCCGCGATGCGCCAGATGCGCGCCGGGTCCTGCGTGTAGAAATAGGCCGCCAGTCCGAATGGCGTGTCGTTGGCGAGCGCCACGACCTCGTCCTCGGCGGTGAAGCGAAACACCGGCACAACGGGGCCGAAGGTTTCTTCCTGGGCCAGCGCCATGGTCGGCCCGGCTTGCACCAACACCGTGGGCGCGTAGTAGTGGCCGGCGCCTGCGACCTGCGGCGAGGCCAGCTTGCGCCCGCCGACCACCACCTTGGCGCCCTGCTCCACCGCGTCGCGCACATGACGATCGATCTTGTCGACGGCGCGTTCGTTGATCATCGGACCGATCTGCGAGCGCTCATCGCTGGCGGGGCCCACATGCAGGGCGCCGACGCGGGCCGCCAGCTTGTCGACGAAGCGGTCGTGCACCGCCGCGTGCACGAACACGCGATTCGGGCACACGCAGGTCTGACCGCCGTTACGGAACTTGGAAACCATCAGGCCCTCGACGGCCGCATCCAGGTTGGCATCTTCGAAGACGATGAAGGGCGCGTTGCCGCCCAGTTCCAGCGAGAGCTTTTTCAGCGTGCCGGCCGATTGGCGGGCCAGGTGCTTGCCCACCGGCGTCGAGCCGGTGAAGGTGATCTTGCGAACGCGCGAGTCGGCCAGCCAGACATCGACCACTTCGGGGGTCTGCTGGCGCGAGGCGCACACCAGGTTGACCGTACCCGCGGGAAAGCCCGCTTCCTCGGCCAAGCGCACCAGCGCCGCCGCCGTCAGCGGCGTGTCTTCGGCGGGCTTGGCCACCACGGTGCAGCCGGCAGCCAGGGCCGGAGCGATCTTGCGGGCGATCATCGCCAGCGGGAAGTTCCAGGGCGTGATGGCGGCCACCACACCCACCGGCTCCTTCACGGCCATCAGCTTCTTGCCGCGCACCGGCTCGGGAATGATGTCACCGTGGGTGCGGGTCGCTTCCTCGGCGAACCATTCCACATAGGAGGCGCCGTACAGCACCTCGCCGCGCGCTTCGGCCAGGGGCTTGCCCTGCTCCGCCGAAATGATGCGGGCGAGGTCGTCCTGGTTTTGCACGATCAGCGCGTGCCAGCGCTTGAGCAGCTGGGCCCGCTCGCGCCCGCTGCACTCGCGCCAGGCGGGAAAGGCGGCCTGCGCCGCATCGACCGCAGCCTGCGCATCGGCAGCCGTGCTGTCGGCCACGCGCGCGATGACGTCCAGCGTCGCGGGATCGACCACGTCGAGCAGCTCTTCGCCCGAGGCAGCCTGCCAGCGGCCGGCAATGAAGTTTTGGGTGCGCAGCAGCTCGCTGCGAGACAGGGTGTCCAGCATGGGAATCTCCGAATAAGGAATGGCGCGCCGAGGTGGATTGCGGATCGAGTCCGCAATGACAAGGCAGATGTCAGCTCACGATGCCCAGATGCCAGGGCACGAATTCATGGTCGCCCAGGCCCAGCGCTTCACTCTTGGTCGGCTCGCCCGAGGCGTGGCGCAGGATGGCTTCAAAAATGCGCTGGCCCATCTGCTCCACGTCCACCTCGCCATCGAGGATGGCGCCGCAATTGACGTCCATGTCTTCCTCGAGCTTGCGGTACATCGGCGTGTTGCTGGCCAGCTTGATCGTGGGCGCCGGCTTGGAGCCGAACATCGAGCCGCGGCCGGTGGTGAAGCAGATCAGGTTGGCGCCGCTGGCGATCTGACCGGTGCAGGCGACCGGGTCGTAGCCCGGCGAGTCCATGAACACGAAGCCAGGCTGGTCGATCGGCTCGGCGTACTCGTACACGGCTTGCAGCGGCGTGGTGCCGCCCTTCATGGCCGAGCCCAGCGACTTCTCGAAGATGTTGGCCAGGCCGCCGGCCTGGTTGCCCGGGCCGACCACGCCGTTGAACTGGCCGTTGTGGCCGCGCGTGTAGTTCTCCCACCAGGCCAGACGGTCCAGCAGCTTCTGGCCCACCGCCGGCGTCACCGCGCGGCGCGTCAGCATGTATTCGACGCCGTGGATCTCCGGCGTCTCCGACAGGATGGCCGTGCCACCGTGCCGAACCAGGATGTCCATGGCCGCGCCGAGCGCGGGGTTGGCGGTGATGCCCGAGAAACCGTCCGAGCCGCCGCACTCCAGGCCGATCTTGATGTGGCTGGCCGGCACCGGCTGGCGCTGGTAAGCGTTCGCCAGCGGCAGCATCTCTTCGACCGCGCGGATGCCCGCTTCGATCGTGACGCGCGTGCCGCCCACTTCCTGCATCACCATCGTCCGCATCAGCCGCCCGGCCTCCAAGCCTTGCGACTCGACCAGCGACGACACCTGATTGCGTTCGCAGCCCAGGCCCACGATCAGCACGCCCGCCAGGTTGGGGTGGCGTGCATAGCCGGCCAGTGTGCGGCGCAGCACGTCGAAGTGCTCGCTGGGCGAGGACATGCCGCAGCCACTGGTCTGCGCAAACGCAGCGACGCCATCCACATTGGGATACGCCGCCAGCCGCTCGGGCGTGAAGTAGGCGGCGATGTTCTTGATGACCGTGGCCGAGCAATTGACCGACGACAGGAGGCCGATGAAGTTGCGGGTGCCCACGCGGCCGTCCTCGCGGACATAGCCCATGAAGGTGGCGCGCTCGGCGTCGGGCACATAGGCCACCGGCCTCACGTCCTGGCCGAACCCCGGATCGCGGTCGAACTCGACCATCGACAGGTTGTGCGTGTGCACGTAGTCGCCGGCCTCGATATCGCGCGCGGCCACGCCGATCACCGCGTTGTACTTGCGGACCTGCTCGCCGGCGGCGATGCGGCAGGAGGCGATCTTGTGCCCCGCCGGCACCTGCGCGCGCACCCGCACCCCGAACTCGGGCAGGTCCTGGCCCAGGGCCAGGGGTGCCTTCGCCACCAGGACGTTGTCATGGGGGTGAAGCCGGATCAGCGGGCTCGCGTTCATCGATCAGCCCTTCGCCAGCAGTTCTTTCAGCTTCAGGCGCTCGATGAGCTGCGTTTCCTTCTCGTACGTGGCCAGCACGTATTTGTAGTAGTCGGGCCCGTCCAGGTACATCAGCGGCGCATCGATCTTGCCGGCCACCGCCTTGAACTCGTCGCTGTTCACAGCGAAGCGGAAGGCGTCGCGCAGGCGCTTCTCAGCCGCCGGGTCCAGGCCCGTGGGGGCGCCGATGCCGTTGGGCGCATCGACCACCACCTTGTAGCCCAGCTCCTTGAGCGTGGGGGTGTCCTTGAAACGCGGCGTGCGTTGCTCGCCCCAGGTGGCCAGCAGGCGCAGCTTGCCGCCTTCGACGTGCGGCGCCCAGGAGCTGGAGTCAGCCAGCATGTCGACCTGGCCACCCAGCGTGTCCGACAGGGCCTGGGCCCCGCCCTTGTAGGCGATGGCGTTGAGCTGGATGCCCGCGGCCAGCGCGAACTCTTCCATGCCCACGTGCGTGGCACCGCCGACACCGGCGTGCGCATAGGTCACGCGGCCGGGGTTGGCCTTGGCGTAGGCGACCATTTCCTTCAGCGACTTGAACTTCGATTCCGGCAGCACGGCGATGCCGAAGGTCTGGCCGGAGGTGCGGGCCAGGTACGTGAAGTCCTTGCGCGGGTCAGCCTGCAGCGTGCCCAGCTGCGAAAAGCGCGTCACCGAAATCGGGATCTGGCCGATGGTGTAGCCGTCGGGCTTGGCGCTGGCAATGGCCTTGGCGCCGATCATGCCGGCGGCGCCGGCCTTGTTGTCCACGGCGATCGGCTGCTTGAGCACGCGCGCCGCCACGGAGCAGATGGCCCGCATGGATTGGTCAGCGGTGCCGCCGGCCGGCCAGGGGCAGATGAACGTGATGGGACGCGCCGGGTATTCCTCGGCGGCGGTGGCCCAGGCCGGCAGCAGCAGGCCGGCGGTACCGGCAGCCCCTCCGGTCAGGATGGAGCGGCGGCTGACGGGGGTCTTGGGGGTGAATTGCATTGTCTTCCTCACAGGTGGATCGGCGGTTCGCCCTATTGTTCGACAACGGGACATAACAATCCAATCAGATATCAGCATGTCTTCATAAGCTGAAGGTTAAGATAAAGACATGGCCCAGATCGACCGCGTCCTGCGTTCCAACATCAAGCTGCGCCATTTGCAGCTGGTCGTGGCGCTCGACCAGTTCCGCCACCTGGGCCGTACGGCCGAGTTCATGTCGGTCAGCCAGCCCGCCGTCTCGAAAATGCTGACCGAGGTCGAAAGCATGCTCGACCTGACGCTGTTCGAGCGTTCGACCCGGGGAACCGAGCCGACTGCAAGCGGTGTCCTACTGATCGAGTTCGCCCGCTCAGTGCTGGCTGAATACGATCGCACGCGCGACGAGATCACCGCTGTCGCTAGCGGCGCGGCGGGCCGCACCCGCGTCGGCTCGATGGTGGTGACCATGCCCGTGCTACTGGCTCGCGCCGTCGAATTGCTGAAGCAGCGTTCGGCCCAGGCCAGCGTGCTGGTGGAGGAAGGCGACCTGACCCACCTGCTGCCCAAACTGCGCCTGGGAGAACTCGATGTTTTCGTCGGTCGCCTCGAGCCGGGCTACGCCTCGCCCGACCTGGTGACGGAAGCCCTGTACGAGGAGCCCATGGTCGTCGTCGTCGGGCCCCAACATGCGCCCAAGGCCAAGACCACCTGGGCCGACCTGGCCGCCATGCCCTGTGTGCTGCCGCCGCCCTGGGCATCACTGCGGGTCAAGATCGAGCAGCAATTCTTCAAGCATGGCCTGGAGCCGCCGAAGGACATCGTGGAGACCTCCTCCTTCCTGGCGCTCACCACTTTCCTGCGCCAGCGTGGCGCGGCGGGCTTTATGGCCCGCTCCGTAGCCCGCCACTTTCAGGCCGAGGGTGTCGTCAAGATCGTGAACCTGAAGGTGCCATTCGAGCTGCCGCCTGTGGGCCTGATCACCCTGAGGGGACGCAGGCTGACTACGACCACGCAGCAGTTGGTGGAGTGCATCAGGAAGGCGGCAAAGGAGTTGTGACAGCCCGGCTTACCGAGGACCGTGGGTCACCTTCGTATCGGCGACTGCTACGTGGGATCAAGAGACCACGCGGCGCGCATGCTTGGCCTTTGGCTAAAGCCGGCATACCACTGCGCCACCTGCGGGTGCCGCTCGCGCCAGCCGAAATCGCCAAAGCGCAGGTCCAGGTACCAGAGTGCGCAGCCCACGGCGATGGCGCCTATGTCCACGCGCCCAGCCAGCAATGCTGGCCTCGCATCCAGGTGCGCCAGCGCGGTCTCGGCTTTGTCGAGTTGTGCCGCGCGCCAATCGGGCCAGCGCAGCGCTTCCGGTCGGGCCACGTCCTCGTAACGCGCGAGCAGGGCCGCATCCAGAATGCCGTCACCCAGGGACTGCAGCGTCAGCGCCTGCCACCGTGCGCTGCCTGACGCGGGGAACAGGGCACCCCCCGCCAGCTCGTTGAGGTATTCGCAGATGACCCGGCTGTCGTACAGCACCTGGCCGTCGTCGCTGAAGAAGGTGGGCACCTTCCCCAGCGGGTTATCGGCAATGATCTCGCGATCGCGGTTGACCGGGTGGGCATTGGACGGCAGCAGTTGCAGGCGCTCGTTCAGCCCCAGTTCGTGCGCAGAGACCAGGCACTTGCGCACGTACGGCGAAAAAGGTGAGAAGAGGATTTTCATACGGTCTCCAGAGCCATCGGCTGTTGCGCTGCCTGTCGGGCAAGGTGCCGGCCCGCGACCCACCCGAAGGTGAGCGCCGGGCCCAGGGTGATGCCGGGAGCCGGATACTGCCCGCCCATCACGGAATGCATGTCGTTGCCGGCCGCATACAGGCCGGGAATCGGTTGGCCGTTCGCGTCCAGCGCCTGCGCGTCCTCGTTGCAGCGGATGCCGCAGGCGGTTCCGATGTCGCCGGCGTAGACCTTGACCGCGTAGAACGGGCCCTTGCGCAGCGGCCCCAGGCAGGCATTCGGCTCGTGCTCGGGGTCACCGAGGTAGCGGTTGTATGCCGTGCTGCCCTTGCCGAACTCCGCGTCCTGGCCCGCATCGGCAGCCCGGTTGAAACGCTCCGCGGATTCCTTCAAGCCGGCCACGTCAATACCCAGCTTCACCGCGAGCTCCTCCAGCGTGTCGGCGCGGTACAGGTAGCCGGCGCTAACGAGGTGCTCGCGAGGGCGGCCGCCGGGCAGCGCGAGGCCCATCCCCCAATGCTCCATGAAGTCGCTGTCGCAAACGAGGAACGCGGGCAGCGTGGGCACCGTCTGGTGCGAGCGGTACATGGCCAGCACGAACTCGTGGTAGGAGGTGGACTCGTTGACGAAACGGCGCCCCGCCGCGTTCACAGCCATCAGGCCTGGCTTGGCGCGGTCCCACACCAGATGCGGGTAGCGCACGTGCGTGCCGTCCGGGCGCTGCAAGATCGACACCGGGGCCCAGAAGGCCGGGGCGAAGTGGCCGCTGCCGAGCGTGGCCCCCGCGGCGCGGGCGATTTCGATGCCCTCCCCCACATTGTCCTGCGGTGACATGGACCAGGGGCCGGTGGGCTGCGGGTACAGCTGCGAGCGGAGCGTCGGGCTCCACGGGAAGCCGCCGGTGGCCACGACCACGCCGCGCCGCGCCCGCACCCGCAGCGGCCGGCCGTCGCGCACGATCGTCGCGCCGGTCACACGGCCATCCTCGACCTCGAGTGTCCTGAGCGGCGCGTTGAGCCAGTATTCGATGCGTCGGTCCAGCACGCACTTGAAGAGCCGCGCCGCCAGCGCATTGCCGAGCACCAGCCGGGTGCCGCGGTGGTAGCCGCGAAGCCGATCGCCGAAGTATCGCAGGACCAGTTTCACTCCCTCCTTCCAGGAGGTGAAGGAGCGAGTAACCGCCAGCAGGTGCTTGACATCGGTCATGGTGATCATCATCCCGCCCAGCACCATGAACTCGGGGAGAGGGTCGCGCAGCTCGCGGAAGTGCGGCCCGAGCAAGCGGCCGTCGAACATGACCGGGTCCAGTGACCGGCCGCCCATTGCCGCCCCCTCGCGATCCGGGTAGTAGTCGGGTGAATAGCTGCGGGCGGCGAGCTTGACCTCGGTGTTCTTCTCCAGGAAGGCCACGGCCGCCGCGCAAGACTTCAGGAAGGCGCGCTGCATGCTCTCGGGCGCCGCATCACCCACGGTGTTGCGCATGTAGGTCCAGACCTTGTCGAAGCTGTCCGGATGCCCGACCTTGTCGGTCTGCGCGTTCAACGGCGCCCAGACCGCTCCGCCGGAGATCGCGGTCGAGCCGCCGATGCGGTCGGTCTTCTCGGCCAGCAGCACCGAGCAGCCGCCGATCTGTGCGGTGATGGCAGCGGCCATGCCGCCCGCGCCGGCACCAACGACCAGCACGTCTACTTCCTTTTCCCAGCCGCCAGCAGTCATGCGCCCGACCCTCCGAGCGATTTGCCGCCGTCGACGAACAGCACCTGGCCCGTGATGAATCCGGTCTGTGCCGAAACCAGGAATGACACGGCCTGCGCAATGTCTTCCGGCCGGCCGGCCTGGCCGGTAGGCTGCAGGGCCAGCTGTGCCCCCAACCGCTCCGGCGTGAGCGCCCGCAGGATAGGGGTATCGATCAAGCCGGGGGCGATGGCGTTAACGAGAATGCCACGCGGCGCCAGTTCCATCGCGCTGGCGCGTGTATAGCCCACGATGGCCGCCTTCGAGGCGACGTAGTGGGGGTGGTTCCTGGCTCCGAGGTAGGCGCGAGAGGCGATGTTCACGATCCGGCCGCCGTCCGGCATGCGCCGCGCCACCTCCTGCGTCAGCGTCGCGGCCGCGATCAGGTTGATCTCGTAGGCGCGGCGGAAGTCGTCGCTGGTGACCTCCAGGAACTTGCGCTCGTCGAACACCCCGGCGTTGTTCACCAGCGCGGTGACCGGCGGCAGCGCCTGCACCATGCTGCGGACGGCTGCTTCGTCGGTGAGGTCCACCACGCGTACCTGCACATCCAATCCCAGGTCTTGCAGGCGCTGAGCCTCGCGCGCGGCCAAGTCGTGGACCCGGTCCACCATCACGACCGAGAAGCCGTCGCGAGCCAGCCGCTCGACGGTTGCCAGCCCCATGCCACTGGCACCGCCAGTGACCAGCGCAATCGGTTTGCTTGTATTCATTGTTGCCTCATGCCGAAAGGAAGCCGCCGTCCACCGGAAGCACCACGCCGTTCACATAGCTGGCCATCGACGAGGCCAGGAAGACCACGGGGCCGACGATCTCGTCCACCTCGCCGCCGCGCGCCATCGGCACGCGTTTCATGTACCAGTCGGTGCCGCCCGGCACCTGCAGTTGCGGAGCCACCATTTCCGTCAGCATCAGACCCGGCGCCACCGCGTTGGCGCGCACGCCGAACGGAGCCAGGTCGCGCGCCAGCGCCTGCGTGAAGGACCGCACGGCTCCCTTGGAAGCGATATAGCCGGCCGAGGAGATGCCGCTGACGAACGCCACGATGGACGACAGATTGATGATGCAGCCGCGGGACTGCTTGAGCGCGGGCACGAACGCGTGCGTGACGTTGAACAAACCTTGCAGGTTCACGTTGATCAGGCGGTCCCATACCTCGGCTGCGTGCGGGTCGTCGATGCGGGCCTTGCCCGAGATGCCGGCGTTGTTGACCAGGATGTCGATGGCCCCGAGCCGCTGCGTGAGCGACTCTGCCAAGCGCTGCGTGGCGCCGCGGTCCGTCACGTCCAGCACCTCGGCCCAGGCTTCGCCGCCGTCGCTCCGGATCGCATCGGCTACCGCCTGCGCCTTGTCCGCCTGCACGTCGGCCACGATGACGCGGGCTCCCTCGCGCACGAAGCCGCGCGCCATGGCCGCTCCGAGGCCGCCGCCGCCTCCGGTGATGAGGGCGAGCTTGTCTTTCAGCAAGGTCACGAAATGATCTCCATGGTCGGGCGCCGTTCAGACGCCGAGGTAGGCCCGGCGCACCGCCGGGTCGTTTTTCAGCTGGGCGGAGGGCCCCTGCAGGCTCATCTCTCCGTTTTCGAGGATATAGGCGTAGCTGGCGACGCGCAGCGCAAGCCGCACGTCCTGCTCCACCAGCAGGATGGTGAGGCCCTGCTCGCGATTGAGGCGCTGGATGGCTTCGAAGATCTGCTCCACCAACAACGGCGACAGGCCCATCGAAGGCTCGTCGAAGAGGATCATGCGCGGCCGCGCCATCAGCGCACGGCCGATGGCCAGCATCTGCTGCTCGCCGCCGGAGAGCGTGGAGGCGCGCTGCTCGCTGCGCTCTTTCAGGCGCGGGAACATCGCGTAGACGCGCTCGAAGTCTTCGGCGATGTCCTTGCGGCCCCGGCGCAGAAAGGCCCCGAGCTCGAGGTTCTCGCGCACGCTCATGTCCTTGAACACCTCGCGGCCTTCCGGCACCTGGACCAGCCCGCGCCGCACGATCTCCTCGGAGGGGACCTTGCGGATCGGCTCACCGTCGAAATGGATTTCGCCATGCGACGGCTGGATCAAGTGGGAGATGGCATTCAGGGTCGTACTCTTGCCGGCGCCGTTGCTCCCCAGCAGGGCGACGATCGCCCCGCGTGGCACCTGCAGCGACACGTTCTGCAGCGCCTGGATGGCGCCGTAGGAGGCGCTGACGCCGCGCAGTTCCAGCATCACGTCACTCATTGGCTGCTCCCTTGCCGAGGTAGGCTTCGATCACCCGCGCATCCTGGCCAACCTCGGCCGGGGTTCCTTCGGCGATCTTCTCGCCGAAGCACATGACGGTGATGCGGTCCGAGATCGACATCACCAGTTGCATCACGTGTTCGACCAGCAGCACGGTAATGCCCTCACGGGTTGCCAGCTCCGTCAGCAGCCGGTCCAGGCTCTCGATGTCCCGGTTGCGCAGCCCGGCCGCCGGTTCGTCGAGCAGCAGCAGCCGCGGCTTGAGCGCCAGCGCCCGCGCGAGTTCGAGCAGCTTCTGGTGACCGAAATCCAGCTCACGGGCCGTCGTGTTGCGGTCATGGGTGAGCCCCACCCGCTCGATCAGGCTGTCCACCAGGTCCCGCGTCTCGCCGTCCGGACGCCGCAGCAGGCGCCCGACGGTACTGGCACTGTGCCGGTAGCAGCCGAGCAACACGTTCTCATAGACGCTCAGCTCGCCGAACAGCTCCAGGTTCTGGAACGTGCGCGCCACACCGAAGCCGCTCATGCGGTGGGGCTGCGCCCGGCTCACGTCGTGCCCGTCCACCAGGATGCGGCCGGCGTTCGGCTGGTAATAACGCGAGATGCAGTTGAAGGTGGTCGACTTGCCGGCGCCGTTCGGCCCGATCAAGGCATGCACGGTTCCTTTCTGCACCTGGAACGACAGGTTGTTGACGGCGGTCAACCCGCCGAACCGCACCGTGATGCCCTGGACGTCGAGGAAGGGGACGGTGCTCATGCGCGGATCTCCTGGGCATCACCCCCGCTAGTGACCGCGGCCGGCGCCCGCGCGACGCGGCTCTTGCGGTCGGCGAACAGGCCGCGGGGCTTGAACATCATGAATCCCATGAGAATGGCGCCGTAAATTATTTCCTGGATCGAGAGGGCTTGTCGCAGCAGTTCCGAGATGATCCCGAAGGTGATCGCCCCCGCCACCGCGCCCCGCACCGAGCCGATGCCGCCCACCACCACCATGGTCAGCACCAGGATCGTGGTCTGAAAGCCCAGGCTCTCGGGGTGGATGAAGGAGATGAACAGCGTGTACATGCCGCCGGCGATGCCGGCGAAGGCAGCCGAGATGGCGAACGCAGACTGTTTCATTGCACGGGCATTGATGCCCATGGCCATCGCCGCAACGTCGCTCTCGCGAACTGCACGCAGCGCGGAACCGAACTGCGAGCGCGAGATCATGACCGTGATCCACAGCATCACCGCCGTCAGGCCGACCACGAACGGGTACGCCTGAAGGTCATTGGTGA
This sequence comes from Caenimonas soli, assembly GCF_013155545.1. Classification (GTDB taxonomy): domain Bacteria; phylum Pseudomonadota; class Gammaproteobacteria; order Burkholderiales; family Burkholderiaceae_C; genus Ramlibacter; species Ramlibacter soli. Next base: position 14,979 of record NZ_JABJVV010000011.1, on the reverse strand, counting down.
GCGTGAGGCCGAACAGCTCGGCCGGCTGCATGCGCATGCCGTTGGACCCGCCGGTCACCGGTTCCCAGTTCAGGAAAACCCACTGCATCGCCTCGCCGAAGGCGAACGTCGCCAGGGCCAGGTAGATGTCGCGCATGCGCAGCGCCAGGAAGCCGATCACGTAACCCAGCACCGCCGAGAGCAGGCCCCCGGCCAGGATGGACACCACGAACGGCGGGTGCCAGGTGGTGTTGATGAGGGCCGCGGTGTAGATGCCGATGCCATAGAACGCGGTGTGCGAGAGCGCGAACTGCCCTGCCTCGCCGATCACCACGTGCATGCCCAGCGCAAGCACCACGAACACCATCAGCAGGTTGACCACGTACAGCACATAGCCGGTGACCGTGAACGGCAGCACGCAAAGGATTGCCAGCGCGACCAGCAGCGCCACGTGGTCGGGGGTGAACTTTTTCATACCTTCTTCACCTGCGTCTTGCCGCCGAGCAGGCCCTGCGGCCGCACGATCAGGGTTACCAGAATGGCCAGGAACGGTGCGACGACGATCGCGTTGGTGGAGATGAACAGCCCCACCAGGTTTTCGACGACTCCGATCACCAGGCCGCCCAGCACTGCGCCAGGCAAGCTCGTGAAACCGCCTACGATGGCCGCCGCATATGCCAGGATGGCGATGTGCGCGATGTCCGGCGTGATCAGCACCTTCGGTGTGATCAGCAGTGCCACCAGCGCGCCGATCAGGCCAGCCATGGCCCAGACCAGCATGCGGATGCGCGACAGCCGGATGCCGACGATCTGGGCCGCACGCGGGTTCATGCCGACGGCGCGCATCGCCTTGCCAATGCGGGTGTGGGTGAACATGAGGTAGATCAGCACCATGACCACGACGGCCACCACGAAGATGGCGACGTCCAGCCGGGTCAGCGCCGCATCGCCTATCAACACTGGGTCGCTTGAGACCAGTGCAGGCAACGAGCGCGGCGTGTCGCCCAGCCCGGTCTGCCGCACCAGCCCCTTGAGGACGTAGGCGAGGCCGAGGGTGGCGATCACCAGCTGCACGCCGACGCCGCGCGATCCGGTGACGCGCTCCATCACCAGCCGCTGGAACAGCGCCCCGCCGATCGCCATCGCCGCCAGCGTCAGCGGGATGACGATCGCATAGGGCAGCTTGCCCATCAGCAGCAAACTCAAGGCGATGTAGCCGGCGATCATGAACATCTCGCCCTGGGCGAAGTTGGGCACGTCGGTGGTCTTGAACACTGCCACGATGGCCAGCGCAAGCAAGGCATACACACTGCCCGTCACCAGGCCGGACAGCAAGCCCTGCTGCAGGAACAACCAAGCGTCACTAAAGGTCATGATCATGAGCGGGCGTCGAACCGTACGAGGCCGACGCGCCGCCTCCGAGGCTGGTTATTTGGGCTGGTAGGTCCAGGCGCTGCGATACGAGCCCGGCACGGGCGTCTTGTTGTCGCCGTCGAACTTGAGGTAGATGGCCGACTTCTGGCCGGCGTGGTCGGTTGCCGTCAGCTCGATCGGACCGGCCATGACCTTCGAATCGAACTTGGTCTGGGCCATGGCGCCGAGGAATTTCTCGCGCGTGGGCTGCGGGCCGGCGGCCTTGAGGGCGTTGACCACCGCCATCGCCGACGGGATACCGTACGGCATGTAGGTCTGCGGATGGCCGGGCTTGGCGGCCAGGTCCGGATAGTAGGCCTTGTACATGTCGTACACCCACTGCAGCTTGGAGCCGCCGGCCACGTCCAGCATCACTTCCTGCAGGTAGACGTTCTTGAAGGCCTCCTTGTTGCCGACGTTTTCCACCAGCTGCTTGAGGTCCGCCGTGCCGTTGACGGCAATGACGATGGGCTTGTTCCAGCCCAGTTCGTGGGCCTTCTTCACCAGCAGGCTCACCGGCCGGGCGTAGGTCGTGATGACCAGCACGTCCGGGTTGGCCGCGCGAATCTTGAGCATCGGCGCCGTGACGTCCGTGATGTTGGGGTTGATCGACTGGAGTTCCAGTTTGGCGCCGAGCTTCTTGGCCTGGAATTCAGCAGCCTCGAGATTCCAGCCGCCGTAGGCATCGTCATGGTTGATGTAGCCGATCTTCTTGGCCTTCAGGTGCTCGGCCGCGAACTGGACCATCGAGCCACCCACCGCGCGCTGGGAGATCGAGAAGGCGCCGTAGATATATTTGGACGGCGGGTAGAGCGCGCCGTCGCCGGAGGCGTTGAGCATCACCAGGGGAATCTGCGCCCGCTCGACGTACTCGCGCGCGCCGACGACAGGACCGGAGCAGGATCCGCCGTTCAGCAGGAAGACCTTGTCCTGCTCGGTCAGCTTCTTCACCGCGGCCAGCAGGTCGTTAGCGTTGCAGCGATCGTCCTCGACGACCAGTTCGATCTTGCGGCCGTGGACCCCGCCCTCCTTGTTGACCTTGTCGTAATACATCTTCGCGGCATTGATGACGTCGAAGCCGTAGGCCATTGAATTGCCCGACAAGGGGCCGAACATGCCGATCTTGATCGTCTTGTCGGTGAGTCCGGGATCGGTTTGCGCCCAAGCGCAGAGGGTAGCGGCACTGGTCGCGACGGCCGCGATGAATGACTTGGTCAGCTTCAAGGATGTCTCCTTTTGGGTTTCGGTGGACGGAAGGGATGGGTAGGTCGATGAATCGCCATCAGGCGACGGAAGCCGCGGCGTCTTCCTTCTGGAAGCCGGGGCGGGGAATGAGGCTCAGCCAGGCCTGCGTGAGTCCGCCGTCAACCAGGATTTCCTGGCCACTGATGTAGCTGGCGCGGTCGCTGGCCAGGAACAGCACGGCTGAGGCAATGTCGGCCGGCGTGCTGATGCGGCCGGCCGGAACGATCTGCTCGCGCCGCAGCCGCACCGCGGGATCTTTGTAGATGACCTCGCTCATCTGCGTGCGGATCATCGCGGGGCTGACCACGTTGCTGCGGACACCCTGCTCGCCCAGTTCGACCGCCAACAGCTGCGACAGCATCTTCACCCCTGCCTTGCTCACGCTGTACGCGCCGCTGTAAGGCTGCGGAACGCTCCCGGAGATGGAGGCGATATGCACCATGGCGCCTCCGCCCCGCGCGATCATCTGGCGCCCGAAGACCTGCGCGCACGTCAAGTACCCGGACAAGTTCACGGCCAGCAGCTGGTTCCACTTGTCCAGGGCGATGTCCATCACGGCATCCGCGTAAAGGGACGCGGCGTTGTTGACCAGCAGGGCCGTGCCACCCCAGGCGGCCTGCACCTTGTCGGCCGCCGCTTGTACGCTGGCTGCACTGGTCACGTCGCAAGGGACAGCCATCGCCTTGTCTGAGGTGTCCTGCAAACCGGCCAGTACCGTGGCCAGCCTTTCCTCGTTTCGATCCAGGAGGGCCACCCGAGCCCCGGCGTCGACCAATTGACGCGCGATCTCGGCACCGATGTCGCCGCCAGCGCCGGTAATGACACAAGTGCGGTCGTTCAAGCCAAGCCAGCCGCCAAGAGGCTGTTCGGGGGTGCTGGACGTCATGTCTGGAGGTCTCCTCGGATCGCGCTGACAACAGGCCAGCCACTGCGTGGAGATGGATTATGTATACATGACAGGCCAAATACATCCGTATTTACCCTATAAATCCAATAATCCACCCTTCTATGTATACTTGAGGCCGACGAACACAATCGACGTCTATGCAAACACTAGCCCAGAACGTCACCGACACGCTTCGCGACTGGATCCTCCATGGCCGGATGCGGCCCGGTATGCGGCTCGAGGAAATCCCCCTGGCGGAGCAACTGGGCGTGTCGCGCACGCCCATCCGCGCTGCCCTCGGCACTTTGGCAAGCGAGGGCCTGATCGATCACCAGCCCAAGCGCGGCTACCTGGTTCGCGCCTTCGACATGGAGGAGATAGTCGCCGCGTACGAGGTGCGCTCGGTGCTGGAAGGGCTGGCGTGCCGCAGTGCCGCGGTGCACGGCCTCACCGAAGCGCAGACCATGCGGCTGAAGGCGAGCTTGGCGGAAGGCGACCGCATCCTGGGCGGCGGCGAGCTACGTCCCGAGGACCACGAGCCCTACCAGCAGATGAACGTCACGATCCACGACACCTTGCTGGAGGCCTCCGGTAACCCGTGGGTCACGCGTTTTGCGGTGCAGGCGCAGAACATTCCGTTCGCCTCCGACCGGATCATCCTGTGGGACGACCACGCGGTCATCCTGCGCTCTCACGGCGACCACCACCGAATCGTCGAATCCGTTGTCGCCCGTGACAGTGCACGGGCAGAGCAACTGATGCGCGAGCATGTGTACTACGCCGGCGTCATCCTTCGCAAGAACTACCAGAAACTGCTGGATGCCGGCGACGCAGCGCCGGGCGCGAAGCCGGCGAAACGACCGCAGGCAACTGCTGTAGACCTTTAGGCGCTCCAGCGGGCTATGCCCACGCAGCAGTTGGTGGAGTGCATCCAGAAGGCGGCGAAGGAGTTGTGAGTTGCAACGCGGCCATGCATGCGCGTGAGTCGTTGAGGTAAGCGGCTTCCGGTTTCTGGGTCCACCAGTTCACGGCCATCGCGACGCGCAGCTTCGTATCCTTCACCGGGCGCCACATGCGCCCAATGACGCCGTGGTACAGGTGGCCGGGGAAGGTGGCGTACCGGTTTGCTTTCGGGCTGACGAAACGCATGTCCTTCGGCTGCTGCGGGTGTGCCCCCTTGTCGGTGAGCACCTGATCGGTCACCACCAGCTCGCCGTAGGGTGGCGAGGTGAGAAACAGCACGCTCGCCGTTTCAGGGTGCCTGATCTTCTGCAAGTCCTGTTCATCGAGGTCGTTGCGGTCGAAGTGGCACGGCAGCAACCACTGCGGCGTCGAGTTCGTCAGCGTTACGCTGAACCACCACTCGACGCCGATCACGCTCGCAGACGGCTGTGCCAGCGGCCGCAGGCTGTTGATGATCGATTCGAAAACGTTCTCCGGCCCGCGATCGAGCGGGTACCAGAAAGCCGTCTGGTAGAAGCGAAACCCCTCCTGCAGCAGGCGCCGGAAATGGCTTTCCGGAAAGGCACGCCGCAGCGCGTTGAACTCGCGGCGCGGCACAGCCGGATCGAACAGCCTGACGCTCGCCAGGGCGCGGTTCGTATCGCTCGTATCACTCGGTGGTGCGGACGCCGGCGGCCGCTCCATGGTCCGCGGAGACGTCGCCCTGCCGCTTTCGGCAATCCGGTACTGGTCGTAGGCGGCGGCGTCGTAGACGTAGTCGAGCGTCGGCACGAGCTGGACCTCGACGCCGCCCAACTTGCGCTTGAATTCACTGATCTGCTGCCAGGCATGGTCCGGCTGGTCGAATGGCGCGACGCCCCACAAGTCGTACCACTCGCAGCCCGACGCCTTGGCCCTGCGCATGATTTCAAAATGAAGCAGGGACGGCGCCATCACGCGCCGCTGCGCCAGGAGCGAGCCGCCGTAGAGGTAGGTTGCGCGCCGGCCGAAGGTGACGACGAGCGCGGTGGCGAGTCGCCGCCCGCGGTGCTCGGCAAAGAACAGCGAGGCCTGGCCCCGCGGAAGAAGCTCGGTGAGCATTGCGCGGAAGTAGACCGGCGTCATCGGCTTCATGCCCTTGCGAACAAGCGTGCAGCGTTGAATACGCATGAAGTCGATCAAGCCCTGATACGAGTTGTCCCTGACGATCGTGACGCCGTGCTTGCGCGCAACGCGAACGTTGTAGCGGCCCTTGGGCTTCATCTGCGCGAGGATCTCTTCTTCGCTGGGGCGCAGGTCTATGCACAGCGTATCGCGTGGCTCGGAGTAGCGCTCTGAAAGCGCCGCCGGCCGAAAGCCACGCACGAAGTCCGGCAAGTGCTGCCAGCGCGGCTCGATCCGCAGGTGGCTGACCGTCGCATCCTCGGCCTTGCGATGGCGTTCGATGCTGGCGAGCACGGCGTCGAACACTTCGGCCGCGTCGGCCTCATCGGCGGGCAGCACCGGCCCTTCCTGCACGTAATAAAAGCAGTGCCCCGGCTCGTAGGTCCACTTGCCAACGAGCGCACCACCGACAATCGCGTCGCCGTCCTTCAGCGTGACGGCGAAGTGCTCGTATCCGGCGCGCGCCCGAAACTGCGCCCACGGCGATGACTGCATGAATCCCGCATCGGGCGTTGCCGCGACGAAGCGGTCCCAGGCGCTCCAGCGTGCGACAGCGTCGTCGGTCAAGCGGCCAGGCGTCGAAAATGGTTGTGCAGCGCTCATGCCGCCCCGATCTGCACCGCGGGTCCGGTGTGTCCGACGGCGGCCCGGCCGGCGCCCTGCAGCACGGACAGGTTCGCCACACCATGGCCGCCGATCTCGTCGAGGTTGATCACGCGATCGGCCGAGCGGATCGTCTCGGGCCGGTGCGCGACGATGACGCGCGTCACCCGCGTGGCGCGGATCGCCGCGTTGACCAGCTTTTCGTTGGTGACGTCGAGGTCGCTCGTCGCCTCGTCGAGCAGCAGCACACCGGGCTGGCGATACAGTGCGCGCGCGATCAGCACGCGCTGCTTCTGGCCACCCGACAGCACGGTTCCCATGTCGCCGATCAGCGTGTGGTAGCCCATCGGCATGGCGGCGATCTCGTCGTGCAAAGCGGCCAGGCGCGCGCAGTCTTCGATGCTGCGCTTGTCGGGTTGGTCGGCGAAAAAGCAAATGTTGTCGGCCACCGATCCAGCGAACAGTTGATCGTCTTGCATGACCACGCCGATCATCGAGCGCCAGCGCGTCGCGCCCAGACTCGCCAGCGACTGACCGTCGACCAGCAATTCGCCTTCGGTGGGCGTCAACAGGCTCGTCAGGATCTTGAGCAGCGTCGTCTTGCCGCATCCGGATGCGCCAACGATCGCCACCGTCTCGCCGGGCTCGATCCTGAAACTCACGCGATCGAGCACCCAGGGGTCGGTCTCGCTGTAGCGAAAGCGCAGGTTGCGCACCTCGATCGCCACCGGCCGCGCGGTCTCGGAGGCGTCGGCGGCGGCGCCGCGCGGCTCGGGCTTCGTGAGCGCGATGTCCGCCAGCCGCTCGGCGTGCAACCGCAGCATCGTCAGATCGACAGCGCGGTCGATCAGGTTGCTGACGCGGCTGAAGAACTGGTCCTTGTAGGCAATGAAAGCGAGCAGCATGCCGATCGACATCTGTTTCTCGAGCACCAGATTCGCCCCCAGCCACACCACCACGATGGCGAGCATGCCGATCAGCAGCCCGTTGGCAGTGCGAACCAGCAACTGCAGCTTCTGCGTTGTCAACTGGCGATTCGTCGCTTCGATGAGCAGGTTCATCCAGTGGGCGCGCCGGCTGTCCTGCCCATTGAACAGCTTGATCGTCTTGACCCCGCGCAGCGTCTCGAGCACATGGCTGTCGCGCCGCGCGCCCCAGACGATCGCCTCGGACGAGGCATGGCGCAACGGCGTGTAGGACACCCAGCGCAGCAGGCCGTACAGGAGCGCGCCGGCGATGGCGACGAAGGTCAGGGTCGGCGCGAACACGAACATGATCACCAGCGTCACGCTCACGAGCAGACCGTCGAGAACCGCCTCGACGACGTCGGTGGTGATCGCCTGCAGGATGGTGTCCTGCGAGCAGAAGCGCGACACCACATCACCGAGGTGACGCGCCTCGAAGTACGACGATGGGAGGTTGATCATGTGGCTGAAGATGTTGGTTCGGCCCTGCACCTTCACCGAGGCGCCAAGAACGATCACGATCCAGCCGCGCATGGCGGAGACCGTCGTTCGCAACAGCAGCAGCATGCCGAAGCCGAGCGCCAGCACGAGCAGCAGATCGCGGTCGGCGCTGACCAGGGCATGGTCTACCACCCACTGCATGAACAGCGGGCTCATGACCGCGAACACCTCGATCGCCAGGGCGAGAGCAAACAACTGTCCGAGCGAGCGCCGCAGCCCGACCACGTGGCCCACCAGCGAGCGCAGGCGAACGCGCGCCGGCTCCTTGGCTGGCGCCAGTTCGCCCACCGGCGTCAACTCGAGCGCGACGCCCGTGAAATGCCTCGACACCGCGCCCAGCGGCAGGCGGCGCACCCCGACCGCAGGGTCGTGAATCACGATCGCGTCGTCCGTGACCTTGGCGAGCACGACGAAGTGGTGCAGATCCCAATGCAGGATGCACGGCGTGCTCAACTGGCGCAGTTCATCCAGCTCCAGGCGCACCGGGCGCGCGGCGAACCCGAGCCGCTCGGCCATGCCAACCAGGTGCTTCAGGCTGGTGCCCTTCATCGAGACCGACAGCTGCCGCCTCAGCTCGGTGATCTCGCAGGGCTGGCCGTGGTAGCCGACGATCATCGCCAGGCATGCAAGGCCGCATTCGGCAGCCTCGGTCTGCATGACCATCGGCAGCCGGGACCCCCAGCTGGTCGCGAGTTTGTCGAGTGGGTTCATCCGCGCTGCGCGCCCGTCACGGCGTACAAGGGATCGAGCATCCACTCGAACAGGCGCCGCCGCTCGAGCGCCACGTCGGCCTCCAGCGTCATTCCCGGCTGCAGCGGCGTCTTCGCGCCGTAGGCCGTGACGGTCTGGCTGGCGAGGCTCACCGTGATGCGATAAATCGGCTCTGCCGCGGCACCGGCCGCGCCTCCGGTCACGCTCGTGAGCCCGGCCAACTGCGCCGGCAGTTCAGCCGGGCTCAACGCGGCCCGCGAGACCGCCGCAACCACGCCTTCGTAGTGACCGAAGCGCTGGTACGGGAAGGCCTGGTAACGCAGCTGCACTCGCTGCCCGGCGCGCACGAAGCCGATGGCACGACTCGGGGCGTAAAGGTGCGCCTCGAGTCGGGTGTTCGGGGGCACGATGGTCAACAGCGGTGTGCCCGCATCGGCTTTTGCGCCCGGTACGGCATGGATCGCAGTCACCGTGCCGTCGTGGGGTGCGACGACGACGATCTCGCGCCGCGCTTCGGCCTCGGCGCGTTGCTGCTCGAGTTCCGCGATGCCGCGATCGAGGAGCGCTGTGTCGCGTCCCAGCTTCAGCGGCAGGTCGGCGCGCTCGGCTTCGATGTTCATGCGCTCGCGCGCCGCGCTGAGCCGGCTGCGCCCGGCCGCGGCGAGCCGTGCCCGCTGTTCGAGCAGCTCGGACTGCGCCTGCTGCAGGCGCATTTCGGATAGGTAGCCATCGGCGTGCAGCTGGGCGTGCAGCGCGGCGGCGCGGACGGCGATCTCGACCCGCTGGCGAAGCAGGCCGATCTCGCGCTCGATCTGTTCCTCTTCGGAGCGCAGGGCAGCCACACGATTGGCCAGCGCGCGATCCTGCTGGGCGAGCAGGCGCTGTTGCTGGCTGCGCTCGTCAGTCATGCTGGCGCGTCGCTCGCTGAGCCGCTGCGTGATCTGGGCTTGCGTGGGTCCGAGGCGCGCGCTTTGCAGTTCGTCGGAGAGCGTCAACAGGCGATCGCCCTTGTGCACCTGGGCGCCCTCTTTGACGTCGAGACTTCCGACGATGCCTGGGCGCGGGGCCTGCACGCGGACCACGCCCTCCTGTGGCAGGAGCCAGCCATTGACGCGCGCCGTGCGCGTGAACTCGCCGAAGCACAGCAGCGCGATGATCGCCGCGGCGGCGACCAGACCGAAGAGCGTGAACAGCCGGAATGAAGCCCGCGGCGCCAGCATCACGGTGCCGAGCCATTGCGTCTGCCGCGCCTCCAGCACCTCCGAGCGGAACAGGCGCAAGTCCGCGCTCCCGGGCTCGACGTCGGTGCGCGCGGCGACAGCCGGCACCCAACGGTCGACCTGGCCGTCGGCCACACTCGGTGCAGCGGGAAGATGTGCTTGATCTGCCATTCGAGCTTGACGTCAAGTTGAGGTTGATGTGCGGGCCCGGTAACTCACGGAACCCGCACCGCTCACACCCGATGAAGACAACACCGAGCGTGCCCTTGAGTACGAGGGCTCAGAGGTTGGGGACCACGGGGAAGTTGCCGCTACCGGGCGGGTTTCCAGTCGAGGCTCCGTTGACGTTGTTCTCGGCTCCGTTGTTGGGGAAGGAGCCGCCGGGAGCTCCTTGATCGAGATTCCCCAGGCCGTTGTTCTTCGTTGATTGTGAGTGTTCGCCCCCCTCGCCTGGGACGCCGCCAGCAACCAGTTCCAGTTCTTCAATCCTTAAGCTGCGCATGTGAACTCCTAATCGCGACAAAAGTAGCGCGGGGGCAGTACAAACTTCCTTCCTTCCCCGGCTCGTCAGCCGGTACCGTGTCGCAGGCAGTACAGCTTGAGGCTGTAGTACATCGCGGCAGGCTGGTTCAGCAGCGTTAGGAACTGTAATGCGACGAGTCCGGTCCGGCGCCGGGCAAAGAAGTGCGGTCGCCGGGTGGGACGAGAGTGTCGGCCGCCCCGGGCCGTCCGCGCATGCAACTCGACTACTGCAGAGATTGTCGTTACACAGATTTCAAGTTGCTTGAAACTGCAAGAAGTACTGTGCACTGCCGTACAAGAGCGCGGGGCTTGCGCCAGCGCGTCGATCTAGTCAGCGGAACTGCGCGCCGCCAAGCTGTCGCCCAGGATGGTCCGGCGTTGCCGCTCGCTCAGATGTTTCAACAGCTAGAGCCCCTCAGGCGTGCTCAAGCTCCAACTCAACATTGACTTCACCAATTGCTGATGCGATGTTGAAGAGAGCGTCCAAGGAAAATTTAGAGATACGACCGTTGATCAGGTCATTGATCCGAGGCTGGGTAACTCCACAATGCTCCGCAGCCACTGCTTGAGTCCAACCTTTTTCCTTGATTGCAGCGGTAACCTGACGAACGAGCTGGGCGCGGGCGCGCATATTTGCCGCCTCTTGTGGCGTGTCCGCCAGTGCATCGAATACGCTGGCGAAACGTTGCGCCGCCCTCGCGACAGCTGGTTTTGCAACTGTTTTTTGGATCGCAGCTTTCGGCTTCGGCATGAATGAATTATATCCAAACCAGTATTATTTTCGGGATGACCCGGCGGGGGCGAACAGGCAAAACTGCGGATCTGTTCGCTCGTTGGCCCGGCCAAGGAGTTGTGACGGACAGCCTGCTACGCAACCAGGCTCGTCATCAAGGCGCCTTGGTTCCAGGTGTCGCAGCCCCACACCATCTTTCCGTCGGCGAACTTCATCCAGGTTGACCCGACGGCCTCGAACTTGCGGCCGGAGCGCTTGAGTCCCATCGCGTCGCCGTCGTGCGTCCCGTTCACGCGCCATCGCAGGACGACGGTGTCGCCTTCGACGACCGACTGCTCGACCTCCATCTTGAGGTCCGGGAACGCGGTCAGCAATTCCTTGCGAACCTGGCGCCACTCCTCGCGGCCCTTGATCTCCCCACCTTCAATGCGGCCGACGCACGCTGGATGCATCAGTTCGTTGATGACTTCTTCACGGCGATTGTTCCAGTTGTCTTCCATCCACTGGATGGCGCGCGCCCGATTCAGTTCGCTCATCTGCCTCTCCTTGGTTGAATTTGTTGGCCCGGATCATTATTCCGGTCCTTGCAAATTCGCCCAAGCCGACAATGCCGTTTTTTGCTGATCAGGGCGGCGCGAGTTGTGTGAAGCCATCAGCGCTCCAGCGTTCGCTGCCCACGCCATGGTGCACAAAGAAAAGGCCGTCGGGATCGTAGCGGGCCTTGACCGCGAGCAATCTCGAATAGTTCGGCCCCCAAAAAGACTGCTGCCAGTTCGGCTCAAAAAAATTGCTCTCGGCCAGATAAGAACCGGCGTTGGGAACCACCTTGCGCAGTTCATCCATGGCGCGTTGTATCGCCAGTACACGCCCGCGAGCCAACGCCGCGTTGGGTTCGTGGCCCGCAACGCCCGGATAGGCAGGCGGCTCCTGCGCGCCGCAGATCGCCAGCGCGAACGCATCGAGCACCGCCGGGTTCATGGCCGTGTCCTTGGCGGCAGCCACTGCATCCGCGGGGGCGCCTGCAAGGCCTTTGTTCAGGTGCAAGGACACGCCCCAATGCCGTGTAGCGGCAAAGAGGGCATCGCAGAAGGCTTGCCGCCGCTGCGCGTCCTGCACAAGAGCCACCGGCAGCCACGCCGACTGGTAGCCATGCAGGACCTGGCCCGCCTGCCCCTGGTCGCCAGGCCAGAACACATTGCCCGGCGGCGCGCCTGGCCGGTCATCGGTACTGATGAAGCCCAGAAGCTTCTTGAACAGCGTGGGTGCCCAGAAGTCTCGGGCCGAGGTCGACACGATGCCGAACAGTCCGAGTTCAACCTTGAAGTCTTCCGGCGCAGTGGCGAGCGAGTCCAGGAACGGCTGCCAGACCGCCCGGGCGCGGCTTCGGTCGAGCCCCTGGAACACCATTGAAATCTTGAGAACATTCTCCGGGCGAAAGCGGATCTGTTCGCCCCAATTCGGGTTGAGCAAGCTCTGGCTACAGAAGTCAATGATCAGGCCCACCAGCTTGCGGAACGCGGGCGCCGAAGTGGCCTTGATCGTCATGTCGACCGCACCGAATTGCTCCGGCAGCGGGTGGACCCGCAGCGTCAACCGGGTGACGACAGCCAGGCTGCCGCCGCCTCCGCCCTTGAGGCCCCAGAACAGGTCCGGGTTCGTGCAAGCGTTGGCGATTCGCACGACCCCGTCCGCGGTGACCACCTCGGCCTGGAGCAGGCTGCCCGCGGCCAGGCCGTAGGCCTTGGAGAAACTGCCGAAGCCCCCGCTCTGAACCAGGCCCGCGACGCCGACCGTCATACATCCGCCGCCCTGGACATACCCACCCCAGCGAGTCGACACGGCGTCGTAGGCCTGGGCCCAGACAGCGCCGGCCCCGATCGTGGCCGCCCGCACCGGCGCCGCGCGCCCTTCGCAGCCCGTGCCCACGAACGCGTCGTGCAGCGTGACCTCGTTCATCTTTCGCGTCCAGATCAAGAGCGAATCCGGCGCGTTGGACGTGCCTTGATAGCTGTGGCCGCCTCCTTTGACGACGAGGCGCAGGTTGTGTTGCCGGGCGAAGTTGACGGCGGCGGCGACATCTTTCGTGGTGCGGGCGGCCACCGCATACGTGCTGGGCCTGGATGTCCAGGCATCCACCCAGGCGAGCGTTTGCGTGAGGCCGACTTCATCACCGAGAAAGTACGGATTGCTCGCCATCTTGAACATCTGCGCGCAGGCGGGCCCCGCAGGCGCAGCCAGGCAGCCTGCCAGCGGCGACTGTACTTTGATCAGCGCCACTTGGACTTCCTGGCCCAGGCTCCTCCAGCGCTCCTCGGACGGCCATGCCGGATCGCCCGGCCTGACGCGAGACCGGGGCTTGGCGGCGGCGGCCGCGGCACGCTTCGGTGCGAGAAGCGAAAACCAGGTACCCGGGAAAAGAGGCGCCGCCGCCGCGATGTGCAACAGCCGCCTTCTGGTCGGGAGTTCATTCATCTTGTTTCCTCCTGGCCGATACGGTAAATCGAAAGCGGTCACTTGCTAAGAGCCGTTTATCGGGAGCATTGCTGAGTTGGAGCGCAGCGTCAAAGGCGTAAACTGGCCCGCTGCCTCAAGGAGCCCTGCGATGCAACAGATTGATCAGAAACAGGTCGTCGGCGTGCTGAATCGTTTGCTCGAAGCCGAGCTGGCCGGTGTCGTGCGATACACGCATTACTCACTTCTGGTGTTCGGCTTCGCCCGCATACCGATCGTGTCCTGGCTGCGTGACCAGGCCACCGAATCACTGCTGCACGCCCAGCAGGTTGGCGAGTGGATCACCACACTCGGCGCCTACCCTTCGCTGGCCATAGGCCCGTTGCTTGACTCGCACAAGCACGACATAGCGGCCATGTTGCGGGAATCGGCCGATGCGGAAGCTGCCGCGCTGGCGCTGTATCGCGAGCTGCTGACGTGTGTGGAAGGCCGCTCTGTTGCGCTTGAAGAGTTCGCCCGGCAGATGATTTATGCGGAAGAACTGCATGCGGCCGACGTCGACAAAATGCTGCGTAGGCCGGGGGAAGTTGCGGCGTTTTCGGCGGGGGCGGCGCCTTAGGTTTTACCCCGATTTTCCCAATGAAGAAGCCGCGATGGAAATACCCTTCCGGCATTTTTGGAGGATATGATCTGGCGGAAACGGAGTCCACCAAACGCCAGGAGTGGAGAGGCTTCGCGGGATGTTCGCTACTTACCCAACTTAGAACCCACCGATTACAAGCCGCGCGCCAAACGTTTACTCGCGAGGAGCACCGAATGACCATTGGGGCTGCACGAGCAGGCTTAGGCAGGTCTCCCCGCATTGACCCTATCTCGTATGAGGGACGAATTGCTTCGACTTAAGGCTCTACAAGAGTATGGGGCTGAGCGGGTGCACCTATTCCCGTCTAAAACATCAATGGCCTGGTTCTTGCGGCAACACAAGGAGGCGCTCATCGAGATAGGGGCATTGTTGATGATCAGCGGGCGTTGGTTTGTAGACCCCGAAAAGTTTGACTCGTATGTTCTGTCGGAGGGAGGCCGCGCGGCATCCGCCCGCGCAAGCCGGGACTTCGGAATCTGACGCTTCCCGTGACCGAAGGATTCACAATCCGGGGATCGTCCTCTTCCGCCTAAACACCTTGTGGGGGTCGAGTGCCGCCAGTCGCCACCCAAAAGTAGCGAACCGCCATTCTTCCTTCTTTGCAAAAGTTCCGGTCGCGAGGTGTGGGATCCTAGTTTGCCACTGCATCGCGAGAGTCTGCCCTCCTCCTCGGCAATGGCAGGTGAGCAAAGCACCGCCGGAGTGTAAGCGTCCGGCGAACCCATCCTTGCCGACTTAGCCCGCTGCGGCGAGCATCGTGTCCACGAGAGGATTGGAATGGACACGAGCGAACCCACCAAGCGCACCCGAGTGCGCGCGTATGCCCCGGAGTTCAAGGCGAAAGTGCTGGCCGAATGCAGCCAGCCCGGCGCCTCGATAGCCAAGGTGGCGCTGGCCCATGGCCTTAATGCCAACATGATTCACACGTGGCGCCGAGACGCGCGCGGGGCTGTCGCCCCGGCGCTGGCGGGCGCCGGCGAGTTCGTGCCTTTGCAGCTCGC
>NZ_JABJVV010000010.1 GCF_013155545.1 Caenimonas soli | reverse complement strand
ACATCCGCGCCCACCATGCGGACCTGGCCAAGCTTCTGACCTCGGTCAAGGGCGTGGGTCCGACCACGGCCAGCACGCTGCTGGCGCAATTGCCCGAGCTGGGCAAGCTCAATCGCAAGCAGATCACCGCTCTGGTCGGGCTGGCGCCGATGAACCGCGACTCGGGCACCTTGCGCGGCCAGCGCCACATCTTCGGCGGGCGCGCAGACGTGCGCCGTGTGCTGTTCGTGGCCGCCCTGGTGGGCACACGGTTCAATCCCGTTCTCAAGGCCTTCTACGCTCGCCTGCTGGCAGCAGGCGAGCCCAAAAAGGTGGCATTGGTGGCCTGCATGCACAAGCTGCTTGTCATCCTGAATGCCATCGCCCGCTCCAAGTCGCCTTGGAGCAACGAGATCGCCACGGTCGTCTGACTTATTCATTCAAGATGGTTGCTTTGTGATTCAGTGCCCCGCGCTCTGGCCGCCGTCGACGTGCAGGATCTCTCCTGTCACGAAAGAGGCGGACTCCAGGTAGAGCACAGCGTCGACAATGTCGCGGATCTCGCCCATCTGGCCCACTGGATGAAGTGCCGAAAGCGCGGCATGGGTCTCGGGTGAATGCATCGGCGTCTTGATGACGCCCGGAGACACCGCATTGAAGCGTATGCCTCGAGCGGCGTATTCGATGGCGAGCGACTTGGTCGCCGAGTTCAGGCCACCCTTCGTCAGCGACGCGAGGGCCGAGGGCACGCTGGCGTTTGCATGGTCGGTAAGGCTCGTCGTAATGCTCACCACGTGACCGGACCGGTTGCGTTCCATCACCTCGACGGCTGCTTGGGTGATGTGGAAGAAACCTGCGACGTTGGTTGCGATCTTCGAGAGGAAATCGGCCTGCGTGTACTGCGTGAATGGTTTTGCGATGAAGATGCCCGCGTTGTTGACGAGGCTGTCGATGCGTCCGAAACGTTCGAGCCCTTGTGAGACGATGCGCTTCGCGGTATCGGCAGAGCCAATATCGCCCGCGACCGCGAGGATGTCGGGGTCATCGGATGGCTTGATGGAGCGCGACGTTGCGATGACACGGTAGTTGCGGTCGCGAAGCGCCTTGACCAGTCCGGCGCCGATGCCCTGGGATGCGCCGGTGACGATGGCGACTTTTTGCTGAGTGCTCATGATTCGTTTGATGTCTATCGCCGATGCGAGTGGCGAAATACTCTTCGATCGGGAGTGACCGATATCCGAATCTAGGCGCACGCCCCATGAAAGGAAATACCTGTCACTCGGCAGATAGTCTTCCGCGCGGCGATTGAATGAGCGTGCCGCCGCTATGGCAAGATGAGGGGGACTGTTCTACCGCGAACGCCTGAGAGTCATCATGCGCAGCTTCACCTTCAACAGCAAACCGTCGCGAGTGGTGTTCGGCGCCGGATCCATCCACCACCTGGAGCGGGAAATCGAGGCGCTGGGCGCCAGGCGGGCCCTGGTGCTGTCCACGCCCGGCCAGGCTCGACAGGCCCAGGCGATCGCCGACCGACTGGGCCCGCGCGCCGCCGGCATCTTCCCCCGCGCCGTGATGCATGTGCCGATGGAGACCGCGCGCGAGGCGCGCGACGAGGCCCGGCGCCTGGGCGCCGATTGCGCCATTGCCATCGGTGGCGGCTCCACTACGGGGTTGGGCAAGGCAATTGCGCTCGACTCGGGCCTGCCGATACTGGCCATTCCGACCACTTACGCCGGTAGCGAGATGACGCCCATCTACGGCATCACCGAAGCAGGGCTCAAGAAGACTGGCACGGACCCTCGCGTGCTGCCCCGCACCGTGATCTATGACCCCGAACTCACGCTCACGCTGCCCGTGGCCATCAGCGTGACCAGCGGGATGAACGCGATTGCCCACGCGGCCGAAGGCCTGTATGCCCAGGACAGCAACCCCATCATGGACCTGATGGCCGAGGAGGGCATCGCCGCGATCGCGCGAGCGCTGCCCGCCATCCGCCGCAAGGCGGATGATGTGGATGCGCGCAGCGACGCCCTCTACGGCGCCTGGCTGTGCGGTGCGGTGCTCGGTAACGTGGGTATGGCGCTGCACCACAAGCTGTGCCATACGTTGGGCGGCAGCTTCAACCTGCCGCACGCCGAGGTGCACACCGTCGTGTTGCCGCAAGCCATGGCCTTCAACGCCGTGGCCGCGCCACAGGCCATGGCACGCATCGCGCGGGCTATCGGCGCGCCCTCGGCGGCGGCCGGCCTCTACGACCTGGCCAAGGAAAACGGAGCGCCGGTGGCCCTGAAAGACATCGGCATGCAGGCCCGGGACCTCGACCGTGCGGCCGACATTGCCGTCAGCAATCCCTACTGGAATCCGCGCCTGATCGGCGGGGCGCAGCGCACGGAGATTCGCGAACTGCTGCAGCGCGCGTACGATGGGGCGAGGCCGGAGAGCTAGCCGGACGCCGCGATGTCACTGCTTGTAGCGGGCGGCAGCGTGTTCCAGTGACAGCTTGGGTCCCAGCGCCAAGCGCGCGCTGTCGAGCCTGTCCCATTCCGAAGCATCCGGCAGGGAAGGAATGGTGATCAATTCCTTCAGGGCCAGGCCCGCCAGGGCGGCGTCCACCAATTCTGTGGCCTCCATCACGATCTCCGCCGGCAGATGCTGGCTGGGCAGCCCGGCCACGTCCCAGAATTCGGTGCGCGTCGCGCCGGGGAGCACCGCTTGAACCTGGATGCCCTTGGGCCCGAGCTCGCGATGCAATGATTGCGTGAAGTTCACCACATAGGCCTTGGTGCCGCTGTAGGTGCCGTTCAGGACCTCGGGCGCCAGCGCGACGATGGAGGCAATGTTGACGATGATGCCTTTGCCGCGCTCCACCAAAGCCGGCGCTACCGCACGGGTCAGCCGGGTGAGGGCAACAACGTTGAGCTGGATCATGGATTCCAGCCAGTCGGGATCGGAATCGAGCAGGGTGCCGGCCGAACCGAAGCCGGCGTTGTTGACCAGCATGGTGATGCCGGCATCCTGGCGCAAGAGTTCCTCGACGGATCGCAGATCCTTCGGAATTGTCAGATCGGCGGCGACCACCCTCGCGCTGCGCCCGGTTTCGCGCTGCAGACGGTCGCTGAGTTGGGCCAGGCGGTCTTTGTTCCGCGCCACCAGGATCAGGTCGTAGCCCTGCTTGGCGAGCCGTTCCGCATAGAGGGCGCCGATGCCGGAAGAGGCGCCGGTGATGAGGGCGGTGCCCTTGTCAGATGTCGTCATGTGAAGTTCCTTGGGTCAGGCCAGTGCAGGCACGTTGAGGTAATAGGGCTGATTGCCCGAAAGGCTTTGCTTGATGAATCGCGTGTTCTCGTCGGCCAGCACTTCTTGCTGTTCGTTCTCAAGCGCAGAGAGGGCCTGAGAAGCGACTTCCCGCGGACTGGTTTTCTTCAGGTCGTAGCCGGCGGTCATGTCGGTATCCATGAATCCGACATGCAGTCCCAGCACCTGGATGTTCTTTTCGCGCAGTTCGATGCGGGCGGCGTTGGTGAAGCTCCAGGCAGCGGACTTGGTCGCGGAGTAGGCCGAAAGCAGGGGCCGGGCGAACCAGGATGCGTCGGACAGCACGTTGAGGATGGCCCCGCCACCGTTGGCTGCGAGCACGGGCGCAAATGCTTGCGTGGTCAGGACCACACCGTAGAAGTTGGTTTCGAAAATCTCGCGAGCCGTGGCTATCCAGGCGGGATCCAGGGTGCTTTCCGTCACGCGGGCGATGCCTGCGTTGTTGACCAGCAGATTCACGTCAGGGCATTGCGCTGCGGCGGCCGCGATGGAAACTGGGTCGGTGACGTCCAGCTGGATCGGCACGATCCCGGGAATGTCCGCCTCCCAGCTGCTGGTGCTGCGCACCCCGGCATAGACTTGTTTGGCCCCCCGGGCCAGCAGTTCCCCGGCGATGGAAAGGCCAAGGCCGCGGTTGGCACCGGTCACGAAAGCGATTGAGTCACGAATTTTCACGAGAAAGGTCCTTCAAAAAGGGTTGAGAGTCATCAACCGGCGAGGGCTGGGGTGATGCCGCGCAGCCTTATCGCAAGCCATGCGGTGGCAGCCATCGATGCCAATACCAGGCCGTAGCCCAGCGTGGTCGGCTGCAGGCCGAACTGGCCTACCAGCATCCCCGCGGCGATGGCGGGAATGCTGAAGGCGAGATAGCTCACGACGAAGAAGCCGGACATGAGACCCGCGCGCTCGGCGGGTGCCGCAAGTGGCACCAGGCTGCGCAGCGAGCCAATAAAGGCGGCGCCGAACCCGAGCCCGGCGATGACGGTCCCGGAGAAGAAGGCGGCCGTGAAATGCAACTGCACACCAGCCATCGCGATGACGATGCCGATGGCCAGTGCCGCCGCACCTGCGATCAGCGCCGATTGCGGAGCACGCTGGCGCATGAGCGCAATCGCGAGTGCACTGCCCAGCACCATTGCCGCGATCAATGCCCCGCCGACCAGCGGGGCCGAGCTTCCCGTGACCTCCCGCGCCAGCGTCGGCCCTAGGGACAGATAGAAGCCGCCCAGCGCCCATTGCGCGGTGTTGACGGGCAAGATCTTCCACATCGTCGAGCGGGCCCGCGCCGGGATCGTGAAGCTCGGCTTGAGGGAGCGCCATGCGCCCGGCCGGAGCGGGGCCGTCTCGGGCAGGTAGTAGGCCGCCACCGCCAGAATCGCAAAGACCACCAGCAGCACCTGAAATACCAGTTGCGTCGGCGCCGGCGCGAACTGCACCAAGGCGCTTGTGACCAGTGCGCCGATGCCCAGGCCGACCATGGGGGCCACCGCGTTGACCAATGCGCCCCGCTCACGGTGCAAGTCGAGCAGCCCGGCGCCCACTGCGCTGGTCGCGATGCCGGTCGCCAGTCCTTGCAGGACGCGTGCAGCCAGCAGCCAACCCACAGAATCGGCGCGCCAGAACAGCAGCACTGCCACGAGCTCGAGCGCGACCGATGCAAGCACCACTTCACGCCGGCCCCTGTGGTCGGACAGGCTGCCGAAAACCAGCAGCGCCGCCAGGAAGGCCAGCGCGTAGCTCGAGAATACGACGGTGAGCGTGAGCGCCGAGAAGCCCCAGGCCTCGCGGTAGATGGCGTACAGCGGGGAAGGCGCGCTCGAGGCGGCGAGGAAGGTGACGAGGATCAATCCGTTCAGCCAAAGCGCCCAGGTAGGGGAGAGGCGTCTCGGAGACTTAAAGGGCACCTCGTTGGCGGCAGCGGGAGGGGCGTCGGCGGAAAGTACGGACTTCAAGGGGCTCTCCTATTTAAATGATGATGATCATGTATTGGATTATATGTCGATCGTCATTTATAATGGAGCAACCCTGCAAACAGGAAGGAGATCGTGATGCGTGTCAGTCGTGAACAGGCTTCGGAGAACCGCGAGCGGGTGCTCGACGTCGCCGCCAAGCTCTTCCGGGAGCGTGGATTCAACGGTGTCGGCGTCGCCGAACTGATGAAGGAGGCAGGCTTGACGCACGGGGGCTTCTATGGGCAATTCGAGTCCAAGGAAGACCTGATGGCGCAGGCCAGCGCGCGTGCCTCCGAAGGCTTGCTGGAGTGGTGGCGGGCGTCCGCAGCCCGGTCCCCGGACCCCCTGTCAGCGCTGGTCGCTTCCTACGTGTCTGTGTCGCATCGCGACGAGCCGGGGGGTGGTTGCATCGTGTCGGCACTGGGCTCGGAGGCGGCGCGCGAGGGCCCGAAGGTGCGCCGCGTGGTCGCTGACGCCGCGAAGTCACTGCTGGAAACGTTGGCCGAGGTCGTGCCCGGGAGGTCCAAGGCCGAAAAACGCCAGCGCGCGGAGGTGACCTTGGCCAGCATGGTCGGCGCCATCGTCTTGGCCCGCGCCGTGGATGACGAGGCCCTGTCCAAGGAGATTCTGCGGGCGGTCAAGAAGGCGGCATCACAGGAGCCCGGTACCGTCGAGCACTAGTCAGCAGGTCGTTCAAGAAGGTAAACGCAGAGGCTTGCGCGCCCGGATCGACGAAGGAGAGATCTTCTGGAAACTCGTCGCAAAGTGAATGTCGTGGTGGTTCATGCAGAGCCCGTTGTGTCGGCGGGCATCGCTGCCGTCCTGCGGCAGGTGATGGCCCTGACCGTCTCGGTGGAGCCCGTGGATTGGTGGGCGGCGAACGGGCCCTCGGCGCCGGCGAGCGATTGGCCGCTCGCGGATGTGGTGGCCTGTGACTACCAGACCGGCATCGAGTGCGTTCATCGCTACCGCCGGTTCGGGCATCGAGTGCCGGCGCCAGCTGTCCTGCTGGTCACCCACTGCGATTCGGAGGGCGACGTGCGCCGCGCCTTGGATCTCGGCGTCAGCGGTTACTTGGTGCTGGGCGATCCGCTGGACGAACTGGTCCACGCCGTGACCAGCCTGGCGGAAGGCAAACGATACGTTAGCCACGCGGTGGCGGGACGCATCGTGGATAGCCTGTCCGGCCCGGCCCTGACGCAGCGCGAACTGGAAGTCGTCCGTTTGGTGGGCCAGGGCGCGAGCAACAAGGCGATCGCATTGCGGTTGGAGATCACCGTAGGGACGGTGAAGGCACATATGCGCACGGTGCTGGACAAGCTGGGCGCGGTCAACCGCATGGAGGCCGCCGCAGTGGCGCAGCGCCGCGGCCTGCTGCACTTCCACGCCCCGGCCGGCCGGCCCGCGAAGGCCGAGCCGGTTTCCTGGTGAGCCAGCTCAGGCTTGCTTGAGAGTCCCGGTATCGACCGGCAACTTGCGCAGGCGCTTGCCGGTGGCCGCGAAGATGGCGTTCGTCACTGCCGGCGCCAAGGCGGAAGTGCCGGGCTCTCCCATGCCTCCCGGCGCGGCGGTGCTGGGAATGATGTGGACCTGGATCTCAGGCACTTCGTTCATGCGCAATGGGCGGTAGTCGTGGAAGTTCGATTGCTCTACACGGCCGTTCTTGAAAGTGATCTCGCCCCACAGCGCGGCGGTGATGCCGAACAGGGTGGCGCTGAGCACCTGCGCCTTGACGGTGTCGGGGTTGACGACCACGCCGCAATCGAGCGCGCAAACCACACGCCGCACCCGCACTTCACCGGAGGGTTGCACCTCGACCTCGGCGACCTGTGCCATGAAGGTCCCGAACGCGAACTGCACGGACACGCCCCGTCCCTGGCCTTTCGGCAAGGGGCGACTCCACCCGGCCGTCTCGGCGGCCAGTTCCAGCACGGCCTTCGCGCGCGGGTTGGCTCCCAGCAGTGAAAGCCGATAGGCGACCGGGTCCTGCCGGGCAGCAGCCGCCAGCTCATCGATGAAGCTTTCGACCACGAAGACGTTGTGCGTCGGGCCCACGCCGCGCCAGAAGGCGGTCGGGATCTGTGGCGGCTCGTGGTTGACGTACTCGACCAAGACGTTGCCGAGGCCGTAAGGCGGCTTCGCAGCGCCATCGACCGTCTCGAAGTCCCAACCATTAACGTAGGCGGGCGGCGCGAAACGCTTCAGGATCGAGGAGCCGGTGATGCGATGGCTCCAGGCCACGGGCTTGCCGTCGGGGCCCAGGCCGGCGCTCAGGCGGTCGTAGAAGTAGGGCCGGTACATATCATGCTGGATGTCTTCCTCCCGGCTCCAGACGACCTTCACGGGCCCTCCGACCTGCTTGGCGATCTGGACGGCGCGGGCCACGCCGTCGACTTCGAGCCGACGACCGAAGCCGCCGCCCAAAAGGTGGTTGTGGACTACGACTTTCTCGGGCGGAAGGCCTGTTACCTTGGCCGCCACCGCGTGGGCGCGGCTGAGGACCTGGGTGCCGGTCCACACCTCGCAGCTGTCCGCGCGCACGTGCACCGTGCAGTTCATCGGCTCCATGGTGGTGTGCGCGAGGAACGGGACTTGGTAGACCGCCTCGATCTTCCGCGCGGCGCCGGCCATGGCCACGGCGTAGTCGCCCTCCTTGCGTACCGTCGCTGCCGGACCTTGGGAGGCGCGTTCCATCGATTGGACGATGTCGGCCGTCGTGAGGCGCCCGTTCGGGCCGTCGTCCCACTCGATCACCAGCGCGGCCAGTCCCTTCTTGGCCGCGCCCATGTGATCGGCGACCACGGCCACGCAATCGTCCAGGCGCACGATCTGGCGCACGCCACGCACGGCCTTGGCCTTGCTGTCGTCAAGGCTGTGCAGCTTGCCCCCGAACACGGGCGATTGGGCGAGCGTCGCCACCTTCATTCCGGGCAGCTTGACGTCGATGCCGTAGACGGCAGATCCGTTGACCTTCAGATGTGTGTCGAGCCGTTTCGCCGGCGTGCCGATCAGCTTGAACTGGCTGGCGGCCTTCAACTCCACTTTCTCCGGCACCGGCAGCTTGGCCGCATCGGCGACCAGCGCGCCGTACTTCAGGCGCCGGCCACTCGCGGTGTGGAGCACTTCGCCGTGAGCCGCATGACATTCGGAAGGCTGCACGGCCCAGCGTTGCGCCGCAACCTGCACCAGCATCACGCGGGCTGTGGCGCCTGCGCGGCGCAGGGGCTCATAGGTGCCTCGGATGGACGTGGACCCACCCGTCATCTGCATGCCGAAGATCGGGTTGGCATAGAGCTTGTCGCTCGGTGGGGCGTGCTCGTAGCGCACGGTTGGCAGGTCCACCTCCAGCTCCTCCGCGACCAGCATGGGAATGGACGTGTATGTGCCCTGGCCCATCTCCACGTAAGGGGTGATAACGGTGACCTGACCGGTGCCGTCGATTCGCACGAACGCATTCGGCGCCAACACAGTGCCTGCGGAGTCCGCCGAGGCGTCGCTCGCGGCCGCACCCAGGCCGATACCCACCACCAGGCTGCCCCCGACGCCCAGGCTGACGTTGAGGAAATTTCGGCGCGTGAGCGGCGCCGCGTCGTTGTCGTGCAGGAAGTCTGCCAATCGGTCGATGATCATGTCAAGCCTTCCGGGAAGTGCCGCCCAGGGCGCGGGCTGCCTGTTTGATGCCATCGCGGATGCGGTGGTACGTGCCGCAACGGCAGACGTTACCGGCCATCGCTGCGTCGATATCGCGGTCGCTGGGAGATCGGTTGGTGGCGAGCAGCGCCGCCGCCGACATCAGCTGCCCGGACTGGCAGTAGCCGCATTGCGGAACCTCCAGCTCCGTCCAGGCCCGCTGCAAGGCCTTGCCGACGCTGGAGTTCGCCAGCGCCTCGATGGTGTTGATCGAGGCGTTGCCGACGGCCTGGACGGGTGTGATGCACGAGCGCGTCGCCTTGCCGTCCACGTGGACCGTGCAGGCGCCGCACAGGCCGAGGCCGCAGCCGAATTTGGTGCCGGTCATTCCCATGACGTCCCGCAGAACCCAGAGGATGGGCGTGTCGGCATCGACGTCCACCGGACGCGTTGTGCCGTTGATTCTCAGTTGCTGTGTCATGGGGTCTGGGCCTCCTGGGCTTGTGGGTTGATCGGAATTGCGGTTACCGCGGGCAAGGCGGGCTTCTTCTGCAAGAGAGGCACGCCGTTGCGCACGGCGACGATCTCCGCGATGACGGAGACGGCGATCTCGGCCGGCGTCCGGCTGCCGAGGTCGAGCCCGACCGGCCCGTGCAGGCGCGCGATTTCGTGCGTCGCCAGGTCGAACAGGGCCATCCGCTCCTTGCGCGCCGCCGTGTTGATGCGCGAGCCCAGCGCGCCGACGTAGAAGGCCGGCGACTTCAGCGCCTCGATCAGGGCCATATCGTCTAGCTTCCGGTCGTGCGTCAGCGCGACCACGGCGCTGTGCGGATCGAGGTCCATCTCGAGCACCACGTCGTCCGGCATGCCCCTGTTGAAATGCGTGCCCTTCACGTCCCAGGCCAAGTGATATTCCTCACGCGGGTCGCAGCAAGTGACGTCGAAGTCGAGCGCCAGCGCCATTTCGGCCAGGCCTTGCGAGAGCTGTCCGGCACCGATGAGAAGCAAGCGCCAGCGCGGGCCGAACATGGCGCGCAGCGTCGCGCCGTCGAAGCTGAAGAGTTCGCCGCGCGATGCGGGCTCGATGCGGCTGCGCCCCGTGCCGACTTCCAGCACCCTTGCCACAAGCTCGTGCCGCGCGGTCGCCGCCAGCACGTCGTCGATCCAGGCAGCGTCCACCAGCGGTTCCTGGAGCAGGCGCAGCGTGCCGCCGCAGGGCAGCCCGAAGCGCGCCGCCTCCTCCTTGGTTACGCCATAGGTCAGCATTTGGGGAGCGGCGGCGAGGTTGCCGTGGCGCACGCGGTGGATGAGGTCATCCTCCACGCAGCCACCGGACACGGAGCCGGCCACCAGGCCATCGTGGCGCAGGCAAAGCAGCGCGCCGGGCGGCCGCGGCGCCGAGCCCCAGGCTTCAACGACGGTCACGAGCCAGGCCGAGTGACCTGCGGTGAGCCATTCGCGCCCCTGGGCCAGTACCCGCAGGTCGAGGCTGTCCATGGTCAAGCTCCGATCAGGTTCTGCGCCGCCTTCTCGCCGATCATGATCGATGGGGCGTTGGTGTTCGCGCTGGTGATTGAAGGCATGATCGAAGCGTCAGCGACCCGTAGCTGGCTGACGCCCCTTACCTGCAGCGACGGGCTCACCACCGCGAGTTCTCCCACGCCCATTGCACAGGTGCTGGTGGGATGCCAATAGCTATCGATGCTGCGGCTGACGAACTCGGCCAGTTCGCCGCGCGTCGCCGGCGGCTGGAAGTGCACTCGCTTGCGCACTGACGCGAGCGCCGCGCTGTTGCCGATGTCGCGGCACCACTGCGCCGCCTGCATCAGGGCCCGCAGGTCGGTGGGGTCCGAGAGGTACGCAGGGTCGATGTGAAGCGGTCCGCCCGGCTCGCCCGACAGCAGCTTCACCCGACCGCGGCTGCGGGGGCGCACGAGGCCGGCCCAAAGCGTATAGCCTTCGTCGCGCTTCAGTGTGGACGGGGGAAGGACGCCTGGAATGAACAGGGCTTGGGCGTCGATCACCGGACTCGACGAGTCCGTGCGGAAGAACGCGTGCGTGTCTAGCCTGCTCCCGGGGACTCCCTTTTCCCAGGTCTCCGCGACGAAGCTGGGAAGTGCGACGTGATCCTGCAGGTTCTGGCCGACCCCTGGAAGGTCTACCAGCGGCGCGATGCCGACGGAACGCAAGTCCGCGGCGGGGCCGATGCCGGAGAGCATCAGCAGGCGCGGAGAGTCGATCGCGCCGGCCGAGACAATGGTTTCCTGCTCGGCGCGCACGTCGCGAACCTGGCCGTTGATGACCAGACGCACGCCGACGCAGCGCGTTCCCTCGAACAGCAGCTTGTCCACGCGGGCATCCGTGACCAGCGTCAGGTTGTCCCGCTTCAGGCCGGGCAGCAGGTAGCCATGGACGACACTGAATCGCTTGCCGTCGCGCACGCTCAGGTCCATGAGGCCGGTGCCTTCCTGCAGCGGCGCGTTGATGTCCGGCACGACGCCCAGGCCCTGTCGCTTGCAGGCCTCGAGGAAAGCTTCGTTCATGGGGCTGGAAACCGCCATCGGGCCCACGTGCATCGGGCCTTGCGTGCCGCGAGTGCCCGCGGGTGCCTTGCGCCCGCAGGTTTCGATCTTCTGGAACACGGTCTTGACCTGGTCGAAGCCCCAGCCCGTGCAACCCGCCTTTTCCCAGTTATCGAAATCGGAGGCATGGCCCCAGACCCAGATCATGGCGTTGATGCTGCTGGAGCCTCCCACCACCTTGCCGCGCGGATAGTTGAAAACACGGTTTTGCGCATGCGCCTGCGGCACGGTCTTGTAGCACCAGTCCACGTCCGACCCCAGGTTGGCCGGCCAGGAAAAGGGGCTGGACAGAGTGGGCCGCTCGATGTTGCCGCTGCCGGCTTCCACCAGCAGCACGCGCCGCGCCGGGTCTTCGGCGAGGCGGCTTGCCACCACGCTGCCGGCCGACCCGGCACCCACCACGATGTAGTCGTAGCCCGCGGCGATGCCGCGCGCGGGCGGGTTGATGGAGGCGGCCGCGACACGGTCGGCCAGGGTGACCGCCAGCGCGGCCTGCACGCCGAGCGCACCGGCCAGCCGGAGGAAGCCGCGCCGTCCGATCTCCCCATTCGCCATCCGGCGCTCCAGCTGGCGCAGCAGCTCGCCATCGCCCGCATCATCCTTAAGCATCGTTCGTCTCCTCGCGTTGTTTGGAGGCGATCGTCACAGACCTGCGCGGGCCGCGCATCCATACGCAGACGAGTAGCGAACTACCTCTTCGGATAGAGGCCGCTGTCGTAACGGACCGCAGCGTGCTGCAGAGACAGGCGACTATCCACTTTCGTGGCCACCTAGGTGTCAGCGGGTCAATGGGCGGGTGCGGGATTCGAATCCTGCGGCGCGGCCGTCAGCGTCACCGAGCGGTAGCGCCGGGGATACAGCTCGTTCAGCTTTTCCGAGGACTCGCCCGAAGCAACGATGTCACGCGTGCGGATGGCCTCGGCCAGTTCCGCCCTCGTATCTGCGATGTTTCGTCCGCAGTGGCAATTGGCAATCTCATGTACTCGAAGCGCCGCCAGAAACACTGCAGTACACGAAGAGCCGGTCAGCCGAAGGTAAATGCGTAGGCCTGCGCGCCGGGATCGAGGAACTCGATTTCGAACAGGCGATCCTTGAGGTTCGTCTTTTGACGGACCAGTTGATAGAGCCGCTGTGCGTCGATCGTGCCGTTGCCTTGGGCATCGGTATCCGAACCGTGGTCCGACAGCGGCGGCTTGCCGTCGATGAGCACCTTGAAGCGCACGGGCTTCCCGTCGGCGGTCGGGCCAAGCACCAGGTGCAGGTCGCGCGCATGAAAGCGATAGGCGATGCGCCCGCCCGGCTGGCCCAGCACCGCGCGTTCGCGCTCTACGGTCCAGTGCCCGGCCAATGCCCATTGGTTGGCCCGCAGCGAATCCGCAGTCCGGTAAGCGTTCGCGCGATCGCTGGCGATGCCGCCCGGTGACGCGAAGCCGCGCGTGCGCTCCCAGCCCAGGTAGGTTTCTTGCGACAGGGCAGGCGAGGGCGCTGGCGCTGCCTGGATGCCCTGGCCCTGCGGCGAAACCAGGCTGCGCGGAATGCCGGTGTGGCCCGCCTCGGCCAGCAGTTGCTGGATGACTTGTTCCGCCTCCGCATACTGGTCTTCCCCGAACTGGTGATGGCGTATCCGCCCTTGCGCATCGATGAAGTAGAACGCCGGCCAGGCCTGGTTCCTGAATGCACGCCAGACCGCGAAATCGTTATCGATGGCGACCGGGAAACCGATGCCCAGATCCTTGGTGGCCCTGTGCACGTTGGAAGACTGCTTCTCGAACGCAAACTCGGGCGTGTGCACGCCGATGACCACGAGGCCTGCATCCTTGTACTTCTCTTCCCACGCCTTGAGGTACGGCAACGTGCGCAGGCAGTTGATGCAGGAATAAGTCCAGAAGTCTACGAGCACGACCTTGCCGCGCAGGCTTTCGGGGGTCAGTGGGACGGAGTTGATCCATTCGGTCGCGCCGGCCAGCGAAGGAAAGAGTCCCTCGACTCCCAGTTTTCGCGCCGGCGCCGGTTCGCCGCCGGCAGCTGCCGTCAACGCCAAGCCAGGCTGTTCGAGGCGGCCGCCCGAGCTGGCGCGCGGCAACTGCGGCGTTCCAGCGCCGACCTGGTCGACCAGCACCTTCTCCAACCGCGACGTGGTGTCGAACGTGATGCGGCTGAGCACTTGGGTGTCCAGGCCCAACGCGATGGCGCCTACGCCAACCAGCACCGCAGCGCCGGCGCCACGCCGTATCCATTCGCCCGACGGCAGCGAGCCTTTCATGACGAAAGCCAGGCGTCCGCCGAAAAGCAGTGCGGCTGCCAGGGAGGTGCCAGCGCCGGCGGCGTAGGCCAGCAACAGCAGCGAGGTACCGATGCTGGCGCCGTTGAGTGCCGCGCTCGTCAGGATCAATCCGAGGATCGGGCCCGCGCAGGGTGCCCAGAGCAGGCCGGTGCCGACGCCCAGAAGGAGGGGGGAAAAAATCGAAGCCGGCACAGTCGTCCCATCGGCCCGCGGTTCGGACAGCCGGATGCCGAGGGCGACCAAAGGCCTCGTCATGCGGTCGGCGGCGGCGGGAAACAGTAGCGTCACGCCGAACATCGCGAGCAGGGCGATTGCCGCGTAGCGCCCGTACTGGTTGACCGCGATCACCCAGCCGCCGCCCACGGCGGCCAGCGTGGCGATGGCGGCAAAGGCAACCGTCATTCCCAGCAGCATGGGCAGGCCGTGCGACCGGAAGGGGCGGTCGGCGCGCGCGAACACGAACGGAAGCACGGGCAGGATGCAGGGGCTCAGGATGGTGAGCACGCCGCCGAGGTAGGCAACTATCAGGATGAGCATGATTTTCAATCCAAGGTGGTCATGGTGAGACGGGCTTCCAGCCCGCCTTCATCGCGGTTCTGCAACTTCAGCTCCGCGCCCATCGCCGTGGCGAGTTGATGTGCGATGGCCAGCCCCAGGCCAGTGCCTCCGGTGCTTCGATTGCGGGAACTCTCCAGCCGCACGAAGGGTTTGAGCACGGTTTCGAGTTGGTCGGGCGGAATGCCCGGGCCGCTGTCGATCACGGCGATCACAAGCCGATCCGCTTCCAGCTGCACCCGCACGCGCACGTCGCTCCCGAACTTCAAGGCGTTGTCGATCAGGTTCATGAGAATCCGGCGCAGCGCATTCGGGCGCGTGACGATCGGCGCACCGATCCGCCCCTCCAGCAGCACTTGCTGGCCTGAGTCCTCGTAGTCGGAAACCATGCTTTCGAGCAGCGCGTCGGCGTCGATGCGACAGGGTGCTTCCGTCGTGCCGTGCAGCGTGCGCGCGTAGGTGACGCCTTCACGCACCAGCACATTCATGGCGTCGAGGTCTTGCCGGAACTTCACCTGGTCCGCCCCGCTGTCCATCAGATCGGTGCGCAGCCGCATCCGGGTGATCGGGGTCTGGAGATCGTGCGAGATGGCTGCCAGGATTTCCACGCGTTCGGCCATGTAGCCGGCAATCCTCCGCTGCATTGCGTTGAACGCCCGCGCGGCGTGCGCCACCTCGCTGGGGCCTTCTTCGGCAAGTTCCCGGCCCTTCAGGTCGGGCCCCAGATCGTCGGCCGCCGCGGCGAGCTGCGCCAGGGGTCGCGTGACCAAGCGGACCGCATACCAGGCGCAGACGGCCAGCACCGCCAGCTGGACCAGCAGCGCCCACATGACCCAGGTGGAGACCGGCATGCCCACGGGCCTTGCGTCGACGATCGCCGTAGTCCCGTCCGTCAGCCGGACCTGGATGCGTATGCTCTCGCGCGGCTCGCTGGTCTGCGCCACCTTGATGACCTCGAACGGACTCAATGCGTTGGTGATGGCCGCGGTGAACTGCCGCAAAAGCGGCGATTCCGGTTCCGCACCCGTGACACTGCCGCCTAGAAGAAAACGGTAGTTGCGCCGCTCCAGGCGGCCCAGCCAGCCGTCTCGCTCCTCGGCAGGCAGCCGGTCGAGGATGGCGACCGAGCTGGCGATGTCGCGCTCGATTCCCATCATCATCAGCTCGCGCATAGCGATGCCGCGCTCATAGCGGACGGCCGCGAAAGTCAGCAGCTGGGCAATCGCCAACCCCACGACGATGATCAGGGTCACGCGGGCGAACAGGGAGCGCGGCATCAGCCGGCGCAAGCCTTGGGAAGGGGGGTTTTCTGGCATGGGCATGGTCATGGTTATAGACCCGTGTTCACCCGAAACGCCGCCGGCTTGTATTGCAGTGTGTTGGGTATCGGAAGGCGACATGAAACATTACGTGGCGGTGCTGGTTTTGTACGCCTGTGTATCTGGTGCGGCTGATGCACAGGGCAATACAAGACCGCCCGGTGCGTGACACAGCTGCGATACATGCCGTGAATCCAATGGAGCGACAGATCCTCCACTCCACACAAGGAAACGCAGATGTCCGAAGAAGTCAATCGCCAGCGCAGGAATTTTCTGGGTAGCGCAGCCGCCAGCTTCGCGGTCGCAGAGCTCGCACTCATGAGTACCGCTCATGCAGGCTCCTCGCCCGTGCCGCGCAAATTCGAGCCGATCAGGCAGATCCGTGCGGGAGAGCTGGATGTCGGTTACTACGAAACCGGACCCGTCGACGGCACTCCGGTGCTGCTGCTGCATGGCTACCCGTACGACGTCCACAGCTATGCCGAGGTGGCGCCGCTGCTCGCCGCCCGAGGTTGTCGCGTGATCGTGCCGCACCTGCGCGGCCACGGCAGCACGCGTTTCCTGGACAGCGCGAACCCCCGCTCCGCCCAGCAGGCGGCGGTGGCCCTCGATCAGATCGCCTTGCTCGACGCGCTCGGGATCGACCGCGCCGTGATGGTGGGCTACGACTGGGGTGCCCGCACGGCCTGCATCATCGCGGCGCTCTGGCCGGAGCGCTGCCTGGGGCTGCTTTCGGTGAACGGCTACATCATGACCAACCTGCCGGGCAACAAGCTCCCGCTTCCGGCGAAGGCCGAACATGGCTGGTGGTACCAGTACTACTTCGCCACCGAGCGTGGACGCCTGGGCCTGGAGGCGAACCGGCGCGACATCGCCAGAATCCTGTGGAAGACGAATTCGCCGAAGTGGAATTTCGACGAGGCCACCTTCGAGCGCACCGCTGCGTCCTTCGACAACCCGGACTACGTGACGATCGTGATCCACAACTACCGCTGGCGCCTGAGCCTGGCACCGGGCTTTCCGCAGTACGAGGCGTATGAGAAGCGGCTCGCCACGCTGCCGGTGATCACCGTGCCTACGATCACCATGGATGGCGACTCGGACGGCGTCGTGCCGGCCACCGATGGAAAGTCCTATGCCGCGAAGTTCAGCGGCCCGCGGTCGCACCAGATCGTGAACGCGGGGCATAACGTTCCGCAGGAGGCACCGCAGGCTTTTGCCGATGCCGTCTGGGTTCTTGCGTCTACACGTCGCTGAAGGCCGGAACATCGCGGGAGAACGCCGCGCCGTTCGGCTTGGTCCGCATGCCCTGGCGCAGGTGCCGCCAGGGCAGGTCGGCCGGATCGGCGATGAAGGGGCCGGGCGACCGCGCCACCAGGATCTCCTCGGCGATTGCGGCGAAGTCCGCGCGGAAATGAACCGAGCTCTTGTTCACCAGGATCTTCATTTGCTCGGGATGGATGCCGACCGTGCGGTACATGTTGCGGTCCAGCAGCTGGGCCTTGGCGGAGCTCACCGCGATGCGCACGCCGTCGATCCGGAGGCACGCCATCGGCCCCAGGTCGGCCTCCTTTCCGTTCATCATCGGGCCGCCGAAGATGAACTTGCCATCGGAAAGCGCCTCAACTTGGTACGAGGCACTCAGTGGCGCGTCACCTTCCACCTGGGGGCATCCACCCAATGCGATGTCGATTCGCCCGCCGACGCCCGCCTTATGCGCTGCCGCGGCCGCAGCAGGGTCGCAGATCAGGCCGATGGCCGCATCTTTTGCGCCGTATTTCAGCAGCGCTCGTAGTAGGCCCGTGGTGTTCGAGTCGCCGCCCACACCGGGGTTGTCCTGCGTATCGGCAATGATCACTGGCCGAGATGCCGTTTGCGCAATGCTGATGGCCCTTTGCACTGCTGCGTCGGGCTGCTCGAACTGCACTGACCACTGCTCTTCAGGATGGCATGCGCCCGAGAACAAGGTGTCGACCACCCGCTCGATCCGCGCCTTGTCGAAACCATAGCCCCAGATCACGGGCCCGCATTCCGCAAAATCGGCCGCCGGAAAGCCCGGGGCGAAAGAGAGGGAGAGCACGCCTTCGGCTTCCAGTTCTTCCAGCAGCTCATAGATGCCTTGCGCAGGCTCCATCACAGTGGACATGCTGTTCACCGGTATGAGGAAGGGCAGGCGCCGTGCAACCAAGTGCACCGGCGCTTCCGTGCTCATCAAGGTCATCAGGAGCTCGCCCGCCCTGCGGCCCGTATCCGCCATGTCGACGTGGGGATAGGTGCGATAGGCGACCAGCCCGTCCGCCAGCGCGAGCATCTTTTCGGTGACGTTGCCGTGCAGATCGAGCGAAACCACGATCTTCATCTCATTGCCCACCAGCGCGCGGATGCGTGCCAGCAGTTCGCCTTCGCCGTCGTCCAGGTGCTGCGTGACCATGGCGCCGTGCAGGTCCAGGTAGATGGCATCGAACGAAGCCGTTTTCACGGCTTGCACGATCTCACCGGCGATGCGTTCGTAGGCGTCGGTCGTGACGTGGGCCGAGGCCCCGGCACCCGCCCAAATGACGGGCGTCACGGTGTGACCCTGCTCGCGCACCGCATGGATGAAGCCGCTGATCGGAAGATTGACGTTCAGCAGCCCCAAAATGGCTTCGCCGCGCACGAGGCCGGGAAAGTCTTCGCCGCGCACGAAGCTCTCGTAGGTGGCCATGGTGGGGGCGAAGGTGTTGGTCTCATGCTGGAAACCGGCGACGAGGATGTTCACGGGAGAGCTTTCTTGCAAACGTGGTTGATCATTGGGCGGTCAGCTTGATGGAGCGTGCCATCTTTTCCAGCTTGGCTGTCTCATCGGCATAGAACTTCGCGGAAGTTGCCAATGATTGCGGTTTCAGCGGATGGGTGCCGGACAACTCCAGCGCCCTGGCAACCTCAGGAGATTGGATGGCCTGTTGCGACGCCTCGAGCAGCACCCGCGCACGGTCGGCCGGAATGCCGGCCTTGGCCATCACGGCCAGCCAGATGGAATGCACGAGCTCGGCCTTCTGCTGGATGCCGGCCTCGGAGATGGCGGGCACATCCGGGAGCGTGCGCATGCGCTGGGTGTCCAGCACGTTGATCGCCTTGATCTTGCCGCTCTCGATGAGCTGGATCGAGCCCCCGAGATTCGGCAGGATGGTGATGTCGATCGACTTGCCGGCCAGGTCCTGCATCATCGGCGCGGCTCCCTTGTAGGGCACATGGAGCAGCTTGGCGCCGGTGGTCTGCGCCATGTATTCGGAAACGATGTGGTACATCGATCCATGGCCGGGGCTGCCGAAGGTCAGGCTCTGGCTGCCGGGCTTCTTGCTGGCGGCGATGAGCTGCTCCAGGCTGGTGTAGGGCAGGTCGGGCCGGGCCATCACCACCAGCGGATGTGTCGAAATCGGGGCGATCAGCGCGAGGTCTTCCGCCTTGTATTTCGCCGAGGCGTTGGCCAGCGGCGCGAAGATCGCTTCGTTGGGCGAGCCCATGATGAGCGTGTAGCCATCGGCCGGCCGGCTCATGAGCCGCTGCACCGCCAGCACGCCCAGGGCGCCGGGCAGGTTCTCGATGACGAGCGGCTGGCCCAGCACCCTTGCCATGGCCGGTTGCATGGCGCGCGCCAGCACGTCGGCGGGGCCGCCGGGCGGAAATGCCACCAGCATGGTGACCGGCTTGGACGGAAACGCCTCCGACGCAAGGGCGGATCCGGCAGTGACCGCCGCGAGGAGAAAGCCTGCCATCAGGCGAATGGCGGGGTGGTTCGTGATGTTGCGCATGTCATCCTCATCTTTCAAGTGGCGGTTGCTGGGGACGCGGGGAGTCGCGTTCAAGCAAATTGTTCGGTGTACGATGCGTTCGACCAATAGCAATTTTTTAACCACTTCGTTGCTCAGTGAGCAACGCTCATCAGGCACGGACCATGCGCGAGATCA
This sequence comes from Caenimonas soli, assembly GCF_013155545.1. GTDB lineage: Bacteria > Pseudomonadota > Gammaproteobacteria > Burkholderiales > Burkholderiaceae_C > Ramlibacter > Ramlibacter soli. The sequence goes on along the minus strand of NZ_JABJVV010000010.1, from coordinate 245,142 downwards.
ACCAGAAACGGCTGAAGTACTTTCGTGAAGTCCTGGTGCACGGCTCGATCCGCGGGGCGGCGGATGCGCTCAACACGGCGCCGTCGGTCATTACCCGGCAAGTCGCTTTGCTGGAGGAGGAATTGGGACTGGTCCTGTTCGAGCGGCAGGCGCGGGGCGTCGTGCCTACCGATGCCGCATCCCACGTGCTCGAATACTGGAAAGGCTGCCAGGCGCACCAGGAGCAGCTCGCCGATCGGCTGCGCGCCATCGAATCGATGGACGCGGGCAGCGTGAGGATTGTCGCCAGCGAGGGTTTCATCGACGGCTTGCTGGAGCAGGTCGTCGCGCCTTTCTGCGAGGCGCATCCCAAGCTTTCCGTGATGCTCGATGCACTGCCCGTGAGCGAACTGATTGGCGAAGTCACGGAAGATGCCGCGCACATCGGCCTGGCCTACAACCCGCAGTCCGATCCGCAGCTGGACTTCGTCGCCAGCGCCGCGGCGCCCGCCAAACTCCTGGTGCGGGCCGGGCATCCGTTGACCGAGATCGCCGGCCCTATCCATATACGGCAGATCACGCCGTTCCCCTTGGCCCTCATGCCACCCGGTTACGGCATCGGCCGCCTGGTGGAACTTCTGGAATACGCGGAGCATGTGAAGCTGCATGCCTCGTTCCGCAGCAACTCGGTCGTCGGCCTCAAGCGATTTGTGAGAACCACCAACGGCGTGACGTTCATCGGCGCCGGCCTGGCCGCGGCCCCGGAAATCGAGGCGGGCCACCTGACGGCGCTCGACCTTTCCCACCCGCTTTGCAAGAGCGCGCAGGTCAGGCTGATCGTTCGGCGGGGGAGGCCGCTGTCGGTCGCCGCAAGCCGGTTGCTAACGCAGATCCAGAAGAAGTTTTCCGTGTTCAACGGCCGGCGATGATTGCCTCAATCCTGCGCGTGGACTGTCGATGAGAAGACGTAGCCCTCGCTGCGCACGGTCTTGATGTAGCGGGGCTCGCGTGCATCGTCGCCAAGTCGCTGGCGCAGCCTGCTGACGAGCAGGTCGATCGAACGCTCGAAGAGCTCCGCTTCCCGGCCCTGGGTCAGGCTGAGCAACTGGTCGCGGCTCAGTACCTTCTGCGGATGGTCGAGGAACACCCGCAAGAGGCGGTATTCGGCACCGCTGAGCGCCACCATCACGCCGCTTTCGTCCAGCAGGTGGCGCGCGGTGGTATCCACCCGCCACTCTCCGAAAGCCAGCTTTTGGGATGCTTCGGTCAACCGCATGTTCGGAGGCAGCATCCTCGTCCGCCGCAGCACGGCGCGCAGCCGCGCCAGCAATTCCCTGGCGGCAAATGGCTTGGCCAGATAGTCGTCGGCGCCCATTTCCAGGCCGAGGATGCGGTCGGCCTCCTCGCTGCGGGCCGTCAGCATCAGGATGGGCATTGCTTTGTACTTACCCGAGCGCAGATCGCGGCAGAGCGTCAGCCCGTCCTCGCCCGGCAGCATCAAATCCAGGATGATGAGGTCGAAGGGGCCCGATTCCTCCAGGGCCGCGCGCATGTGGCGGCCCGTGGGCACGGCGACGACGCGCAGGCCGTTCTTGACCAGGTAGGTGCTCAGCAGCTCGCGGATTTCCCGGTCGTCGTCGACGATGAGGACGTGATCGGAGGTCTTTGGAATCATGATGGTCGAACTGTAGCCCGCTGCCTTGCGACGTGCATGAGGTTTGTATTTCTAAGTATCCGCAGGGCAGAGTACGACACTATGTTTCGTGAAGTTCGAATCGAGAGGGGCTTGGCCAATAGACTCGCCAGCTGCCCATTCCTCACCATAGCCTGGAGAATCCCTTGAGCCGCACCATCGACTACTACTTCGCCCCGCTGAGCCCGTGGACTTACCTTGGGCACGAGCGCTTCACCGCCATCACCAAAGCCGCCGGCGCGACCGTCCACGTTCGGCCTGTCGACATCAACGCGGTCTTCGCGGTCTCCGGCGGCGTACCTCTCGCCCAGAGGCCGGCGCAGCGGCAGGCCTATCGGCTGGTCGAACTCGAGCGCTTCTCCAAGTATCTTGGCGTTCCGATGAATCTTCGGCCGAAGTTCTTTCCGGTTCCGGCGGACCTCGCCGCCAAGCTCATTACGGCGGTCTTCCTGCATGACGGCCAGGACGCCGCGATGCGAATCTCGGGCGCCGTGTTCGCGGCCGTCTGGGCGCAGGACCGGGACATTTCCAACGCCGCGGTGCTGGCCCAGCTCGCCAGCGAGTGCGGATTGCCTGCCGAGCGCAACGAGCAGGCCCTGGGCCCGGAGGTGCAGACGCTGTTCGAGCAGAACACGCGAAAGGCGATCGAAACGCAAATCTTCGGAGCGCCCAGCTACGTCATCGATGGCGAGATCTTCTGGGGCCAGGACCGCCTGGACTTCGTCCAGCGGGCCCTGGCAGGATGACGTCAACGCAGCGACCGAAAAGCGGCCCGCACTTCGGCGCTGAACAGCTGCGGCTCTTCCCAGGCGGCGAAGTGTCCGCCTTTCTCCACGCGGTTGTAGTAGATGAGGTTCGGGTAGGCCCGCTGCGCCCAGCTCTTTGGCGGCTTGTAGACCTCTCCGGGAAAAATCGTCACCGCCGCCGGAATCGAGACAACTGCAGGCTTGTAGCCGCCGGCGCTGCTTTCCCAGTAAATCCGCGCGCTCGAGGTCCCGGTATTCGTGAGCCAGTAGAGCGTGATGTCGTCGAGCATCTCGTCCCGCGTGAGTGATCGCTCCGGTTCGCCGCGGGTGAACACCCAGTCGGCGAACTTGTCATAGAACCAGGCCGCCAGTGCCACCGGCGAGTCGGCCAGGCCGTATCCGATGGTTTGCGGACGCGTCGCCATGATCGACGCGTATCCGAAACCATTCTTGAAGAAGTCCCTGATCTCGCCGAACACCACCCGTTCCTCCGGGCTCAGGCCCGCAGGCGCAGGATCCCCGGCGGCCAGCGCTCTGGCAACCTCGGGCGGGACGGTCGTCGCCCGCTCGATCCTGTTGACGTGAATCCCGAGCAAACCGGGAGGCGCCTGACGGGCCATGGCATCGGTAACGATGGCACCCCAGTCGCCGCCTTGCGACACGTAGCGCGAGTAGCCCAGGCGGGTCATCAGCTCGGCCCAGGCGCGGGCGATGCGCTCGGGGCCCCAGCCAGTGCCCTGCGGCTTTCCCGAGAAGCCATAGCCAGGCAGCGAAGGCAGAACGAGATGGAAGGCGTCTTCGGCCCGGCCGCCATGGGCGGTGGGATCGGTGAGGGGACCGATGACCTTCAGGAGTTCGAAGATCGAACCGGGCCAGCCGTGGGTCATGATCAGCGGCATGGCGTCCGGATGGCGCGAGCGCACGTGTACGAATTGAATGTCGAGCCCGTCGATCTCGGTGATGAACTGGGGCAAGGCATTGAGCTTCGCTTCAGCCTTGCGCCAGTCGTACCCTGTCCCCCAGTAGCGCACGAGTTCCTGGATTTTGTCCAGGCGCACGCCTTGGGATTGATCGGCGACGGTTTCCCGGTCGGGCCATCGCGTCGCCTGCACGCGGCGGCGCAGGTCGATGAGCGCCTCTTGCGCAACGTTGATGCGGAAGGGGCGTATCGCCTTGCCTCCCGTTGGAACGGCGCCAAGGCTCTGGGCAAAGCCCGGGCCTGAGAACGCGCCCACACTCAAGGCGGCTGCCGAAGTGGTCAAAAAGCTGCGCCGGGTGGGCGCTGGAGATGCGGGGGACATGACAGTTCTAATTCGAAGTGAGTAGGTGGGCTAGACGAGGTTGATCACGGCGTCGATGTTCCCGCGCGTGGCCTTGGAATAAGGGCAGGTCTGGTGCGCGGCGTTCACCAGGGTCCGGGCGACTTCGCGATCCAGACCCGGCAGGCTGACGTTCAGGCGAGCCTGCAGGAAGTAGGCGCCGTCGGTTGTGCCCAGGTCGACTTCGGCGTCAACGGCCAGGTCAGCCGGAAGGGCGACCTTCATTTGATGGGCCGCCTTGCCTATCGCGCCAATGAAGCAGGCAGACCAGCCGGCGGCGAACAGCTGCTCAGGATTGGTGCCCGTGCCTGCGGTGCCGGGCGATGACAGCTGGATGTCCAGGCGGCCGTCGGAGCTGCGCGCGGTGCCGTTGCGGCCGCCCGAGGTGCGGGTCTTGCCTGTGTACAGGACTTTTTCGAGTTTGGTCATGGTGTTTCCTTGTTGACGTTGAGGTGAAAAAAATTAGCGGGCTAGCCGCCGCCGCGTTTCCTGGGTTCCGCGGTCTGGCGCGCCGTGATGCATTGGCAGCTGGCCGGATTGCGGACCTCGTGCGCAATGCCGCCTGCGAAAAAGAGCAGGGCCAACCAGAGCTTTTTCATGTCAGCTGCCCGCGGACGATGGTTGCGCCAGCAGCGCCTGGATTCTTTTTTCGGTCTCGCCGTAACTGCCCTCGCCAAAGTGCGAGTACACGATGCGCCCCTGCTTGTCGATCAGGTAGACGGCGGGCCAATAGTGGTTGTTGAAGGCCCGCCAGGTGCCGTAGTTGTTGTCCTGCGCGACGGCGTGCTTGATCTGCAGCCGCTCGATGGCCTTTTGCACGTTCGCGGTCGATTTTTCGAATGCGAACTCCGGCGTGTGCACGCCCACGACGACGAGGCCCTTGTCCTTGTATTTCGCATGCCAGTCCTTGACGTGCGGAAGGTGGTTCAGGCAATTGATGCAGGTGTAGGTCCAGAAATCGACGAGCACGACCTTCCCGCGCAGCTGGTCCATTGCCAGAGGCTCGGAGTTGAGCCATTTGTCGATGTCGCGGAACTGCGGCGCCGGCCGCGCTTCGCCGGCAGGGGCGGCGCCACCAACCGGAGGTGTCGCGGCAATCGTGATAGCCGCGACGCAAGCGGCGATCGCCGCGGCAAGGAGAAGTGCGCCGGATCGGATGTTCATGGTGTGCGTGTTTCCGTTGAAACGTGATGGGTTGATTCGCGGATGGGCGGATTCTTGGCCACAATCCGCCTGTTTGCGCAGAAGGCGTATGCCTCTGTATCTGCGCAAAAAATCAACACACTACGTTTCAATGGAAGCAGCGCTTGGCGGCCGCCGGGGCCGCCACCCGGCTAGCGCAGCCAGCTCGCCGGCACCATCACGAGCTGCGGAAACAGCACGAAGAGGAACATCAGTAAGGTCAGCGACAGCAGGAACGGCCAGACGCCACGGATGACACTGTCCAGGCTGCAGCGGGCGGTTCCCGCTACGACGTTGAGCACGGTGCCTACGGGCGGCGTCAGCAGCCCGATGGCATTGTTCATGATGAACATCACACCGAAGTAGACGGGATCGATCCCGGCCTTGGTGATGATCGGCATCAGTATCGGCGTCATGATCAGCACCGTGGGCATCAGGTCGAGAGCGGTGCCCACGATGATGACCAGGATCATGATGACGAACATCAGCAGGATCTTGTTGTCGACGAACGGATCGAGCAGTTCGGCCACCTGTGCCGGTATGTTGGCGATGGTGATGAGCCAGGCGGACACCAGCGCGCACGCCACCAGGAACAGCACGGTGCTGGAGGTCTTGATGGCCTTGAGGGCGAGGTCAGGCAGCTGGCGCACCCGGAGCTCGCCGTAGACGAACCGGCCCACGACCAGCGCATAGACCACCGCGACCACGGCGGCCTCGGTCGGCGTGAAGGCGCCGATCTTCATTCCGCCGATGATCACGACCGGCAGTATCAGTGCCCAGACTCCGTCGATGAGCGCCTTGCCGAGCTCGCCGGCATCGAACCGGCGCACGGCCACGTTCGGCTCCTTGCGGGCGCACAGCCACCAGGTCGCGGTCAGGGTCAGCGCCATCATGATGCCGGGGAACAGACCTGCCAGGAATAGCTTGGTGATGGAGACCTGCGCGACCACGCCGAAGACGACGATCGCGATTGACGGCGGAATGACCGGGGCAATGATCCCGCCCGCGGCGATCAGGCCCGCGGCGCGTGGCACGTTGTAGCCGGCGTTGCGCATCATCGGAATGAGCAGCGCCGCCACGGCAGCGGTGTCCGCGACCGCCGAGCCCGAGATGCTGGCGACGATGGTGGCCGCGATGATGGCCACGTAGCCGAGACCGCCGCGCACATGGCCCACCATGGCATCGGCCACCGCGACGATTCGCTTGGACAGGCCGCCGGCATTCATCAGCTCGCCGGCCAGCATGAAAAATGGCACCGCCATCAGCGGGTAGTTGTTGACGCCCTCGAGCATGGTCTGCGCGAGGATCTGCGTGTCGAAGTTGCCGAGATGGATCATCAGCGCCACGCCGCAGACCAGCAAGGAAAATGCGATGGGCATGCCGAACGCCATGGCGCCCAGCAGTGAGGTGATGAAAACGACGATGGTCATGTCAATGCTCCTGGGTTCACTCGCCGCTGGCGCCGCCTTCGGGCACCAGTTCGCCGGGCGGCATCACGCCGCTCAGCAACCGCCAAAGCGAATGCAGCAGGATGAGGGCCATGCCGGCGCTGCCGACCAGCAGGCAGGAGTACACGAGGCCGAGAGGGACGCCGGTGACCGGGGCCGCGTCGTCCATGCCCAGCACCACCAGCTTCCAGGCGCCGTGGGCCAGCAGCAGGCAGCACGCCAGTGCGCCCAGGTCCGAGATGCCGCGGCAGATGCGCTGCGCCGTTTCACCCAGGCGGCTGACGATCGTGGTCATGCCCAGGTGGGCGTTGTCCTTCATGACAACCAGGGCACCGATGAGGGTCAGCCACATGAAGATGAAGCGCGAGGCTTCTTCCGAAAAGACAATGCCTGAATTGAAGGCATAGCGCAGGACGACGTTGCCGAAGACCAGTACTACCATGACGGAAATCATGGCAATGAGCAGGGCGTCGACGCCGCGCGCGACAAGGCGGGACATCATGGTTTGTCTCCAGTATTTATTTCTAGATGCGGTAGAAGCGCATCGCATTGGTGCCCCAGACGGCCTGCTGCGCGTTGTCGTCCAGGCCGGAAAGGCCCAGGCCGACGGTGCGCACGAGTTCGGCCATCGAAACGCGTAATCCCGAGACGGGCAGGTTGCTGGCGAACATGCAGCGCTGCCAGCCGAAGGTCGCCACGGTCTCGCGGACCACGGCTGCGTTCGACTGTGTGTCCCAAGGGGCCCCGGGCAGCCCGAATTCGGACAGCTTCACGTGAACGTTGGGCAACTTGGCCAGCGCTTCCATTCCCTTGCGCCACATATCCAGGCCGGTTGGGCTGCGGTCCCAGGGCAGGCCCGCGTGCTCCAGCACGATCGGGAGTGCGGGGAACTGGGCGGCGGCTTCGGCTGCTTCCTCCAGATGCCAGTACGGCACCCGCAGATCCCAGGACAGCCCGTGCTTCACAAGCAGCTCCAGCCCGCGCAGCCAGGCCGGATCCTGCAGCGATCCGCCCGCCTCGCGGACAGAAATGCCAGGGTGTTTGGCAGTCACCGGCTTGCAGCGGACGCCCCGCACCAGCGGCCAGGCGGCCTGTTCGCGCATTTGCTCGTCCGCGTCGCTCGCGCCAAAATCCACGTGCGCGACCACAGCGTTGGGGAAGCCGTGGGAGACGTTCACCTTGTGCAGCCAAGCCGTTTCGGCCAGCGACTCGGCGCGATGGCGTTCCGCTTCGACATGTACCGTGGCCTTGATCGCAAGCCCTTCGGTGCGCAGCCGGTAGGCTCGCGGCCCGAAGTCCTGCCTGATCGCTGAATAGTCGCCCAGGAAGAAGGCCGCCGGGTCGTAGCCTTCCTGCAGCCAGGGATAACGCCCATCTGCGAGCTGCCACAGGTGATGGTGGGCATCGACGATGGCAGGAGGAAGGGAATGCATGGCGCGACGCTCAGTGCTGTTGATCGATGGCCGTGAGGACGGCCTCGCCGTTCTTCTGGGCATAAAGCTTGCGCGTTTCGTCCTTCACCACTTTGCGGATGCTCGCCAGATCGGGAGTCTCGTTGACCTGCATGCCCTTGGCGCGCAACTGGGCGATGGCATCTTTCTCGGTATCGGCGTTCAGCTTGCGCTGGAAGCTGGCCGCCGCCAGAGCCTCTTCGAGCATGACTTTCTGGTATTCGGGCTTCAGCGAATCGAACCTGGCCTTGTTCATCAGCACCACCAGCGGGGTATAGGCGTGGCGCGTGAGTGACAAGTACTTTTGGACCTCGTACATTTTGGCGGAGAGCAGCAGGGTTGGCGGGTTCTCCTGGCCGTCCACCGCACCGGATTCGAGTGCGCCGAAGACCTCGGCGAAAGGCATGGGCTGCGGATTGGCACCAAGCAGCTGGAAGGCCTTCAGGTGCGAGGGATTGGGCGTCGTCCGGATCTTCAGCCCCTTGATATCGTCGGCGCCATTGATCGGGCGCTTGTTGTTGCTGAGGCTCCTGAAGCCGATTTCCCAAAATGCCAGACCCTTGATCTGGTGCGCTGACAGTTCCTCCAGCAGCGTGCGGCCCACGTTGCCGTCGAGTACCCGGTAGGCGTGCTGGGCATCGTTGAACTGGTAGGGCAGATCGAGCGCATTGAGCTTCGGCGCCAGGCCCGTCACGAAGGGATTGCCGGTCGCGCCGATGTCGATGGTGCCGCTGCGCACGCCGGTCACCAGCGACACGTCGTTGCCGAGCTGGCTGTTGGCGAAAACCTGGATCTCCACGCCACCTTGCGTGCGTTCTTTCACGCGTTTGCTGAATTCAAGCGCCGCCTTGTGCTGGGAGTCGGTCTCGGGCACCGTGTGGCTGAAGCGAAGCTTCACTGGCGCCTGGGCCGTGGCAAAGCCCGTTGCGAGCGCGAGCAGCGCCGCCAGGATGCCGTGTTTGAGATGCGTGTTCATGGTTTTGTCTCCTGTGGTGAATGGGTGTCTTACATGGATGAGGCGAGCATGTCCTCGTAATCCTGCGCGCTGGCCAGCCGGGGATTGGTCTTGTGGCAGTGATCGGCGAGGGCGCCTTCGATGATCTTGGGGAACAGGTCGCGTGGCACGTCCAGCGCGCTCAGCCCGGCGGGCAGGCCCAGGCGGCGATTCATGTCTGCAATCGCGGGCGCCACGGCCGCGGCACCCGGGACGCCCATGGCTTGTGCCATGCGTTCCAGCCGCTCCTCGCGCACGATGGAAGGCGCACTCGCGTTGAAGCGGATGACCGCTGGCAAGAAGATGGCGTTGAGCGTTCCGTGGTGCAGCCGCGGGCTCAAGCCACCCAGCGAATGGCTGAGGCTGTGGACACAGCCCAGTCCCTTCTGGAAGGCCAGTGCGCCTTGCATCGAGGCGCTCATCATGTTGAGCCGCGCCTCACGGTCGCCGGGTGACGCCGTGGCGGTTTCGATGTGCTTCCAGGCCCGGCGCAGGCCGTCCAGCGCGATGCCGTCGGCCGGCGGATTGAAGGCGGGCGCCATGAAGGTTTCCATGCAGTGCGCGATGGCGTCCATGCCCGTCGCCGCCGTCAGCAGTGGCGGCAGGCCCAAAGTCAGCTCCGGGTCGCAGATCGCCACCCGGGGCACCAGGTAAGGAGAGAGCACACCGACTTTGCGGCCGTCGTCCAGGATCAGGACGGCGCCGCGGCCCACTTCGCTGCCGGTGCCGGCGGTGGTGGGTACGGCGATGACGGGGGCCGTCGCCGCTGTGATCCGCGCCGCGCCGCCTTCGATGGCGGCGAACGACTTCAAAGGACCCTCGTGCGTCGCGCAGACCGCGACGCCCTTGGCCAGGTCGATCGGCGAGCCGCCGCCCACGGCGATGACTCCATCGCAACGATGCTCCCGATACAGGGCCACGGCCTGGCGCATGGCGCGCTCGGTCGGGTTGGAGGGCGTGCCGTCGAACACGACGAAGCTGCCGGGGTCGAGCAGTGAAGTGACGCGGTCGAGGATGCCGGCCGCCGCGACGCCGGCGTCGGTGACGACCAGCGGCCGTCGGATGCCGATGCGCTGGCATTCCTGCGCAATCAGGCTCACCGCGCCGAAGTCGATCTGGATCTGGGTGATGTAGTTGATGAGGGCCATAAGGGGGTCTTTCGTGAGTCGCATCGATGCTTGGCGGGATGGAGTGTAGGAACCGGTTTCGGCGCGCACAACGTGGATTTAGTTGAAGCCTGCCCAAGAAATATTCACAAGCGCGTGACGCGAGTTTTTCTTGAAGCCCGGCTTAGTTTTTATCGTTTGGCTTATGCACACGGCCTCCCTAGACTCCGTCCGGTCCTCACCCAAAAACGCACCGGATCCACCATGCTGCAACCCATCCTTGTCGAACGCGAAGACCGCGTCGCGACCGTCACGCTCAACAATCCGTCCAAGCTCAACGCCATGAACCTCGACATGTGGCAGGGGATGGGCGATGCCTTCGCGCAGCTGTCGGCAGATGACTCGCTGCGCTGCATCGTCCTGCGTGGTGCAGGCGAAAAGGCGTTCTCGGCCGGCGCGGACATCGAGGAATTTCCGCGCACTCGGCTCAGTGCCGCCCGGGCCCGCGAGTACGCCCAGACCACCCACGCTGCGATGCAGGCCGTCGCCACGAGCCGGCATCCGACGGTGGCGTTGATCCAGGGCGCCTGCGTCGGCGGCGGCCTGGAGATCGCATCCATGTGCGACCTGCGCATCTGCGGTGCTTCCAGCACCTTCGGCGTCCCGGTCAATCGGCTCGGTCTCGTGATGTCCTATGGTGAGCTCAGCGGGCTGGTCGCCCTGGCCGGCAGCGCCGTCGCCCTGGAGATCGTGCTGGAGGGCCGTGTGTTCGACGCCCAGGAAGCGTTGGCCAAGCGCCTGGTGAACAGGATCGCCGCAGACGCCGAAGTCCTCGCCCAGGCCTACGCCACGGCCCGGCGGATCTCGCACGGCGCGCCCCTGGCGGCGCGCTGGCACAAGCAGTTCGTGCGACGGCTGGCCGATCCGCAGCCGCTGCGCACCGAGGAGCTGGACCAGGCCTACGACTGCTTCGACACCGAAGACTTTCGCATCGGCTACCAGGCATTCCTGGCCAAGGCCAAGCCGGCCTTCATCGGCAAGTAACCTCAAAGGAACATCACGTGACGCTTCCCCTTTCCGGCATCAAGGTCCTCGACGTCAGCCAGATCATGGCCGGCCCCTTTTGCTGCATGCTGCTCGGCGACATGGGCGCCGACGTCATCAAGGTCGAGACGCCCGGGGTCGGTGACCAGACCCGCAAGGCCATGGGATTCCGGCTCAAGGGCGCGGACAGCGCCGGCTTTCTCGCGCTCAACCGCAACAAGCGCAGCGTTGAGCTGGACCTGAAGAATCCAGCCGGGCTGGAAGCCTTCTACGAACTGGTGAAGCAGGCCGACGTGCTGGTCGAGAACAACCGCCCCGGCGTCGTGGCCCGGCTGAAGATCGACTATCCGACACTGCGCGCGATCAACCCGCGACTGGTCTACGCCAGCATCTCCGGCTTTGGCCAGACCGGCCCCTGGGCCAAGCGGCCGGGGCTGGACCTGATCGCGCAGGCCATGAGCGGGGTCATGAGCGTCATGGGCCATCCCGATTCGCCGCCGGTGAAGTCCAGCGTGCCGCTGGCCGATCTCGGCGCCGGCCTGTTCGCAGCCTACGGGATCCTGAGCGCCGTGATCGGCCGCGGCATCAGCGGCCAGGGCCAGCATGTCGACGCCTCCTTGTTCGAGACGGCGATGAGCCTCTCGGTCTGGGAGTCGGCCGAGTACTGGGGCACCGGTGAGTTGCCGGTGCCCATAGGAAGCGCCAACCGGATGAGCTCGCCTTACCAGGCGGTGCGCGCATCGGATCGCCACTTCGTGATCGGCGCCGCGAACCAGAAGCTCTGGAAGGCCTTATGCGAAGTGATCGGGCGCGAGGACCTGGTGCAGGACGCGCGCTTCACCGACAACGTGGCGCGCATCCGCAACCGGGTCGTGCTGATCGAAGAACTCGAACGTGAGTTCAAGCGCCGCACCGCCGACGAATGGGTCGATGCGCTGCTCGGCGCCGGCGTGCCCGCAGGGCCGATCTACAACTATGCCGAAGCGCTGGGCAGCGAGCAGGCCAAGGCCCGCAACATGGTGCTGGAGATCGACCATCCGGTCGAGGGCCCGGTCAAGGTCCTGGGCTTTCCCGTCAAGCTCAGCGGGACACCGCAGAAAGTGCGCCACGCGGCGCCCCTGCTGGGCCAGCACACGGAACAAGTGCTGGGCGAATTCGGTTTCAGCGAAGAGCGCATCGAAGCCGCCCGGGCCGCCGGCGCATTCGGCGCGGCGGCCGCCACCGCCGAACCCGCGGTCTAGCGGCGTTTTCCATATCCACCTACCAAGACAGGAGACTCCATGCGATTCATCAACCTATCCCGGCGCAGGCAGCTGATGCTGGCCGCCGCAGCCGTGGCGGCTCTGGCCAGCCCGGTGTTCGCCCAGACCGGCACCTACCCCTCGCGCAACATCGAGCTGGTCGTTCCATGGCAGGCGGGCGGTGGCGCCGATGTGGTGGGACGCGCGTTCGCCGCCGCCGTCGCGCGTCACCTGCCGCAGCCCGTGGTCGTGATCAACAGGCCCGGCGCCAGTGGCGTGCTGGGACTCGGCGAGGTCGTGAATGCCAAGCCGGACGGGCACAAGATCGTCCTGTCGTCGACCGAGCTCACCTTCCTCAACCACCTGGGCCTGGCCAAGTTTTCCTACAAGGACCTGAGGCCGATCGCGCGCCTCAATGCCGACCCGGCCGCCGTGGTCGTCAGGTCCGACGCGCCCTATGCCACCCTGGAGCAATTCCTCGCGGCGGCGCGCAAGCCGGACGCGAACATCAGGGTGGGGGACGCCGGCCGTGGTTCAACCTGGCACATGGCCGCCGCCGCGCTGGCTGAAAAGACCGGCGCAAGCTTCAACCACATTCCCTATGCCGGCGGCGCCCCTGCCGTGCTGGCCCTGCTGGGCGGGCATATCGACGCCGTGACGGTGAGCACTGCCGAAGTCGCGACCCATGTCGCCGGGGGCAAGCTGAAAGTGCTGGCGGTGATGGCCGACCGGCGGGTCGCCGGATTCGAGAACGTGCCCACGCTGAAGGAACGCAACATCGATCTGTCCATGGGCATCTGGCGCGGGCTTTCCGCGCCACGCAACACGCCCAACGAGGTGATCGACGTCCTGAAGGTCGCTGTCGAGAAGGCGATGAAGGAGCCCCTCATGCGCGAGACGCTGGAGAAGCTGCACTTCAGCACCGATACCTACGCCGACGACACCGTGCTCGAAGCCGTGATGGCCCGCGAGAGCGCGCAGTTCAAGGCCCTGGCTACCCGGCTGCAACTCGCCAATTGATTTTCCCCAACCACCAATGACAGGAGATAGCACCATGAACAACTTCCCGACCCAGGCAGCGCGCGCGCTGTGCGGCACCTTGCTTCTGGCCGCCTGCGCGCTGCCGGCGCTGGCGCACAACGAGGTCGCCCCTCCCGACATTTCCTTCAAGCCGGGCGACGTGACCTACAAGATGAATCCTGCCTCGCCGTCGCAGAGCGCGGTGCTGTACGGCGACCCGACCAAGGCGGGCCTGTACATCCTGCGGGTGCGGATCCCGGCCAACACCAAGCTGCCGGTGCACACCCATCCCGACAAGGTTCGCATCGTCTCCATCGTTTCGGGAACGCTCTACTTCGGCTACGGCGACAAGTTCGAGGAATCCAAGCTCATCGCCTACCCGGCGGGCTCGCTGTTCAAGGAGCCGATCGAGGCGCCGCACTACTCCTGGACCAAGGAAGGCGAAGTGATCTGCGACGTGATCGGCATCGGTCCCTCGTCGACGACGCTGGTGCCGGCGCGTCACTGAGGAAGATGGCCACGTGACTGGGGCGCTGCCCTTCATCGACGCGCACCAGCACTTCTGGGATCTGGATGCGAATCCCCATCCGTGGCTGCAGGGCGAGGAGGTGCCGAATTTCCGCTACGGCGATTATTCGGCGCTCAAGCGCAACTACCTGCCGCAGGACTTCAGGCGCGACACCGCTGGTTTCGCCCCGGCGGCGACAGTTCACATCGAGGCGGAGTGGGCACGAGATCAGCCGGTGCGGGAAACGCAATGGCTCACGGCGCTGGCGCGGCCCGGGCTGCCGGGCGCGATCGTGGCCCACGCAACGCTCGATCGCGCGGATGTGGCCGACGTGCTTCGCGCGCAGGCGGCGTTCCCGCTGGTTCGAGGCATTCGCCACAAACCGGTGGTGAGCGCGACGCCGGCCGCCGCGCGCCGCGGGCTGGCCGGCTCCATGGACTGCGAAACCTGGCGCTCGGGCTACGCGCTGCTGGCCCGGCACGGCCTGTCGTTCGACCTGCAGGCGCCCTGGTGGAACCTGGACCAGGCCGCCGATCTGGCACGGGACTTTTCCGAAACGACCATCATCATCAATCACACCGGCTTGCCCGCGGACCGCAGCGAGCAGGGACTTGGTAGTTGGCGCAAAGCCCTGGACCGGGTGGCCAGGCAACCAAACGTCAACCTGAAAATCTCGGGCCTGGGGTTGCCGGGCAGGGCGTGGTCGCAAGCCGACAACGTGCCCGTCATTCGTGACGCCATCGCCATCTTCGGCGTGCATCGCTGCATGTTCGCCAGCAACTTCCCCGTCGACAGACTGGTTGCGGACTACGCCACCATCCTGAGTGGCTTCAGGGCCGCCATCGCGGATCGGCCCGAATCGGATCAGGCCAAGCTGCTGCACGACAATGCAGCGCGCATCTACCGGCTCTGAGCCAGATCGCCGGCGACTTCCTGGCGCACCCATTCGACGAATGCGCGGATGCGCAAGTCGTTGACCCGCTCCTGCGGATAGACGACGAAATAGGAAAACTCGACCGGCAGGCTGATCTCGAATGGCTTGACCAGCAGGCCGTTGGCCAGGTCCTTGACCACCCAGTTCTTCTTGGCCAGGGCGACCCCCAGGCCGTCGATGGCCGCATTGATCACCAGATGGCTGGGCCAGAACGAGGGGCCGCGCGTCGCATCGACGTCTTTGACGCCGGCATGCTTGAGCCACATCGCCCAGTTGGGATTGCTCACGTCGGTGTATGTGCTGTCGTCGTGCAGCAGGGTGTGATGCTTGAGGTCGGATGGCTCGCGCAGGGGGTGGGCGCCGCGCATCAGCGCCGGGCTGCAAACCGGGAACACCTCCACCGGAAGGCACAGCTCGGAGATCAGGCCGGGATAGTTGCCGCGCCCGTAGCGGATCGCCAGGTCGAAGTCGTCCCGGGTGAAATCGATCGACTCGTTGGAGGTCGACACTTTCAGGTCGATCTCGGGGTGCACCTTCATGAAGCGTTCCATGCGCGGGATCAGCCACTTGACCGCGAACGTAGGCGGCAGGTTCACCCGCAGCGCCGGCAGCCCCTGGGTCTGCAGCTGGTGCGTGGCGTGGACAAGTTGCTTGAACGCCTCCTGGACCCCCGGCAAGTAGGCCTTGCCCGCGGCCGTGAGCGCGAGCGACTTGGCGTCGCGGGTGAACAGCGCGATGCCCAGGCTTTCTTCCAGCGTCTTGATCTGGTGGCTGACGGCCGACGGCGTGACGAAAAGCTCTTCGGCGGCCCGCGTGAAGCTCAGGTGCCTCGCGGCGACCTCGAAAGCCCTCAACGGATTAAGGGGTGGTATCTGGCGCGCCACTGCAGTCTCCTTGTAGGTCCCGCGGCTCGAAGCGCACGAACGCGGTCTGTTCCCGATTTTACGGCGCAGTCCCTGCCCGGGCACCAGGGATGACTTCAAGATTTTCTTCGCTGCTGCCGTAGAAAATCTCGCTTGCGGCGAAGTAGCGCGCGTCCCTAGACTCCCGGCCATGCAACACCACAAGAATTTCATTGGCGGCGAATGGGCCGCGGGCACGAGCGACGTCCCCAACATCAATCCTTCCAACATGCTCGACGTGATCGGGCACTATGACCATGCCGATGCGTCGCAGGTGGAACGTGCGATCGCCGCCGCGGCACAGGCGGCCCCTTCCTGGGCCGTGAGCAACCCGCAGTCCAGGGCCGACGCCTTGGACCGGGTCGGCTCTGAAATCCTGGCGCGCAAGGAGGAGCTCGGTGAACTGCTCGCCCGCGAAGAAGGCAAGACGCGGCCGGAGGGCATAGGCGAAGTTGCGCGTGCCGGTGCGATTTTCAAGTTCTATGCGCAGGAGTGCCTGCGGCTGCGCGGCGACAAACTGGCGTCCGTCCGGCCGGGCATCGACGTGGAGGTCACGCGCGAGCCGGTGGGCGTCGTCGGCATCATCGCGCCCTGGAATTTCCCCATCGCCATCCCGGCCTGGAAGATCGCTCCGGCGCTGGCCTTCGGCAATAGCGTGGTATTCAAGCCGGCCGAGCTGGTGCCGGCCAGCGCCTGGGCCCTTGCCGAGATCATCGGCCGGGCGGGTTTGCCTTCGGGGGTGTTCAACCTGGTGATGGGGCGCGGAGCCGTCGTCGGCCAGGCCCTGCTGGACGATCCCAGGGTGGACGCCATCAGCTTCACAGGCTCGACCGCCACGGGGGCGAAGGTGGCTCAAGCCGCGATCGGCCGCATGGCCAAGGTGCAGATCGAGATGGGCGGCAAGAACCCGCTGGTGGTCCTGGATGACGCGGACCTGGACGTCGCCGTGCATTGCGCGTTGCAAGGCGCGTTCTTCTCGACCGGGCAGCGCTGCACGGCCTCCAGCCGGCTGATCGTCGGCAAGGGAATTCATTCCCGCTTCGTCGCTGCGTTGACCGAAAAGCTGGCCGCACTGCGAGTGGACGACGCGCTGAAGGCCGGCACCGATATCGGCCCGGTGGTGGACCAGCTGCAGCTCGACCAGGACATCGACTACATCCGCATCGGGCGCGAGGAAGGCGCCCGGCTGGCCGTCGGCGGGCAACTGGTGAAGCGCGATACGCCCGGCTTCTACCTGACGCCGGCGTTGTTCACGGATTGCAGCAACGAGATGCGCATCAGCCGGGAGGAAATCTTCGGTCCGGTGGCCTGCGTGATCCCGGCCGACAGTTACGAGCACGCGCTCGATCTGGCCAACGACACGCCGTTCGGCTTGTCCAGCGGCATCTGCACCCAGTCGCTCAAGCACGCCACCCACTACAAGCGTCACGCCCAGGCCGGGATGGTGATGGTCAACACCCCCACGGCGGGTGTCGACTACCACGTGCCATTCGGCGGACGCAAGGGCTCCAGCTATGGCTCGCGGGAGCAGGGCAGTTACGCCGCCGAATTCTTCACCACCGTCAAGACTTCCTACTGCGCTGCCTGATTCGCTGGCAGGCCTCACAGGCCGAGCAGGTTGGCGCCGATGCAGCTGTCGAGGGCACGTTCGAGCCGCTTCTCATGCCGCAGCAACGTGATCTCGACCGAGCCGGTGCCGACCTCCAGGTCCAGCAAGTGGCCGCCATAGGCGAGGAAGTCCTTGCCCGCGGCGACCCCGTGAGCGTGAATGGAGGGTTCGCCTTCCTTCCACGCGATGCTGCCCACCATGCTTCCCAGCTCCACGTCGGCGAACCTGCGCGGATCGAAAACCTTCTTCGACGCGTCCCAAAAGCCGAAGGTGGCGTGCACGAAACCCAGGCCAGTGAAGCTGGCGCTGGGAATCTGCTCGCGCCGCGCCAGGCGCTCGAGCTGCGCGAACACGTTGTCGCCCGCGCGCAGCACCATCAGGTAGCCGGTGGGCGTGGGGATGTACTTGCCCTCGGGGTCAGTTGCGAGATGAGTCATGCCAGTCCTTCCGAAGCTGCGGCCTTGCGGTGAGAGAGGTGCATCGCCTCCCGATGAAATATCCTACTGCCATTGTCGGGATTTAAGCGCCTGTCATGAAGGAGTCACGCCAGCCAATTTGCCCTGGACAAGGCTGTGCATAACCAGTTACTCAGCGGTGAACAACTTCCGGCGCGCTGGATGGGGTCTGCTCGAACTTCATCCTGCTGCTCTCAAAAGGCTAGCGTCCCTTAGATGGCTCTTTCTGTGGATTGGCACCGGCCGGCAGGAGCTTGCGGCCCAGACGATAAATTTGTACCACGCGATCGTGCACATACGATTAGCATGGCGCCGATGACCATCGACCTCAGATCCGCTATCGACGCTTGGAGAGAGGCCGTCGCAGACGCTCAGGCGGCCGAACGTCTCCTGAACCAGACCTGGCATCACTACCTGGACAGACGCGGCCCAGCGGCGACCGATGGTCTCGTGAAAGAGGTCGCGCAGTTCCGCGATCGTGCCGAGTCCCGGCTGGCTCGCGCGCTGGCGCTCAGGGATTCGACCGGCGATGAATGTCCATCCACTGTCGTGGCGTTCCCGCACAAAGAGATCGCTGAAGGCAGTGCCGATCCGGAGTCGAGGTCTTCGCGGACCCTGTTGACCGCAAAAAATTGACAGGGGCTACCAGCGCAGGGCGGGGGTCGCCACCGGCGCATCCCAAAGCGACTTCATCTCGTCGTCCAGAAGCGTGACCGTCAGGGAAGCCCCCGCCATTTCCAGCGAGGTGGTGTAGTTGCCGACCAGCGAGCGCACCGGCACCAGGCCGGCGCGGCCCAGATGCTCGGCGGCCAGTTGGTACAGCAGGTACAGCTCCATCAAGGGGGTGCCGCCGAGCCCGTTGACGAACAACAGGACCTCTTGTCCCGGCTTGGGGTTCAAGTCCTTCAGGATTTCCGTCATCAGCTCCTGGACGATGGCGGCAGCCGGCTGGAACGGCGTGCGCCGACGCCCGGGCTCTCCATGAATGCCGACCCCGATCTCCATCTCGCCGGGCCCGATCTCGAAAGTCGGCACGCCTGCCTCGGGCACGGTGCAACTGCTGAACGCCACCCCCATCGAAGCGGTGCCGGCGTTCACCCGGTCGCCCAGGTGCTTGCAGGCCGCCAGGTCCGCGCCGCGCTCCGCGGCCGCGCCGACCATCTTTTCGACCACCACCGTTCCGGCCACGCCGCGCCGTCCCACGTTCAAGGAGACATCGTCGTTGACGAGCACCGACGCGAACTCCATGTCCATCATGTCCATGGCCATCTGGAAGTTCATCACGTCGCCGGCATAGTTCTTCACGATGAAGAGCACGCCCGGGTCGCCCCCAACGGCCTTGGCCGCGGCAAGCATCTGGTTCGGCGAGGGGGAAGTGAACACCTGGCCCGGGCAGGCCGCATCGAGCATGCCGACCCCGACGAAGCCGGTGTGCAGGGGCTCGTGGCCCGATCCTCCGCCGGAGATCAGCGCCACCTTGCCCGGGTTGGGGCTTTTGCGCGCAACGAAGAGCGGATCCAGGTGGACGGTCACCAGCTGGGCGTGGGCCGCCCCGAGCCCCAGCAGGCTTTCATACACGAGGTCGCTCGGGAGGTTGGTGAATTTCTTCATCGCCGCTCGCGTTGGGGTGGTGCGCTGATTATGGTTGCCGCAGAGACGCCTGTCACGCCAGGTTCTCCGCAGTAATGATCTCGATGCGGGGGTTGCTGACGGCCAGCGCGCCGCGCACTTCCTCGCACAGCAGCCGCAGCACTTTGGCGGCGGTCATGATGGCGTAGTGCACGTCCTGCTGCAGGACGTAGGAGACGGCGTTGGCGACCAGCAGCGTGCGGTGTATCTCCAGCATGTCGTGGACGGCGAAGCCCAGCGAGCTGTCGTAGCCGAATTCCTGCAGGGCGCGGCTGACGCCATGCGAGCCCGGCCCCACGTTGTACAGGGCATGCAGCTTCCCGGCGGTTTTCGCCGGGTCGAGGAACTGCCGGGCGAAGGCATAGGCCTGGTCTTCCGATTCGGGCATGTCGGGAAGCTCGATCAGGCGGGCATTCGGGAAACGCTCCTCCAGCACCTGGGCGAAGCCGATGCGCCTGTCGATCTCGGCGGCGAATCGCGTGGGCGGCGAAAGCATGGCGCAGCGGCCGAGCTCGCCATGCGGCAGGCCGCGGCCCAGCAGGATTGCCGCGGTCCGTCCGGCCGCCCGGTTGTCGGCACCCACGAAGGTCTCGCGCAGAGAGCCGGGAACGTCGGAAAACAGCGTGACCACATGCACGCCGCTGCGTGCCAACTCGTTGATGGCCAGCTTGACCTGCGGCACATCCGGGGCGAGCACGGCGATACCGTCGAGATCGGTCATCTTGGCCAGCTCCTGCGCGAAATCGGCACCGTCCTGGTTGGGCAGGCGATGCGTGATCTCGGTGATGTGCTGGTGGCGGAAATCCCCAGCAGCCTGCGCGACGACGCGGTCGATCAGGTCGAAAAAACCACGCCGTGACGCCGGCAGCACAAACCCAAACCGATAGTTCGGCGTCGAGCGCGGGCGGCCGCGGACCGGGCTGGCCGCGCCCAGCGCCTGCATCACGGTACGGACCCGCTCGACCGTGGCTGGGTTGACGCCGGGTCGATTGTTCAGCACGCGATCGACTGTTGCGGTGCTGACGCCCGCGGCTTCCGCGATCTGATTGATGGTGGCTGCCATTGGAGGGGGAATTTACCCCAGATTCGACGGGCTTTGCTGCCGTGGAGCGCAGGGTTTTTGAGGGATTAGGGTTTCTATTGATTGATGGATTAATTGATGTAATTAATATAAATCAATCAAATCAGCCGGCCCGCAAGGAGGCCGGCGCTGAGTCGAAGGAGACAACCATGACGTCCATTCATACCCCGGTCATCACGAGTGCCGAGCCACGCTGTTTTCGCCTCACACCAAGGGGACGCGCCTGCGTGACGGTGGTGGAAAGCGGCGAGCAAACCGTCGGCTCCCTGTCGCGCTATCTGCACGACGTGCTGATGCTGTGCGGCTCGGGGGCCTGGTTCGACCAGCTGCGCCAGTTCATGCCGCCCCGCTCGCTCGAGGAATCTCTGCAGTCCCTGCTGACGCTGGGGCTGATCGAGTGTCAAGAGGGATGTGATTTTACCCATTAGGGTTTGTCTTGATTGATGTATTAACTGACGTAATTAACATCAATCACATCAGACAAGTCGGACGACCTGGCGCGAGTTGTTCAAGCAGCGGGCCGCAGGCAGTGGGGCTGATCGGCGGATGACGCCGGAATAGACGCTTTTTATTTGCAACCCAAGCGTGGCCTGCCACGCACCGTATGGAGACGAACAAATGAGCAAAGCCAAATCAACCTTCTGGCGCCTGATGGCCGGGGCTGCGCTGGGCCTGACCGCGCTGGGCGCGCAAGCGCAGGACAAGCAGCTGACGCTGTGCTGGGCCGCCTGGGATCCGGCGAACGCACTGGTGGAATTGTCGAAGGACTTCACTGCCAAGACCGGCATCCAGATGAAGTATGAGTTCGTGCCATGGCCGAACTTCGCGCAACGCATGCTCAACGAGCTCAACTCCAAGGGCAAGCTGTGCGACCTGCTGATCGGCGACAGCCAGTGGATCGGCTCGGCCGCCACGGAAGGCCACTACGTCAAGCTGAACGAGTTCTTCGACAAGAACAGCATCAAGATGACGGACTTCATGCCCGCCACCGTCGAGGGCTACTCGACCTGGCCCAAGGGCAGCAAGAACTACTGGGCGCTGCCGGCCATGGGCGATGCCGTGGCCTTCACCTACCGCAAGGACTGGTTCGCCCGTCCCGAGCTGCAGGCCGAGTTCAAGCAGAAGCACGGCCGCGACCTGGCGCCGCCCAAGACCTGGGACGAGTTCAAGGAGATCGGCCAGTTCTTCCAGAACCGCACCATCGACGGCAAGAAGGTCTATGGCGCGGCGCTGTACACCGAGCGCGGCTCCGAGGGCATCACCATGGGCGTGACCAACACCCTGTACGCCTACGGCTTCGACTACGCCAACCCGGCCAAGCCTTATGACATGAAGGGCTACGTCAACGGGCCGGGCGCCGTGAAGGGCCTGAAGTTCTACAAGGAACTGTATGACTGCTGCGTGCCGCCCGGCCACAGCAACGCCTACATGACCGAAGACCTGGACGCGTACAAGTCGGGCCAGGTGGCGATGCAGATGAACTTCATCGCGTTCTTCCCCGGTATCTCGAAGGACCCGCAAGTCGGCGGCGAGAAGACCGGCTTCTTCCCGATTCCCAAGGGCGACAAGCAGCTGGCGCAGCTCGGTGGCCAGGGCATTTCGGTGGTGAAGTACTCCGACAAGAAGGACATGGCGCTGCAGTACATGAAGTGGTTCGCCCAACCGGCGATCCAGAAGAAGTGGTGGGACGGCGGCGGCTTCACTTGCCTGAAGTCGATCCTGGAATCTCCCGGCTTCGAGACCAGCACGCCCTACGCCAAGGTGTTCCTGGACTCCATGAAGATCGTCAAGGACTTCTGGGCCGACCCCAGCTACGCCCAACTGATGCTGGCCATGCAGAACCGTGTGCATGACTACGTGGTCGCCGGCAAGGGAACGCCCAACTCAGCCCTCGACGCGCTGCTGAAGGACTGGACCGAGGTCTTCAAGGAAGACGGCAAGCTCAAGTAAGCCAACACTATTGGAACCATCGTGAAACCTCGGGTGTTCATGCAGTGGCCGCAGCCTCAAGCGGCGGCCACCGCAAATTCCTCGGAGCCGGCGGCAAGTGCCCGCCAGGCCGCCGGCCCCGCCCTGGCGCCCAGCATGCTGTTGGCCCGCCAGGGCCTTTCGGACCGGGCCCTGGCGTGGCTCTTCGTCGGCCCCACCATCGCGCTCCTGCTGGCCTTCAACATCTTCCCGCTGCTCTGGACCATCTGGCTGTCGTTCACCAATTTCCGCGCCAACCGGCCCAACGCCGAAGTCGTATGGCTGGGGATCGACAACTACCGGCGCGTTCTCGGCAACGAGGCGATCTGGGAAAACATGCGGGCCACCGCACACTTCCTGGTGTCCTCGATCGCGCTGCAACTGGTGCTGGGATTCGTGCTGGCGTTGCTGCTCAACCGGCGCTTTCGCTCCCACAGTTTCTGGAGCACCGCCATCCTGCTGCCCATGATGCTGGCGCCCGCCGTGGTGGGCACCTTCTGGAAGTACTTTTTCGAACCGCAGTACGGCATCTTCAACGCCATCGCCCGTTTCCTCGGGGCCAGCGGCGACTTCACCATGCTGGGCAGCACCCAGCTGTCCCCATGGGCCATCGTCCTCGTGGACACCTGGATGTGGACGCCGTACGTCATGCTGCTGCTGCTGGCCGGCCTCAAATCGATTCCGCCCTACCTGTACGAGGCCGCAGAGATCGACCGCGCCTCGGAGTGGACCAAGTTCTGGCGCATCACGCTGCCCATGGTCATGCCCTTCATCCTGCTGGCGCTGCTGTTTCGCACCATCGAGAACTTCAAGATGTTCGACCTGGTGGACCAGCTGACCAACGGCGGACCGGGGTCGGTGACCGAGCTGGCCTCGATCCACCTCAAGCGCGAGGCCTTCGAGAAATGGCGCACCGGCTACGCCTCGGCCTTCGCCATCATCCTGTTCGTTTCCATCTACGGCCTGTCCCTGGTGACGGTGCGATTCCTCGACAAGGTGAAACAGCGATGAAAACCATGCCCCACAGCCCGCTGGAGCCCAGCGCCGCCGCCAAATGGTTTGCCGGCATCGTGGTGATCGGCTATGCCGTCATCACGCTGATTCCGCTGGCCTGGATCTTTATGACCAGCTTCCGCACGCCGGCCGACTCCATCGCCTATCCGCCCAAGGTGGTGGCGCAACCCTCGCTGGTCGGCTACGTCAACCTGTTCACCACCCGCTCGCGCGTGTCGGCCGACGAGCTGGCGGCCCTGCCGCGGCCCAGGACCTGGTACGAAGGGCTGGTGCGCGAGCAGCAGATGATCCTGGCCGGGCCTTCGCGCTTCACGGACCGCTACCTCAACTCGCTCCTGATCGGTTTCGGCTCCACGCTGCTGTCCGTGGTGCTGGGCACGCTGGCCGCCTATGCCTTCTCGCGCTTCCGGGTGCCGGGCAAGGACGACTGGCTGTTCTTCATCCTGTCGACGCGGATGATGCCGCCGATCGCCGTGGCGATCCCGATCTACCTGATGTTCCGCAACCTGGGGCTCAACGACACGCACCTGGGGCTGATCCTGCTGTACACGGTGGTGAACCTCTCCCTGGCTGTCTGGCTGCTCAAGGGCTTCATGGACGAGATTCCGCGCGAGTACGAGGAGGCCGCCATGGTGGACGGATACACCCGCTGGCAAGCCTTCGTCAAGGTGGTGCTGCCGCAGGCCGCGACCGGTATTGCGACCACCGCGATCTTCTGCCTGATCTTCGCCTGGAACGAGTACGCCTTCGCGCTGCTGCTCACCAGCGGCACGGCGCAGACATCGCCGCCCTTCATTCCGACCATCATCGGCGAGGGGGGACTGGACTGGCCCGCCATGGCCGCCGGCACCACGCTGTTCCTGCTGCCGGTGCTGGTATTCACCGTGCTGTTGCGCAAGCACCTGCTGCGTGGCGTGACCTTCGGAGCGATCCGCAAATGAAAACCACCCGTTCCACACCGCGCTGGCTGCGCCGCGGCCCCTGGGAGCACGGCACCAGCGCCCTGATCGGCCTGGGCCTGGTGATGCTGATGCAGCCCTGGTCGCTCACGGCGTACAGCTACTCCTTCGTCGTGCTGCTGGCCGGCGTGATCGGCTACTCCATCGCAGTCAAGCTGCCGGAGCATTGAAATGTCTGAAATAAGAATCCAAAACCTGCAGAAGCGTTTTGCCGACTTCACGGCCGTGCGCGGCTCCAGCCTGGTGCTCGAGAGCGGCAAATTCGTCGTGCTGCTGGGCCCCTCGGGCTGCGGCAAGACCACCACGCTGCGCATGATCGCCGGCCTGGAATTCCCCACCGGCGGCACCATCACGCTGGAAGACCAGGACGTGACGTATCTCAGGCCGCGCGAGCGCGACATCGCGATGGTGTTCCAGCTGTTCGCGCTCTATCCGCACATGGGCGTGCGCGGCAACCTGGAGTTTCCGCTGCGCAACGAAGGCGTGCCGCGCGCCGAGATCGACCGGCGCGTGCAGGAGGTTGCCTCCATCCTTCGCATCGAGCACTTGCTTCATTCCAGCATCAGCGGGCTGGCCGGCGGCGACCGCCAGCGCGTGGCCCTGGGCCGCGCCATCGTGCGCAAGCCCAAGGCCTTCCTCATGGACGAGCCGCTGGGCACGCTGGACGCGGAGTTTCGCGAGCTGATGTGCGTGGAACTGCGCAAGCTCCATGACCGGCTCAAGACCACCACCGTGTTCGTCACGCACGACCAGAACGAGGCGATGGCGCTGGCCGACCACATCGTTGTGATGAACGAGGGCGAGATCCTGCAGGCCGACGACCCGCACGGCATCTATGCCTTCCCGTCCTGCCTGTTCGTGGCGCGCTTCATCGGCCGCCCGCCCATGAACCTGATGCGGGCGCAGGCACCCGTGACGCGCGGCGACACCAGCGTGCGCCTGGCGGGCCGGTCCATCGAGGTCCCCATGGTGGACGCCCCGGCGGCTTCCGTGGTGCTGGGCATCCGGCCTGAACATGTGCGGCTGCTGGGCGCCGACGCGGGCAGCCTGGGCGGCACCATCGAGCATGTCGAGTACTTCGGCTCCCACTGGGTGGCCGAGGTCCGCACCGAGGCCGGGCTGCTGAAAGTGCTGGCCGACAAGACCGTCCGCCCGGCGTTGAAGGACCGGGTGGGCTTGTCGTTCGATACCCGGCATATCGTGCTGTTCGACGCGGACACCGAGAAGCTGCTCCCCAGCGCGACCACGCGCACCCACAAACCGAGCGTGCGCCATGGCTAGCATTTCACTTCAAGGCATCCAAAAACGGTTCGGCGAAACCACCGCACTGGCGGACGTGCAGCTGGACATCCTGGACGGCGAGTTCTTCGTGCTGCTGGGCCCCAGCGGCGCCGGCAAGACCACCACCCTGCGAGTCATCGCCGGGCTGGAGCGGCCCGACTCGGGCCAGGTGCGCATGAACGGCGAGGACGTCACGACGGCGGCGCCGGCGCAGCGAGATTGCGCTTTCGTGTTCCAGCAGTACTCGCTGTATCCGCATCTCACCGTTTTCGACAACCTGGCGTTCCCCTTGCGCGCGCCGATGCGCCGCATCGCCGAGGGCGAGATCCGCCAGCGGGTGGAACGGGTGGCCGCCATGCTGCACATCGAAAGCAAGTTGCAGCGCAAGGCCACGGCCCTGTCCGGCGGCGAGATGCAGCGCGTGGCGATCGGCCGCGCCCTGGTGCGTGAGCCGCGCGTGTACCTGATGGACGAGCCTCTGTCCTCGTTGGACGCGAAGCTGCGGGAGGAATTGCGCGTCGAGCTCAAGCGCCTGCAGCGCCAAAGCGGCGCCACCGTGGTCTATGTGACGCACGACCAGGTGGAAGCCACCACCATGGCCGACCGCATCGCCATCCTGGAAGATGGGCACATCCAGCAGGTAGGAACGCCCGAGGAGATCTATCGCGAGCCCGTGTCGGTGCATGTCGCCCAACGCCTGGGGTCACCGCCGATCAACGTCCTGCCGGCCGACTGGTTCGCCGGTCAGCATCCGGCCGCGGCCGTGAGCGTCGGCATCCGCCCGGAGGACGTCGAACTGGCGGGCGAGGGTGAGGGCTTCGAGTGCACCGTCATCGAGTCCTCGCTGCTCATGCACCACGTGATCGCCGAGCGCCACGGCGTGGAAGTGCGCGCCCGCCTGATGCAAAGCGTCGCGCCTCATCCCCGGTCCCCCATCCGCCTGCGTTTCCCGCCCGGCCAGCGCCTGCTGTTCGACCGGGCCGGGCAGCGCGTGTCCGCCTGATATCCCAATCACAACGAGAACCCTGCCATGAACACCCAAGACATCATCGCCGCCGTGGAGGCGGTGCAAGCCGCGATCCTTGCCAACGAGCAGCAGATCGAATCGCTGGACCGCGCCATCGGCGACGGCGATCACTTCATCAACGTGCGGCGCGGCTGCGAAGCCATCGCCGCCCTCAAGCCCGAACTCGCGCCCCTGCCGCCTTCCCAGGCGTTCAACCGCATCGGCATGAAGCTGCTCAGCACCATCGGCGGCGCCTCCGGGCCGCTCATCGCCAGTTTCTTCCTCTCCATGGGCAAGGAGCTGGAGGGCCTCACCGAACCGGACGCCAAGAGCTTCGCGCAAGCGCTGGCCGCCGGCGTCGAAGCCATCAAGAGCCGCGGCAAGGCCGACCTGGGCGAGAAGACCATGCTGGATGTGCTGATCCCGGCCGCGCGGCTGTTGGTGCGGCTGGCGGACGAGGGCAGCGACCTCGACACCTTGTGCTCCAGGCTCAAGCACGAAGCCGAACTCAACATGCTGGCCACCCGCGACATGATCGCGACCAAGGGCCGCGCGCACTTCCTGGGCGAGCGCGCGCTGGGACACATCGACCCCGGTGCGAAGACCAGCCAGGTGGCGCTGTTCGCGGTGTGCGACATGCTAACCATCGGAGCTGCGTCATGAAGAAATTCGTCAACGATGTCGAGCTGCTGCTGCGCGAGTCGCTGCAGGGAATGGCCGCCGCGCACAGCGATCTGCTGTCGCTGCACCTGGACCCAACGTTCGTCACCCGCAAGCAACCGCCCCAGCGCAAGGTTGCGCTGATCTCGGGCGGCGGCTCGGGGCATGAACCGCTGCACTGCGGCTTCATCGGCAAGGGCATGCTGGACGCGGCCTGCCCCGGGCAGGTCTTCACTTCGCCGACGCCCGACCAGATGCTCGCGGCCGCGACGGAAGTCGATCGCGGCAAGGGCGTGCTGTTCATCGTCAAGAACTACGCCGGCGACCTGATGAACTTCCAGATGGCCGCCGAAATGATGCAACAGCCCTGCGCCACCGTCCTGGTCAACGACGACGTGGCCGTGGAGCGTTCCACCCACGGCACGGGCCGGCGCGGCGTCGCCGGCACCATGATCGTCGAGAAGATGATCGGCGCCGCAGCGGAGGCGGGCGCCAGCCTCGAGCAGTGCAAGGTGCTGGGCGACCGCGTCAACAGCCGTACCGCCTCCATGGGCGTGGCTTTCACCAGCTGCACCGTGCCGGCGGCGGGACGTGCGACCTTCGACATCGCCGATGACGAGATGGAATTCGGCGTAGGCATCCATGGGGAGCCCGGGCGGCGCCGCTCGAAGGTGCGCCCGGCCCAGGAACTGGTGGACGAACTGATGGGCGCCATCCTGGGCGACCTGAAGCCCAAGACCGGCTCGCAGGTGCTGCTGCACGTCAATGGCTTCGGCGGCACGCCCCTGATCGAGCTGTACCTGCTCTATCACTGCGCGAGCCAATTGCTCGAAGGCAGGGGCCTGAAGGTGGCGCGGTCGCTGGTGGGCAATTACACGACTGCGCTGGAGATGGCCGGCGCGTCGATCACGGTCACGATGATGGATGAAGAGATGAAGTCGCTGTGGGATGCGCCGGTGCACACGGCCGCGCTGCGCTGGTAGGGGCCTTCATGACGACGAACCGGAGAGGGGCCATCACCCTGGCCTGCGCCGCGGCGGCGGGGCTCGCATGGCCGGCCCTGGGCCTGGCTGCCAGGAAACCGTCCGCGGACGGCATCGTGCGTCTGGGCCAATCGACTGCGTTGACGGGCAATAACGGCGCCGTGGGGCGGCAGTTTCGTGATGCGGCCCAGGGCTGGTTTAATCTGGTCAACAACCAGGGTGGGGCAGGGGGCCATAGGCTCGAACTCGTCACGCTCGACGACGGCGGCGTGGTCGAACGCGCAACGACCAACGCCAAGCTCCTGACCAGCACGCACGCGGTCTCGGGATTCTTCGGCTTCGTGGGTCCAGGCGCCAACCGCGAAGGAATGCAGGTGGCGCTGGAGGAGGGTGTGCCCTTCATCGCCCCGGTCAGCGGCATGGACGTGTTGCGGCAACAGGCCAACGGGCACGTGTTCCTGCTGCGCGCCGGCCATCGTGACGAGATTCGCCAGATCATCCGGCACACCAGCTCCACCGGCATCACTCGCGTGGGCTTGCTCTTCGAATACGAATCGGCGGGATGGGAGATCAGGGATTCGTTCGCGCAGGCCGCCGAAGCCGCCAAGCTTTCCAGCAACATCAGCGCCAGCGTTTCGCGCGGCAGCGCCGATGTCGGCGCTTCGGTTCCCGCGCTGCTGGCAGCCAATCCGCAGGCCATCATCCTGTCGGCCAACCCGAGTGCCAGCGCGGCGTTCGTGCGCGCCGCGCGCAAGGCCGGTTTCGGTGGCAGTTTCTACACGGTCTCCACAGTCGGTGGCCAGGTGCTGCTCGACCAGCTGGGCCCGTTGGCGGTGGGAATCTCCGTGGCCCAGGTGGTGCCGTTCCCCTGGGGCGGCGGCACCGCCATTTCGCGCGAATTCCTGGCGTTTTGCGCGGACAACAAGATCACGCCCGACTTCGCGAGCATGGAAGGCTACGTGGCGGCGCGCTGGTTGACCGAGGCGTTGAGGCGGGCCAAACCGCGCGAGGCGAGCGCGGCGGCAATCGCCTCGGCGCTGGAACGCCTGCCGGCGGTCAACCTCGGCGGTTTTCCGCTGGCTTTCAATGGCGACACGCGAAGCGCGTCGTCGTTCGTGGAACTGACGGTGGTGTCGAATGCGCTGAAGTTTCTCAAGTGACGCATTGCTGCAAGCCTGACCGAGCAAACAGCATGGCCGTTCTTTTCGGCGCCAGGCCGAGCTGCCTGCTTCCCAAGCCGAAGGACGCAGGAGAAGGCATGGCGGGCGGTCTTCCGCTGCCCGTCCTTTTTGCGCAGCCAACGTCATGCGTAGCAAAGCCAGGCAGCGGTACAGCAGATTCCTCTTGCGTCCTACAGGCTGTCGAGTACGGCGCTGCATAGCATTGCGTACCCTCACCGTCTGCGGCTTTTAGGAGGTCCCTATGGGCATGGGCCTGCGCACGCGGCTCAAGATGACGATTTCCAGCATTCCCCTTGCGCACGACTTGACTTTGAAGCTTCTTTCGCGCGAGAGCATTTTTTCGCGGGCATATAGTTCCAGAGCCTGGGGGAGCGAGGAAAGTGGGTCAGGAGTCGGCTCGGAACTCGGCGCGACTGAGGCGCTGCGCGCGTATCTTCCCGGCCTGTTTAAACGCCTGGGCGTCGAAAAGATCCTCGACGCTCCCTGCGGCGACTGGAATTGGATGCGACTTGTTGATCTGGAAGGCATCGATTACGTGGGCGTCGATGTGGTCCCAGAGGTCATTGCAAAGAATCAAGCGGCCTACGCGGCGGCGGGCGTTCGCTTCAAGGTTGCCGACATAACCAGGGATGACCTTCCGAGTGCAGACCTCATACTTTGCCGAGACTGCTGGGTTCATCTGTCCTTCCGTGACGCCGCCTCGATCCTCGAGAATTTTCGCCGCTGTGGCGCCACCTGGCTCCTTGTCAGCAACAGCCCACAGATATCCGAGAACAAGAACCAGTTGACTGGCTTGAGTTGGCGCTATCTCAACCTCCACCAGCCACCGTTCAATTTTCCGGCCGGATTGGAAGCCCGCAAAGATCACTACGACGATCACGGATTTCAAATCACCCTGTGGCGGATCGCGGATCTGCCCAGGATCAATGCTTGATCGCCAGGCGATCCAGCCTTCGGCTCGAGTCCGAGGACAGGCGCATGCGGTTGACGACCTCGCGCATGGCGCTCTCGCAGATCCGTGCCGGTGCTGATGAGCTGGCGTGGGGCCGATCTCCGTAGTAACCCTCATTCGGACACGCGATAAACCATACGCCGCTCATGGCGTCATTCCGGCACTTCGTTCAGGGCGCCCCGCGCGGGGAATGCGAATGTCCTGTCAAAACAAAGACTTGGCGACGAGTCAACCCATTCATCAGCCCTGGCATGCCGATTGCGAACTGCTTGGCATGCGTGTGGCACGTGAAGCGACATACGCCAGACCAAAAGGAGACAAGATGAATCTGAATGACGACGTCGATCCGATCGAAACCATCGAATGGGTCGATGCGCTGCGCGCGGTAGCACAGCATCGCGGGCCACAACGCACCAACCACATCGTCAACCGCCTGGTCGACCTGGCGCGGCAGGACGGCGTGTACGTGCCGCGCTCGCTGAACACGGCCTACAAGAACACCATCGAGCCCCATGCCCAGGAGAAATCGCCGGGCGACCGCGACATCGAGCATCGACTGCGCTCCATCATCCGCTGGAACGCGATGGCGATCATCCTGCGCGCCAACAAGGAGTCGTCCGAACTCGGCGGCCACATCGCCAGCTTCCAGTCGGCGGCGACGCTGTACGACATCGGCTTCGGCCATTTCTGGCACGCGCCCACCGAGCAGCATGGCGGCGATCTCATATACATACAGGGCCACTGCTCGCCCGGCATCTACGCCCGCGCCTTCGTCGAAGGGCGCCTCACTGAGCAGCAGCTGCTGGGCTACCGGCAGGAGACGGAAGGCAAGGGCATTCCCTCGTACCCGCATCCCTGGCTGATGCCTGACTTCTGGCAGTTCCCCACCGTCTCCATGGGCCTGGGCCCGCTGATGGCGATCTACCAGGCGCGCTTTTTGAAGTACCTGCAGGGCCGCGGCCTGGCCGAGACGGCGCCGCGCAAGGTCTGGGCCTTCATGGGCGACGGCGAGATGGACGAGCCCGAGTCGCTGGGAGCGATCTCGCTGGCGGGGCGGGAGGGCCTGGACAACCTGATCTTCGTCATCAACTGCAATCTGCAGCGCCTGGATGGCCCGGTGCGCGGCAACGGCAAGATCGTTCAGGAACTGGAGTCGGTCTTCCGCGGTGCCGGCTGGAACGTCATCAAGGTGCTGTGGGGCACCGGATGGGACAAGCTGCTGGCCAAGGACAAGAGCGGCCTGCTGCTCAAGCGCATGGAAGAGTGTGTCGACGGCGAATACCAGGACTTCAAGAGCAAGAGCGGCGCCTATGTCCGCGAGCATTTCTTCGGCAAGTATGAAGAACTTAAGGCGCTGGTCGCCGACATGAGCGACGGCGAGATCTGGGGCCTGACACGCGGCGGCCATGATCCGGAGAAGGTGTTCGCGGCCTACGCGGCCGCCGTCAAGCACACCGGCCAGCCGACGCTGATCCTGCCCAAGACCGTGAAGGGCTACGGCATGGGCGAATCGGGCGAGGGCCAGATGATCGCCCACCAGGCCAAGAAGATGACGCAGGACGCGCTGCGCGGCTTTCGCGACCGCTTCCAGATCCCGGTGTCCGACGAGGACCTGCCGAAGATGCCGTTCATCAAACTGCCCGAGGACAGCCCCGAGATGAAGTACCTGCGCGCGCGCCGAGAGGCCCTGGGCGGCTACTTGCCGCAGCGCCGCCAGAAGTCGGCCGCGCTCACCATCCCGCCCCTGGACACCTTTCGGCGCCTGCTGGCCAGCTCCGCCGAGCGGGAGATCTCGACCACCATGGCCTTCGTGCAGATGCTGGGCACGCTGGTGCGCGACAAGAACATCGGCAAGCACATCGTCCCGATCGTACCCGACGAGTCGCGCACCTTCGGCATGGAAGGCATGTTCCGCCAGCTGGGCATCTACTCGTCGCTCGGCCAGCTGTACAAGCCGCAGGACGCGGACCAGCTGATGTACTACCGCGAATCCAAGGACGGGCAGGTGCTGCAGGAGGGCATCAACGAAGGCGGGGCCATGTCCAGCTGGATCGTTGCCGCCACCTCGTACAGCGTGAGCAACGTGCCGATGATCCCGTTCTACATCTATTACTCGATGTTCGGGCTGCAGCGGGTGGGCGACCTGGCCTGGCTGGCCGGCGATATCCGCGCTCGCGGCTTCCTGCTGGGCGGGACCGCCGGTCGCACCACGCTCAACGGCGAGGGCCTGCAGCATGAGGACGGCCACAGCCACCTGCTGGCCGCAACGATTCCGAACTGCGTGTCCTACGACCCGACATTCGCCTACGAGATGGTGGTCATCGTGCGCGAGGGCATGCGCCGCATGTACGAGCAGCAGGAGGACGTCTTCTACTACCTCACCCTGATGAACGAGAACTACCCGCACCCCGGCCTGGCCGAGGCGGGGAAGGACGCGGAAGCCGGCATCCTCAAGGGCCTGTACAAGCTCAAGGACGGCGGCAAGACGGGGAAGAAGGGCCTGCGCGTCCAGCTCATGGGCAGCGGCACCATCCTGCGCGAAGTGATCGCCGCGGCAGAGTTGCTCAAGACCGACTTCAATGTCACCGCCGACATCTGGAGCGCGACCAGCTTCAATGAACTGCGCCGCGACGGCATGGCGGCTGCGCGCTGGAACCTGTTGCACCCGACCGAGGCGCCGCGTCAGAGCTGGGTCGAAACCTGCCTCCAAGGTACCGAGGGCCCGGTGATCGCATCCACCGACTACATGCGCAGCTACGCCGACCAGGTGCGCGAATACGTGCAGGCCGCGGGCCGGCGCTTCACGGTGCTGGGCACCGACGGCTTCGGGCGCAGCGACTACCGCGTCAAGCTGCGCAAATTCTTCGAAGTCGATCGCCACTACGTCGCCGTCGCCGCGCTGAAGGCGCTGGCCGACGAAGGCGCCATCAAGCCGGCGCTGGTGGCCGAGGCCATCGCCAAGTACGGCCTGGACACCGAGCGCGCGGCGCCCTGGACTGTTTGACCCGACTGGAACGACACAACATGAGTCAAATCATCGACATCCCGGTGCCCGACATCGGTGACTTCAAAGACGTGCCCGTGATCGAGATCTTCGTCAAGGTCGGCGACGCGGTGAAAGCGGAGGACCCGCTGATCTCGCTGGAATCCGACAAGGCCACGATGGACGTGCCGGCGCCCCACGGCGGCGTGGTCAAGGCGATCAAGGTCAAGGTTGGCGACAAGGTCAGCCAAGGCAGCGTGGTCATGCAGTTCAACGGTGCCGCCGGTGCTGCCGTGGTGGCCGCCGAGGCCACCAAACCCAGCGTCAGTGCGCCGCCGGCGCCCGTCAGCGCCCCGGCCGGGCTGGCCGAGGTGCGCGTGCCCGACATCGGCGACTTCAAGGACGTGCCGGTGATCGAGATCTTCGTCAAGCCCGGCGACACGGTGAAAGCCGAGGACCCGCTGATCTCGCTGGAATCCGACAAGGCGACGATGGATGTGCCGGCTCCGCTGGGTGGCGTGGTGCAGGAGATTCGCGTCAAGCTGGGTGACAAGGTCTCGCAAGGCAGCGTCATCATGACGTTGTCGACGGGGGCGGTGAGTGCCGCTGCGCCGGCCAATGTCGCGCCAGCGGCAGCCGTGCCCCCACCCCAACCCTCCCCCGGAGGGGGAGGGAGCAACACCATCGACGAGGCGGCGTTCGCCTTGGCCTACGCCGGGCCGGCGGTGCGCAAGCTAGCGCGCGAACTCTCGGTGGACCTGGGCCGTGTCAAGGGCAGCGGCGCGCACGGCCGCATCGTGCGCGAAGACGTCGAAGCCTTCGCCAAGGGCGGGGGCACAGCGGCCGGCGCAGCGCTTTCGGCCGCCAAGGCCGCCGCCGCGCCGTCCGGTGGTGGCGCTGGGCTGGACCTGCTGCCCTGGCCCAAGGTCGACTTCGCCAAGTTCGGGCCGGTCGAGCGCAAGGAACAGAGCCGAATTAAAAAGATCTCGGCCGCCAACCTGCATCGCAACTGGGTGGTGATTCCGCATGTCACCACGCATGACGAGGCCGACATCACCGACCTGGAGCAGTTCCGCGTTCAGATGAACAAGGAGCTGGACAAGTCGGGTGTCAAGATCAGCATGCTGCCCTTCATGATCAAGGCAGCGGTGGCGACGCTCAAGAAGTTCCCCGAGTTCAACGCCTCGCTTGACGGCGACGCCCTGGTGCTGAAGAACTACTGGAACATCGGCTTTGCCGCCGACACGCCCAACGGGTTGATGGTTCCGGTGGTCCGCGACGCGGACAAGAAGAGCGTGCCCGACATCGCCAAGGAGATGGGCGAGCTGGCCAAGCTGGCGCGCGACGGCAAGCTCAAGCCCGACCAGATGCAGGGCGGCACCTTCACCATTTCATCGCTTGGCGGCATCGGCGGCATGTACTTCACGCCCATCATCAATGCGCCCGAGGTGGCCATCATGGGCGTGTGCAAGAGCTTCTGGAAGCAGCACTCCGCCGACGGCAAGAACTGGGCCTCGCGCCTGACCTTGCCGCTGTCGCTCTCCTGGGACCACCGCGTGATCGACGGCGCCGCCGCCGCCCGCTTCAACGTCCATTTCGCCAACCTGCTCGCCGACATGCGGCGCGTGATGTTCTAAGGCTCTCTCCCATGGCACAACTCGTGGAAGTCAAAGTTCCCGACATCGGCGACTTCAAGGATGTCGCGGTGATCGAGGTGATGGTGAAAGTCGGTGAGACCATCGCCGTCGATACCGGCCTGGTCATGGTCGAGTCCGACAAGGCGTCGATGGAGATTCCGTCGACCCACGCCGGGATCGTGAAGGAGATCAAGGTCAAGGTGAATGACAAGGTCAGCGAGGGATCAGTGTTGCTGACGCTGGAGGCTGAAGGTGCCTCTGCTCCTACCCCTCCCGCTGCCTCCGCACCCGTCGCGCAAGTGCCCCCACCCCAACCCTCCGCCGGAGGGGGAGGGGGCCAATACAGTGGCAAAGCCGACGTCGAGTGCGAGATGCTGGTGCTCGGCGCCGGCCCGGGCGGCTACTCGGCGGCTTTCCGCAGTGCCGACCTCGGCATGAAGACGGTGCTGGTCGAGCGCTATGCCACGCTGGGCGGCGTCTGCCTGAACGTCGGCTGCATCCCGTCCAAGGCGCTGCTGCACACCGCTTCGGTGATGGACGAAGTCGCAACACTGCCCGACCACGGCATCAAATACGGCCCGCCCGAGATCGACATCGACAAGCTGCGCGCCTTCAAGGACGGCGTGATCAAGAAGCTCACCGGCGGCCTGGCCGGCATGGCCAAGGCGCGCAAGGTCGAGGTGCTCACCGGCGTCGGCAGCTTCCTCGATCCCCACCACCTGCAAGTGGCGACGGCCGGAGGCGACAAGAAAGTGGTGGTGAAGTTCGCCAAGGCCATCATCGCGGCGGGCAGCCAGGCGGTGCAGCTGCCCTTCATGCCGAAGGACGAGCGCATCGTCGATTCCACCGGGGCCTTGCTGCTCAAGTCCATTCCCAAGCGCATGCTGGTGGTGGGCGGCGGCATCATCGGGCTGGAGATGGCCACCGTCTACTCGACGCTGGGCACCCGCATCGATGTGGTCGAAATGCTCGACGGCCTGATGCAGGGCGCCGACCGCGACCTGGTCAAGGTGTGGGAGAAGCTCAATGCGCCGCGCTTCGGCCATTTGATGCTCAAGACCAAGACCGTCGGCGCCAAAGCGACGAAGGCTGGCATCGAAGTGAGCTTCGAGGGCGACAAGGCACCCAAGGAGCCGCAGCTCTACGATCTGGTCCTGGTCGCCGTCGGCCGCAGCCCCAACGGCAACAAGATCGCCGCCGACAAGGCCGGCG
Source organism: Caenimonas soli (assembly GCF_013155545.1). Lineage (GTDB taxonomy): Bacteria > Pseudomonadota > Gammaproteobacteria > Burkholderiales > Burkholderiaceae_C > Ramlibacter > Ramlibacter soli. Next base: position 208,965 of record NZ_JABJVV010000010.1, on the reverse strand, counting down.
TCGCCGTGACGGACCGCGGCTTCATTAACGTCGATCGGCAGATGCGCACCAATGTGCCCCACATCTTCGCCATCGGCGACATCGTCGGGCAGCCGATGCTGGCGCACAAGGCGGTGCATGAAGCGCATGTGGCGGCCGAGGCCGCGCACGGCGAGCCGGCCTCCTTCGATGTCCGGCAGATTCCTTCGGTCGCCTACACCGACCCCGAGATCGCCTGGGCGGGCAAGACCGAGGAGCAGTGCAAGGCCGAAGGCATCAAGTTCGGCAAGGCGGTGTTTCCCTGGGCCGCATCGGGCCGCGCTATCGCCAATGGCCGCGACGAGGGCTTCACCAAGCTGCTGTTCGACGAAGCCACGCATCGCGTGATCGGCGGCGGCATCGTCGGCACCCACGCCGGTGACCTGATCAGCGAGGTCTGTCTGGCCATCGAGATGGGCTGCGAGCCGGCCGACATCGGCAAGACGATCCATCCGCACCCGACCCTGGGCGAATCCATCGGCATGGCCGCCGAGCTGTTCGAAGGCGTGTGCACCGACCTGCCGCCCCAGAAGAAGAAGTAAGGAGCAGCGCCATGACCGTCAAGCTGGCGTTCGAAGCGATAGGCGATGGCCCGCCCGTCGTGATCCTGCACGGATTGTTCGGCTCCGGGCGCAACTGGACGCCCATCGCCCAGGCCTTGGCCGGTACCTATCGGCTCTACCTGCCCGATGCGCGCAACCATGGGGCATCGCCCTGGGCCGAAACCATGTCCTATCACCACATGGCGCTGGATGTGCTGGAGCTGATCGATCGCCAGCAGTTGCAGCGGCCCGTGGTGATCGGTCACAGCATGGGCGGCAAGACCGCCATGGCCCTGGCGCTGGAGCATCCGCACGCGATCTCGGGCATCGCGGTGATCGACATCGCGCCCGAAGCCTACGCGGACCAGTTCTCGCCGTATGTGAACGCCATGCGCGGCCTGGATGTGGCCGCGGCCAACAGCCGCAGGGAAATCCGGCAGGCGCTTGCGACTCGCCTGGGCGGTGAAGCTCCCGTCGACTTCCTGATGCAGAACCTCAGGCGCCACGACGAGCGCTTCGACTGGCGGCTCAACCTGATGGCCACGGCCGTGTGCATGCGCGAGCTCTGCGGCTTTCCGCAGCAGCTGTTGCGCCAGCATTACCCGGGGCCGGCCCTGTTCGTCGGCGGCGAGCATTCCGACTACGTCCGGCCCGACTCGCGCGCGGGCATCGTCCGCCTGTTTCCCCAGGCGCGGCTGGAGCACATCCCCGATGCCGGGCACTGGGTGCATGCCGACGAGCCCGAGGCGCTGCTGCATGCGCTGCACCGATGGCTGGGCGAGATCGTCGCATTGCCGGCGACGAGCTGATTCCGATTCGACACCCCACGGAGACAAAACATGTCAGACACCCTGCGCGAGGCCGCCCTCGACTACCACCGCTACCCCACGCCGGGCAAGATCTCGGTGACCCCCACCAAGGCCATGGCCACCCAGCGCGACCTGGGCCTGGCCTATTCGCCGGGCGTCGCGGAAGCCTGCCTGGCCATCGTCGAGGATCCGCGCGAGGCGGGCAACCTCACCGCCCGCAACAACCTGGTGGCCGTGATCACCAACGGTACGGCCGTGCTGGGCCTGGGCAACATCGGCGCGCTGGCGGGCAAGCCGGTGATGGAAGGCAAGGGCTGCCTGTTCAAGAAGTTCGCCGGCATCGACGTGTTCGACATCGAGCTGGACGAGCTCGATCCGGACAAGCTGATCGACACCATCGCCCGGATGGAGCCGACTTTCGGCGGCATCAACCTGGAAGACATCAAGGCGCCCGAGTGCTTCTACATCGAGAGGAAGCTGCGTGAGCGCATGAAGATACCGGTGTTCCATGACGACCAGCATGGCACGGCCATCGTTGCCGCCGCGGCCATCCTGAACGCGCTGCGGCTGGTGAAAAAGGACATCGCCGAGGTCAAGCTGGTGTGCTCCGGCGCGGGCGCGGCGGCGCTGGCCTGCCTGGACCTGATCGTCAGCCTGGGCCTGTCGATGCGCAACGTGTTCGTCTCCGACAGTGCGGGCGTGGTCTATGTCGGGCGCAAGGAGCAGATGGACCCCAACAAGGCCCGCTATGCGCAGGAAACCTCGGCGCGCAAGCTGGTGGACATCATCGAAGGCGCGGACATCTTTCTGGGCCTGTCGGCCGGTGGGGTGCTCAAGCCCGAGATGGTCAAGACCATGGCGCGCGACCCCATCATCCTGGCGATGGCCAATCCGAACCCGGAGATCAGCCCGGAAGAGGCGCTGGCCGTGCGCCCCGATGCAATCCTGGGCACCGGGCGCTCGGACTACCCGAACCAGGTCAACAACGTCCTGTGCTTCCCCTTCATCTTCCGCGGCGCGCTGGATGTCGGAGCCACCACGATCAATGAGGAAATGAAACTGGCCGCGGTGCGCGCCATCGCCGAGCTGGCCCATGCGGAAATCCCGGAGGTGGTGGCCCAGGCCTATGGCGCTGTGGGCCTGCGCTTCGGTGCGCAGTACCTCATTCCCAAGCCGTTCGATCCTCGCCTGATCGAGGTCGTCGCTCCGGCCGTGGCCAAGGCCGCCATGGATAGCGGCGTGGCGACGCGCCCGCTCCTCGACCTGGACGCCTACCGCCAGCGCCTGAGCCAGTTCGTGTACCAGTCCGGCAGCGCCATGCAGCCGGTATTCGCCGCCGCCAAGCGCTTGCCCAAACGCGTCGTCTACGCGGAAGGCGAAGACGAGCGCGTGCTGCGCGCCGCCCAGGTGGTGGTGGACGAAGGGTTGGCGCGTCCGCTGCTGGCGGGCCGGCCCGAGGTCATTGCCCAGCGCATCGAGCAGTTTGGCCTGCGCCTTCAGCCCGGGGTGGATTGCGAGTGCGTGAACCTGCTGGATCCCGACGTCTACGGCCCTGCGGCGGACGCCTATTACCGGCTGGCCCGGCGCCGGGGCGTGTCGCGCGCCACCGCGCGTGCCGAGATGCGCAGCCGCAGCACGCTTCTCGGCGCGATGCTGGTGCGCGAAGGCGCGGCGGACGCCATGCTGTGTGGCACTCTGGGCAGCTACGCCGATCATCTGGGCTATGTGCGCGACGTGATCGGCCTGCGCCGCGGCACCCGCACGTTCGCGGCCATGCAGATGCTGATGCTGCCCGGTCGCCAGCTCTTCATCTGCGACACCCATGTCAACAGCGACCCGACGGCCGACCAGGTCGCCGAGATCGCGCTGCTGGCGGCCGAAGAGGTGCGGCGGTTCGGCATCGTCCCCAGCGTGGCGCTGCTGTCGCATTCAAGCTTCGGCAGTTCGAACGCGCCGGCGGCGCTGAAGATGCGCGAGGCGCTGGCACTGGTGCAGGCGCGCGACCCCAGCCTCGCGGTCGACGGCGAGATGCGCGGCGACGCGGCCTTGTCCAAGGAGATTCTCGATCGCGAGTTCCCGGATTCGGGGCTGGCGGGTGAGGCGAACGTGCTTGTCATGCCCAACGTCGATGCGGCCAATATTTCCTACAACCTGCTGCGCATCGCGGCCGGCGGCGGCATTACGGTGGGTGGCATCCTGCTGGGTGCCGCGCTTCCGGTCCATATCCTGACGCCGTCGTCGACGGTGCGCCGCATCGTCAACATGACGGCGCTCGCTACGGTCGATGCGGCCGCACAGCGAGCCCAGGCATGGGTCGCCGACTGAGCACGTCATGGATGCATCCTCCCTCTCTCCGGGCCAGCGCGGCGGCGCCAAGACCGCGCGCATCCCCATCAAGGTGGTGACGGCGCCCGCGCTGCCCAAGCCGGAGTGGATCCGGGTGCGCTTGTCGCACAGCGACACCTTCCGCGGCGTCAAGCAGGTGCTGCGCGAAGAGGGCCTGCACACGGTGTGCGAGGAGGCGGCGTGCCCCAACATCGGCGAGTGCTTCGGCAAGGGTACGGCCACCTTCATGATCCTGGGCGACCTGTGCACACGGCGCTGTCCCTTCTGCGACGTGGCGCATGGCCGGCCGCAGCCGCCGGACCCGCAGGAGCCGCTCAAGCTGGCCCGTACCGTGGCACAACTGCGCCTGAACTACGTGGTCATCACCAGCGTGGACCGCGACGATCTGCGTGACGGCGGCGCGGCGCATTTCGCCGCCTGCATTCGCGCCGTGCGCGAGCAGTCGCCGCGTACGCAGATCGAAATCCTGACGCCGGACTTCCGGGGTCGGCTTGAACCCGCGCTGGACGCGCTCGCACAAAGCCCGCCGGATGTGATGAACCACAACCTGGAAACGGTGCCGCGCCTGTACCGCGAGGCCCGGCCCGGCGCCGACTACCAGCATTCGCTGGAATTGCTGCGGGCCTTCAAACAACGGCATCCCTCGGTCCTCACCAAGTCGGGCCTGATGCTGGGCCTGGGAGAGACCGATGAGGAGGTTCTCACGGTCTTGTCGGACCTGCGCGCGCATGGCGTGGACATGTTGACCGTGGGCCAGTACCTGCGGCCGCGCCCGGGCAACCTGCCGGTGCGCCGCTACGTGGCGCCGCAGGCCTTCGACGCCTTGGCGCGCCAGGCGCAGGCGATGGGATTCAGCCACGCCGCCTGCGGGCCGCTGGTGCGCTCCAGCTATCACGCCGACAGCCAAGCCCAAGCGGCGGGCATCTAGCCGCCCCTCACACAAACCAACCAGGAAGACACCATGGACAAAGACCCGATCCCCAAGCCCTTTTACAAGTCGCTCTACTTCCAGGTCATCACGGCGATCGTGATCGGCGTGCTGCTGGGCCATTTCTACCCGGAAACGGGCGCCGCGATGAAGCCGCTGGGCGACGGCTTCATCAAGCTGATCAAGATGATCATCGCGCCGATCATCTTTTGCACGGTGGTGGTTGGGATCGCCGGCATGGAAGACATGAAGAAGGTCGGGAAGACCGGCGGCCTGGCGTTGCTGTATTTCGAAATCGTCAGCACGCTGGCGCTGGTGATCGGGTTGGTCATCATCAACCTGGTCGGGCCTGGCGTGGGAATGAACGTCGACCCGTCCGCCCTCGATACCAAGAGCATCGCCGCCTACACCGGCCCCGGCAAGATGCAGGGCACGGTGGACTTCCTGCTCAACGTGATTCCGAGCACCGTGGTCGATGCCTTCGCCAAGGGCGAGATCCTGCAGGTGCTGCTGTTCTCGGTGATGTTCGGCTTCGCGCTGCACAAGTTCGGCGGCCGCGGCACTTTGGTGTTCGACCTCATTGAAAAGGGTTCGCACGTGCTGTTCTCCATCGTGGGGATCATCATGAAGGTGGCCCCGATCGGTGCCTTCGGCGCGATGGCCTTCACCATCGGCAAGTATGGCGTCGGCTCCCTGCTCTCGCTGGGCAAGCTGATGGGCACCTTCTACCTCACCTGCCTGTTCTTCATCTTCGTGGTCTTAGGGATCATCGCCAGGCTGCATGGCTTCTCGATCTGGAAGTTCATCAAGTACATCAAGGAGGAACTGCTGATCGTTCTGGGCACGTCTTCGTCGGAGTCGGTGCTGCCGCGCATGATGGCCAAGATGGAAAACCTGGGCGCGCGCAAGTCGGTCGTCGGCCTGGTGATCCCCACGGGGTACTCGTTCAATCTGGACGGCACGTCGATCTACCTGACCATGGCCGCAGTATTCATCGCGCAGGCCACCAACACCCCGATGACGTTGACGCAGCAGCTGACGCTGCTGGGCGTGCTGCTGCTCACCTCCAAGGGTGCTGCCGGCATCACCGGCAGCGGCTTCATCGTGCTGGCCGCGACCCTGTCCGCCGTGGGCGGGGTGCCGGTGGCCGGCCTGGCACTGATCCTGGGCATCGACCGCTTCATGTCGGAAGCGCGCGCCCTCACCAACCTGATCGGCAACGGCGTCGCCACTGTGGTGGTCGCGCGCTGGACCGGTGACCTGGATATGAAACGCATGCACAGCCAGCTGAACAACGAGACCGCGGCCGAGGCCGAGGAGCCAGAAGCCGTGCTCGACCAGGTCGAGCACCACATGCCGGCGCCGACGGCGGCCCAGGCCGCGCGCACCGGCCAGGGCGAGCCCAACATGCCGCTGCCCGCAGCGCGCTGATCGATCTCCCGGAACTTCGATCATGAGCGCGGCCACTCTCCGTGCCGGCACGCGGCACCGCATCGTCATCGTCGGCGGCGGCGCGGGCGGGCTGGAACTCGCCACCCGGCTGGGCGATACGCTGGGCCGGCGCGGGCAGGCGGAGGTGACGCTGATCGAGAAGACACGCACCCATGTCTGGAAGCCCAAGCTGCACGAGATCGCTGCCGGCAGCATGGACATGAGCGCGCACGAGGTCGGCTACCTGGCGCAGTCGCATTGGCATCACTTCCGATTCCGCGTCGGTGAAATGGTGGGACTGGACCGCGAGCGGCGCGAGGTGCTGGTGGCGCCCCATGTCGACGACGAGGGCCAGCAGGTCACGCCGCGGCGCGTGTTCGGCTACGACACGCTGGTGATCGCCGTGGGCAGCCAGAGCAACGACTTCGGAACCCCCGGGGTGCGCGAGCACGCCATGCGGCTGGAGTGCGCGGCCGATGCGCTGCGCTTCCATTCACGCATGGTCAATGCCTGCATCCGCGCCCATGCCCAGGCCACGCCGCTGCGGCCCGAACAGCTGCACGTCGCCATCATCGGTGCCGGCGCGACCGGGGTCGAGCTGGCCGCCGAGTTGCACCGCACTACGCGACAAGTGGTTGCCTTCGGCCTGGATCGCGTCGATGCCGACAAGGACATCAAGGTGACGCTCATCGAGGCGGCCCCGCGCGTGCTGCCGGCGCTACCGCAGCGCCTGTCGCAAACCACCGAAGACCTGCTGCGCAAGCTGGGCGTGGAGGTGCACAACAACGCCAAGGTCGCCGAAGTCCACGCGGGCGGTGTCCGCCTGGCCGATGGGCGCGTGCTGCCGGCCGAACTGGTGGTGTGGGCCGCCGGCGTGAAGGCGCCGGACTTCCTGAAGGACATCGCGGGCCTGGAAACCAACCGGATCAACCAGCTGGTGGTGCATCCCACGCTGCAATCCACGCGGGACGTGAACATCTTCGCCATGGGCGACTGCGCAGCTTGCGAATGGCCGCAGGCCAACCAGGGCCAAGGCGGATTTGTTCCGCCCCGGGCTCAGGCCGCGCACCAGCAGGCCTCGCACATCGCCGGGCAGATCAGGCGCCGGATGGCCGGCAAGCCTTTGCTTGAGTACCGCTATCGCGACTTCGGCTCGCTCGTCTCGCTCGGTGAATTCAGCACCGTGGGCAACATGATGGGCGGCTTGATGGTCGAGGGCCTGTTCGCGAGACTCATGTACCTCTCGCTCTACAAGATGCACGAGCTGGCGCTGCACGGCTTCCCCAAGGTGGCGCTCGACACCCTGGCGCGCCTGATCGTGCGGCGCACCGAGCCGCACGTGAAGCTGCACTGACACAACGAACATGACCACCCCATCCCATAGCGATCCCACGGCCTGGATGTCGGAACTGTTGAACGCCCAGCAGGCCATGCTGCGCGCATGGAGCGAGCCGATGCCGGCGGCGACGGATCGCCGCTTCGCCGGCGAAGCCTGGCAGAAGGACCCACGCTACGAGTTGATGGCGAGCAACTATCTGTCGTACGCCAGGCTGCTGTGCGGGGCGATCGATGGCGCAGCGGCGGACGCTCGCAGCAAGGCGCAGTGGCAGTTCGCGCTGCGGCAGGTGCTGGACACGCTCAGCCCGGCCAACTGCCTGGCCACCAACCCCGAGGCGTTGGAGCTCGCGGTGGCGTCCGGTGGCGCCAGCCTGGCGGAAGGCATGCGCCTGTTCCTGCAGGACGTCGCCAAGGGCCGCATCTCCATGACCGACGAGCAGGCCTTCGAGGTCGGCCGCAACGTCGCCACCACGCCCGGCAGCGTGGTGTTCGAAAACGAGCTGATTCAGCTGATCCAGTACGCGCCAACCACCCTCAAGGTCCACAAGCGCCCATTGCTGATCGTGCCGCCTTGCATCAACAAGTTCTATATCCTGGACCTGCAGCCCGATAACTCGCTGGTGGCGCATGCCGTGGCCCAGGGGCACACGGTGTTCCTGGTGTCCTGGCGCAATGTGTCCGCGGCCCAGGGGCACCTGGGCTGGGACGACTACCTGGAGCTCGGCGTGATTGCCGCCATCGACACCGCACTCGCGGTCAGCGGCGCCGACCGCGTCAATACATTGGGCTTTTGCGTCGGCGGCACGTTGCTGGCCTGCGCGCTGGCCGTGCTGGCCGCGCGCGGGGAGCGCAAGGCGTCCAGCATGACGCTGCTCACAGCAATGCTGGACTTCCGCGACACCGGCGAGATCGGCTTGCTGGTCGATGAGGAAATGGTGACCAGACGCGAAGCCGCCATCGGCCGCGGCGGCGTGCTGCAGGGGCGAGAGCTGGCCCAGGTGTTCGCGTCCTTGCGCGCCAACGACCTGATCTGGCCCTACGTCGTCAACGGCTACCTGAAGGGGAAGGCGCCGCCCGCCTTCGACCTGCTGTTCTGGAACGGCGACGACACCAACCTGCCGGGGCCCATGTTCTGCTGGTACCTGCGCAACGCCTATCTCGAGAACAAGCTGCGCGAACCCGGCGCCACGGTGCAGTGCGGCGAGGCGGTGGACTTCGGCTCCATCGACGTTCCCGCATTCCTTTATGCCTCGCGCGACGACCACATCGTGCCCTGGCACACCGCATATGCCACGACCGGATTGCTGGGCGGCGACACCACCTTCGTGCTGGGCGCCAGCGGCCACATTGCGGGCGTGATCAATCCGCCGGCCAAGGCCAAGCGCAACCACTGGGTGGGCAAGGCGGGTGCGCAGCCGCAGGCCTGGCTGGAGACCGCAGAGGCCGTGCCGGGAAGCTGGTGGCCGGCCTGGACGAAATGGCTGGCCCGGCAGGCCGGCGCCCAGGTCGCGGCGCCCAAGAATGCCGGCAACCGCAAGTACCCCGCGATCGAGCCCGCACCGGGCCGCTACGTGAAGGAGAAGGCTTCATGAGGCCGGCTTTGTTGTTCACCGTTACCCACTGAAAAGGAGTTATTCATGTCCGATATCGTCATCGTCGCCGCCGCCCGCACCGCCGTGGGCAGGTTCGGCGGCACCCTGGCCAAGACTGCAGCTCCCGATCTGGGTGCCCATGTCGTCAAAGGCCTGCTGTCGCAGGCCGGTGTGCCCGGCGACGCCGTCAGCGAGGTCATCCTCGGCCAGGTGCTTGCCGCCGGTTCCGGCCAGAACCCGGCGCGCCAGACCGTCATCAAGGCCGGGTTGCCGCAGGGCGTGCCGGGCATGACCATCAACAAGGTCTGTGGCTCGGGCTTGAAGGCGGTGATGCTGGCCGCCCAGGCGATCAAGTGCGGGGACGCCGAGATCGTGGTGGCCGGCGGGCAGGAGAACATGAGCGCGGCGCCGCACGTGCTGCTGGGCTCGCGCGACGGCCAGCGCATGGGCGACTGGAAGATGGTGGACTCCATGATCACCGACGGCCTGTGGGATGTCTACAACCAGTACCACATGGGCACGACGGCCGAGAACGTGTCGAAGAAGTTCGGCATCACGCGCGAGATGCAGGATGCGCTGGCCCTGGCTTCGCAGCAGAAAGCGGCCGCGGCCCAGGATGCCGGAAAGTTCAAGGACGAGATCCTGCCGTTCACGATCGCCCAGAAGAAGGGCGACCCCATCGTGTTCGCGGCCGACGAATTCGTCAATCGCAAGACCAGCGCCGAGGGCCTGTCGGGCCTGCGTCCCGCCTTCGACAAGGCCGGCACCGTGACCGCCGGCAACGCGTCGGGCCTGAACGACGGCGCTGCTGCCGTGCTGGTGATGAGTGCCCAGCGCGCCGCGGCGCTGGGCCTGAAGCCGATGGCCGTGATCCGCGCCTACGCCAGCGCCGGACTGGACCCCAGCATCATGGGCATGGGGCCGGTGCCCGCCTCGCGGATCTGTTTGAAAAAGGCCGGCTGGTCGGCGCAGGACCTGGACCTGATGGAGATCAACGAGGCCTTCGCGGCGCAGGCCTGCGCCGTCAACAAGGAGATGGATTGGGACACCAGCAGGATCAACGTCAACGGCGGCGCCATCGCCATCGGCCATCCGATCGGCGCTTCCGGCTGCCGCATCCTGGTGACGCTGCTGCATGAGATGGGGCGCCGCGGCGCCAACAAGGGCCTGGCCTCGCTGTGCATAGGCGGCGGCATGGGCGTCGCCCTCGCGGTCGAACGGGCCTAACGATTAATCACACCAAGGAAAACAAGAGATGACTAAAGCAACACGCGTGGTCCTGGTTACCGGCGGCATGGGCGGCCTGGGCGAGACGATTTCCACCAAGATGGTCGATGCCGGCTACAAGGTGGCGGTGACCTATTCCCCCGGCAACGCCAAGCACGGCGAGTGGGTGGCGCAGATGAAGGCCAAGGGCTACGACATCCTGGCCGTGCCCTGCGACGTGGCCGACATCGATTCCTGCCATCGCGCCGTGGCACAGGTACAGGAAAAGCTGGGCGCGATCGACGTGCTGGTCAATAACGCGGGCATCACGCGCGACATGACCTTCAAGAAGATGGACAAGGTCAATTGGGACGCGGTGCTGCGCACCAATCTCGACAGCCTGTTCAACATGACCAAGCAGGTTGCCGACAGCATGGTCGAGCGCAGTTGGGGCCGCGTCATCAACGTGTCCTCGGTGAACGGCTCCAAGGGCGCTTTCGGCCAGACCAACTACTCGGCGGCCAAGGCCGGCGTGCACGGTTTTACCAAGGCGCTGGCGCTGGAAGTGGCGAAGAAGGGCGTCACCGTGAACACCATCTCGCCCGGCTACATCGGCACCAAGATGGTCACCGCCATCCCGCAGGAAGTGCTGGACTCCAAGATCCTGCCCAACATCCCGGTCGGCCGCCTGGGCAAGCCCGAGGAGGTGGCGGGGCTGATCATCTACCTGGCTTCGGAGGAAGCCGCGTTCGTGACCGGAGCCAATATCGCCATCAACGGCGGTCAACACATGCAATAAACAGAATGCACCCCATGAACAAATCCGGAATCGACCAGGACGCGCTGATCGCCAAATTCGCGCAGGCCACCGCCAAGCAGGGCGAGACCCTGCGCAAGACCGTCAGCGAGGCCACGCTCAGGGCCTTGCAGGGACGCGAGCTGACGCTGGACAACATCCGCAAGGTGCTCAAGTCGGTGACGCAGGCGGCCTCCGCGGGCGCCGCGCAGAACCCCGCGAGCACCGTCGATGTCGAGGCGATGCTGGGCAAGGCCTTTGCCGGCATGGATGCCGCCCTGCTGCAGACCGTGGAGGCCCAGCGCAAGGCCTTGCAACAGTTCATCGATCAGGGCCTGGACCTGAAGGACAAGCAGATGAAGGGCGCGCTGGGGCACCTGGAGAAGATGGAGGATGTCTTCTTCACCACCGTGTCCAAGGCGACCGAGGGCGCGGGCAGCACACTGCAGGCGCCGTGGCAGCAGGTGCTCCAGTCCATGAAGGGCAAGGGCACCGACACCGGGGCGCAGGCGGGTGCGGCCGTGGAACAGCTGGTGGAGCGGGCGCGCACGGCTTTGCGCGACGGCCGCGCCACGAGCCTGAGCGCCACGCAGGCCATGATGGACAGCTACGCGGCGCTGGTCAGCGGCGTGCTGATCGGCATGTCCGACGGCCTGCGGCCGGTGGCGGCCAGGGCGGACGCCGGCCGCGCACGTCGCCGTTGATCCCACGCGCGCCTAGGGCCTGTTAACGCTATTTATGGCGATGCGAACGTGCCTAAAACCGCGCCAGGCTAGGCGCGCGACGACGCCAAGGCTGGCCGCCTTGGCTAGGAGCGGAACGACGCCTGGCGCGGTTTTAGGCACGTTCCCTTCGGGCTGCGGCCAAAAAGGCCATGCGCCGCGTTACGAGTCCTTGACGGAGATGACTCCGCCTGCGGACTCGCGCCTTGCGCATGACATTTTTGGCGAGCAGCGCATCGTCATAAATAGCGTTAACAGGCCCTAGTCCCATGGACCCCATCCTCCTGGCGCGCATGCAGTTCGCGGCCAACATCAGCTTCCACATCCTGTTCCCGACGATCAGCATCGCGTTGGGCTGGATGCTGCTGTTCTTTCGCTGGCGCTGGCTGACGACGCATGACGGCGCCTGGCTCATCGCCTACCGCTTCTGGACCAAGGTGTTCGCGCTGACCTTCGCGCTGGGCGTGGTCTCGGGCATCACGATGAGCTTCCAGTTCGGCACCAACTGGCCCGGCTACATGGAGCAAGTCGGAAACGTCGCCGGCCCGCTGCTCGCCTTCGAGGTACTGACGGCGTTCTTCCTGGAGGCGGGCTTCCTGGGCATCATGCTGTTCGGCCATGGCCGCGTCAGCGAACGCGTGCACCTGCTGGCGACCTTTTTCGTGGCCTTCGGCACCACGCTCAGCGCGTTCTGGATCCTGGCGCTGAACTCGTGGATGCAGACGCCGGCCGGGCATGAAGTGATCGCCGGCCAGTTCCATGTGAGGAGTTGGTTCGATGTGGTGTTCAACCCCTCGTTTCCCTACCGCCTCACGCACATGCTGCTGGCCTCGGCACTCACCGTGGCCTTCCTGCTGGCCGGCATCAGCGCCTGGCAGGTGCTGCGCGGCTGCATCAACGCCTCGACGGCCAAGGTGCTGCGCGTCGGGCTGACGCTCGCGGCCCTGCTGATCCCGGTGCAGATCTTCGTCGGCGACCTGCATGGCCTGAACACACTCAAGCACCAGCCGCAGAAGATCGCCGCGATGGAGGGCGTGTGGCAGACCGCGCGCGGTGCGCCCTTGCTGCTATTCGCGCTGCCCGACGACCAACGACGCAAGAACCATTTCGAGATCGCCATCCCGAAACTGGCCAGCCTGATCCTCACCCACGAGGCCGACGGCGAGATCAAGGGCCTGGACGAATTCCGCGACGCGCATCCACCGGCGCTGCCCATGTTCTTCGCTTTTCGGGCGATGGTCGGCATGGGAGTGCTGATGCTGCTGGTGAGCTGGGCCGGATGGTGGCTGTACCGCCGCAGCGGCTGGCAGGCGCAGCGGCTGCCGCGCTGGCTGCTCTGGGGCCTGGCCGGCATGACCTTCTCGGGCTGGGTGGCAACCCTGGCCGGCTGGTACGTGACCGAGATCGGGCGCCAGCCCTACGTTGTGTTCGGCCTGCTGCGCACCGCCGACGTCGCATCCGCCGTGGCTGCGCCGATGATCGCGTTGACGCTCGCAAGCTACGTGGCGATGTATCTCGCGTTGATGGTCGCCTACATCGCCGTCATCAAATACATGGCTGAGAAGCCTGGGCACGTCCTGGATGCCGACAACGACGTGCCGGCCGCGGTCGTGGGCGGGAGCAGGGTATGAGCGCGATGAGCTTCGACGAGTTCCTGCCGGTGATCTTCATGGCGTTGATGGGCGTCGCGATGCTCCTCTACGTGATCAGCGATGGCTACGACCTGGGCGTGGGCATGCTGTTGCCACGCGCGAGTGCCGCCGAGAAGGATGTGCTCATTGCATCAATCGGCCCGTTCTGGGACGCCAACGAAACCTGGCTGGTTCTGGGCATCGGCATTTTGCTGGTGGCTTTCCCCAAGGCGCATGGCCTGGTGCTGAGCGAGCTCTACCTGCCGGTGGCGTTGATGCTGATGGGCCTCACGCTGCGCGGCGTGGCGTTCGACTTTCGCGTCAAGGCCAAGGCCGACCACAAGCCGATGTGGGACCGGATGTTCTTCGCCGGCTCGACGATCGCTGCCGTGGCACAGGGCTGGATGCTCGGCCGCTACGTCAGCGGCTTTGGCGAAGGCTGGAACTACCCGCTCTTCGCCGCCGCGATCGCCGCGGCGCTGCCAATGGCGTACGTGCTGCTCGGAGCCGCATGGTTGATCATGAAGACCGAGGGTGATTTGCAGCAAAAGGCCATTCACTGGGCCAGGATGGCCTGGGGTCCGATGGTGGTGGGCCTGGCGTTGATCTCGCTGGCCACGCCGTGGATCAGCGCGACCGTGCGCGAGCGCTGGTTCACGCTGCCGGCAGTGATCGCCCTGATGGCCATTCCGTTGACCACCGTGGTCGCGCTGCTGACGGTGCGCCGCCTGCTCGACGCCCGGATGGTCCGCGGTCCGCTTTGCTGGCTGCCATTCGTGCTCCTGATCGGCGTGTTCGTCCTCGGCTTCCTCGGCCTCGCTTACAGCCTGTTTCCGTATGTCGTGATCGATCGCCTGACCATCTGGCAGGCGGCGAGCAGCCCGCCAGCGCTGAAGATCATCCTGTTCGGTGTTTGCATTTCCGTGCCGGCGATTGCGGCCTATACGGTGTTCTCGTACCGCGTGTTCCGCGGCAAGGCCACCGAGCTCAAGTACGCATGACGGCGCATACCTTGCCAGGCGACCGCAGCGTGCTTCGTGGCACACTGGGGCCGAGACAACCTGGAGCCAAGATCATCACCCCGAACCCCGCGAGCCGGGGCGAGACCGGCGTGAAGCGCTGGTTCACCCGCACCCTAGCCTGGATCGCATCGCTCGCGATCATCGGCGCCGCCGCGCTTGCGGCTCACGATGCGGCCATGCGATCGGGCATCGATCGCGTGCGCGGTGCAGCCGGCCACCGGCTCGACATGGTGGGCGCTGGCCTGGAGAGCGACCTGGCGCGTTTCGAGTACCTTCCTTCCTTGCTGGAGATGACGCCCGGCGTTTTCGCGCTGCTCGACGCGCCCGCCAATCCGGCGCTGCGCGATGAGGTCAATCGCTATCTGCAGGGCATCAACGCCACGGCCGGGGCCTCGAACCTGTACGTCCTGGACAGCTCGGGTGTCGCCCTGGCCGCGTCGGATTGGAACGAGCCGGGCACACCGGTCGGCGCCGACCTCTCGTTCCGGCCCTACGTGAAGGAAGCGTTGGCGCAGGGACGTGGCAGCTTTTATGGCGTGGGCATCACCAGCAAGCGTGCCGGCTACTACCTGTCCTATGCCTTGCGGCAACAGGGCCGACAGCGAGGGGTCGCTGCCGTGAAAGTCGATCTGGAAGAAGCGGAGCGGGCGTGGAAGAACCTCCCCGGCAATGTGATGCTGGCCGATGAACGGGGTGTCGTGATCCTGTCGTCGCGCGAAGACTGGAAGTTCAGGCCGCTGGCGCCATTGGCGCCGCCGGTTCTGGCGGACATCGCCAGCATGCGGCCCTACGGCGAGGCCAAGCTGGAACCCCTGGACTGGCGCGAATCGGGGGGCGAGGCCGGGGACGCCTCGATGGTCCAACTGGGCGGCAGGGGCTACCTCACCTCGGCACGCCCCTTACGCCGTACCGGGTGGCGCCTGATCGCGCTGGACGACGTGGCTCCGGTACGGGTCGACGCGCGCAATCTCGCCGTGACAGCCGCCCTGGGTACGTCGGTGCTGCTGCTGCTGCTCACGGTGCTGTGGCAACGACAGCGGGCGGTGCGGTCCAAGCTGGCGAACCGGGCGGCCCTGCAGGCCGCACATGACAGCCTCGAAGCCAAGGTCGTGGAACGTACCGCCGAGCTGCGGGCCATGCAGGACGAACTGGTGCATGCCGGTAAGATGGCGGCATTGGGCCAGATGTCAGCCGGCATGGTGCACGAACTCAACCAGCCGCTGGGCGCACTGCGTACACTGTCCGATAACGCCTGCGTGCTGTTGGACCAGGACAGGCTGGGCGATGTGCGGGGCAACCTGCAGCGTATTGCCCATCTCGTCGACCGCCTTGGGCGCCTGACCCACCAGCTCAAGGCTTTCGCGCACAAAGCGAGTCCCCCGCGCGAGCCGGTGAACTTGCGGCAAGTGGTCTCCAATGCGCAGTTCCTGGTGTCGCAGCGCCTGCGCGACACCGGCGTGGAAATGGTAGTGGAGATGCCAGCTGGCCTGACCGTGCTGGCGGAGGATGCGCGATTGGAGCAGGTCCTTGTTAATTTGCTGGCCAATGCGATCGATGCCATGTCCGTGTCGCCGACGCGGTGCGTGCGAGTGGTAGCCGCTGCCTCCCCCATCGCAGAAGGCAGCTGCGTCGTTCAGGTGTGCGACACCGGGCCCGGGATCCGCGCCGACATCCTGCCCCGATTGTTCGAGCCTTTCACTACCAGCAAGCCGGCGGGCGCGGGCCTGGGCCTGGGCTTGATGATTTCGGCGCACATCCTGCGCGAGTGGGGCGGCAGCTTGCGCGCCCACAACATGGAAGGCGGGGGCGCATGCTTCGAAATCGAGTTGGCCGTGGCGGCGACGCGGGAGGAAGTTGTCGAATGAGCGCAGTGCAGAACCGCTTCAAGCAAGCGCACGCCCCCTTGGGGGCAACGAGAGCACGTCAGTGCCGAGCGTGGGGGCTACATGGGTGAGGCGCAGCGGATCCGGGTGATCTTCGTCGACGACGACAGTGACATGCGCCTGGGCAGCACCCAGGCATTGGAATTGGCAGGGCTCGACGTCGACGGCTTCGCGAGCGCCGAGGAAGCCCGTTCACGTATTCATGGGGGTGTGCCAGCCGTTGTAGTTTGCGACGTCAAGTTGCCCGGCATGGCGGGCACTGAATGGCTCAACGAGGTCCGCGCAGTTGACCCCGAGTTGCCGGTGATCCTGATCACGGGTCATGGCGACATCGCGATGGCCGTACGAGCCATGCGCCAGGGCGCGTATGACTTCATCGAGAAGCCGTTTTCCTCCGAGCACCTGGTGACCGTGGTTCGCCGGGCCGCGGAGAAACGCCAACTCGTACTCCAGGTGCAGGCGCTGCGCGACCAGCTGGAGAACTGGCATGGCATCCAGGGGGTGTTGCTCGGCCGCTCGGCGCAAATGCAGAGCGTGCGCCGCACGGTGTTGAACCTGGCGGCCACCTCGGCCGACGTGGTGATCTACGGTGAAACCGGGACCGGCAAGGACATGGTGGCCCGCTGCTTGCACGACCACAGCGACCGGCGCCGCGCCAACTACGTGCCGCTGAACTGTGGAGGCCTGCCGGAGGCGCTGGCCGAAAGCGAGCTGTTCGGCCACGAGGTCGGCGCATTCACCGGTGCGACTCGGGTCCGGATCGGAAAATTCGAGCATGCACATGGCGGTACGCTGTTTCTGGACGAGATCGAGAGCATGCCCATGGCGGTGCAGATCAAGTTCCTGCGGGCCTTGCAGGAGCGCAGCATCGAGCACGTTGGCTCCAACAAGCCGATCGCCGTCGATTGCCGCGTGATCGCCGCCGCGAAGGAGGACCTGAAGGTTCTGAGCGACAGACAGAAATTCCGCGCCGACCTGTACTACCGCATCGGCGTGGCCTTCATCGAGCTGCCGCCGCTGCGGGAGCGTCGAGAGGACATACCGTTGCTCTTCGAGCACTTCGTGCTGTTGGCGGCGAGTCGCTATCAAAGAGCCGCCCCCATGCTCAATAGCGCGCAACTCGGCGAACTGATGGCCCATGCCTGGCCCGGAAACGTCCGGGAATTGCGCAACGTGGCTGACCGCTTCGTGCTGGGCCTGTTCGGGGACCGGCTGAACCTGACTGCGGGCAGTCACCCGCAAGGAAGCAGCTTGCCCGAGCAGGTCGAGCAGTTCGAGCGGTCCATGATCAACGAGGAACTGCGCCGCCATCGCGGTGATGTGGGCCTGTGCGCCAAGGCGCTTGGCGTGCCAAAGCAGACCCTGTACGACAAGATGCGGCGGTTGCGAATCTCAACTGACGACTTCAGGCAGGAGAACTGAAACCGCATTAAATCTGCAAACGGGATTGCAAACCAATTGTCAGCCGAGCCGCTCGACAATTGCTCGCATTTTTGGCTACATGGTGGCTACACGACCCCAAAAACCAAAGGGCGCTATCTTTTGGATAGCGCCCTTGGCTCATGTTTTGGTGCCGGAGAGATGAATCGAACACCCGACCTTCTCATTACGAATGAGCTGCTCTACCGACTGAGCTACACCGGCTTTTTCGTCAACCCGCAATTATAGCGTCTCGCTATTTGAGTTCGAAGGCCGGCAACTTCTGGGCCACGGCCACGTTCTTCAGGGTGGCGTAAACCGGCACCCCACCTTTGTATTTGGGATAGTCCTCGCCCTGGATCAGGGGCATCAGGTACTGCCGGCATGGCTCGGTGATGCCGAACCCGTCCTTGGTGATGAAGCTGCGCGGCATGAATTTTTCCACGTTGGCCACCTTGGACAGCGGGGCCACGCCGATCTTGTACTTGTAGGGCGTGTTGCTGATGCGGTCGATGGTGGGCATCACGGCGTTCTGGCCCTTGAGCGCCAGCTGCACGGCCGCCTTGCCCAGCTCGTAGGCCTGTTTCACGTCGGTTTTCGAGGCGATATGGCGCGCGGCGCGCTGCAGGTAGTCGGCCACGGCCCAATGGAACTTGTGGCCCAGCGCCTGCTTGACCATATTGGCCACCACCGGCGCTGCGCCACCCAGCTGGGCGTGGCCGAAAGCGTCGCGCGTGCCTTGTTCGGCCAGGAAGCGGCCGTCCGGGTAGTGGCAGCCCTCGGACACGACAACGGTGCAGTAGCCGTGTTCCTTGACCAGCGCGTCCACCCGCGCCAGGAATTTCTTTTCGTCGAACTCGATCTCGGGGAACAGCACGACGACCGGGATGCCGTGGTCCTGGATCAGCCCGCCGGCAGCGGCGATCCAGCCGGCGTGCCGGCCCATCACCTCGAGCACGAACACCTTGGTGGAGGTCTTGGCCATCGAGCGCACGTCGAACGAGGCTTCCAGCGCCGAGACGGCCACGTACTTGGCGACGGAGCCGAAGCCGGGGCAGCAGTCGGTGATCGGCAGGTCGTTGTCCACGGTCTTGGGGACATGGATGGCCTGGATCGGGTAGCCCATGGATTCCGACAGCTGGCTGACCTTGTAGCAGGTGTCGGCCGAGTCGCCGCCACCGTTGTAGAAGAAGTAGCCGATGTCGTGCGCCTTGAAGACTTCGATCAGGCGCTCGTACTCGCGCTTGTTCGCCTCCAGCGACTTGAGCTTGAAGCGGCATGAGCCAAAGGCGCCCGACGGTGTGGAGCGCAGCAGGGCGATGGCGGAGGCCGATTCCTTGGTGGTGTCGATCAGGTCCTCGGTGAGCGCGCCGATGATGCCGTTGCGCCCGGCGTAGACCTTGCCGATCTTGTCTTTATTTGCCCGCGCGGTCTCGATCACGCCGCAGGCCGACGCGTTGATGACGGCGGTGACACCGCCCGATTGCGCGTAGAAAGCGTTCTTTTTCTTGGCCATGTCTCTTCGTTTCCTTGTCAGTCGCTCAAGGCGCGGGTCACGACCTCGCGCACGTCGTTGCTCAAATCCGGCTTGGCCGCCACCCGCGCGATGGCTTCGCGCGCGGCGCCGCGCAGCGGCTCCACCAGCTTCTTCCAGCGGTCCAGCGCCCGCGCCAGCCGCGCGGCCACCTGCGGGTTGATCGTGTCTAGCTCGATGACCCGCTCGCACCAGAACACATAGCCCGCGGCATCCGGCCGGTGGAAGGCGCCCGGATTCGCGCTGCAGTAGCTGAAGATGACGCTGCGCGCGCGATTCGGGTTGCGGATGTTGAAGTCGGGATGGCTCATCAAATGCTTGACGGCGGGCAGGACCTGGCCGCCGCGATCCGGGGCGCCGGCCTGCAGCGCGAACCACTTGTCCAGCACCAGCGGTTCGTTGGCGAACATGGCGTGGAATTTCTGCAAGGCGGGCCGCGCCAGCTCGTGACCGCTGATCACCAGGGCCGCCAGCGCGTTGAAGCGGTCGGTCATGTTGCTGGCAACCTTGAAGCGCTGCAAAGCCTTGCCGGGCCACACGGCGTCGCCGCTGCGGCGGGCCGCCAGGCACAGTTGGGTGAGCGCCAGCCCGGCCAGCGCGCGGCGGCCGGAAGACACGGCGTCGGGCTGGTAGGCGCCGTTCTCGCGGTGCGCCTCGTAGGCCCATTGCCAGTCTTCGTACAGGGCCTGGGCCAGGTGTTCGCGCATGGCTTCGCGCACCGCGTGGATGCGCTGCGGATCGACCACGTCGAGCTGCTCCGCGATGTAGGTCTCGGCCGGCAGGGTGAGCACCAGCTCCTTGAAGGCGGCGTCCAGGGTGGGATGGCGAAGGATGGTCCGCATCGCCTCGATGTAGGCACTATCCAGCCGGATGTCTTGCGGCGTTGCGGCTTCCCTGATGAAGCCGATGGCGCGATTGACCGCCAGCCGCTGGCCCGCTTCCCAGCGGTTGAACGGGTCGGTGTCGTGCGCCAGCAGCGCCAGCAACTGCTCGTCGCTGTAGTCGAACTCCAGGATCACCGGGGCGCTGAAGCCACGCAATATCGAAGGCACCGGCTCGCCTTGCAGGCCCGGGAAGCTCAGGGTTTCGCTGGCCTCGGTGAGCACATGCATGCCATTGCCGACCTCGCGGCCGTCGGGTCCCAAGAGGCCCAGGCCGATCGGGATGATGAAAGGTAATTTGTCCGGCTGGCCGGGCGTGGCCGGGCAGCTCTGCGACAGGGTGAGTTCGTACGTGCCCGAGGCAGCGTCGTATTGGCCTGCCGCATTGATGCGCGGGGTGCCGGCCTGGCTGTACCAGCGCTTGAACTGGGGCAGCAGCTTGGCCAGTTGCGACTCGGGGTTGGCGTCGGCGATGGCCTGCGCGAAGTCGTCGCAGGTGACGGCGTGGCCGTCGTGGCGCTCGAAGTACAGCGCCATGCCCCGGGCGAAGCCTTCGCGCCCCACCAGGGTCTGCATCATGCGCACGACTTCGGCGCCCTTTTCGTACACGGTCACCGTGTAGAAGTTGTTGATCTCCAGGTACTGGTCGGGCCGCACGGGGTGCGCCATGGGGCCGGCGTCCTCGGGGAACTGGGCGGTGCGCAGCACCCGCACGTCCTCGATGCGCTTGACGGCGCGGGCCGAAGGCTCGCCCGCCAGGTCCTGGCTGAACTCCTGGTCGCGAAAAACCGTCAGGCCTTCCTTCAGGCTCAGCTGGAACCAGTCGCGGCAGGTCACGCGGTTGCCGGTCCAGTTGTGGAAGTACTCATGGCCGACCACCGACTCGATGTTGGAGTAGTCGGTGTCCGTGGCCGTGGCCTGGCTGGCCAGCACGTACTTGGTGTTGAAGACGTTCAGGCCCTTGTTCTCCATGGCGCCCATGTTGAAGTCGCTGGTGGCGACGATCATGAAGCGCTCCAGGTCGAGCGACAGGCCGAAGCGGGCCTCGTCCCAGGCCACCGAGGCCATCAGCGAGTTCATCGCGTGCTCGGTCTTGTCCAGGTCGCCCGGTCGCACATAGACCTGCAGCAAATGGTCCTTGCCGGCGCGCGAGGTGATGCGCTGCTCGCGGCACACCAGCTGGCCCGCCACCAGGGCGAACAGGTAGCTGGGCTTGCGGAAGGGGTCGACCCACTTGGCATAGTGGCGGCCGTCTTCCAGCGCGCCCTGGTCGACCAGGTTGCCGTTGGACAGCAGCACCGGGTACCTGGCCTTGTCGGCGCGCAGCAGCACGGTGTAGCTGGCCATCACGTCCGGGCGGTCCAGGAAATAGGTGATGCGGCGGAACCCCTCGGCTTCGCACTGCGTGAAGAACGAATCGTTGCTCACGTACAGGCCCATGAGCTTGGTGTTCTTCGCCGGGGCGCAGGTGGTGAAGATCTCCAGATCGAAAGGCTCGTAACCCTCGGGGAGGTTTTCCAGCACCAGCTGGTTGTTCTCGATCTTGAACGAGGTGCCCTGGCCGTTGACCAGCACCCGCGCCAGGTTCAGGTCTTCGCCGTCCAGGCGCAGTGCTTGCGGCACGGCGTCCGGGTTGCGGCGCAGCTTCATCTTGTTCAGCACCCGCGTCTTGGCCGGGTCCAGGTCGAAGCAGAGTTCGACGGTGTCTATCCAGAATGCCGGCGCCTGGTAATCGGCGCGGTAGATCACGTTGGCTTGTCCTTCACGCATCTTGATTCCTTAAACGCCCTGCTTGAGCGAAGCTTCGATGAAAGCGTCCAGGTCGCCGTCCAGCACTTTCTGCGTCGCGGAGATTTCGACGCCGGTTCGCAGATCCTTGATGCGGCTGTTATCCAGCACGTAGCTGCGGATCTGGTGGCCCCAGCCCACGTCGGTCTTGGTGTCCTCCAGCTTCTGCTGCTCTTCCTGGCGCTTGCGCATCTCGTGGTCGTACAGCCGCGAGCGCAGGCGCTTCCAGGCTACGTCGCGGTTGCTGTGCTGGCTGCGGCTGTCCTGGCACTGCACCACGATGTTGGTCGGGATGTGTGTCAGGCGCACGGCCGAATCGGTCTTGTTGATGTGCTGGCCGCCGGCGCCGCTGGCGCGGTAGGTGTCCACCCGCACGTCGGCCGGGTTGATGTCGATCTCGATCGAGTCGTCGATCTCCGGATAGACGAACACGCTGGCGAAGCTGGTGTGGCGTCCGCCCGAGGAGTCGAAGGGCGACTTGCGCACCAGCCGATGCACACCGGTTTCGGTGCGCAGCAGGCCATAGGCGTAATCGCCTTCGAGCTTGATGGTGGCGCTCTTGATGCCCGCCGTGTCGCCCGGAGTTTCATCCTCGACGATGGTCTTGAAGCCCTTGCGCTCGGCGTACTTGAGGTACTGGCGCAGCAGCATGCTGGCCCAGTCGCAGGCCTCGGTCCCGCCGGCGCCGGCCTGGATGTCCAGGAAAGCGTTCAGCGGGTCCGCCGGGTTGTTGAACATGCGGCGGAACTCCAGCGCCTCGACGTCCTTGCCCAGCTTGTCCGTTTCGGCTTCGATGGTGAGCAGGCCGGCCTCGTCGCCTTCCTCCTTGCTCATCTCGAACAGCTCGAGGTTGTCGGAAAGCTCGCGCGTGAGGTTCTGCAGCATCACGACGACGCTGCTCAGCTGCTTTTGTTCCTTGCCCAGTTCCTGGGCCTTCTTGGGATCGTTCCAGACCTGCGGGTCTTCGAGCGAGGCGTTGACCGTCCTCAGGCGTTCCGATTTGGCATCGAAGTCAAAGATACCCCCGTAAGGCTTCGGTGCGGGCGGAAAGGTCGGTGAGTTTGCTGCCGATCAGGTTGATGCGTTCTGCGTCCATGGTCCAAATCCTTTTGAGCCAAGGATTCTGACACGACGAAGGAGGCGTCCGTCGCAGCGGGGCGTTTACCGTTACTGTTTAAACGCGCCGAGCTTGGCCTGGGCGCCGCGGTTGCCCATGGTGGCGGCACGTTCCAGCCAGCGCACGGCCTGGGTGGCGTCGCGTTGGACGGTGGTGCCTTCCAGGTAGGCGATGCCCAGGAAGTAGCTCATTTCGGTGCGGCCGTAGCGAATGCCTTCGTTAGTGGCCTTGCCGGAGCGCTTGACCACCGCAGGAACGTCGCCCTGGCCGTTGGCATAGGCGTGCATCTGCTGGATGGTGGAGGAGAAGAACTGGTCCCGAATCTGGGCGGCGGCGGCCTTGTTGGCGGAAGTGGCCACCAGCTCGTCGGCCAGCACCGGCAACGCTTCGAAGGGCGTCATGCCGCCGGCCATGCGCGGCGAATACCAGGCGCGCAACATGACCTTGTCCAACGGCAGCAGGCCGTCGATCTTCCAGGGGAAGTAGCTCAGCACGGTCTGCCCGGCGGGATGGCCGCGCACGCCCATGACGTGCATGGCTTCGTGATAGGCGCAGCGCCATGCGTCCTTGGAACGCATCTGGATGCTGGCCGATTCGATCTTGGTTTCGGTCCGGAAATCCAGGTAGGTCACGCAGGGCTGGTTGTCTTCCAGCGCGGTGTCGGCCGTGATTTCGACGTTGAGGTTGGCGGTTGACTCGTCGGGCTGGCCGCTCACGTCGATCAGCTTGATGCCGGCTTCGCCGGTGACGGTGCGCAGGGCCTGGAGCGTATGCTCGCGGTGAGCGGCGGCATTGACGCCATGGATGCGCACGCGGATGTCGTTTTCCCAGCGCACGATCCGGGTGGGCGTGCCGCTTTGGTGCCAAAGGACTTCCCAGAGCGTGGCCAAGCCCTGATCGAACTCATCAGCCACGGCCGCACAAGGCAGCAGGCTAGCCAGCAACAGTCCCCAACAAATCCTACGCATTCGACACCCCGAACACACTTGGTGACTGGAGTGTGAAGTAGGACCATTCCTACTTCAAGCATTGTTACGTGTTGGGCTTCAGCTCTACCGGACTTGCGGTAATTTTTCGCGCTTGCGTCGCGCGTTTTACGTCGCCAAAAAGTTTTCGATCAGTTTGGCGAGCTGCTCGGGCTGGTCGTGATGCAGCATGTGGCCGGCGTCCTGGACCAAAGCCGTGCGCACGTTCGGCACAGAACGTAAACGTTCGTGGTACTCGGCCAGAGTGTATTTTCCTTGCCACCACTGTGACAGGCTGTCATCACCTGCTTCCACGGCCAAGGTGGGGGCCGAGATCGACTTGTAGATCTCCAGCACCTCGTCCACGCGATACAGCTGCGCGTTGGTGATCTTGTGGGCCGGATCGCCCAGGATGCGCCACATTCCCGCCGCGTCCTGCCTGGCCCAGTGCTGTGCCAGCCAGTCGGCCTTGTCTTGCGACAGCCGCTTGTTGGTCTTCATGAGGCGCCGCGCGACGCCGGACACCGATTCGTAGGGCTTGAGCGCCAGCTCGCCGCGATGGAAGGCCTTCAGCTCGTCCATCCATTTGGCGTAGCGCGTCGGCGCTTGCGAAGGCCGCGTCGCTCCCATGCCGAAGCCCTCCAGGTTGACCAGCCGGTGGATTCGCTGCGGGCGTGAGCCTGAGTACAGCATGGCCACATTGCCGCCCATGCTGTGGCCCACCAGGTTCACCGGTGCGCCGGGCGAATAGTGGTCGAGGAGGAAATCGAGATCGGCCAGGTAGTCGGGAAACCAGTAGTTGTCGGCTGCCGGCGATTCGGTCAGGCCATAGCCGCGCCAGTCGGGGGCGATCACGTAATGGTCCTGGGCGAACGCGTCCACCACGAACTGATAGGAAGCCGCAACGTCCATCCAGCCGTGCACCATCACCAGCGGCACCTTGCCCGGCGTCGGGTTGCCCCATACCAGCACGTGGTACTTCAGGCCGCGGATGGGGACGAATTCGCTGCGCGGAGCTTTCTTGGCTTGGTACATTCACCCAATCATAAGGAGATGCGGCCATGGGTGTCAGTCAAGGCAGGGACAACTACGCGCGCATGCACGCCGGCTTTCGCTGGCAGGTGCCCGAGCACTTCAACATCGCCGAGGTCTGCTGCACGCGCTGGGCCCGGCGGCCCGATGCGATCGAGCGCACGGCGATCCGTGCCCATGGCGTCGAAGCCGGCTCCGAGTTTCTTTCCTACCTGGAGTTGCAGGTTCGTGCCAACGCCATGAGCAACCTGCTGGCATCCCTGGGAGTGCAGCGCGGCGACCGCGTCGCCATCGTCATGCCGCAGCGTTTCGAAACCGCCATCGCCTATATGGCGGTGTTCCAGCTGGGCGCCGTGGCGATGCCGCTGTCGATGCTGTTCGGCCCCGAGGCGCTGGAGTACCGATTGCAGAACAGCGAGGCTGTGGTCGCCATCTGCGACGAAAGCTCCATCGCCAACCTGCTCTCGGTCCGTGGCGATTGCCCGGCCTTGCGCACCGTCATCGGCGTGGGCGAAGCGGCTGCGCAGGCCGACCTGGGCTACGAGGAGGAGTTGGCCAAACAAGGCACCACCTTCACCGCGGTGGACACCAAGGCGGACGAAGGCGCGATCCTGATCTACACCAGCGGCACGACCGGCCCGCCCAAGGGCGCCTTTCTCCCGCATCGCGCGCTGATCGGCAATCTGCCGGGGTTCGTGTGCAGCCAGAACTGGTTCGGCTTCGACGGCAAGGCCAACGAGGAAACCCATGCCGTGTTCTGGTCCCCGGCCGATTGGGCCTGGACCGGCGGCCTGATGGATGCCTTGTTGCCGACCCTGTATTTCGGCCGGCCCATCGTGGCCTACAACGGCCGCTTCAGCCCCGAGCTGGCGTTCACGCTGATGCAGGAACATGCCGTCACCCACACCTTCCTGTTCCCTACCGCCCTCAAGGCCATGATGAAGGCGTATCCGGAGCCGGCGGCCGAATTCAAGCTCAAGCTGCAAGCCATGATGAGCGCCGGCGAGGCGGTGGGCGATGCGGTGTTCAACTACTGCCAGCAGCAGCTGGGCGTGACGGTGAACGAGATGTTCGGCCAGACCGAGATCAACTACGTGGTCGGCAACTGCTCGATGAACGGCCGCACCGAAGGCGGCATCGGCTGGCCGGCGCGAGCGGGCAGCATGGGCCGGGGCTACCCCGGGCATCGCGTGGCGGTGATCGACGAAGACGGCAACGAATGCCCGGTCGGTGTACCCGGCGATGTGGCGGTGAATCGCTACGACGTCCAAGGCGATCCCGACCCGATCTTCTTCCTGGGCTACTGGAAGAACGAAACCGCAACGCGCAACAAGCACACCGGCGACTGGTGCCGCACCGGCGACATGGCCACGCGGGACGCCGACGGCTATCTCTGGTACCAGGGCCGCGCCGATGATGTGTTCAAGGCGGCGGGCTACCGCATCGGCCCCAGTGAAATCGAGAACTGCCTGGTCAAGCACCCGGCCGTGATCAACGCAGCGGTGGTGCCCAAGCCTGACCGCGAGCGCGGCGCCCTGGTCAAGGCCTTCGTGGTGCTGGC
Source organism: Caenimonas soli (assembly GCF_013155545.1). GTDB lineage: Bacteria > Pseudomonadota > Gammaproteobacteria > Burkholderiales > Burkholderiaceae_C > Ramlibacter > Ramlibacter soli. The sequence continues at coordinate 182,404 of NZ_JABJVV010000010.1, read as the reverse complement.
GCCAGAGTTTGCGGCAGAGCGCGCGAAGTCGGGGCCCGACTTCGATGCCCAGCTGGTCGAGCAGCTGCAGGCCCATGTGAAGGGCAAGCTCGCGCCCTATGAGTACCCGAAAGAGATCGAGTTCATCGATGCCTTGCCGATGACGACGACGGGCAAGGTGCAAAGGAGGGTGCTGCGTCTGCAGGAAGAAGAGAGGGCCAGAGATCCGTCATCCCGGGCTTGACCCGGGATCCACCGCGGCGCGCCGAATTCCTGGATTGCGGGTCAAGCCCGCAATGACAGCGAAAATCAATTATTCTGCGCAGTCACCCTTCACCCTTGTAGTCTTTCTCCCATGCAAAAAGTCAAACTCGGCCACAGCGACCTGCACGTCACGCCCATCTGCCTGGGCACCATGACCTTCGGCGAGCAGGTGGATGAACCCACCGCCCACGCCATCCTCGATCGTTCGCTGGAGCGGGGGATCAACTTCATCGACACCGCCGAGATGTACTCGGTGCCGGCCCGCGCCGAGACCTTCGGCGCCACAGAAACCATCATCGGCAACTGGTTCAAGAAGAACCCCGGCGCGCGCGACAAGCTGGTGCTGGCCACCAAGGTCGCGGGCCCTTCGCGTGGCATGCCCTGGGTGCGCGAAGGCACTGGCCTGACGGCCAAGGACATCGTTGCTTCCTGCGAGGCCTCGTTGAAGCGCCTGCAGACCGAAGCGATCGATCTCTACCAGATCCACTGGCCCGAACGCAACGTGCCCATGTTCGGGCAGATGTACTACGACCCGACCAAGGAGCGCACCACCACCTCCATCCACGAACAGCTGGAAGCTTTTGCGCAGCTGGTCAAGCAGGGCAAGATCCGCCACATCGGCCTGTCCAACGAAACGCCTTATGGCGTGCATGAATTCGTGCGGCTCGCGGAAGAGCACAAGCTGCCCCGCATTGCCACCGTGCAGAACCCCTATTGCCTGGTCAGCCGGACGCTGGAGAACGGCCTGGACGAAACCATGCACCGCCTCGACGTGTCGCTGCTGGCGTACTCGCCGTTGGCGTTCGGCCTCCTGACCGGCAAGTACGACGAATCGGGCATCGAAGGCCCGAATGCGCCCAAGAGCGCGCGTATCGCCAAATATGAGTCGGTGCGCAAGCAGCGCTGGGGCCGCCCCGAGGCGCTGGCTGCCGCCCGCCGCTACAACGCCCTGGCCCGCGCCAACGGCCTGACGCCGGCGCAGATGGCACTGGCCTGGTGCTATACCAAGTGGCAGGTGGCCAGCACGATCATCGGCGTGACCACGCTCGCGCAGCTGGAAGAAGATCTCGACGCCTGGGGTACCAAGCTCGCACCCGAGGTGCTGGCCGAGATCGACAAGATCCGCTGGGAAATTCGCGATCCCGCAGTGTGAGCAAGAAAGAGCACGTTTCCGAAACTCCCGCCACCGCCTTCCTCAAGGCGAACAAGGTGGCGTTCACCGAGCATCCCTACGAGTACCTGGAGCATGGCGGTGCGCAGCACAGCGCCCAGGTGCTGGGGTTCGATCCGTTCACGGTGGTGAAGACGCTGATCATGGAAGACGAAAAGGGCAAGCCCCTGATCGTCCTCATGCACGGCAACCGCAAGGTGTCCACCAAGAACCTGGCGCGCCAGATCGGCGCGAAGTCGGTCGAGCCCTGCCAGCCCGAAGTGGCCAACCGGCACAGCGGCTATCTGGTGGGAGGCACCTCGCCCTTCGGCACGCGCAAGGCGATGCCCGTGTACATCGAGGAAAGCATTCTTGCGCTGCCGCGCATCGCGATCAACGGCGGGCGCCGCGGTTACCTGGTGGGGCTGGATCCGCAGGTGTGCGTGCAGCTGCTGCACGCGAAGCCCGTGAACTGCGCGCTGGCAGAATAGCGGCTCCCAGCCCGGAGGCACCGCTTGCAATCGCTCTATCCTGTTCTCGCTACCGTCTTGGCCTACCTGGTCGGGTCCTTGTCCTTCGCCGTGATCGTCAGCCGCGTCATGGGCCTGAACGACCCGCGCACTTTCGGCAGCAAGAACCCCGGTGCCACCAACGTCCTGCGATCGGGCAACAAGGTCGCCGCCATCATCACCTTGCTGCTGGACGCCGTGAAAGGCCTGGTGCCCGTGCTGCTGGTGAAGTGGTTCGGCAAGCCCTATGGCCTGGAGGACGGCACGATCGCGATGGTGGGGCTGGCGGCTTTCCTCGGCCACCTCTGGCCCGTGTTCTTCAAGTTCCAGGGCGGCAAGGGCGTGGCGACGTTCATCGGCGTGGTGTTCGGCATCGACCTGGTGCTGGGGCTGGCTACCGGCGCGACCTGGCTCATCATCGCGTTCTTCTTCCGCTACTCGTCGCTGGCCTCTTTGGTCTCGGCAGTGTTCGCGCCCGCGTACTACTTGCTGGGCAATCGCATGGCCTGGTACGCGGAGACCCCGATCGCGCTGGCCCTCGCTGCGATGGCGATGCTGCTGGCTTACCGCCACCGCGAAAACATCAACCGACTGTTGCAAGGCAAGGAATCCCGGCTGGGCGCCAAGAAGGTTTGACCATCCACTTGGATGGTGTTAGGATGGCGGCATGCCAGCCCGAAGCGCGACCCTTTCCGCCAATCCCAAGCCCGTCGACGAGAAGCTGACGATCAACATCGGCTGCGTCGACCTGGGCCAGATCGACCTTCTGGTGCAGGAGGGCTTCTATAACAATCGCACGGACCTCATCCGCACCGCGATCCGCAACCAGCTGGCCACGCATCAGGACGTGGTGCGCCAAGTGGTCATGCGCAAGACGCTGGTGCTGGGCATCCAGCATTACACCGCCGACGACCTGAACGCAGTCAAGGCGGCAGGGCAGATGCTGCAGATCAGGGTGCTGGGCCTGGCCTCCATCGCCGCCGACGTCACTCCGGCGTTGGCGCTCGACACCATCGAATCGATCACCGTGCTGGGCGCGCTGCATGCGAGCCCGGCGGTCAAGGCCGCGCTGCGCGGCCGCACCGCCAGCGCCTGACAGCTAAGGACACACCAACAATGAACACGCAATTTCAGAATCTCATGAACGAGGCCACCCGGCTCACCCGCGCCGGCGACCTGCAGGCCGCCACGGCGGCGATCCAGGCCGCGCTTGGCGCAACCAGCTCCATGCCGAGCCAACCCAGGCCCACCTTCGATGCCATCGAAGTGCCCGCTCGCGAAGTGCCGGCCACGCCGCAGCCCGGTGCCGATCCGGCAATGCCGGGCCGTTTCGTCGCCGGCAGCTCCGGCAGCGGCACCGCCCGCCGGGACTACAAGCTCTACATTCCGCCTGGCGCGGGCGATATCCGCCTGCCGCTGGTGGTGATGCTCCACGGCTGCACCCAGGACCCCGATGATTTCGCCAGGGGTACGGCCATGAACGACGCGGCTCTGGCCCAGGGCTTCTACGTGCTGTATCCGGCGCAGTCGCGCCAGGCCAATGCCCAGGGTTGCTGGAACTGGTTCAAGCACAGCCACCAGCAGCGCGGCCGCGGCGAGCCCGCCATGCTGGCCGCGATGACGCGCGAAGTGATGGCTCAGCACGCGATCGACCCGCAGCGCGTCTACGTCGCAGGCCTATCGGCCGGCGGCGCGATGGCGGCCATCCTGGGATCGGCCTACCCCGAGCTGTACGCCGCCGTCGGCGTCCACTCGGGATTGGCGGCCGGGGCAGCAACCGACCTGCCCGGTGCCTTGGCCGCGATGCGCGGCGGCGCTTCGGCGCCTGCCGGTGCGGCGCATGGCGTGCCCACCATCGTCTTTCATGGCGATGCCGATTCCACCGTGCATCCGGCGAATGGCGAACAGGTCGTTGCCGCATGTGCGGGCACGGGTTCGTCGGTCGAAACCCACCAGGTCCGCAACAGCGGTGCGCGCGCCAGCACCCGGCGAGTTCACGTCGATGCCACCGACGGCCGCGTGGTCGCGGAGCATTGGCTGGTTCATGGCTCGCCCCACGCCTGGTCGGGCGGCAGCCCGCTCGGCTCCTATACCGACAGCCGCGGCCCGGACGCGACCGCCGAGATGCTGCGCTTCTTCTTCGAGCACCCGCAGCAGCCCAGGCAATAAGCCCTCAAGTCGTCGCGATCAGGCCGGGGAGGGGCGCCCATTGCTCGGAGGCCAGGTGCAGCAGGTCCAGGTGCTCGCGCACGGCATCGATGACGGCACGCTGGCTGGCCACCGTCGAGAACGTGTGGTCGGCGTCCTCGATCATCACCATCCGGAAGTTGGGATGGCGCCGCAGGCGGCTGCCGCGCCGGCCCAGATGGAATTCGACGTAGTCGAGCCCGTCGTCCTGCACCGACATGATCATCAGCGTGTCGGTGCCGCGCGCACTTAGCTGCTTCATCTTGGCCAGCACGCCTTCGTCGGCGACGCGTCCATCCAGCATCTCGCGGAACGCCCGTTTGAACCGCGCACCGAGCAAGGTCCAGATACGACCTGCGATGCCGTTCACGTCGACCTCGCCGCGCACGAGACGCCGGTAGAGGTTGGCCCTCAGCAAGGCGCGGCGATAGAAGTCGGTCGACTTGTAGTACCGCTGCATCGAGGTCTGCCAGGTTCCTTCCTGGTCCTCCTGCCATTCCAGCAGTCTCGAGTTCATCAGGATCTGTCCGTTCACGCGCGAATCGGCCAGCGCAGTCTGGAACGCAACGTACGAGCCCGAGCAGATGCCCATCAGGTAGAAGCGCTTGCAGCCCCTCGCGGCCAGGCAATCGATGGCCGCGCGCACATCGGCGATCGACCGCTTGCGATACATGCTGCGACTCGAAAAGCCGGCTTCGGTGCGGCTGTCGCCGATGCCCGCGAGGTCCATGCGCAAGGTCCGGTAGCCGGACGCGGCCAATGCCCGCGAAAGCTTGACGTAGTTCCGGTTGGGCCCGATGCGGTAGTTGCCGCCGACGTTGAGCATCAGGATTGCCGTGTCGGCATGCGCCGGCGAAGCGGCTTCGGTCGGCTCGGCAAGGATGCCGAACAGGGATCGGTCGGCTCCGAACGCCAGCGGCTCTTCGCGCAGCCCGTCCACCGTGTACCCGTCCGGCCAGTCGGGCGTCTGCGCGAGCCGGGCTTGCGCCGGCGAGGGCGCAGGTCTTGACGTCAACCACTCGGTGATGGATGCGACCGTGGCGGGCTCCAGCACGGCCTCATGCGGCTCGGCCATCATCCCCGCGTAACCCGGCCACACTGTGTACGTGGTGTCCACGCCCATCCGGCGGTAGCTGGCAGGCAGCGGTCCTTCCGCGGGCATGTCGTCGCGGCCGATGATCAGTACGCGCTGGGCCGGTGCCCGTCCCGGCCGCACGCAGTCCAGGGCGTTGAGCTGTTCCAGCGTTTCGGCCGTGTACAGGCAACCCAAGGCTTCCAGCTCGCCGTGCGCATTTGGGGCTGCGGTTGCGCGCTGGGCATTGGCCGCGCGCATTTCACGCGCGAAGGCGCGGCCGGTGGCGCAGGGCGCCCACAGCACCAGGTCTTCCACGCCACCCATCCGCAGCGCCGCCTGCACCGCCAAGGTCGCGCCCAGCCGCATGCCGAACAGGGCGATGTGCGAAACGCCGCCCAGCCGCTTCAGTTCGTCCGCGGCGCAGGCAATGCTGTCGATCCACGCGGGCACCCGGCCCGGGTCATGGTCCCCGCCGGCCGAGTCGCCCGTGCCGTGATAGTCGAATCGCAGCACTTCGAAACCCGCATCCGCCAGGGTATGAGCCAGCTGTGTGTAGGTGCGGTACGAACACAGCGCTTCGTAGCCCATGGGGCGGCACAGCAGCACCCCTGCGCCACGGGCGGGCGCTCGCGCTGCGTGGAACCATCCAAAGCAGCGGCCCGCGCCGGTCTGGAAGGTGATGGGGACGGTCATAGGCTGGCGCTCTTGATCGAGTTCGTCGCGTGAACGAAACCCGCCAATGGATGATCGCCTTGCCGGCGAAGCAATACCCGAACCGGCGTATCGGGAGGCAGGTGGAAGTAGTCGTCGTCCGCCAGGAAGCCCGGAATGTCGATGTGCACGCCTTGCGCGAATTGCACGCTGTGCACCGTCAGCTCGGCGGTCCGCTCATCGAGCATCACGGCCTGCGCGCTCAGCCCGATGTCGGCCTGCGCCTTGGTGGCGAGCCCATCCGGAAAATGGAAGGCCCGGGCGAGCACTTCTCCGCGTGCATCGCGCAGCGTGGCAACGATGGCGTCGCAGGGAGGAGGGCCGAATCGGTACGCGTAGTTGAGGTCCATGAAGTGATCGAGCAGATCGAGGCATGACAAGCTCAGGGACCCCCGTGCCGGCAGCGCCATGGCTTTTGTGCCGGATGCAACTCTCACGGTGCCGTCACGCCAGGCTGTCAATTCGAGTTCGACCTTCACTTCCTCGCCGTTCTCGTTGACGAGATGCGCGAAAAGGCCGTTGACGCCCTCGTCCGACAGCAGCACCGCCAGCGGCTGCAGCACGCGCTTGAGATAGTGGTAGCAGGCCTTGGGAACGCCCGCGTCGTCGACCACGCCCCATCCGGCTCCGGCCCACAGATCGCGCAAGCACAGCACCAGTGCGCCGCGGCAGGTGGAGCCCGGGCGCCGCCACTCGGCAAAGCTCGCGCCCATCACTTCCCCCGTGGCGAGGCGGCCCAAGGCCAGATAGCGGTCGTGGTCCATGGCGCGCAACTTCGCGGGGTTGACACGGAAGAGTTCGCTCACATAGTGGTCGCGCACGTCGTCGAAATCCCAACCCGCGCCCAGGTCTCGCGGCGAGCGCTCTTTCCAAGCCGCGTGATGCGCGCGCGTGGCATGGCCGCCAGGCATGCGGCCGATAGCGGATGGGGCAGGGACGTTGGCGAACGCCAGACATTCCGTGGCGAACTTGAGCTCCGCGCGCCGGGCGTCGTCGAGGGGGCGCAGGTAAGCCCCGACGCCGTAGTACGACGTCGTGCCCGTGCTGGCCTGGTGCGGGAAGGCACCCCCGTGTGCGCTGGACGGCCAATACGGCACTCCGGGTGCAAGCTTACGGCAGAGCTGGGGCAGGGTTTCGTCGAACAACGCGCAAGACCATTGCTCGCGCGGCGCGCCCCACATGGCGGCCTGCTGTTCCACTTCGCTGTTGCCGCACAGCACGGCCAGGCATGCCCGGGACCGCAGCCGCTGGAGCTGTTGGCGCACCTCGAGTGCGACCGAGGCGGCGAAGGCCGGATCATCCGCGGGGTAGTCCATGCTGGCGAACATGAAGTCCTGCCAGACCATCACGCCGTGCTCGTCGCAGGCTTCGTAGAAATGATCTTCCTCGTACACGGTGGTGCCGGGCACGCGCAGCATGTTCATCCCGGCTGCGCGCGCCTGGGCCACTGCTGCGCGACAGCTGTCGGGGCTGGAACGCAGCGTCACCGCGTCGAGAGGGGTCCAGCAGGCACCCCGGCAAAACACCGGAACACCGTTGACGCTCAGCGAAAACCCGCCGCCGGTGGAATCGAGTTCGATGGTGCGAAATCCGACGGGCGCGAGGCGCACCACGGCGTCAGGCGCATCCGCCATCCGGATTTCCAGGCGAGCCTCATACAGCGCCGGTTCGCCATGGGTGTGCGGCCACCAGAGGTCGACATCGCCGATGTGAAGCTGCCCGCTGAACACGGCGGCGTCACCTGCGCGATCGAGGCGCTGGACCGCGACGCAGCCACCGCGTTCGAGCCGCAGCGCAATCGCCTGGGGCAAGCGGCCGGCGCCGGGTGCAAACTCCAGCCTGCAATTCACGATCCCTTGCCCACCCTCTACGGAGGCTTCGACATGGAGATCTTGAATGCGGGCATCGCTGCTCTGCTCCAGCCAAACCGGCTTCCACGGCCCCACCACGGCGGCGGGCGGCGACCAGCCCGACGTGCGGCCCAGCAAGGTCGTGCGGAACCAGCGCAACTGCTGATGCGCCACCATCGGAGTGCGCCAGCGCGGCCGCTTGCGGCGCACTTCCAGTTGCGAGTCAAGGGCGCTGAATCTCATCACGAGGGAGTTGTCTTTTTCCCGCAGTTGGCGGCTGACGTCGCACTCGTGCGCAAGGAACATGTTGGTGCTACCGAGAAGCGTTTCGCCGTTCAGCCAGACTTGCGCGACGGTAGCCAACCCGTCGAACCCGAGAATCGCGCGGTCCCCTTGCTTCAGCCCTTGCGCATCGAACTCGAGCCGGTACCACCACTCCTGGGCATCGAAGCGGCGTGCCGGTCCTTTCAGCGACCATTGCTCGAGCGCACGCAGCGCTGCGGCTGCCGGCGCGAGTTCGTCGATTGATAGCCACTCGCATCCTTCGGGCGGAGCCGACCGCGTGTCGTTCCCCGGTGCGCAGGCGCACATCTGCCAGTTGGAACTCAAGAGCGCGCGCGGTTGGTGAGCGCCCGGCTGCGTCATCGCATCAGGCCGCCGTCAATTCATTCAGGGCCTGCCGGATCGAGTGGATGCTGCCGAAGACGCTGCGCTTGAGCATGTGGTCGGGAAACTCGACGTCGAAGGCGCCTTCGAGCGCGAGCATCACATTGACGCTTGCGTGCGAGGTCATGCCGGACTGGTACAGATCGGCATGCGCATCGAGCTGGTCGGCGTTCTGGTTCAGGCGGCCATGGTCGCGCAGCACGCCGCGGATGTGGGAGTCGAGGTCTTCCAAGGTCTTCATCAGGCTACTTCCGGTTCGAACAATACGGTGACGACGGCGCCCGCGTAGTCGCCGTCGTGGCTCAAGCTAAGCAACAATTGGCTCGCCCCCATCGCGGCGGCCAGCTCGGCCGCGCGACCATGAAGCGAGAGGGCGCAATCGCCATCGGCCCGCTTCACCACCTCGATGTCGCGCCAGTTGACGCCGGCCTCGCTCAGGCGCAGGGCCTTGATCACTGCTTCCTTCGCCGCGAAGCGGGCCGCCAGCCGTTGGGCGCACATGCCGCGCCCGCTGTTCGCATACGCAAGTTCGCCTGGCGTGAAGAGTCGATTGGCATAGACGGAACCAAAGCAGTCGATCGACTCGGCAATGGCGCTGATCTGCGTCAGGTCGAAGCCCATGCGGACTCGCTGCGGCAGAACTGCTCGATGGGAACAATCAAGGTCGGGCTTGAACTTCATCCGGACGCTTTTCCAGTTGGGCTTTTGGTACCGTCCAGTTGTACCAAACTATGCTGCGTTCGGGTAACCAGTTACTGGGACTGTCAGTAGCTCGCGGCGTTGTCCGACATGGTGCGGCCCACCGACTTTTGGCGGGACGCAACAATCTCGCTCAAGCATGAAAACATCACGCGCCGACCAAGAGTTCGGGTCCCTCCTGGCAGCGGTGCGCCGCATTGCTGTCGAGGTCACGGCACCCCAGGCAGACCCGGTGGACAGGGAGGCCCGCTTTCCCCACGAATCCGTCGCGGCACTGCGCGAAGCGGGAGTCCTGTCCGCCGCCGTACCGCGCGAGTTTGGCGGCGCGGGCTGCACCATGGTTGAGCTCGGCCAGCTGTGCTCGGTGTTGGCGCAGGCTTGCGGCTCGACTGCGATGGTGCTGGCCATGCACTACAGCCAGCTGGCCTGCATCGCGCGTCACGGCCAGGAGAGCGACTTCTTTCGCAACTACTTGCGCGAACTCGTAGCCCGTCAATATCTTCTGGCTTCGATGACGTCGGAGGTCGGAACCTACGGCGATACACGCTCCAGCATCTGTGCCGTCGAGCTCGGCAATGGCCGTTTCGTGCTCAACAAGGACGCCACCACCGGGTCGTACTGCCAGCATGCCGATGCGATCCTGGTCACATGCCGTCGCGACAAGGATGCCGCCGCGGGCGACCAGGTGCTGGTCATGGCGCGGCGCGAGGACTGCAGCCTGAAGCAGACCACGAGCTGGGACACCCTGGGCATGCGGGGCACGTGCAGCCCGGGCTTCCGACTGGAGTCGACCGGCGCGCAGGAGCAGATCATTCCGGGCGCGTTCGCCGACAGCTCCGCGCAGACGATGGTGCCTTACTCGCACATCCTCTGGTCATCGCTGTGGTGGGGCATCGCGGCCGACGCGGTGGGCAGGGCGGCCAATTTCGTGCGTGGCCAGGCCCGCCAGTCGCCCGGCAGCGTGCCGCCGACTGCAACGCGGCTGGCGGAGGTTTCCTTGCAGCTCCAGACCATGAAGCAGAGCTGGATGTCCGCGGCGCAGGCCTTCGACGCCATCGGCCCCGGCGCCGCGGCGCAGGAAGAGTTGCTGGGCATGAGCTGGGCGCTGCGCCTGAACAACCTGAAGATCGCATGCTCGGACGCGGCCCCGCAGATCGTTCACCGCGCCCTGCAGATCGTCGGCATCCTGGGCTACAAGAACGACAGCCCGTTCAGCCTGGGACGGCATTACCGCGACGCGCTCTCGGCCTCGCTCATGATCTCCAACGACCGCATCGCCGCGAAAAGCGCGTCGATGCTGCTTGTCTTCAAGGACGCACCTTGACCCTTACCTACGACATCGACAAATTCCATCGCCAACTGGTTGAGCACGGACTGATACTTCCCACGCAGGTGAAGGGCGCCTACGGCCGCGGCGCGGTGTTCGAGGACATCGTGCGCCGCTTCGATGACCTGGTCGCCCGCATTGCCGCCCCCGACGGCGCCGAGCAGCTTTCCTTTCCTCCGATCCTGCCGCGCGCCCTGGTCGAGAAGGTCGGCTACCTGGACAATTTTCCCCAGCTGGCGGGATCGGTGCACAGCTTTGCCGGCAACGACGCGAAGGCGCGCGAGCTGTCGGCCCACGTCAACGGCGGCCAGCGCTGGGAGCATCTGCTCGATCCCACCGAGGTCATGCTCACGCCCGCCGCCTGCTACCCGGTGTATCCCAATTTCAGCGGCCTGTTGCCGGGGGGCGGTCGCCTGATCACGGTCCTGGGTTGGGTCTTTCGCCACGAGCCGTCCGACGAGCCCACGCGTTTGCAGTCTTTCCGCATGCGCGAGTTCATCCGCATGGGCAAGCCCGATGAAGTCCTGGCCTGGCGCGACAACTGGTTGCAGCGTGGCCTCGATCTGCTGCGGGGCCTGGACTTGCCGGTGCAAAGCGACGTGGCCTCCGATCCATTCTTCGGACGCGCCGGCAAGATGATGGCCGCGCAGCAGGTCGACCAGCGCCTGAAGTTCGAGATCGTGGTGCCGATCATCTCGCTCGAGAAGCCCACCGCCATCTGCTCCTTCAATTGGCACCAGGACCACTTCAGCTCGAAGTTCGGCATCCGAAGCTCGGACGATTCCATCGCCCACACGGCTTGCCTGGGCTTCGGCATGGAGCGTGTGACCCTGGCCCTCATCAAGACGCACGGCTTCGATCCCGCGAGCTGGCCCGACAGCGTGCGCCGGCAGCTCTGGCCATGAGCGTTATCGAGGTCCTGGCGGGGTTGGATCCGGCGGGCTACCGTCGCCACGCCTTGCACGGCGAAGAGGCCGCCTGGCAGGAGAAGAACTGCTACGTCGATCTGTGGATCGAGCTGGTGCACGCGCTCAAGCTCGAACCGCTCGCGATGCTGCCCTTCACCCTGGGTGCGGATTTCGAGGATGACCAGTGGACGTTCTTCAAGCCGCCTCTGGAAGAACTGCGGGACCTCTATGGCATCGACGTGCAAGAGCTGACCGTGTGGCGGCCGCTCATCGATCACGCCGTGGAGCACCTGGCGGCCGGCCGGCTGATCAGCACCGAAGCCGATGCCTACTGGCTGCCCGACACCGCCGGCACCGACTACCGCAACAAGCACACCAAGACGACGATCGTGTTGGCCAATCTCGACGTGGACGGCCGCAAGCTGGGCTACTTCCATAATGCCGGCTACTTCGAGCTGGGGGGTGAAGACTTCGCGCAGCTGTTCCGGCTCGATATGCCGGCGGACCCGGCGTTCCTTCCGCTTTTCGCGGAACGCATCCGGATCGACAGGCTGGTGAGGCGAACACAGCCTGATCTCGTCACGGCGTCATTGGCGCTGCTGCGCCGCCATCTGCCACGCCGCCCGACGTCCAACCCGTTCGGGCGCTTCGGCACGCGCCTGGCAAAGGACTTTCCTGAACTGACCGCAGGGGGGCTGGCGCAATACCACGCCTGGGCTTTCGCCTCGCTGCGCCAGGCGGGCGCGGCGTTCGAGCTGCTGGCCTCGAACCTGCGGTGGCTCGCCGGGTTCGGCCATCCGCAGCTGCGCGATGCCGCCCGGAGTTTCGACGTGATCTCCGAGGGCAACAAGGCGCTGATCCTCAAGGGCGCGAGGGCTGTGCACACTGGCCGCGCGCTCGACGCCAGCGCCTTGTTGGGCGACATGGCGCGAGCTTGGGATGAGGGAATGGCCTCTTTGGACAAAGGCCTGCGTTAGCGGCCTCTGCAGCGTCGGCCCGGATTGCATATAAGGCGAGACGGGAGGCGCGCGATGAAACTCAATATCCTGTCCGATCTTCACCTGGGCCAGGGCCTGCTGGAGCCGCCCCGCAACGACGCCGACGTCGTGGTGCTCGCCGGCGATATCGCCCGGCCCGCGCAAGCCGTGGCCTGGGCATTGGGTATTGGAAAGCCGGTGTTGTACGTGCCCGGCAACCACGAGTTCTATGGCAGCAGCGTCGCGGGCACCAAAGCCAGCCTCAAGCAGCTTTGCGCTGGCAGTCTCGTGCACATCCTCGATGACGATGAGGCTGTCATCGGTGGCGTCCGCTTTCTCGGCTCGACACTCTGGACCGATTTCCTGCTGTTCGGCGAGCATGAAGGGCGCACGGCGGCGTTCGGGCAGGCGCTGCGGTTCATGCGCGACTACAGCCGCATCCACCTGGACGACGGGCTCGAGCAACTGTTCACGCCGCTCGATTCGGCCGCGCTCTTTCAGCGGCATGCCGGGTGGCTGGCCCGCAAGCTCGCCACGCCGCATCCCGGGCCCGCCGTCGTCGTCACCCACCACGCGCCCTCGGCGCGCAGCATTCACCCGCGCTTCGAGGGCTCGCCTCTCAACGCCTGCTTTGTCTCCAACGCCGACCATCTGGCCGGCGGCGATCGGGTCCAGCTCTGGATTCACGGCCATACCCACGACAGCTTCGACTACGACCTGAACGGCACCCGGGTGGTCTGCAACCCGCGCGGCTATGCCCGCGACGGTGTCAACGAGAACGCGCGCTTCGACCCGCACTTCATGGTCGAGGTCTGAGCCTTGCTGTCACCTTTTGTCGGCATCGAGCGTCTAACGACAAAGAAGCCGAGAAAGTTGAAATGCCTGCCCTGAACGCCATCTCCATCAGCCACACGGCTGCCGGCAACGCCGAGACCGACGTCGAGCTGGCGTTGAGCGCGGCGAGCGGGAACGCCATGGCCTTCGAAACCATCGTGCGCCGCAACAACCGCCTGCTCTTCCGCACCGCGCGCGGCGTGGTGCCCGACGACGCCGAGGCCCAGGACGTGGTGCAGGAAACCTATCTGCGCGCGTTCACCAATCTGCGCTCCTACCGCGGTGACGCGACGCTCGCCACCTGGCTCGCCCGGATCGCCATCAACGTGGCGGTGACGTCGCAACGCAAGAAGGGCCGTCTCGTGCAGTTGCAAGAAAGCGGCAGTTCCGCAGACCCGGACCCCGAGGAGCACGTCATGCCCCTGCACAGCCAAGACGACGAAGCCCCGGACGCCGCGGCCGAGCGCAAGGAAATGCGCGACCTGTTGCAAGCGTCGATCGAAGACCTTCCCGTGATCTATCGCAGCGTTTTCATCCTGCGCGCCGTCCAGGACCTCAGCGTGGAAGAGACTGCTTACTGCCTGGCCGTCAGCGAGGACGTGGTCAAGACCCGCTTCTTGCGGGCCCGGGCGATGTTGCGCGACAGGCTGGCGAGCCGCGTCGAGATCTGCGCGCAAGAGACATTCAGCTTCGCCGGGGAGCGCTGCGACGCCGTCCTCGCCCACGTCATGGCGCAGCTGCTGGAGCAGGGCTTGGTCCGGCTCCACTAAAAGGCCGCCCCTTTTTTCAACACCCACACCAAAGGACTCTCCATGAATAACCACCTCATCGTGCCGCCGGCTCAACTGTTCCAGGCGCGGCGCCGCGCGCTGGCTGTATCCGGGGCGGTCCTGTCGGGCGCCGCCGTGGCCCTGTTGGGCGGCCGCGATGCAATGGCGGCAGGCAAGAAAGCCAGCCAGGGGGAGCTCGAGGCGGACATCCGCATCCTGAACACGGCGCTGGGCGCGGAATTCGAAGCGATCGCCGCCTACCAGGTCGGCGCGGAGAGCGGCTTGCTGACCAGCGGCGTACTGCCGGTGGCCGTGCAGTTCCAGGGCCACCACAAGGAACATGCGGACGCGCTCGCCGCCACCGTGCGCAAAATGGGCGGCAAGCCGGTCGGCGCGAAAGCCCAATACTCGTTTCCGCTGGAAAAGCTCAAGAACCAGTCCGACGTGCTCCGATTCGCGGCCGGACTCGAAAAGGGCGCTGTTTCCGCTTACCTGGGCGCCGTGCCGCTCTTTGCCGATCGGTCGCTGTCGCAAGTCGCGGCCAGCATCTTGGGTGACGAAGCGATGCACTGGGCGGTGCTGCGCCAGGTGCTGGGCGAGTCGCCCGTTCCTTCGGCTTTCATGTCATGAAGCAGCGCCGGGCCCTGCGCGTCATGGTGGCTTTGGCAAGCCTGGCGATCGCGGGGCTGGCGAGCGCCGCGATCGACGAGGGCGCCCTGCGGCGCGGCGAGCAGGTGTATGCGCGCTGCGCCGCCTGCCATGCCGTCGAAAGCAACCGGACCGGACCGCGGCACTGCGGCCTGTTCGGCCGGCGGGCCGGCACGGCGCCGGGCTACACCATGTATTCGCAGGCCCTGCGCAATTCCAGGATCGTCTGGGATGCCCGCTCGCTGGACGTTTTCCTGCAGGACCCGATGAAAACCGTCCCGGGAACCACGATGGGGTACGCCGGGGTCAAGGATCCGAAGGAGCGCGGCGATCTGATCGCCTGGCTTCGCGAATCCACCCGCGCCGGGCAGTCGTGCAAGCTGGGCCAATAGGCGCCCGTCATCGAGGAGAAGACGTGATCAAGCAAATCTTGCGTGTGCGGGCGCTGCAACTGGCGGGCGCCGCGGCTGCCGCGGCAGCGGTGGTGATGGGTTGTGGGGGCGGATCCGGCAACGGCGAGGCGCAGCAGGCCGCGCTGGTCGCCCAGGGAAAGCAGATCTTTCGCTTCGACACCTTCGGCGACGAGGCGTTCTGGACCGACACGTTGAGGATGCACGAGGTCATCAGCGCCGCGGTCGATCCGGTGACGGCGCTTTCGGTGGGCTTGAAGGTCGATGCCGAAGCATTGCCCGCGGCCGTGGTCGACGGCATCAGGAACGGCAGCGTCGATCTCAACAGTCCCGCCACCACCATCGCCTTGCTCAAGCTGGATGCCGTGATTGGCGTCAAGGGCACCGTACAGACCGTGGGCGGCAAAGACGCGTTGGTTCGCGTCGGCATCACCTGCGCGCTGTGCCACTCGACTGTCGACAACTCGTTTGCGCCCGGCATAGGCAAGCGGCTGGACGGCTGGGCGAATCGTGACCTGAATCCGGGCGCCATCATCGCCTTGTCGCCGGCGCTGACCTCGGCCATGAAGGCCGTGTACAACTCGTGGGGAAAAGGCAAGTTCGACCCGCGCCACAACATCGACGGCCGCAACAAGCCGGTCGTGATTCCACCGGCCTTTGGGCTCGACGGCATCCACCGCATCACCTTCACCGGTGACGGCGAGGAGCTGGCCTACTGGAACCGCTATGTCGCGGTGGCCGAAATGGGTGGGCTGGGCAGTTTTGTCGAGCCGCGCCTGAACCTGGCGATCACGAACGGAACGGTGGACCTCGTCACCAGCAAGTTGCCCGCGCTGCAGGCCTACCAGTTGACGCTCAAGGCGCCGGCTCCGCCTCCCGGCAGCTTTGACGCAGCGGCGGCGGCGCGCGGCAAGCTGGTCTTCGAAGGGGCGGGAAAATGCGCGAGCTGCCACACCGGCACCAGTTTCACGGATGCCAATTCCATGCTGCATCCGCCCGGCGATTCGATGGCCGAGCCCGAGACCCCCAGCTATGCGTCGCGCTCGGCCACCAAGCAGTACCGCACCTCGCCGCTGCGTGGCGTCTGGCAGCATGCGCCGTATTTCCATGATGGCTCGGCGGCCACCCTGGACGACGTCGCACAAACCTACACCACCAGGAAGTCCCTTGGCTTGAGCGCACAGGAAGTGAGCGACCTGGCGCACTACCTCCGGTCGCTGTAGCCTTGGTGGATGGCTAGCGTTCGATCAGGAAGCGCGTGACCCGCGGCGGTTCCTCGCCGATGTGAAACGCCAGCTTGCGGTCGCGCAGCTGCACGTCGGCGGCCGTGACGCGGTCGAAGCGGCGCAGGTGCTCGGTCCACGATTCGTCGGTAACCTGTTCGACGACGCGGGCCGGGTCGTACAGGTCCTGCAGTACCTGCCACTCCAGCGCACCCTGGCTGATGCGGCTGCGACGGCTTTCCTGCATCAGCTCCATGAACTCGGCCGTTCGCGCCGGGTCGATGCGGTATTCGATGTTGACCTGGATGCGGCCCGGCCTGGGCGGCACCTGCGCCTGCGGCACCTTGAAGACGTTGGAAGGCGTCAGGTCCTCCTCGATGCCGCGGTCGACCACCAGGCGCTGGGCCAGGGCCATCAACACGACGCTGGACACCGCGGCGGTCGCCAGCGCGTCGTGGATGCCGGTCCAGGTGGCGACCTGCCCCCAGAGCGCGGCGCCGGCTGCGGTGGAGCCCATCAGGGCCATCTGGTAGATAGACATGCCGCGGGCGCGCACCCAGTCGGGCAAGGCCATCTGGGCCGCCACCGTGAGCGAGTTGGCCACGGTGATCCAGGCCATGCCGCCCATCATCATGCCGGGAACGGCCACGTAGATGTTGGGCGCGAAGGCGACTATCAGCGTCGCTGCGGATTGCAAGGCCGTGCCCGTGAACAGCAGCGTTTGCAGCGGCATCAGCTTGCGCAGGCGTTGCATCTGGAGAGCGGCGACGATGGCGCCCGCGCCCATCGACGCCAGCAGCACGGTGAAGGTGCCGGCCTGCCCGCCCGGCAGGCTGCGCGCGACCAGGGGCAGCAGTGCCAGCAGGGCGGTGGAGTGCAGGAAAAAGAGCGAGATGCGCAGCAGCACGGCGCGCAGGCGCCCCGACTGCCAGACGTACTGGATGCCGACCCGCATGGCGCTGGCCAGCCGCTCGCGGCCCAGCGGGCTTTCCTTGTGCTCGCGGCGCCAGCGCATGACGATCACACCGGCGGAGATCGACAGCACCGCATTGAGCGCGAAGACCCAGGCGCTGCCCGCGCTGGCGATCACGGCCCCGGCAACCAGCGGCCCGATGATGCGCGAAGCGTTCATCGACACGCCATTGAGTGCCAGCGCGGCGGGGAGTTGCGGGCGCGGCACCAGCTCGGGCACGATGGCCGCGAACACCGGCCAGCGCATGGCCAGCCCCACGCCGTTGCAGAAGGTCAGCGCCAGCAGCAGCGGCGCCGTCATCCAGCCCATCATCACGATGAGGCAGGTCACCGTGGCGATGCCGGCCACCCAGAATTGCGTGAGCATGAGGAAGCGCCGGCGGTCCAGGATGTCGGCCAGTGCGCCGCTGGGCAGGCCCAGCAGGAATACCGGCAGCGTGGAGGCCGATTGCACCAGCGCCACCCACAGCGGCGAGGGCGCCAGCGAGGTCATGAGCCAGGCGCCGGCCACGTCGTTCATCCACATGGTGGTGTTGGCGGCCAGCCAGGTGAACCACAGCATGCGAAACACCGGGTTGCTCAGCGGCGCCAGCGCCGAAGGCGATTCGTCGGCGGCCCGGACGGCCGCGGTTTCGGGGGGAGGATGCTCCGGCATGTTCGCTGTGCGCCCTAGAAACGGCGCTCCAGCACCATCTGGTCGTTGTCGCGCTTCATCTGGAAGCGGGTGAGGAAACTGTTGCCCAGCAGGATGTAGGGCATGGGATGGGGCGTCACCAGGGCCTCCACGTTGTGCACCTCCACGTCGCCGATGCGTACCGATGCGAGTGTCATGTGCCAGGCGGTCACCGTTCCGTTGGCGGTGCCGGCGTAGCCCTGCTGGCCGGTCTTGTAGTTCAGTCCCAGGCGTTCCGCATCCGACACGCCCATGCCGACCAGGGTGGCGCCCGTGTCCACCATGAACTGTACGGCGCGGCCGTTGATGGCGCCTTGCGTCAGGAAGTGCCCGCCGCTGGCGGCCGTCAAGACGATCTTGGAGCCGCGATTGGAGCTGACGTTGCCTCCCACGCTGGCCGGCGCGTCGCCCACCCGCAGGGTGTGGCGCTTGCCGTTGATCTCCAAGGTTGCCTGGTCGCCGGACGTCGAAACGACCTTCACGCCCTGGTGCGTGTCGCCGGGCGCCACCGACCTGGGGGCCGAGCCATCGACGATCAGCAGCGCCTTGTTGCCCAGCATGCCTTGCAGCGCCACCGACTGCGCGCCGGCGGCCAGACAGGCAAGCAACGCCGCACCTGCGACCAGGAACTGAATCGGCTTAATCACGGAAATTGTCGAAGGACAGCGGGACGTCGTCGATTTCCTTGCGGATCAGGGCCATGGCGGCCTGCAGGTCGTCGCGCTTGGCGCCGGTGATGCGCACCGCGTCGCCCTGGATCGCGGCCTGCACCTTGAGCTTGCTGTCCTTGATGAGCCGCGTAATCTTCTTGGCCTGTTCGGTCTCGATGCCGTTGCGCACCTTCAGCACCTGCTTGACCTTGTCGCCGCCGATCTTCTGCATTTCTCCCTTGTCCAGGAAGCGCACGTCGACGTTGCGCTTGACCAGTTTGGCCGTGAGGATGTCTTCCACCTGGCTGAGCTGGAACTGGGCGTCGCCGAAAAGCGTGATCTCCTTGTCCTTGAGTTCGAGGGCGGCGGACGTGCCCTTGAAGTCGAAACGCGTGCCGATTTCCTTGGCGGCGTTTTCGACGGCGTTCTTCACTTCCACCATGTTCGGTTCGCAGACTGTGTCAAATGACGGCATGGGCTCCCCCAGAGCTCTTTGTGCTGATGCGACAATTCTCCCATGATCGTGGAGCAAAACGTACCGCTGCAGGCGCACAACAGCTTTGGCATCGTCGCCAAGGCCCGGACGCTGGTGCGGGTGCGTTCCGAAGCCGACGTCCAGCAGGTGCTGGCGCACCCGGAGTACGGCTCCATCCCCAAGTTCATCCTGGGCGGCGGCAGCAACATCGTGCTCACGGGCGACGTCAGGCCGCTGGTGCTCAAGGTCGAGGTTGCCGGCCGCCGCCTGATCGAGGACGGCCCGCGGGCCCAGGTGGTGGAGGCCGGTGCCGGGGAAAATTGGCACGAATTCCTTACCTGGACGCTGGACCAGGGCTGCCCCGGCCTGGAAAACCTGGCCCTCATTCCCGGAACGGTGGGGGCCTCCCCGGTGCAGAACATCGGCGCCTACGGGGTGGAATTGCAGGACCGGTTCGAGTCGCTGGATGCGATCGACCTGTTCACCGGCAAGACCTTCAGCCTGGACGCAGCCCAATGCGCCTTCGGCTACCGCGACTCGGTCTTCAAGCACATCGCGGCCAAGGAGGGTGATTTCGGCCTGGGCGGCCGGGCCATGATCCTGCGTGTGCGGTTTCGCCTGCCCAAGCCCTGGAAGCCGGTGCTGGGCTACCTGGACCTCGAGCGCAAGATGCAGGAATCGGGGACCCGCCAGCCCACGGCGCGGCAGATCTACGACTGGATTTGTGCCATCCGCAGCGCCAAACTGCCCGATCCGAGGGTGATCGGCAACGCCGGCAGCTTCTTCAAGAACCCAACCGTGACGCCCGAGCAGTGCCAGGACATCATTGCCCGCGAGCCCAACATCGTCCATTACCCCATGCCCGACGGCAGCGTGAAACTGGCGGCCGGCTGGCTGATCGACGCCTGCGGCTGGAAGGGCAAATCGGTGGGAAACGCCGGCGTCTACGAAAAGCAGGCCCTGGTGCTGGTCAATCGCGGCGGCGCCACCGGCGGCGAGGTGGTGACGCTGGCGCGGGCCATCCAGACCAGCGTGTACGAGCGCTTCGGCATCCGCCTGGAACCCGAGCCGGTGGTCGTCTAGGCCCAGGGTGTCGGTCTTGGCCTACGCGCCGGGGCAGGCAAAAGCGCCATAGTTCGCCCGGATGACCCGGCGATTCCACAGAACGAGACAGGCCGCCTCCGTCGCTTTGGCCGCCCTCGTGATCGCCGCCGCGGCGATCGCCCAGGAGCCTTCCTTTGCCATCGACGTGCGCGCGCCCTCATCGGTGCGCCCGCTGCTGGAGCAGCATCTGGAACTGCGGCGTTACCGCGAAGTCACCGACCTGGACGATGCCGAACTGGCCCGCCTGATCGTGCTGGCCGAACGAAATGTGCGCGAACTGGTGGGCACGCTGGGCTTTTTCGATCCGCGCATCGCCATCCGGCGCGAGCAAGACGCCGCCGGCAAGCCGGTCATCGTGGTCGAAGTGGAGCCTGGCGAAGCGACCCAGGTGGCGAGCGTGAAGATCGAATTCGAAGGCGACATAGCGCAGACCACCGATAGTGGCGCCGTCACCCAGCGCGAGGAAATCCGCAGCGGCTGGCGCCTGCCGACCGGCCACCGCTTCACCCAGGACGACTGGGACCGGGCCAAGACCAACGCGCTGCGGCAGCTGGTGATGCGCCGCTATCCCGCCGGCCGCGTGAGCTACAGCCTGGCGGACATCGATGCGCCGGCAGGCCGGGCCGAGCTGGGATTGCGGCTCGATTCCGGCCCGCTGTTCCGCCTGGGCTCGATGCAGATAAGCGGCATCGAGCGCTATGACTCCAGGCTGGTGCCCCGGCTGGCGCGGCTGCCGCCGGGGAGCCTGTACGACCAGGAGGCGATCGTGCAGGCCCAGTTGCGGCTGTCGGGCAGCGGCTACTACGAGTCGGCGTTCATCTTCGTCGACCCCGAGGGCGACCCCAAGGCCGCGCCGGTGCAGGTTACCGTGCGCGAGACCCCGCTGCACAAGGTCGTGCTGGGCCTGGGCGTGTCCACGGACAGCGGGGTGCGCGCTTCGGCCGAGTACCGCAACAACCGGGTGCCCGGCATCGGCTGGCGCGCGGTGACCAAGCTGCAGCTGGAGCGCAAGTCGCCATTCGTGGAAACGGAATGGACGGCCATTCCCGGCGAAGACGGTTGGCGCTGGGGCGTACTGGCCCGCGCCGAGCGCGTGGACGACGGCGTGCTGCTGACACATGGCCAGCGGTTGAGAGTGGGCCGCAGCTGGGCCGGCGATCACATCGAGCGCAACGTCTACGCCCAGTACGACCGGGCCACCGTCAAAGTGCAACCCGGCGCGCCCGCCACCGTGCTGGACACGGGTGACGGGACGGCCGTGAGCGCCAATTACGTATGGAAAGGGCGGTACTTCGACAAGACGCCGTTTCCCTCCAGCGGCTTCGGCCTCGGGTTCGAGTTGGGAGGCGGCCTGACGCTGACCGGCAGCAAGAGCCCGTTCCAGCGCACCGTGGTGCGCTGGCTGGGCGTTCGCCCGCTGGCGCAGGGCCGGTTGCAGCTGCGAACCGAAGCGGGCGCGGTGCTGGCGCGTTCGACTGCGCGGGTTCCCTCGACCCAGCTGTTTCGCACCGGCGGAGACACCACGGTGCGCGGCTACGGCTACCGCGATATCGGCGTCGAGCTCCCGAGCGGATTGATTGCACCCGGCCGCTACATGGTGGTCGGCAGCGCCGAATGGCAGCGGCCCATCCAGCGTGCCGGTGTCGAAACCAATTGGGAGAGCGCGCTGTTCGTGGATGGGGGGGCGGTGGCCAACCGAGTGGGCGACCTGCGGCCCGTCTTTGGCGCCGGTGCGGGCGTGCGCTGGAAAAGTCCCCTGGGCCCGTTGCAGGCCGACCTGGCTTATGGCTTCAAGGCCAAGCGGGTCCGGCTGCACATGAACATAGGGGTCACGTTTTGAAGTCGCGTGCCGCCCGGGCCTTGAAGGGCCTGGCCGCCTTGGTGGCCGGGCTGGCAGTGCTGCTGGTGCTGGCGGCCGCGGGGCTGTGGTGGTGGGCCGGAACCGAGGGCTCGGTTGACTGGACGCTGAGGCAGCTCGCGCGCTGGCAACAGGTCACGGCCGAAGGTGTGCAGGGCAGCTTGCGTTCCGGCATGCAGGCCAAGCGGCTGCTGTGGGAAGCGGAAGGGCTCAAGGTCGAAGCCACCGACGTTCAGCTGGCCTGGCAACCCATGGCGCTGATCGTGGGCGTGGTGCAGCTCGACCATGCACGCGCGTCGACGCTACGGATCGAGGATCGGCGCCCGCCCAAGCCGCGAGTTGTCCCGGTGTCTCTGCTGATTCCGCTGCGAGTCACGATCGACGAAGCGAAGTTGGGCCAAGTGAAATGGGTGGCGGCCGCCAACTCATTCGAAGCCTCGGACGTCGCCGGCAGCTACAGCTTCAACGGCTTGCAGCACCAGGTGAAGCTGGACAGCCTGCGCTGGGCGGGGGGGCGCTACTCGGGGCAGGCGAGCGTGGGGGCGCTGGGCGCACTGCCGGTCGATGCGGCGCTGGAGGGGCGCTTCGAAACGCCGGTGCCGGGCAGCGCGAAGAAGCTCCCGCTGGTCTTCACGGCGACGCTGCGCGGGCCGATCGCCGATCTCCAGGCCCGCGCCTTGCTCGAAGGACAGACGGCTTCGCCCAGCGGCACTGCGCTTGCGACGGCCACCGCGCGCGTGACGCCTTGGGCGCTGCAGCCGGTGCCGCAGGCGCAGGCCGATTTTCGCCAGCTGGATCTGGGCGCGTTGTGGCCGCAGGCGCCCCGCACCAGCCTGGCCGGCCAGGTGCGGCTGCAGCCGGCAGGCACGGGAACCTGGGTGCTCAACACCGAATTCATGAACGAGCAGCCAGGACCCTGGGACAAGCAGCGGCTCCCGATCGAGCGGCTGAGCGCCAGCGGCGAATGGCGGCAGTCGGGACAGGCGCTGGTGCGCAGCCTGCAAGCGCGCGTTGGCGGCGGCAGCATCCAGGGCAGCGGGCAGTGGCAGGGCGCGAGCGGCTGGGCGATGGAAAGCAAGTTGACGGGCGTCAATCCCGCCGCGGTGCACAGTCTGATGGCGCCGCTGGCGGTGGGCGGGCGCGCCGACCTGAAAGGCGAAGGCAAGGCCGTCGCGTTCGACGTCGACCTGAAGGCCCAGGGCGCTGGGTCGAAGCGGTCGCCTGCTGCGGCGAACGAGCTGGCCGCGACCGTTCGAGCGCTCGAGCTGCGCGAGGCCATGGCCCGCGGCCGTTGGGCCGATGGCTTGTTGTCGCTGGCCGTGCTCGAGGTCCGCACGGCCGATGCGACGCTGACGGCCTCGGGCGAGGTGCGCCCCGATGCGCGCGCAGGCAGCGGCCGTGCCGACCTGCAGGCGCCTGGCCTGCAGGCGAAGGCGCAAGGCAAGCTGGCGGAAAGCAGCGGCGGTGGAACCCTCAATGCGTCGGCCACTAACCTGGCCCAGGCGCTGCGCTGGCTGGCGCGCCTGCCCGGCGTGCCTGAGGGCTTGCGCGAAATGCAGGCCGCCGGCCGTGCCGAGGCGCAGCTGGCGTGGCAGGGCGGTTGGCGCGATCCCGCCGTGCAAGCCAATCTGGCCGTGCCATTGCTCGATCTGCGCACCGGCGCCGCCGCGCCCTGGAGCGTGCGCGATGCCACTGCCACGGTGAACGGGCGGCTGAGCGATGCCCGGCTGGAAGCGCGCGGACGGGCGGAACAGGGCCAGCGCCGCGTGAGCCTGGATCTGTCGGGGCAGGGTGGTCGGCGCTCGCAAGCACCGGCCGTGTGGCAGGGACAGCTGGCGGCACTCAGGCTGTCCGCCAGTGATCCGGCAACGGGTACAGGTACCTGGACGCTGGGCCTGCAACGGGCCGTCGGTATGCGCTGGTCCACCGGCAGCTTCGACGCGGGAGCAGGCGAGGCCTTGCTCACCGCGCCGGCGCGCGCTCAAGCGGGCCGCGCTGCGGCAAGCGATCCCCCGGCCGTGCTGGCCTGGGAGCCCGTGCGCTGGCGCACCGGCGAACTGCGCACGGCGGGCCGTGTGACCGGGCTGCCCCTGGCCTGGATCGAATTCGTCGGCGGGCCGCAGCTGGCCGGCTCGGCCTTGTCGGGCGACATGGTGTTCGACGCGCAGTGGGACGCCAGCCTGGGCGCCACGCCGCGCTTGCGCGCTTCGCTGGCGCGCAGCCGCGGCGATGTCACGGTGCTGGCTGAAACGGCGGACGGCGCCTCGACGCGGGTGCGGGCGGGCGTGCGCGATGCGCGGCTGTCACTCGTGAGCGAGGGCGAGGCGGTGACAGCGACGTTGCGTTGGGACAGCGAACGCGGCGGCACGGCCGATGGCCAGCTGGCCACGCGGCTCGCGCGCGGCGGCGCCGCCGGCTGGTACTGGCCGGACAACGCGCCCTTGTCGGGCGGGCTGCGCGCGCAGCTGCCGCGAATAGGCGTGTGGTCATTGCTCGCGCCGCCCGGTTGGCGCCTGCGCGGATCCCTGGGCGCAAATGTTTCCGTCGCCGGAACGAGAGCGGATCCGCAGCTGGGAGGCACGCTCGCCGCCGACGATCTGGCGCTGCGGTCGGTCGTGGATGGCATCGAGTTGCAAGGCGGCCGCCTGCGCGCGCATCTCGACGGCCGCCGGCTGCTCATTGACGAGTTCCTGCTGCGCGGCCCGGGCCCGGCCGGAACCGGCGGCAGCCTGGTGGCCAGCGGGGAGGGCAGTTGGACAGCCAATGGCCCGCAGGCGCAAATGACGGCGCAGGTGGATCGCCTGCGCGCCAGCAACCGCTCGGATCGCCAAGTCACCGTTTCGGGCACGGTGGCGGCGAAGCACGACGCCTCCGGCACCGTGGTGAACGGCAACCTGAAGGTGGACCGGGCCTTGGTCATCCTGCCCGAACAGAACACGCCGAAACTGGGTGACGACGTGGCCGTGCGTGGCGCCGCGGGTCCGGTCACGCAGACCGAAGCGAAGGCATCGGAACAGGCGGCGCGGCCGCCGGCCCGGAAGCTTGTGCTGGCCGCTGAGCTCGACCTCGGCGACGAATTCCGCGTCCAGGGCCTCGGCATAGACACGCGCCTGCGTGGCAGCCTGGCGCTTTCCGGTCAGTCGATCACGGCTCCGCGCCTGGTCGGGACCATCCGCGCGGAGGGCGGCGAGTACCGTGCCTATGGCCAGCGCCTCGACATCGAGCGCGGCCTGGTGCGATTCACCGGGCCTATCGACAACCCGTCGCTGGATATTCTGGCGATCCGGCCCAACCTCGTGCAGCGCGTCGGCGTGCAGGTCACGGGGCGAGCGCTGGCTCCATTTGTCCGGCTGTACTCCGAGCCGGACCTGCCCGAAGCGGAAAAGCTTTCCTGGCTGGTGGTTGGCCGGCCTTCGGCCAGTGGCGGTGCCGAAGCGGCCTTGCTGCAGCAAGCCGGGATGGCGCTGCTTTCCAGCCGTGGCGGCGGCAGCAAGCGCGGGATCGCGGCGGCGCTCGGGCTGGACGAACTCTCGTTCAAGCGCGAAGGCAGCGACGGCCCGGCCATCACCCTGGGCAAGCGCTTCGGCCGCAACTTCTACGCTGCCTACGAGCGGTCGCTGTCCGGCGCACTGGGCACGCTGTACATCTTCTACGACCTCACGCGCCGGGTCACGGTGCGGGCCGAAACCGGCACGCGCACGGCCGTGGACCTGATCTTCACGTTCTCATTCGATTGAGCAGCTGGCCATCGGAGCCGGGCCGCTTGAACAGGGGCGAGGTGGCGCTGCTCATCGCCAGCTCGGAGGCAGCCGACAGCAGCGCAGGCCCGAGCTCCGACATGCGTTGAGCCGTGAGCCGCTGCAGCGGGCCGGCGATGGTGATGACGGCGACCGCGCCGCGGCCCTTGCGCAGCACCGGCGCGGCCATCGCGGTCATGCCCGGCGCGTACATCTCCACGATCATGCTGAAGCCGCGCTTGCGGTCTTCGTCGAGCACTTTCATCAGCGCCTTGAACGTGGTCGGCGCCTTCGGGCCGAAGTCGCGCGGGGCGCCGAAGCCCTGCTTCGCGACCAGTTCCGTGGCGCGTTCCTCCGACAGCGTCATCAGCCACGCATGCCCGCCGGCGCTGCACGACAGGCGAACATCGATTCCCATGTCGGGGTCGTAGCGCAGGCCGGAGCGCGCGCCTTGCGCCTTCGCCACGAAGGTGAGGCGGTCGCCATCGACCAATGCCAGCCTGACCAGCTCGCCCGAGGCGTCGGCGAGCCGGTCGATGATGGGCTGGGCGACATCGACGATGCCGGCCGCGCTGAGGAAGCCCAGGCCCAGGGCGGGCAGCTTGATGGTGAGGGCGTAGTCGCCAAGCTCGCGCAGCTGCCGCACGTAGCCGCAGCGCATGAGGTCGGCCAGCAGCCGGTGGCAGGCGCTGCGCGGAAGCTGCAGTTCGTCGGCCATCGCGACAAGGGCCGCCCCCTCCGGTTGCGAGGCCAGCAGCTCGAGGATGCGCATCGTTCTCTCGACGGTGCCCGAGGGCGCGGCGGCGTCTGGATTTGACATAGTGAAATGAAGTTCCGTCGTGGAATGGTGTTCTGACCGGCTTCCTATGATGCCCCAGCCGCGACTCCATGGTGGGATCGCGCTTCCATCCAAGGAGACATCCAGTGAAGACCCTCTTTCGCGGCGCCCTGCTCGGCACCGCCTTGGCTTTGGCGGCCGTTGCCGCCCCGGCGCAGGACGTCCAGGAACGCGTCATCAAGTTCGGCCACCTCAACAACACCGACCATCCCGTCAGCATGGGCGTCAAGCGCTTCGCCGAGCTGTTGGCCGCCAAGAGCGGCGGCAAGCTGAAAGTGCAGGAGTTCCCGTCCAACCAATTGGGCAACGAGCAGCAGCAGCAGTCCGCGCTGCAGGGCGGCGTGCAGGAAATGTCGGCGCCGGCGACCACGTCGCTGGCCGGCATCGTGAAGGAATTCGGCCTGGTCGACTTCCCGTTCTCGGTCGCGAATTTCGCGCAGGCCGATGCGCTGCTGGACGGGCCGCTGGGCCAGGCGCTGATCGCCAGGCTGCCGGAAAAGGGGCTGGTGGCCCTGGGCTACTGGGACCTGGGCTTTCGCAACGTCACCAACAGCAAGCGCGCGATCACGAAGGCCGAGGACCTGGACGGCCTGAAGATCCGCGTCATCCCCAACCCGGTGTTCCTGGAAACCTTCAAGGCGTTCAAGGCCAACCCGGTGCCGATGCCGTTTGCCGAGTTGTACGGCGCACTGGAGTCCAAGGCTGTCGACGGCCAGGAGAACCCTTTCTCGGTGATCCTCTCGAACAAGTTCTTCGAAGTGCAGAAGCACGTGAGCGCCACCAACCACGTGTACGCCGCCAACATCATGCTGGTCAGCAAGCGCTTCTGGGACCGCCTTTCGCCCGCGGAGCAGCGGATGATGCACGAGGCCGCCAACGAGTCGCGCGCCTACCAGCGCCAGGCCAGCCGCGCCGCCGCGCAGAAGGCCGTTGCCGAACTGCAGGCCAAGGGCATGCAGTTCAACGAAGTATCGCCGGCCGAGCAGGGCCGCATGCGCGAGATCGCCAAGCCGGTGACCGACAAGTTCGCCGCCAGCTACGACCCCGCCGTGGTCAAGCTGTACAACGACGAGTTGGCCCGGATCCGCAAATGAAAATCCTGGTATTGCACGGGCCGAACCTCAACCTGTTCGGCCGCAGGGAGCCCCACATCTACGGCACGACCACGCTGGCGGAGATCGACGGCCAGCTGGCCGCGCTGGCCGCGGAACTCGGGGTCGAACTCGAAACGCTGCAGTCCAACCATGAAGGCGACCTGATCGACTTCCTGCACCGGAACATCGACAGCGCGGCGGGCGCGCTGGTGAACCCGGCGGGGCTGACGCAGCACGGCGTGCCGCTGCACGACGCGATCAAGGCCATGCCGTTCCCGGTGCTCGAAGTCCACATGTCCAACATCGCGGCCCGGGAGCCCTGGCGCAGCCATTCGATCATTTCGCCGGCGGTGAAGGGCACGCTGCAGGGCCTGGGGCCGCTGTCGTATCTGCTCGGTCTGCGCGGCATCGTGGCGCTCGCGCAGCAAGCGGCCGCAGGCTAAGTGCGGTTTGAAGGGCGGTTGCGCCGGCCGGGCGCCGCCCTCTATACTTCATGAATGAACGAACTAGTACACGCGAAACGGGCGCGCGGCGCGGCGCCGGCGCGCAAGGAGACCGGGCGCACCAACGACCCGGAGCGGACCCAGGCGAACATCCTCGAAGTGGCGGAGGCCGAGTTCGGCGAGAAGGGGCTGGCCGGCGCGCGCATCGACGAGATCGCCGCCGCGACCCGCACCAGCAAGCGGATGATCTACTACTACTTCGGCAGCAAGGAAGGGCTCTACCTGGCCGTGCTCGAAGAGGCGTACCGGCGCGTGCGCGACATCGAGTCCGAGCTGCACCTGCAGGACCTGGAGCCGGAGCAGGCGCTGCGCCGCCTGGTCGCCTTCACCTTCGACCATCACCTGGCCCACGAGAGCTACATCCGCCTCGTGATGTCGGAGAACATCAACCGCGGCCAGTACCTGGCGCAGAGCCAGCGCATCCAGGAACTGAACGTGCCGGCGATCGAGGCGATCGGCAACCTCTACAAGCGCGGCATCGCAAGCGGCGCCTTCCGCAAGGGCCTGGACCCGGTGGACATCCACGCGTCGATCTCCGCGTTGAGTTTCTTCAACGTCTCCAACGCCCACACCTTCGGGCTCATCTTCAAGATCGACATGAAGTCGCGGGCCTACATCACGCACCGGCGCGACAACGTGGTCGAGATGATCGCGCGCTTCGTCCGCAAGATCTGATCCGCGCGGCGCGTGGAACCGGGACAACCTCGGGTTTTCCCTGGAAATAAAACTAACCAGTCCGTACAAAATACGGGGCAAGGAGACAGCGTGCTGCAAAAACTGATCGACGGCATCTGCCGACTTTTCTCGGTCCTGATGGTCGTGTGCCTGGGATTGATGGTCGTCATGGTGTTCGGCAACGTCGTGCTGCGCTACGGCTTCAACTCGGGCATCACCGTCTCGGAAGAACTGTCGCGCTGGCTTTTCGTGTGGATGACCTTCCTGGGCGCCGTCGTCGCCCTGCGATCGCACGGCCACCTGGGCACCGACACGCTGGTGTCGCGCCTGCCGGTGCGGGGCAAGAAGATCTGCCTGGGCGCGACGCACCTGATCATGCTCTACATGTGCTGGCTGATGGCCAAGGGCGGCTGGCAGCAGGCTGTCATCAACACCGGCACCACCAGCGCGGTGATGGAGGCCTCGATGGCCTGGTTCTTTGCCAGCGGCCTGGTCTTCGCCGTGCTCGGCGGGCTGATCATCGCGCACGACTTCTGGAAGCTGGTTTCCGGGCAGCTCGCCGATGACCAGCTGATCGGCATCGTCGAATCCGAGGAAGACGTGGCCGCCGCCGAGGCCGCGGCCCTCCAGAAAGCAGGGCGCGCATGACCATCACCATCTTCCTGGGTTCGCTGCTGGGCGCCATGGCGCTGGGCGTGCCGATTGCCTTCGCGCTGCTGGCGTGCGGCGCCGCGCTGATGTGGCACATGAACATGTTCGACGCGCAAATCCTGGCGCAGAACACGCTCGAAGGCGCCAACAGCTTCCCGCTGCTGGCCGTGCCCTTCTTCATGCTGGCCGGCGAGATCATGAACACCGGCGGGCTCTCGCGCCGCATCGTCCACCTGGCGATGACGCTGGTCGGGCATGTGCGCGGCGGCCTGGGCTACGTCGCGATCATCGCGGCGGCCCTCATGTCGGCGCTGTCCGGATCGGCCGTGGCCGACGCCGCGGCGCTGGCCGCTCTGCTGCTGCCGATGATGAACAAGGCCGGCTACGACAAGGCGCGCTCGGCGGGCCTGCTGGCGTCCGCCGCGGTGATGGGCCCCATCATCCCGCCCAGCATCGGCTTCGTCGTGTTCGGGGTCGCGGCCAACGTGTCCATCTCCAAGCTCTTCATCGCCGGCATCTTCCCCGGCATCCTGCTGGGCGCCTCGCTGTGGGTGACGTGGTGGTTCCTGGTGCGCAAGGAACGGACCGAGCCGCCGCCGCGCGCGACCCGGGGCGACGTCATCGCGGCCTTCAAGGACGCGACCTTCGCGCTGGGCCTGCCGCTGATCGTGATCGTCGGGCTGAAGTTCGGCGTCTTCACGCCCACAGAAGCGGCCGTGGTCGCCGCGGTCTATGCGCTGTTCGTCTCGATGGTGATCTACCGCGAGCTGAAACTCTCCCAACTCTACGGGCTGTTCCTGGCAGCGGCGCAGACCACGGCGGTGATCATGTTCCTGGTGGCCGCGGCGATGGTCTCGGCCTGGATGATCACGGTGGCCAACCTTCCCGCCGAGGTGGTGAAGCTGCTGCAACCGCTGCTGGACCAGCCGAAACTGCTGATGTTCGCCATCATGCTGCTGACCATGGTGGTGGGCACCGCCATGGACATGACGCCGACCATCCTGATCCTCACGCCGGTGCTGATGCCGCTGGTGAAGGCCGCCGGCATCGATCCGGTCTATTTCGGCGTGCTGTTCATGATCAACAACTCGATTGGGCTGATCACCCCGCCGGTCGGCACCATCCTCAGCACCGTGGCCGGCGTCGGCAAGATGAGCATGGACGAGGTGACCAAGGGCGTCTGGCCGTTCATGCTGGCCCAGTTCACGATGATGTTCCTGATGGTGCTCTTTCCCTCCCTGGTCACCGTGCCCGCCCGCTGGCTGTACGGCTGATCGCCGATCCAACTTACCCACTGGAGACAAGACCATGAAAAGACAATTCCTCAAGACGCTGCTCGCCGCTGCCGTGCTGGCCTCGTTCGGCCTCGCCCACGCCCAGACCAGGACCATCAAGTTCGCGAACCAGAACGCCAAGGGCCACCCGATCGTGAACGGGATGGAGAAGTTCGCCGAACTGGTCGAATCCCGCTCCGGCGGCAAGCTCAAGGTCACCGTATTCCCGGGCGGCGCGCTGGGCAGCGACCAGGCCAACATGTCGGCGCTGCAGGGCGGCGCGCTGGAGATGGCGTCCATGAACTCCGGCATCTTCGCCAGCGTGGTGAAGGACTTCGCCATCTACGACTTCCCCTTCCTCTTCGCCAACCCCAAGGAGGCGGACGCGGTGGTGGACGGTCCGTTCGGTAAGGCCCTGCACGCCAAGCTGGAAGACAAGGGCATGGTGGGCCTGGCCTACTACGAGCTGGGTTTCCGCAACATCACCAACAGCAAGCGCCCCATCGCCAAGGTGGAGGACATCGCCGGCCTCAAGCTGCGCGTCATCCCCAACCCCATCAACGTGGACTGGGTGAGCGCGCTGGGCGCCAACCCGACGCCGCTGCCCTTTCCCGAGCTGTACGCCGCGCTGGAGCAGAAGGCCGTGGACGGACAGGAGAACCCGGTCGCGACCATCCAGGGCGCCAAGCTCTACGAGGTTCAGAAGTACATGACGCTGACGAATCACCAGTACAACCCGCAGTCCGTCGTGATCAGCAAGAAGTTCTGGGACACGCTGTCGGCCGACGAGAAGAAGATCGTGCAGGACGCGGCCACCGAATCGGCGAAGTACGAGCGCGAGCAGTCGCGCGCCGCGGCCGGCACCATCCTGGAAAGCCTCAAGAAGAGCGGCATGCAGGTGACCGAGCTGCCCGCCGCGGAATTCGGCAAGCTGCGCGACAGGATGAAGCCGGTGATCGCCAAGCACTCGGCCAGCGTCGGCGAGGCCACGGTAAATTCGATGATGGCCGAGCTGGACAAGCTGCGCAAGTGAGCAGGGCCGCCGCCTGACCGTGAACAAGATGTCCCCGCAGATCGACGGCCAGACCGAGCTGATCGCCCACCTCGGCTTCCCGACGCATTCGTTCAAGGCGCCGATGATCTACAACCCCTATTTCGCGTCGATCGGCGTGAACGCGGTGGTGGTGCCGATGGCGTCCCGGCCCGAGTCTTTCGCGCAGGTCCTGCGCGGGCTGTTCACGCTGGAGAACATGCGCGGGGCGCTGATCACCATGCCGCACAAGGTGAGCGTGGTGGAACTGCTCGATGAAGCCACGCCCACCGTGAAGGTCGCGGGCGCGTGCAACGCGGTCAAGCGCCTGCCCGACGGCCGGCTCAGCGGCGAGCAGTTCGACGGCGAAGGCTTCGTGCGCGGCCTCAAGCGCAAGGGCCTGCGGCTGGCGGGCGCGCGGGCGCTGGTGGTCGGCTGCGGCGGCGTGGGCTGCGCCATCGCGGCGTCGCTCGCCGGCGCGGGCGTGGCCGAGATCTCCGTGTACGACGTGCAGCCCGGCGCGGCCGAGGGCCTGGCCGGGCGTCTGGGCACGCACTATCCGGCGGTGGCCGTGAGCTGCGGCCACAACGATCCGGCGGAGTTCGACCTGGTGGTCAACGCCACGCCGCTGGGCATGAATCCCGGCGATCCGCTACCGGTGGACGTGTCGCGGCTGGACTCGCGCACCTGGGTCGGCGAGGTGGTGATGAAGACCGAGACCACGGCGTTCCTGCAGGCCGCGAAGGCGCGCGGCTGCCCGGTACAGGTCGGCACCGACATGCTGTTCGAGATGATCCCGCCCTACCTCGAATTCTTCGGATTCCCGACGACCACCCCCGAGGCGCTGCGCTCGGTGGCCCGCCTGCAGTACTGAAAAAGAAGGCGACTCGAATGAGCGACCTGCTGCTTCATCCCGAACACGCGCGAGAGCCGATGCAGGCCTCGTTCAGCGACGAGGCCAACCCGCTGGGCCTGGACGGCGTCGAGTTCGTCGAGTACGCCACCTCCAAGCCGCAGGCGCTGGGCCATGTGCTGGAGATGATGGGGTTCCGGCCGGTGGCGCGGCACCGCTCGCGCGAGGTGCTGCTGTACCGCCAGGGTTCGCTCAACATCGTGGTGAACGCGCATCCGGTGAGCGGCGAGGATGCGCCGGCCCCCGACGAGGCCCCCGTGATCAGCGCGATCGCGCTGCGCGTGCGCGACGCGCGCGCCGCCTGGCGCTACGTGCTGGAGCGGGGCGGCTGGGAAGTGCCGGCGCATCCCGAGCCGATGGAGCTGAACATTCCCGCGATCCATGGCGTGGGCGGCAGCCGCATCTATTTCGTCGACCGCTACCGCGAGTTCTCGATCTACGACGTGGACTTCATCCCCATCCCGTCGGTGGACCCGGCGCCGCCTGCCGTCGCGGGCATCCATTTCTTCGGCATCGTCCAGTACATCGGCCTGGCGCGCAGCTACGACTGGATCGAGTTCTATTCCGAGCTGTTCGGCACCGAGACCATTCCGGACGCGCAGCGCTTCGGCATCATGCCCTCGGGCAAGCTGCTGCGGGCGCCGGCCCTGGCGCCCGCCAACTCGTTCATGCTGCAGCTCGTCGAGCCGGAGCTGGACGCGTTGGAGGAGTCCCGCGAGCACCTGCAGCGCATCGGCCTGGGCGTTCCTGACGTGCTGGCCGCCGTGCGGGCGCTGCGTGCGCGCGGCGTCGAATTCGTCGAGACCGAGGCAGCCCACACCGAGCGGCGCGGGGCCATCACCAAGACCTACCTGGGCAGCGTCGTGTTCGAGCTGGTGCACAGCGGCGGTGCCGCCGCGCAGGAAGCCGCATGAACGGTACCGCCGGCCATCACGACGCCCTGTTCGGCTTCGGCATGGACACCATCACGCTGGCCGGTCCGCTCGAGGCCAAGCTCGATGCCATGCAGGAGGCCGGCTTCAGCCAGGTGATGCTCAAAGCCAATGACCTGGTGGGGCACCCGCAGGGTTGGAAGGCCGCCGTGCGGGCAGTGCGCGCCAGCGGCCTGCGCGGCACCGGCTTCCAGGTGCTGCGCGATTTCGAGGGATTGAGCGGGCACCTGCACCGCTACAAGGTCGACATCGCCAAGACCATGCTGGAAATGTGCGCGGCCCTGGGCTGCGACGTGCTGCTGGCCTGTTCCTCGACGTCCACCCATGCCAGCGCCGACCTGGACGTGATCGCGCGCGACCTGCGCAAGCTCGCCATGCTGGCGGTGCCTTACGGCATCCGCATCGCGTACGAGGGGCTGTCGTGGGGCCGCACGGTCAACGAGTTCACGACCGCCTGGGACGCCGTCTGCCGCGCCGACAGCCCCAACCTCGGCGTCGGCCTGGATTCGTTCCATATCCTGGCGGCCAAGACCCCGCTGGCTGCCATCGCCGAGCTGGATCCGGCGAAGATCTTCCTGGTGCAGTTGTCGGACTTCATGTGGCAGGAGACCCGCACCTTCGAGGAGCGGATGGCCACCGCGCGCACCTTCCGCGTGTTCCCCGGCGAGGGCGTTCACACGCAGCAGCTGGTGGAAATGATGGCCAAGCTGGACGCGCTGGGCTATGCGGGCGACTACAGCTTCGAAGTTTTCAACGACGACTACGTGCAGATGCCGTTGCCGATGGTGGCGCAGCGCGCCCGCCGCTCGGCGCTGTGGCTGGCCGAGGACGTGCTGCGCCGCTCGGTGCCGCTGCCCAACCAGCTTCGGCTGCGCCGGCCGTCCCAGATTTCCTAACGCAATCCTGACACGGGCGGTGATACGCTGCCGTCCCATGAGCACCAACGTCTCCGAGAGGACAACGACGCCGACCGCGCGCGATTGGGCCATGGTGCTGTTGCTGCTCGCGGCAGCCACAGGCGTGGGGTTTCTTTTCGAGGGCCATGTATCACTGACCAGCCAGGCCATGTTCTATGTCCTGGCGGTGGTCATAGCGGCCTACAGCCTGCCCAGGGTGCCATCCTTGGTGTCCGCCTTCGGCGCGGTGACGGCTCTCAACTTTTTCTTCGTGCCGCCGCGGTGGACCTTCGAGGTCGAAAGCCAGGAACACCTGATTTCCCTCTTCGCCATGTTGACAGTGGCCCTGGTCATCAGCCACCTGGCTGCAGCCCTGCGGCGCGAGACGGCAGCTGCTCACCTGAACGAAGAACGGGCGCGCCAGCTCCAGGCGCTGGCGACGAATCTCGCCGACGTTTCAGACCCCGAGGTCGTCCTGGCAACGGGACGCGAGGCATTCGACGCCGCTTTTTCCGGCCCGTGCGTGATCGCCGGCTTCAACCGGCAAGGCGAGGTCGACTCGCCAGCCGGGCTGCGCGACGGGATGCTGTGTTGCATGCGGGAGGCCGCCACGCTGGGCCCCGGGACCGGCCGCTGGCCGGGACTCAATGCCTGGTACCTGCCGCTCGGCTACAAGGGGAAGATGCACGGGGCCGTTTGTGTCCAGAACATATCGGCGGCGGACCACAGCGGCCGCGAACACGCCCAGGCCCTTTGCACGCTGATAGCACAGGCACTTTTGCGCCTGCAGTTGACTCTATCCATGCAGGCGGCCCAGGAAGAATCCCAGCGCCACCATATTCAAAGCACTTTCCTGGCAGCAATTTCCCATGATTTGCGCACGCCCCTGGCGGCCATCGTGGGCGCCGCGTCATCGCTGCAGACGCAGCGGGACAAACTCAACCCGGCGGAGCAGGAGCGCCTTGTGGGCAGCATTCTCAGCGAAGCGATCTACCTCTCCACCCTCACCGAAAACACCCTTCAACTGGTGCGCCTGGGTAACGCCGGCGTGCTCAACCGCGATTGGGAATCCATGGAAGAAATCGTGGGGGCGGTGCTTGCCAGGGTCCGGCAGCGGGACCCTGCCCGGCGCATCAAGTCCAAGGTGCCGGCCCAGTTGCCTTTGATACTGGCCGACCCCGTGATGCTGGCGCAGCTGCTGGAAAATCTGCTGGACAACGCCTTGAAGTACAGCACCGACTCCATCGAGCTGGAGGTGTGCCGGAGCGGGCACGAGCTGCATGTCTGTGTCAAGGACCGCGGGCCTGGCATCGCCAAAGGCGAAGAGCTGAGGATTTTCGAGCCCTATCGGCGCAACGACTACTCCGGCACGCGGGGAGCCGGCCTCGGCCTGGCCGTGTGCCGTGCTATCGCGGATGCCCACGGCGGCACTTTGACGGTAGCATGTCGCAAGGGCGGGGGAAGCAGCTTCATGCTGACCCTGCCACTGGACCCGGCACCTCCCCAAGAACTGCCATGACTTTGCGTGTCCTCGTTGTAGAGGATGACCGCGAGATACGGTCGATGATGCAGTCCTCACTCGCCGTCGAGGGCTTCCAGGTCGCGACCGCCGTGTCGGTCAGCGAGGCCAAGGCGCTCTTGCACAACCTGCTGCCGGATGTCGTGGTGCTCGACCTGGGATTGCCGGATGGCGACGGCATCGAGCTCGTGCATGAGGTGCGCAAGCACCATTCACTTCCCATCCTGGTGGTCTCGGCCCGTCACCAGGAGTCGCAGAAGATCCAGCTTCTGGACGCCGGCGCCGACGACTACCTGATCAAACCATTCAGCGTCGGCGAACTGCTGGCACGGATCAGGGTAGCGCTGCGGCACCGGGGCACCGCAATCTCCCCGGCGCTCACCATCCACGAACTCGATGGTCTGCGGATCGACCTCAACTTGCGGCTGGTGCAGCTCGATGGCGTGCCCCTGCACCTGACCCCTACGGAATTCAAACTACTGGCGCGGCTGGTGCGCAACGCCGGCCGGGTCGTGACACACCGCCAGTTGCTGACAGACGTGTGGGGGCCCGATTTCTCCGACCACACGCACTACCTGCGGCTCTACATGGGCCAGCTCAGGGCCAAGATCGAGCGCGACCCTGCCGAGCCACGCCACCTGCTGACCGAGGCGGGTGTCGGCTACCGGCTTGCAGCCGATTGATGGGCGTCCTTATGCTTTCCTGATGCGTCCACGGGCAGACTGCGTTCGTGTTCATCTGTCAGTGAAAAGCAATGACAAATTCTTCCGGCGGGGAAACCCGCGCGGCACTCACGCTGGGTGCCCTGGGGGTCGTCTATGGAGACATAGGGACGAGCCCGCTCTACACCATGAAGGAGGTTTTCAGCCCCCACACCGGGATTCCCCTCGATGCCCAGCACCTCATAGGCGCGGTGTCCGTCATCTTCTGGGGGCTGATGATGGTGGTCACGCTGAAATATGTTCTGTTGATCCTTCGCGCCGACAACCGCGGTGAGGGAGGAATCATGGCCTTGACCGCGCTGGCCGCCAAGGCGGCCGGGACCACGCGGCGTCGGCGGATCGCCTTGCTTCTGGTGGGTGTTTTCGGCGCCGCGCTGTTCTACGGCGACAGCATCATCACCCCCGCGATATCCGTACTCAGCGCCGTGGAGGGACTGGAGGTGGCCACGCCCGCATTCAAGCCCTACGTATTGCCTATTTCGATCGCGGTCCTCATCGGCCTTTTCGCCGTGCAGCGATTCGGCACGGGGCTGGTGGGCAAGCTGTTCGGACCGGTTATAGCGATGTGGTTCGCCGTGCTTGCAGTGACCGGCATCGTCGAAATCGCGCAGCAGCCGGCCATCCTGGCGGCCCTTGACCCGCTGCAAGCACTGTCTTTCATGAGCGCGCAGGGCTGGCACATGTTCGTGGTCCTGGGCGCCATCGTCCTGGCCGTCACCGGGGCGGAAGCGCTGTATGCCGACCTGGGTCACTTCGGCAAACGCCCCATACAGCTTGCCTGGGCCGGGCTGGTCCTGCCCTCGCTGGCGCTGAACTACATGGGGCAAGGGGCGCTCCTGATGCGTGACCCGACGGCGCTGGCCAATCCATTCTTTCGACTGTTCCCGTCGGCCTGGCTCATTCCTGCGGTCGTACTGGCGACGGTGGCCACGGTGATCGCATCGCAGGCCGTCATCACGGGCGCCTTTTCGATGACCAAGCAGGCGATACAACTGGGGCTTTTGCCGCGAATGCACGTCCTGTACACATCGGCCAAGGAAATAGGCCAGATCTACATGCCGCTGGTCAACTGGACACTGTTGGCCGCCGTCTTGCTGGCCGTCGTGGGGTTCGGCAGCTCATCCGCCCTTGCATCGGCCTATGGCCTTGCCGTCACCGTCACCATGTTCACGACAACGCTGCTGACCTTTTTTGTGGTCCGGCACGCCTGGAAGTATCCGCTGCCGTTGGCGATTGGGGCAACGAGCGTCTTCCTGGCGCTCGACCTGCTCCTGGTCATTGCCTGTTCCCTGAAGTTCATGCAGGGCGGCTGGTTCCCGCTGGTGCTGGGCATCCTGGTTTTTTCCATCATGGCAAGCTGGAGACGCGGGCGCGAATTGCTTGTTGAAAGCATCGGCCAGGGAGACCCTGAGCTCGTTCCTTTCGTCGAGGCTCTCGTCGCCAACTCGGTTCATCGCGTTCCGAGAACGGCTGTTTACGCAGTCGCGTCTCCCCATACCGTGCCGCAGGCCCTGATGCACAACCTGAAGCACAACCAGGTCTTGCACGAACGCAACCTGATACTCACCGTGGTATTTCACGACGTACCGTGGATTTCGCCGGCCGAACGCGTAACCGTCGAGCCCTTGGCGGCAGGATTCTGGCGGATCCAGGTCAACTACGGCTTCAAGGACTCACCCGATATTCCAGCGGCCCTGGAACAATGCAGTTCGCACACGCTTCCCATCAACCTGTTCGAAACCTCGTATTTCCTCAGCCGTGAAATCGTTGTGCCGACGAAGGGGGCGGGGATGGCGGATTGGCGGGAAGGGCTGTTCGCCTTCATGTCCCGGAACGCAGGCAATATCGCGGACTTCCTGCGGCTTCCGAACAACTGCGTCATCGAGTTGGGAACGCGGATTCAGATCTGAGCCGCCCTCGTTTGGAGCTGCGCGTCTTCCGGAATCACCAACGCGTACCCGCGCTCTTTCAGCGCAATGATCACGTACTCCAGCACGCGCAACGAGTGCTCGCGGCCCTGGTGGAGGACGATGATCGCGCCGGGGCAGAGGTGGGGGAGGATGCGCGCGAGGATTTCCCGGGGGTCGGATCGCACGGCGTCGAAGCCGCGCGCGGTCCAGCCGATGAGGCGCATGCCGCGTCGGGCGAGGGTCGGGTGCACGGTGAAGTTCTTCATCCCCACCGGCGCGCGGAACCAGCGCGGCGCCGTGCCCGCGGCCGTGGCGATGGCGCGGTTGCAGGCGTCGATCTCGCTGGCCACGCGTCCCGGCGGCGAGCACCAGAAACTGCCCGACGGATGCGCGTGCGTGTGATTGGCCACCGTGTGGCCGCGCGTCAGCATCTCCTGAACGACGTCGATGTGCTGTTCGGCCAGGACGCCCTTCACGAAGAACGTGGCTTTGACGTCGTGCCGGTCGAACAGGTCCAGCACCGCGCGCGTGTCGTCCGTCGGACCGTCATCGATGGTCAGCCACACTTCGTTGCGCGACGTCGCGAAGTGCGTGATCACGGGCCCGAGCCACTGCACGTTCGGCCGCAGCGTGGGATAGAGCAGCAGCATGTGCGACAGTGCCACCAGTCCCGCGCCGGCCAGCGGCGCATGCGGCCAGAGAACGATCAGCGCCAGCGGCGCCGCGATCGCGAAGCCCAGGATCAAAGCTCGGATGAGAGACCTCTCGCGGCCTGCTCCATCATGAGATGCCGACGAGTGGTCGTGCGAACGCCGCAGGCCGTAGTGCGTCGGCTGGAGCGAATGGTCAGGCGTATGTCGTATGGCTCGATTCCTCATGGATCCCGGGTCAAGCCCGGGATGACGGCCCGTTAGCCAACCGGGTACTAGTCCTTGTCGTTACCCAGGCTCGGCAACGCCGCCCCGCCGCCGACGGAGAGCAACCCAGCCTTGGTATAGATACCCAGCTTCTCGCGCGTGTCCACGATGTCGAGATTGCGCATGGTGAGCTGGCCGATGCGGTCTTTCGGTGAGAAGCTCGACTCGCCCTTTTCCATGGTCAGCCGCTCCGGCTTGTAGGTGAGGTTGGGGGACTCGGTGTTGAGCAGCGAGTAGTCGTTGCCGCGGCGCAGTTCGACCGTGACTTCGCCGGTGACGGCGCGCGCGACCCAGCGCTGGGCCGATTCGCGCAGCATGATGGCCTGCGGGTCGAACCAGCGGCCCTGGTACAAGAGGCGCCCCAGCTTGCGGCCGTTGTCGCGGTACTGCTCGATGGTGTCCTCGTTATGGATGCCGGTCACCAGCCGCTCGTAGGCGATGAACAGCAGCGCCAGGCCCGGGGCCTCGTAGATGCCGCGGCTCTTGGCCTCGATGATGCGGTTCTCGATCTGGTCGCTCATGCCCAGGCCGTGGCGCCCGCCGATGCGGTTGGCTTCCAGGATCAGCTCGACCGGGTCGGCGAAGGTCTTGCCGTTCAGCGCGACCGGCTGGCCTTCCTCGAAGCGCACGGTGACTTCCTCGGCCTTCACGGCGACTTCGTCCTTCCAGAAGGCCACGCCCATGATCGGGTTGACGATCTTGATGCCGCTGTTCAGGTGTTCCAGGTCCTTGGCTTCATGCGTGGCGCCCAGCATGTTGGAGTCGGTGGAGTAGGCCTTCTCGGCCGACATCTTGTAGCCGAAGCCCGCTTTAGTCATGAACGCCGACATCTCGGAGCGGCCGCCCAGCTCGTCGATGAACAGCTGGTCCAGCCAGGGCTTGTAGATGCGCAGGTTGGGGTTGGTGAGCAGGCCGTAGCGGTAGAAGCGCTCGATGTCGTTGCCCTTGAAGGTGCTGCCGTCGCCCCAGATGTGGACGTCGTCTTCCTTCATGGCGGCCACCAGCATGGTGCCGGTCACGGCGCGGCCCAGTGGCGTGGTGTTGAAGTAGGTCGCGCCCGCGGTGGAGATGTGGAAGGCGCCGGCTTGCAGCGCCGCGATACCTTCATGCGCCAGTTGCAGGCGGCAGTCGACGAGGCGCGCCTTCTCGGCGCCGTACTGCATGGCCTTGCGCGGGATCTCGTCGTAGTCCGGCTCGTCGGGCTGGCCCAGGTTGGCGGTGTAGGCGTAGGGGATGGCGCCCTTCAGGCGCATCCAGTGCAGCGCGGCGCTGGTGTCCAGGCCGCCGGAAAAAGCGATGCCGACTTTCTGGCCGGTGGGAAGGTGCTCGAGGATGGTGCTCATGGCAGGTTGCGCCGCTGGTTAGCCGAAGTGGCAGATGTAGTGATAGGCCTGGGCTACGCGGATCTCGAAGCTGGAATTGCCCGGCACGCTGAATTGGTCGCCGGGACCGCTCTTGCGCCATTCGTCGGTGCCGGCGAGCTTGTACTCGCAGGCTCCGGCCACGCATTCCATGATCTCAGGCGCGCCGGTATTGAAAGTCAGTTGTGCGGGCAAGACCACGCCGACGGACTTTTTCGTCCCGTCGGCCAGGATAATGGAGTGGCTTACGCACTTGCCGTCGAAGTACACATTGGCCTGGGTCGTGACGCCGGCGACGGCTAATTTTTCGGTGGTCATGGCAAAGGGCTGGGGGGAAACGACCGATTTTAACTTCGGTCAACCCCCAGCCCCGGACCGCAGGCCCCGCCCGGACGCTATCGCCGGTGGTGGTGATGGTGGCCGCGTGAATACCCGAGGTTCAGCGACAAGCCGATGGGCGGGTAATAGTACGGACGCGCGTAGTAATAGGGGTAGGCCGCGGGATACGCCGGGTATGCCGAATATGCCGGGTAGTAGCTCGGGTACGTGACCACGGGCGCCGACATCACGGGCTGCACCATGGGCGTGCCGACGATGACGCCCACCGCAGTTCCCGGGGGGCCGGAGCTCGGGCCCTCGGCCACCGGCGCGGCAGTCGCATATCCGCCGGTCGCGGGACCGCTAGCGCCCGCCATCGGCGTGAGTTCCAGCCGGATGGTCGCGCCCGGGTCATAGGGCAGCTGGACGCTGTGTTGCCTGCCCGCGTATTCGTAGGTGACGTTGTAGCCTACCGTGCGGTTTTCGTAGGTGGTCTGGGTGGTGCATTGCTGCACGTTCTGCACGTAGCCGCTCGGGCCTTCGATGTTGTTGCCCACCGCGGCCCCGCCGACCAACCCGATCAGGGTGGCAGCCGCGCGGCCCGAGCCATGGCCGATCTGGTTGCCCAGCGCACCGCCCGCTATCGCGCCCAACACCGCGCCGCCGCCCGAATTGGGCTGCTGCACAACCATCGGCTGGTAGTTGCACACCTGCCGCGGCACAGCCACTTGCTGGACCACCGGCGTGCTGGAAATGAC
This sequence comes from Caenimonas soli, assembly GCF_013155545.1. GTDB lineage: Bacteria > Pseudomonadota > Gammaproteobacteria > Burkholderiales > Burkholderiaceae_C > Ramlibacter > Ramlibacter soli. Next base: position 140,437 of record NZ_JABJVV010000010.1, on the reverse strand, counting down.
TCGCCCGACCTCTTCGGCGGCTTCGACCGTGCCGGCAGCAGCCAGCAACCCCATCGCTGAAAACAAAACAGCTCTTTTCATCGACCGCTCCTTCGGTTGCCTTCAATGCTGAAATTTTAGGCAAAACCCGCGCCGCAAGCGCTGCCATTTGGGTAAAGCGACGGTAAAAGTGCCTGTTCAGGCGCCCCGCAGCAACGCCCAGGCCGCCGGATCGAAGCCGACTGTGGTGTTCTCGCCCCATTCGACGACCGGGCGCTTGATGACGCTGGGCTGGTCCTGCATCAGTTTCCTGGCGCTGTCCGCGTCATTCACTTCGGCTTGAGCGGCCGGAGCCAGCTTGCGCCAGGTCGTGCCCTGCCGGTTGACGAGGCGCTCCCAGCCCAGTTGCGCGATCCAGCCGTCCAGCTGCTGCGCGGGCACGCCCTGCTTCTTGAAATCGTGAAACTCGTAGGCGATGCCGTGCTCGCCCAGCCAGGCGCGAGCCTTCTTCACGGTGTCGCAGTTGGTAATGCCATACATAACGATCTTCATGGATGGGCCTGTTCACACTATTTTTGCAAGATGCGTTGCGGATCAAAAAGGTCATGCGCAAGGCGCGAAACGCGGCCGGACTCAACGTCCGGCAAGGCTTCGCAACGCGGCGCATGGCCTTTTTGGCCGCAACCCGAAGGGAACGTGGTTAAAACAGCGCCACTCGTTGTTGCACTCCTAGCCCAGGCGGCCAGCCTGGGCGTCGTCGCGCGCCTAGATTGGCGCTGTTTTAACCGCGTTCGCACTTGCAAAAATAGTGTGAACAGGCCCAAATCATAGTGCTGGGACAATGCGTGCATGGAAACCCTGCAAGACTGGCTGGCGCACTGCGAAAGCCTGCACCCCAAGACGATAGAGATGGGCCTGGAACGCGTGCAGGCCGTGGCCACGCGGATGGGCCTGCGCTTTGACTGCCCGGTCATCACCGTCGCCGGCACCAACGGCAAAGGCTCGACCTGCGCCATGCTGGAGGCGATCGCCCTGCAAGCGGGCTATCGACCCGGCGTCTACACCTCGCCGCACCTCGTGCATTTCGAGGAGCGCTGCCGCATCCATGGCGAAATCGTCGCGCAACAGGACCTGGTGCCGCATTTCGAGCGGGTCGAGGCGGCGCGGCAAGGCGTGACGCTGACCTACTTCGAGTTCACCACGCTGGCTATCATGGGTCTCATGGCGGCTTCGGGACTTGATCTTGCGATCCTGGAGGTGGGCCTGGGTGGGCGCCTGGACGCCGTGAACATCGTGGACGCCGACTGCGCCGTGATCACCAGCATCGACCTGGACCACATGGACTATCTCGGCCCCGACCGGGAAAGCATAGGCCGGGAGAAGGCGGGGATCATGCGAACCGGCAGGCCGGTGATCGTGAGCGACCCGGTGGCGCCGCAAAGCGTGCTGGACCGGGCCGTCGAGATCGGGGCCGATCTCTGGACGCTGGGCCGCGATTTCAATTTCTCCGGCGACAAGCAGCAGTGGGCCTGGGCCGGCCGCGGCCGGCGCTATTCGGGCCTGGCCTATCCGGCCTTGCGCGGGGCCAATCAGCTCATCAATGCGTCGGGCGCGCTGGCTGCGCTGGAGGCGTTGCGCCAATCGGTGCCGGTCACGGCGCAGGCCGTGCGCAACGGCCTGGCCATGGTGGAGCTGCCGGGGCGGTTCCAGATCGTGCCCGGGCAGCCCGCGCTGGTGCTCGATGTGGCCCACAACCCGCACTCGGTCGCAGCGCTTGCGGCCAACCTGGACGCGATGGGCTTCTATCCGACTACGCATGGCGTCTTCGGCGCGATGGCGGACAAGGACCTGGGCCCCATGCTCGCGAAAGTCGGGCCGCTCATCGACCGCTGGTACTTCACCGACCTGCCGACGCCGCGAGCCGAGAGCGCGGCGCACCTGCTGGCGAAATGGCAGGCGCAGAACAAGCGCACCGATGTGGGTGCGAGCACCCACGGCGACCCGATGGAAGCGTTGCGTGCGGCGGTGGCCGCCGCGGACCCCGCTGATAGAATCGTGGTCTTCGGATCGTTCTACACCGTGGGCGGCGTTCTGAAGGACGGTTTACCCCGCCTTCAGGCCAAACATCTCGCGAGCTGACAGCATTCATGCCCTTTTTCAAATCCCGCAAAGGTGGCGACGAGTCGGCAGCCACCCACCGCCAGCCCGAAAGCATCGAGGCGATGCGCAGGCGCGCCAGGCACCGGCTGATCGGTGCCGGCGTGCTCGTGCTGATTGGCGTGGTCGGCTTCCCCTTGCTGTTCGACACGCAGCCCCGTCCGATCGCCGTCGACATCCCGATCGAGATTCCGGACCGCAACAAGGTCAAGCCGCTGCCCGTCCCGGCCCAGCCCGCTGTCCAGGCGCCGGCGCAGCCGAAGGTTGCCGAGGCTGCGCCCGCGGCCGAAAGCAAGCCCGAGGCCAGCCCCGAACCGAAACCTGAACCCAAACCCGAACCGAAGGCGGAGCCTCAGCCCGAGCCGAAGCCCGAGCCCAAGGTAGCGGCCAAGCCCGAAGCCAAGCCCGATAACGGCGCCAAGGCCAAGGCCCTGCTCGAGGGCAAGTCGAAGGCGGCCGCCGTCGAGGGCCGCTTCGTCGTCCAAGTGGGCGCCTTTGCCGACGTCGGCAAGGCCCGCGAGGCCCGCCAGAAGGTGGAACGCGCCGGGCTGAAGACCTATACGAACGTGGCCGAAACCAAGGACGGCAAGCGCATCCGGGTCCGCGTGGGCCCCTTCGCGAACCGGGCTGAAGCCGACAAAGCGGCTGACAAGATCAAGGGCCTGGATTTACCGGCCGCGATCCTCACCTTATAGATGGTCGCGCTCGACTGGGTGTTCCTGGCCGTGCTGGCCGCTTCGCTGCTGCTGGGCGCCTGGCGCGGGTTGGTGTATGAAGTGTTGTCGGTGATCAGCTGGGTGGCGGCGTTCATCCTGGCCCAATGGTTCGCGCCCAAGGCCGCGGCCCTGCTGCCGATGGGCAGCGCGGGCGAGGCGATGCGCTACGCGGCCGGGTTTGTCGTGGTGTTCATCGCCGTGGTGTTCACCGGGGGGCTGTTGGCCTGGCTGACCAAGAGGCTGGTCGAGGCCGTGGGGCTGCGACCGATCGACCGCGCCTTGGGCGCGGCGTTCGGCCTGATCCGGGGCGCGGTGCTGCTGCTGGCGCTGGCCGTGGTGATCAACATGACGCCGCTCAAGCGCGGCGAGTGGTGGGCGGAGTCGAAGGGTGCCGACGTCGCGACGGCGGTGCTCAAGGAAATGAAACCGGTATTGCCCGAGCGGTTCGGGCACTACCTACCGGGGTAAGAGGCTCTTATGTGTGGAATCGTCGGCGTTGTCAGTAGCGCCCCAGTCAACCAGCTGATCTACGACGCATTGCTGCTATTGCAGCATCGCGGCCAGGATGCGGCGGGTATCGTCACCCAGCAGGAGCGCAAGTTCTTCATGCACAAGGCCAAGGGCATGGTGCGCGACGTGTTCCGCACCCGCAACATGCGGGCCTTGCCGGGCACCGCAGGCCTGGGCCAGGTGCGCTATCCAACCGCCGGCAACGCCTATAGCGAGGAAGAGGCGCAGCCCTTCTACGTGAACGCTCCCTTCGGCATCGTGCTGGTGCACAACGGCAACCTCACCAACGCTCAGGAGTTGAAAGCCGAGCTGTTCTCCACGGACCATCGCCACATCAACACCGAGAGCGATTCCGAGGTGCTGCTGAACGTCTTCGCCCACGAGCTGGAGAAGTCCACGCGCGGCGTGCCGCTGCAGCCCGAGGACGTGTTCACCGCCGTGCGCAACGTGCACCGGCGCGTGCGCGGCTCCTATGCCGTCATCGTGCTGATCGCCGGCCACGGCGTGCTGGCTTTCCGCGATCCGTTCGGCATCCGGCCCCTGTCGATGGGCCGCAGCAAGGACGGCACCGTGATGGTGGCCAGCGAATCGGTTTCGCTGGAGGGCACGGGCCATGTGTTCGAGCGCAACTTGGCGCCCGGCGAAGCCGTGTTCATCGACCTGCAAGGCAAGGTCCACGCGCAGCAGTGCGCCGACGCGCCCAAGCTGTTCCCCTGCATTTTCGAATTCGTGTACCTGGCCCGGCCCGATTCGGTCATGGATGGCATTTCCGTTTACCAGGCGCGCCTGAACCTGGGCGAGACGCTGGCCAAGCGCGTGGTTTCCACGGTGCCGCCCAACGAGATCGACGTGATCATCCCCATTCCGGAATCCAGCCGGCCCAGCGCCACGCAGCTGGCGCATCTGCTGGGCGTGCCGTACCGCGAGGGTTTCGTGAAGAACCGCTACGTGGGCCGCACCTTCATCATGCCGGGGCAGGGTGTGCGCAAGAAGTCGGTGCGCCAGAAGCTCAACGTCATCGCCAGCGAATTCAAGGGCCGCAACGTGCTGCTGGTGGATGACTCCATCGTGCGCGGCACCACCAGCCGCGAGATCGTGCAGATGGCGCGCGACGCCGGCGCCAAGAAGGTGTACCTGGCCAGCGCCGCGCCGCCGGTGCGTTTCCCCAACGTGTACGGCATCGACATGCCCACCTCCAGCGAACTGGTGGCCCATGGCCGCACCATCGAGGAAGTGCGCCAGATCATCGGCTGCGATGCCCTGATCTACCAGGACGTGGAAGGGATGAAGCGCGCCATCGGATCGCTCAATCCCCAACTCGACGGCTTCGACGCTTCCTGCTTCGACGGCGTGTATGTGACGGGCGACATCAACGCCGACGACATCGCGCGCATCAACGAAGCGCGCATCGGCCAGGAAGACCCGCTGGAAGAAGACACCTCGCGGCTGGCCTTGCCGAACGCACAGGACGCATAAGATGTGTGCCCCCACGTTTGCAGCTACGCTGCTGCACTGCCCCCCGAGGGGGCCCAGCCCTTCTAGGGGCGGCCCGGCGAAGGTCTGATCATGCCCGAGAAGAAGCTGCCCGCGGGCCTGCACCTCGAAACGCTCGCGGTACGCGCGGCCGTGGACAAGAGCCAGTACGGCGAGAACTCCGAGGCGCTGTATCTCACCTCCAGCTTTACCCAGCCCGACAGCGCAACCGCGGCCCGCCGCTTCGCCGGCGAGGAAGAGGGCTACATCTACTCGCGCTTCACCAACCCGACCACGGCCAGCATGGAAAAGCGGCTGGCGGCGCTGGAGGGCATGGAAGACGCCATCGCCACTTCCAGCGGCATGAGCGCCATCCTGCTCCTGTGCATGGGCCTGCTCAAGGCGGGCGACCATGTGGTGTGCTCGCGCTCGGTGTTCGGCTCGACCATCAAGCTGATAGGTACCGAGTTCGGCAAGTTCGGTGTGGAGAGTTCCTTCGTTTCGCAAATCGATGTGGGCGAGTGGAAGGCCGCGATCAAGCCCAACACCAAGCTGTTGTTCGCCGAGACGCCGACCAATCCGCTGGCGGACGTCTGCGACATCCGCGCGCTGGCCGACATCGCGCACAACGCTGGCGCCTTGCTCGCCGTGGACAACTGCTTTTGCTCGCCGGCCTTGCAGCAGCCCGTGAAGTTCGGCGCCGACATCGTCGTGCACTCGGGCACCAAGTACCTGGACGGGCAGGGCCGCGTGGTCGCCGGTGCGCTGGTGGGCGGCGAGCAGCTGATCGCGGACAAATTCATCCCTGTGATGCGCAGCGCCGGCATGAGCCTGTCGCCATTCAATGCCTGGGTCGTGCTGAAGGGCATGGAAACGCTGGGCATCCGCATGGAAGCGCAGTCGCAGCGCGCGCTCGAGCTGGCCAAGTGGCTGGAAGGCCATCCCAAGATCGAACGCGTCTACTACCCGGGCCTCAAGAGCCACCCCCAGCATGAGCTGGCGATGGCGCAGCAGTCAGGGCGCGGCGGCGCCGTGGTGTCCTTCGACATCAAGGCCGCGGATGCCGACCATGCCCGCAAGAATGCCTTCCATGTGGTGGATTCGACCCAGCTGCTGTCGGTCACCGCCAACCTCGGCGACGTGAAGACCATCATCACCCACCCGGCGAGCACCTCGCACGGGCGCCTGACCGAACAGCAGCGGCTGGCCGCCGGCATCCGGCAGAACCTGGTGCGTGTTGCGGTGGGATTGGAACACCTGGAAGACCTGAAGGCCGACCTGTTGCGAGGGTTGGACACGCTGAACTAAGAACGGGCCCGGGCCCACTGGCATGGGGAGAGCGCGATGACCGAGCTTCGAATTTCCGCGGGCCGCTGAGAAGGCCCGCGCCATGCTGCAGACCCTCGCCGTCCAGAACTACCGCACGCTGCGCGACTTCGTCATTCCGCTGGAGCCGCTCAACCTGATCACAGGCGCCAACGGCAGCGGCAAGTCCAACATCTACAAGGCCTTGCGGCTGCTGGCCGAAACCGCCCAGGGCGGCGTGATCGGTTCGCTGGCGCGTGAAGGCGGACTGGCTTCCACGCTGTGGGCCGGGCCCGAGACGCTGTCGGCCGCGATGCGGCGCGGCGAGGTTCCCATCCAGGGCACGGTGCGCAGGAAGCCGGTGAGCCTGGGGTTGGGATTCGTCGGATCGGAATTCAGCTATTCGATCGACCTGGGGCTGCCGGCGCCCAGCTCGTCCGCCTTCAGCCTCGACCCCGTCATCAAGAGCGAATTCGTCTGGGCCGGACCGGTGCAGCGTCCCTCGGCCATGCTGGTCGAGCGCAAGGGCGCCTTGGTGCGATCGCGCGGGGACGACGGTGAGTGGCAGATCGTGCACGATCGCATGGCCGGCTTCGACAGCATGCTCTCGCAGGTCGCCGATCCGCGCCGCACACCGGAGATGCTGGCCTTGCGCGAGCAGATCCGCTCCTGGCGCTTCTACGATCACTTCCGCACGGACGCGCAGGCCCCGGCGCGCATGCCCCAGATCGGCACGCATACGCCCGTGCTGGGCCACGAGGGAGCCGACCTCGCCGCGGCCCTGCAAACCATCCGCGAGATCGGCGATCCGGCGGCGCTGGACCAGGCCGTGAACGATGCCTTTCCCGGCGCTGCCATTGAAATCGAAAGCCGGGACGGCCGCTTCGAGACCACCATGCGCCAGCATGGCCTGTTGCGGCCGCTCAAGGCGGTGGAGCTCTCTGACGGCACCTTGCGCTACCTGTTGTGGATTGCCGCGCTGCTTTCGCCGCGGCCTCCCGAATTGCTGGTGCTCAACGAACCCGAGACCAGCTTGCATCCCGACTTGCTGCCGGCGCTGGGCCGCCTGATCGGGCAGGCGGCCCAGCGTTCGCAGGTGTTCGTCGTTTCTCACGCCAATCGGCTGATCGCGGCCCTGCAAGAGCAAGGCTGCCAATCACTGACCCTGGAGAAGGAACTCGGCGAAACGCGGGTCGCCGCCCGGGACGAGTTCGACCGCCCCGCCTGGCACTGGCCAGCACGCCCATAAAATGGGCTCATGACAGTTCGCACCCGCTTTGCTCCCTCGCCCACGGGATTCATCCACCTGGGCAACATCCGCTCCGCGCTTTACCCCTGGGCGTTCGCGCGCTCCACCGGCGGCGAGTTCATTCTGCGCATCGAGGACACCGACGTCGAGCGTTCCTCGCAGGCCGCCGTCGACGTGATCATCGAGGGCATGGCCTGGCTGGGCCTGGACCATGACGAGGGCCCGTTCTACCAGATGCAGCGCATGGACCGCTACAAGGAAGTGCTGGGGCAGATGAAGGCTGCCGGCCTGGTGTACCCGTGCTACATGAGCGTGGGCGAACTCGACGCCTTGCGCGAGCGCCAGATGGCCAACAAGGAGAAGCCGCGCTACGACGGTACCTGGCGGCCCGAGCCCGGCAAGACGCTGCCGCCGGTGCCCGAAGGCGTGCAACCGGTGCTGCGATTCAAGAACCCGATGGGCGGTGTCGTGGCCTGGGAGGACAAGGTGAAGGGCCGCATCGAGATCAGCAACGACGAGCTGGACGATCTGGTCATCGCCCGTCCCGACGGCACCCCTACGTACAACTTCTGCGTCGTGGTCGATGACATCGACATGCGCATCACGCACGTGATCCGCGGCGACGACCACGTCAACAACACGCCCCGCCAGATCAACATCTTCCGCGCGCTCGGCGAGGAGCCGCCGGTGTACGCGCACCTGCCCACCGTGCTGAACGAGCAGGGCGAGAAGATGAGCAAACGCAGCGGCGCCAAGCCGGTGACGCAGTTCCGCGACGAGGGCTTCCTGGCCGACGCCGTGGTGAATTACCTGGCGCGACTGGGCTGGTCGCACGGCGACGACGAGATCTTCAGCCGCGAGCAGTTCCTGCAGTGGTTCAACCTCGATCACCTGGGCCGCAGCGCGGCGCAGTTCGACGAAGCCAAGCTTCGCTGGGTGAATGCACAGCACATGAAGGCGATGGCCGACGGGCCGCTCGCGCAGCTGGTGGCGCAGCAACTGCAAAAGCGCGGCATTGCCGCCGACGATCGCCTGCCCGGCATCTGCGCGCTGTTCAAGGATCGCTGCGACACGACAGTGGCGCTGGCCGATTGGGCCGTCAAGTTCTACACCCCGGTGCAGCCCGATCCCAACGAGGTTGCCAAGCATGTGGTCGAGGGTGTGCGACCGGCCGTCGGCATGCTGGCCGCGATGCTTGAGAGTTGTCCGTGGAACAGGCCCGCCATTGGCGAGGCCATCAAGGAAGTGCTGCGTGCCACCGGCATGAAGATGCCGCAACTCGCCATGCCGGTGCGCGTTTTAGTGATGGGAACGGCGCAAACACCATCGCTAGATGCGGTGCTGGAACTATGCGGCCGCGAGGAAGTACTCAGCAGGTTGAAGGCGGTCTAGAAAAACTGGCTATAATTCAAGGCTCGGAAATTGACGGGCTGGCGCGAAGCGGCAGACCGGAAATAATGGGGGTATAGCTCAGCTGGGAGAGCGCTTGCATGGCATGCAAGAGGTCATCGGTTCGATCCCGTTTACCTCCACCACCGAAGTCAGTTCAGGTTTTGACCCTATCGTCTAGAGGCCTAGGACATTACCCTTTCACGGTAAGTACCGGGGTTCGAATCCCCGTAGGGTCGCCAAATTAACCGCAGGTTAACAAGGCAACAAGCCGGCAGCACTTGGCCCGTAAGGGCGAAAGCAGCCTACCAGGAGTGGTAGTTCAGTTGGTTAGAATACCGGCCTGTCACGCCGGGGGTCGCGGGTTCGAGTCCCGTCCACTCCGCCAAGCATCTGGGGGCTTTGTTGCTATGAAAGTAGGAGCAAAGCCCCTTTCTCATTCCAATGTTTGGAATTCGAAGGCGCACATGAGGCTCGACAAGCAGGCGCGAAAGAGGGCGGCCGAGCTGAGCGGGCACCATCATTATTGGCAGATCGACGAACGCCAGGATTGATCCAATCGCATGGCATGCAACGCCTTAGCTGCCGAGAGGTCTCGCCGACGGCGCTTCGCCGGGTGCGAAACTCTCATGGTGCGCCAGAGCCGACACATGGCAGTTCCGTGGCCTAAAGCAGCGCGGACCAACACGTCCCCCGCAGCGAACTTCAGTGGCGTCACGCGCCGGTAAGCGCCTTGGTCACGTGCGCGTCCACCCAGCGCACTGCATTGTCGACGCACTGGCGGGACACGCGCTGGAGACAAACAGGTAGGGATTGGTAGTGTCGGCCAGAAGCGGTCGGTAGTCGCACAGGTAAGTCTCCAGATCCCGTAGACCTCGGGGCGAACCGGCACGTCATAGGCGTAGTCCTTGGCCGCCCCCGACATGTTTTTGAAGTCTTTCCTGTCGATCCCGATGCGCTACTGACAGTCCACCTTGCCAAGTTGCGCCGGGTCACCAAAGGCGCTCTGTCAGCAGCTTCAGATTTTCGTTCGCTCAGATCGCTTCAGCTTGGCCGCCGGTCGTGGGCCGCGCGGCATGCAGCCTGAGCTAGCGCCGGCTACGTTGGACGGAAGCAGACGGCCTGGCATTGCTTGCCTGAGGGCCCACCGGCGGTAGGGATGACGCGGGGTCGCTCTGCCTAGAAACTGTTGTTGCGGCGCTGCGCCTCTTTTCCGTAGCTGGCGGTACGGTGCGAAGTCGCGCACAATTCGTTACTTCGACATTATGGACAAGGCCCCGCCGCAACTCCTGTCAGTCGCCGGGCGCACCCTGGCATCGCGGGATGCTGTGTTGCGCTGCCAGGCGGCGCTGCTATCACGCAGGCCGCTTGCTGATGCCGCCACGGCGCTCGCGGCGGAACTGGCGGAGATTCTTCGCTGCCGACGGGTGAGTGTCGGCCTTCTCAAAGACGAACGAATAGTCATAGCCGGAAGTTCTCAGACGGGCGAGATCGACCTTCGGCTGGAGGCCGGCGCTGCGATTGCAGCCGCCATGCACGAATCGCTGGATCAAAGCCAAACAGTGCGGTGGCCACCGCTCGAGGCGCACCCGCACGTTACGCTCGCGCACCGACAGCTAGCTGGAGCCGCCGAGGCCTGCAGCGTTCCCATCGTGGCAAGTGGGCAGGCGATTGGCGCGTTGACTGTTGAAAGTGGCTCCGACACGCCGCTGACGCTGGTAGAAATCGCGCTATGCGAGGAAGTCGCTTCGTTTTCAGGGCCTGTCCTGGCCATGAAGCAAGACGCCGAAGCGCCCTGGCGCGCTCGCTGGCGCAACACACTGCGTGAGCGCCTGGCAACGCGCGAGCGGCGTCATCTCGCCATGGGCACCGCCCTGGCGGCCCTGTTGCTGGCCCTGGCAGCGCCGCTGCCGTGGCGCGTGAGCGCACCCGCGCGGCTGGAAGGTTCGGTTCAACGTGCCGTCGTGGCCGCCGCTGACGGATTCCTGCAACAGACCAACGTTCGGCCCGGCGATCATGTCAAAGCCGGCCAGGTATTGGCGAGGCTGTCGTCGCAGGACTTGGAGCTGGAGCGCAGGCGCCGAGAAAGCGAGTTACGACAGCACGAGAATGGCTACCGGGCCGCGCAGGCCCGCAACGACCGGACTCAGATGGTCGTGAGCCAGTCACGGGCGGCGGAAGCGCAGGCGCTGCTGACGCTGGCCGAGACTCAGCTCGAACGCAGCCAACTGACGGCGCCCTTCGACGGCATTGTGATCAAGGGCGACCTGACGCAGAACCTCGGAGCGCCAGTGCACAAAGGCGAGGTGCTGATGGTGTTGTCCGCCTCGGACGGCTTCCGGCTGATAGTCGAAGTCGACGAGACGGACATCGGCGCGGTCCACCCGGGACAGCCCGGACAGCTGGCGCTAGCTGCACGGCCCGAGAAGCCGCTGCGGTTCACCACCAAGCGCATCGTGCCCGTGGCGACTGCCGCCGACGGCCGCAACTATTTCGAGGTGGAGGGCGTGCTGGACGATCGGCAGGCCGACCTGCGGCCCGGCCTGAGCGGCATTGCCAAGATCGAGGTGGGGCAGCGCTCCGTAGCCTGGCTCCTGTTTCACCGTGTCGCCTCCTGGCTTCGCCTGGCGCTCTGGACGCTGGCCCCGTGAGCGATTCGCTGACCAGCGGTTCGTGGTACCGGGTCGCCCCGCTGAAGCCTAGCCTGGTGGACGGCCTTAAGATCGTTCGCCAGCGGGTGCGCAACCAGCTCTGGCACGTGCTGGTGGAGCCGGGCTCCGGCCGACAGCTTCGGCTGAATCCCGCAGCGTATATCTTCGTCGGCCAGTGTGACGGCCGTGCGACGGTCGAAAGTCTCTGGCAGGGGATGCTGCGGCAGCAGGGAGATGAGACGCCCAGCCAGGACGACATCCTGCGGCTTCTGGCGCAGCTCTATCGCGCCGGCATGTTGCACTTCGACGCCGCCCCGCATCTGTCGCTACTGTTCGCGCGTCGTGGGGAACATGAGGAACGGCGTCGGCGCGCCTTCATCAATCCGCTGATGCTGCGCATCCCGCTGTTCGATCCCACTCGGCTGCTAGAGCGGTTGGCGCCGGTGGGGGCGGCTCTGGCCGCCTGGCCCGTGTTCGCGCTGTGGGCGTTAGCGATATTGCTGGCGGTAGTAGCCGCAGCAGTAAGCTTCCCACAGCTAAAGGCGGACGCCCTGCGGGTTTTGGCTACGCCGGCTAGCTATGCGATCGCCTGGGTCGCATATCCGATCATCAAGGCTCTGCACGAGTTGGCTCATGCGCTTGCGGTACGCATTTTCGGTGGCGCCGTCCACGAAGTCGGCATTTCGTTGCTGCTGCTCACACCGGCGCCGTATGTCGATGCGAGTGCGGCAAATGCTTTCGAGAGTGCCCGGCAGCGCGCACTCGTGAGTGCCGCCGGCATCATGGTCGAACTGGCGCTGGCCGCAGGAGCAATGTTTGCCTGGGCCGTGCTCACGCCCGGGCTGCTGCGCGACGCGTCGACCGTGGTGCTGCTGATTTGCTCGATTTCGACCCTCCTGTTCAACGGCAATCCGTTGCTGCGCTTGGACGGCTACCACCTGTTGTGCGACCTGCTCGAATTGCCCAATCTGGCAGTGCGCAGCCGAGCTTGGTGGGCCTCGACCTGGCAGCGAAGGATCGGCGTTGGGCAGCCATTGCCAGCGGGTGCGCTGGCCGCAGGGGAAGCGAAGTGGCTCGTGGTGTACGCGCCGGCCTCGTGGGCATACCGGCTCGCGCTGCTGTTCGCCTTGGTGCTCTGGGTAGGACGCCACTCGTGGTTGCTCGGATGGCTCGCGTCGCTCGTTTTGGTTGGCTGGCTGGTCACCACTGTGGGCGGCGGACTGTTGCGCTCGGCCGCCGCGGCGCCCGAGCTCGCGGCACGGCGGGGCGTCCTGACCATCGGGGCCGGCGCCGTCCTGGTGCTACTGGCGGGCCTGTTCCTGGTTCCCGTGCCGGCCAGCGTGATGGCGCGTGGCGTCGTGTGGCCGCCCGATCAGGCCCAGTTGCGACCGGAGGTTAGCGGCTTTGTGGAGCGGCAGCTAGTGGCCGATGGAGCGATCGTCACCGCAGGCGACGTGGTGTTGGACCTGTCCGATCCGGAGTTGGTGGCACAGCACGAGAAGACAGTCGGCGAACGCGGCGGACTGTTGGCACAGCAATACCAAGCGCTGTTACAGGATCCCGCGCGCGCGGGAGATCTGAACCAGCAGATCGAGCGCAACGCCGCCGAACAGGAGCATGCGGAGGAACAGCTCGCTGGGTTGAAGGTTCGCGCCCGGAGTGCCGGCCGGGCAATCTGGCCGCGCGAGGAGGACGCCTTGGGCACCTACGCCCAGCGCGGCAGAATGGTCGGATACCTGCTCGGCTCCGATCCGGCACTGGTGCGGCTGGTGCTGCGCGATGAGGACCTGCTACGCGTGCGCGGCCGCGTGCAGTCTGTGGAAGTTCGGCTGGCGGAAGCGCCCTGGATTGCGCATGCGGCCGTCTTGCAAAACGAGACGCCGGCAGCCACCCGCCAGCTCCCAAGCGCCGCCCTGGGCGATCGCCACGGCGGGCCCGTAGCCGTGGACCCCGCGGACGGCGACGGATTGCGAACCCAGCTTCCTGTCTTCCTGATGGACGTGCAGGTGCCGGCCCTGCCCGCGGGCCACGTCGGCGGCCGAGCATGGGTGAAGCTCGCGCTGCCACCGGAGCCGCTCGGCTGGCAGGCGCTGCGCATGGCGCGGCAGCTGCTGCTGCGCCAGTTCAACCCTATTGGACAAACATGAGCCGCGCGGGCGCGGTCCGCGGGTGGCCCTTCCCGGGCGTAGTCTGGGGTGAGTATCCGGAGCAGACACCGCAGCCGGGCGCACGGCGCTACCAGTGTTGCCTGGGACTGCGGGCCGTTCAGCGCTTTGCCGATGCTGCCGCAGCCGCCGGTGTGATTTCGGAGTCAGCCTTGTCGGCACGCCTGATGGCGCTTCCGGGGCTGGCGGAGGACGCAGATGCTTGGCTGCTTGAGGCAACCGTGCTCGCAGCCAGTGCGCTCGCCCATACCACCGGCTACGCCCCGCACAGGCAACAGCTGATGGCTGCGCGAGTGCTGCTGGACGACCGGCTCGCGGAGATGGCCACCGGCGAAGGAAAAACCGCAGCCATCGCGATCGCGGCAGCTGTGGCCGCGCTCGGTCGCGCGCCGGTCCACGTGGTCACCGCCAACGACTATCTGGCGCAGCGCGACGCGGAGACGTTGCGTCCGTATTTCAACCGGCTGCAACTCAGTGTTGGTGCTGTCACGCAGGCGATGCACGCGGTCCAGCGGCGCCAAGCTTATCGCGCGGACGTGACCTACTGCACTGCGAAGGAGCTGGCCTTTGACTATCTGCGCGACGGCCTCGCGCATGCAGCGGACCTGTCACCACTGGAGCAGCGCGCCCGCCGGCTGGCAGGCACAGAGGGCCTGCCGCCGCCGGTTTTGCGCGGCTTGTGCGTGGCGATACTTGACGAAGCCGATACGGTGCTGATCGACGAAGCGCGCGTGCCGCTGGTGCTGGCGCACGCGCAGGGCTCCCCCGCCGAGTCCGTTTTCTACCGGGAAGCCCTTGCAATGGCGCGGCGACTGGCTGCGGACGACGATTACCAGCCGTGCGGCGATGGCCGACGCTTCCAACTGACGGGACGCGGTAGGCAGCAACTCGCCGCCTGGCCCATTGCCAACGATTCACTGCTCGGGCACCGCGCGCACCGGGAAGCCGCGGTGGAACTCGCGCTCGTGGCCCTGCACGTGCTGAACCGCGACCATGACTACGTTGTGCGGGACGGCAAGGTGGTGCTGATCGACGAGACGACTGGACGAGCCGCTCAGGGGCGCGCATGGTCCGCCGGACTGCACCAGTTGGTGGAATGGAAGGAGGGCGTTCCGGCGTCGCACCGCAACTCGACCGTGACCGAGATCACGTTGCAGCGCTTTTTCCCGCGCTACCTTCGTCTGGCGGGTGCCAGCGGCACGCTGGCGGAATCACGCGACGAGCTCCGGCAGGTATACGGCCTGGATCTGGTGGTCATTCCCCCGCGGTTTCCCTCACGCGTCAAGATGGCGCCGCTCCGCCTGTTACCCGATAGCAGTGCGCTGTGGGACGCCGTCGCCCTGCAGGCGCGCACCCTCGCCAACGAGGGCAGGCCGGTGTTGATCGGCACGGAAACGGTGGCCCACTCCGAGGCCCTATCGGCCGTGCTGGCGCGGCAAGGCTTGCCGCATGAGGTGCTGAACGCGCGCCAAGACCAGCAGGAGAGCCAACTCATCGCCTTGGCGGGACGGGCCGGCCGCATCACGGTAGCGACCAGTATGGCGGGCCGTGGCACCGACATCCGCTGCGATCCCCAAGTATTGGAACGCGGTGGCCTGCATGTGATCTTGTGCCAAGTGAATGCGTCCGCGCGCATCGACCGGCAATTCCTCGGGCGAGCCGGGCGGCAGGGGCAACCCGGCAGCGTGCAGCGAATGGTGTCTGCGGACGCTTTGGTGCTGCAGCGCTGGTGGCCTCGCGCTTGGCTCCAGGCGCTGGCACTCAACGGAATCCCGGAAATCGTGCCAAAGATCACGCTTATGATCGCGCAACGACGTGAATCCTTTACATATCGTTACCATCGTGCCAGACTGAGCCGTGTCGCCGAATCCGTGGAGCGCGACTTGACGTTCAGTCGGCAGGTGCAACATGAAAAAGCTTAGATGGGTGGTTGCCGCGTCGTTCGCGGTTCCCGCCGCCACTCTCGCGCAGGCGTTAGGGTGTCTGATCGAGCCGTTTCGCGTGTCCGAAGTGGGCAGCCCGACGATTGGGGTTATCGATTCGACCGCGGTTGACCGGGGCGAACGAGTGCGCGCAGGACAGGTGTTGGCCACCCTGCGCTCCAACGTCGAACGCCAGTTGCTTTCAGTTGCTCAGAGCAAGGCCGAGGCCATCGGTGAGCTGCGGGCTGCCCAGGCCAATGCAGATCTGGCACGCCAGAAGCTAGGGCGGGCTAAGGATCTTGCCAACCAGCAGTTCATTTCAGACCAGGCGCTGGAGCAGGCCCGCGCAGAGGCCATCGTTGCCGAAAACCGGCTCACGCAGGCACGCGAGCAGCGACAGGTCTATGCGCGCGAGCACAGCCTCGCGCAGGCACAACTCGAACAGCGCACTATTCGCAGCCCGATCTCGGGCGTCGTGGTCGAGCGCTACCTCGCCACCGGCGAACGAGTTGAGGAAAAGCCCGTCTACCGGATCGCCGTCGTCAACCCGCTGCGGGTGGAGGTCGTGCTGCCGGCGAAAAACTACGTCGACGTGCGCCACGGCATGAACGTCATGGTCACGCCTGAGTTCCCGGGTGCCGAGCCGAGGCTGGCCAAGGTAACACTTGTGGACCGCGTTATCGATGGAGCCAGCAATACATTCCGCATCCGGCTGGAGTTGCCGAATGCCGACTTCTCCCTGCCGGCTGGCCTGCGCTGCAAGGCTGACATCGGCGGCGCCACTGCCCGGCAGAGCGTCCCTACCGCGTCTTCGCCGCGGCTGAGCCCGTCGCCAGCGGGTCGGTTCGAGCCGGTGCGGGCGAACTCGCTGCCCGCTAGACCCTAGGCGGACCGAACATGCCTCGATCTCAGCGCCTCCGTCCCGCCTCGCTTCGCCCGGCGCCCATGGCGGAGTTGCTGGAGCCGCGGCTTCTGTTTTCGGCCGATCTTGCCGCGGCATTGCCACTGGACATGGATACGGCCGATGCGCCGGTGGAGCAGCGCACGCTGGACACCAACGGTGAATATGCCGCCGAAACGACCGCGCCTGGGACAGCGGCCGCTGTCGCCACCAACTACGCCGCTACGACGCTTACCTTTGAGGTCAACGAAGGACAGGCCGCGGAAGGCGTGGACTTCATCGCCTATGGCGGGGGTTACGGTATTTCGCTGCAGGGCGGCAACGCGTCCCTAACCCTACTGACTGATAGCGGCCAGCGTACCGTTCAACTGGAGCTCGCAGGCGACGCTCGTTCCGCCGAAGCCGAAGGCCAAGCCCAGCTGCAGACCCGCAGCAACTACGTCATCGGGAACGATCCTTCCGCATGGCAGACCGGCATCGCCAACTACGGTGCCGTGGTCTACCGCAGTGTCTACGAAGGCATCGACGTTCGCTACTACGGCAACCAGCGGCAGCTGGAGTACGACTTCATTGTTGCCGCCGGCGCTGATCCGTCAGCGATCAGCTTGCGATTCGAGGGGGTTTCGACGGCCTCTATCGCTGAGAACGGGGACCTCGTGCTGCGCGTGGAAGGCACCGATAGCGATGTCCGTTTTCGAGCGCCGGTGAGCTACCAGCGGGGCCCCGACGGACTTGAAGAGGTGGCGAGCCGCTACGAGATCCGGGCCGACGGCAGTATCGGCTTCGTCGTCGAAAACTACGACCGCTCGCGTGAGCTGGTGATCGACCCCGTGCTGGACTACGCGACCTACTTCGGCACGACCGGAAGCGAGAGCGCGCCCGCCATCGCGGTGGATGCAGCGGGCAACGTCTACATCACCGGCCGCACCACCAGCAACAATCCGCCCCTTGGCGGCGTGCAGGGATCTGGTGGCGGGCCCGGAGACATTTACGTGGCGAAATTCTCGCCGGATCTCTCGACGCTGTTGTTTTCCACGCGGATTGGCGGCAACGGCGACGAGCAAGGCAACGCCATTGCTGTCGATGCCGCCGGCAACATAGCCGTCACCGGCTGGACTCAGTCCGGTGATTTTCCGATGCAGTCGGCGGCCGACAGCTCGCGTTCTGGCGCCCAGGATTCAGTGATTTTCAAGCTGAACGCTTCTGGCAGCCTGGTGTTCAGCACCTATTTCGGCGGCAACAGCACCGGCGACTCCGGCAATGCGGTCGCAATGGATTCCGCCGGCAACGTCTACGTGGCTGGTCAGGCCAGCGATGACGGCCTGCTTCCGCTGGTGCTGCAACTGCTGTTCGGCTCCTCGGACAATGCCTTCATCAACAAATACGACGCCAATGGTGGCGTGGTCTATCAAGAGTTGTTCGGGGGCAGCTCGACGGATGTGGCCACGGACATCGCCCTTGGCAGCACCGGCGACGTCTACGTCGTCGGTAATACCCAGTCCTCCAATTGGAGCGCGACCGGCGGAGCAGATGGCTCGCTGGGGGGCGCGATCGACGGCTTTTTGCTCCATCTGGATGCGGCCGGGAACACAAGCTACTCTACTTACATCGGCGCGAGCAACGCGGACACGGTGACGGGCGTAGCCACCGATGGCAGCGGCAAGGCCTATGTGGTTGGGGTGACGCGCACAGGGGTTAGCTTCCCTACTACCGCCGGCGCCTTCCAGACCACGACCGCGGTCAGCAACGCGGACACCGGTTTCCTGCGCATCTACGACACCAACCAGACTGGGGCCGCCTCGCTGGTGTATTCCAGCTACCTTGGAGGGTCCAGTTCTGACCGTCCAACCGACGTCGCATATGCCAGCGGCCGTGTGATCGTGGTGGGGAAGGCTGGTTCCACGGATTTTCCGATCACCGCCGATGCCGTGCAGTCGACCCATGCCGGCTCGCCGATGTACTTGGCCGTGATCACCCCCGCTGGCGCGGGCGCGGCCGACCTGGATTACGGTACGTACTACGCAGGCGACATGGTCAACGTAGGCGACATTGCGATCTCAGGCAACCACGCTTATGTATCGGGCGATATATCCGGTAGCGGGTGGGCGACGACTGGCGCGTATCAGACAGCCAACCAAGGAAGCGATGCGTTCATTGCCGCCTTCACGCTGCCCAATTTCGCGCCGGTCCTGAATGGCGTGTCCCAGCCGGCGGCCATCCCGGAAGACAGCGGCGCCGGCGCTGGATTCCTGATTTCATCTCTACTGGCGGGCCAGGTCACCGACTTGGACACGGGTGCACTCCAGGGCATCGCCATCATCGGATTCGACTCCAGCAGCGGCAGCTGGGAGTACACGGTCGACGGCAGCAACTGGAATGCCGTCACGGCTCCTTCGGTGGCAAGCGCGCTGCTGCTTGCTGCGGACGCGCAAACTCGGCTCCGATTTGTGCCCGCTGCGAACTTCAACGGTACGGTGGCGTCAGGGCTGACCATTCGCGCGTGGGACCGCACGTCCGGCACCGCCGGCGGCCGGGCCGACACCACGACCACCGGCGGCACCACAGCGTTCAGCAGCGCAATTGGCAACGTGAACATTACTGTCACCCCGGTCAACGACGCGCCGACCAGCGCGCCGGTGACGTTGCCGGCAACTAGCGAAGACAGCGCAGCGATCACCATCACGCCGACCCAGCTGCTGGCCAACGCCGGCGATGTGGACGGCGACACTCTCACGGTCAGCGGGCTGGCGGCCAGCAGCGGCAGCCTCATTGCCAACGCCGATGGCACCTGGAGCTTCACCCCGGCCGCCGATTTCAACGGCACGGTCAGCTTCAGCTACACCATCAGCGATGGCACGGCCATGACCCCCGGCAGTGCCAGCTTGCTGGTGACCCCGGTCAACGACGCCCCGAGCACCACGCCGGTTGCCTTGCCGGCGGTGAGCGAAGACAGCCCCGCAATCACCATCACGCCGACCCAGCTGCTGGCCAATGCCGGCGATGTGGACGGCGACACCCTCACGGTCAGCGGCCTGGCGGCCAGCAGCGGCAGCCTCACGGCCAATGCCGATGGCACCTGGAGCTTCACCCCGGCGGCCGACTTCACCGGCACGGTCAGCTTCAGCTACAGCGTGAGCGATGGCACTGCCGCGGTCGCCGGCAGCGCCAGCTTGACTGTCACCCCGGTCAACGACGCACCGACCAGCGCGCCGGTGACGTTGCCGGCGATCAGCGAAGACAGCGCCGCGATCATCATCACGCCGACCCAGCTGCTGGCCAACGCCGCTGATGTGGACGGCGACACTCTCACGGTCAGCGGGCTGGCGGCCAGCAGCGGCAGCCTCGCTGCCAACGCCGATGGCACCTGGAGCTTTACCCCGGCCGCCGACTTCAATGGCATGGTGAGTTTCAGCTACAGAGTGAGCGACGGTGTTGCCACGGCCGCTGGCAGTGCCAGCCTGCAGGTCACCGCGGTCAACGATGCGCCGACCACCGCCCCGCTGACGTTACCACCGGCCGCCGAGGACAGCGCCGTCATCATCCCGCCGACCCAGCTGCTGGCCAACGCCGGCGATGTAGACGGCGACACTCTCACGGTCAGCGGGCTGGCGGCCAGCAGCGGCAGCCTCATTGCCAACGCCGATGGCACCTGGAGCTTCACCCCGGCCGCCGATTTCAACGGCACGGTCAGCTTCAGCTACAGCGTCAGCGACGGTGTTGCCGCAGTCGCCGGCAGTGCCAGCTTGACTGTCACCCCGATCAACGACGCGCCAACCACCGCGCCTGTCACCTTGCCGGCGATCAGCGAGGACAGCGCAGCGATCATCATCACACCGACCCAGCTGCTGGCCAATGCCGCTGATGTGGACGGCGACGCCCTGACCATCACCGGCCTGGCGGCCAGCAGCGGCAGTCTGAGCGCCAACGCCGATGGCACCTGGAGCTTCACTCCGGCGGCCGATTTCAACGGGACGGTGAGTTTTAGTTACAGCGTGAGCGACGGTGTTGCTGCGGTCGCCGGCAGCGCCAGCCTGCAGGTCACCCCGGTCAACGACGCACCGACCACCGCCTCCGTGACGTTGCCAGCGATCAACGAGGACAGCGCGATCACCATCACGCCGACCCAGTTGCTGGCCACCGCCGCTGATGTGGACGGCGACGCCCTCAGCGTCACCGGCCTGGCGGCCAGCAGCGGCAGCCTCACTGCCAACGCTGATGGCACCTGGAGCTTCACCCCGGCCGCCGACTTCAACGGCGCGGTGAGCTTCAGCTACTCGGTCACCGATGGCACTGCCACGATCGCCGGCAGCGCCAGCCTCACGGTCACCCCCGTCAACGATGCGCCGACCAATGCGCCTGTCACCTTACCGGCGATCAGCGAAGACAGCGCCGCGATCACCATCACGCCGGCGCAGTTGCTGGCCAACGCCAGCGATGTGGACGGGGACGCCCTCAGCATCAGTGGGCTGGCCGCTAGCAGCGGCAGCCTGAGCGCCAACGCCGATGGCACCTGGAGCTTCACGCCGGCCGCCGATTTCAACGGCACGGTGAGCTTCAGTTACAGCGTCAGCGACGGTGTCGCCGCGGTCGCCGGCAGTGCCAGCTTGACTGTCACCCCGGTCAACGATACGCCAAGTACCGCGCCGGTGGCGGTGACGTTGCCGGCGATCAACGAGGACAGCGCGATCACCATCACGCCGACCCAGTTGCTGGCCAACGCCGCTGATGTGGACGGCGACGCCCTCAGCGTCACCGGCCTGGCGGCCAGCAGCGGCAGCCTCACTGCCAACGCTGATGGCACCTGGAGCTTCACCCCGGCCGCCGATTTCGCTGGTACCGTGAGCTTCAGCTACTCCATCAGCGATGGCACTGCCGCAGTCGCCGCCAGTGCCAGCCTGCAGGTCACCGCGGTCAATGACGCGCCAAGTACCGCGCCGGTGGCGTTGCCGACGGTCAGCGACGAACCCGAGGAAACGGTGAGCATTGGCGGCCCGGCTACAGTCAGTTTCACACCGCTTGATCCGACGCCGACCACGTTGCCGCCTGACACCGCTGCACCAACAATTTTTGCGGGGCCGTCAGGTGCGGGCGAGACGGTAGCTTCAGGGGGGAGCCGAACCTCGGGATTCATCCTAGGTGCCCAAGGCGTCGCCACGGAGCCATCCGACACTGCCCCGACGTCAGTCGGATCGTCAGTTACCGGGCGTCTCGTGCTTGTAGCGGATTCGGGCCAGAGCCACCGCAGCGTGGTGTTCGATCCCACAGGCCTCCAACTGATCTCCATGCGAGCGGAGGTCGAGCTCGTGCTGGCGCGCTTTGGCATCGACAGTCAGTCGGATGACGCGCGACTAGAAGAATTTCAGAGCGCGGTGCGGTCGGCCGCTTTCATCGGCGAGCTGGACCGCCTGCGGGAATCAGCACGCGAAGATCTGCAGTTGGACAAGTCGGTCACCATCTCGGTCGCGAGCGTGTCGCTTGGACTCTCCGTGATCTATATCCTGTGGCTGATTCGAAGTGGCGTGCTTCTGGGTAGCTATCTCTCGGCCCTGCCCGCGTGGCGCTTCCTGGATCCCCTGCCCGTGCTGTCGCGTATGACGGATGAGGAGGACGATGGGGAGGACGATGGGGAGGAGGAGCCGCTCGATTTCGACCGCGGCAGCCCCCGCGATGACCTGCGAGGTTTCGCATGAAGATCCTGAACACGCGGACTTATATCTCGCTCGGCCTCGTGTCCTTGGTCAGCACAGTGCTGCTGGCCGCCTCGTTCTTAGGCCTGGTGCCGGACCGCAATAGCGCCATCCGCGATGGGCGGATCGGATTGGCGGAGTCACTAGCGGCCAGCAGCACTGCCATCCTGAGCAGCGTCGACCCGCGGCCCCTGGAGGATGTATTCCGCTTCGTGCGGGCGCGCAACGAGGACCTCCGCTCGATCGGCTTACGGGCGCACGACGGTAAGCTGCTCATCGCTGTCGGCGACCACCTGGGCAACTGGGTGCCGATCGAAAACGCGGCCACGAACGACGCGCAAATCCAGGTTAATTTAGAAGCTGGCGGACGAGCCTGGGGGCAACTGGAGCTCCGGTTCCAGCCAACCAGGTTATCGGGACTGATGGGCCTGCTGCAGACTCCGTTGATGCCACTGCTGGCGTTTTGCTCCCTTCTGTGTTTCCTTGGCTTTCACGTGTATCTCACACGGGTCCTGCGCCACCTCGATCCCTCGCGGGCGATCCCAGGCCGCGTGCGTTCGGCATTGGATTCGCTCACTGAGGGCTTGGTCGTCATCGACCAGAACCAGACAGTGGTGCTCGCCAACGAGGCCATCGTGAAGCTGCTGGGGAAATCGAACGAAGATCTGATGGGCGGGCCAGTGTCCGCGATTGCGTGGCTCGATGCGACAGGTCGGCCGCTCACGCCCGGGTCGTTTCCATGGGCTACCGCGCTCGCGCAAGGGGTCGTGCAGCGCGACCTGCACATCAAGCTCAAGGACGCGAACGGGCAGGAACGCACTTTCGTGGTGAATTGCTCCCCGGTCATGACTACCGGCAAGCGTGCCTCCGGTGTTCTCATTAGCCTCGAGGACATCACTCTACTTGAGCAGAGCCGGGTGGAATTGCGCTTTGCAAAGGAAGAGGCGGAGGCAGCCAATCGAGCGAAGAGCGAATTCCTGGCGAACATGAGCCACGAGATCCGTACTCCGATGAACGCCATACTCGGCTTTACGGAACTGCTGCGCCGAGGCTTCGGCAAGAGCGAACGCGAATCTTCACGCTATCTCGACACGATTCACCACAGTGGCAAGCACCTGCTGGGGCTGATCAACGACATTCTTGACCTTTCGAAGGTCGAGTCCGGCCAGCTGACCGTGGAGAAGATCCCCTGCGCACCGCACCAACTGGTCCAACAGGCAGTGGCCGAGCTGCGGCTGAAGGCGGAGGAGAAAGGCATCCGGTTGTCGCTTGGCCTTCTCACACAAGTGCCGGAACACGTGCAGTCTGACCCCGCGCGCATCCGGCAGGTTGTGCTCAACCTGCTTAGTAACGCCATCAAGTTCACGGAAAAGGGCAGCGTTGAGGTGCTGCTTGCCTGCAACGGCGCCATCTACACGGTGGAAGTACACGACACCGGTATTGGCATGGAGCCGGAGAAGGTCGAGAGCATGTTCGACCCCTTCACGCAGGCAGACGCATCAATCACGCGGCGTTTCGGCGGCACCGGCTTGGGCCTGGCGATCAGCCGCCGCTTTGCACGCGCGCTCGGTGGCGAACTAACAGCTACCAGCCAACCGGGCGTGGGCACCAAGATGCTCTTCAGTTTCGAGAGCAGTCCGCTCGCAGGCGTACAGCTGCTCGATGCGACGCAATTCGTGACTGCGGCGAGTTCCGCCGGCGGCGACAGTCGCAGGCGCTGGCGCCTCCCGGCGGCCCGTGTGCTGGTGGTCGACGACGGCGCCGAGAACCGCGAGCTGCTTTCGCTGGTGCTGGCCGAACAAGGCCTTTGGGTTGAGGAAGCCGAGAACGGTCGGCAGGCGCTGGACAAGCTCGCGCAGGCCAGCTACGACTTGGTGCTGATGGATATGCAGATGCCTGTGCTGGATGGCTATGATGCAACCGTTGAGCTGCGCCGCCGCGGCTTGGACGTGCCGGTCGTAGCGCTTACAGCGCATGCGATGAAAGGCTACGAGGAGGAGGTGTTGCAGGCAGGGTGCACTGCCTTCCTGACGAAACCAATCGACATCGACGCGCTGCTGCAGCAGGTCGCGCAACTGCTGGGGGCTGAGATCCAAGAGTCAACCCAAGACTCACCGCCCGTGATGGCCGATTCGACGACGACCCTGCCCAAGGAGGCGGAGATGGTTACCGGACCCATCTGCTCGCGCTTCGCGGACAACGCCAAACTAGCGCCAATTGTCCGCAAGTTCGCGGTCCGGCTGCATCAGCAGCTGCGGCAGGCCCAGGAAGCGGTCGAGGCCGGAGATCTACCCGAAGTCGAGCGGCTGGCGCATTGGCTCGCGGGAGCTGCCGGTACGATGGGCTATGACGCCTTCACCGATCCAGCCCGCGAAATGGAGGCAGCGGCCAAGGCGGGAGAAGCGTCCCTGGCTGAAGGGTTGTTGCAACGCCTAAGCCGCATGGCGGACCAACTCGATATCCCTGAAATCGCTATCGGCTGACACAGACTCAACGAGCATCCCATGCAATACACCGACACGAACAGGCCAAAGGAGCGAATGAGCGGCGATTCGGAGCTAGACGCTCTGACCACGCAGCCAACAATCTTCGCGCGCGGAGAGGACAAGATATCAGAGCGGGCATTGCGAGCGCTGTCGCCACAGGAGATGCTGTGGCGACACAGCTCAGTGGCTGGCTTGTCGGATGCGTTGATCATGATGGTTGACGACGAAGTGTTGAACATTGAAATGACGGAGGCCTTTCTCATCGAGGCCGGTTACAAGCATTTTGTGAACACAGATGCCCCCGAGCTTGCGGTGCCCATGATGCGCAAGGAGCTGCCGGCCGTGCTGCTGCTGGATCTGAGCATGCCCAAGGTGAGCGGTTTGGACATTCTGGCCACCATGCGGGATGACCCCGTGCTACGCCACGTGCCGGTGATCGTGTTGACCAGCAGCATCGATCCGCACGTCAAGTTGAAGGCTCTGGAGATGGGCGCGATGGACTTCCTGTCGAAGCCGGTCGACCCAACTGAGCTGGGCCTGCGAATCCGCAACACACTGGCTGCGAGCGCCTACCGCGATTATCTGAGTCAGCACGACGGGCTGACCGGCTTGCCGAACAAGCAGCGCTACCATCGGGAGGTGGCTGTCGCTCTAGCTGCCGCGAAGGTGGAGGGTTATCACGGCGCTCTGCTGCACGTTGGCGTGGACGCGCTCGGTCGCATCAACGATGCGCTGGGCCGCTCGATTGGCGATCAGCTGCTCCAGCGGATCTCAAAGCGGTTAGCCAGCTGCGTGCAGACGGAGTGGGGCGGTGAACTGAGCTCTGAGCATCACAATCCAACTCTGTATCGTTTTGATGGCGACGAATTCGCGATCATCGTGCCGCGCATGGACGGAGTGCATAGTGCGGCAGCATTCATCAACAAGCTTCTTGAGGATGCGACCGTCAGCTTCCGCCGTCACGGCTCGCCGGAACTATTCGTCACCAGCAGCGTCGGGGTGTCGGTGTTCCCCATCGACGGCATGGACCCTGACATCCTGACCCGTAACGCCGGGCTGGCCCTGCGCCATGCCAAGCAGGCGGGGCCGCACCGGTATGAGTTTTTCTCTCCCAAATTCAATGAGCTGGCGCAAAGCCGGCTGGACCTCAGTGCCGAGCTTCGACATGCAATCAGCCGCGACGAGATCGAACTACTCTACGAACCGCGAGTGGAGCTCGCCACTGGGCGAGTGGTCGCAGCGCAAAGCGTGTTGCGCTGGAGGCATACTTCTGGCCGAATCATTGAGGGCGACGAACTCACGGAGCTGGCGGGCAGTTCCGAAATGGACGTGGCGCTGCTCGAATGGCAATTCGAGGAATTGAGCAAGCACGCCCGGAACTGGCGTGCCGCCGGTCTCCACCCGATCCCAGTTGGAATCAGCGCGTCGTTGGCGAACATCCGCCCCAGTGATCTCGGTCACCTAGCCGACGCCACCATTGCTGCTGGCATGGAGGCGCGCCACCTGACGCTGGAACTGCAGCACGTCGGCGTCATTGACCGTCTGCCAGCGCGCGAGACAATGGAAATGGCTGCTCTTCGCAAGAAGGGCTTTCGGCTAGCCATCGACCGGTTTGGCTCCACTTCCTCGGTAGCGCATCTGCGCAGCCTTCTATGCGACGAAATTAAGGTTGAAGCCTCATTCCTGCGCGACTTGGGAAGAGACGCGACCTTGCAGGCGATGCTGCTAGGCATAGGCGATCTCGCCCGCCGGCTCCGCCTGACGTGCGTCGCCTGCGGCATCGATACGGCCGCGCACCTCGCCTTCCTAAAGAAGAACGGCTGGGACCAGGGGCAGGGCCGGCTGTTCGGAGAGCCGCTCTCCGGTCTGGCGTTCGCGGCAAGATGGCTCACCCGAAGCGGCAAGACGCACCGCGTGTTGCTCCCTGGTGAAAGCGAGTGACGGTTGATACGGCGCGCTTGATTGAGTTTTCAGATCCGGATGGCATGGGTTTGCGCCTCATGCTTGAAGAGATCCGAGGACCGATCTTTGGCTATTACGTCGCGGGGTACGCCATCGCGACACATAGTGGCTACGTTGCGGACACAAAAGTTTGCAAAGACCGACCCTTATCGGTTTGGGACACGCCGACTGCTGTCTCAAAAATGGCCTTGGGGCCCTGCAAGAGACCCGCAAGGACCTTCTTCATTCGGCCTTCAAGGAGCCAGGGACTGTCGCCTTGGTCTGAAGGCGCCGTTCCAGCCGCCTGTACACGGCATGAAAGAGCCGGTCCATGACCCAGCATCTCGAGGTTGCACACAACGCAGTGCTCATCGGCGGGCCAGACACGGGTAAGACGCATCTGGTCACGGCCATCGGCATAGAGGCGATCCAGCAGCACGCCAGCGGGTGCGTTCTACGAGGTCTATGTCGTAACCGACGCCTCCGGCGGCGTCCGCCGAAGCCCATGAAATGGCCGTGCGACGCATGGTCGCAGCGGGAGCGGTGCCGATCACCTGGCTTGCGGTTCAGGCTGAGTGGCAGCGCGATTGGGCGCGCGAAGCCACGGTGGCGGCCTTGGGCGAGATTCTGATGCAGCATGCCGGCGGTACCGGTGTGCACTCGCCTGGGAATTGCAACTGCTCGCTGGCAAGGCTGGAGCCGGCGCCTGATCCGACATGACGTGTCGGGATTTTGTCATTTGGTCAAGTTGTTGATGCAGACTCATCGAGCGCTGCATCTGCGGCAAACCCCGTTTGGTTGTCGTCGCCAATTTCGATGTGTGCACGATTCATCAGCTCTCGACTGAGGCGTTGCAGTCGCTCGCCTATCACGGCTTGGCGTGCGCCGCTCAGCCTGGACGCACTCGCAATCAAGACGATGGCCGCAACTGGGCGGCCATCGCGTTGCAGAAGCGGCACTCCGACACCCCAGTAGCCTGGTACGAGGATGCCGGGGATCGAGCAATAGCCCCTCTCGCGGGTTTCTTGCAGGAGTTTCCTGATCACACTGACTGTCATGCTTGGAAACTGCTTGGCAATCGCATCCGCATTGATCGAAAGCACCAGGTCGACTTCATCATCCGGCATCGCCGCGAGAATCGACAAACCACCGGCTCCTAACCCCAAGGGGTGACGGTCGCCGACCTTGAGCGACGAGTGCGGGTAGGGGACGTCTCCGTTCGCACGGGAAAGGCATATCACCTCCAAGCCGTGCCGAACCGAGAAGAAAACCCAGTCGCCGGTCTCCAGCGCCAACGCACGAAGCGACGGTGCTGCAATTCGCTGAAGCGCATAGCTGGGCTCCGCGGCCAGCCCCACCGCAAACGCCTCCGGACCCAACTGATAACGACGAGAACTCGCGTCCTGCGCCAAGAACTTCTCGTCCATGAGCGTACGCGCCAGTCTCAAGGTAGTTGCCTTATCCAGTTGGAGCTTTCGCGCCATGTCGCTCACTCCCAAGCCCGTCGGCTGGTAGCGGGCAAGGAGCTTCAGGATGCTCAAGCCACGGCGCAATGTTCGTGAGCCCTGCTTTTCAATGGTGCTGTCTTGGATTTCTGCCATAGTGAAAACCCTGCGTTCTAGTTTCAACAGATGAACCGAATCGATGTTATGAATCTATGGTAACCCCTTTTTTCGCCTGATTTGCGGTGGCACACTGCAAACGCGTTCACCCAGTGAACCGATTAAGCGGCGCGCCGACGATGGGCGCAACCTTTCGATTCCCACCAAATGACTATTACTCAAGAACCATCTCGTGTTGCTCTGATCACCGGCGCCGCCAGTGGTATCGGGCGGCGAATAGCCGAAGGCCTGGCCATTCAACGGGGGATCAGCGTGTACATCGTCGACAAGGACGCCGGCGCGGCTTCCGAAGTGGCACTGGCCATCAGCGCGGCAGGGGGGCGCGCAAAGTCTTGCGTTGTGGATCTGCGAGACTGCGCCGCGCTTCAGAAGGCACTCCCGGAATTGACAGCCGAATTCGGCGTGCCCGACATCGTCGTCAACAACGCTGCAATGGCAGCTCTGATGCCGGCAGCTGAATACTCGCTTGACCATTGGACGGCAACGATGGCGGTGAATGTGACGGCACCGATGATCCTGATCCAGCACACGCTGCCCCACATGAAAAAGCGTGGTTGGGGCCGCATCGTGAACGTGGCCTCCATCAGTGGCATTCGAGCAGGGACCGGTCGCCTGGGATACGGCACCTCCAAAGCGGCACTGATCGCGTTGACCAGGCAATTCGCGATCGAGGTCGCCGAGTGGGGGATTACCGTCAACGCGGTCGCCCCCGGCCCCGTGGAGACGCCCCTGGTGAAAATCAATCACGACAGTGCCACGCGCGCCACCTATGACGACATGGTGCCCATGCGCCGCTACGGGACTCCCGAGGAAATTGCGAATGGCGTGTTGTTCCTGGCCTCGGACCAAGCCAGCTACGTCACCGGACACACCCTCGCGATCGATGGAGGTTTCATCGCAGCCGGTGTCCTCGTACGCGACATGTTCGAAAAGCAACCAGTTCCCCCTATCCCCGCTGCTGCATCGCTCGCGACAGTGGCGCCCTAAGAAACCGCGCTTCACAAACCCCAGGAGACAAAAAATGACGATCTCTCGCCGCAAACTGATCCAGGGCGTTGCCCTGTCCGCTGCCGCAACCGCAGCGCCCGTCAAACTTGTATACGCCCAAGGGGCCGAGTTCACTTACAAGTACGCCAACAACACGCCGCTCACGCACCCGATGAACATTCGGGCCAAGCAGGCTGCCGACGCCATCCGCGCCGAAACCAATGGCCGCCTGGACATCCAGATCTTCCCGAGCAGCCAGCTCGGCTCCGACACTGACACGCTGAGCCAACTGCGCTCGGGTGGCGTCGAGTTCTTCACGCTCTCCGGGCTCATCCTCTCCACGCTCGTGCCGCCGGCCGCCCTGAACGGTCTTGGCTTTGCCTTTCCCAACTACGACACGGTCTGGCGCGCCATGGACGGCGATGTCGGCGCCTACGTACGCGCCCAGATCGCAAAGGTCAACCTGGTCGCCATGGACAAGATCTGGGACAACGGGTTCCGCCAGATCACCACTTCGACGAAGTCGATCACGAATGCCGATGATCTGCGCGGCCTGAAGATCCGCGTGCCGGTTTCGCCGATGTGGACATCCATGTTCAAGGCGTTCGATTCTTCGCCTGCTTCGATCAATGCGTCCGAGATGTATACGGCGCTGCAGACGAAGGTTGTCGACGCCCAGGAGAACCCGATCTCGGTTGTCTCCCTTTTCAAGCTGAACGAGGTGCAGAAATACTGCTCACTGACGAACCACATGTGGGATGGTTTCTGGTTCCTCGCGAATCGCCGCGCTTGGGAACGCCTGCCTCCCAATCTGCGCGAGATCGCCTCGAAGCACCTCAATGCGGCCGCCGTTTCGCAACGAGCCGATGTGGCAACGCTCAACGGCACCCTGCAGCAGGAACTCGCTGCCAAGGGAATGGTGTTCAACGCGCCGAAAACCGACTCGTTCCGGGACAAATTGCGGTCTGCCGGCTTCTACGCGGAATGGAAGGCCAAGTTCGGGGACGAGGCCTGGGCGACCCTCGAGAAATACACCGGCAAGCTTGGTTGACGCGAGGGCTGATTGATGGATCGCGCAACTCCGGTCTCGGCGATGAACCCTACGGCCGACCCAATTGTCACGCTGACGCCGAGTGCTGGAGAGGGCGGATCCGCCGCCTCGACTCCCTGGTGGATGCGGCCGCTCGAGGCTACAGCGGCCGCGCTCATCGCGTCCATCACCGTCCTTCTGCTCCTGGGAGTTGTCTCCCGCTACGTGTTTGGCCGGGCGATCGTCTGGGTGGACGAGGTGGTGTCGATGCAGTTCATATGGGCAGCGATGATCGGCGCGACCATTGCCGTTTACCGCAACGAGCACCTGCGACTGAGCGTGGTCGTCGACCGCCTGCCCGAGAGGTTGCGTGAATTCGTTCATGCATTTGCGCTGGTAGCAATGGCCGCTGTCCTCGTTGCGCTGGTCGGACCCGCCTTCACGTACGCGCACGAAGAGTGGGCCATCCTGACGCCGGCGCTGAACATCCCCAACACGTTTCGTGTTGCTGCCATTGCTTTCGGTATCGTGGCCATGCTGACGCTCCTGGTGATGTATGCGGGGCGCTCCGTCCGCATGAGGCCCCTGATCCTTGCGACGGTGCTGGTCGCAGCGATTGCAGGGCTGTGCTGGATGTTGTCGCCCCAGCTGTCCAAGTTGGGAAGCATCAACATCGCGATTTTCCTGGTTGGCTTTGTCGCCGTGTGCCTGGCTGCCGGCGTCCCGATCGCGTTCTGCTTTGCGGCGGGGGCGGTCAGCTACCTTGCGTTCACCACCCAGGTTCCATTGCTGGTGGTCGTCGGCCGCATGGATGAGGGCATTTCGAGTCTCGTGCTGGTGTCGGTCCCGATCTTTGTTCTCCTTGGCTGCGTGCTCGATGCGACAGGCATGGGAAAAGCGATCGTCGACTTCCTCGCTTCCTTGCTGGGCCATATCAAGGCGGGCATGTCCTATGTCCTGCTTGGGTCACTCTTCATCGTATCCGGCATTTCGGGATCGAAGGTCTCCGACATGGCAACGGTAGCGCCGGCGCTATTTCCGGAGATGAAACGGCGCGGGCACAAGGGACCCGACATGGTGGCGCTGCTCGCGACGGGCGCGGCGATGGCCGACACGGTCCCGCCGAGCATCGTGCTGATCGTGCTTGGGGCGGTGGCGGGCGTATCGATCGCCGGACTCTTCCAGAGCGGCTTCGTCGTCGCCATGGTGTTGCTTGTATCTTTGCTGCTCCTGGCGCGGTGGAAAGCGCGCCACGAAGACATGAGTGGCACCAAGCGCGCGCCGATGCGCGTGGTGGGCCGCATGCTCCTTCTGGCTGGACCAGCTTTGGTGCTCCCGTTCCTGATTCGCAGCCTGGTCGGCGAGGGCGTCGCGACCGCCACCGAGGTCTCCACCGTCGCGGTGATCTATGCGTTGCTGATCGGGCATTTCATGTACGGCGGCCTTGGCCTGCGCAAGCTCTACACCATGCTCGTGGAAACCGCCGCGCTCTCCGGGGCTGTGCTTCTGGTCCTCGGCGCCGCATCCGCAATGGCTTGGGCCATCACGCAAAGCGGTGTCGTGCAGCAACTGTCGCATGTTCTGACCACGTTACCGGGCGGGCCGATCGCGTTCATGGCTGTCACGATCGTGGTGTTCGTCTTGCTCGGATGCCTGCTCGAAGGGTTGCCTGCCGTGCTTTTGCTCGCCCCGATCATGTTCCCGATCGCGAAGAAGCTGGGGATCAACGACATCCAGTACGCGATGGTGGTCGTCTGCGCCATGAACGTAGGAATGATGCTGCCTCCCGTGGGGGTCGGCTTCTACATCGCCTGCAAGATCGGCGGCGCGAAGCCCGACGAAGTGATGGGCGCGATCTGGCCCTACTTGCTGGCGCTTCTCATTGGCGTCGTCGTTATCGCCGCAGTCCCGTGGATTTCCACGGTGGCTCTGTAGGTCTACGCAATTCAAATCAGGAGAAATTCCATGTCCAAGCGTGCCGTTATCGTCGGTTGGTCCCACACACCCTTCGGCAAGCTCGATGCCCCCGATGTCGAGTCACTGATCGCCAGCGTTTCACGAAGCGCCCTCGATCATGCAGGCGTGGCCCCCAAAGACGTCGACTTCGTGACCGTCGGGGTCTATAACAATGGCTTGACGCCCCAGGGTTTCGAAGGAGGCCTGGTATCGCTCGGCGAACCGGCCCTTCGCTTCACGCCGGCGATGCACGTCGAAAACGCCTGTGCCACCGGTAGTGCCGCGCTCTACAGCGCGCTGGACTATGTCGAAAGCGGACGTGGCCGCATAGCGCTCGCCATCGGCGCGGAGAAAATGACTGCGGTTCCGTCACGCCTGGTGCCGGATATCCTGCTCAGCGGTTGCTACCGAAAGGAAGAACAGAACCCCGACGGGTTCGCCGGGATCTTCGCGCGCATTGCCGAGACGTATTTCCAGCGGCACGGCGATCACCGCGAAGAGATGGCCATGATCGCGGCGAAGAACCACGCGAACGGCGTGCACAACCCCTACGCGCACGTCCGCAAGGCCTACGACGTCGAGTTTTGCAACACGGTTTCCGACCGTAACCCGCTGGTCGCGGGGCCCCTGCGCCGTACTGACTGCTCGATGGTGTCCGACGGCGCGGCCGCGCTGGTCGTGGCGGACGAAGAGACCGCAGCGACATTGCTGCGCGCCATCCGGTTCCGGGCGCGCGCGCACGTCAATGACCTCATGCCTTTGTCCCGCCGGGACCCCATCGCCTTTGAAGGCGCGCGGAGGGCCTGGGAGAAGGCGCGCGCTGAATCCGGTGTCTCGCTGGACGACCTGGCATTTGTAGAAACGCATGACTGCTTCACGATCGCCGAAATGATCGAGTACGAAGCGATGGGCCTGGCCAAGCCCGGCGAGGGGTGGAAAGTGATCCGCGAGGGCGTGACCCGCCGGGATGGACGGCTGCCGGTGAACCCCTCAGGTGGATTGAAGGCCAAAGGCCACCCGTTGGGCGCGACTGGAGCGTCAATGCACGTGATGGCGGCCATGCAGCTGTGTGGCGAAGCAGGCGATATGCAAATCCCCAACGCCCAACTGGCGGGCGTCTTCAATATGGGCGGGGCGGCCGTGACCAACTACGTTTCCATCCTGGAACGAACGAAATGAAGACGATCCATCAGGCCCCGGTGTCGCGTCGGGCTATGAACCTGGCTTACTGGGCGACGCAGAATTCCCGCCGCCTGCCGGCGCACATCGCGTTGGTCTGGGGCGAACACTCGTGGACCTGGGCCGAACTTGATGCGCGCGTCTCCGCGCTGGCCGCCGCTCTCGTCGATCTGGGAGTCCAGCAGGGCGAAGCCGTCCTCGTTCACAGCAAGAACAGCAACGAGATGCTGGAGTCCATGTTGGCAACATTCCGGATCGGTGCGGTCTGGGTGCCTACGAATTTCCGGGTGCTGCCAGACGACGTCGTCTACATGGCTAGCGTGGCCAAGCCCCGCGTGTTTCTCTGCCAGTCCGACTTTCCAGAGCATGCGGCGGCGGTGCTCCGCGCCAATCCTGAAACGCAAGTCGTCTGGCTCGCGGGAGACCGCGCTGCCGACGACGATCGCCCTACGGCCGACGCACTGAGCCGTGCATGCAGCGGTCGAGTCGTTCCCAATGCCGCGGTGAAGTGGGACTCAGCTTGCTGGCTTTTCTTTACTTCGGGGACCACGGGACGTCCCAAGGCGGCCGTGCTGACGCATGGGCAAATGGCGTTCGTGATCAACAATCATCTCAGCGACCTCATGCCGGGGGTGACCGAGGAGGATGGATCCCTCGTGCTGGCACCGCTGTCGCACGGCGCCGGGGTCCACCAGCTCAACATGATCGCGCGCGGCGGCAAGACGGTCTTGCTGCCGTCGGATCGGTTCGATCCAGAGCAGGCGTTCGCGCTCATCGAGAAGCACCGGCTCACTAACCTGTTCACCGTTCCGACCATCCTGAAGCTTCTGGTGGAAGACAGCAGTGTCGACCGGCATGACCACTCCAGCCTGCGCTATGTTGTGTACGCCGGCGCGCCGATGTATCGGCAGGACCAGAAGCTGGCACTGCAGAAACTCGGCAGCGTACTCGTTCAGTATTACGGGCTGGGCGAGGTTACCGGCAACATCACCGTACTGCCGCCGCGCGATCATGATGGGTCTGACGATGCAGGCCGTACCGGCACATGCGGCTACGAGCGCACCGGAATGGAAGTGTCTGTGCAGGATGACAAAGGACTTGAGCTGGAACCCGGGCAGCCGGGAGAGATCTGCGTCATCGGGCCGGCGGTGTTCGCCGGCTACTTCGAGAATCCGGAGGCGAACGCCAAGGCATTTCGCAACGGCTGGTTCCGCACGGGAGACATCGGGTACAGGGACCGCGATGGGTATATCTACCTGACCGGACGATCGTCCGACATGTACATCTCAGGTGGATCGAACATCTATCCCCGCGAGATCGAAGAGAAAATCCTCACGCACGAGGCTATCTCGGAGGTGGCCGTCTTCGGCGTGCCTGACCCGAAATGGGGGGAAATCGGAGTAGCCGTGTGCGTGGCACGTCCTGGAGCGCAGGTCGACGAAGGCCAGATCCTGGAGTGGCTGGCTACCCGCGTAGCTCGCTACAAGCTGCCGAAGCACGTCTACTTCTGGGACGCCCTGCCAAAGTCCGCCGTCGGAAAAGTGCCGAAGCATATGATGAAGGATGAGCTGCGGCGCCGAGGGCTCGTGCCGTCGGAGGAGGGTGCCCGTGCGCAGCATTGAACATCCGGGACCAGTGCACGCAGAGCGCGTCCAAAGCATCCCGACTGCAGTCCGGAAGGTCGAACTCGAGTTGCCGCGTGGCAAGTCATTGCTGGACAGCCTCACTGAAGCGGTAGCGGCCAATGGCGCCACCAGTGCCGTGTTCTCACTCCACGGCGGCAGCCTGGCCCCAATGGCATTCTTCATGCCAGCCGAGTCGAAGTCGCCGGAACATGCCGTCTACTTCAGCGATCGCTTCGAAGCAGTCGGCGCGGCGCGCCTTGAGTCTGGGTGCATCACATTCGGGCTGCGCGACGGCCAGTCGTGGCTTCACTGTCATGCGGTCTGGACTGAATCCGACGGACGGCGCCGCTGCGGGCACATCTCGCCAGCGGAGTCGCTGGTGGCCGAGCCCATTCGGCTCAGCGCCTGGCTAATAGCTGGCGCCAACTTTGTAGTCAGCGCCGACGCCGAGACGAATTTCAGCTTGTTCCAACCCGCGGCAATTCCAACCCCCAACATTGACACCAACGCGTTGGTGGTCCGGGTGCGTCCCAACGAAGACCTCTGCACTTCGCTCGAAAACGTATGCATGGCCCACGGCATCCGCAATGCGCAGGTTCGGGGGGGTGTTGGAAGTCTGGTGGGTGCTGCGTTCGATGACGGTAGAACTGTTGAACCGTTCGTGACCGAGGTCTTCATCCGCCAGGGACACATCGCGCCTGGGCCTGACGGCTCGCTTCGCGCGGATGTGGACATCAGTTTGGTCGACCATACGGGCCAGATGGCAGAGGGGCGGCTTAGACGCGGGCAGAACCCTGTGCTGGTGACGTTCGAGATCGTTCTCGAAACAACCGCAGGCCGGTGAGTTCGAAGGAGCAGTAATGGATCGACTGAAGGGAAAAGTGGCCCTGGTGTTCGGGGCAGGGTCATCGGGACCCGGATGGGGCAACGGAAAAGCGGCGGCAGTCGCCTATGCACGCGAAGGCGCACGCGTCGTCGCCATGGATATTGCTGAGGCGGCTGTGTGCGAGACCGTTCAGATCATCGAATCGGAAAATCACGTGGGGATGGCGATCCAGGCTGATGTGACCAGTTCGGACTCGGTGGCGGCAGCGGTCGAGCGAGCGATGCGGGCCTTCGGGCGGATCGACATCCTGCACAACAACGTGGGTACAACGCTCATGGGCGGGCCCGTCGACATAGACGAGGCGGCATGGCATCGGTCCATGGACATCAATGTAGGCAGCGTCTATCGCACCTCAAAGGCCGTATTGCCCCAGATGATCAAGCAAGGAAGCGGCGTGATCATCAACATCTCGTCGCTGGCGGCAATTCGATGGGCCGGGTATCCGTACTTTGCGTATTACGCGGCCAAGGCCGCAGTGAACCAAGCCACCGTGGCGATCGCTTTGCAGTACGCCCGCCACGGTATTCGCGCGAATGCCATTCTTCCCGGCGCGATCGATACCCCGCTGATCTACCGCGAGATCTCGTCGCAGTATGCGTCCGTGGAAGAGATGCGTGCAGCTCGTGACCGCGCTGTGCCAACGGGGAAGATGGGCACGGCATGGGACATCGCCAACGCCGCAGTGTTCCTGGCATCGGACGAGGCGTCCTTCATCAATGGCGTGTGCCTGCCGGTGGATGGCGGCCAGAGTTGCAGTATTGTGGGCGGCGGTGATCAAAAGTGAGCCCCTCCCATGACATCAGTCCCAAGCTAAGCAGTACGCCGTAGGTGCTTTGTACGGGGCAGAAAGTGTCATTTACACCAAACTTGAGTTGGCAGATAGCACGCTAATGAGTACTCATCCCGTAGAGATAGGCGGTCAGCATGAGTACCAGGCAGCTCTGTTTGGCATGGATTCTGTTCCTCTCGTTCAGCGCCCACGCATCTGAATGGTGCCGAGAGCCTGAACTCAATATCTTTGGGCTTTCCGCACACCTCTACGAGACGAAGTACTCCGCCCGGCATGGGTGGAACGAGTGGAACTACGGGGCCGGGTTGACGTGCCACCTCGGCGGCGTGGGACGCTGGAACGACGAGGCCGAGGCCGGCGCTTTCAAGAACTCCTACAGAAGGACATCGTTCTATGCGGGCTATGGGCTCTACTACCCATGGACGCCCGAGATTTCGGGGGGAATCCGAGCTGTCCTCGCCTCCGGCTACCGCGAGGTGAACAGCAGTGGCCTTCGAGTGGGAATCATGCCGGCGGTCAAAGTCAAGCTCAACGAGTCGGTCACCTTGAACCTGCTGGCCAGGCCCTTTTACAGGCCCTTCTTTTGCGCCCACGTCGGGATCAAATTTTGAGCCCGGCAAAATCCATCCGGACATAGGAAGTAGCCTACCTCGCGCTACCCGTGCAGCCTACGGCAAGCTCGGTGTCGCACAGATAGAGTAAGTCTGGATGCCAACGCTGAACATGACCAACATGCAACGTCAGGGAAGCTGATCATGGAGACTGCCCGCGTCTACGTGTGGCGGATCAGGCTCTGCCTCCTCGCGCTGGCCTTGGCGCTGGTCGGCGTCGACAAAGGCGTCGACAAGCCCACCCCTGTGTCTGAGTCAACTCAGCTAAGCCAGTCCAGCCCGACCGTCGAACCAGTCGCCGTGTCATCCGCCAATGCCGGCCCCGTCCGTGTCGGCACCGCCGCTTTTCCGCGGTCGGCGGCGCAGCCACTGAAGCCGGCTCGATCGAAGATCATGGCGCCGCGGCCCCTCGACCTGCGCTGCTCTGGGCGGGGAGCGAAGCCTTCCAGTCCGCTGATCGCGGGAAAGTCAACCAGGGCGCAGAAGTCGAGTGGCTGCAGACTCACTACCGGCGGCAGTACAAACATCAAAACGCCGATTCCCGGACAACGGAAACCGTTCATCTCGGCGGCAAAGAAGCGCGACATATCGATGGCGCCGACCCGCAACGCCGAATCGCCAAAATCCCGGCACAAGGTAGCTCGAAAAGGCGACGGCAAACCTGCCGACAACGTCGCCGCGCTGCGTCAGGCGCGCACCCGGTCAAACGCCTGAAGCAGTTCGCTTGCGGCGCCTCGTTCTCGGCCGCTACGCCACCCGCGATCGCGGCGGTTTCGGATCGCCATCCAGGAGATCCAGTTCCTTCTTGAAGGCTGCGATCAACTCGGACACCCCCGGCTCGGCCATCATCGAGAAATGCGAGCCCGCGATGGTGGTGACCCGGATGTCGTCGCTGATGTGCTCGTCCCACCCCAGCGTGTCGCCTGCCCCCAGGTACTGGGTGTCGGCCTGGGTCGCCTTGAACAGCACCATGGAGCCGTCGTAGGGCGCGGGGTGATAGCGCTCTTGCGCCGCCACGAAGCTGCGGAAGAGGTGAAACTCCACCAGTTCGGGTGGCAGCGGCTCGCCGCGCGCCAGCCGTTGCAACGCCAGCGCATAGGTCGCGTCCGCCAGCTTGCCCCTGCGGCGGCGGCCGGGCCAGTCCAGCGCGAACTGCACGGTCCAGTGCCGCATCAACCAGAGCTTCTTGAAGTTCGATACCTTGCGCCTGGCCGCGGTGGGCGAGAGGGTGTCGATCATTGCCAGAAGTTCGACCGCAGCGCCGTCTCTCTTGAGCTGCTGTGCCATCTCGAGGGCGATCACGCCGCCGGCGGAATAGCCGGCCAGGCGATACGGACCGTGCGCATCGACGGTCCGGATGGCCTCGACATACTGCGTGGCCATTTCCTCGATCGTGGCGAGCGGCGCCAGGCGGCCGTCCACACCCTGAGCTTGCAGTCCATAGAAGGGCTGTTCATGGCCCAGCCGGTCGGAAATGATCTTGAAGTTCAGCACGTTGCCGCCGGCGCCATGGACGCAGAACAGCGGCCTGCGCTCGGCTCGCCCCTTACAGATCGCCACCAGCGGCGACCAGCTGCGAGTGACGAGCGAGATCACATTGGAGGCGTGCTTCTTCGGCTCGGCTGCCGGCTGCGCCGTGTCCAGGCCGCCCGCGTGCGCAACCACGGCCGCCAGTGCTCCCAAGGTGGGGGCCTGGAACAGGGTCGCCAGCGGCAGGTCGACCGCGTACTGCTTCCTGATCCGTGCGAACAGCCTCACGGCCGCCAGCGAATGCCCGCCCAGGGCGAAGAAGTCGTCTTCGGTGCCGATCTCCTCCACGCCCAGCAGTTCGCGCCAGACCTCGGCGAGGATGCGCTCGACCGGATTGAGGCCGGCGCTGCCGGCCGTCTCGCCCGCGGTGCCCGGCTTGCGCACTGTCACCTTGGGCCGGGCTTCGGCCATCGCGCGCTTGATCTGCGAGAGCTCGATGGAAGAAACCATGATGTCGCGGCCGGCACCCGAGAACACACGGGCGAACAGCTCGTGCGAGTCTTCTCCCCTGATGCCACAGGCCAGCATCGCGTCCGTCAGGCTACGCTCCCGCCGGGCGGGGGCCTGGTGCGACACCGCGTCGGGTTTCACGCCGCGCAGGGAGAAGCCCTCGAAGGTGGCGATGGGCGCGCCGTCCGGCGCGTGGAGGCTGACGTCGAAAGCGGCGAACCGATTCTTGGTCTCGCCCCTGAGCTCGACGCGGCTGGTTAGAGTTGCGGGCACCGGCGCGACCAGGCGGATGCGCTCCACGGAGAGCGGCACGTACAGGTTCTGGTCGCGTTCCGCCGCGCTGACCAGGTGAAGGCCGAAGGTCGCGGCCATGTCGGTGATGGCGGGATGGGCGGTGTACGCGGCCAGGTCCCCGGCGAACTGCGCCGGCAGCGCCAGCTCGGCCATGGCGCTGCGCTCGGCGAGACGCATCCGGGTGATGTTGCGCCAACGCGCACCGAAGGCGACGGCTTTCTCCTGCGGGATTTCTCCCCTGCGCCATCCGGCGGACGACACCGGCGCCGCCGCCGGAAGCGTTCCCAGGAACACGCTGACGCTCGCCCTCGCATGCTCCAGCCAGCGGTCGTCGAGTACATCGCGGCTGCGCACCAGGAAATCGTAGCCGGCGGGCGTGCGCGGCATCTCCACGCGAACGATGCGCGCCGACGTGCCGTCGAACACCATCGCTTCCTCGAAAGACAACGAGCGAATCTCAACGGCAGCCCCGGGATGGAGCACTTCCATCGCCGCGCGCGCAATCTCGATGTAGGCAGTGCCCGGAAGCACGGCGCGCCCGGCCACTGCATGTTCCTGCAACACCCACAGGTCGCGGCTGGCATAAGTCGCCTCGAAGGCCGCGCCGTTCTCGCTGTCCACCTGTGCGCCCAGGAGCGGGTGGCCTTCATTCGCCGCTTCGTGGCCCAGGCTCTGGTGGCCGTAGGTGCGCACGGCCATGCCTTTGTCGCCCCACACACCCCAATGAACGGCCAGCCCGTCCGAACGAGAGGCGGCCAGCGAATCGACGAAGGCGTTGGCCGCGACGTAGTCGACTTGTCCCGGAACGCCGAGATAGACGCTGGTGGAGGAGAACACCGCGAAGATGTCCAGATCGCCGGGCGGCAACAGTTCGTGCAGCACCTGCGCGCCACAGGCCTTGGGACTGATCACGCGCGCCACGCTGCCCGACGTCTTGGTGGCGATCGGGCCGTCGTCGAGTACGCCGGCCGCATGGAAAACACCATTGATCGTGCCAAAGCGGGCCCGGCATTCCGAAACCACCCGCGCCATCGCTTCGCGGTCCGCCACGTCGGCGCTGATCGCCAGCACCTGCGCGCCTTGCTGCTCCAAGGCGAGCAGCCGGCGCACGAGCCGCACCTGTGCCGAATGATCGCCGCTGGCGGCAAGGCCAGGCCAGCTGGCCTTCGGCGGCAGGGCGCGCCGGCTGACGAGGGCCAGCCGCGCCTTGTGCTT
Organism: Caenimonas soli; assembly: GCF_013155545.1. Lineage (GTDB taxonomy): Bacteria > Pseudomonadota > Gammaproteobacteria > Burkholderiales > Burkholderiaceae_C > Ramlibacter > Ramlibacter soli. Next base: position 99,731 of record NZ_JABJVV010000010.1, on the reverse strand, counting down.
GGCGGCCAGGAAAGCAGCCAGGTCCAGTGCGATGTCGCCCAGCCCCCCGGTGATGAGATAGGCGCCCCCCGTCCGCAGCAGTTGGCGTTCGCGGCCGGCCGGCTTCGGGGATGGTGCGAGCTGCTGCGTCCAGCGCTCGCCGTCGCGATAGGCGACCAGGTCGGATTCATCCGCGTGCTGGGCCTCGCAGACGATGGCGCGCGCGACCGGTTCCGACGAAACATCGAAGGGGGCCAGATCGATCAGGCGCGTGCTGACGTTCGGTATTTCCTGGGGTATCACGCGGCAGGGCCCCAGGGCCAGCGCCCGCTCGGGATGCGGCACCGCCTCGCCCATCACGGCTTGGCTGCCAGCCGTCACGACGGTGAGGCGCAGTGGTGCGGCCAGATCGAGTTCCTGCAGGGCCTTGGCCGTATTGACCAGGCTGTCGAAGGCCAGTGCCTGCCCCGCGAGCTGCTTGCCCGTACCGCCGGGCATGGTGTCCATGGACCAGAGGTGCAGGATGTGGTCGGGCAGCATCGCCGACTGGTCCAGCGCTGCCAGAAGCTTGCCGTAATGCTGCGCATCGGCCGGCGCGATCTTGAAGCTCCCGTTGCGCTCCCGGGCGAAATCCTGGCCGCGGTGGACCAGCGTCACGCTGCCACCGTCCTGGGTGACCCGGGTAACGATGTCGGCGGTCAGCTTGGAATGATTGCCGAAGACCAGCCACTTGTGGCCCGGCTGCGGATTTGCCGCCGGCAAGGGCGAACGCGTCCACTCGGGAACGCGGAACCAATCGTCGTAAGCGGGCAGGCGCGTCACCGCCGCGGCAGCCGGTGCCGTGGCTTGCGCGCGCTCCTCCTGCTGTTGCTGCGGGCGGATGCCGGGCTCGATCCAGTGGCGCTGGTGATCGAAGGCGTAAGTCGGAAGCGAAACGCGGCGGGGCCGTGCCGGGCCGCGCAGGGCCGCCCAATCAGGCGTGACGCCGCGCGTCCAGAGCGCACCGGCGGCGGTGAGCATCAAAGCGAGATCGGCGTTCGGCTCCTGGGCCTTGCTGGTCGAGGCCAGGATGGTTCGGGCGTGCCCGGCACTGTTCTGCCGGGCGAGGGCGCACAGTCCCTGGCCGGGCCCGGCTTCGACCAGGATGCTGTCCGGCATCTCCTGCAGCAGCTGGCCCAGGCCCGCCGAGAAACGAACCGGGTGGCGCAAATGGCGCACCCAGTATTCCGGGTCGGTGAGTGCCTGCGCGTCGGCCCAGGTGCCGGTGAGGTTCGAGATGAACGGGATCGCCGGTGCATTGAAGCGGATGCGCGAGACGCGCTCGCGGAAGGTATCGAGCACGCCGTCGAGCAAGCGTGAATGCGCCGCGACGTTGATGCGCACGCGCCGCCCCTCGATGCCGCGCGCGGCCAGCCGCTTCTCGAGTTGCGCGATCGAATGCAGCGGGCCTGAGGCCATGCACAGGTCGGGCGCGTTGACGGCCGCGATGTCCAGGTCCAGCCCCGCCATCACGGCTGCCAGCTCGGCTTCCGGCAGATCGACGGACAGCATGCCGCCGGGCCGCGCTTCCTCGAACAGCTGGCCGCGCAGGACGACGATCGAGAGCGCGTCCGGCAGCGACATCACGCCCGCCAGGCAGGCCGCCACGTAGTCCCCGGCGCTGTGGCCGATGACCGCGGCGGGCTTGATTCCCCAACTCTCCCACAGCTTGGCCAGCGCGTACTCGAGCGTGAACAGCGCCGGCATGGCGTAGGTGGGGCGGGCCAAGGTATCGGCGGCCGAGCTACCTGCAGCGTTGTCGAACATGACCTCGCGCAAGTCATGCGGCGCTTCGGCCGGCATCGCGCGCAGGCACTCGCCTATTGCACGTTGGAAGGCCGGCTGGCCCAGCAACTCGCGTCCCGCGCCCGGGTAGTGGGCGCCGCCACCGGGGAACATCAGGACGACGCCTGGCGCGCGGGTCTCTGCCTTGCCGGCGACGCGGTGGGCATGGCTCTTGGCAGCGAGCGCGTCGCGCAAGCCGGCCACGTCGCGCGCCGCGATCGCACAGCGATGCTCGAACGGCCTGCGCCCGACTTGGGCGGTGTAGGCGGCATCTGCCAGCGAAAAACCGGGTGGCGGATCGGCCAGGAAGCCGTGCCATTTGGACTTGAGCCGTTCCAGCGAAGCAGGGGTGCGCGCCGACAGCGTCACGAGCTGCCATGCATCCTGTTGCGGGGCCGTGTCGGCCGCCGGCGGCTCTTCCACGATCACGTGGGCATTGGTTCCGCCAACGCCCAGCGAATTGACAGCGGCGCGGCGCGGCGTGGCGCCGCGGAGCCAGGGCCGGGCCTTGTCGACCACGCGGAAGGGCGTGCTCGCCATGTCGATGCGGCTGTTGGGCCGGCTGAAGTTCAGGCTGGCCGGAATGAGCCCGTGGCGCAGCGCGAGCGACACCTTGATGAGCGAGGCCACGCCTGCCGCCGTGTCCAGATGGCCGATGTTGGTCTTGAGCGAGCCGATGCCGCAAAAGCCGGGTCCGCCCGCACCGTAGGCTTGGGCCAGGGCGGCAATCTCGATCGGATCGCCGACGGGCGTGCCCGTGCCGTGCGCCTCGATGTAGGCCACGCTGCCCGGCTCGACGCCTGCGACCCCCAGCGCCTCGACGGCGGCGCGCGCCTGGCCGTCCACACTGGGTGCGAGGTAGCCGGCTTTCTGCGAGCCGTCATTGTTCACTGCCGATCCGCGGATCACCGCGTAGATGTTGTCGCGGTCGCGGATGGCATCCTCCAGGCGCCGCAGGACGACGATGCCCGCGCCGCTGCCGAAGAGGGTGCCGGCCGCGTCGTCGTCGAAGGCGCGGCAATGGCCATCGGGCGAGAGGATCTCGCCCTGCGCATACCGATAACCCTGGCGATGCGGCAGCTCGATGCTCACCCCGCCCGCGAGCGCCATGTCGCACTCGCCCGACAGCAGGCTCTGGGCGGCCATGTGCACGGCAACCAATGAGGTGGAGCAGGCCGTCTGCACCGAAATGCTGGGCCCCTTCAGGTCGAGCAGGTAGGAAACGCGCGAACAGAGAAAGTCCTTGTCGTTGCCGGTGTGCCGCAGCAAGAACATGCCCATCGATTTGACGAGCTGGGGGTTGGTGAGCAGGTTGTACGGCAGGTACGCCTGCATGCCGCAGCCGCCGAACACACCGATGGCACCGGCAAACGTCTCGGGCATATGACCGGCGTCTTCGAGCGCCTCCCAGGCGCACTCCATGAAATGCCGGTGCTGCGGGTCGAGCACGGCGGCGTCGCGCTTGCTGAAGCCGAAGAACTCGGCGTCGAACATCTCCATGTCGGGCAGCACCAGGCTCGCACGCACGTAATCCGGGTCTTCGATGTCGGCTTCGGCAACGCCGCCCGCCCGCAGTTCATCCGGTGTCAGCCACTGGGTTGCTTCCTTGCCATCCCGCAGCAGCGACCAGAGCTCCGCGGGCGAGCGGGCGGCCGGGAAGCGTCCCGCCAGCCCCACGATGGCGATGCTGCCGGGATCGATATCGTTCATGCGACAGGACTCTGGGTGGGCTGCACGCCGGAGCGTGCCCGCATGAGCCGGCGCGCGTTGGCCCGGTTCAATCCGTCGCCAACCGCGCTGGTTACCGGGTTGCCACCCAGGTGCGCGGCCAGCGAACTGATGGTGGGCAGGCGGAACATGTCCGTGATCGAAACCTCGCGCCCGCAGGCATCGCGCAGCCGCCGCTGCACTTGCACCACCAGCAGCGAGTGGCCGCCCAAGTCGAAGAAATTGTCCGAAGTTCCCACGTGGGGCAGCCCCAGAACCTCCTGCCAGATGGCGGCGATCGTCTTCTCGAGCTCGTTCTCGGGCGCTGCCGATGGCCGCACCGCCAGCGCCGAGTGCGGCTCGGGCAGGGCGCGCCGGTCCACCTTGCCGTTGGGCGTGAGCGGCATCGCCTGCAGCACGACGACTGTGGAGGGCACCATGACCTCCGGCAGTTCCTGCGCCAGCGCCCGCCGCAACTGCTCCGCGTTGGGCACGCCGCCTGCCTTGGCCGTGACATAGGCCGCCAGGCGCTTGTCGCCGGAGATGTCATCGCGCGCGACGACCACGGCTTCCTTCACGCCTGCTTGCCGCGCCAGCGCGGTTTCGATCTCGCCGAGCTCGATGCGATGGCCGCGTATCTTCACCTGATGGTCGATGCGGCCCAGGAATTCGAGCGCGCCATCGGGATGGCGGCGCACCAGGTCGCCGGTGCGGTACATGCGCGATCCGGGTTGCGCCGGGTCGTCGACGAAGCGCTCGGCCGTGAGCTCAGGGCGCTTCCAGTAGCCCTGGGCAACGCCATCGCCACCGATCAGCAATTCGCCGGGTACCAGCGCCGGACATTCATTGCCCCAGGGCGCGCGGATGGCCAAGCGGGTGTTGGCGATCGGCTGCCCGAGCGGAACGAAATCGCCGATGTCATCCAGCTCGCAGGTCGTGGACCAGATGGTGGTCTCGGTGGGCCCGTACATGTTCAGGACCTTCCCCGGCACCAGCGTTTTCAGTTCCTTGGCGAGTTTCAGGGGCAGGGCTTCGCCGCCGACCATGAGCACGGACAGGCGCGACAAGGCCGAGCGGCCGGCGGCGTCCGCCACCAGCATCGAAGCCATGGAGGGCGTGCACTGCAGGTGGGTCACTGCGTTCTGTGCAATCTGCTCGGCGACCGAGGCGCGGTGCACGGAAGGCTGCGAGTGCCGGGCTGCCTCCATCAAGCCTTTCAGATCCGTCAAATGCGCGAGCACCGTATCGGTTTCGATGCCGAAGTCGATCAGGCAGGCGATCTCGTCCACGCCCGCGCCCTTGAGCTTGTCGACCAGCGCCAGGCAGCGCCGCGGCGTGCCGAACAGGGCGCTGGTGCCGTAGTAGCGCGTGAACGCGTGTTCCAGCAGGGCGTCCATGTCTTGCGGCGACAGCGGCTGCGCATCCATGATCTCGACCGGGCTCTTGCCTTGTTCGCCGCCGCGCTGCACGAACGTGGGGAAAGTCCACGCCGCCTGTTTGATGAGGTCCACCGAACTGCGCAGGTATTCCTTCATCGGCCCGCGCACGGTCTCGCGCACTTCGTCCTCATCCTGGCCGATGAAGGTGTGCAACATGAGCGTGACATGACCGTCGCCCGGATGGCCGGCTTTGTGCCAGGCCACGCGGTACAGCCTGATCTTCTCCGCAACGTCGTCGATGTTCTGGCCCAGCAGGTGCGTGAGCAGGTGGCATCCCAGCTCGCCGGCCTGCTGGAAGGTCTCGGGGTTGCCGGCGGCGGTGAGCCAGATCGGCAGGTCTTTCTGGATCGGCCGCGGCAGGGTCCGCACATCGACCGGCTTGCCCAGCGGGCCCGGGAACGCAACGCTTTCCCCGCGCCACAGCCGGCGGACCACGTCGATATTGGCGAGCATCTCGTTCTTGCGGTTGGCGAAGGCGGCCGGCGCGATGACGAAGTCGTTGGGCTGCCAGCCGGATGCGAACGAAACGCCCACCCGGCCTTGCGAGATGTTGTCCACGAAGGCCCATTCCTCGGCCACGCGGATCGGGTGATGCAGCGGCAGCACGCAGCTGCCGGCGCGAATCTTCAGCCGTGTGGTCATGGCCGCGATGGCCGCACTGGTCAACGCAGGATTGGGGTAGAGGCCGCCGAAGGCGTGGAAATGGCGCTCGGGCGTCCAGATGGCGGCGAAGCCTTCCTTGTCGGCAAACTTCGCGCCCTCCAGCAGGAGCTTGTAGCGATCCTGCGGCGTGGACGAGTTGTCGCTGGCGAAATAAAAGAGGCTGAAGTCGACCGGCCGGGTCTCGGTCCGTGCGGTGTTCGAATGCAGCTCGATGGTGAGCCCGCGCGCCAGGGTCCAGCACAGTTCGAGTACCGAGATGTCGAAGGAGAGGCTGGTCACCGCCAGCCAGCGCGCGCCCGGCTCGTGCGGGATCCGCAGGTCCATCCCGGCAAAGAAGTTCATTACGTTGCGATGGGTGAGCACCACGCCCTTGGGCCGGCCGGTGGAGCCCGAGGTGTAGATCACATAGGCAGCGTTGTCGGGTCTTGCCGCCGGGAGCTTCGCAGTTGCATCCGCGGCCGGAAGCTCCGCATCGAGCAGGAGCGCCCTGTCCAAGGGCAAGGTGAGCGAGGCGGCCAGAGCGCCATTGGTGACGACGAGCCGCGTTTGCGAATCCTCGATCATGAAGGCGATGCGATCCGGCGGATAGTCGGGATCGAGCGGCAGGTAGGCGGCGCCCGTCTTCATGATCGCCAGCACGGCAATCACCAGCTCGGGAGTGCGTTCCAGGCACAGGCCGACCATGTCGCCGGGGACGACGCCGCGCTCCAGCAACCGCGCGGCGAGGCGGGTGGCTTTCTCATCGAGGTCGCGATAAGAGAGGGACTGGCCCTGAAAGGAGATCGCCTCTTGCTGGGGTGTGCGCGCTGCCTGTGCGGCGATGGCTTCGTGCACACAGCCTGCAGTGTCGTAGGCCATCGCCGTGGCGTTGATCTGCGCGATCGCCTGCACCTCACCGGGGGGCGCCAGCGGGATCCGGGCCACGGGGCCGGACGCCGAGTCGAAGGCCCTGAGCCATGCGCCGAGGTGGGCTGCCATGAGCTGGACCGTTTGCAGGGCGAATACGCCTGCATCGGCTACCAACTCGAGCCCGGTGCCGGAAGCATCCGCTGTCAGCAGCAGTTCGAAGTCGCCGAGTTGTGCGGCATGGCCGAGGCAAATGCCGGTCTTTCCGACTTGTCCCAAGCCCGGTTGCTTGTCGCCCAGGCGCGCCGGCAGATCACGCGCATAGGGACCGGCTTCGCGAATCCTGGCGACCTGGGTCTCGGCGGCGGCGCCGACCTGCACGGCGCTGTCCTGTGGCGATGTGACCAATGTGAGTGGAACCCAGGGCGACAACCAACTCTCCAGGCCACGCGCCCACTGGGTCAGTACGGTGTCGCGATACATGACCGAAACGCGCTCCTGGCCGGTGAGCGCCGACAGCCATGACAAGAAGGCGGCGGCAGTCTGGCCGCCATGCGCCGGAACATCCAGCCTCTCACGCAGAGGCGCACCTCGGCTCGGGCGCGGCGCCGAAAGACTCCTCGGATAAGGAAGTTCAACCGGCGCCAGCGCCCCGAAAGCCTTGCGCCAGAAAGCCTCGCCCTTCGCGACTTGCGGAACGCACGCCGCCAGCCTTTCGCGCAGCGCGGCATCGATATGGGGGAGCACCGTTCCCGCAGTGAGTCCCTGCGGCGGCCGGCCCGCCGGATCCGTGCATCCGCCAAGAACGATGTCGCCTTCGCCCGTGGCAATGCGCAGCGTCTGCCCATCGATTTCGATCAGGGTTCCCGGTGCGGCGAACGAGGGCTTGGACGCGATGCGCGCCGAAGCAGCCAGCAGCATCGAGTCCCGAAGAAGGACCTTTGGCCGTGCCAGCGGGTTGGGGTAGGGCCCGAAGTCGAGCGCGCGTACCAGCGCGGCAATGTCCGTTGCGGTCTGCGAAAAATCCAGGGTGGCCAAGGCGTCGGGCCGGCGATCGCGGCCGAAATAGCTGCGATGGCCGGTCTGTTCGGTGAGGGGAAGATCGCCGCGACCGATGTCGTGGACGATGGACTTGAAGGTGGCCAGGCCCGCCTCGTAGCATTTGGTGTTGAGGCTGAATGCGGTTTCGGCGGCGTCGATTGCAAATTTCGCCTGGCGAACGATCCGGCCCGCATCCACCGCGGGCGTCATCTCGTGCCAAGTCACGCCGTGTTCTTTTTCCTGGGCGAGCAGCGCCCAGGACGTCGCGTTCAGTCCGGCATACCGGGGCAGGGGCGCGTCGTGGAAATTGATTGCCAATTTCCGCGCCCGCGCAATGAGGTGGGCGGGCAATACATGCAGGTTGGCAATGCTGAAGAGATAGTCGAACTGGTTCGCCGGAATCTCGATGGGCGAGTCCACGTCCAGGTGCACCGCTTCGATTCCCTTCGACTCGGCCCACTGCAGGATATGGGGTGCGTGGCTGGCCACGCACCGGATCGCATGCCCGGCGCTCAGATAGGCCTCGCCGCACTGGACCAACAAACTTCCGTCGCCGACAAACACAGCGCTTGTACTGCTCATCACATTCTCGAACAAGGTCACGATCGATATGTCATCAGGAGGTTGAGTAACTTTTGTTCATCAGCGTCCTCAGGGCATTGCTGGGAACGAAATTCGAGTTGAACTTACGGCATTGCTCGCGCGCATCGCGGCCGCCCCAGAAGAGGAATCGTCCCAGGGTCATGCGGTCGTATTCGCTGTCCAGCGGCAGCGCATTGCGAGAAGGGCGCACGGTGAAGCCGACGCGCAAGCCTGCCGCCAGCGCTGCGTCCACCGCGGCCTGGCAATAGTTGCCGTTGGGGTAGGCGATGGCGATCGGCGCGTAACCGGCAATCTGCGTCAATTCCTTCTGGCACTCTTTGATTTGCCGGAGCATCTCGCAACGGGAATAGTTGGGAAGGATCGCGTGATCGTGGGTGTGATTGCCCAGGCGCACCCATTTGTTGCGGGTGAAATCTGTCAGTTCGCCGGCAGTGAACGGCCGATCGAGATCGCTATGCGGTTGCAGGACCGACTTGCCAAAGCGCTGCTGCAGGTAGTACTCGATTCCCCCGCTGCTCAGGGCCTTGAATTTCCGGATCTGCGTGTTCAGCATCCGCTCCTTCACGCCGGCCCGCGCGAGCTGGCGGCTGAAGGCGTCCCACCAGAAAGCCTTGTTCTGCAGCACATGGCGGCTGGAGACAAAGAAGGTGGCGGGGACCTGGAACTGCTCGAGCACGTCCAGGGCCCGGGTATTGTTGTAGTACCCATCGTCGAAGGTGATCAGCATGTAGTTGCGGCCCGGCTCGAGGCCTGAATCGACCTGCTCCGGAGATATCACACGATAGCCACTGTCCAGCACGGCATCGACGAAACTGCGGAAGTCTTCTTGCGTGACGCCTTGGCCCGGCGCCAGCGCGGCATCCCTCAGTTCGGCCTTGTTCCGGTACAGCGCGTGAAAGAGCACGGAGACCAGGCCGCCGCTTTCGGGAAGCGCCCTGGGACCCAGAGCCACGAAGAAATCATCGGCCAGCCTCAAGCCCTTCCTGACGACCGACCTCAGCATGGGTATCGGCCCGGCAGCGACACGCCTGCATCGCCGTACGACGCAGCCAAATCCTTGGTTGGCGAAGTCATCATCGTCGTCCCTAATTGTTCCGTTTGAAATGAGATGTTGCGCCAGCTGCAAGCCCATCAATGGGTAACTGAATGCATCCACGATCTCGTCCTACAAGGTCGAGATCGGCCGCAGCCTTCCTTGGGCACGTGGATTGCCTGCTTGCATGACATGACAGCGCTGATCGCCCTCATTGCCATAGCCTTGCTCGCAGGGCTTGTCGGGTCGCTGTGGCTGCGTCGGGGCGAACTCGAGATCAACGGCGAATCGGGCTCGATGCTGATCGGCGTTGTCTTCTGCTTCGTTGCCGTGGTGCTCATCCTTGTCGCCGCCGGCAAGCTGTGGGCATGAAGCAGAAGCAGGTACTTCACGGCTAGTCGAGCAATGCGCGCCTGATCGGCTCCAGCCAGGTGCCGGTCTTGGGTGAATACATGCCGAAGGCCGGCGACGCGAATTCCCAGTACGTCCAGCCGATGCCTCGGCGCTCGGCCTCATCACGAACCATGCGCGCATAGGTTTCGCGCGATTTCATGTCTGCCACGTGATGAGTCCCAAACTCGCCCAGATGGAGTGGATAGCCTTTTTCCTGGCTCCATTTGCGCGCCGTGTCCAGCGCATTCGTGAGGGCCTTGCGCTGTGCCGCGTCGCAGCAGGTGGCGCCGACCGGGAAGGGCGTGGCCAAATGCTCTACGCCCTGGTGCGTGAAAGGGAAGGGGTCGTAGTTGTGAATGGACACGATGAGGTTGCGGTCCGCAGGCAGCCGCAGCTTGGACAGCGCGGGGATGCCGTTCCATTCACCCGGCCCGATGAGTACGGTGCGCGTGGGATTGCTCGCGCGTACCACGGCCAGCACCTGCGGCGCCAGTTCGTTCCAGGGTTCGCCGTCCAGGCGGCCCGTAGGCTCGTTGAGCAGCTCGAACAGCAGCTTGGGCGAGCGGTCCTTGTAGCGCACGGCGATCTGGCGCCACATGTTCACCAGCCGCGGTTCCAGCACCGCCGGCTCCACGGGAAACTCGTTCCAGTGCAAGGCGCTGCCGGAGAGCTGGCTGTAGTGATGCATGTCCAGGATCACGTACACGCCCTTGGCCAGCAAGGCGTCCACCACCTGGTCCACCCGCTTGGCAAATGCCTCATCCAGTGTCGCGTCGGCAGTGGGTGCCGCGTGGTTGCTCCAGCGAACGGGTAGCCGCACCGTAGTGAACGCTCCGGCAACGATGTCGATGTAGGCCGGCTCGAGTTTCACGCCCCATTGGCCTTCGACAGGCGCTTCCAGCATATTGCCCAGGTTGATCCCCCGTCCCAGGGCGTTGGCGATCGCGCAGGTCTGGGGGGTGACGGAATGGCAAGCCTGGGGCGCGCGCGCGGGCGCCCGGGAGGCGCTGGAGGATTGGGCATACGCGCCCGTCATCCCCGCTGCAACGAACAGTGCGGCGAACAGTGTGCTTTTCAAAGTGGGTGCATTCAGGAACATGGGATCAAAGCCGCGGCGGTGAGCCGCAAGAGAACAACGTTGGCGAAATTCTCTCTGCGGCAGAGCCGTGGTGGGTGGCATCGGCGCATCTCGCGGCGAAGTCCTACACCTGCGTGCCAATGGAACAACGGGTTGCAATACCACCAAAGCCAAGCGTGACCAATTCACGCCAAAGAGGTAAAGAAGTTCGCGGGATTCCTGCGATCGGTAACTTTTGCTACGCGTGCGGGGGCGCTTTGATGAGCTTTGTTTCTGATGAGCTAGAGCGGGGCTGATCGGTTGTAAGAAAGGTAAGTCGTTCCCTTACCTTTTGTCAGAACACACCTACTGGCCTTGTAGTCCATGTCCTACTACATTCGCGCATGGCTGAGCAGCCGCTCATCCGCAGAACTCATCAGTACCATGCAAAGACGCAGTTTCTCCAAAGCGGCAGCTCTTGCCGCGGCCGCCGCCACCGGTGCCGTTTACGCGGCGCGAAAAAGGCCACGCGCCGAGCCCGCGCCAGCCCCGGCGCCAACGCCCGCTCCAGCGCCGGCACCAGCGCCGGCACCCGCTCCTGCGCCTGCGCCTGCGCCCGCTCCCGCGCCGGCCCCGGTGTCCGGTCTGGCGATTGGCACCAACCTGTCCGGCATGGAGTGGACCCGGCCCGGCCTGCGCTACGGCCAGAGCACCATGCCGAATCTGAACTTCACGGTGCCGCGCGCGGCTGACGTGAGTTACCTGGCGGCAAACGGCTACAACAAGAATCGCCTGCCCATCCAGTGGGAACTGCTGCAGCCCATGCTGCACGACACGGTTGCCAATGCCGCGGCGCAGTCGCTGATCGGTGCACCCGGCGTCTTCCATGAGGGCTATGCCGCCTACATCACCGGCGTGCTGGACGCCCATGCCGCCGTCGGCGCCAAGTGCATCATCGACCTGCACAACTACTGCCGCTACCAGGACTTCAAGTTCCAGGCCGATGGCTCCGTCATCGGGCTGACCGCATCGAACAATGCCTTGATCCGTCCCTATACGAGCGATTCCTCGCAGGTACAGGAGCGCATCTTCGCGCTGGCGCCCGGCGCCACGCTCAAGCCCGCCAACTTCACGGATTTCTGGGTTCGCGCGGCCAACCGGTGGAAAAACCACCCCGGCTTTGGCGGCTACGGCCTCATGAACGAGCCGCACGACCTGCCCGCGCCCGGTGGGCTCGAGGCTGCCTACGGCGGCAGTGAAGACCTGATGATCTGGCCTGCGTTCGCGCAAGCGGCCATCAATGCCATCCGCGCCGTCGACCCGGTGAATCCGATCTATGTGGCGGGCAATGAATGGGGCGCAGCCATGAGCATCGGCACCAAGAACCCGGCCTGGCCGCTGGCCGGCAGCAACCTCATCTATGAGGTTCACATGTACCTGGACGCGTTCAGCAACGGCTTCGCGTTCGACTACGACACCGAAGTGGCGAAGAACTACAGCGCCGGCTTCGGCGTGGGCTCGATCAACCTGGACACCGGCCTGAACCGCCTCAAGCTGGCCACCGACTGGGCCCGTGCCAAGGGCGCGAAGCTGGCGCTGACCGAAATAGGCATGCCCATCGACGATCCGCGCTGGCAGGAAATGTTCAAGCGCGCCATCAACCATGCGCGCCAGGAAGGCGTGGAGATCTACAGCTGGATGGGCGGCAACCACTGGCCGATCCGCAACTATCCGATCAACCACGTGCCCGGCTGGCACCAGAACAAGACCCTGGAGCCGTCCGTATCCGGCCCGATGAAGGCATCGGCGGGCATTTCGCAGGCCACGCTGTTCGACGCCGGTGGCGGCTTCGCACCGGCCGGCACCTCGGTGACCATCACCGTCTATGCCCGCGGCAACCTGGCCAGCCCGGTCAACATCACGGTGTCTTCCAACAACGGCGGCACCCTGAGCAAGTCGGTGCTCACCATTCCTGCCGGCGCCAACGGCCAGGACACTTACACCTACACCTCGGCCTCCAACACCGTGGCCACGCTCAGCTACACCAGTGATGGCCAGCTGGGCGGGCAGGTGCCACCGCCGCGCAAGGTGTATTCGCTTTCCGACCCGGTCGCCTACGCGGCCACCAGTCTGTCCGACGCGGCCATGGCGATCCTGGCCAAGTACAGCGCCTGCAAGTGGGAGATGGCCGACGGCTACACCGATTACCTGCAAGGCGGCCCCGCGGCCGACGGCCAGCCGGTGCGCGCCGTCTCGGACTCGGGCTTTGGCTCCAGCCCGGGCAACGCGATGGAAATGCTCAACTGGATCAACAAGGAGATGGGCGCCACGGGCACCATGTCCGTGCCGGTGATGCGCGTGACCAACGGCAAGAAGAACTCGGACCACACCACCTACGACACCTTCGGCTTCTGGTGCAAGAAGGCCGAGAGCATGCCCGGCGTGCAGGCCAACCCCAAGAACAAGGTGCCGTACAACGTCAACGACGCCCACTTCGCCATCGCCGCCGTGAGCGTTCCCGGCACGGGCAACACCGGCACGGTGCTTCAGGCCTCCAAGGCAGAGGACTACTACAACTCGGATCTGGGCTTCACCAACAGCCAGCCTCGCGCCCGGTGGGTCGATGCCGGCGGCCAGACCGTGGAACTCACCAGTCCGTCCCGCCTGGTGGCCAATACCCCCGCCGTGATCGCGATGACCTCGGTTCCCGGCGCCCAACGGCTGCGCGTCAATTCCACCGTGGTCGGCAGCAGCAGCGCGACATTGGGCGCGGGCGCCTGCACCCAGTTGCTGATCGGGTGGGGCTTCCTGGGTTACTATCCGCGCGACAGTTTCATGGGGCGCGTCTATTCGGTGATCGCCGGCAAGGGCGCGCCGACCACGGGCGAGTTGGCAGTGCTGGAACGCTATCTCGCCTCGACCGCAGGCCTCAGCCTATGAACAGGTAAGTTTTACAGCAGCTGCAGAAAATTCCTTTCCCAACGGGAGCCTCACCGCGCATTTGCCGGTGGGGCTTTTGTCCTTTTTGGGTGCCGCCTCCTGCCTCATTGCCACTATCGCGCTCGTCCTACAAGAACTACGCAGCGTTTCCCACACCAACAAAAACGCGAGCGTTCTTACATTGGAAGCCCTTAAGAACATCAACTTTTACACGCCCATCCGGCTTCGAAATCTTCATGAGCCCCACAACAAACAAGCCGGATCACGATCCCGCGCAATTCCTGAAGATCGCAAGCCAGGGGGCCGGCTTGTCCAGCCATGCGGACCTCTGGCGCTGGCTCCAGGGCGATGTCCAACAGTGGCTCTCGCACGAGGCCATGCTCATCGGGTGGGGCGACTTCCGCACCGGCCAACTGCACTACGACATCGTGTCCAGCCTGCCCGGGATGCGCACGCACCACTGGACGGCCGCGACCATATCGCCCCTGATCAGTTACCTGCGCGATTGCTGGGTGGCCGCCCAGCAGCTGCCGTGCGCCATCGACTTGAGCGGCTGCGGCGACCTGCTGCGGCATTGCAGCGACGACTGGGCCCCACTGGAAACGATTGCCGGCATGCGCAGCGCGCTGGTTCATGGGGTCGGTAACACCCGCAACGGAGAGGAGCGGATCTTTGCGGCTCTCAGCAAGCAGCCCGCGCAGGCGCCGGCTGACGGCGGCGCCCTGAAGCTGCTTTTGCCATTCGTGGACAGCGCATTGCGGCGCATGCCGCCCGCGCCGCTCCGGCAGGCTTCTTGCGAGCGCCGCATGGTGGCGAGGCATCTGGTTCCGCTCACTGCCTTGAGCGAGCGCGAGCGGCAGATCATGGCCTGGGTCGCTATGGGCAAGACCAACCCGGAGATCGGTTGCATCCTTGAAATCAGCGAGTTCACCGTGAAGAACCATATGAAGAGTATTTTCAGCAAGCTCGACGTCACCAATCGCGCACAGGCAGTTTCCAAGCTGACACGGATGACCGCCCATGCGTGAAGCCGAACCGTTGCGTCATGGCGTCCCCTTGCCGTTGCCGTTGCCATCCGCGGCCGCGGCCACTCCCCTGGCGCAGAGCCGCCTGCTGCTCGCGCTGGAGGCCATCCTCGAGCCGCTGGTTACCGTCCTGTCCTTGTGGCTGCTGGTCTGGCTCGTCGAGGGCGAGCTGACACCGTCGTGGCTCATCGCCTCCATCGTCGCCTTCGCCCTGGCGTTTCCCGGCCGCTCATTGCTGCGCTCGCCACCGGACCGGGTCGTCGTCAGCACCTTGCTGGCCTGGGGCTGGATTGCCGGCCTGCTGTTGGCCATGGGCTTCGCCACCGGGCATATCTACGATTTCTCTGCCACGGTCGTGGTGAACTGGTTGTGGTTTGCGCCAGTCTCGCAATTGCTGTCGCACTGGGCGCTGCGTACGGCGGCGCCGCATCTGGTCCGGCTGCAGGGTCCTCCTTTGCGTGCCGTGGTGGTGGGCATGAACGAGCAGGGCTGCTCGCTGGCGGACCGGCTCGCAGCCGCCTCGTACGCCGGCATCGAGCTGGTGGGGTTCTTCGACGACCGAACGCCGGACCGCCAGCACGGCGCCGACCGGCACCGATTGCTCGGGCGCGTGACCGACATCGCCACGTTCGTCAAGGCCAACCGCGTCCAGCTGATCTACCTGTCGCTTCCCATGGCTTCGCAGCCGCGCATCAAGGACCTGCTGGACGCATTGAAGGACACGACGGCTTCGGTGTACTTCGTGCCCGACATGTTCGTGACCGACCTGATCCAGGGCCGCACCGACACCGTTTGCGGGCTTCCCGTGATCTCGGTCTGCGAAACGCCTTTCCGGGGGCCGGCCGGCCTGCTGAAGCGGTCCAGCGACCTGGTCCTGGCGACCTTGATCCTGATACTTTTGTCGCCGTTCATGCTGGCGATCGCGGTCGCCGTCAAGCTCAGCTCCCCCGGGCCTGTCATTTTTAAGCAACGGCGCTACGGTTTGGATGGGCAGGAAATCGTCGTTTACAAATTCCGCTCGATGATCGTCACGGAGGACGGCAGCCAGATCAAACAGGCGCACAAGAACGACAGCCGGGTGACCCGCCTGGGTGCTTTCCTGCGCAAGACGTCGATGGACGAACTGCCGCAATTCATCAACGTGCTGCAGGGCCGCATGAGCATCGTCGGGCCCCGTCCCCACGCTGTGGCCCACAACGAGCTGTATAGGCCGCTGATCAAGAGCTACATGGTCAGGCACAAGGTCAAGCCCGGCATCACAGGGTGGGCCCAGGTCAACGGTTTCCGGGGCGAAACGCAGTCCCTGGAAAAGATGGAAGGGCGTATCCGCTGCGACCTCGATTACCTGCGCAACTGGTCGTTGCGGCTGGATTTGTTGATCATCCTCAAGACGGTACGGCTGGTTTTCCGCGATACCGCCGCTTATTGACTGGACTATAGTGCGATCGAGCCATTGCTGGAGGCGCGCCCTGTGCGCCACCATCCATCCCAGGCCTCGTTGCTCACCGGGGCCCTGGGCGCATGCCCCGGCGCACGGGACGCTTAAAAAGCGCGAGGAAACTGTCTTGAAGAAACTGCCTATTAGCCCATTGCTTTCGATCGCCGCCGTGCTCTTGGCGCCTGCGGTGACGCATGCCCAGTCACCGGGGCCCACGACGCCGAGCGCACCGAGCACCGCTGCCACCCCCAGCACCCCGACGCCCCCGACCGGCGCCAGCATGCCGGGCGCCTGGAGCGGCCCGACCACATTCCCCGGCATGCCGGGCATTCCGCCCGTGGCCGCTCCCGGCGCCCCTGCGGACATCTTCCAGTTCAGGGCGGGAGCCGGCGTGGAGCGTGACAGCAACGTGCTGCGCCAGTCCACGGCCATTTCGGACACGATCGGCATCCTGTCGGTCGGGCTGAGGGCCGACAAGCGCTATGGCTTGCAGCGTTTCCGCGCCGACGTCGAGGCAACCGCCTACAAGTACAGCGACATGGGTGCACTGGACTACAACACGCTCAACTACAACGCCGCGTGGGACTGGTCATTCACTCCCAAGCTGCATGGCGTGGTCAGCGCCGATCGCAAGCAGTATCGCGAGGCGTTCCTGGACACGGCTACCGGTATCAACCGCGTCGGCCGCCGTACCGAACGCAGCGAACTGGCCGAAGGCATCTATGAATTGGGCGCGGCCTGGCGCCTGCTGGCCGGGGCCGCACAGACCAGCAGCAAGAGCAGCCAGCCCGGCAGCTGGGACGCCAGCCCCGAGGTGCGCAGCGTGCACGCCGGCGTGGGCTATGAGATGGCCTCCGGCACCTCGCTGACCGCGCGCCTGCGCCGCGGCGATGGCGAATACAACGATCCTTCGGCTGCGGCGGCAACGGGTGACTTCAAGGAAACCGAAACCGACTTGCTGCTGAAGTGGCCCGTCACCGGGAAGACGGCGGTCGAGGCCCGCGTGGGCCATCTCGATCGCGAGCATTCGGGCGCGCCCCAGCGCGACTTCAGCGGGCTCGTCGGCAATGGCACGGTCAGCTGGGATATCACGGGCAAGACCCGCCTTCTCGCGGGCGTTTCGCGCTATCTCAGCGCGACTGGCCTTGCAACGGGCGGCCACATCGAAAGCGACCAGGTGTGGCTCGGCCCCGTCTGGAAACCCACGGTGCAGACGGCAGTGAAGCTGCGTTACGAGCGCACGGCCCGCGAATGGCGCGACGTCCCGGCGGCTTCCCTCGATGTCGGGCGGCGCGAGGTCATCGAAAACATCATGGCCGGCTTCGATTGGGAACCCCGCCCGGCCATTGCGGTGTCCACTTCGATCCGCCGCGAACGGCTGAAGTCAAACGTTTATTCCGGCTTCCGCGCCACCATCTTCGGCGTGGCAGCGAAGGTCTATTTTTAGACCCGATCCGCAACCTCAACCACGGGAGTACCTTCCATGTCCAACCTGATCCGAACCACGATGTTCCTTGTCGTAGCGTTCTGGGCCGCACTTGTGGTGGCCCAGCCTGCGAGGGCGCAAAGCGCCGACTACAAGCTGAGCCCCGGCGATTCGATCAAGGTCCAGGTCTACCAGCAACCTGACCTGACAGTGGAAGCCCGTGTGTCCGAAAGCGGCTCCATCAGCTACCCGCTGGTGGGGGCCGTGCGTCTCGGCGGCCTGAGCATCAGCGAAGCCGAGAAGAGTATTGCCAGCGCGCTGCAGAAGGCCAACATCCTGAAGCAGCCGCAGGTCAACATCGTGTTGCTGCAAGTGCGCGGCAACCAGGTATCCGTGCTCGGCCAGGTCCAGAAGCCCGGCCGCTTCCCGCTGGAGGCGAACAACGTTCGCGTGAGTGACATGCTGGCCGCGGCCGGCGGGGTCACGCCCACCGGCGACGACGTCCTCGTCTTGAGCGGTACCCGCGACGGCAAGCCCTTCCGCAAGAGCATCGACATCCCCGGCCTGTTCCTGGGCGCGCAGTCCAAGGACGACGTCCTGCTGGCCCCCGGCGACACCATCTTCGTCGACAAGGCGCCGATGTTCTACATCTATGGCGAAGCCCAGCGTCCCGGGACGTACAAGATCGAACGCGGCATGACCGTGCTGCAGGCCCTGGCCCAAGGCGGCGGCCCCACCAACCGTGGCAGTGCCAACCGCCTGCGCCTGAATCGCCGCGCTGCCGACGGCACCGTGGTGCAGACCGAACCGCGCCTGACCGACCCGGTCCAACCCGGCGACGTGCTGTTCGTGCGCGAGAGCCTGTTCTGAAGGACCCACGATGAGCCTGTTCCAACTATTCACAATCCTGCGCGCGCGACGGGGACTGGCGGGTCTGATCGTGCTGAGCACGATTGCGCTGGCTCTGGTCTGGGTCGTGCTGCGGCCCGCCAACTTCACCGCGCGCGCTCCCGTCCTCATGGACGTGAGAACCGACCCGGTGGGGGTAACGTCCCAATACAGCCCGCTGGTCACGC
The DNA here is from genome assembly GCF_013155545.1 of Caenimonas soli. Taxonomy (GTDB): domain Bacteria; phylum Pseudomonadota; class Gammaproteobacteria; order Burkholderiales; family Burkholderiaceae_C; genus Ramlibacter; species Ramlibacter soli. Next base: position 81,241 of record NZ_JABJVV010000010.1, on the reverse strand, counting down.
CCGCCTTCATCTCTACCCAGATCGACATCGTCAAGAGCGAGCGCGTGGCCGAACGCGCCGTCCAGTTGCTGCCGGCGGACCAGCCGCCGCTGTCGAAGTGGATCGACTCGGCCAAGAAAAAGCCCGTACCGCCCGCCGTGCTCGCCCATCAGCTCCAGCAGCGGCTGGAGGTGAAACCGGCGCGCGAGAGCAACATCATCAACATCGCCTGGACCGGCCGCACCCCGGCCGAGGCGGCCCGCGTGGCCAATGCCTTCGCCCAGGCCTACCTGGAAGTCGGCCTGGAACTGCGCACCGACCCGGCCAGGAAATATGCCGACTGGTTCGAGGAGCAGGTCAAGGCTTCCAGGGAGAAGCTGGAGAAGGCCCAGGCCAAGCTGTCCGCCTTCCAGCAGCAGTCGGGTATCTTGTCCGCCGACGAGCGTGGCGACTTCGAAACAGCGCGCCTGACGGAACTGTCGCAGCAGCTGATGGCCGTGCAGGGCCGCAGCCGGCGCGGCGGCGAGACTTCCGGCGCGGTGATGGAGAGCGGGTTGGTCAACAACATGCGCGCCGACGTCGCCAAACTGGAAGCCAAGCTCCAGGAAGGTTCCGCGACCATGGGGTCGGCCCATCCGCAGATGCAGCGGATGCAGGCCGAACTGTCGGCCATGCGCAGCAGGCTGGCCAGCGAGTCTTCGCGGGTCGGATCGGCTGCCGACTCTTCCGTCGCAGCCAACAAGAACCGCGAGCGCGAGTTGCAGCAGGCCCTGACCGAACAGAAGACCCGCGTGTTGTCCCTCAACAAGCAGCGCGGCGAACTCAGTTTGCTGCAGCGCGACGTGGATTCGGCGCAGAAAGCCTTTGAAGCCGTGAGCGCCAGCGCCGCGCAATCGCGCCTGCAGAGCCTTAGCAACCAGACCAACGTGATGCGCCTGGCCTCGGCCGTCGAACCGCTCGATCCGAGCGGCCTTTCCCCTGTCCAAGCCTTGCTGGTCGCCGCCTTGGGAGGCCTGCTGTTGGCACTGGCCACGGTGCTCATGCTGGAACTGCTCAATCGCCGGATCCGTTCGGTGGAAGATCTTTCGACGGTCACCCGGTTGCCGATCCTGGCGACCATCCCCGCCGCAGCCTCGGCCTTCGTGCCCCTGCGCTTGCCGGCCTCACGCCGGCTGGCGCTCGCACCCCGCAGGAGCCTCGCATGAACACGCAGATTTTCCCCCTACCCAACCGGGCCGACCTGGAAATCAGCGTTCCCAGCCGGGAAGCATCGCAAACCATCGGAGCCTTGCTGGTCGGCGCCGGCCACCTGGCCCCCGAGAACGTGCAGCGCATCCTGGACTACCAGAAGAAGGCGGGCCTGTTGTTCGGCGAGGCCGGTGTGGCCATGGGCTTGCTCGAGGAAGAGGACGTGCAGCGCGCCCTGGCCTTGCAGTTCGGCCAGACCTACCTGGCGCCCGACTCGGGGCTGGGCAATGAGCTGATAGCGGCCACCGATCCCAACTGCGCCGCCGTGGAGCACCTGCGCGCCCTGCGCAGCCAGCTGATGCTGCGCTGGTTCGAAAACGACGCGCGCCAGGCGGCGCTGGCCGTGGTCAGCCCGGGCTCGGGCGAGGGCCGCAGCTACATCACCGCGAACCTGGCCGTGCTGTTTTCCCAGCTCGGAAAGCGCACGCTGCTGATCGATGCCGATCTGCGCAGGCCGCGCCAGCACCACATCTTCGGGCTGCCCGGGCGCATCGGCTTGTCCAGTGTCCTCGCCGGCCGGGCCGGATGGGACGCGGTCTGCGAGATCAAGCCGTTGCCTGGCCTTTGGGTCCTGCCCGCCGGCGCCATCCCGCCCAACCCGCAGGAACTGCTGGCGCGTCCCGGTTTTGCCAAGTTGATCCAGGCGCTGCGGGCCAGCTACGACGTCATCCTGGTAGATACGCCGGCGGCGGAGAACTGCGCCGACGCCAGCACCATCGCGACGCGCGCCGGCGCGGCCCTGATGCTGGCCTGCCGTGACGCAACGTCGGTCCCGCGAGTGTCCGCCCTGGCGGAAGATTTGCGGCAGTTCGGCGTGACCATCGTGGGGGCAGTGCTCAACGGCGCCGCCAGGGCATGACCACATGGGGGGCCGGTGCCGCCGAATGGCAGATGCGCTGGCACGAACTGGTGAGGGCCGTGGTACGCGTGCACTCGGCCAGCGGCGAAGAGCAGTTGCTCGAGTCACTGGCCCAGCCTGCCGAGCCGCTGGTACTCGCCTTCGTGAATTCGCATGCCATGAATTCGGCGGCAACCTCCCCCAAGTTTTTCGATGCCCTCATGTCCGCGGACCTGGTGCTGCGCGATGGCATCGGCATGCAGATCCTGCTGGCGCTTCTCAACCAGTCACCTGGCCTCAATCTCAACGGAACCGACCTCATACCCAAGATCCTGCGTAGATACGCGGGCCGGCCGATTGCGTTGTTCGGCACGCAGGAACCCTACCTGGGCCAGGCGCAACAGGTGGTGGCTTCCAAGCTGGCGCCGGGCAGCGCCTGCATCACCGCGAACGGCTTTCTGGACACGGCGTCCTATGTTCGGCTGGCCGCCGCGCACAGGCCCAGCCTGATCGTGCTGGGCATGGGCATGCCCAGGCAGGAGGAGGTCGCTGGCGTGCTGAGGGCGGCACTCGGATTCTCCTGCCTGATCATTTGCGGCGGCGCGATCATCGATTTTCTGGGGGGCAAGGCCCCCCGCGCCCCGGGATGGATGCGGCGCGCCGGGCTTGAGTGGCTGTTCAGGCTGGGGCTGGAACCCCGGCGGCTGTTCAGGCGCTATGTGGTCGGCAACCCGCTGTTCATCGCCCGCGCGCTGAGCCTGGCGGCCGCAACCTTCGCGCCGAAGCCGCAAGGCCACAACTCAAGATGACCCAAATACTTCTCACAGGCGGTGCCGGCTACATTGGCAGCCACACATACGTCTCCCTGTTCGAGGCCGGCTACACGCCGGTCATCCTGGACAATTTCGCCAACAGCCAGCCCGCCGTGCTCGAACGGCTCCAGGCAATCACCGGCCGGCCGGCCTTGTGCGAGCAAGGGGACGTGCTCGACACGCCGTGGGTCGAGGAGGTGTTGCGCCGTCACCGGATTGCGGGCGTCGTTCATTTCGCCGGCGACAAGGCCGTCGGGGAAAGCGTCGCGAAGCCGCTGAAGTACTACCGCAACAACCTGGGCGGCGCGGTGAGCCTGATGCAGGCCATGGAGAACGTGGGCTGCGAGACGCTGGTGTTCTCCAGCAGCGCGACGGTGTACGGCGACCCGGACCATGTGCCCATCGCGGAGGACGCACCGCGCAGCCATACCAACCCGTATGGCCACACCAAGCTGGTCATCGAAGACATGCTCGCCGCCCAGCGGGTGGCGCAGCCGCAATGGAAGGTGGCGGTGCTGCGCTACTTCAACCCCGTGGGCGCCCATCCCAGCGGCCTCATCGGTGAAGACCCCGCCGGCATTCCCAACAACCTGATGCCCTACATCACGCAGGTGGCCTTGGGCCAGCGGCCCTACCTCCAGGTATTCGGCAGCGACTATCCAACGCCGGATGGCACGGGCGTGCGCGACTACATCCACGTGTGCGACCTGGCGGAAGGGCACGTCGCCGCGCTCAAGGCGCTGATGGAGCAGGGCCGCAGCTTGAGCGTGAACCTGGGCACCGGGCAGGGCTACAGCGTCCTTGACGTGGTGCGCGCGTTCGAGGCCGCGAGCGGCAAGGCCGTGCCTTATCAATTGGCGCCGCGGCGCGCGGGCGACGTCGCCAAAGTCTATGCCGACGCTCGGCTGGCGCGGGAGCTGTTGGGATGGCAAGCCACGCGCACGCTGGATGAAATGTGCGCGGATGCCTGGCGCTGGCAGAGCCGCAACCCCAACGGCTACCGCGGCTCGTAGCGGTCAACGAAACGCGAAATGCTTGCTGCCCAGGTAGTTGACGACCAGGGCAATGACGGAGGCGATCGCAAGCGGCAATATGGGCAGCGCGGCCATCGCTTGCGAGGCAAACACCAGCAGGCTGTAGATGATGAAATTCGCGCTGGCGCCGACAGCGCTCACCGCTGCATAGCGCATCAGGCTGGCCAGAGGCGGCCCGCCGTGCGACTCGGGAAAGGTGATGGTGCGATTGAGCAGCCAGGTGGCGAAGATCGCCAAAGGCAGGGCCACCGCTCGCGCCCCGACCGGCCCCCAGCCGGCGACACTTATCAGTCCCTGCAGGACGCCGGCGTCCACCACGAAGCCGACCGCGCCCACTAGCACGAAGCGCAGGAAGCGCGAGGACCCGGGCATGGGCAATTGGGCACTCATACGGCGAAGCCCTGGAAGTCGAGCAGCCGGGTGGCGACGCCGATCGCAACCACCAGCCCGACCGCGGCGAGTCCGGCCAGCAGCGGCACCGAGCGTTCACGCAAGCCCTGGACGAGTTGCGGCATGGCCAGCAACGTGGCCACCAGCATGGCGATGAGTGTCCAGTAGTGATAGCGCATGTCGGTCGCCACCCCCACGACGAGGTAGGCCAGCGAGTAGCCCAGGGCGGAGACGACCAGCACGCGGGCGAGCAGCACCGGGTGGGTGGCCGGCCGGCGGGCGAGAAAGGCCAGCAGGACAGCGCCCCAGACCATCCAGGTCACCGGCCAGATGAACGGGTTCTTGCGCAGCAGGTCGAATTTGAGGTCGCGCTCGGTCACTATCTCCATCGGCGGGAAGGCCGGGTCGCCGGTCCGGTATTCGGGCGTGAGCCGGATATGTTTGGGCGGGACCGCGAACAGCACCGCCGAGTTGAAGTGCTTGAGGCGGTGCACGGCGTAGGCCACGGGGTGCGCGACGATGGTCTTGGCCCACTGCGCGGCCAGCCCCTCGCCCACGGTGGCGTGGTCGGTGTCGGGGCGGTGGACGCGCGATGCGCAGCGGCCCCAGGGGCTCAGGGAATCCCACCAGTAGGGCGTGTAGCAGGCCTTGAGGTCAGCCGCGCTGAGCGTGGCGCGCGGTTCCACCAGGCTCGGATCGCCTTCGTGCGCGGCGATCCCCATCAGGTCGAACAGGAACAACGAATGAACCGGGTCCCTGGTTTGGGGATTGAACAGCAGGCGATTGGCTTGCTGCGCCGCGGGAACCGCCAACACGGCGATCACCACCGCGCCTGCCATCAGCCGCGTGCTGCGCAGCCAGCGCGCCGGTGCCAATGCATACATCAGCAACGGCCCCAGTGCAAAAATCGCGTTGCTGCGCACCAGCGTGCCGTAGAGCACCAGTGCCGCCACCGCCACGCCCACGAGCACGGGGATGCGCCGGTCCTGAGCGCGGAACCAGAACAACAACCCGATGGCGGCGAGCCAGAACGACACCATGCCGACGTCCTTGACGACGTTGGCATTGAGGTAGAGGAAAGGCGGGAAGGCCCCGGCCAATGCGATCAGCAGCGCCATGCGCGGGTACCCGGCGCGGCGCGTACCGTCGGCGATCAGGCCGAATCCGGCCCAGTACAGCGCGAGATGAAGCAGCAGGAAGGGCGCGGGGCCATCGCCGACCAGCCGCAGCAGCGACCACAGCCAGGCCATCACGGGCGGGTGCCAGTCGGTGTAGCGGCCGCTGATCGCTTCGGCGTACTGGTTGATCGAATCGTTGGTCATCGTCCCCGGAAAATGGAGAACGACGTTGGCCGCGAACAGCGCGCCGACCAGCAACGCAAGAAAGCTCGCATGCACGCCGGCCCAGGCGCTTGCGACGCCACGCTTCACCGGCTCGCCCGAAGCCGGCTGCGGTGTGAAGGGCAGATTCGAGTCGATGTCCAGGTTCAAAGGTGCCGCCCGGTGTCAGGACAGCGCCAGCGGACCTGGGGGAAGGCGAGCGTCGCCCGGATCGTTCTCTGCGCGCGTACCTGCGGCCACCCGGCCGGTCGAAGGCATCGGCAGGCCCTCGGGCACGGCGTTCGGCGCCACCGCAGGCGCGGGCCACCTGGGCGCGGGAATCTCCAGGTAGTGCAGGCGTTTGAGTTCCCGCCTCGAGTGCGTCACCGTGTCCAGGACCAGGCCGCAGACCAGGGACAGGAAGGCCAGCAGCATGATGGCAGCGGACAGTATGGCCGTGGGAAAGCGCGGCACCAGCCCGGTCTGCAGGAATTCGAGGACCAGCGGCGTCGCGAGCCCTAGCGACAGCAGCGCCAGCGCCAGGAAAGAGCTGCCGAAGAACATCAGGGGCCGTTCTTCCTTGACCAGCACACCGATCATCTTCAGGATGCGCAGGCCATCGCGGATGGTATTGAGCTTCGAGGTGGAACCTTCGGGCCGGTCCTTGTAGCGGATGGGCACCTCGGTGGTCTTCATGCGCAACTCGAGCGCGTGCACGGTGAGCTCGGTCTCGATCTCGAAGCCGCTCGAGATGGCGGGAAACGACTTGACGAAACGGCGCGAGAACACCCGGTAGCCGGACAGCATGTCGTCGAACTGCTTGCCGAAGATCCACTGCACCAGCCCCGTGAGCATCTGGTTGCCCAGGCGATGGCCGAACCGGTAGGCCTCCTTGATGGAGGTCACGCGGGCGCCATTGACCATGTCGAGCTGCATGTCGAGCAGGGCGCGAACGAGTTTCGGCGCCGCTTCGGCGTCGTAGGTGTCGTCGCCGTCGACCAGCACGTAGATGTCGGCTTCGATGTCGCTGAACATCCGCCGCATCACGTTGCCTTTACCCGGGAACGGTTCGTGTCCGACGATGGCGCCCGCCCTGGCCGCCACCTCGGCCGTGTGGTCGGTGGAGGCGTTGTCATACACGTAGATCTTCGCGCTGGGCAGTGCCTGCCGGAAGTCCTGGATCACCCGGGGTACGGCGATTTCCTCGTTGTAGCAGGGAATCAGGACCGCGATTTCAAGTCGCTCGAATTCGTGAGTCATTTTGTCTCTCCCTTAAAGGCTGCCCTTCGAAAACATGCGGCCGGGGCACTGTGCACATTCGAAACATTCGCCACATCGCGTATGAATTTCATCCTAGCAGTCGGGCTTGTAATCATGGGTAACCCAGCCGTTTTTCAGTGGGGAAAGTCACTACCCAAAAGAGCTATAGACGTTTTGGCCGTGTAGTCTTCTTGGTGGAGATACCAGGCCGCGCACTGGTCGAGCGCGTCGGTATAGGGCGTCCAGCGCAGGTCCAGGTCGCGCTCGGCCGAGGTCGAGTCCAGCCAGAGATGGCGCTCCCACAAACCAAGCAGCCCCGGCGGCAGTGCGTCGGGAAGTGCGCGCGAGGGCAGGCCCAGGCGCGCCAAGGCGAGCTGCGCAAGTTTCAATGGCGGACCGGCCAGCAGCGCGTCGATGCGCAACTGTAGGGGCGCGATCCGGCGCACGGGCGTGGCCCCGATGGCCAAGGCCAGGTCGACGAAATATTCGTTCCAGCGCGGGCTGTCGGGAGCCGCGAGGTTGTAGGTCCGGATCTCGCCTTGCGGCTGGGGCAAGCGCAGGGCGGCCAATACCGAGCTGCAGACGTCGTCCACGTGGACCAGGTTGGACCAGCCGTCGCCGGCGGCGCCCAGGTCGCCCAGGCGGCCGGCGCGCAGGAACCTCGCGATGCGGCCGACCCACAGTTCGCTGCCCGGACCCCAGACGCAACCTGGCCGCAATGTCACCACCGTACCGCCGGCGCGGGCGAATGCGGCCATGTGCGATTCGGCTTCGCACTTCGCCCGGGCATACCAGCCCAGGGATGGATCGCTGGGCGCCTCCTCGCGTACCGCGCCTTCCAGCGTTCCATAGACAGCCATGCTGCTGAGGTGCACGATGCGCGGGCACTTCGCCGTGATGCAAGCCTGCACCAGCGCCTGCGCGCCCTGGGAAATGGCGGCAGCGCTGCCGGCGACGCAGTTCACGACCGCATCCATGCCGTCGAGCGCCAGGGCCAGCGCGGCCGCATCCATCGTGTCCACGCGCACGCTCTCGATGCCGGCGGCGCGGCTGCGCGAAGAGCCGCTGACGGGACTGGCCCAACCGCTGTCGCGCAGCATCGCGCAAAGGCGTGAGCCGACATAGCCCGAGCCGCCCAGCACCAGCACTCTCATGAGGTCAGCTCCAGCCGCTGGGAAAGATGCTTGCCCAGCCGCAGCGACAGCGCAACCAGCGTCAGAGTCGGGTTCGCCTGGCCCGAAGTCGGGAATACGGCGCTGCCCGCCACGAACAGGTTGCGGACCGAGTGGACCCGGCAATCGGAATCGACCACGCTGGTGCGAACGTCGCTGCCCATGCGCGCCGTGCCGATGTGATGGCCGCCGTACGCGCCGAAGCGCATCAGGTCCTCCTCGAGCGTTTCGCGGCGATAGTCCAGCCGCCCGGCGCCACTGCGTTCCAGCTCCTGCGCGATCAAATCCAGCGTGCGCCCCACCGATTCGATGTCGCCGCTGCTGTAGCGCCAGTCGACGCGCAGTTGCGGCATTCCCAAGGCGTCGGTCTTCTCAACCAGCGTGATTCGGCTGTCCGCCCGCGGCGCTTGCTCGCCGTGCATTTCCAGGCTGAAGCGGTTGGTTCGGTTGCGCAGGATCACCGAAGGAAACTTGCGCTGCGCCAGCGTCCTGCGGGTGACCCAGTGCGCCAGGAACGCCGTGGTATCGATCGGGTCGGCCACCACGTTGAACAGATGGCGCGCATACAGGCCCGGCGTCATCCGGGTGCCGTCGTTGAGCCGCTTGCCGTATTCGTAGCTGATCAGCCCGCGTGCCAGGAACAGCCCCGACAGCACGCCGTTGCGATGGCATGGGTCGGTGATGCGCGGGAAGTGCAGCCGCGCCACGGCATTGGCCAGCCCGTGCCGGCGCTGCTCGCTCGCGGCAACCGCGAACCGCCGGCGGCAATACACGCCTTCGGGGGTGACCTCATAACCATGGCGCACATCGTTCGGCCGGCCATTGAGCACCAGGGTGCCGACATTGCCGGCCACATGGCACATGTAGTAGCGGCCGACGACGTCGTGTTCGTTGCCTACGCCCGCCGGCGCGACATCACGCGACGCCAGCAGCAACCGGGCGGTCTCCAGCCCGCCCGCGGCGAGCACGGTCGCCCGGGGCGCCACGCAGAAGCGCTTGCCGGCGAGGGTCGCGACCTCGAGTTCACGCACGTCTTGCCCGTCCGCTTCCAGCCGCACCGCGGTGCAGTTCGCGCCGAGCAGCACCTTCACGTCCGATGCGACCTGCAGGCGCCGCGCGTAGCGCGTGCCGAAGTCGGTCGGACAGGAGAAGCGTTCCAGCCCGTTGGTCCGCACGATGGGGCTGTCGAAGCCGCGGATCATCGGCTGCGCCGCGGGCCCGAGCGCTTCTTCGGCGTCATAGCTGAAACGGCCGGCTTCGGCCAGGGCATTGGCCTGCGGATAAAAGGGCAGCAGGTCGTCGAAGGAGATGGGCCAGCCGCTGTGCGGCACCTGGCTGCGTGTCTCGAAATCGATGGGGTCCAGCGGCATGCAGCGGCCTCCCCAGATGGTGGTGGAGCCACCCATGCGGCGCTGGCGATATTTGTCCGGCGGGCTGTGCAGGCGCTCGTCGCTGACTTCGCCCTCATAAAGGGCCTGGGTCGCCTCGTGGGGGGTGGTCCGGCCCGACTCCAGCAGGAGCACCGTCAAACCCTGGCCCGAGAGGGACAGCGCCAGCGATATGCCGGCGGCCCCTCCACCCACGATGCAGACGTCGGCCGCCAGGCGGGAACCGGATTCGACTGTGTTGGCGTCGACGATCAAAGAGCGTGCTCCTCGGCCGCTGCGCCGCAATCCCGAGGCTGCGCGGCGACGCCGAAGGCACGCTGGTGGATGCGAGCGACGCTCGAGAAGAACCGGGATAGCGAGAACTGCTGTTCGTACAGCGCCCGGCCGTTGCGGCCCATCGCCTCCAGCTGCGCAGGCTCCTTCAGCACGTCCTGCAGCACGGCCGCGAGGTCGTCGACGTCGCCCGGCGTCACGAAGCGGGCATCGATGCCGTCGGTCAGCAGCGAGGGAATTTCGCCGACCGGTGTGCAAACGACAGCCACGCCGTTGGCCAGCGCTTCGAGGATGACCAGCGGCAGGACCTCATCGAGCGAGGGGAGCACCAGCACATCGGAAGCCGCCAGCAGGCGCGCCGTCTTCTGCTGGTCGCACCAGCCTTCGAACTTCACGAATTCGTCGATGCCAAGCGCCCTGGCCTTGGCCTGATATCCCGCCACGTCGCCGCCACCGGCGATGACCACCTGCAGGCGGCCGCGATCGAATCCCGGCTTGCTCAGGGCCTGCAGCAGGATGGACACGCCCTTGAGATCGGAAAGGTTGCCCAGGAACAGCACGCGCTGGGAACCGCCGGGCTGGGGCGTGCGCCGCGGCTCGATGGCCTCCGGGACCCCGTTGATCACGATGGCCACGCGCTGGGCGGGAACGCGAAGTGCCTGGATCACGAAATGCCGGGCCACTGGCCCGATCACCACCACCGTGGTGGCCATGGCGAATACCGACCGCGTCATGCGCTGCAGGACGGCGGGGAGGGCGGCATAGAAACTCTGCATGTCGGCGTGCAGGTGAAGCACCACGGGGACGCCGAGCGCGCGGCACACGGCGACGATCGCGCCCTTGCGGAACAGGCTCATGCGCGCGGCCAGGTTGACGTGCACGCCGGCGAGCCGGCCCGACAGGTGCCCGCGGATGATCTTCACCAGGGCCGTCAGCAGCACCCACAGCGAGAACGCCGGACTGGCCGCGCCGCGCGAGTCCAGCGGGCGCAATTGCGCGGCATGCGGCGGGGTCTGCGCTGCCTGCGACTGGATCAGGTAATCGGCCACCTTGAACATGCCGCCCCCGACCGGTGTCCAGGGACAGGCGATGTAGATGTACAAGCCGGTGCTGTCGGCCGCGGCCGGGACGGGAAAAGCTTCGGACGAAAGAGGAGCTTGCTGTGTCATGCGTAGTGTTCGTAGCGGGGTTCCAAAGCCTGGGGCGGTTCCTGGACGACGCGGCTTGCAATGCGCTCGCGTGCCGGGCGGCGTCGATGGAGTAGTCCACGCACCAGCCCGGCGGCGGCGAAGCACCATGAGGCGACCGAATAGGCGGCGCGCGTCCAGGAACGTTTGCGCCACGCCATGAGCAGCAGCGGTGCCGCAGCCGCCGCCGCGAAGCCCAAGACGCGCACGGGCACCGGCGCTTGCCAGAACGGAATCGCGAGCAGGACGGCCCACCAGACAAGCACGCCCAGGTAGATGCGCAGCTCGCGCAGATCACGCCACACCAGCCGCATGTGCCGCTGGCCGGCCGCGGCGCCGAGCAGCTCGCCGAGGCCGAACGCGTACCTGCTGCGCCAGCGGCGCAGCAGCAACTGATAGGGCGGGATGTCATGGCCGTAGTGGGTGGCGACATCCACGGGAATGCGCCACAGCTTCCAGCCAAGCGACCGCAGGCGCGCGGCCAGATCGAATTCTTCGTAGCTGTGCAAGTTGCGGTCCGAGACGTAGCCGCACTCCTCGATGGCCCGGCGCCGGTAGAGCCCGCCGCCGTCGAGCCGATCGACTTCACCCGGCGACAGGTGCGCGGCCGCGCGCAGTCCGCGCTCGCGGTACTCGAGGCTTTCGGTGTTGAGCTCGACCAGCCGGCCACCCACGCCGGCAGCCTCGGGATGCTGTGCGAGAAACGAGAGCGCGTCCGGCAGGAAGCCCCGCACCATCCGCATGTCGCCATCCAGCAAATAGACATACTCGCCGCGCGAATGTTGGTAGCCCAACTGCGGACCGACGCCGCAGCATCGCTCGCTCCCGTTCAACAGCTGCACGACGCGAATCGGATACTGCGAGGCCAGCTCCACGGTGCGGTCGGTCGAGTGGCCGTCCGCGAGGATCACCTCGCCGCCCACCTCGGCAACCGCCGCGAGGCTGGACTCGATGGCCGCGCAGATGTTCTTCTCTTCGTTGTACGCCTTGATGATCACGGACACGTTGCATCGCGCCGCCCGGCGTCCGGGATTTGAAGGGGACGCTGCGTTCATGGGAGCGTTCCTTGCTGGGCGAACTGGTCGGCGGCGCGAAGGCGCCAGCGCTGCCAGCGGTCGGCCACGTTGGCGGGCAGCAGCAGCGCCATCAGCGCCGTCAACTGCCACCTTCTGCCGGTTGCCGCATGCCGGGCGCGCATCAGGCAGCGCAGTGCATCGCGGCGCCTGCCTGCGGCCAGCAGTTCGCGCGCCAGCGTGATCTCTTGCTGGGCCACGAACCACAGTGCCGAGCGCCTGTGCCGCGAGGGGATGGTGCCATCCAGTGCCCGCTGGCGCATCCTCACCATGAAAGGCGCCAGCCCGCGGGGTTGCGCCGCCGTCAGCGAACCGGGCACGGCGACCCGGTAAGCGGCGAGCGGCACGTGAGCCAGTGCAACAGGGGTTTCGTCGGCGAGGCGAAACCACAGGTCGAGATCCTCCCCATGCGACTCGCCCTCCACGAAGCACGGCCGCATCTGGCGCAGGCGCTCGGTGCGCACGGCCAGGCTGCTGGTGAAGAAGGGCATGCTCTTCATCCAGCGCGCGCGCAGGTCGTCGATCAGTTCGATTTCGCAGAACGCCTCTGGCACGGGCCACTCGTCCAGGTCGCCGCCATCGCTTTCGTACACCTGCCGGAAGGCCGTCGCGAGCATGTCGGCGTCGGGATAGGCCCGATGCGCGCGAGCCAGCCCCGCCAGGAATTCAGGGTGGTGCCAGTCGTCCCCGTCCAGGAACGCGACCCACTCGCCCTGCGCCATCGCGATGCCACGATTGCGCGCCGCCGAGACGCCGGCGTTGGCTTGCCGCACCAACCGCACCCGCGGGTCGCCGATTGTCTCGACCAGTTCGGCGCTGCCGTCGGTGGAGCCGTCGTCCACCACGATGATCTCGTGCGCAGGCAGGGTCTGGGCCAGGGCCGAGCGCACCGTTCCTTCGATGAACCGGGCCTTGTTGTACAGGGGTATGACCACTGAGAATTTCATGAGGCGGTCCGGTAAATGGTGCTCGTGCGGACATCGGCGGCAGGCACGCGGGCGCTGGCGGCCGAGGCCAGCGTGATGATCAGCAGCAGGTGCGCGAAGATTTCAGTTCCATAGCCGAGCAGGATGAGCGGGACTTCGCTGACCGACAGCAGTGCCAGCGCCACGAACAGGGCAAGGCTGAGCCCTTGGGTGGACCTGGCATAGCGCACGGAAAGGACCAGCAGGACAAGGGCGTAGAGCACCAGGGCGGCAGCTCCCACGCTGCCGGAGCGCGCCAGCGTGTCCATGAATTGATTGTGCGCATTGGTCGCGTTAGGCATGTTGATGCTCGCGCGGAACGCGTCGTTCCACAGATCGGGCCCGTAGCCGAACAGCGGGTTGGCCTGCCACTCTTCCATGGCAACCGCCCAAATCTGGTCGCGTCCGGTCATCGATACCAGTTGTGCGCCCTGCGCGGTGTCGAAGAAGCTGGCGACGTCGGAACCGACGTCTGCGAACACCAGTCCCCACAGAAGCACCAGGGCGATGGCGATGGCCGACAGGCAGGCGGCGACGCCGAAGGCGCCGTCCCTGGGGTCGCCAAGGCGGTGCCAGGCGCTTGGGCCGTTGCGCACGGCCAGCATGGTCATCGCGCAGAGCAGGAAAGCAATCCACGAAGTCTTGGACTGTGCAATGAACAACACCCCGAGACCCAGGAGCCACGCGGCCCGGTTGAGCCAGCGATTGCCGAATGGCTTGCACCACAGGCAAAGAAGCGCCGTGACGGTGAACATGCCCATTGCCACTGGATGCGGCGCCAGGCCACCGTGGCGCGGCAGGCCCGGAATCAAACCCTGCCGGTACGAGGCGTCCATGACGAGCGCCGGCATCAGCGGTATGAGCAAGACGCCGGCCAGTATCAACAAGAACAATGCGTTGCGGGACGCGCCCAGGATCTTCTCGCGCTCCGGCACCGTGGTCAGCAAGGCCGCGAAGCCGAAGACGAGCGGGTAGAGATACTCGTGCGCGATGCGCGGGTGCGAGCCGAGCAATGCCGGAACGGCCACGCCGCACAGCCAGAAAATGACGAAGGCGGCGGTGAGCACCGGCGAAGGCATGCGCCTGTGCGAAGCGAAATGGTTGAAGATCCGTTCGGCGGACGCGGCCAGGAGGATCAGCGAGACAACTCGCTGCGCCCACGGAATGAAAGGATGTTGAACGCCGCCGCCGCCCGCCAGCTCGTTGAAATTTTGTGAAAGGTCGCGCCCCGACAGCAGCGCGGTGAGGGCCACCATCGCCAGCATCGCGGGGAAAACCCAGTGGAGGAAACCGATAGGGCGTTTCATCATGCCTGCCCCCCGGGATCGCCCAACCCGAAGCCGGGAACAAGCCTGGCGAGGGCGCTACGTGCCTCCAGGCCCAGTACCTGGGGCCGCACCAGGATCAGCAACAGCATCGCCGCCATCGCGCACATGCCACCCGCATACAGCGATACACCGGGGAAGGTCAGCGTGGCGACAGCGTGCTGGCCCGCCAGCACGGCAACGGCTGCGACGACTGAAAGGCACAGTCCGCGCGCCGCATAAGGCACGATCGTCAACCACCGCAGTTGCAGGGCATTCAGGGCGGCCGTCACGATCACCAGCGCGCGGGCGAAGATGACGATCGCCGAGACGATAGCGACACCACGAATGCCCGCGGGCGCAAACAGCCACCAGGCCGGCCCGGCCAGCGCCAGCAAGGGCAGCTGCAGCAGGCATTCCTGGTGCTTGCGTCCGGTGTTCCACAACACGGGCGTCGTCAGTCCCAGGCACGCCCAGGCCGGCAGGCACAGGAAGAGCACCGCCAGCACCCACGCCGATTCCATCCACGCCCGTCCATACAGCAGGCTCACCAAGTCCGCGGACAACAGCGCCAGCGCCACCGAGACGGGAGTCACCAGCACCAGGATGCAGGCCATCGCCAGTAGCCATCCCTGGGCCAGCCGCTCGGGTTCACCCTGCAGCTTGGCGCCCGTGGCCAGGAAGGCCGGCTGCAGCGAACCTACCAGCAACACGTTGGGAATCGAGGCGAGGTTGTACGCCACGGTGTAGAGGCCCACCGCGTGCGCATTGAGCACGCGCCCGATCAGCACGCGATCGAGATTGCCCAGCAACCAGTTCACCACGTTGGTGAGGAAAACGGTACGCCCGGTGGAGAGCGCGGCGGCGCCGCCCACGTGAGAGAAGAGGGGGCGCAGCGGATGGGGCCTGGCCGCATAGACCCCGATAAGGGTGACGGCCGACTGCACCACGCATGCGGCGCCCAGCGCATAGGCGCCATATCCGTTCAATGCCATCGGAATGCCCACTGCCAGGTAGCCCGCCGCGTAGCTGGCGATCTGTATCAGGCCGAGCGCGCGGAAGTTCAGGTCGCGCTGCAGCAGGCAAGTCGCCGGCGCGCCGGCGGCCATCAGCAAGCTCGCGAGTGCAAGCAACTGCACCATGCCCTCCACGCGCGGGTCGGAGAAGAAAACCGCGATCGCCGGCGCCGCTGCGTACATCGCAGCGGCACACAGGAGGCCGGCCATCATCTGCCAGGTGAATGAAAAGCGGATGTCGTCACGCGTCACGGTGGGCAGCAGCATCAGGTTCCAGCTGAAACTGCCGCCCGCCAGGAATGTGGCGAAGGTGAGGATCGCCATGCCGATGCCGTACACGCCGAAATTCTCCGGCCCCAGCATGCGGGCCAGTGCGATTTGTGCCACCAGCTGCAGCGCGAACCGGGCGATGGTCGTGAGCGCGCTCCATTTCAGCGCCCGCTCCGCCGAGGTGGCCAGACCGCCTGCTGTCATTTATTCGCGCCGTAGCGCCGCAGCGCTATGCCTGACATGAGCGCCAACGCCGCGAGCAGCATGGCGGGCCCGCCCCGCCGTGGCGGCTCCTCCTGGTCCGCGGTGGCCCTGGCTGAAACTTCGCGTGCGATGGGCGGTGCGTCGTGCGTGCCGGCTGCAGCGGTCTTGATCAACTCGCCCCCGGGACGCACGGCGCCTGCTGTCGGCATGGGTGCTGGCTTGGTCTTCTTGACGACTTCGGCGCCCGGACGCGTGTCGAGAGCGGTAGGTAAGGAGTCCACGCACTGCGCGAGGGCAGCGTGCGCAAAAATGCAGAGAACGACAGCGGTCAGTAAACTGTGCATCTGGCTCTCCTGGCAATAAGGTCAAACTGATTTTGCGTCACCATCAACAATCAAAAAGGCGTGGGTCATGGCTCGTTCAGGCTATTGCACGGATACGCTTGCCGCCATCGATGAAGGCAGAGCTGCATCGGTGCGAGAGGATGAGCCTGACTGATCGTAGGAGCCGCCCATGGGGCACCGTGTAGGACTCGGGCGATAGTTCTGGTGCGCTTACGCGACGACGCGTAAAAGCGTGTTTTTACGACGCGGACGCACCGTCGTCGCCCTCGTCATGAAGTGGGCGCCGAACCGCTGCCGGGTTGCCCTGCGGCAACTGGAGACCTGCTGCCTCGCAACCACGGTCCGGACCGGGCCGGAGGGGGCCTGCGGCAGTTGTCTGACTTGTCCTACACGTGAGAAATGTCGCGCTACTTAGCATGCTTGCATGCGCCACAGCCGAACCGAACATTCGAGATTGCAGGCCTTGCAGCAGGAAGTTGCGCGTGCGGAGGCTGACTATCAGCGCCTGCGCGCCGCTTATCTCGAAATTGCGCGCACTGAGCCTGGCCACGAAGTGGCGCTGGCCATGATCGGCAGCGACATGGACCGCGCCCACGCCAACCTGCAGGCCCTGATCGGGTTGCCGCGCCTGCCTTTCACGCATGAGCCCAGCACCGTCGTCAGACGTGAAGCTCAGCGGCTGGTGCACGAAAACACCTGACGCGCCCGTCGGCGCGGGCCGACACGCGTTTGGCGTGCTCGCTGAGGCCGCCCCGACCGGACCACTGCCACCATCGGGTCAAAAGGAGTTCGCATGATCCCCTATGACGTTGACCCGAGCTTGCATTCCAGCGAACCCGAGGCGCCCTCGCTCGAAGATGGCTTTTCGCCGCCGAACGAAACCAGGCCTGAAGCGCGCGAAGCGGCGGCCACCCAGCCCATCGATCCCGCGCTCTGGAACAAAAGCGCGTTCTGATCATGTCGACTCACCCTGTCGAACCCGAACCTTTGTCGCCGGGGCCAGAGCCCACGGCCCCGAATCCGACCCGCCTGCCGGTGGAGCCCGAATTCGGCCCGCAACTGCCGCCGGCCGAGCCGGAGGATCCGCGGGGAAAACCGCCTACGCTTTGAGGAAAACGAGATGAACCATTCCATAGCACCCGGCGCGATACCAGCACCTCGAGGGCTGGAAAAGGAGGAGCCTGAGTTCGCGAACGAGGAAGACATTCCGAGTGACGACGACCGCGTCGGCACCTCGGGCGAAGCCGCAACCGACGGGCGGCCACTGCGCGACGTCGAACGCGAGTAACCGCCATGGCCAGCACCCCGGCGCCTACGACCCCGCCGGCGGAGCAGCCCAAGCCTGTGAACCCGGAGCCGCAGCATGAGCCGCTTGACCCGGAAAAGGGCCGCGTGAAGACGCCTGAGCCCGGCAAGTCCGATCACCCCACCCAGTAGGGGGGCCTACGCAGGGGGCGTGCCGAGCAAGGCCTGCGCCTCTCCGTCCTGCCCGGGTACCGGTGTCGCTTTCGCCAACGCCATCCATACGCCAAACGGCAGGCCAGTTCGCTTCCTGCGTGGCGCTGCACGGGCCACGACCAGGCGCCCGCCATCCAGCACCAGCACGCCGCACTCGGGCGGCACTTCGTCCGGCTCGGCAATACACCGCCCCTCGGCGTCGCAGCCGAGTACGTACCAGCACTCTCCCAGATCCAGGTAGGCCGCCCGCTTGGCTTCCTGCCGCAAATCGCCCAGCAAGTCGGCGCGCCGCACCTTCACCTCATGAACGATGGGGTCCACATAGGTCTCCACCGATGTATTGCGAATTGAAAAAACGTCGGGCTTGGCCACGCACCAGCGCAACGGCTTGGCGGGATCCTCGGCGGGGACTTGTGCGCGCAGGCCAAGCCCGCGCCAGGCGATGCGGCCGGCGCGGGACATCTCCAGCGCCACGCGCTCAACCAGTGCTTCGTGGGCGGAAAGGGCCGCGCGGTTGGCGGCCAGGGTCGCGGCCAGCAGCCGCACACCGGCATCGGTCACCCGCAGTGACTCGTGGCCGGACGGAGCCTGGACACGATCGAGCATGCCGGCCGCCAGCAGCTCGATCTCGAGCGGATCCTGGCAAGGCCAACCGGCCGAGCGGTATATCTCGCGCAGCCTTCGTGAGTGGGCCTTGCCGAGAGCAGCCGGCGGTGCGGAGGCGAGAGTTGTAATCGGAGAAAGGGGGCTCATACTTCGCAAAGTCAGTTTAGCGCCGGCCGGCGTCTACGACGCGCACCGTAGGCTCGGTCCCACGGCTTTTGTCGCGGTTGCCTTATCGCCTTACTTAAGTATTCCTCCACAATGATCCTATGGTTGAGAACGCTAAATACGGCATCACAGCCCTGCGCTACGCGGGTGCGCAGATCGTCGAGGCCATGATGGGCTTGATCGACACCACCCAGGCGAACTGGGACTTGCGGCCGACACCCACACGCCTGACCGAAGTCGTCGACCGCCTGGTCGAGGGCGACACCGTGATCAGCCTCTTCCCCGATGACGAAGGCGGCCTGCAAGCTGGGCCTGAGGTCAAGGTGGACGTATTGCCCGAGGGCACCGAAACCCTGGCCCTGGATGAGGAAGAACCCGGCCGCAGCCTGCGCGATCTGCCGCGCTTTTAGGTGCTCGTCCTAGCGGCCACGCGACCCGGCAGTTTCAGCAGCCCGGTCGACAAGGCCGTGCCGCAGACGATAACCAGACCGCACAGCAGCATCCAGCCCGTGACGCTTTCGTCCAGGAACAGCACGCCGTAGAACACGGCGAAGACCGGCACGACGAAAGTCACGGCCAGTGCACGTGCAGGGCCGGCCTGCTCGATCAGGCGGAAGTACAGCACATACGCAATGCCGGTGCAGACCACGCCCACCGCCACGAGAGACAGCCACGCCTGCACGCTTGGCATCTGCGTGGGCCAGAACCAGAGCGCGGGCAATGCCAGCCCGAGCGTCGCACCCAGCTGGCTGCCGGTGGCGGTGGCCAGCGGGGGCACGCCGCTCAGGTAGCGCTTGGTCGCACTCGCGGCCAGGCCGTAGCACAGCGTCGCGAACAGGCAGGCCATCACGGCCCAGGCCGGGGCCACACCCGAGGCGTCCGGCTTGAAGCTGGCCTTGTCCCATGCGAGCAAGGCGACGCCCGCGAACCCGATGGCCAGGCCCAGTACACGCGATCCGGTCGGCCGGTCCTTCAGCCACAGCCACGCGATGAGCGCGCCGAACAAGGGCACAGTGGCGTTCAGGATGGCGGACATGCCCGTCGTGATCGACAGCAGCGCGAACGAGTAGCAGGCGAAGGGGATGCCCGAGTTGAGCACACCGATCAGGAAGACGGGCTTCCAGTGCTGGCGCAGTTGCGGCCCGAGGCCGCGCAGCCACAGCAGCGGCAGCAGGAACAGCGAGGCTATCGCCACGCGCACGGCCGCCGTGGGCAGGGCGCCGAATTCCACGGCGCCCAATCGCATGAAGAGGAAAGACGCGCCCCAGATGGCGGCCAGCAGGATGAAGTCGATGATCGAGCCTCGGGTCACATCAATGCGCCTTCGAGCCGCAACAGGGCGCCTTTTCGTTCCAGCCCGCCCGCGTAGCCGGTGAGCGAACCATCGGACCCCAGCACCCGGTGGCACGGCACGACGATGCTTACCGGGTTACGTCCCACCGCCGCGCCCACCGCGCGGACGGCCGCGGGCTGCCCGATGCGATGGCTCAGGGTGCCATAGCTGGTGGTCCCGCCGCGGGGGATAGAGAGCAGTGCCTGCCACACCGACTGCTGGAAGGCGGTGCCGCCCTGCAGATCCAGCGGCAGGTCGAATGCGGTGCGCGTGCCGGCGAAATATTCGTCCAGCTGCTGCATTGCCTTGCACAGCAGGGGGTTGCCAGGCGCTGCCGGCCAGGCCGAGCAGTCGGGCAGGTGGCGCTGGCCATCGAACCACACGCCGGCCACTCCGCGCGCGGTGGCCGCGACGATCATGGGACCCAGGGGGCTCCGGTAGCGCGCCTGGACGATGGAAGTGTCGAATCTCATTGGGACTCCTGTGGGATTGTCATTGCGTGCCAGGCCCGGATCACGGCGTAACTGCGCCATGGCTTCCATGCCTGCGACGCGGCTTGCGCCGCCCGCGCCGGGTGGGGGCCGCCCTGCACGCCCATTGCTTTGTGCAGCGCCACGTCGCCGGCCGGAAACGCATCGGGCCAGCGCAGCGATCGCATCGCTATGTACTGCGCGGTCCAGTCGCCGATGCCCGGCAGTTCCTTGAGCGCGGCGATGGTGGCCTGCACGTCGGCGCCGCCGTGAAGCGCAAGACGCTTTTCGGCCACTGCCTGCGCGATGGCGACGATCGCGGCCTGCCTTTGCTTGACGATGCCCAGCTGGCCGAGCGCGTCGCCGCCGGCGCCGGCCAGTACCGCAGGTTCGGGGAAAAGGCGGGTGAGCTCGGGCAAAGGCGTGGCTATGGGTTCGCCGAAGCGGTCCACCAGTCGCTGGGCAAGCGTGCGCGCGGCTGCCACCGTGATCTGCTGGCCGAGCACGGCGCGCACTGCCAGCTCGTAACCGCTCATCGCGCCCGGCACGCGCAAGCCGTCGCCGTGCGGAAAGCTCTCGTGCAGGACGCTGTTGATGGCCATGGGGTCGGCGTCCAGATCGAGCGCCGCTCGCATGCGATGGATCACGATCGGCAACACCTCATGCAGGGTGTCGCTCACGCGCAGCACCAGTTGGTGCCGGGTTTCGTCGAACTCGGCGACCAGCCATCCCTTGTGCCATTTGCCGGCGGATTCGATCGCCAAAGTGCGGCCGGTCTTGTTGCCGTCGCCTTCAGCGCTCACGAACTCGATGCCCGAGATCCGGCGCTTGCGGAAAAAGCCGAGCATGGCCTGCACGTCATAGGGCGGCCGGTAGCCCAGGCGGATGGCGAAGCCGTGGGCCGGGGTCGCCGTGCCTTCGCGCCGCAGCTGCGTCGGGTTGAGGCCATAGTGTTCGACGAACGCCGAGTTGAAGCGCCTGACGCTCTGGTAGCCGCTCACGAGCGCAATCTGGGTCATGGGCAAGTCGGTATCGGCCAGCAGTTGCTTGGCCGTGAGCAGGCGCCTGGTCTGAAGGTATTGCACGGGCGAAACGCCGAACTGGGCCTCGAAGATGCGCCGCACGTGGCGGTCGCTCACGCCCAGCCGCTTGGCCAGCTGCTCCACCGATGGCGAGTTGTCGGCCCAGGCTTCCGGTTCGTCGAGCAGGCGGGCTGCCTGGTGCGCCAGGATATAGCTCGCATCCTGAATCGACCAGGCGACCGACTGCGGGGCCAACTCGGGCCGGCAGCGCAGGCAGGGGCGGAAACCCTCGCGCTCGGCTTGGGCGGCATGGCCGAAGAAGCGGCAGTTCTCGCGCTTGGGCATGCGCACCCTGCAGACCGGCCGGCAGTAGATGCCGGTCGAGGTGACGCCGATGAAGAAGCGGCCGTCGAAGCGCGCGTCGCGGGCCTGCAAGGCCAGGTAGCAGGCGTCGGGTTGCAGGGTCGCGGCATCGGGGTTCATGCGGTCCATGATACGCAGCGCCGCGCCCTCGGCTAGCCGTTTTCGGACATGTCCCTACAGGTCGGCATCCACGCCGACGGCCTCTTCGACGCGGGCCACGCCGTCGGCTTCCAGGAGCCGGTCCAAGCCGTGGGTGACGGCGCCGACAATGCCCGGCCCTTCGTAGACGAGCGCCGTCATCAGCTGTACCAAGGAGGCCCCCATGCGGATCTTGCGGTACGCGTCCTGTGCCGTGAAGATGCCGCCCGAGCCGATGATGCGGTAGCGCGAGCGGTCCATGCGGCGGTAGAGCTCGCGGATGGTCCGGTCCGCTGCATGCGAGGCCGCGGGCCCCGATACGGCACCCGGCATCGTCGCCAGCATCGAGGCGGGCGTGACCAGGCCGTCGGGCTTGCCGGGAGGCAGGTTCACCGAAAAGCCGGCCACCCAGGGCGAGGGCTCCACCGTGCCCAGGAACCTCTCGAGGTCCAGCAAGGTGGCGAACGGTGCGACCTTGAGGAAAAGCGGTTTCGTGAGGTGCACCGCGTCGAGCCCATCGAGCAGCTGGCGCAGGCGCGCCGGCTCGTGGAAGAAGCCGCGGCCTTCGCGCGTGTTGGGGCAACTCAGGTTCAGGCACAGGTAGTCGGCTGCTGGTTGCAGGCGGCGCACCGATCGCAGGTAATCGCCGATCACCGCTTCGTCCAGCTCGGCGGCGCCGGACGGCCCGCGGTTGGTGCTGACGATATTGATGCCCAGTGGCGCGCAGGCCCGCAAGCTCGCCAGGCGCTCGGCGACGCGGATGGCGCCATCGTTGGGCAGGCCGTAGTTGACGACGATGCCCCGGTCCTGCGGGATGCGAAACAGGCGCGGCTTGGGATTGCCCTCGGAAGGCTCGGCCGAGATCGACCCGACCTCGACGTGGCCGAAACCCAGCGCCGCCAGAAAAGGAACCGCCCGGGCGCTCTTGTCGAAGCCGGCCGCCAGTCCCAGCGGCGTTCGAAACCGCAGGCCCTTGATTTCGATCTCCAGTCGGGGCGCCCGCACCGCGCGGCTGCGCTCGATCTGCGAACACAGCCATGGCGACGACGAGGCAAGCTCGGCAGTGGCGATGGCGAACCTGTGCGCCGTTTCCGCACCAGTGGAAAAAAGCACCGGGCGCAGCAGCGACCGATAAATGTCCATGGCCCGATTGTGCTGCCGCCGCGGCCCTCGAAGGTGGGCCCAAAGCCTACAATTCGCCCTTCGCACTCGACCCAGGGAAGACACATCAATGCAACTTTCGCCGTCCATCTTCAAGGCCTACGACATTCGCGGCATCGTGCCGTCCACATTGACCGAAGAGGTGGCGCAAGCGCTGGGGCACGCATTCGGCACGCTCGCGCAGGTTGAAGGCGAAAAAGTGGTCGCCGTCGGGCGCGATGGGCGGCTCAGCGGGCCGGCCCTCAGCGCGGCGCTGGTGCGGGGTTTGGTGGCGTCGGGGGTCGACGTGATCGATATCGGCATGGTGACGACGCCGATGCTCTACTTTGCGGCCAGCACGTTGTGCACGAGCGGCATCCAGGTGACCGGCAGCCACAACCCCAAGGACTACAACGGCTTCAAGATGGTGATGGCCGGGCGGGCCATCTACGGCGAGCAGATTCAGGCCCTGCGCCGGGAGATGGAGAAAACCGGGACGGGTGCTACCGCCGCGAAGCCCGGAACCATCCGCAACGTCAACCTGCTGGCGCCGTACCGCGACCGCATCGTCCAGGACGTGAAACTGGCGCGGCCCATGAAGATCGTCGTGGACTCGGGCAACGGCGTGGCCGGTGCATCCGCGCCCGGCATCTTTCGGGCGCTGGGCTGCGAGGTGATCGAGCTCTTCAGCGAGGTCGATGGCAACTTCCCCAATCACCACCCCGATCCGAGCAAACCCGAGAACCTGCGGGACCTGATCGCCGCGATCAGCAAGCACGGTGCCGAACTGGGCCTGGCCTTCGACGGCGACGGCGATCGCCTGGGAATCATCACCCGCGGCGGTAACAACATCTATCCCGACCGCCAGATGATGCTGTTCGCGCAGGATGTGCTCACCCGCGTGCCCGGCGGCACCATCCTGTTCGACGTCAAGTGCACGCAGCGCCTGGCCCCTGCCATTCGCGAGGCCGGCGGCATACCGCTGATGTACAAGACCGGCCATTCGCTGATCAAGGCCAAGATGAAAGAGGTGGCGTCTCCACTGGGCGGCGAGATGAGCGGCCACATCTTCTTCAAGGAGCGCTGGTTCGGCTTCGACGACGGCACCTACGCCGGCGCGCGCCTGCTGGAAATCCTGTCGCGCCATGCCGATCCCAGCGCCGTGCTGGATGGATTGCCCACCAGTTTCTCCACACCCGAACTCAACGTGAAGTGCGCCGAGGGCGAACCGCACGCCCTGGTCGAAAAGCTGGTGGCCAGCGCCTCTTTCGAAGCGCCGGCCCAGATTTCCACCATCGACGGCGTGCGAGTCGACTGGCCGGACGGCTTCGGCCTGATCCGCGCCTCGAACACGACGCCGGTGCTGGTGCTGCGCTTCGAAGGCCAGACCCAGGACGCATTGCACCGCATCGAGCGCGACATGCTGGCGCTGCTGCGGCGCCTCAAGCCCGACGCGCAGATCGAGCAGGCGGCGCACTGATCCCGGACCGGGTGACCCCGGTCAGCCGGACAGTACACAATGGCGAGTTGTGAAGATTCTGATCGTCAAGCTCTCCTCGCTGGGTGATGTCGTCCACGCCATGCCGGCGGTGCAGGATATCCGCGCCGCCATGCCGCAGGCCCGCATCGACTGGGTGGTCGAAAAATCCTTTGCGCCGCTGGTGCAGCGCTGCGAAGGGGTGCAGGCGATCATCGGCTGCGAGCTGCGGCGCTGGCGCAAGTCGCCGCTCGGGGCACAGACCAGGCATGAGTGGCGGGCCTTCCGCGACGAATTGCGCAGCCAGGCTTACGACGCCGTGATCGACCTGCAAGGGCTGACCAAATCGGCGCTGGTGGCACGCGTCGCCCGCATGGCCGAAAACGGCAAGCGCTTCGCACTGGCCAATCAAACCGAAGGGTCGGGCTACGAGGCTGCGACACGCTGGGTGGCCGACGTCGCGATCCGCATCGAGCCGCGCGTGCATGCGGTGGCTCGCTCCCGCGAGCTGTGCGCCCGGGCGCTGGGCTACGAGGTTCCGGCGCCGCTGCGGTTCGGGCTGAAAGCCGGCGCGGACACGGCGATGCGTTGCGTGGCATTCGTGCACGGCACGTCGCGCGACGACAAATGCTGGCCCGAGGCACATTGGGTGGACCTCGGCCGCCGGTTGATCGGGCAGGGCTTCAGCCTGGGCCTGCCGCACGGCAACGAGCCTGAGCGCGAACGCAGCGAGCGCCTCGCCGCAGCGCTGGGACCGCAGGCGCAGGTGTGGCCGCGGCTTGACCTGGGACAGCTCACCGATCGGCTCGCGGCGTGCGCGGGCGTGATCGGCGTTGACAGCGGCCTCAGCCACATCGCGGTGGCGTTGGATCTGCCGCATGTGCAGATCTACAACTTCGACACGGCATGGCGCACTGGCCCGTCGCTGCACTCTGGACCGCAGCGGCAGCAAGCTGTCTATGCACAGCCCACGCCCTCCGCCGACGCGGTGTGGCAGGCATGGCAACAGGTGCAAGAAGCGGCTTCATGATCCGCTCGCTCTATTCGCTGCTGGCATCCGGCGCCCAGCTGTTCCTGCGTCGAAAGCTCAGGCGGCGGGGCGTTGCGGAGCCGGGCTATCTCCTGGCCATGGAGGAGCGCTTCGGCCGCTACGCCGACACGGCGCAGCCGGGGGCGTTGTGGATCCATGCCGTATCGCTGGGCGAAACCCGGGCCGCGGCGATCCTCATCGAACGCCTGCGCGGCTTCGAGCCCGGCCTGCGCATCCTGCTCACGCATGGCACGGCCACCGGCCGGGCCGAAGGCGAGCGCCTGCTGCGGGGCGGCGACCGCCAGGCCTGGCTTCCCTGGGATACGCCCAAGGCCGTGCGGCGTTTCCTCAACCATTTCCAGCCGAGCGCGGGCGTGCTGATGGAAACCGAGGTCTGGCCCAATCTGGTCGCCGCGGCGAAGGCGCGTGAGCTCCCGCTGGTGCTGGCCAACGCGCGGCTGAGCGAGAAGTCGCTGTCGAAAGCGCGGCGCCTGTCGCGGCTGTCGCGTCCTGCCTATGCATCGCTGACGGCGGTATGGGCGCAGACCGAGGCTGATGCCCAGCGCCTGGCCCAGGCCGGTGCAACCGTCAAGGGTGTCTTCGGCAACCTCAAGTTCGATGCGCCGGTCGATGTGGGGCAGGTCGAGCAGGGCCGGAATTGGCGTGTGGAATCGGCACGGCCGGTGGTGATGTTCGCCAGCTCGCGCGAAGGCGAGGAGGCCGATTTCTTCCGGGTCCTGAAGGCGAACCGCGAAGTGGCGCAGGCCGGCTGGGCGCGCCGCTCCACCGACCTGATCGAGCCGCATGTGCAGTGGCTCGTCGTGCCCCGGCACCCGCAGCGCTTCGACGAGGTGGCCGCGCTCGCCCAGCAGCATGGCATGACGGTTTCGCGCCGCAGCCAGTGGACGGCGCAGCCGGAGGCCGCCGACGTGTGGATCGGCGATTCGCTGGGGGAGATGGCGCTGTACTACGGCCTGGCCGACGTCGCCTTGCTGGGCGGCAGCTTCGCCCCGCTGGGCGGACAGAACCTGATCGAGGCGGCCGCCTGTGGTTGCCCGGTGGTGATGGGCCCGCACACCTTCAATTTCGCCGAAGCAGCGCAGCTGGCGCAGGAGGCCGGGGCGGCGCTGCGGGTAATGAGCATGGAGGAAGCCGTGCGCAACGCGGTCACGCTGGCCGGCAATGTGATGCGGCGTGGCGCGGCCGTGCAAGCAGCCACCGCGTTCTGCGCTGCGCACCAGGGCGCCGCCACGAAAACCGCCGAAGCGGTGCTGGCGCTGCTCGCGCGCTAGAGTTACTTCGTCACCAGCGCGTTGAGCCTTGCCAGGTCTTCCGGCACCAACGTGCCGTTGGCTTGCCGCAGTTTCAACTGGCCCAGCAGCACGTTGTAGCGGGCTTGCGCCAGGTCGCGCTTGGTCTGGAACAGCTGGCTCTGCGAATTGAGCACGTCGATGTTGATGCGAACGCCCACCTGGTAGCCCAGCCGGTTGGCATCCAGCGCGCTCTGGCTCGACGCCTCGGCGGCTTCCAGCGCTTTGACCTGGCCTTGGCCCGAGACAACGCCAAAGAACGCGGTGCGGGTGGCCTGTGCGACGGCGCGGCGCGTTCCTTCCAGGTCGGCCTGAGCCTTTTCTTCCAGGGACAGCGTTTCGCGAATGCGGTTCTGCGTGGCGAAGCCGGCGAACAGCGGCAGGTTGAACGACACGCCGATGCTGCCGGTGTTGTTGCGCGTAGGCACAGGTATCGTGGGGCTACCGTTGGGATTGCGCGTGAGGTTGTAGCTGGCCGTCAGGTCCAGGGTGGGCTTGTGGCCGGCCTTGGCCTTCTCGGTTTCGAGCTGGGCGATTTCCACCGCGGTCTTGGCCTGCTGCACGGAGGGGCTGTTTTCCTCGCCTTGCTGGACCCAGACGTTGACGTCGGCGGGCTGCGGGCCCGGGACGTTCACCGGCACGATCAAGGGATTGGGCTTCACGTCGGGCTTGCCGACCAGCGCATCCAGGGCGAGCTTCTTGACGCGCAAGTCGTTCTCGGCCGCGATTTCCTGCGCGACCACCAGGTCGTGGCGGGCCTGAGCCTCGCGTGTGTCGGTGATGGTCGAGGTGCCCACCTCGAAGTTGCGCTTGGCCGAGGCGAGTTGCTCGCCCACTGCGGTCTTCTGGGCCTGCACGAAGGCCAGCGTGTCCTGCGCGGCCAGCACATCGAAGTAGGCCTGGCTCACGCGGATGATCAGGTCCTGGCTGGCGGCAGTCAGTTGTGCCTGGGCCAGGTCGACCTGGCGCTTGCCTTGTTCCCAGGTGGCGAAGTTGGCGGGGCGATACAGCGGCTGGGAGGCGCTGACGGTGGCGGTCTGCGACGTGAAGTTCCTATCCGCCGCAGGCGGGCGGATGCTCTCGAAATTGGAACGGGTGACACCGGCCCCGAGGTTGGCGGAAGGCAGGATACCGGCCTTGGCCTGCTCGGCGCGAAACAGGTTGGCGTCGTACTGGGCCTTGGCGGATTGCCAGGTGGCGTCGTAGGCGCGCGCAGACTCATACAGCTCGAGCAGGTTTTCCGCTCGCACCGGTGCGGCAAACACGAGGCCCAGTGCCGCCGACAGGGGCACCAATCTAAAGTATCGCCGCAACAATTTCATGGTCCATCCTTAGAGAGTCTTCGTTGGTCTTGATTCAGTAGCGCGGCACGCTGGGGTCGACTTCACGGGCCCAGGCGTCGATGCCCCCGGCGATATTGGCGACGCGGGCGAAGCCATTGCCGGCCAGGAACATGGCGACCCGCTGGCTGCGCCCGCCGTGGTGGCACAAGCAGGCGATCGGCCGCTCGGGGTCGAGCTCGGCCAGCCGGGCCGGAATCTCGTTCATGGGGATGGTGAGCAGTTCGAAACGCTCATCGGCTTTGATGCTGGCGGCCTGCAATTCGGCCGGCTCGCGCACGTCGAGCACGACCGTGGCAGCGCCGCCGGCCGGTTGCGACTGGATCCAGGCGGCGAGGTCGGCCGGGCGAACTTGATCGATCATGGTTGGGCCTAGAACTGGAAGCGCGAGGGCTCGGGAAAATGGGCCAGGCGCGGTGTCAGGGTGTCCCAGGGCTGCGCCGTGGTGAAGGTGGTCTCGCCGGTGCGCGTGGTGAAGGTGGCGCGCATGACCGGTTCGAAGCCGACAATGGCTGCGAGGCGGCCGCCGATCTTGAGCTGTGCCAACAGCGCCGGCGGAACTTCGGCCACCGAGCCGCTCAGCACGATGACGTCGAACGGCGCTTCGGCCGGCAGGCCGTGGGAGCCGTCGGCCTGGCGCACTTCGGCGTTGCTGATGCCCGCGCGCTGCAGGTTGGTGCGGGCCATTTGCACCAGCTCGGGATGCAGTTCCAGGCTGACCACGCGCTGGCTGCGGCGGGCGAGCAGCGCGGCCATGTAGCCGGATCCGGCGCCCACCTCCAGAACCTTTTCGTGCGGCCGGACGTGCAGGTCCTGCAGCATGCGGGCCTCGACCTTCGGCTCGAGCATGCAATGGCCCTGCTGCATGGCTTCCTCACCCGATCCGAGCAGGGGGATCTGCATGTCCACGAAGGCCAGCGCCTTGTGCGCCAAGGGCACGAAGTCTTCGCGCCGCACCAGCGACAGCAGTTCCAGCACCTCCAGGTCGAGCACGTCCCAGGGACGGATCTGCTGCTCGATCATGTTGAAACGGGCTTGTTCGAAATCGATGTGGGTCGTCATGGCGGGTTCTTTCGGGGGCGGGATCAAGGCAAACCGTCGATTTTAGAGGCGGGGACGGCTTCGGCGTTGCCGCCTCCGCCAGAAGTGCGGCGCCGCCCGCGCAGCCAGTTCGCCAGATCATCCAGATAACAGTAGACCACCGGCACGACCACCAATGTCAGCAGCGAGGAGGTGATGACGCCGCCGATCACGGCCTGGCCCATGGGTGCGCGCTGCTCGGAGCCCTCGGTCAGGGCGAAGGCCAGAGGCACCATGCCGAAGATCATCGCCAGCGTCGTCATCAGGATGGGCCGCAGGCGGACCTTGGCCGCGTGCAACAGGGCCTCGGTCCGGTTCATGCCCTGCTCGCGCATGCGGATCGCGAAATCCACCAGCAGGATGGCGTTCTTGGTGACCAGTCCCATCAGCATGACGATGCCGATGACGGAAAACATCGACAGGGTCGAGCGGAACATGAGCAGCGCCAGCACCACGCCGATCAGGGTCAGGGGCAGGGCCGTCATCAAGGCCAGCGGCTGGAAAAAGCTCTTGAACTGGCTGGCCAGGATCATGTAGATGAAGATCACGGCCATGACCAGCGCGGACACTGCGTACCCGAAGGACTCGGCCATGTTCTTGGTCGAGCCGCTGAACTGGTAGCGGTAGCCGGGCGGGAAGCTGATGGTGTCGAGCTGGGCGCGGATGTCGTTCGACACTTCGCCGGCCGAGCGGTTGAAGACGTTGCCGTTGATCGCGACCTCGCGCGTCAGGTCGCGCCGGTTGATCTGGTTGGGGCCCGTGCCTTCCGTGACCTGCGCCACCTGGTTCAGCCGCACGATACGCGTACTGCCGTCGGCGTTGGTGCCGGTGGCGAAAGGCAGCCTTTCGAGGTCCTGTGGCGCGTTGCGCGCGTCGGGCGACAGCCGGACGTTCACGTCATAGGTCTGGTCGTCGGGCGCGCGCCAGTTGCCCACGGTCTGGCCGGCCACCAGGGTGCGCAGCGACGCGGCGATCTGGGACACCGACAGGCCCAGGTCGGAGGCGGCGTCGCGCCGCACCTCGATGTCGATCACCGGCTTGTCGGGCTTGACGCTGGAGTCCAGGTCCACCAGGCCAGGGACCGGCCTGACCTTCTCCGTCACCAGCTTGGCCAGGCGCTCGAGCTCCTTGAGATCGGGGCCTTGCAACGAAAACTCCACCTGCTTGTTACCGCCGACGGCGTCGAGCAGGCCCACGTGCGTGACGGTGATGCCCGGCACCTGCTTGAGGCGCTCGCGCAGCACGCCGGCCATCTGGTCTACGCTGCGCGACCGCTCCTTGCGGTCCACCATGCGTACGAACACCGAGGCGTAAATCTTCCCCTGCGCGTTTCCGGTGTTGATCGTCGACAGCGTGTACTTGACCTCAGGGAATTCGCGCACGATGGCTTCGACCTGGCGCGCCTTGGCTTCCGTTGCCTCCAGCGAGGAGCCGACAGGTGTGTAGAAGTTGAGCGAGGTTTCGGAGAAGTCGGCCTTGGGCACGAACTCCGTGCCCAGCAGAGGGACCATCACGACGCTGGTGATGAAGATGCCGATGGCCAGCCCGACCGTCGCCAGCTTGTGCCCCAGCGACCAGCGCAGGATGCCCTGATAGGTATCGCCCAAGGCCTCGGTGCCGCGGTCGAACCAGCCGGTCACCCGGCCGATGGTGCGGTCGTAGAAGCTGGGATGGGCCTTGGGCTTGCCGTGGGCCTCGATCTCCGGGTCGTGCCAGACGGACGACAGCATGGGGTCGAGTGTGAAGCTCACGAACATCGAGATCAGCACGGCCGCCACGATGGTCACGCCGAACTCGTGGAAGAACTTGCCGATGATGCCGCCCATGAAGCCGATCGGCAGGAACACGGCGACGATGGAGAACGTAGTCGCAAGGACGGCGAGGCCGATCTCCTGCGTGCCGTCCAGCGAGGCCTGGTACGGGGTCTTGCCCATCTGCACGTGCCGCACGATGTTCTCGCGCACCACGATGGCGTCGTCGATCAGGAGGCCCACGCACAGCGACAGCGCCATCAGCGTGATCATGTTGATCGTGAACCCGAACAGGTTCATGAACAGGAACGTGCCGATGATCGAGATGGGCAGCGTCAGCCCGGTGATGACGGTGGAGCGCCAGGAATTGAGGAACAGGAAAACGATGAGCACCGTGAGGAGGGCGCCCTCGATCAGGGTGCGCCGCACGTTCTCCACCGACACGCGGATCGGCCGCGAGCCATCCGCAATAGGCTCCAGGCGCACGCCGGGCGGCAACTGGGCCTTGATCTCGTCGACGGTCTTGTTCAGGCCGTCCACCACCTGGATGGTGTTCTCGTCCTGGGCCTTCTGCACCGTGAGCAGCAGCGTGCGTTCGCCGTTGTACAGCGCCAGGCTGTCGATTTCCTGGGCGCCGTCGGCAACCCGGGCCACCTGATCCACGCGTACCGCGACCCCGTTCTTGCGGGCGACGATGATCCTGCCGAAATCCTCGGGGCGCTGCATGCGCGCGTCGATCTGCACCACCCGTTCCTGCGCCAGCGAGCGGATCGCGCCGATCGGCAGGTCCTGGTTCTCGTTGCGCACGGCGGCCACCACCTGGTCGGGTGTGATGCCCTGGGCTTCCAGTGCGGCCGGGTCGAGGTAGATATTGATCTCGCGCTTGGTGCCGCCCACCAACGTGACCGAGCCGACGCCGCGCACGTTCTCCAGCCGCTTCTTGAGTACCTGGTCGGCCCAGTTGGTCAGCTCGACGGACGACATTCCCTTTGTCTTCGCGGCGTCCGGCAGCACGGCCAGCGACCAGATCGCCCGGCTCGACGGGTCGAAGCGCAGCACCCGCGGCTCTTTCACCTCGGTACGGAAGCTGGGCCGGATCGCGGCCACTTTCTCGCGCACGTCCTCCGCCGCCTTGCGGCCGTCGATGTGCAGCTGGAATTCGATCACGACCACCGCCTGGCCCTCGTAACTGCGCGAGGTGAGGGCGTTGATGCCGGCGATGGAGTTGACGCCTTCTTCCAGTTTCTTGGTGACTTCGCTCTCGACGATCTCGGGCGAAGCGCCGGGATACTCCGCCATCACCACCACGACCGGGAAGTCGATGTTGGGAAACTGGTCCACCTTCAGGCGCTGATAGGAGAACAGGCCCAGCACCACGATCGCGAGCATGACCATGGTCGCGAAGACCGGGTTCTTCAGGCTGACGCGGGTGAACCACATGGCGTTACGGGGCGGGAGCCTTGGTGAACTTGACCGGCGTGCCTTCGCGCAGCGAGCCGACATTGCCCCTGATCACCACGGCGCCGGGACTCAGCCCCTTCACAGTGACCATCACTTCCTTGCCGGTATCCCCGCGCGCGCCGGGCTCGACGGTCTTGTGCGCGACCTGGTTGTTCTCGACCACCTGCACGTAGGGAGCGGGTTTGTCGGTGCGCACCGCTGAAAGCGGAACGGCCAGGCCCGAGGCCTGTCCGACGCCCAGCGTGCCTTGCGCGTACAGGCCCTGGCGCAGGCCGGTTGCGTCCACGATGTCCAGGTAGGCCAGCACGCTGCGGCTTCCAGCCTGCGCGCTGGGGTTGATGCGGACCACCTTGGCGAGCACGGGCTTGGCGCTGCCTTCGATCTGCAGCACGGCTTCCTGGCCCACGCGCACGTTCATCGAGTCGACGGCGCTGAGCGTGGCTTCGAGCTCCAGTCGACTCAGATCCACGATCTCGATCACGCGGGCGTCCACACCGACGCGCTCGCCCGGCTGGGCCAGGCGCTGTGCCACCACGCCCGAGATCGGCGCGCGCAGCACGGTGTCGTCCAGCGTCTTGCGCGCCATCTCGACGGCCGCCAGCGCGGCCTGGTGGTTGGCCCGCGCGGCGTTGAAGTTGTTGAGCGACGTGTCCAGCGCGGTCTTGGAGATGAAGCCCTGGTCCACCAGCGCCTTGTTGTTGTCCCACTGGCGCTGGGCGATGTCGATTTGCGCCTTGGCCGAATCGGCCTGCTGCTGTGCCTGCTTGACGCGGGCGCTGTATTCCGTGGCGTCGATGCGAGCGACGATCTGGCCGGCCTTCACGACATCGCCTTCGCGGACCGTGAGCCCTTGCAGTTCGCCGGCGGCCCGCGCCTTGACGACGGCCGAGTTGATGGCTTTGAGCGAGCCCGAGATCGGCAGGCCCTGCGCCAGCTCGCGCGTTTCGGCCTTCACCACGTCGCTGGCGGCGAGTTCCACCAAGGCTTGCACCTTGGCTACGCTGGCCTGCGACACCGCCTCCTGCTGCGCCTTGCGGGCCGAGAGGGCGCGCACCACGCTGAAAGCGATCAGCGCCACCACCAGGCCCAGGGCCAGCCATGTGTAATGTCGCCGGGTCATTTCTTGCCTCGCACGCAAAAGCCCTGCAGCAACGTCTCGACCTGGGACGCGATGTAGCGTTCCGGGTCCAGCGGATGATCTTGCGGCATGCAGGCGCCCAGCGAGTGCTTCATCATGATCAGGAAGATCATCGGCGCTGTGATGCTGAAGGTGGCGTATTCCATGTCCCGCACCTCGAACTCGCCCCGGTCCACGCCGCGCTGCAGGATGCGGCGAATCAGGTCCTGCGCCGGCTTGATCACCTCCCGCTGGTAGAAGGCGGCAAGGTCGGGGAAGTTGCGGGCCTCGCTGATGATGAGCTTGGTGATGCCCGACGCCTTGGTCGCGCCGACCCGTTCCCACCAGACCTTCATGCAGTAGCGGACCATGTCGGCCGTCGTGCCCTCGAAAGCCTGGAACTCCTCGTTCCATTCCTTGAATCGCCCCGAGATATTCTCGCGCACCACCGCCTTGAAGAGCTCTTCCTTGCTGGGGAAATAAAGGAACAAGGTCCCCTTGGACACGCCGGCGCGCGCCGCGACTTCCTCGGCGCGGGTGGCGGCAAAGCCCTTTTCGACGAACAGGTCCAGGGCCGCATCGAGCAGCTCGCCGGGGCGAGCCTCCTTGCGGCGCTCGCGCTTGGCCTGCACCTCGTCGCTTTTGGCGCCTATGAGCTTGGAAAGAGACATGGAAAAATTAATGACTGACTGGTTAGTAATGTAGCTTTTGGCGGGCGGGCCGTCAACCAGCATGGGACGCGATGGGGCTACAGTTCGGGTCTGGCGAAGGGAATCCATTTATGAGCGACTTGCAAACCATTGTCCTGGGCGGCGGCTGCTTCTGGTGCACCGAGGCCGTGTACGTCAAGGTCCGGGGCGTCACCGACGTCGAATCCGGC
The DNA here is from genome assembly GCF_013155545.1 of Caenimonas soli. Classification (GTDB taxonomy): domain Bacteria; phylum Pseudomonadota; class Gammaproteobacteria; order Burkholderiales; family Burkholderiaceae_C; genus Ramlibacter; species Ramlibacter soli. Next base: position 47,024 of record NZ_JABJVV010000010.1, on the reverse strand, counting down.
TACAGCAACGGCCACGTGCAGCGCCCCAGCTACGAGCAGGTCTGCACCGGCACGACCGGCCACAACGAGGTGGTCAAGCTCACCTACGACCCTTCGCAGATCAGCGTGCGCCAGATCCTGGAGATCTTCTTCGTCGTCCACGACCCCACCACCTTGAACCGGCAGGGCAACGACAGCGGCACCCAATACCGCAGCGGCATCTACTACACCACGCCCGAGCAGAAAGAAGAGGCGGATGGAATGATCCGCCAGATGAGCCAGGACAAGCTGTTCGGCAAACCCATCGTCACCGAGGTGCTGCCCCTGGCCAACTATTGGCCGGCCGAGGAATACCACCAGGACTTCTTCGAGAAGAACCCCCACCAGGGCTATTGCGTGGCCGTCGCCGGCCCCAAGGTCGCCAAGTTCCGCAAGACCTTCGCGGACCTCGTCAAAGACTGATGATTCAATCCAGCGCGCTGCGCTACGACTACCCGCGCGGCCCGTCCCTGGCGTTTCCCGATCTCGATGTGCCGCAGGGCGCCACCTTGCTGCTGCGCGGCAACTCCGGCGCCGGCAAATCGACCTGGCTGGCGCTGGCGGCGGGCCTGCTGACGGCCGGCGCCGGAGACATCGTGGTCGCGGGCCAGTCGCTGTCTGCGCTTTCCCGAGCCGCCCGCGACGGCTGGCGGGCGCGGCATCTGGGCTTCCTGCCGCAAAAGCTGCACCTGAGCGACGCGCTGTCGGTCGAGCGGAACCTGGCTCTAGCTTTCTACGCGGCGGGCCTGCCGGAAAAGCAAGGCGCCGTGCACCATGCACTGGAACAACTGGGCGTCGCGGAGCTGGCTGAGCGCAGGCCTTCGCAGCTGTCCGGTGGCCAGGCGCAACGGGTGGCGCTGGCGCGCAGCATCCTGATGGAGCCCCAGGTCATCCTGGCGGATGAGCCCACGGCGAGCCTGGACGACGAGGCGGCCCTGGCAGGCCTCAAGCTGCTGGAGTCCTGCGCATTCCGATGCAACGCCACGCTGGTGATCGCCACGCACGACCGGCGCGTGCAGGAGGCCTTGCCCGCCGCCATCGTCTATCGGATTGGATCGGCGTGAGCACGATCGCCCTGGCATTCCGCTATCTCTGGTCGCGACCACTTGCGGCGCTGCTCAACCTGCTGCTGCTCACGTTGGGGCTGGCGGCGATCACCTTCGTGCTGCTGACCAGCGAGCAGATCGATCGCGCCTTCGAGCGCGACCTGGCCGGCATCGACCTGGTGGTCGGCGCCAAGGGCAGCCCCATGCAGCTGATCCTGGCGGGGGTGTTCCATATCGATGTGCCGCCGGGCAACATCCGCCTGGACGACGTGCAGGAGTTGGCCAGGCGGCCTGAGGTTGCCAAGCTGATTCCGCTGAGCCTGGGAGATGCCTTTCGCGGCTACCGCATCGTCGGCACCACGAGGGACTATCTTGCGCACTACCGCGTGGCGTTGGCGCACGGCCAGGCCTGGTCCCTGCCGATGGACGCGGTGCTCGGCGCGCAAGTGGCGCAGGCCACCGGCATCAAGCCGGGGGACAGTTTCGTCGGCAGCCATGGGCTGGGCGCGAGTGGGCACGAGCATGGCAACGATCCCTACCGCGTCACCGGCGTGCTCGCGCCGTGCGGCTGCGTCGTGGACCGGCTGATCCTCACGGCCACCGAATCGGTGTGGCAGGTGCACGAGAAGTCCATGGCCGCCGACGAGGAGGACCGCAAGGCGCTGCAGGCCGAGCGCGAAGTCACCATCGCCCTGATCACCTACAAGAGCCCGCTGGCGGCAGCTTCTTTTCCGCGCTGGATCAACAGCGCCACCGACATGCAAGCCGCGGCGCCGGCCATCGAAGTGTCGCGCCTGCTGCGCATGCTGGGCGTGGGCTCGGAGGTGCTGCGCGGCGTGGGGGCCGTGCTGCTGTTCACGGCCGGGCTGAGCGTGTTCATCGCTTTCTGGACCGCGGTGCGCGAGCGCCGCGCCGACCTGGCGATGCTGCGCATGCTGGGGGCCACGCCCGCCAAGGTCGCGGCCTTGCTGCTGTGCGAGGCCTTGTGGCTGGCCTTGCTGGCCTCGGTGCTGGGCCTCGCTGTCGGGCATGGCTTGACAGCCCTGGTAGGCTACTTGTTGGAGGCCCAGCGCTCGCTGCCGATGACGGGCCGCATATGGGTCCCAGCCGAGGCCTGGATCCCGGGGGCCGCCTTCGCGGTGGCGACGCTGGCGGCACTGATTCCCGTGATCAGCGCCTACCGTGTGGATGTGGCCCAATTGCTGAATACGAGGTGAAAGATGAAACGGTTGATGTTCCTGTTGTGCTGCCTGCCGCTGCTGGCGATGGCGGCGGAAAGCCCGGAAGACATCAAGAAAGACGCCCAGCGGCACCGCGCCATGGCGGCCGCCCATGACGCCGCGGCCAAGTGCCTGGAGTCGGGCAAGAAGCACGACCAGTGCCAAAAGGAATTGCAGGCCGCCTGCAAGGGCCTGGCCATAGGAAAATACTGCGGAATGAAGCACGAACACTGACCGTGTCCGTTCCAGGAGAAAAAGCCATGAAGAGAGCAGTTGTCTTGCTGGCCCTCGCGTTTGCGGCCTCGGCCGGCGCCCAGTTGAGCTCGCCCGTGCCTGCCGGTGCGGGGCCGGGGGTCCATGATCCCAAGAGTCCGTTCGCGCCCTTGCCGGCGCGCAGCGACGTCGTGCCCTGGTCGCTGCTCACGGCGATCAAGACCAAGACCGAAAAGAACAAGGTGCTGCCGGTGTTCGACAAGCCCCAGCTGGCCTTGAACCAGAAGACCCAGCGCATCCAGGGCTTCATGATGCCGCTGGAGCCGGGCGAGAAGCAGACCCATTTCCTGCTGAGCTCGGTGCCGCTGACTTGCAGCTTCTGCATGCCGGGCGGGCCCGAGAGCATGGTCGAGGTCAAGACCAAGACACCCCTGAAATACACGCTCGAGCCGGTCACTGTGGAGGGCAAGTTCGCCGTGCTGAACGACGACCCCTATGGGCTGTACTACCGGATCACCGACGCTGTCGGCGTCAAGTAGATGGCACTGCGGCGCGGTTTGCTCTGGCTGATGCTGTTTGCGCTGGTTGCAGCGCAGACGCTGGGCCTGGTGCATCGCGTCGTGCACCTTTCGCAGTTCGAGGGCAAAGCCGAAGTCGTATCCGTCCATGCCCAGGACGAAGGCCACCACAGTCACGCCTGGACCGAAACGCTGTTCGGTGGCCATGGCGGCGAGTCGGAGTGCCGCCTGTTCGACCAGCTGAGCCACGGCGGCTGCCTGCCTTCCGTGGCGGTGGTGCTGTTGCCCGTGACAGCCCCGTTGTTCTTCCTGCAATGGTTCCAGGGCGAAGCACTCGCCCGCTGGGCCGCGCTGTTCGACGCGCGAGGCCCGCCCCAGCTTCGTTGATTTCCCGCAGTTGCAGGCGCAGGGCTTCCAGCCCCCGCGCCTGCCTGGTCTTGTTCGAATCAACCGAAGCTTTTCATGAAATTTCATATGTCCCGCAGCGCCATGGGCGCGGCGATCTTTTCGCTGGGCGGCATGGCGCTGGCCCAGACCACGCCTTCCCTGAAGGAAGTCACCGTCACCGGAAATCCGCTGGGCGCAACCGACCTGATAGCGCCGGCCGCCCAATATTCGGGCACCGGTCTGCTGTTGCGCGCGCAAACGACGTTGGGCGAAACGCTGTCGGGTACGCCCGGCGTGAGCAGCAGCTATTTCGGGCCCAATGCCAGCCGCCCCGTCATCCGCGGGTTGGACGGCGACCGAATCCGCATCCTGTCGAACAGCGGCGCCACGGTGGATGCGTCCGGCCTCAGCTATGACCACGCGGTCACCGCGGATCCGATCAGCATCGAGCGCATCGAAGTGCTGCGCGGCCCTGGTGCCTTGCTGTACGGCGGCAGTGCCGTGGGCGGTGTGGTCAACATCATCGACAACCGGATCCCGCGCGAGCCGTTGCAAGGCGTGAGCGGCAAGGCGGACCTGGGCCTGGCCAGCGGCAACCGGGAGCGTGCCGCCGCCTTCATGATCGAAGGCGGCAATCAGCGGCTGGGCTTGCATGCGGATGTGTTCAATCGCAGCACGCAGGACGTGCGTGTCCCCATCTCGCTGGCGTGCACGAAGGACAGCGTCACCAGCTTCGCCCGCCGCATCTGCAACTCGGCCAGTGACGTGCGGGGCGGGGCGGTGGGCGGGTCGCTGTTCTTCGACAAAGGCTATCTCGGCGCGTCCGTGTCCACCTACGGCAACGACTACGGCACCGTCGCCGAGGATGAGGTCACCATCGATATGCGCTCGCAACGCTACGCCGTCGAGGGCGAACTGCGCGACCTGGGTGGCTTCATCAAGAGCATCAAGGGCCAGTTCAGCCACACGGATTACCGGCATACCGAGTTCGACGCCGGCGCCCCCGGAACCCTGTTCAAGAACCGGGGCAACGATTTCCGGCTGGAGGCGCGGCACGCGCGACTGGGGCCGGTCGAGGGTGTGATCGGCGTGCAGGGGGAAAACACGCGCTTCTCGGCGGACGGCGACGAAGCCTTTGCACCCTACAGCCGCACGCGGCAACGCGCCGCCTTCGCCTACGAGGAACTGGCCACCACATGGGGCAAGCTGAGTCTCGGCGCGCGGGCCGAATCGGTCGAGGTGCAGTCGCTCGGCAACCCGGTCGTCGCCCGCTTCGCGCCGGCGAGCCGCAGTTTCAACCCGGGCAGTTACGCCTTGGGCGCGCTGTGGAACCTGGCGCCGGCCTGGCAGCTCACGTCGAACTATTCGGCGACCCAGCGCGCGCCCAAGGACTACGAGCTGTTCGCCGATGGTCCCCACGTCGCCACCGGCGCCTACGAGCTGGGCAACCCCGCCTTGGGCAAAGAGCGCTCACGGCATCTGGACCTGGGCCTGCAGTGGAAGCGCGGCGCCGACAACTTCAAGCTCAGCGCCTTCCACAGCCGCTTCGCCGGCTACATCTCGCTGGAGGCGACGGGCCTGGAGCGCGACGTGGATGGTGAGCTCTTGCCCGAGTTCGCCTACCGCCAGGTGCGGGCCAATTTCCGCGGACTGGAGGCGGGCGGCAACGTGCGGCTGCACGAGGGCCCGTCCACGCTGGACCTGGAATTGCGGGGCGACACCGTGCGGGCGGCCAACACGGACACCGGCCAGGCGCTGCCACGCATCGCGCCTTGGCGCGCGGGCGCGACGCTGGCGTGGGCGCAGGGCGCCTGGGGCGCGCGTGTGGGTTTCGACCATTTCGCCCGGCAGGATCGCGTGCCTGCCGGTGAACTGGCAACCGGCGCCTACAACCTATGGACAGGCGCACTGACCTATCGCATGAAAGCGGGCGCGTCCAATCTGCTCTGGTACGCCCGCCTGGACAACGTCGGCGACAGGCTCGCCTACAGCGCCACTTCCATCCTCACGCAGACCGCGCCGGGCAAGGTGCCCTTACCGGGGCGTAGCTTGAAGCTGGGGCTGCAAGCGAGTTTCTGACGGCGGTGCTAGGCTGCGCTCTTTTTTGCGTGGGAGATGCAATGGCGTGGCTGGTACTGGCGGTTGCGGGGCTGTTGGAGGTCGGTTGGGCCATCGGCCTCAAATACACGGACGGCTTCAGCAAGCTCTGGCCCTCGGTCGCCACCGCGGCGGCCATGGTCGCCAGCGTGGTGCTACTGGGCTGGGCGATGCGCAGCCTGCCGGTCGGTTCGGCCTACGCCGTGTGGACCGGCATCGGCGCCGTCGGCACCGTGGCGCTGGGCATCGTGTTGTTCGGTGAACCCGCGACGCTGGGGCGTCTGGTCTGTGTGACCCTCATCGTGGCGGGCATCATCGGTTTGAAGATCACGCACGCCTGAGGCGGTCAGGGCGCCAGCCGCTCGCGCACCCACTCGCCGTTGCGCAGCGTGTAGCGCAGCCGGTCATGCAGGCGGCTCTTGCGCCCTTGCCAGAACTGCCATTGGTCGGGCACCAGTCGATAGCCGCCCCAGTGCGGCGGGCGCGGCGGGTTGAGCATGAATTGCGCGCCGTATCTGGCCGCATTGGTGACCAGCACGGTTCGGCTGGGGATCACCTGGCTTTGCGGGCTGGCCCAGGCCCCGATGCGCGAATCGAGTGGCCGCGTCGCAAAGTACGCGTCGCTCTCGGCCGCAGAGGTTTTCTCCACGCGGCCTTCGATCCGCACCACGCGTTCCAGCTCGACCCAGTGAAACTGCAGTGCGGCATAGGGATTGCCCGCCAGCTCCTGGCCCTTGCGGCTCTCGTAGTTGGTGTACCAGACGATGCCGCGCTCGTCGTAGCCCTTGATCAGGATCACGCGGGTGCTGGGCCGCAGGTCGCTGCCGACCGTGGCCAGCGTCATGGCGTTCGGTTCCGGGACTTCCGCGCTGATTGCTTCGGTCAGCCAGCGGTCGAACTGCTGCAACGGATCGGCATTCGAGGCCTCTTCGCTCAGCTCGGCGCGCTCATAGCTTTTGCGCAGTTCGGCGATGCGGGAGGAGGTCGTGCTCATGCAGGGATTGTCTCATCGCCGACCGGGAATCGCCGCGCTACAGTGGACCCTTGCGCCGAAAACCTACCCGAGGAGCTCCTTCATGGCCACGCTGAACCGTTACCCTGCAGGGCAAGACCATGGCGCAGGTGAAATGAGGCAGCCGGTCGTGCTTGTCCTGGCTTCTGGGCGCGGCGAGCGCTTCATCGCTTCCGGCGGAACAGGCAGCAAGCTGCACGCCTTGCTGGCCGGCAAGCCCGTGCTCGAACGCACGCTTGACGCGGTGCGCGCCAGCGGTTTGCCCTGGCACCTGGAAGACCAGGGGCACGAAGGCATGGGTGACAGCATCGCGGCCGCGGTGCGCGCGACCCAGGATGCTGCGGGCTGGTTGATCCTTCCCGGCGATCTGCCGCTGGTCAGACCCGACAGCCTGAAGGCGGTCGCTGCAGCGTTGTCCCAGCATACCGTGGTGTTTCCGCTCTATCAGGGCCGGCGTGGCCACCCCGTCGGTTTCGCCGCTTCATGCCGTGATGCACTGTTGCGACTCAAGGGGCCCCAAGGCGCGGCGCTGGTGGCACGGGCTCAGGCGGTGGTGAATCCTGTTGCCCAGCTGGAGCTGGACGACCCCGGCATCGTCACGGACGTGGATACGACGCGCGACTTGGCGGAGGCGGAGCGGTTGCTCTTGCGCGTTTAGGAACACGTTGGCCGGCGGCGGGCGGTACCCCAATGACCCGTCCACTCCAACCACTCTGTTGCAAGGCTGTGCGCCGGTCGGCTGCGGCGCGCAATCGGGACCAGGCGAGATGCGGAGGTCGAGTTTGCGGCCGTTTGCGCGCGATCAGCGCGCAGGACGTCTCCGGAGCGCGGGGACAGACCACGATTAGTCTGGAGGCCGCAAACTCGACCTCCGCATCGTTTCGGCGCTCCCAGCGCCGAACGGCTGGTCCGCGCGCCGCAGCCGACCGGCGCACAGCCTTGCCGCGAGGATGCTGACCGCTAGGACTTGACGATCACCGCGCAAGCCAGGCGCGGGCCCGAGTTGCCGGTGGGCTGGGTCTTGAAGTCGTCGGGGTCGCGGTGGACGATCAGGCCCTTGCCGACAACGTCGGCGTTGCCGCTGCCCAGCGTGATGGCGCTGGATTCGAAGCTGAAGGTCGCCACGCCGTTGGCGTTGGCCTTCAGGCTGGGCAGATCGCCGGCGTGGTGCGTGCCGTGGCTATGCTGGCCGTGGGGCTTGCCATCGGGATTGAAGTGGCCGCCGGTGCCCATGCCATCGCGGCTGGAGCAGTCGCCCTTCTCGTGGACGTGGAAGCCGTGCTCGGCATTGGGCTTGAGGCCGCGCACTTCACCACTGACCAGCACGTTCTTGCCGGACTGCACGAAGCGCACGGTGCCGCTCGCGGTGTTGCCGGTGGTGGGCTGGAGGTTGGCGGTAGCCTTGGGGCCTTCGGGAGTGGCGCAACCCGCGAGGGCGACCACGGCGAGGGTGCAGAGCAGGCGATTGGCCATCGGAAGTCTCCCACGTTGCTGTTTTAACGGACTGTAGCCCATAAGTGGCCGACAGTACCAACGCCAACCCCCCGAAAACCTACCGCTGCAACAGCTTCAGCAGCCGCTCCAGCCCACGGTCGTGGATGTTGTGCCGCCGCAATTCTTCCCACGTGCGGTGCGCGTAGTCCAGCGTCGTGCCGTAGATGCCCGTGGCTTCGGTAAAGATGCGCCGGTATTCCTCTTCGCTCAACACCCCCGTGTGGCTGGGGCTCTTGCGCGAAAGGGTGAAGGCCAGCGCCTGAACCGGCCCGTGGCTGGTGTGGCAGGTCAGCCATTTCGGGTCGTACACCGCGGTGACCATTTCGCGCGACCACAGCCTGGTCAGAACTTCCTGGCCGTTCTGCTTGGGTATGCGAAACACCATGCCCTGGCAACAGCCCCCGGAGAGCATGCCGAACACCAGGCCGGGCCGCTCGGGCGTGCCGCGATTGATGCGGCTCCACATCTTCAGGGCCCGGTGCCAGCCATGCACCTTCGCCGGCCGGCGCTCGGCGAATTCGAAGTCGGGTCTCCAGATCAGCGAGCCATAGCCGAAGATCCACAGGTCTTCGCGGCCGCCCCATTCCTGCAGCGCCTTTTCCAGCATCGGCGCCGGGTCGCGCAACGGCTTGGGCAGATCGCTCATAGGGGTCATGGACGCCACTTTACCGCCCGACCATTGCCCCGGCAATTTGGTAACCCGTTCGTAACTGCGGCACACACCGGGACGGCTTGTCCGGGGTAGGATGAGCCGTAATTTTGTTACCGGACCAAGATGAAACTTCATCCCGCTGTTGTGGCCGTCACCGAGCGCATTCGCGAACGCAGCGCCCCTGGCCGTGCCGCCTATCTCCGACTGATCGACGAGGCCGCCGCGCGCGAACGCGGCGCCGACCGCATGGGCTGCGCCAACGTGGCCCATGCCTTTGCGGGCCTTCCCTCGAACGACAAGTTTCGCGTCGTGGCCGAGAAGGCGCCCAACATCGCCATCGTCACTTCGTACAACGACATGCTGTCGGCGCACGCGCCGTTCGCCACGTACCCCGACGTCATCAAGGACGAGGCGCGCAAGCGCGGCGCCACGGCGCAGGTGGCGGGCGGCGTGCCCGCCATGTGCGACGGCGTGACCCAGGGCACGCCGGGCATGGAGTTGAGCCTGTTCTCGCGCGACGTGATCGCGATGGCCACTGCCGTGTCCCTCAGCCACGACGTGTTCGATGGCGCCCTGATGCTGGGCATCTGCGACAAGATCGTTCCGGGCCTTCTCATCGGCGCGCTGCATTTCGGCCACCTCCCGACGGTCTTCGTGCCCGGTGGGCCCATGCCCAGCGGCCTGTCCAATACCGAAAAGGCCAAGGTGCGCGAACAGGCGGCGCAGGGCCTGGTCGGGCGCGAGGCCTTGCTCGATGCCGAATCGCGGGCCTATCACTCGCCGGGCACCTGCACGTTCTACGGCACCGCCAACAGTAACCAGATGCTGATGGAAGCGATGGGGCTGCACGTACCTGGTACGGCTTTCGTCAATCCGGGCAACGAATTGCGCGAGCAGCTCACGCGCGAAGCGCTGCGCACCGTGCTGGGAATCATCAAGGCGCGGCGCTACGTGCCCATCGGACGCATGGTGGACGAGCGGGCCATCGTCAATGCAATGGCGGCGCTGCTGGCGACGGGCGGCTCGACCAACCACCTCATTCACTGGGTCGCCGTGGCGCGGGCCGCCGGCATCAGCATCGACTGGAATGACTTTGCCGAACTGTCCGCCGCCGTGCCCTTGCTCAGCCGCGTGTATCCCAACGGCACGGCCGACGTGAACCAGTTCCAGGCGGCCGGCGGCCCCGGCTACGTGATCCGCGAGCTGCTCGACGCCGGTCTGATGCACGAGGACGTGCTGGCGGTGCGCGAGGGGGGCATTCGTGAATACACGCGCATACCTCATTTCGATAGTGACGGCCTGGCGTGGTCGGACATCGGGCCATCGCGCGACACCGACGTCGTGCGCCCGGCCACCGACCCGTTCAGCGCCACCGGGGGCCTCAAGCTGCTCACCGGCAACCTGGGGCGCAGCGTGATCAAGGTTTCGGCCGTGCCGAACGATCGTCACGTCATCGAGGCGCCGGCGCGCATCTTCAACGCTCAGGAGGAACTGCTGCAAGCCTTCAAGGCGGGTGAACTGGAACGCGACGTCATTTGCGTGGTGCGCTGGCAGGGCCCGCAGGCCAATGGCATGCCCGAACTGCACAAGCTCACGCCGCCGCTGGCCGTGCTGCAAGGCCGGGGCTTTCGCGTGGCGCTCGTCACCGACGGCCGCATGAGTGGGGCTTCCGGCAAGGTGCCTGCCGCCATCCACGTGTCGCCGGAAGCGGCGGCGGGCGGGCCTTTGGCGAAGCTGCGCGACGGTGACATGGTTCGCCTCGACGCCGAGGCCGGAACCCTGCAAGCGCTGGTGCCCGATGCGGACTGGGCCCTGCGCGAGAATGCCGTCATGCCGGACAACCTCAGGGCCGCCGACGCGATGGGTGTCGGCCGCGAACTGTTCACCGCGTTCCGGCGCAACGCCCTGGTCGCCGAGGAGGGCGCCTGCACATGGCTATGAAGCAACTGACATCGCTCGAAGTGATGAACGACGCAGCGGTGATTCCGGTCATCGTCCTGTCCGACGTCGCGCATGCGGTGCCCCTGGCGCGGGCGCTGGTGGCCGGCGGCATCCGCATGCTCGAAGTGACGCTGCGCACGCCGGTTGCGCTGGCCTGCATCGAGGCCATCGCGCGCGAGGTGCCTGAGGCAGTGGCGGGCGCCGGCACCGTCCGCAGCGCGGCCGATGCGCAGGCCGCGGCAATGGCGGGCGCGCGTTTCGCCGTCAGCCCCGGCTACACCCACGCCGTAGGCAAGGCCTGCCACGAACTCGAATTGCCGCTGCTGCCCGGCGTGGCCACTGGCAGCGAGATCATGGCGGCGCAGGAAGACGGCTACACGGCGCTGAAGTTCTTTCCTGCCATGCAGGCCGGCGGGCTGGCGATGCTCAAGGCCTGGCAGGGCCCGTTCGGCGACGTCAAGTTCTGCCCCACCGGCGGGATCACGGCCGCCAATGCGGCGGATTTCCTGGGGCTGGGCAATGTGGTCTGCGTCGGCGGCTCCTGGCTGACGCCGGCCGATGCCGTGGCCCGGGGCGACTGGGCGCGTATCACCCAACTCGCGCGGGAGGCGGTGGCGCTACGCTGATTCGCTGGCCCGCTCGATCAATTCGATCTTGTAGCCGTCGGGATCGGTGACGAAGGCGATCACGCTGGTGCCGCCCTTGACCGGCCCCGGCTCGCGGGTGATGTTGCCGCCGCCGGCGCGGATCTTCTCGCAGGCCGCATACACGTCCGCAACGCCCAGCGCGATGTGGCCATAGGCCGTGCCCATCTCGTAGCTGTCCACGCCGTAGTTGTAGGTCAGCTCGATCTCGGCGTGGTCCGGGTTTGTGCCGTAGCCGACAAAAGCCAGCGAGTACTTCTGCTCCGGCCGCTCGGTGGTGCGCAGCAGCTTCATCCCGAGCACGCGGGTGTAGAAATCGATGGATCGCTGCAGGTCGCCCACGCGCAGCATGGTGTGTAGAAGTCTCATGGGCGAATTATGATGCGGCAAGGCCATGATCCTCAGCCCTCACATCAGCCTCGCCGTCCCGGCGCATGCGCGCGACATTGCCGAGATGTCGCGCGAGTACATCGAGTACGGGCTGGGCTGGAGTTGGACGCAGGCCCGCGTCCTCAAAGCCATCCATGACCCGTCCACCAACGTGGCCGTGGTCCGCGAACAGGATGCCCTCCTGGGGTTCGGCATCATGCGCTACGGCGAGCGCCGCGCCCACCTGGTGCTCCTCGGGGTGCACCTCGACCACAGAAAGCGCGGGCTGGGCGCCTTGCTGCTGGCGTGGCTGGAGAAATGCGCGGTCACGGCCGGGCTGGAACACATCCAGGTGGAAGCGCGCGCGGACAACGAGGCTGCCCTCGCGTTCTACCAGGACCAGGGATACCGGCGCCAGGGCATCGTGCCAGGCTATTACCGCGGCATGATCGATGCGATAAAGCTCGAGAAGGCGCTTTTTCGGGCCAGGCCAGCCAACGCCTGACTGTTTGCTGTTGCCGAATCGCGGCGCCGTGGATAAGCTGTCAAGCTCTTCAAGGCAACCCAATGGCCACGCCCGACAACGTAGCGCAAGCCCTGGCAGCGATTAGGACGGCCAATCCGAGCCTGAAGGCATTTACGGCAGTGCGCGACGACGCCTCGGCCTCCAGCATGGCGCGGCAACTCACCGGTCCGCTCGCCGGAAAGCTGATTGCCGTCAAGGACATCTTCGACACGGCGGACTTTCCGACGGCATACGGTTCGCCGATCTACTCGGGCCACCAGCCGTCCACCGAAGCGGCGATGGTCGGCATCATCCGCAATGCCGGTGGGCTCGTGATCGGCAAGTCGGTGACGACCGAATTCGCTTACCTGGAGCCCGCCTGTACGCTCAATCCCGCGGCCCCGGGCTGCACGCCCGGTGGTTCGTCCGCCGGTTCCGCGGCCGCCGTGGCGGCGGGCCTGGTCCCGCTGTCCGTCGGCTCGCAGACCGGCGGCTCCACCATCCGGCCGGCCTCGTACTGCGGCATCGCCGGCTTCAAGCCCAGCTTCGGTGTGCTGCCCACCGCGGGAATGAAATGCTTCGCCTGGTCACTCGACACCGTCGGACTGTTCGCGCGCACGGTCGCCGAGGTCAGCGAGTTCGCGCGGGCAGCCAGCGGCCAACGCATCATGCCGCCCGCGTCGCGTGAGCCGGGGGAGTGGACCATCGGCGTTCCGGATGCCTATCCCTGGGGAGAAATATCGGCGAGCGCCCAGCGGGCGATGGCGCGAGCCACCGAAGTCTTGCGAGCCGCAGGCGCGCGCCTCGTGCCCTGTACCTTGCCCTCCTGGGCCGCCGAGGCCTTCACCGCCCACGACACCGTGCAGGGTTGGGAAGCCGCGCGGGCCCTCGCGCTGGAAACGGACACCGGCCTGGACCGGCTTTCGCCGCTGCTGCGCGAATACCTGCTGGCCAGTGCCAAGATCACCGATGAAGCGTATGCGGCTGCGCAGGCGGTTGCGCGCGAGGCGCGTTTGCGGTGCCGCGAATGGCTCGCGGGTGTCGACGTGCTCCTGACGCCCAGCGCGCCGGACGAGCCCCCCATGGGAAATGCAAGCACGGGTGCTTCGACCTTCAACCGCGCCTGGACCCTGCTCGGCACGCCCTGCCTGAACGTGCCCGGCGCCGTGGGCGTCAACAACCGCCCGATGGGCGTGCAATTCATTGCGCCGCCCGGCAATGACAGCGATTGCCTGGCGGCGGGCCTGCTGCTGGAGCACCTCTTGCGGGCCTGAGCGCATGGCGACATCTTCCAACCGATTCACCCTGTATTCCGGGCCGCTCAGCATGTTCGGAGCCAAGGCCCAGATAGCCGCGCTGGAGAAGGGGCTGGAGTTCGATCTCGTGATGGTCCCTTTCGACTTCACGGCCTTGTACACGCCCAAGCACCCGGAGGTGCTGCGCATCAATCCCAAGCGGCAGGTGCCGGTCCTGGTACACGGCGACTTGGAGATCTTCGACTCGACCCAGATCTTCGAGTACCTGGAGGACCTGCAGCCCACGCCTGCGCTGTGGCCCCAAGAGCCACGTGAGCGGGCCCGCGCCAGGCTGCTGGAGCACAAATCGGATGAGGTCTATTTCCCGCATGTCGTGCGCCTGATGGGACTCCAAAGCGAACTCCAAGGGGAGGCCGCCCTTGCCGCCATCGAAGCGGCAACCCGCTACTACGCCGACATGGAAGCCTTGCTGGAGGGCCGCGATTTTCTGGCCGGCGGTTATTCCTTCGCCGACATCGCCTTCTACATGGCGGCGCTGTTCGGCGAGCGCCAGGGCGCACCGCTCACGCAAGCCACGCCCAGGCTCCTGGCATGGCGGGACCGGGTGACGCAGCGGCCCGCGGTGCGTACCGTGGCCCGCGCCATGGCAGCCTGGCTGGCCTCGGTGGGCCGGCCGGTGCCAGGCTTTCTGCGCGGCCTTTGATTACTTCTGCGCAGGCAGCTCGAACACCAGGCACGTCGTGGTGCCGTGGGCGTACAGGGTGCCGTCCGGTCCGTACAGCCGCGCTTCGGCCGTGGCCAGCTGCCTGCCGCAATGAATGACCTTGCCCTCGGCCCGCACGCGCGGCGCCTTGGCGCCGATGGCACGCACGAGGTTCACGCCCAGTTCGGCCGTGGTGTAGCCACGCCCGGGGGGCATCATGGTGTGCACGGCGCAGCCCAATGCGGAATCGAGCAGGGTAGCGTACCAGCCCCCGTGGATGGTGCCCATCGGGTTGAGGTGGGCGGGGCCCGGGGTTCCCTGGAACACGGCGCGGCCTTCCTCCACTTCCAGCAGCGAGAAGTCCAGCGTCTTGGCGATCGGCGGGTAGGGCAGCTCTCCGCGCAGCATGGCTTGCAGCATTTCCAGCCCGCTCTTGCCGGCCACCTGCTCGGGGCGCGCCACACCGGCGCCGGCGCCGGCATCGAGCCGCGCCATCACTTCTCGCTCCTGGGCCAGCCAGGCCTCGAGCTGGTTCATCTGGGTCATGGGGGTTCCTCGAATTAAACTTGCATATGCAACAGTTGCAGGTACAATAATCAACATGGACACCGCTGTCAAGCCGCAGGGCTGCACCAACATCAAGCTGCGCCAGCTGATGCGCCGCGTGGCGCAGCACTACGACGCCGAGGTCGGCAAGACGGGGCTCAAGGGCACGCAGTATTCGCTGCTGTCCTATGTGGTCAAGCTCGGTCCCATCCGCCCCGGCGATCTGGCGCGCGAGATGAAGATCGGTGTTTCCACAATCAGCCGCAACCTGCGCCCGCTCATCGATGCCGGCTGGCTGGAGCTCGGCCCCGGCGCCGACGGGCGTAGCCGCCTGGTCAGTGTCACCGACGCGGGCCGCGAAAAGCGTCAGGAGGCTCAGCGCCGCTGGCGCGTGGCGCAGGAGGGCATCAACCAGACGCTCGGCCCGCGCCGCGTCGTCGAACTGCATGCGCTGATCGACGAGTGCCTGTCACTTCTTTCACCCCTACCCGATGGAGAGATCGATGAATAGCCCGACGAACATCGAAGGCCGGCGCATGGCCTTCTGGATCGTATTGCTGGCCGCCGCCGGCACTTTCGCCCTGACCATGGGCACGCGCCAAACCATGGGCTTGTTCCTGTCCCCGCTCAACACGGCAACCGGCCTGGGCCTCGGCAGCATCAGCCTGGCCTTCGCCTTCGGCCAGCTCTGGTGGGGGCTGACCCAGCCGTTTGCAGGTGCCATGGCCGACAAGGTCGGCGCCGGCCGGGTTCTCTTCGCCGGGGCGCTGCTGGTCGCGCTGGGCACGTTCATCACGCCGTACATGACCACGACCGCGGGACTGATCTTCGCCATTGGCGTCTTGTCGGCCGGCGGGGCGGGGATGGCGGGCCCGGCTGTGCTGATGGCGGCGACCACGCGGCTGATCCCCGCCGAGAAGCGCGGCCTGGCCACCGGCATCGTGAATGCGGGGGGCTCCTTCGGCCAGTTCCTGATGGCGCCGATCGCTGCGGCGCTGATGGCGGGCATCGGCTGGGCTGGTGCCATGCAGGCCATGGGCCTGGTCGTCTTGCTGTGCCTTCCGGCTGCCTTCCTGCTCAAGGGCAACTCCCTGCAGTCGGCGCCTGCGGGGCAGAAAGTGGTGGGCACCCGCGAAGCCATCCGTACGGCCTTGCGCAACCCCAGCTACCTGATGCTGGGCGCTGGATTCTTCGTCTGCGGCTTTCACGTGGCCTTCCTCGCCACCCACTTGCCGGGCGTGATCGCATCCTGCGGCCTGCCCACCGAATGGGCCGGCTGGTCGCTGGCCATGATCGGGCTGTTCAACATCGTCGGCAGCGTCGCCATGGGCTGGGCCGTGGGACGCTGGCGCATGAAGTCGCTGCTGGCGCTGGTCTACACGGCGCGTGCCCTGGCTGTGATCGTGTTCCTCCTGGCACCCAAGACGGGCCCGGTCATGCTGGTGTTCGCTGCCGTCATGGGCCTCACGTTCCTGTCCACGGTGCCGCCCACGGCGGGGCTGGTGGCCAAGTTCTTCGGCCCCGCCAACATGGCCACCCTGTTCGGCATCGTGATGCTCACGCACCAGGTTGGCGGTTTCCTGGGCGCCTGGCTGGGCGGCAGGGTCTTCGAGGCCACCGGCTCGTACGACTGGGTCTGGTACATCGACATCGTGCTGGCGGTGGGCGCGGCGCTGATCCACCTGCCGATCCGCGAGGCTCTGCTGCCGGTGGTGCCCAGGCCTGCAACGGCGTAAGCGAACGTTGAACTGAGAAACACACGCTGCGCGCGGCCCACGGCGCGCAGCGGCGCTTCGATAATTTCGAAGCTATGCACAACCACATGCCGGCGCGATCGGGCGCCAAGCTCAGCCACCGTTTGGCCATAGGGTCGCGGCGTCTGCGCTCGTGGCGGCGGGTGTGGCCGTTCCTGCTGCTCGCGATCGCGCTGCTCGGAATATCCGAAGTGCTCTGGCTCTGGCATTCGTGGCCAGTGCGCGAAGTGCTGGACGCCGAGCAATTGACGGCGGGGACTACATGAGACACGCGGGCCGGCTGCTGCGCAGCGTTGCGGCCCTGGCGCTGGGCGCCTGGATGGTCGCCTTGGGGGTGGCCGCGGTGAAGCTCGATGCGTGGAACGACGATCTCGTGAATACCCTGCTGCAGATCCGCGCCGACGCGACCTTGCGCGAACGCATGGCGCTGCAGGGCGAAGCGATCCCGCGCGAGTGGTATCGCAGCAAGGCCCTGACCCTGCTTGCGGCCGCCGAGCGCCTGCAGGAGGAGACGGTATGGACGCTCTTCATACCGGGTTCCTGGCGCGTGTTCGATACCCTCAAGGAACGCGTGGGCCTGCGCATCGAGCGCGCGTTCAGCGAGATCGCGGTGGAAACGATGCGCCGCGAGGTCCACTTCGTGGCCAGCCAGATCACGGGGGTGCCGCTGGACGGCGGCACCGCTGAGCTGCAGGCGGTGAGGGACTGCGTGCGGCCGCCGCTGATGGCGCATAGCGGTCCGCTCGAATCACCCGAGTTCGCTGCTGCGCGGGACTACCTTGCGCGCGTCGGGCAACTCGATCAGGCACTGCAGGCAATGACCGCCTTGCAAGGCCCCGGCCCGGCCGATTCCGAAGACCTGCGGCTGCTGGTGCGCTACACGCTCGGCGCCGAGTTGCCCGGGCGCCTGGCGCGCAGCACCGGGTTCGTGCGGCGCGGTTTCAGGCCCACCGAGGCCGCCCATGCCGCGCTCGGCACGGCCCGCTTGCAGCAAGCGGCGCGCTGCAGCCTGGGCAAGGCCATGAGTGCATTGGACGCGCGTTTGTTCGAGCGCAACGAACTGCTCGCCACCGAAGTATTTCTCGCGCAGCGCACGCAGCTCCTGTTCGCGCCCGGCGCCAGGCCGGGCACCCCGGGCGAGACCTTGCAAGCCTTGCGCGAATTAGTGCTGGCGCTCGACCACCAGCAGGTTCTGCTGGCCCATACCGACTACGCCTGGATGCACAGCGGAGCGCCCAGCCTGGGACCGGCGCATGAGAAGCTGCTGGCTGGCGCCGCGGCCATACCGCTGCTGTTGGGACCCGAAGCAGTCGATCAGGTGCGTCGCCAGTCGGATCAGGCGCTGCTGCGCTTTCGCGGGCAGTTCGTGGCAACCTTCCGCAACGGTGGCGAGCCGTCGCTGGTCTGGGCTCCGGGCAATGGCCGTCTGGTGCTGTCGCCCGAGCGGGCGGCGCTGCGCGATGGACTGGTTGCGCTGCTGCGGGAGCCCTTCATGGTGCCGGCGGGCGACGGCGGGTTCCCGGTGGGAGAGGCTTCGCTCGTCTCCTGGGACACCCAGCGGCTGGAGCAAGCGGTTGCCATGGGCCAGGTGCGCCGGCGCGTCGTTGCCGAGGGCCTGCCGAAATTCCCGCCGGCGCTGCGCGGCGCAGTCGCACGGATCGTGGATGCGCAACTGGCCCAGCTGGTGCAGGACCGGATCATCGAAGCAATGAGCCCGCTGGGCCCCGCCGAGCCGCCCACGGCGATTGACGCCGCGGCGTTCCGGGCGCAGCGCGAGCAGCTCGCCAGGGCGCGGACGCTGCTGGCTGAACTCGGCGCCCGGCACAGCGCCGAGAGGCTGCGCACACTGCTGGCAGGCGATGTGCAGGGACGCCTCACGCTGGCCGAGGAAGCCATGCGCCGGTCGCTCCTGTATTCGGAACTTGCCGTTGACTTCGGCTGGTGGCAGGGGGAGGGCTCGCCCTTGCTGCAGGCCTTCGCCGTAGCGGATGTCCCGGCCATGCGCCAGGCCCTCATGGAGCAGTTCGCCAGCCTGGACGAGCTTGGCCGCCAGGTGGCGCCCCTGCTGGCCCACGCGGACGCGCCTGCCGCCTCGGGTCAGGCGCTGGCACGGTGGCAGGGAATCGTCTCCGAGCTGGAGCGTTACCGCGCGGCCCGGGCCGACAGCAGCCTCGCCACGCTGGAACGTTATCTGATCGCGCTGGGCCCGGAGCTGAACCGTTGGAACTGCGGCGAGAAGCTGGCCGCCTTGGCACCGCCGCGCGGTACGGATGAATTCGCCCAGCGCCACGCCCAGATCCACAGGGCCTTGGTGAAGCGTTGCGCCGAGCTGCGCGCCGCCGAGGTTAAAGTTCCGGGATCCATATCCGAGTCCCGAGCATGAAAACACTTTTCCTTATTGCCGCGCTGGCTGCCGGCCTCCTGGTTTCCGGCTGCAAGGATTCGCCGCCACCCGAAGGCGCCAAGGCGGCCGCCGGAGTGCCGGTCTCCATATCCGCCATCGAGGCCGAGGCGACCGGCTTCACCCTGGGCTCGTCCATCAGCGCGCGAACCGTGTACGTGTTCTTCGACCCGCAGTGCCCGCACTGCGCGGCGCTCTGGAATGCGGCCAAGCCCCTGCGAACCCAGGCCAAGTTCATCTGGGTGCCGGTGGCAATCATGAACAAGAACAGCCAGACGCAGGGGGCGGCCTTGCTCGCCTCCAAGAATCCCGTGTCGGCCATGGACGAGCACGAAGCGTCCATGTCTGCCGGCAAGGGCGGCATCCAGGCGGAAGGGGACATCGAGGCGCAGAGGGCGGTCGTGCTGAAGAACACGGCGCTCATGAACCGCTTCGGCTTCACCTCCATCCCCACCATCGTCGGCCAGCATGCGAAGACCGGTGCGCTGGTGAGCCGGGAAGGAGGCTTGCCGACGCCCGAGCTGGCGAAGCTGCTGGGCCTGGATGTGCCGGCGAACTAGTTATACCGGTACGGTGTAGTTGAGCGTCATGCGCCCGCCGTCGACCACCACGATCTCACCGGTGATGTAGCTGGCGGCATCGCTCGCCAGGTAGGCGACGGTGTCGGCGATCTCCCAGGGCTCGCCCAGCCGCTTCATGGGCGTGCGGCTCATGATCCGCTTCTGGGCCTCCTCGGTGGTCAGCACGGCCTTGGCGGCCAGCTCGGTGGCGATGGTGCCGGGCGCCACGGCATTCACACGGACGCCCTTGTCGGCCAGTGCCAGCGCCATCACGCGGGTGAGCTGGTTGATGCCGCCCTTGCTCACGTTGTAGCTGGAGATGTTGGGGATCGCCAGGGTGGCGTTGACCGAACTCATGTTGACGATGCTGCCTTTGCCCGCCGCAACCATCTGGCGGGCGACGGCCTGCCCCATGAGGAACGAACCCTTGAGGTTGACGCGCAGCACCGCGTCGAAATCGGCTTCGGTGACGTCCAGGAAATCGGCCGCCTTGAAGATGCCCGCGTTGTTGACCAATACGTCGATGCGGCCATGAGCCTCGATGGTCCGCGCCACGACGGCATCGACTTGGGACTTGTCGCCGACGTCGCAATGCAGGTACAGGCCGTCCAGCGCCTTGGCCAGTGCCTGGCCGCGCGCGTCGTCCACGTCGATGATGACGGCCTTGCCGCCTTCGCGGGCAAAGCGCCGCGCGCAGGCTTCGCCTATGCCCTGGGCGCCGCCGGTGACGATACAGACACGGCCCGCCAGGCCGAAAGAAACGTTGTCGCTATTCATGTACGAATCGTACCCGCGCAAGCGGCCATGAAGTCAAGCGCATTGCGCTTCACCTCGGCCGGCGTCATGCCCGGCTTGTAGAGCGCGGAGCCGATGCCGAAGCCGTCGGCGCCGGCGGCCCGATACGTGCCCATATTGCCGGGGCTTATGCCCCCGACGGGCAGCAGCAGTGCCTCGGCCGGCAGCACGGCGCGCAGGGCCTTCACGGCCGCCGGCCCTATCATCTCGGCGGGGAAAAGCTTGAGGCCGCTGGCGCCGGCGGCCAGCGCCTCGAAAGCCTCGGTCGCCGTCAGCACGCCGGGCAGGCAGACCATGCCCAGGCGCACGGCTTCGCGCACGACCTCGGCGTTGAAGTTGGGCGCGACCACGAGCTGCCCGCCGGCCGCATGGACCTCGCGCACCTGCTCGGGTTGGAGCACCGTCCCCGCACCCACGAGGGCAGCGGGGAAAGCCTTGGCCAGCGTGGCGATGCTGCGCAGCGGATCCGGGGAGTTGAGCGGTACCTCGATCAGCTTCCAGCCGCTCGTGACCAGCGCTTCGCCGACGGCATGGGCTTCGTCGGGCCGCAGGCCACGCAGGATGGCGATCAGCGGGCTCACCGCCAATGCGCCCTGGAGTTTCTCATGTGCGTTCATGCCGTTCCTTCCAGCGTTTGCGCGATGGCCCACAGGCCACGCCAGCTTGCCTCGGAGCCGACGCGGCGCGACGCCACGCCCAGCGTTTGCAGGCCCAGTTCATATCGCTGTGTGAGTGCCGGCGACCCGATAACGACGACAGGTTCGCGCAGCGCCTGCAGTTGTTGCGATCGCAGTTCCTCCCCGATGACGAGGCCCGACAGGTAGCTGGGCATGGCAGCCGCCGGCAGCCGCTCGAACAGCGAGAGCGTGCGCGCGCTGAATGCCGAATGCAGCAGGTTGCCGCTTTGCGCTGCGTGCATCACGCCGCGCCTGAAGGCCGGCTCGTCCAGCTCGCCGTCCGCCTCCGGCAGGGTGCGCGCAAGGATGGAATGCCGGCGCAGCATGGCGAAGAATTCCCCTGTCATGAAGGTCGCGAAAGACTGGATCCGGCCGCCCTCGACCCGCACCCATTTGCTGTGGGTTCCGGGCAGCACCAACAGCCCTTCGCCGAGTTCCAGCAGCGACAGCGCGCCGAATACCTGCGTCTCCTCGCCGCGCATGACGTCCGGCAGGCCCTGCTGCTCGCAGCAGAGGCCGGGCACGATGGCAACGCGGCCGGCTTGCACCCAGGCCAGTTGCGCCGCGATGTCGGAAAAGCCGGCCGGGCAAGCGCAGTAGGGCGCTTCCAGCCAGCCTTGCCGGCTGCCGGCCATGCCGCTGACGAGGGCCAGCGGTGAGCCGGCGCGCATCCAGTCGCCGCAAGCAGCGTCGAAGACAGCCGGGAACTCGCCCGGCGCCACAGTGAGGATGCCGCGCGGCAGCGAGCGCTCTTCGACGGCACGGCCCTGCCCATCGAGCAATGCCGCCCGCAGCGACGAGGTGCCCCAGTCCAGCGCGACCAGCTGCTTCACAGCAAAGCCCTGACCTGGTCGGGCCAGGGCAGCGGTGCGACCGCGCCGAAGCCCTGCACCGCGACCGCGGCCGCGGCGTTCGCATAGTGCGCCGCATCGAACACCGAATCGCCCAGCGCGATGCGGGCCAGCAGGTTGCCGCAGAAGCAATCGCCCGCGCCGGTGGCATCGGCCAGCTGCACGCGATGGCCCGCCAGGCGGACGCGGCGGCTGCCGTCGCTGACCAGCGCGCCGTCGGCTCCGAGCTTGAGCACAACTTTCCTGGCGCCCAGCGAATGGCTCCAATCGACGATGGCGGCCGGATCTTCCAGGCCACTCAGCAGGGTAACGTCGTCGACGCTTGGCAGGAACAGGTCGCACAGGCTCATGGCCCGGGTGATGGCCGCCCGCGCATCCTCCAGTGACCAGAGCTTGAGGCGAAGGTTCGAATCCAGGGAAACCAGCGTGCGGGCGTCGCGCGCGTGCATCATCGCCTCGAACACCGTCTCGCACGCTGTGCGCGAGATCGCCAGGGAAATGCCCGAGACATGCAGGATTTTGGAGTCGGCGATGAGTGCCCGCGGCAGCCACTGGGGCGTCATGCGGCTGGCGGCCGAGCCCGTGCGCAGGTAGCTGAACTCATGGCCCTTGGGGCCGTGGGAAACGAAGTAGATGCCCGTCGGAGCCTCGGCGTCGCGCTCCACGGCGCTGGTGTCGACCCCTTCATGCTGCCAGAGATCCATCAGCGCGTCGCCGAACGTATCCTGGCCCAGCCGGGTCAGGTACGCGGACTTCGCACCCGCGCGGGCGGCGGCGATCATGGCGGTGCTGGTGTCGCCGCCGAAGCCCTGCAGGAACTGGGGCTTGCCGGGATGGGTCTGGTTGAATTCGACCATCGCCTCACCCAGCGCGGCTACGTCAAAATGTTTTTCCATGCTCAGGCTATCGTAAGCGACGACGCCTCAGCCGCGTGGCTTGTAGGCCGTGACGTCGATCTCCACCTTGGCGTCTATCATCAGGCGCGCCTCGACGGTGGAGCGCGCCGGGCGGTGCTCGCCGAAGCATTCCATGTAGACGCGGTTGAAGCTGCCGAAGTCGCGCGCATCGTGCAGCCACACGCTGACCTTGCACACGTCTGCCAGCGTGCAACCACCCAATGCCAGGGCATGCTCGATGCGCTTGAAGACCTGGCGCGTCTGCGCTTCAATGCCGCCGGCGATCACCTGCCCCTGATCGTCGGTGGGCACTTGCCCCGAAACGAAAACGAAATCGCCGGCGCGAGTCGCGGGGGACAGCGGACGGGCCAGCCGATCGGAGGCCAAAGGGGCTTGGCCGAGCATCTCTACATGTGACATTTCATTTTCCTTGATGTGTAAGAACATTACGTAGAAGCATGCGTATTTTAGGGTTTGACATCTGAAAATCCATCAATTAGCATTCCAGGCATGTAATGTTATTACTTCAGGAGTCGATATGCAATCCGTGACTTTGATCGCGTCGAACCCGGGCCGCCGCCATTTCGGCCGTGCGCTCGCCTTGGCGGGTTGCCTTCTGGCTGCCGCGCCGGGAGCCTGGGCCGCGCCCGCCAAAGGTGGCGCGGCCAACCTTGCCATGGTGGGCGAACCGCAGGGCCTGGACCCGATGATCACCACCGCGGATCTGGTGGGCACGATCATGCAGCACGTCTATGAGCCGCTCTACACCTTCGACGCGAACTGGAACGTCGCGCCCATGTTGGCCGAGAGCATGCCCCAGGTCTCCAAGGATGGCCTGGGCTATACGATCCCCCTGCGCAAGGGAGTCAGGTTCCACAACGGTAGGGAGATGACCGCCGATGATGTCGTTGCCTCGCTGCAGCGATGGATCGAACTGTCGCCGCGCGGCAAGTCAGTGGGCAAGGAAGTCGCGTCGCTGTCAGCCAAGGACTCGCACACGGTCGAGCTCAAGCTCAAGGCGCCCTATGCGCCGCTGTTGTCGCAACTGGCCCTGCCCAGCGGCCTGGCTGCCATCATGGCGAAGGAAAGCATCGCGCCCCAGCTGAAGGACTTCATCGGCACCGGGCCGTATAAGTTCAAGGAGCGCCGGCCCGATCAGTTCACTGTGCTGGTGCGCTGGGAAGGCTATTCCCCGCGCAAGGAAGCGCCCAGCGGTTTTGCCGGCAGGCGCGAGGCTTTGCTCGATGAGCTGCGCTTCGTGCCGGTGCCCAACGCGAACACCCGCGTCGAGGGATCCCTCTCGGGGCAGTTCCACTATGCCGACCTGTTGCCGGTCGAGACCATTGGCCGCCTGGAAAAAGCCGGAGGCAACGTCGTCCCCATCGTGACGCGCAACTTCGGTTTTCCCTACATGGTCTTCAACACCCGGGAGGGCGTGCTGGCATCGCAGCCGGTGCGCAAGGCGCTTCGCACCGCCATAGGCGAGGGTGAGCTGTTGGCGGCGGGATTCGGCGACAACCGCTTCTTCGTCGTCGAGCCCAACTTCTTCCCCAAGGGCACGCCCTACTATTCGGCCGCGGGGTCGAACATGTACAACGAGCGCAACCCGCAGGCCGCCAAGGACAAGGCCGCCAAGGCGGGCTACAACGGACAGCCGGTGCGCATCATGGCCAGCCGGCAATACGAGTTCCACTACAACATGGCGCTCGTGTTGGCCGAGCAGCTGAAGAAGGCCGGGTTCAAGGCCGAGTTGCAGGTGGTGGACTGGGCGACCCTGGTGCAGCGGCGCAACGACCCCAAGCTGTGGGACATCTACATCACGCATTCGGGATTGTTTCCCGAGCCCATGCTGTCGCCCCCGCAACTGGGCGACGGTGCGCCCGGATGGTGGGACAGCCCGGCGAAGAAGGCGAGCCTGACGGCGTTCAACCAGGAAACCAATCCCGCCAAGCGCGGCGCATTGTGGGGCAGCGTCCAACAGGTCATCTACGACGAGGTTCCCTTCATCGAAGTGGGCAAGTTCAACAGCCTGTCGGCGCGTTCGGCCAAGCTGGAGGGCTATGTGCCCAGCACCTGGCCCTTCTTCTGGAACACGGGCCTCGCCCGGTAATATGTCGCCCCCACGCTCACTTTGTTCGCTGCCCCCCAGGGGGGCCCTAGGCCTCCTAGGGAGCGGCCCGTCGGAGGCCTGATGCCCGCGCTGAAGTTCCTGCTGGCTCGGGTGGCCGGCGCCCTGGTTGTGCTCGGCATCGTCGCCGTGCTGGTGTTCGCGCTCACGCGACTGGCCTCGGGCGACCCGGTCGCGCTGCTGCTGGGCGACCAGGCCAACGCCGCGGACATCGCCCAGGCCCGCATCCAGTACGGTCTGGACAAACCCTTGCCCACCCAGTTCGTGCTGTGGATCAAGGAACTGCTGGAGGGCAACCTGGGACAGTCGATCTTCCTGCAGCGGCCGGTGGCGCAAGCCCTGCTGGAGCGCGCCGAGCCCACGCTGTTCCTGGCCCTGTTCGCCGTGAGTATCGCCGCGCTGATCGGGATCCCGGCCGGGATGGCCGCCGCGATCTGGCGCGGCAGCGCGGCCGACCAGGCCGTGAGCAGCATCGCCATGCTCGGCGCCAGCGTCCCCAGTTTCTGGCTGGGACTGATCCTGATCCAGCTGTTCGCGGTGCACCTCGGTTGGTTTCCCGCCTCGGGCTATGGCGACCCGGGCATGGGGCTTGGCCAGCGGCTGTACCACCTGGCGCTCCCCGCGTCGGTGCTGGGTCTGCTCAATTCGGCATTGATCATCCGCTTCACCCGCGCCTCCATGCTCGACATCCTGGGCGAGGACTATGTGCGAACGGCGCGCGCGAAGGGATTGCCCGAGCACGTGGTGATGATCAAGCATGTGCTGCGCAACGCCCTGGTCCCGATCGTCACCGTGCTGGGTCTGACCGTGGCGCTGATGATCGGCGGCGCGGTGGTGACCGAAACCGTGTTCAACCTCCCCGGCGTGGGCAATCTGGTGGTGCGCGCGGTGCTGCGCCGCGACTACCCGGTGATCCAGGGAACGCTGCTGGTGATCGCCGCCATCTACGTCTTCATCAACCTGCTGGTCGACCTGCTCTACATGCTGGTCGATCCGCGCATCCGGCTGGGGGCTGCGTGAAGCGTTTTCGAAGCTGGTGGTCGCAGCGGTTGGCCCCCATGGCCCGCCGCCTGTTCGGCCGCAAGGTGGTGCTGGCCGCCGCCATCGCGCTCGCGGGCGTAGTCCTGGTGGCCGCCTTCTTTCCCTGGATCTCCGGTGCCGACCCGAATGCCATCACCGTGAGCGAGCGCCTGCGCGCGCCGTCCTGGCTGCACTGGGCCGGCACCGACGAACTGGGCCGCGACGTGATGCTGCGCATCATCCACGGCGCGCGCTATTCGCTGATGATCGGCAGCATCACGGCGGCGGGGGCCGTGCTGTTCGGCACCCTGCTCGGCATGCTGGCCGGGTTCTTCCGCAGGCTGGATGCGCCGCTGATGCGCCTGGTGGACGCGATGATGGCCTTCCCCGACATCCTGCTGGGCATTGCCCTGGTGTCCATCCTGGGCGTATCGCTGTGGAACGTGATGCTGGCGCTGGTGATCGTCTATACGCCTCGCGTCGCCCGCGTGGTGCGTGCGGCCACGCTGGTGTTGCGCGAACTGCTGTTCGTCGACGCGGCGCGTGCGCTGGGTGTGCGCACATGGCGCATCCTGGCTTCGCACATCCTGCCCAACCTGATGTCGCCGGTGCTGGTGCAAGTGACCTTCATCTTCGCCTATGCCATCCTGGCCGAAGCCGGCCTGTCTTTCCTGGGCGTGGGCGTGCCGCCGGACATTCCCACCTGGGGCACCATGATCGCCGGCAGCCTGGAATACGCTGACCGCGCTTTCTGGACCATCTTGTCGCCCGGACTGGCGATCGTTCTCACGGCGCTGTCCCTGCAATTGCTGGGCGACGGCGTGCGCGACTTGCTGGACCCCAAACTGAAGAAGGCCGTATGACCGCGCCACGCCTTGAGGTATCGGGCCTCTCCACCTCGTTCGCCACCGATGCCGGGCGCATCCAGAGCGTGGCCGATGTTTCGTTTTCCGTGCTGCCCGGCCAGACCCTGGCTTTGGTGGGCGAATCGGGGTCGGGCAAATCGGTGACCAGCCTCACGCTGATGGGCCTGCACGCCAAGACCTCCCAGGCCCAGGTGCAGGGCGAAGCCTGGTTCGTGCGGCGTGACGGCCGGCGCGTCAACCTGCTGGCCCTGTCCGAGCCCGAGCTGCGCGCGCTCCGCGGCAACGAGATGGCGATGATCTTCCAGGAGCCGATGACCAGCCTGAACCCCGTGCTCACCGTGGGAGAACAGATCGCCGAAGCGGTGCGCCTGCACCTGGGGTCGGATCGAAAGTCGGCCTGGGCCCACGCACTGCGCATGCTCGAACTGGTCGAGATCCCGGCAGCCGCGCAGCGCGTGAGCGAGTACCCGCACCAGCTGTCCGGCGGCATGCGCCAGCGCGTGATGATCGCGCTGGCCATGTCCTGCAATCCCACGCTGCTGATCGCCGACGAGCCCACTACCGCGCTGGACGTGACGATCCAGGCCCAGATCCTGGCGCTCATGGGCCGGCTGCAAAAGGAAACCGGGATGAGCCTGCTCTTCATCACGCACAACCTGGGTGTGGTGGCGCAGTACGCCGATGCGGTGGCGGTGATGTACGCGGGGCGCATCGTGGAATCGGCGCCGGTGAGTGAGCTCTTTGCCTCGCCCCGGCATCCTTATACGCGCGGCTTGCTGGCCTGCTTGCCCGGCGTGGCCCGACAGCGGCGCCAGGCGGGGGGTGCTCGCGCGCAGCTGGTCGCCATTCCGGGCCAGGTGTCGAGCCCGCTGGCTGCGCCGCCGGGTTGTGCCTTCGCGCCGCGTTGTTCGCAGCGTCGCGAAGGTTGCGAACAGCGGATGCCGGATCTGCTGCCCGCGGCCGGCACCCGCCGGGTACGTTGCATTGCCGTAGAGGCCGAGGTGGTGGCATGAACGCGGCGCAGCCTTTGGTCGAGGTGCAGGGCCTGAGCAAATTCTTCGGCGGCGGCAAGCATCCGGTTCGCGCCGTCGATGGGGTGAGCTTTTCCATTCGCGCCGGTGAAACGCTGGGATTGGTCGGCGAGTCCGGTTCGGGCAAGAGCACCATAGGCCGGCTGCTCACCCGGTTGGCCGATCCGACCGCGGGCGCCATGGTCTATCACGGGACGGATGCACCCACTGACTTGGCGGGCCTGACGCAATCGCAATACCGGCCGCTGCGCTCGAAGATCCAGATCATCTTCCAGGACCCGTATGCCAGCCTCAATCCGCGCATGCGCATTCGGCAGGTGCTGTCCGAAGCGCTGGACACCCACGGCCTGGCAAAAGGCGCCGCCCGCCAGCCGCGCATCGACGAGCTCTTGCAGCAAGTAGGCTTGCGGCCCGAGCACGCCGACCGCTTTCCGCACGAATTCTCCGGCGGCCAGCGCCAGCGCATAGGCATTGCCCGCGCCCTGGCCGTGCAGCCGAACTTCATCATCGCCGATGAGCCGCTGTCGGCGCTCGATGTCTCTATCCAGGCCCAGGTCGTCAACCTGCTGGGCGAACTGAAGGAGCGGCTGGGCCTGACGCTGCTCTTCATCTCGCATGACCTGGACGTGGTGGAGTATCTGTGCGACCGTGTCGTGGTCCTGTATCTGGGGCGCGTCATGGAGATCGCGCCCACGGAGGCGCTCTATGCGCGGCCGCGCCATCCCTATACGCAGGCCCTGCTCGCTGCGGCGCCCGTGCCCGACCCCGCGATGCGCCGTACCATCCCCTTGCTGCAAGGCGACTTGCCCAGTCCGTCCAACCCGCCGTCGGGCTGCGTGTTTCGCACGCGCTGCCCCAACGCCTTGCCGGAATGCGCGGCCGCCGACATGCGTCTGCGGGAAATAGAACCCGGCCGCTGGACGGCCTGCTGGCGCGCCGAACCCGTGGGATACAGCCTTTCATGACCGACGACTTCATCATCGACCATCGCTGCAAGAGCTATCCGCCGGCAGCAGAGCCTTGCCGGGCCGCCGACATAGGCGGCAAGGGCTGGAGCCTGCTGGCCGGCGATCTGCCGTTTCCGCTGGCAGTCTTGCGCCGCAGCGCGCTGGAGCACAACCTGGCATGGATGCAGGACTACGCCACCCGCAGGGGCGTGGCGTTGGCGCCGCACGGCAAGACCACCATGTCGCCGCAGCTGTTTGCCCGGCAACTGCAAGCGGGCGCGTGGGGGCTGACCTTCGCCACCGTTTTCCAGGCGGCCGCGGGCGTGCAGGCCGGCGCCCGCCGCGTCATCATCGCCAACCAGGTGGTCTGCGATGCCGATCTCGACGGCCTGGCCATGCTGCTGGGCCGGCATGCCGATCTGCGCATCTGGTTCCTGGTCGATTCGCTGGCCCAGTTGTCACTGATAGAGCAATGGTCGCGGCGCCAGATCGCGGCGCCGCCACTGGACGTGCTGCTCGAGATGGGAGTGCCCGGCCAGCGCACCGGCTGCCGCACGCTGGAGGAGGCCGTCGCGCTCGCGCAGGCGATGGCAAGCTCGCCGGCCGTGCGAATGGGTGGCATCGAATGCTATGAAGGCGGCCTTGCGCGCTGCGAAAGCGAGCATGACTCGCGCGAAGTCACCGCACTGGTTCGCCGCGTGAGCGAGGCAGCCAAGGTCTGCGACAGGCAAGCCCTGTTCGCCGGCGAGGAAATCCTGTTGACAGCGGGCGGCTCGGCGGTGTTCGATCTGGTGATGCCGCTGCTGCGCACCCAGGGCCTGTCCAAGCCCGTGCGCGGGGTGCTGCGTTCCGGCTGCTACGTCACGCACGACCACGGCAACTATGCGCGCTTCCTCAAGCAGGTAGAGAAGCGGGAGGGCCTCCAGTCCTCGCTGCAGCCGGCGCTGGAAGTGTGGTCGCTGGTCCAGTCGGTGCCCGAGCCGGGCCTGGCCTTGTTGACCTGCGGCCGCCGGGACATTTCGTACGACATCGAGATGCCCATTCCCGTGCGCCATGTGAAGCGGGGCACCCGGGCGGTTGCGAACAGTCCTGCCGGCTGGACGATCAGCGCCCTGAACGACCAGCACGCCTATCTGAGATTCGACCCTGCCACAGCCGCGCCGCAGGTTGGCGACACGGTGGCGCTGGGCATATCCCATCCCTGCACGACCTTCGACAAATGGCGCTGGATGCCGGTGGTCGAGGACGACTGGACCGTCAGCGGCGCGATCCGCACCTGTTTTTGAAGGACCCGATGAACACCCTGGCCCCCGGCTTGCTGCAGCAATTGCGCGAGCGCCTGCCCGAACTGCCCGACGCGCAGAGCAGCGTGGTGCGCGCCGTGCTGGAAGATCCGCGCGCGGCTGTCGCCGCAACCGTGGAGCAGCTCGCGCAGCAGGCCCAGGTATCCATGCCGACGATCGTTCGCACCTGCCGCAGTTTCGGCTACGAATCCGTGCGCGAGTTCATGGTAGCGCTGGCTCAGGACCTGGCGGTGTCCGGCTCCTACCTGCACCGCAGCGTATTGCCCGACGACGCGGCGCAGGACGTATCGAGCAAGATCATCCACGCCGCGGTGTCGTCGCTGACCGAACTGGGCCGGCGCATCGATGCCGAGATGATCGACCGCGTGGCCGACCGGCTGGCGCAAGCCCAGCGCATCGACTGCTACTCGGTCGGCGCGGCATCCACCTTCATGGCCAACGAACTGCAGAGCCGGTTGTTCCGCCTCGGGCGCACCGCCAATGCCATCTTCGACGCGCACCAGCAGCTGGTGTCCGCCAGCACGCTCGGCCCGCAGGGTGTGGCCTTCGTTATCTCGCATGTGGGACGTATGCCTTACACCCTCGAGGCCGCGAAATTCGCGCGCTCGCAGGGCGCGACCGTGGTGGCCCTGACGCAGCCAGACACCCCGCTGGCCGGCATCGCCGACCTGGTGCTGGCGGTATCGGTGCCGCAGGATGCAATCATGCGCGTGGGCACCGAGGCGTATCTCGCGCACCTGGTGGTGATCGAGATCCTGATGGTGCGGCTGGCGCAGAAACTCGGGCCGCAGGTCGCGCGCGGCCTGCAGCAGTTCAAGGCGTTGCTGCACAAGCACGGCTTCGACAGCGCGGAATACTCGGGCGCGCGCGACAGCGCCGAGGAAGACGGGGCTCGGGACTGATGGCGCAAGCAACGCTCCTGCGCAACGGCCTGATCGTTGACGGCGCCAACAATCTCGGCGAGACCGGCGACCTGCTGCTGGCCGATGGCCGCATCGTCGCGGTCGGCACTATTGCGGCGAATGTGCTGGGCAGGTACGCGGATGTGGAGGAGGTCGATTGCAACGGCTGCGTCATTGCGCCCGGTTTCATCGACGTGCACACGCATGACGACGCAGCGGTTCTCGATGAACCGGACATGCTGCCCAAGCTCTCGCAGGGCGTGACGACGGTGATCGTCGGCAACTGCGGCATATCGCTGGTGCCGATGGTGACGGGCGAACCCGGCGCGCCCTTGTCCTTGCTCGGCGCCAGACAGTTTCGGCACGCCACGATGGCCGCGTATGCCAAGGCCATCGACGAAGCCACGCCGGGGGTCAACGTGGCGGCGCTGGTCGGCCACACCGCGCTGCGCATGCGGCACATGGATTCGCTGGACCGGATCGCGACGAGCGAGGAACGCGCAGCCATGGCCGCCGACATGCAGGAGGCCATGGACGCCGGCGCGCTCGGCCTGTCGTCGGGTGTGTTCTATGCACAGGCTTATGCCGCAGACGTGGAAGAACTCGTGTCGGTTGCGTCCGTCGCGGCGCGCAACGGCGGCGTCTACGCGACCCACATCCGCGACGAACTGGCCGGTGTGCTGCCCGCGCTGCAAGAGGCCGCGTTGACGGCGCGCCACGCCGGCCTGCCGCTGGTGATCTCGCACCACAAATGCGCGGGCCCGGCCAATTGGGGCCGCACGCTCGAGACGCTGCCGCTGATCGGGCAGCTCGCCAAAGGGCAGCCGATCGCACTGGATGTCTACCCCTATACCGCCGGTTCCACCGTGTTGCGCGAGGACCTGGTCGAAGGCATCGACGTGTTGATCACCGGCAGCCAGCCGCATCCGGAAACGGCTGGCCGCTACCTGGCCGACGTGGCGCGCGAATGGGGCGTGTCGGAGCGGGACGCGTGCATTCGCCTCAAGCCCGGCGGCGCGTGCTATTTCCAGATGCGTGAGGACGACGTCGAGCGCGTGATCGCTCATCCGCTGTCGATGATCGGCTCCGACGGGCTGCCGCACGACGAGCGGCCGCACCCGCGCCTATGGGGAGCGTTCCCGCGCCTGCTGGCGCGCTACTGGCGCGAGAAGGGCCTGTTGCGGCTGGAGCAGGCGATTTACAAGATGACCGGCTTGTCGGCGCGGCAGTTCCGCCTGGACAAGCGCGGCGAGCTGAAACCCGGCTGGGCGGCGGACATCGTCGTGTTCGACCCGCTGCGCGTGAAAGACGGCGCGACCTACGAGCAGCCTGTGCAGTTCAGCGAGGGGATCGAGAAAGTCTGGGTGAATGGCGTGCTGAGCTACACCGCCGAGACACGTGCCACAGGCGGACGAGCGGGCCGCTTCCTGCGGCGTGCCCAAGGATCGTCATTGCGGGCTTGACCCGGGACCCATGGTCGCGAGCGGTTCGCTGTCCGCTGCTGTTGCAGGCCTGCGTGTGGGCGGCGAAGCCGCGTGCGGGCGGGCTGTGACGCGCGGTCAGCCCGTTCCGCGCCTTTTCAAGGCGCGCAAGCGGCGCCGGGGAACGGAATTGCGGGCTTCGGACTCATCGTGGACTGTCCTCGCACTCCGGAGAGGCCCGCGCGCTGATCGCGCGCAACGCCTGCAAGTCCATTCCCCGACGCCTCGGGCAGCCCTGATTGCGCGCCCCAGCCCGCCCACACGCGGCTTCGCTCGGACTTAGTTGGCGCGCCGAAGGCTTTCGCACTCCAACCACTCTGTTGCAAGGCTGTGCGCTGGTCCGCGCGCCGCAGCCGACCGGCGCACAGCCTTGCCGCGAGGTGCTGGCCCGCAACGGGTGGATCCCGGGTCAAGCCCGGGATGACAAGGCTTACTTGAAGTCCAGCAGCACCTTCATCGCCTTCGAGCGATCCGCCGCCAATGCGAATGCCCGCCCCGCGTCGCGGTAGGACACCGATGCCGAGATCAGCGGCTTGACGTCGACCAGCCCCTTGTTCAGCAGGTCGACGGCGATGCCGAACTCCTCGTGGAAGCGGAAGGTGCCGCGCAGGTCGAACTCCTTGGCGACGATGGCATTGATCGGCAGCGTCATCTCGCCGCCGATGCCGATCTGCACGATGATGCCGCGCGGGCGCAGCGCATCGAAGGCGCCGCGCAGCGCCCGTTCGTTGCCGCTGGCCTCGAACAGCACGTCGAACTGGCCCTTGTCGGTGGTGAACGGCCGCAGGCCGTCGGGCTGTTCCGCGACGTTGATGGCCTGGTCGGCGCCGACCTTCAGCGCGCTGCGCAGCGCATAGTCGCCCATGTCGGTCACGACGATGTTCGAGGCGCCGGCGTGCCGCGCAGCGATGACCGCCAGCGCGCCTATGGGCCCGCACCCGGTCACCAACACGTTCTTGCCGAGCAAGGGCCCTGCGCGGCGAACCGCGTGCAGCGCGACCGCGAGCGGCTCGGCCATCGCGCCTTCCTCGTCGCTCAGCGTGTCGGCAAGTTTGTATGCCTGCCCTTTCTCGACCACGATCTCGCGACGGAACGCGCCTTGTACGTGCGGGGTGCGCATCGCGCTGCCGAAGTAGCGCATGTCCAGGCAGTGATTCTGCAGACCTTGCTGGCAATAGCGGCAGATGCCGCAGGGCAGGCTGGGACTGATGGCGATGCGTTCGCCGGGCGCGAAGCCCGAAACGCCGCTGCCAACTTCCTCGATCATGCCCGCCACCTCATGGCCCAGCACCATGGGCTCCTTGACACGGATCGTGCCGAACCCGCCATCCTGGAAGTAGTGCAGGTCGGATCCGCAAATGCCGCCAAAGCGTACCCGCACGCGCAGCTGGTGCGGCAGCACTTCAGGGGTGGGAACGTCTTCGACTCGCAGGTCGCGGGCGGCGTGGATGACTAGAGCGTCCATGTCTTGGTGTCTTTAAAGGGTTGCAGTCACGCCGCCATCCACATAGAGGATGTGGCCGTTGACGAAGTTCGATGCCTCGCTCGCCAGGAACACGGCTGCGCCGACCAGGTCCTCGACGTCGCCCCAGCGGCGCGACGGCGTGCGGTTGATCAGCCAGCCGCTGAATTCGGCGTTGTTCACCAGCGCCTCCGTGAGTTCGGTCTTGAAATAGCCGGGGCCCAGGCCATTGACCTGGATGCCGTATTGGCCCCAGTCGATCGCCATGCCCTTGGTCAGCATCTTCACGGCGCCCTTGCTGGCGGTGTAGGGTGCGATGTTGGGACGGCCCAGTTCGCTTTGCACCGAACAGATGTTGATGATCTTGCCGCGGCCGCGCGGGATCATGTGCCTGGCCACCGCCTGGCCGACCAGGAACACGCTGTCGACATTGGTCTTCATCAGCTCGTGCCAGTGCGCCTCTTCGAACTCTTCGAGCGGGGCGCGGCGCTGCATGCCGGCGTTGTTGACGAGGATGTCGATGGGGCCGATTTCGGCTTCGATGTGCGCGATGGCCTTGGTCACGGCAGCGCCGTCGGTGACGTCGAAAGGCGTCGTGACCACGGTAGCGCCATCGGCTTTCAGCTTCTCTGCGGCACGTTCGAGCTTGGCCGGGTCGCGCCCATTCAGCACGATGCGCGCGCCGGCGCCGGCAAGGCCGATGGCGAGTGCATGGCCAATGCCGGAGCTCGATCCCGTGATGAGCGCCGTGCGGCCGGTGAGGTCGAATTTCTGAAGGATGGAATTCACATGACTCCTTGTTCGTCCGTGATGTTACGGCCAAGCCAGGCCATGATCGTACTGGCCTGCGCGGCCAAGGGCTGATGGGCGGGCAATCGCAGGACCCCGGCTTCTCCGGTGGGCGCCTCGAGTGACGCAAACTGGCTCACCACCAGGCCCGGGGGAAAAAAATGTTCCTTGCGCGCCGCCACCCGGCAATGCGCCTCGGCCAGCGAAATCTCCAGATAGACGATCCGCAGGGCCGGCTCGGCCGCGCGCAGCCGGTCGCGATAACTTCGCTTGAGCGCCGAGCAGGCAAGTACGGCGTTGCCTGGGGTTCCCGCGAGTAGCGCTCCCAGCTTGTCCAGCCACGGCTCGCGATCGCTGTCCAAGAGGGCAATGCCGTTGCGCATCTTTTCCTGGCTGGCCGGCGGGTGATGTTCGTCGCCCTCGATCAATGCCGCGCCCAGCTGCGTGGCCAGCATGCCGGCGACCGTCGACTTGCCGCAACCGGCGACGCCCATGACCAGCACTTTGTGGCGCGATGCGACGGGGCTCATGGAAGGTTCTTCAGTTGTTGCAGCGCGCTTCGAGCGCGTCGATGAAGGACCGGTCCCAGCGGCCTTCCTTCATGGCCTGGATGGTCTTCGCTTCGGCGTGCAGGTGGGCGATTGCCTTTTCGATGAGCTCCTCAATACCTTGCTGGGGAATGGCCAGCAAGCCGTCCTGGTCGCCAACGACGATATCGCCGGGATTCACCACCATGCCGCCGACGCTGATGGGCACGTTGATCTCGCCCGGCCCGTCCTTGTACGGGCCGCGGTGCGTGACGCCGCGGGCATAGACCGGAAACGTGCGCTCGCGGATCTCGGCCACGTCACGCACCGCGCCGTCGATCACGACGCCGGTGACGCCGATGCTGGCGGCGTAGAACGACAGGATGCCGCCGACAACTGCGTTGTTGAGGTCCCCGCCGGCGTCGATCACCAGCACGTCGCCCGGGCGGCAGAACTCCAGGGCGCGCAGGTACGTCAGGTTGTCGCCGCCGCGCGAGCGCGCGGTGACGGCCGTGCCCGCCATCGTCTGTTTGCCCGGGCGGTGGTAGGGATGCAGCCCCACGGTGCCGATGTTGCGGTGCATGTTGTCGCTGAGTGCCGCGACCGGGATCTCGCGTAGCGCGGCGATGACCTTGGCGTCGGCCTGAGGGGCCGAGGGGACTTTGCGGATGGCCTTGTACGTGCTCATGGGCTTCCTCGATGTATGCGGTGAATATTTCAGTGCAGTGGTTCAGCGCAGTGCAGCGACCGCGCGTGCGATACGGGTACAGCCTTCTTCGAGAATCTCGATCGATGTCGCGATCGACAGGCGGAAGTAGGGCGAGAGGCCGTAGGCGGTACCCGCGACGACCGCGACACCTTCTTTTTCAAGCAGGTACATCACCACGTCGCCGTCTTGAACCAGGACCTTGCCTTCGGGCGTGGTCTTGCCGATCAGGCCGGCGCAGTTGATGTAGAGGTAGAACGCGCCGTCCGGTGAGCGGCAACTCAGCCCGGGGATCGCGTTGATGCGTGCCAGCGTGGCATCGCGCCGCTGCTTGTAGACGATCACGCTTTCGGCCACGAAGCCTTGGTCGCCGTTCAGCGCGGCGGCGGCCGCAGCCTGGCTGATCGAACAGCAATTTCCGGCAGATTGCGACAGCAGCGTGTCCAGGGCCAGGATCAGGTCACGCGGGCCCGCCGCCCAGCCGATGCGCCAGCCTGTCATCGCATAGGTCTTGGACACGCCGTTGATGGCCAATGTGCGATCGCGAAGTTCGGGCGCGGCGTTGAGCAGGTGCGGTGTGCGTTCGCCGTCGAATCGGATGTGCTCGTAGATGTCGTCCGTCATGACGAGCACCTGCGGATGGGCGGCTAGCACTTCGGCGAGGGCGCGATATTCGGCCACGGTGTAGCTCGCGCCGGTCGGATTGCTTGGCGAATTCAGTAGCAACCAGCGCGTCCGTGGGGTGATGGCCGCCGCAAGCTGAGCAGGCGTGATCTTGAAGCCGTTGGCCTCGGGGCAGGGGACGGTGACGGGCACGCCGTCGTTGGCCAGCACCATGTCGGGGTACGAAACCCAATAGGGCGCCGGAATGATGACTTCGTCGCCGGACTGCAGCGTTGCCGCAAGGGCGCTGTAGATGGCGCTCTTGGCGCCATTGGTGGCGATGATTTCGCTGAGGGCATAGGTGAGCCCGTTCTCGCGTTCGAGCTTGGCTGCAATGGCTTGGCGCAGTTCCACCGTGCCGGCCATCAGCGTGTAGCGTGTCGCGCCCGCGTCCATGGCCGCGGCCGCTGCCCGCCGGATGTGCTCCGGCGTGTTGAAATCCGGCTCGCCCACGACCAGGTTGACGATGGACTTGCCTTGGCGCCGCAGCTCGTTGGCGCGGTCGGCGGCCGAGGTGCTGGGCGACGGCTTGATGCGCCTGACGCGCTCGGCGATACGGGATGGGTTCACGGGGTTCCTTAGCGTGCGACCTGGGGACAGGCGTAACAGTAAGACGCCTTCGCCCCGCGCGCCAAGACGAGTTCGGTCTGCCTAAATAGGCAACACTTATGGATAGCGCCGGGTTCGTGGCATCATCAGGAATCACTCCGCCCGGGACGGACGCCATGAACCTCAGGCGCCTGAAATATTTCGTGAAGATCGTGGACGTCGGCAGCCTCACGCAGGCGGCCGATCTCCTGCACATTGCGCAGCCGGCTTTGAGCCAGCAACTGGCCACGCTCGAAGGCGAAGTCCGCCAGCAGCTGCTGGTGCGAACCAAGCGTGGCGTCACGCCGACCGAGGCGGGCAAGGTGCTCTATCGCCATGCCCAGCTCATCATGCGGCAATGCGAGCAGGCGCAGGTCGACATGGCGGCAGCCGGGCGCGGTCTGTCCGGCGCCGTGGCGGTCGGCTTGGCGCCCGGCACCGCCGCGGCCTCGCTGGCTCTGCCGCTGGTGCGCACGGTCCGCGCCCGCCACCCCGGCATCCTGCTCTACCTGAACGAAACCTACGGCACCACGCTGTCGGAACTGATCATGAACGGCCGCATGGACCTGGCCGTGCTCTACGGCGGCAAGACGCAGGTGCATGGCCTGTCGTTCCTGCCGCTGCTCAAGGAGCAGCTCTTCGTTGTCGGGCCGAACAGCATGCCGGCGCCGCCGGACCAGGTGCGGCTGCGCATGCTGGGCGAGATGGACCTGTACCTCGCGCGTCCCTACAACGTGGTGCGCCGGATGGTGGACGAAGCCTTCGCGGGCGCGGGCATGGTGCCGCGTGTCGTCGGCGAAATCGAGTCCGCCAGCACTCTCAAGGCCGTGATCGCCGATGGGCTGGGTGCCACCATCCTGCCGGCGTCGATGGCGGCCGAGGTGGTCGCGTCCAGCGATGCGTGGCAATGCCGCATCGTCGAGCCGGTGATAGAGGCGCCGTTGGCGCTGTGCCAGTCGGACCACCTGCCGCTGTCGGAGCCGGCGCAGGCGGTCAAGGAAATCCTGCTCGAACTCGTGACGGGCCTGCCCCACAGCCTGCTCGCCGGGGAGCATCACGCCGCGTCATAAGTCTCCCTTATCGCGCTAGAGACATTCCGTCTTGGCGCCCTGAGCGCGGCGCCAGTACTGTTGCGGGCATATGGACCCGCAGCAGATCAAGGCATTCATCGATGCGATGGCATCCTCGGATTTAGCCGAGATGGAGTTCAGCCAGGACGGCTGGACGCTGCGCCTCGTGCGGCGGGCGAACGGTACGCCGGCAACGGCTACGCGCGTGGAGCCCGCCCGCCCGCGTCCAGCGATCACCACTGCTGCGGCCCAACGTGATGAAGCGTCTCGGCCCGCGGAAAGCGTACTGCGCGCCCCCCTCTATGGCGTCGTGCACCTGCAGCCTTCGCCGGGCGAGCCGCCTTTCGTGGCACCGGGGCTTGCCGTGAAGGCGGGCCAGACACTGTGCGTCATCGAGGCCATGAAAGTCTTCAACGAGGTCCGCGCGGAGCATGACGGGGTAGTGGATACCGTGCTCGTCGCCTCGGGACAGGAAGTGGAAACCGGCCAGCCGTTGGTGCGATTTGCCTGACCACATTCACCATGCCCGCCATGTTCGACACTGTCCTGATTGCCAATCGCGGTGAGATCGCCTTGCGCATCCAACGCGCCTGCCGCGGGCTGGGCCTGCGCACGGTCGCCGTGCATTCGCAGGCGGACCAGGATGCGGTCTACGTGCGCCAGGCCGACCAGGCCCTGTGCATCGGGCCCGCTGCGCCGGGACGCAGCTACCTGAACCAGGCGGCGATCCTGTTCGCCGCACAGGTCAGTGGCGCCCAGGCGATTCACCCCGGCTATGGTTTTCTCTCGGAGAACGCGGGCTTCGCCGACCGCGTCGAGCAAGCCGGGCTGACCTTCATCGGCCCCAGTGCCGCATGCATCCGGACGATGGGTGACAAGGTCGCCGCCAAGCGGGCGATGAGGGAGGCCGGCGTGCCCTGCGTGCCCGGGCCCGACACGGCGCTGCCCGACGACCCCGGCGCCGTACGCGCGGTGGCACGCGACATCGGCTATCCGGTGATCGTCAAGGCCGCGGGCGGCGGTGGCGGCCGGGGCATGCGGGTCGTGCACGGCGAGGCCGAACTGCTGGACGCCCTGTCGCTGACCCGCGAAGAAGCCCGGCGCGCCTTCGGCAACCCCGAGGTCTACATCGAGAAATTCCTGCTGCATCCGCGCCATGTCGAGATCCAGGTACTGGCCGACAGCCACGGCAACGCGCTGTGGCTGGGCAGCCGCGACTGCTCGTTGCAGCGCCGCCATCAGAAGGTGATCGAGGAAGCGCCGGCGCCGGGCATAGACATCGCACTGATCCGCGCCGTCGGCGAACGCTGCGCGCAAGCCTGCCGGCAGATCGGCTACTGCGGCGTCGGCACTTTCGAATTCCTGTTCGAGGACGGCGCGTTCTATTTCATCGAGATGAACACGCGCCTGCAGGTGGAGCACCCGGTCACCGAGATGACCACCGGCATCGACATCGTGCAGCAGCAGCTCCGCGTGGCGCGGGGCGAGCGGCTGGCCATCACCCAGGCGGACATCGAATGCCGCGGCCATGCGCTCGAGTGCCGCATCAACGCCGAGAACCCCGACACCTTCGCCCCGTCGCCCGGACTCATCGGCGAATGGGTGCTGCCCGGCGGCTATGGCGTTCGGGTGGACACCCATGTCGGGGCCGGCTATCGGGTGCCGCCGTACTACGACTCGATGATCGCCAAGCTGATCGTGCACGGCGCGACGCGCGACGACGCCCTGGTGCGTTTGCGCGTGGCGCTCGAGGAGATGCGTGTGGGGGGCATCGCCACCAACCTGCCGCTGCACCGCCAGATCGTCCAGGACGCCGGCTTCGCGGCCGGCGGTGTGGACATCCATCACCTTGAACGCTGGCTGCAACAACGGAAAGAGCCATGAGGTCCCAGGACGCCACCATCAGCCTGCTGGGCACCAGTGCCCTGCTGTTCGAGCCGCCCGGCGACATGGACCTGTCGGCCCAGCAGCGAGTCTGGGCACTGGCGCGCGAAGCGCAATCCTGGCCCGAGGTGCGCGAGGCCGTGCCCGGCATGAACAACCTGATGCTGAGCTTCGAGCGGGCGCCGCGCCGACTCGATGAACTCAAGGCGCGTCTCCGTGCCGCCTGGCAGGCGGTGCAGCCGATGCCGCTGAAGGGCCGTGTGATCGAACTGCCGGTGGTGTATGGCGGCCCCGGCGGCCCGCACATGGCCGACGTGGTCGCGTACACCGGCCTGCGCGTGGACGAGATCGTCGAGCTTCACAGTGCGCCGCTGTACCCGGTGTTTGCGATCGGCAGCCACCCCGGCTACTGCTATCTCGGCGGCATGGACCCGCGCATCGCCACGCCCCGGCGCAAGGTGCCCGTCATCAGCATCCCCGGCGGCGCCGTGTCCATCGGCGGCGCGCAGACCGGCGTGTCGGCCTCCGACGGGCCGAGCGGCTGGAACACGATAGGCAGCACCACGATGAGGTTCTTCGATCCGGCGCAGGACCCGCCCGCGCTGGTCCAGCCGGGCGACAGCATCCGCTTTCGTGTCGAAAAGGTGATCCGATGATCGAAGTCTTGTCCGCCAGCGCGCTGGCCACGGTGCAGGACCTGGGACGCTTGGGCGAATTGCGCTGGGGCGTGGGCAGCTCGGGCGCGATGGACCCGCTCGCGCTGGCCGCGGGCAACCTGCTGCTGGGCAACGACGAAGGGGCGGCCGCCATCGAGGTGCCGGTGTTTCCGTTCCAGGTGCGCTTCACCGCCGACTGCGCGTTCGCCGTGACCGGCGCCGATTGCGCCGCGCGTCTGGACGACGTCGCGCTGCTGCCATGGTGGACCCATGCGGCACGGGCGGGCCAGGTGCTGCAGCTCGGCGTGCCGCAGCAA
Organism: Caenimonas soli; assembly: GCF_013155545.1. GTDB lineage: Bacteria > Pseudomonadota > Gammaproteobacteria > Burkholderiales > Burkholderiaceae_C > Ramlibacter > Ramlibacter soli. Next base: position 6,128 of record NZ_JABJVV010000010.1, on the reverse strand, counting down.
GCCAGCGCCTGGCGCGCGAGCCGCGTCTACCTGTGCCTGGCCGGTGGTGTCGACGTGCCCGAAGTGCTGGGCTCGCGCAGTACCCAGTTGCGCGGCGCGTTCGGCGGCCTGGACGGCCGGGCGCTGCGTCGCGGTGACAAGCTGCAAGCCGTGGCGCCGGGTGCCGGGCTTCAGGCCACCGGCTTCGGCCTGGTGCCGCCGGCGCTCGCCCTGCCGCTGGAGGCGGATGGCCTGCCGGCGATGCGCGTGCTGCCTGCGGGCGAGTACGGCCACTACACCGAAGCTTCGCGCGCGTCGTTCTGGGCCGAGGCCTGGAAGATCACCCCGCAAAGCGACCGCTATGGCTACCGGTTGGCCGGCGCGCCGCTGCAGCCGGTCGATGAGATCGAAATGCGGTCGCACGGCATCGTTCCGGGCGTGATCCAGGTGCCTCCCAGCGGACAGCCCATCGTCCAGATGTGCGACGCGCAGCCTTCGGGCGGCTATCCGAAGATCGGCACGGTGATCGAGGCAGACCGCTGGCGCCTGGGCCAGGCGCCCATCGGCAGCCGTATCCGCTTCGTCGAAACCACGTGGGACGAGGCTGTCGCCGCGCTCGACCAGAACCGACGATGGTTGGACGAGGCGCGCCGCCTCGTCGACTTGCACCGCGGCCAGCGAGGAGCCGAGCATGCGCATTGAAGAGGTGCAGCAGTTGTCGCGCTGGCTGGAGGCCACCGACATCGACCTGCTGGAATTGCAGGGCCCCGGGGAGCATCTGCGCTTGCGTCGCAACGGCACGCGCGTCGAGCTCGTCCCATCCGACACGGCGGGAAACGAGCCTGAATCCAAGGTCGTGGCCGCCGCCTCGGTGGGCGTGTTCCTGCATGGCCACCCGCTGCGCGCGGAACCGCTGGTACCTCCCGGTGCCGTGGTGGGCGCCGGGCAAGTGGTGGGCCTGCTGCGGATCGGCGCCCTGCTGCTGCCGGTCACGGCGCCGCAAGACGGCATCCTGGCCGCCATGCTGGCGGAGCCAGGCACGATCGTGGGGTACGGCACGCCGCTGGTCGAACTTCAATCTCCTGGAAGGCAGGCATGACCATGGACATCGACCTCAATGCAGATATGGGCGAGGGCTACGGCCCCTGGCGCATGGGCGAGGACGAAGCGCTGCTCGAAGTCGTCTCGTCCGCCAACGTCGCCTGCGGCTTCCACGCCGGCGACCCGGTCATCATGGACCGGACGGTGCGACAGGCGTTGGCGCGCGGCGTCGACGTGGGTGCGCATGTGGGCTATCCGGACCTCCAGGGCTTCGGACGCCGGTCCATGCAGATCGACACCGCGGAGCTTGCCGCGATGGTGACTTACCAGCTCGGCGCGCTGGCCGGCATCGCGCGCGCGGCCGGCCACCGCATGACGCACATGAGCTTCCACGGGGCGCTGGGCAACCTCGCTGCCGGCGACGCGGCCCTGGCCGGGCCGCTGGTGCGCGCGGTGGCGGGTTTCGATCCGTCGCTCATCATCAGCTCGTCGAGCAGCCGGGCGATCGAGGGCGCGGCAGCGCAATGCGGCCTGCGCATCGCCACCGCGTTCCTGGCCGACCGCGCCTACGACGACGAAGGCTTGCTGGTGCCGCGCAAGCTGCCCGGCGCGGTGATCCACGACGAAACGGCCGTGCTGGATCGGGTGCGTCGCCTGCTGGCGGAAGGCAGCATCGTCACCCACAGCGGGAAAACCCTGGCCATGCGGCCTCGATCGATCCTGGTGCATGGCGACACGCCGGGCGCAGTAGGGCTGGCGCGCACGATACGGCGCGAAATCGAAGCTGGGGGTGGCCGGATCGTCCCGATCTCCCTGCAACTGGCGGTGACATAAGAGCGGCTTATCTCACCACACCCAATCCGTCTTGGCGCAACAGGCCAGCCATCGATAAATTGACACAAAGCGTAAAGGAAAGCCATGCCCTTCACTGACTACAAGACCGCTCTGGTCACCGGTGCTTCGTCCGGCATCGGAGCCGCCGTCGTCGAGCGGCTGTGCAAGGAAGGACTACGAGTGCACGCGCTGGCACGCGGCGCCAAGGCACTGGATGCGCTTGCCGAACGCACCGGCTGCGTTGCGCACGCGCTGGACGTCACCGACCTCGCCGGCATCACCCGGCTCGCCGGCGAAGTCGAGTTCGACGTGCTGGTCAACAACGCCGGAGTCGACCGCCCCAAATCCTTCCTGAAGGCCGACGCGCAGGACATCGACCTGCTGATCGACGTGAACCTGCGGGCCGTGCTGCATCTATGCCGCCTGGTCGTGCCCGGCATGGTGGCGCGCGATCGCGGCCATGTCGTCAACATCAGCTCGATCGCCGGTGCCTACAACTTCGGCGGCAACTCCACCTACCACGCTACCAAGGCGGCTGTGAGCATGCTGTCGCGGCAGCTGCGCATCGACGCCTTCGGCAAGCGCGTTCGCGTGACCGAGATCTGCCCCGGCCGGGTGGCGACGGACATCTTTGCCCATGTGCACGGCGACTCCGCGGAAACCTACGAGCGCTTCGTCAAGGGCTTCGAGCTGCCGCAGGCGGCGGACATCGCCAACGCCATCGCCTTCGCGATTTCCGCGCCGGTGGCGGTGAACATCGGCCATATCGAGATCACGCCGACGATGCAAGTCCCCGGTGGCCTGCAAACCACCCGGCCCGAGCGGCCGCAGGCCTGAAGGCCGCGCCTCCATCCGCAGGAAGAACCGCATGAAAGGCTTCGACCTCATCGCGATCCTGCTGAACGCGGAGTTCGTCCGGATGCTGGTGCACGGCGTGCAAATGACGCTGGTGATCGCGTTCGGGTCCTGGCTGCTGGCGATGAGCCTGGCCGTGGTGCTGCTGGTGGTGCGCCTGACGCCCAGCCGAGTGGCCGAGCGGGGCGTGATCGCCTACATCTCCTACCACCAGAACGTGCCGACGCTGGTGCAGTTGATGCTGTGGTACTTCGGCATCTCCAGCCTGATGCCCAACGCCGTGCAGGGCTGGCTGGGCGAGCACAACGGTGAGGCGGTGTTCGCGATCATCGGCCTGGGCCTGTGCCAGGCGGCGTATTTCAGCGAGGATTTGCGCTCCGGCCTGCGCTCGATCCCGGCCGGCCAGGCCGAGGCGGCCCGTGCCCTGGGCCATAGCTACGTGAGCGCGATGCGCCATGTGCTGATGCCACAGGCCGTGCGCAACGCCTTGCCGGCGCTGGTCAACCACACCGTCTCGCTGTTCAAGAACAGCAGCCTGGCGATGGCCATCGGCGTGGCCGAACTCACACATGCCGTGAAGGAGGTCGAGAACCTGAGCTTCCGCGCCTTCGAGGCCTACCTGCTGGCGACGATCATGTACCTGGCCTTCTCGCTGCTGTTCATGATGGCCGGCGCCTGGCTGGGCCGGCGCGCCCGCGTTGCCGGGGCGAGGTAAGCCATGACCTCCATCTTCGAGATCCTGCGCGACAACTGGCTGCTGCTGCTGATCGGCCAGTACCCCAATGGGCCGCTGGGCGGCATCGCCTGCACGCTGATCCTGTCGGTGCTGGGCATCGTGCTGGCCTTTCCCTTGAGCGTGCTGCTGGCGCTGGCCCGGCTGTCGCACTGGCGGCTGCTGAAGTGGCCGTCCACCGCACTGGTGTACCTGGTTCGCGGTGTGCCGCTCCTGATGTTGATCCTGTGGGTCTACTTCCTGGTGCCACTTCTGATCGGCCGCAACGTGTCGGGCTTCGTGACGATGCTATGCACCCTGGTGATCTACGAAGGGGCTTATCTGTCCGAGGTGGTACGCGCGGGCATCGAGGCCTTGCCTAAAGGCCAGATGGAGGCCGCGCGGTCGCTCGGCCACAGCCACCTGGGCGCGATGCGCCTGGTGATCTTGCCTCAGGCGCTATTCAACATGCTGCCCAGCATGCTCAGCCAGTTCGTCTCGACGATCAAGGAGACGACGCTGGGCTACGTCATCAACGTGCCCGAACTCACCTTCGCGGCCAACCAGATCAACAACCAGCTGCTGACCAAGCCGTTCGAGGTGTTCTTCATCCTGGCCGTCATCTATTACGTCGTTTGCTGGAGCCTGACACGGGCGGCGAGGGCGCTGGAACAGCGCATCACCGCCAAGCGCGCAGGGCAGCGCAGCGCCGCTGCGATCCAGGCCGCGGCTATCGTCCAGCCGCTGGTGGCCGAACCCTGACCGGAGTCAAACGCACATGATCGTCTTTTCCAACGTCAACAAGTGGTACGGCGACTATCGCGCGCTCACCGATATCAATGCCGAGGTCAAGAAAGGCGAGGTGGTGGTGGTCTGCGGCCCTTCGGGGTCCGGCAAATCCACGCTGATCCGAACCGTCAACCGGCTCGAGGAAATCAAGTCCGGCGAGCTGCTGTTCGAGGGCCAGAACGTCCACGCGCCCATGAGCAGCGCGCAGCTGAACCTCCTGCGCAGCCGCATCGGCTTCGTGTTCCAGAGTTTCAACCTGTTCCCGCACCTGTCGGCGCTGGACAACGTGATGCTGTCGCCGATCCACGTGCGCGGCGCCAAGCGCGCCGAAGCGCGCGAAAAGGCGATGCAGCTGCTCGATCGCGTCGGGCTCGCTGCCAAGGCCTCGTCCTACCCGGCACAGCTGTCCGGCGGCCAGCAGCAGCGCGTGGCGATCGCCCGCGCGCTGGCTATGGAGCCCCCGGCGATGCTGTTCGACGAGCCGACCAGCGCGCTCGATCCCGAGATGGTGGGCGAGGTGCTGGCCGTGATGCGCAGCCTGGCCCGCGACGGCATGACGATGATGTGCGTCACTCACGAGATGGGTTTCGCGCGCGAGGTGGCCGATCGCGTGTGGTTCATGGACGCCGGCTGCATTCTCGAGTCGGCCGATCCCGAGACGTTTTTCCGCACCCCCCAGCATCCGCGCGCGCAGCGCTTCCTGTCCGACCTGCGCTCGCACTGATAGCAACCGTTCATCAACTCAAGGAGCCAGCCATGTCTGTCCGCATTTCCACAATTCGCCTCGCCGCCACGGCCATCGGCCTCGGCGCATTGTCGTTCGCTGCCCTGGCCGACCAGTGGCAGGACATCCAGCAGCGCAAGGAGCTGCGCTGCGGCACCTTTGCCGACGTGCCGCCATTCGCCGCCCCCGACCCCAAGACCCGCGAGATGGTGGGCTTCGACGTCGACCTGTGCAACGCCATCGCCAAGCGCCTGGGCCTCAAGGCATCGATCACACCGCTGTCGGTGGAGGCGCGCGTGCCGGAGGTGAAGATGGGGCGCGTCGACGTGACGGTGGCCAACCTGGCCTACACGCTCGGCCGCGCCGAACAGATCCAGTTCAGCGACCCGTACTACCTGGCCAAGGAGATGCTGGCCGTGAAGGAAAGCGATCCGGGCAAGAGCAAGGCCGATTTCAAGGGCAAGCGCCTGGCCTCGACCAAGGGCTCGACCTCCGAACTGTCGATCAAGCTCAATGGCTCGGAACCCGTGACCTTCCAGGATACCGGTTCCGCCTACATGGCCGTGCAACAGAACAAGGCCCTGGGCATGGTGGCCAACACCATGACGATCACCAAGCTGGTCAATCAGTCCAAGGCCTCCGGCGTGCCGCTCAAGATGATTCCCGAGCCGATGGCATTTCAGCCGATCGGTGTAGGCATGAAGAAGGACGAACCGGCGCTGCTGGCCAAGATCAACAGCACGCTGCTGGAGATGGACAAGGCAGGCGAGATCAACCAGCTCTGGGACAAGTGGCTGGGCCCGAACACCGAGTACAAGATGACCCGTGAAGACAAGGTGGTTCCGCTCAGTCAGCTGAAGTTCACGCCGTTGCCCTGATAGCGAGGCATGGATCCCGGGTCAGGCCCACTACTGTCCGGAGATATTTTCAAATAGTGAAAACTGCTGAGAAGCCTCGATTTCGTCGTCGAGATCGACGGCTTTGAGCAGGAGCACATCGATCGGTACCCGATCAAAAAGTGACAGGCTCAGTACCTGCAGGATGGTGTGTAGCGTGGCGGTGAGTTGGAGCCGCTTCTTCACGATCGCCACCAGCACATAGGTAGCGATTGCGATCCAGATTTGCGTCTTCACGGCGTTGGCGCTGTTGCCCACAAATGCCTTGATGCGCAGGTTCTGTTTGATCCACTTGAAG
>NZ_JABJVV010000001.1 GCF_013155545.1 Caenimonas soli | reverse complement strand
TCGGTGTTGATGGACACGGCGACGCCTGCACGGCGCAGGCGATCGATGGGGTGATCCTCAATGGAGGGGTAGACGCCCAACGTCAGATTGGAAGTCGGGCAGATGCCCAGCGGTATCTGCCGATCGACCAACAGTTCGACCAGCCCGGGGTCTTCGATCGCTCGCACGCCATGATCGATGCGATCGGCACCGAGCAGTTCGATGGCGTCCCGCACGCCCTCGGGGCCACTGGACTCGCCGGCATGCACGGTGCGGCGAAGCCCCGCCCCACCTGCGCGTCGGAACGCCTCGGCGAAACGCGGGCCGGTGCGGCCGGCGGCAGCCTCGTTGCCGTCGATCGAGAGCGCCACGACGCGCGGATGTCGCAGAGCCACCAGCGTGTCGACCAGTTCGGCCGCGGCGCCCGACGATTGCGTGCGCAACAGGCTGACACACAGGCCCACTGGCGGAAGCCCGTCTTGTTCTGCGGCGGTGAAACCGGCATCGATCGCGTCGATCATGTCGGGCAGACGACCGTGCCACGCCGTCCAGTGGGTCGGGTTGACGATCACATCTGCGTAGCCTGCACCGCCGTCGGCGAGCCGCTTGCTGAAGCCGTAGCTCAGTTCGGCCAGGCGTTCGCGGGTCGAGGCCAGGCCACAAGCCCAGTCGAGGAAATGCAGGAAGTCCGCCAAGCCTTTGAACTCGAACAAACGTTCGCGAGGCCTGGGCATGAGCACGCCCGCCTGCGTTGCCCATTGCTCGAGAACGCTCGGTTCGAAGCAGCCCTCGAGATGGACATGAACCTCTGCCTTCGGCAAAGCTCGCAGTCTGTCGATATGAAGAGTTTGCGCGTTGGGCATTGAGGTAGTCTCGCTCATCTACAGCCCAACTCCATACGCCAGCGCGCATATCCAGTATGTTTGTCAGACCGGTGCCGGGCTGCGCTCGGAGAACTGCCCGTTCCAGTAGGGATAGTAGGGATAGGGCGTCGTCACCGCGCTCGCCGCATCCAGCAGGGCCACCTGCTCGCCCGTGAGCTCCCAGCCCAGCGCGCCCAGGTTCTGCCTGAGCTGCGCCTCGTCGCGCGCACCGACCAGCACGCTGGCCACCGTGGGGCGCCGCAGCAACCAGTTCAGCGCGATCTGTGGCACGGTCTTGCCAGTTTCCGCGGCGACGATGTCCAACGCATCCACCACCCGGTACAAACGTTCATCGTCTACGGGCGGCGCGAAGCCCGCCGTCTCGTGCAGGCGGCTTCCTGGCGGGAGTGGCTGGTCGCGCCGCACCTTGCCCGTCAGGCGGCCCCAGCCCAGCGGGCTCCAGACGATGGCCCCCACGCCCTGGTCAAGTCCCAGCGGCATCAGCTCGTACTCGTAATCGCGGCCGATCAGGGAGTAGTACGCCTGGTGGGCCACATAGCGCTGCAGGCCCAGTCGGTCGGCCGCCGCCAGCGACTTCATCAGCTGCCACCCGGAGAAGTTCGACACGCCGATATAGCGCACCTTGCCCGCGCGCACCAGCCCGTCCAGCGTGTCCAGCACCTGCTCGACCGGCGTCATCGCGTCGAAGGCATGCAGCTGCAGGATGTCGATGTAGTCCGTGCCCAGGCGCCTGAGCGCGGCATCCGTTCCCGCGAGCAGATGGTGGCGCGAGGAGCCCACCTCGTTGGGTCCGTCGCCTGAGCGCAGCGACAGCTTGGTTGACAGGATGACCTTGTCGCGCCGTCCCCGCACCGCCGCGCCAAGGATGGACTCCGAGGCGCCGCCGGAGTAGACGTCGGCGGTGTCGAACAGGTTGACTCCCGCCTCCAGGCAGATATCGACGATGCGGCGCGCCGCGTCTTCGCCGGTGTTGCCCCATGCGCCGAACAGCGGGCCTTGCCCCCCGAAAGTGCCGGCGCCAAAACCCAGGGCGGGTACCTTGAAGCCGGAGCGGCCGAGAAAACGTTGTTCCATGATTTCCTTTTTGTGAGATTAGAAGTTCAGGCGCCAGCCGCCGCGGGGCATGCGATGCTGTCCCGCCGGTCGATCAGGCGGCTCCATGCCGCCAGGCCCAGGCCCAGGAGGGTGATGAGCGCAGCCACCCAGCCCAGCGCGGTCAGGCCGGGGCCGCGCTCGATCACCACGCCGCCGGCCCAGGCGCCGATGGCATTGCCCAGGTTGAAGGCCGCGATGTTCAGGCTGGACGCCAGGTTCTGGCCGGCCCCATCCGCCTTTTCCAGCACCCGCATTTGCAACGGCGCTACGGTGGCGAACGAGGCCACGCCCAGCACACCAAAGAAGGCGATGGCGGCAAAAGGCGTCGCGATTGCCAGCTGCATCGCGCCCAGCACGGCGGCCAGCGCAGTCAGCGTGATCAGCACCGCGCGGATCGGTCCGCGGTCGGCCAGCTTGCCGCCCAGCAGGTTGCCGGCCGCCATGCCCGCGCCGAACAGCAGCAGTACCCCCGAAACCGAACCTTCGGCCAAGCCCGTGATCCGCGTCAGCAGCGGCTGCACATAGGTGAAGACGGCGAACACGCCCGCATAGCCGGCCACCGTCATGGCCAGGCCCAGCAGCACCTGCGGCCGGCCCAGTACCGCCAGTTCGTGGCGCAGCGCCACCGGTGCGGCATCCCCCCTGGTGCGCGGCACGAATACCGCCAGCACCGCGAACGCCGCCACGCCGATCGCCGTCACGGCCCAGAATGCGGAGCGCCAGCCGAAGTGCAGGCCCAGCCAGGCGCCGGCTGGCACGCCCAGCAGCGTGGCAGCCGTCAGGCCGGTGAACATGATGGCGATGGCGGACGCGCGGCGCTCGGGCGGCACCAGCCCTGTGGCGACCACCGCGCCAACGCCGAAGAAGGTGCCATGCGCCAGCGAGGTGACGATGCGTGCCGCCATCAGCCATTCGTAGCTCGGCGCCAAGGCACAAGCCAGGTTGCCCAGCGTGAAGATGGCCATCAGCGCCAGCAGCACAGTCTTGCGCGGCAGTTTGCGGGTGGCGACCGTCAGCAGCGGCGCGCCGACAGCCACGCCGAGCGCATAGGCCGAGATCAGCAGGCCGGCAGCGGCGATGGACACATGGAGGTCGGCCGAAACCTGCAACAGCAGGCCCATGATGACGAATTCGGTGGTGCCGATGCCAAAGGCACCGGCGGTGAGGGCGAGGAGGGCGATAGGCATGCCATGAACTGTGCGGGCTTCGGGCGGCTTTGACTAGAATGCGGAATGGACAAGAACTTGTGAACTGAATTCACCATGCCGCGGCTCGACGTCAACCGGTCCGGTGAAATGGAAGCCTTCGTGCAGGTGGTGGAGCGCGGCGGTTTCTCGTCCGCGGCGCGAGCGCTGGAGATGACGCCCTCGGCCATCAGCAAGCTGGTGGGTCGGCTCGAGGCCCGGCTGGGTACGCAGTTGGTGCATCGCTCCACGCGCAAGCTGCAGCTCACGCCCGAGGGCAGCGCGTTCTACGAACGCAGCGTCCGGGTGCTTGCCGACATGGACGAAGCCGAGCGTTGCGCGGCCGTCTCCGCCGTGCCCCGCGGGCGTGTCAGTGTCAACGCCAATGTGCCGTTCGGAAGCAACTACCTGATCCCCAAGGTCCCGCTGTTCCTGCAGATGCATCCGCAGGTCACGCTGGACATTACGCTCAGCGACCGCGTGGTCGATCTGATGGACGAGCGTGCCGATGTGGCAATCCGCTGGGGCAAGCTGCCGGCGTCCGAGCTGGTGGCGCGCAGCCTGGGCGAAACCGCGCAGGCCATCGTCGGCTCGCCGGCCTACCTTGCGAGCCGCGGGACACCGCTCAAACCCGCCGACCTGGAGAGGCACGAGCTGCTGGGCTTCAGCTTCCGCCGCAGCACCAGCGACTGGCCGCTGCGCGTGAAGGGGCGCCTGCTGCACATCCCCGTCACGGGCAGCGTGCGTGCCGGCGACGGCGAGGTGCTCCGCCAACTTGTGGTGGCGGGTGCGGGCCTGGCGCGTCTATCGCTGTTCCACATCCACCTCGACATCGCTGCGGGCAGGCTGGTGCCCGTGCTGGAAAAGTACAACCCCGGCGAGATGGAGCCGGTCAGCGCGGTCTACCTGGGCAAGGGCGGCAGGCTGCCAGCCCGGGTGCGTGCCTTCCTGGATTTCCTGGAGCAGCAGGCGCGCATCGACGGTTAGTCGGTGCCCGCCAGATCAGCAACTCTCCGTTACAACCAGATGTCGAGACCGGCTCGGGTCGTTCGTCGTATGGTTACGGGCTGCATTTCGTAGCCCTTGTTCAAGGAGATTTCGCATGAACTATGTGGATGGATTCGTCGCGGCCGTTCCGACGGCCAATCGGGACAAGTACCTGCGCCACGCGCAAGAGGCGGCCGTCGTGTTCAAGGAGCACGGTGCGCTGCAGGTTGTCGAATGCTGGGGCAATGACGTGCCGGAGGGCAAGGTCACGTCCTTTCCCATGGCTGTGCAGCGCAAGGACGATGAAACCGTGGTGTTCTCCTGGGTCACCTGGCCCTCCAAAGCGGTCCGCGACGAAGGGTGGAAGAAGGTCATGGCCGATCCACGGCTGCAGCCGGAAACCAACCCGATGCCGTTCGACGGCAAGCGGCTCATCTACGGCGGCTTCGAGATGATCGTCAACGCCTAGCCAATCGGAGAACACCATGCTGCAAGATTCACCCATGTACGCGTACATCCCGGCCAAGGACTTGGCGCGGGCGCGAAAGTTCTATGAAGAGAAGGTGGGCCTGAAACCCAGCCAGGAAACCAACGGCGGCGTGGTCTACGAATTCGGCAAGGGCACGGCATGCTTTCTGTACCCGACGCCGAACGCCGGAACATCGCAGGCCAGCCAGGCGTTCTGGTCGGTCGCCGACGTTGACCGCGAGATCGAGGCGCTCAAGGCCAAGGGCGTGGTGTTCGAGGACTACGACATGCCGGGAGAGAAGAGCGCGGCCGGAGCCATCACCGCAGGCGGCGCCAAGGCCGCCTGGTTCAAGGACAGCGAAGGCAACATCATGGCGCTGATCCAGGACGACTCATGACCAAACTCAAGGTGCAAGCATTCGCGGTGTCGATTGACGGCTACGGCGCCGGCCCCCGGCAAAGCCTGGAGCATCCGCTCGGCGTGGGCGGGGAGTCCTTGCACGAATGGTTTTTTCCGACCCGTACGTTCAAGGAAATGCTCGGCGGGGGCGAAGGCGGTAGCTCTGGGGTAGACGATGACTTTGCCAGGCGCAGCTTCGACAACATGGGTGCGTGGATCCTGGGCCGGAACATGTTCGGGCCCGTGCGCGGCCCCTGGCCCGACGACGAGTGGAAGGGCTGGTGGGGCAGCAACCCGCCATATCACGTGCCGGTTTTCGTGCTCACCCACCACCCCCGCGCGTCCATCACGATGGAAGGCGGCACCGTCTTCCACTTCGTTACCGGTGGAATCCACGAGGCGCTGGAGCGAGCGCGCGAAGCAGCGCAAGGCCGAGACGTGCGCGTGGGCGGCGGCGTCGCCACCGTGCGGCAGTACCTGCAGGCGGGGCTGCTCGACGAAATCCATTTGGCGATTTCGCCCACGCTGCTTGGCAGCGGTGAAGCATTGCTGGCAGGAATTGATTTGCTCCAGCTCGGATTTCGCGTCACGGAACACGTCGCGTCGCCCCATGCGTCGCATGTGGTGCTGACCAAGCTCGTCTAGTTGCTCAAGAGCCGAGTCATGTAATCCGCCGAAACCAGACCACCGACAGCACCCCCGCCCCCAACGCAAGCAACGCCGCCCCCAACGCCAGCAGCGCCGTGACCTCCGTCTCTCGTGTCTGCACCTGCACCTGCGATCCAAGATTTTTGTAAACGCTGCGCAGCTTCTCCGCCGTGCCCGCATGGTGGTACTCACCGCCGGTCATGCGCGCCACTTCGCGCAGGGTGGGTTCGTCCAACTGCAGGTAGATGGGCATGCCTTCGGGCATGCCGCCGGGGCCGCCCACGGTGCCCAACCCCACCACGTAGATGCGTACGCCTCGGTCGGCGGCCATCTTTGCCGCGTCCAGCGTGTCCACGCCGGTGGTGCGGCGGCCGTCGCTCAGCAGGACGACGGCCGCGGACTTGTACGAGCCTGGTGCCACCGGTGTGATCTGCTTGGGCGGCGGCCTGTCCTTGTCGTCCAGGCTGCGCCCACGCTGCTTGCTCCCGAACGTCATCTCGCCGACGTCGATGCCGTGGTCGGGAAACAGTTCCGCCAGGCACGTCACGATGGCGTTGCCCACCGCCGTGCCTATCTGCATCTGGAATCCATCGATCGCTGCGACCAGTGCGGCGCGGTCCAGTGTCGCCCGCTGCGCGACCTGGCTGCTGCCGGCGAAGGTGACGAGCCCGACCTCGATGTCCTTGGGCAGGTCGCGCAGGAACAGCTTTGCCGCATCCTGCGCGGCCGCCAGCCGCGTCGGCTGGACGTCGCTCACCCGCATGCTGAGAGACACGTCCATGGCCAGCATGATGGTGGACCGTGCCCATGGCAGTGGCACCCGGGCCATCGGACGCGCCGCGGCCAGCATCAACGCGGCGCAGGCCAGCAGTAAGAGGGCGGGCGGCACGTGCCGGCGCCACTGCGGCCCGGCGGACGCGGCGCGGGCAATGCTGATGCTGCTGTAGCGCACGGCCGACTTGCGCCGACGGCGTAGCAGCCAGACGTATACCGCCGGCAGCAGGGGCAGCGCCAGCATCAGCCAGAGGTACTCAGGCCACAGGAAGAACATCGAGCACTATCGTGCCCGCGCAGCGGCAGGTAGGCAACCGGCGAGGGACGACTGACTCAACAGTCCGTTACACGATGTGGACAAGGCGTGGCTCATCTAAATAGTAGGTAGTTCCCCGCAATCAACCCGTCCGTGCAGCAAGGCCGCGCTACTATCTCATCATGCAAGATCGTCGGCAGATCCAATTTGCAGAGCTGGAAAGCTGGCTTGACGATCACCGGGTCACCGAAATCGAATGTCTCGTGCCCGACCTCACCGGAGTGGCCCGCGGCAAGATCCTCCCTCGGGAGAAGTTCACCGAAGACCGCGGCATGCGACTGCCTGAAGTCGTCATGGCGATGAGCGTCACTGGGGAGTATCCGCGCGAGGGGCCCTATTTCGATGTCGTCAGCCGCAATGACGCCGATATGCACCTGGTCGCGGACCCGAGCACCGTCCGCATCGTGCCCTGGGCGGCCGACCCTACTGCGCAGGTGATCCACGACTGCTACGACCGCCACGGTCGTCTCGTGCCGTTCGCGCCGCGGTCGGTGCTTCGCCGGGTCTGCGAGCTTTTCGATCGAAAGGGGTGGACGCCCGTGGTCGCCCCGGAGCTCGAGTTCTATCTCGTGGCCCGCAACACGGACGCTGATATCCCGCTTAAGGCGCCGATCGGGCGCAGTGGCCGCGCGGAAACCTCCCGCCAGGCTTATTCCATCGATGCCGTCAACGAATTCGACCCGCTGTTCGAGGACGTCTACGACTATTGCGAAAAGATGGAGCTGAACGTGGACACCCTGATCCACGAAGTCGGCGCCGGGCAGATGGAGATCAACTTCTTTCATGCGGCTCCGCTGGCCCTGGCCGACGAAGTCTTTCTCTTCAAGCGAATCGTTCGTGAAGCCGCGCTGCGGCACGACATGTACGCCACCTTCATGGCCAAGCCGATCGCGGGGGAGCCGGGTAGTGCCATGCACGTGCACCAGAGCCTGGTGAGCAAGGAGACGGGACGCAACCTGTTCACCAACGAGGACGGCACGCCAAGCCAGGAATTCTTCTGGTACATCGGCGGCCTGCAGAAATACATACCGGCTGCCATGGCCCTTTTCGCACCGTATGTGAACAGTTACCGCCGCCTGGCCCGATTCACCGCGGCCCCCATCAACATCCAGTGGGGCGTCGACAACCGGACTGTCGGAATCCGCTCGCCGGTCTCCACGCCCCAGGCGCGGCGCGTGGAAAACCGCGTGATTGGCGCGGACGCGAATCCCTACGTTGCGCTGGCAGCCACGCTGGCCTGCGGCTACCTGGGCATCGAACAGCGCATCGAGCCCACGGCGGAATGCACGGGCGACGGCTACCAGAGTGCGTACGCGCTCCCCCGCAGCCTGGCCGAAGCCGTGTCGCTGCTGCGCGCCGACCACGACTTGGCCGACGTGCTCGGAAAGGAGTTCCTGACGGTGTACACGGAAATCAAGGATCTCGAGCACGAGGAATTCATGAGGGTGATCTCGCCGTGGGAACGGGAGCACCTGCTGCTGCACGTTTGAGGGAGTCGAGCAATGACAGCAAGGACCCGTGACTGGCAGGCCGCGGACGCGTCCCATTTCCTGCACCCGTTCACCGACCACCAGGCGCTCGCATCAAAAGGGGTGCGCGTGATCACGCGCGGCGAAGGCCTTTACGTGTGGGACAGCGAAGATCAGCGCCTCTTCGACGCCATGTCGGGCCTGTGGTGCGTGAACGTCGGGTACGGGCAGGCGGCGCTCATCGACGCCGCCATGCAGCAGATGCGGACGCTGCCGTACTACAACTCGTTCTTCCAGACCACGACTCCGGCGGCTATCGCACTCGCGGAGCGGCTCGCGGCGCTGACACCGGCGCAGTTCCGGCACGTGTTCTTCAGCGGCTCAGGGTCGGAGGCCAACGACACCAACATACGGCTGGTGCGCCGCTACTGGGACCTGATGGGGCAGCCGGAGCGCAAGGTGATCATCTCTCGGCTCAATTCCTACCACGGCTCGACCTTGGCGGCCGCTTCGCTCGGGGGCATGGCCGCCATGCACACCCAGGGCGGATTGCCCATTCCCGGCATCGTCCACATTGACCAGCCTCATTACTGGGCGCATCGGGACGGCGCGGCCAAGGGCTTGAGCCGCGAGGAGTTCGGAGTCATCGCCGCCGGCTGGTTGGAGGAGAAGATCCTCGCGCTCGGCCCCGAAAAGGTCGCTGCGTTCATCGGGGAGCCGGTGCAGGGCGCGGGGGGCGTGGTCGTGCCGCCTTCCAGCTATTGGCCCGAGATCCAGCGCATCTGCGACCGCCATGGCATCCTGCTGATCAGCGATGAAGTGATCTGCGGCTTCGGGCGCACGGGTCAGTGGTGGGGCTGCGAGACGTTCGGGACGACCCCGGACCTCATGACCTTCGCCAAGGGCGTCACCAGTGGGTATGTCCCGCTGGGAGGCGTGATGGTGGGGGAGCGGGTCGCGCGCGTACTGATCGAGCGCGGAGGCGAGTTCGAGCACGGCTTCACGTACTCGGGCCACCCGGTGGCCTGCGCGGTCGGCCTCGCCAACCTGGAGCTGATCGAGCAGCAAGGCCTGGTCCAGCGGGTCCGCGAAGACACCGGCCCGTATCTGGCGGAACAGCTCGCCCTGCTGCTGGACCACCCGATCGTCGGTGAGGTCCAGAGCTGCGGGCTGATGGCGGCCATCCAGCTGTCGCGGGAACCGCACGCCCGCGAAGCGTTCGCCGCCGAGCTCCGGGTCGGCCTGGTGTGCCGCAGGCACTGCTTCGACAACGGCCTCGTGATGCGGGCGGTCGGCGACCGGATGATCATCGCGCCGCCGCTGGTCATTACCCGCGCCCAGATCGACGAGATGTTCGCGCTGATCCGAGGAGCCCTAGATCGCACGTTCGCGGAGGCACATGCTGCCGGGTGGCTGGCAGGAGCCACTGGTTGATCCGGCGTGTGAGCAGCGGCGCGCATCGATCATGTGGCGGCTTCCATGGACCGGGAATACTTTCCCTCACGGGCCAGGCCGTTGAGGTGGCAACGCTTGAGCAGCGCCTGCTGGGCGGCGGCGACGTTGCCTTCCTGCCCCTTCCACGCGGCCAGCACCGGCGCCTGCAGCGCCCGCCCATATGAAAAACTGACCTGCCACGGCTGCGCGCCCATCGCGTTCATGGCATTCAGGTGGTCGGTCGCGTCCTCCTCGCTCTGCCCGCCGGACAGGAACACGATCCCCGGGACCGCCGCCGGCACGTAGCGCCTGAGGCAGCGCAGCGTGGCCTCGGCCACCTCCTGCACGCCGGCCTGGCGCGCGCACTTCTTGCCGGCGATCACCATGTTCGGCTTGAGCAGCATGCCCTCGAACAGCACGCGATGGGCGTCGAGTTCCGCGAACACCGCCTGCAGCACCTGCGCCGTCACCGCCTCGCAGCGCTCGATGCCGTGGGCACCATCCATCAGTACTTCGGGCTCCACGATCGGCACCAGCCCGGCCTCCTGGCACAGCGCGGCGTAACGTGCCAGTGCGTGGGCGTTGGCGTGGATGCCGAACGGCGACGGAATATCGCGCTCGTCGATCTCGATCACCGCCCGCCACTTGGCGAACTGCGCGCCCAGCTGCCGGTATTCGGCGAGCCGTTCGGCCAGGCCATCCAACCCCACGGTCACCTTGTTGCCCGGGTGCAGCGCCAGCGCCTTGGTGCCCTGGTCGACCTTGATGCCGGGAATGATTCCCCGGCCCGCCAGCAGCGTGGGGAATGGGACGCCATCGCGCGTGCTCTGGCGCAGGGTTTCGTCGAATAGGATGACGCCGCCGAGAGTGCGTTCGGTGCCGTCCGCGGTAAACAGGATTTCGCGGTAGCGCCGGCGGTTTTCTTCGGTGGACTCGAGCTGGATCGAATCGAAGCGCTTCTTGATGGTGGGGCTGCTTTCGTCTGCAGCCAGCACGCCTTTCTGTTTCGCGACGATGGCATTGGCCACGGATTTGAGTGCGTCGATGTTCATGGGCTAGGACCCTCCGGTAGAGGTGAAAAACGTCAGGCTTTCCATACACTGTAGCCCCTGATCTTCACTCCTGGGGGCCCCCTGAAGGCCAGCGCCCCAAGCGCCAGCGACGCCGCGATCTCTGCTCAACCGTTCAAAGTGCGCTAGTCTCCCACCCATCACAAATCCAGCGCAACAAACAGGACGTAGCCATGTCAGATGTCACCCCCATCCGCGACCCCAAAACAGACTCGTTGCTCACGCCGCAAAATGCCGTCCTGGCGCTGATCGATTACCAGCCCGAGCAATACGCGGGCGTCACCTCGGTCGCGCACGGTGAACTGCTGGCGCACGTCACCATGCTCGGGCGCGTTGCCACGGTTTTTGAGTTGCCTGTGGTCTTGAGCACGGTCTACGTCAAGCACGGCATGTCCGGCACGAACGCGGAACTGCTCGAGGCGTTGCCAGGCGTGCCGGAAATCGACCGTACCTCCATGAACTCATGGGAGGACCCGGACTTTCGCAAGGCCGTGGAGCGGACGGGACGCAAGAAGCTGGTAATCGCCGGCCTGTGGACCGAGGTGTGCGTTGCCTTCCCGACGCTCGACGCGCTGCGCGCGGGCTACGAGGTATACGTCGTTGTGGATGCGATCGGCGGCGTCAGCCGCGTGGCGCACGAATCCGCCATGCAGCGAATGATCCAGGCGGGCGCCGTACCGATTTCGGTGCTCGGCCTCGCCTGCGAGCTCCAGCGTGACTGGGGGCGGCCCGATGCGGACAGGTTGCGCGGGATCATGCGGGAATACTTCGGCAAGCTCAAAGCGCTGAAGGCATAGCCGCGGGCGAAGCGCTCAACGGGGTTTGGCGTATTGCGCCACGCCGGTGAAGTCGAAAAGAACACAACGATCCTTTCCGACCACCCACGCGTCGTGCCCGGGCGGCATGTAGAAGACGTCGCCGGGTCCGTATTCCATCTCGGATCCGTCATCCAGCATCTTCACCACCATCCGGCCCTCGAGCACGATGCCGGTGTGCGTGGCCTGGCACGAGTCGGTTCCTGCGATGGGCTTGACGTGTTGGCTCCAGCGCCAGCCGGGCTCGAACTCGCCACGGCCCATGGTCTGGGCCCCGAACGTGAAGACACCCATCTTGCCTTTTCCGTCTTTGAACGGCCGCACTTCATCCGGCTGGTCCGCAGACTTCTTCGCCAACTCCTTCTTTTCCGTGGTTGCAGTCATGGCATCACCTCAAAAAAAGCAAAAGCGGGCAACCATCGTATGGCCGGTGAGGGTTTGTGTGCTCTCTGCAGTAACCATTTGTCGTGAATGTCGCCATGGTCCACCAGAGCCTTCGGACAGCTCGCACCGCAGGTGTCCTACAGCGTTTTGCGGATGCTTGTCTGAGCATCAACTGGCCGTTTGAGGCATTCGAAAGGAGACTTCTTATGGACACGCAAGACAAACGCAGCGGCCAGCAAGGCGGGTCAGCCACGCAACAGGGCGGGCAGCAAGGCGCAGGTACGCAGTCCGGTGGCCAGGCCCAGCAGTTCAGTCCCGGCAGCGCACAGCAGGGCGGATCGGGTTCGCAGCAGGAGGCCTACAGCTCGGCCAGAGGCCAACAAGGTGGCGCGCTCAGCCGCCGCAGCGGTGGGATGCCTTCGCTGTTTGGCGGCCGAGGCAGCCCCTTCGATGTATTCCGGCGGCTCGATGAGGACATGGACCGGCTGTTCCAGCATTTCTGGGGCGGTGGCCGCAATGTCATGCGCGGACGCGGGACCGACACGCAGTCGATGTGGATGCCGCAGGTGGAGGTTTGCGAACAGGGCGGGAAACTGCATGTCTTCGCGGACCTCCCCGGCATGAGCAGGGAAGACGTGAAGCTGAGCATGGAAGGCGACCAGCTCATCGTTCAGGGCGAGCGGCGGTCCAGCCACGAGGAAGGCCAGCAGGGCAGCGGCTTCTATCAGAGCGAGCGCAGCTACGGCAGTTTCTACCGCAGCATCCCGCTACCCGAGGGCGTGGACCCGCAGACCGTCGAGGCAAGCTTCAAGAATGGGGTGCTCGACGTGTGCTTCGATGCCCCGCGCACGCCGCAGCAGCAGACCCGGCAGATTGAAATTCGCGACGGCTCGACGCAGGCGTCCGGCTCGTCGGGGGCGGGCAAGCAATCCTAGAATGCCCTATGCTCAAGCTCTAATGCCACCCGCAGAATGCGCGGGATCCCCGTGCAAACTGCAAACCAATCATCCGCTCGTCCCCGAGGGAAGGTCTTCTACGGCTGGCGGATGGTTGGTGCCGCCTCGCTCATCCAGTTCCTGCTCGGCGGGCTGTTGATCCAGTCCTTCGGCGCCTACGTCGCCGTGCTCTCGGAAGACCGCGGCTGGAGCAAGACCGCTTTGTCGTTGGGAGCAGCCATACAGTCGCTCGAAGGCGCCTTGCTCGGGCCCGCGCTGGGTTGGCTCATCGACCGGTTCGGCGCGCGCACGATGGTCCAGGTCGGCATCGTCATCTTGGGGCTGGGTTTCATGACGCTCAGTCAGATCGACAGCATCGGCGGCTTCTACGCGGCCATCGTGCTGCTGGCGATGGGTTCCAGTCTGGCAGGCTATTTTCCGCTCACCGTAACGCTGGTGCACTGGTTTCGGCGCTGGCGGGCGCGAGCGCTTTCGACCATGAGTCTGGGCTTGGCGATGGGCGGGGTGGCGGTGCCCCTGGTGGCTTGGTCGATGCAAGCCTATGGCTGGCGCGCAACGGCTTTCGCCTCGGGCGTGCTGGTGATTGTGGTCGGCTGGCCGCTGGCGCGGGTCCTGCGCCGGCATCCCGCGGACGTGGGCGAGACCGAGGACGGCTTGCCGCCCCAAACAGTGCCCTCCGACTCGCCACGAGCGGACGTCGGTCAGCAGCCATCACGCCACTTCACGGCGCAGGAAGCACTGCGGACGCGGGCGTTCTGGTTGCTGGCCGTGGGCCACGGGTTTGCGCTGCTGGTGGTCACCGCCGTGAATGTGCATGCGATCTCGCACATGAAGGAAGGCCTTGGCTATACGTTGGCGCAGGCGTCGCTGGTCATCACGCTGATGACGGTCTCGCAGGTCGCCGGCGTGCTGGCAGGCGTGGCACTCGGCGACCGCTGGGAGAAGCGTTACGTGGCCGCGGGCTGCATGCTGGCCCACATGTCGGGCCTGCTGATGCTGACCTACGCGGATCACCCGCTCTGGCTCGGTGGATTCGCCATATTGCATGGGATGGCCTGGGGTCTGCGCGGTCCTTTCATGCAGGCCATGCGCGCCGACTATTTCGGTCTTCCCGCCATCGGCATGATCCTGGGCCTCTCGGCATTCGTCATCTCCATCGGCCAGGTCGCGGGCCCCATGGTTGCAGGCGGGCTGTCGGACGTTACCGGCAACTACCGCCTGGGTTTCACGTTGCTGGCGCTCGTCGCGGGGTCCGGATCGGCCTTGTTTCTACTGGCCAAGAAGCCCACTTGAACTTTACCCAGCGGAAACACCAGCGGCGAATCTGTTCATCCTGCGTTCATGGAGCGGATTGCACCATACGCTCCATCAACCCAAGGAGCTAACCATGAACAACCTCATCTCCGCCAAACCCCTCGTTGCAGCTGCTATCGCGCTTGGCGCGGTCGCGGCGGCCTCCGCGGCGCACGCGCGCAGCGACGTGTTCGTTTCCATCGGCCTGAACGCACCCGTGCGCCACTTCGAGCCGGCGCCCGTGTATGTTCAGCCGCAGCCTGTGTACGTGCAGCCGCAACCGGCCTACTACGGCAACGGTTACTACGGCGACCGCTACTACGCTCAACGCCGTGGCCCGCACGGCGATGCGGACGGCGACGGCGTGGCCAACCGGTTCGACCGCGACTCGCGCTGGTTCGACCCGCGTGCCGCCTACCGCCACGGCGGCCGGCGCGATGCCGACCACGACGGCGTGCCGAACCGCGCCGACCGCGCGCCGCACAACCCGTACCGCTACTGATCGCGGCCGGCGGGGCTCGTCAGTAGTTGCAGCACGGCGCGTGAGGGATGTCCGACGTAAGGCGCAGCGCCTAGCCTACGGTCTCGCGAGACGCCGCGCGTGGTGCGCGAGGCCAAGTTGTGACCTAGCATGAATAATGTCCAAAATCCCGAAAGGCATTCCTCAGCCGAACGGCGACGTTCTTCTGCCCCGCCCGACCGTGGACTACATCGTCGCGGCCGTGGGCGAGGCGGCACAAGCATTCGCCGATAGCGATGGGCTGCTTGCGACCGAACACACCTGCATGCCCGACGGTGTTGAAGTCACTGGGGAACGCTTTGTAGAGATTGAGAACAGCGAGGTCATCGAAAAAATGAATAAGGTGGGCAGTCTCTTGAGCACTGACGAATCCGAGGATCCGTCTGAGGAATGAAGTCGGAGCTCGCTAAGGGAAGCTGATCTCCTCCGGCGGGCGCACGCGGCTGAACATGGCCAGGAGCAGCACGTCGTAGATGATCTTCACTGCCCCGCCCACGATCAGCGGCCAGCCGAAGCTGGAGATGCCAAGCAGATAGCCGGCCAGCGCGGGGCTGGCGGCCGCGGCCAGGCTGCGCGGTACCGAAGTCACGCTTGCCGCCGCCGCGCGCTCCTGCGGCGTGACGATGGCCATGACGTATGAGCTTCGCGTGGGCACGTCCATCTGCGACAACGCGCTTCGCACCAGCAGCAGGATGACGGCATAAGCCAGGTCGGCGCAAAACGGTATCGCGATCAGGCACAGGCTCGACGGCAGATGGGTGTACACCATCGTCTTGACCAGTCCGATGCGGCTGGCGATGCGCGCCGCCACCAGATAAGAGAACGCCGTCAGCAGGCCGGTCCAGAAGAAGATGGACCCGGCGGCCTCCATCGAGAGGCCGAAGCGCTGGTAAAGCCAAAGGGCGATCAGGGACTGAACCACGAATCCGCCGCCGAATGCGTCAAGGCTGAACAGCGCAGCCAGCACGTAGACGCGCTTTTTGGACGGGCCCAGTGCCGACGGCGCTTCAGCGGCTTGCATTGCGGGCCGTGACGGCAAGCCCCGATACAAGCCCGCCATCACGAGCGCCAGCAGGGCATAGAGGACGAACATGCCCTTGATGGCTGTCTGCGCCGGGACGCCCGCCGCTGGCGCGAGCAATCCGGGAATGGCGGCAGCCAGAGCCCCCAACGCTCCAAACAAAGTGCCGGTCAAGCTGTAGCGCGCGAACGCGGCGGTGCGACGCGGGCCTTCGACATTGCGGGCCAGCATCGCATGCTCCACCGGCATGAATACGCTGACGTCCCCGCCGGAGGGGTTCAAGGTGCCCACCAAGGCCACCAGCATCAGGGGCCAGAAGCTTTCCAGTGACGCCACACCCAAGCCCGTGAAAGCCATCAATGCGCAAGCGGCCAGCAGCAATGGCCGGTGGTGGAAGCGCGAAGCCTGGACACCAATGAGCAGCGTCAGGATCCCGGAGCCAAGCAAGGTGGTCGTGGCGATAAGGCCGACTTGAAAGGCCGTCAGCCCCAGATTGAGCAGGTAGACCGGCAGCAACAAGCTGACGAAGCCGTCGCCGAATCCACGGATGGCCTTGGCGGCAATGAGCCGGTTGAGGGGAGGGATTGGGTTGGACACGCCATGACTCCTAACTGGGCAACACCCTGATCAGGAGCAGCGCTTGGATGCTGGTGCATCTTGCGGCGGGGGGTCTGCTCATTCCCCCGATGAAGGGTATTGTAGCGGGGCTAGACTGCGCGCACAGGAGCACAGACGATGCTTTTCGCTGAGGACCGTCACGAACCCGCACCCGCCATGAAGTGGGACGAATCCCGTGCGCGAGACGCGATCCTGCGCATCGTGCGTGACACCGAGAATCGCTTTTCACCCGAGACGTTCCCGGCCTTGCTCGCGCCCAACAGGGCCCAGATGGGCATCGCCGATAGCGCTTCTTTTGGCGCGTACTTGATGGGTGACACGAGCATCCGCCTGCTGGAGTACTGGGTGACTCCGTCCGAGGAGTTGGCGTCGGAACTGTCGCGCCTCATCGACTCGAACAAGAACCATCCCGCCCGCGAATTGATGTGGGGGTCTCCCGGCACTCTGCTGGCCGCTCTGTTCATGCATCGGCGCACAGGTGAACCGAAGTGGGCGGACCTGTTCCGCGATACGGCGGCCATGCTGTGGTCGCAGTTGGAGTGGTCCGACAAGGAGTCATGCCACTATTGGACGCAGGACCTGTATGGCCAGCGCTCGACCTATATCGATGCGGTGCATGGTTTCGTCGCGACGGCGTCGCCCCTCATCCAGGGCCGCCATCTGCTGAAGCCCGCCGATTGGGAGCGCTGGCGTGAATGCATCGCGAACACGGTGCGGCGAACGGCGCAGTGGGAAGGCGAACTCGCCAGTTGGCCCCCGCGGCTTTCCTCGCCGCGGGGCGATCTCCAGCTCATGCAGTACTGCCATGGCGCCCCCGGGTTCGTCATCTGCCTGGCCGACTTTCCGGACGACTCGCTGGACGACCTTCTGATCGCGGGGGCGCAAGCCACCTGGGCGGCCGGACCTCTGAAAAAGGGCTCCAACCTGTGTCACGGCACTGGAGGCAATGGCTACGCCTTCCTCAAGCTTTACCGCCGCACGGGCGACGCCCAATGGCTGGATCGCGCAAGAGCGTTCGCCATGCGGGGCATCGAGCAGACTGATGCTGCCCGTGAGGCCTATGGGCAGATGAGGTATTCGCTGTGGACGGGCGATCCCGGCTTTGCCATCTATTTGTGGGACTGCATCCGCAGCGGAGATCGCTTTCCGACTCTCGACGTTTTCTAGCCTTATCTCTGCCCGAAACTAAGCCCCTCGAACAAATCCTTGTGCTCCCGCGGCTGCGAGCGCCAGTACTGCTTCGGCGCAAACACATGCGCGCCCAGCTTCGCGGCGGCGTGCCACGGCCAGCGCGGGTCGTACAACATCGCTCTGGCCAGTGAAACGGCATCCGCTTCGCCGTTCGCAATGATCGCTTCCGCTTGCTCCGCCTCGGTGATCAGGCCGACGGCGATGGTGGGCAGGCCGACGTCGGCCTTCACCCGTTGCGCGTAGGGCACCTGGTAGCCCGGGCCCAGCTTGATGGCCTGCTGCGGCGAGACGCCGCCCGTCGTCACATGGATGGCGGCGCAGCCGCGCGCCTTGAGCGCTTGCGACAGCGCCACCGTTCCGTGGATGTCCCAGCCGTCCGGCACCCAGTCGGTCGCTGAAATCCGCATCCAGACGGGCTTGCCTGCGGGAAATGCGGCCCGCACCGCGTCGAACACCTCCAGCGGAAAGCGCATGCGGTTCTCCAGGCTCCCGCCGTACTCGTCGTCCCGCTTGTTCGCGATGGGCGACAGGAACTGGTGCAGAAGATAGCCGTGGGCACCATGCACCTCGATGCCGTCGAACCCCAGCCGCGCGGCGCGGCGGGTCGCCTGCACGAATTCATCGCGCACGCGACGCAGCCCGTCGCGGTCCAGAGCCATCGGCGTGTCCTCGCCTTCGGCGTGCGGCACTGCACTGGGCGCTTCGGTTTTCCAGCCGCCGGGTTCATCGGGAGGGATCTGGGCGCCGCCTTCCCAAGGGCTCCGGCTCGAGCCCTTGCGGCCCGCATGCGCAAGCTGGGTCGCCAGTGCGATAGGCGAATGGGCTCGCACCGCCTTCAGCACGCGGGCCAGCGCCGCCTCGTTCTCGTCGGAGTACAGCCCGAGGTCCTGCGGCGAAATTCGGCCCCGCGCCGACACCGCCGTCGCCTCCAGGATCAAAAGGCCGGCGCCGGACAAAGCCAGGTGGCCCAGGTGGATCATGTGCCAATCGGTGGCGGAGCCTTCTTCCGCGGAGTACTGGCACATCGGCGCTATCACGATGCGATTCGGCAGGCGCAGCTCGCCCAACGACCAAGGCTCGAAGAGGCGACTCATCTGTGAAACTCCTTGTTGTTCGAATCCCCTGAAGGCTACCCCAGAGCGATCACCTCTGCTGCGGCTGCGACCTAAAATCACACAGAGACGGACAGTAACTCCACGGAGGCTGAAATGCGTCATTCCCATTGGTTTATTGCCGGGATACTTGGGCTCCTGCTCGGCGGCTGCGTCAGCACTCAGACGGCGCCCACTGCAGCACCCACTGCGGAAACGCGGCAGGCACTGGTGCCAACGGGTGCGCTCCGTGTGGCATTCCTTTCGGGAGTGCTCTATGCGACCAAAGATTCCGCAACGGGCGAGCTGAAGGGCGTCGCAGTCGATCTTGGAAAAGAACTCGCCCGCCGCGTCGGTGTGCCGTTCCAACCGGTGCTGTATCCGAACCCTGCTGCGATAGTCGCTGGGGCGAAGTCTGGCGAATGGGACATCGCGCTGATGGGCATTAATGCCGAGCGCGCGGCGGCGATGGATTTTTCCGCGCCTTACATCGAGGTCGAGCAGGGTTACCTCGTCCGCCCCGGCGTGCCTATCCTCACAAGCTCCGACGTGGACAAACCAGGCATCCGGGTTGGTGTAGTCGAAAGGGGCGGTGCCGACATGCATCTTTCAAAGACGCTGAAGAATGCTTCGATCGTCCGCACCAAAACTGTGAGCGACCTCGACTCCCTGTGGGGATCGGGAAATGCGGACGTGATCGCCGCGACCAAGACGTTCCTGTTCGATACGGCGGCAAAGCACCCGGGCTCGCGAGTTCTCGATGGCCGGCTTCTTGTCGAACCGATCGGCATGGGCGTTCCCAAGGGGCGTAACGCCATCGCTGCTGCGTATGTCTCCAAGTTTGTCGAACAGGCAAAGGCGGCGGGCTTGGTGCGGTCCGCGGTCGACGGCGCGGGCCTCCGCGGTGTGATCGTGGCGCAATAGCATCCGCCTTGAGTCGCGCTATGCCGGCGGCTGGACGTCCGCCGCCGGCTGTCCGGCCTCCCGTCCCGATCGTTCAATATCCTGAGCCGCGCCGCTCGCAACAGCGTTGCTCACCGCGGCTTCAGGATCCTTCTCCAGCTTGGTGAGCGACATCTCGAAGCTCTTCAAGCCCCAGTAGGCGGCGAACACCCAGATCTCTGCCATCTCCAGGAAGAACATCGCGGGCGTTTGCTCGTGACGCAGGAGGTAAACGGCCAAGCCGCCGATTGCGCCCACGATCAGCATCGACAAAGCGATACCGCGGTAGAAGGAACGGAATTGCCCTTCGGTCAGAGGTGGGTCAGGCGGCAGATACTCCAGGGACTTGCAGGCGCAGAACCACGCCACGATGAACAGGAGCACGAACAGTCCGGTGGCTGCCATGTAGTGGTACGGCAGGCCAGGCTGTTGCTCGACCGCCCACTGTTCTATGGCGGGGCACTGGGCAAACAGCTGCACCACGCGCGGGTAGGGATCGTCCGTTCCGAGCCGTTCTGGAACCATGGCGACCACTGCGGCGCAGATCGCGGCGCCGTTCAGCAGGTAGTTCTCCAGCACCGTCAGGCCTTTGTACAGGTAAAGGCACGCCCCTATGGCGATCACCACGCCGACGAATAGAGATCGCATCGGAAAGCTTGCGCACTGCGTGGCATCGGCCGCCCAGAAGTAGGAACTCATTGAGGGTTGCAGGGGCAGTCCGTGGACGAAACGGCCCCATGCCCACAGCAGGATGGGGAGAGCAAATGCCAATACGGCAAGGCCCAACCGAATAGAGAGGTAGGTGTCCGAGAAATGCTGCCAAAGGGCACGTGCATGTCGCGGGGGCGGCGTGTTCATGTCCTTCAGGGCGGGTAGTGCATTCATCGGTCGTGGGATCCTTTGCTCTCTTATGCTCCCGCGAAAGCACGTGTGTTGGCAGCGCCTGTCAGAGTTGACAGGGGCTCACGGGTAAACACCTATGCCCTGCTGATCAGCGCGTGCCGCTGCCGATCAGCATCTCGCACGGTCCGACGAATCCGCCTTCGCTCGTCTCGAAGTGTGCCAGCGTGCGCTCGATTTCATCCCAGGTGCCGGCCCGTTCGTCTTCGCCCATGCCCGCCATCATCTGGAGCAGTGCGCCGAAGGACTCGCGCTCGAAGCGCACGCATTCCGCCGCCGTGGGCAAGCGCACAGGCGAGTCGACCTTGTCCACCTTCACGTCGCGAAAGCCGGCCTGTTCCAATGTGCGTGCGAGGACGCCTTCGCCACCCAGTGAGAAAGGCCCTGGCTGACCCGGCAGCGGCGGCGGCAACTGCGCGCGTCGGCGGATGATGCCGACCGGCAGGGCGAAGAAAGGGTTCTTCTCCGGCGTGGAGTACACCACCGCGGCGAAGCGGCCGCCCGGCCGCAGGGCGTGGCGAATACCGGCAAGCGCGCGTTGCTGGTCGGGGAAATAGATGAGCCCGACGCGCGAAATCGCGGCATCGAAGGATGCCGCAGGCAGCATGTCGTGACGCTCACCGTCGAGCTCGCGGGTTTCGACATGGGCCAAGCTGGCCTTTTGCGCGGCGGCCTTCGCATAGCGCAGGATGGCGGGCGAGATGTCGGTGGCCAGCACGTGGCCTGTGGGCCCGACGCGGCGTGCTGCCGCGAGCGTCTGCTCGCCGGCGCCGGCGGCGATGTCGAGCACGCGTGAACCGGGGCCTATGTGCACCGCGTCCAGCATGGCTTCGGTTGCCGGGCCCAGCCAGCGGCCCAGCAACGCAGACCAGCGGTCCCACGCTTCGGCCGCGTTCTCCCATTGGGCACGGGTGGTCTGGCGGAATTTGTCCGCATCGAACGTCGCGGGAACTGTCGGGGAGGAAACGGTTTCAGCCATGGTGGTGTTCCTTGCAATTGCGGCCGGCACGACATGCGTCGGCTGGCGCAAAGGTAAGGCTGGTGCCCGGGTCGCTCAAGTCCAGAATCTGGACTCCTCACGCCGGCTGCGGCGGCGTAGACTTCATCCATGATCGACTACATGCAGTTCTGCACGGTGGCCCGCGGCGCCGAGGTGCTCGGTGAGGTGTGGACGCCGCTGGTGGTGCGCGAGTTGCTCTGCGGCAGTTGCCGGTTCAACGACATCCACCGCGGCGTGCCGCGCATGTCGGCCACTCTGCTGAGCCAGCGGCTGCGCAAGCTCGAGGCGATTGGTGTGCTGGAACGGCGCCGGGCCGATAAAACTTGGGAATACCACCTCACGGCCGCAGGCGAGGAATTGCGGCCGATCGTGGTGGCCCTTGGTCACTGGGGCGCCCGCTGGATCGGCAGTCGCCTGCGGCGCGAGCAGCTCGATGCCGGCTTCCTGATGTGGGACATCCGCCGTTTCGCGCTCGTTGACGAATTCCCCGCCAGCCGGCGGACCGTGGTGCATTTCCGTTTCCGCGACGGGCCCGCGGCAGAGCGTCTGTGGTGGCTGGTGGTGCAAGACCGTACCGCCGATCTGTGCCGCGATGACCCCGGCCACGACTTGACGGTGATCGTCGAGTCGACCGTGCGCGCCTTGACCGAGGTCTGGACCGGCGACAGCGATCCAGCGGATGAGATTAGAGGCGGCGAGCTGGTCGTGCAGGGAGCCGGCCGGGCGGGGCAACTCTTATGGCGCTGGCTGGGACGGAGTATGTTCGCACCGACGAGGATGGCCGTGCGGGGGTAAGGGATCTCCAAGCAGCCTTTCGAACACGTCCTCGCTGCCCATCTGCCCGCCCTTGAGCATCAATTCCATGCCATCGAGCGCCGGGTCGTCGCTATGGGTCACGCTGACGCATACGCCGGCGCCGAGCGCAGCGCGATAGGACAGGCCCCAAACGCCCAAGGCCTTGACGGCCAGGCTGGAAGTGTCGCCACCGGCGATGCCCATGCGCCGCAGCGGTGCGCCGCGCACGGCCTGGCCATCGACGATGGCCTTGACGCAGCGCGCGGTGGCCCGCGCCAGCGCAGCCGACTTGCTGGTGTCGGGGGGATTGCCATTGGCCGATGCGGTGTAGGCCAGCACATGCCGGCCCGCCAGCAGATGCCGGCTGATCTCGGCTTGCACCTTGGCCGCATAACCCGGCGAATCCAGCAACTCGCCGGCATCCAGCGCGACCTGCTGGAATGACTTCGCGGCCCGCACCTGCCTGGCTGTGATGGGCGAGAGGCTGCCGGCGAAGACAAAGACCGGGCTCTTGGCCGGCTGCAGGCCTTGGCCATCCCTTGGGGCGCACTGCTCGGGCGCGGGCATCTGCCCGCTTTCCTGCCAGTGCGCGATCAGTGCCTGCGCCACACCGCTAGGCCCCACGGCCAGCAGCGGGCTTTGCTGCGCCTGCTGCCAGATCAAATTTCCTATCGCCGCGAGCTGCGCCGGTTCGGTGACGTCGAGCAGCACGGCGGCGGCTCCATCCAGCAGGCGTCGCAGCACGCCTTGCTGCGCGTCCTGGTTCTCGGCGTACACCGGATAGTGCAGCCCGGCCACCGGCTGCAGGCCTTGCAGTGCCAGGTGGCGCCGCAGGTCGGCCTCTTTCATGGGCGTCATCGGGTGATTGCGCATGGTGGGGTGCCGGTCGATGCGCTCCACGGCTGCGCCGCTGCCGGCGGCCGCGAACAGGTTGCTGAACGCGCAATAGCGGCCCAGGTTCGGCTGCCCGCCGACGACGGGGACAAAGGCGTTGCGCACATGGCGGCGCAACACGCGCACGGCCACGCCGATGCTGCCGACTTCCGGGGCGCTGTCGAAAGTGGAGCACACCTTGTAGTGCAGGACACGGCTGCCCAACGCGGCGAAGAACGCACCAGCCGGCTCCAGCTCGGCCTCCATGGCCGCCGGCGCCATCGAGCGGGATGCGCCTGCGATGCCCACGGCATGGAGCGGCCCGCCCAGCGCATGTGCCGCCGCGGCCTGCTGCGCTCCACCGGGCACGCCCATGAACAGCATGGCCCGCAGGCCGGCCTGGGTGAGTACCGCCAGCGTGTCCGTGGCGCCGGTGAAATCGTCGCCGTACCAGCCGAGCAGGGGAGCGGACATCAGGTCTTGCCGAAAAACGCGATGGCGTTTCGCAGTTCGGGTGAGCGCAGGGCGCGTTGCGCCAGCGGTTCGCCTTGCTGCGCCGCGTCCCAGGCCTGCTGCAGGCTGGCCACGCCGGCCGCGGGCCCATCCGGGTGAGCCAGGATGCCGCCGCCGGACATGAACAGCAGGTCGTTGCTGCGCACGCTGTCCCAGGTGGCTTGCACGGTGCCCGCCCACTGCCCGTTCGAAAAGGCCGGCAGCACGCGATCGTCCACGCCATCGGCCAGCGGGCGCAAGGTGTCCCGGGCCGACTCGATCACTTCGTCGTCCGTCTGCGAAAACTTGCCCTGCAGGCCGTGCACGTGCATGTGGTCCACGCCGGCCAGGCGCCACAGCGCCTGCCAGGCCTGGAACGAGAAACCCAGCAACGGGTGGCGCGAGAGCGCGCCATAGCCGTTGCGGTGCCCGTGCAGGGCCAGCGATGTGTGGCGGCGCAGCGTTTGGATCGCCGAGTAGCCGCACCAGTTGAGGCTGGCCATGACGCAGGTGCCGCCTTCCTGCGCCACCAGGTCCGCATGCCTTCGCATGGCATCGGTTTCGTCGGTGATGTTGAAGGCCACCATCACCTGCTTGCCGGTCTTGTCGCGGTGGGCGCGCACCCGCCGCATCACCGATTTCACGCGCTCCTGCAGGGGTGCGTGCGCCGGATTGGCGCAGACTTCGTCGTCCTTGATGAAGTCCACGCCGGCCGCGCACAGCCGCCCGGCCAGCTCGCCCGTCTCCTCGGCGGAGAGGCCCACGTTGGGCTTGATGATGGTCCCGATCAGGGGCCGGCCGCGCACGCCTGTCAGTTCGCGCGTGCCGGCGATGCCCTGCGCGGGCAGGTCGAATTGCTTTCGATAGGCGGCGGGCAGCTGCAGCGACTCCAGCCGCAGGCCTGTCACTTCGCCCAGGTCGAACAGGTTGCCGGACACGGTGGCGGCCAGCGTGGGCAGGTTGGCGCCGACGTTGCTCACCGGAAAACTCACCCGCAGCCGGGCCCGCCGCCAGGTCTGCGGTTGCTGCAACATGCCGCGCCGCTGCATCCAGCCATTGGGCAGGCTGGGGCCATCGGCCACATCCAGCAGCTCGACGGATTCGACATTGGCGCGCGCCCGCTCGCGCAGCGCATCGGATTCCCCCTCGACGCGTGCGAAGGTGCCGCAGGACTGCTCGCCGGCCAGCACCTCTGCCACGTGGGCAGGGTCCAGCGGTGTCTCGATCAGGTAGCTTGCCGTGAAGCGATCACTGGGCATGGGCTACAGCGTGTTCAAGTCGGGAAACGGCCGCACGGGGTCGCGTCCGTCCCAGTCTTGCGCGGCCTCGCGGATCAGCTTGAAGAGCTTGCCCTTGGGACCCGCCACTTCGGACAGCTCGACCACCGTGCCGGGGTGCAGCCCGGGGTGGGAGCTCTGGTCCTCGAAATACACGAAACGGCCGTTCTCGCCGACTTCGCCGCCCATGCAGACCTTGAAGCCTTGCGCTTGCGCGCGCGCCAGGTCGGCATCGAAGCTTTCGGTCCAGTAGGCGAAGTGCTGCGCGCCCTGGTGGCCGGCACGGATGAAGTCGCGGTACATCGAGGGCACGTCGTTGCGCACTTGCAGCAGTTCCACCTGCAATCCACCGGCGTTGGCCAGCGCCACCGAGTTGTGGGGCTCGTAGCGTTCGCCGCGGTAGGTGTAGTTGCGAATGGGAACGCGCGGGTTGTAGAACCAGGGGCCCACGCCCAGGACATTGGCCCAGTAGTCCATGGCGGCCTCGATGTCGGGCACGAGGTAGGCCACCTGGCGAATCTCGCCAAAAAATCTGCTCATTGATCAATACCTCAAGTCTTCAGGAAGCCGATGGAGATCCACGGGATCGCGGCGACGACGACCAGGCCGGCCAGCAGGGCCAGGATGTAGCCGCCGATGTGCGGCAGGCCTTCGTCGGGGTGGATCTTGCTGATGGCACAGGCGCCGTAGTAGCCGACGCCGAAGGGTGGCGCGAACAGGCCGATGCCCATCGCGAAAATCACCACCATGGCGTAGTGCACCTCATGGATGCCGACGGCCTTGGCGATCGGGAACAGCAGCGGCCCGAACAGCACGATGGCCGGAATGCCCTCGAGCACGCTGCCCAGGATCACGAAGGCCACGATGGAGATCGCCATGAAACCGATCGCGCCGCCCGGCATCTTCTGCATGATGCTGGCCAGATCCTGCGAGAAGCCCGACTGGGTCAGGCCCCAGGCCATGGCCGTGGCGCAACCCACGATGAAGATGATGGCGCCGGTGAGCGAGGCCGTTTCCACCAGCATGGGCTTGATGCGCTTCAGATCGAACTGGCGATGGATGAAGACGCCCACAGCCACCGCATACACGATGCCGATGGTGGAGACTTCAGTGGCGGTGGCCACGCCTTCCACCACGGCGGCGCGGATGACGAAGGGAAGGGCAATCGCCGGCAGCGCCACCAGCAGGAAGCGGCCGATCTCGCGCTTGCCATAGCGCCGCACCTGCGACAGGTCCTCGCGGCGGTAGCGCCACCACACCACAGCGCACAGGCATGCGCCCACCACCACGGCGGGCAGCAGGCCGCCGGTGAACAGCGCGGCGATCGAAACGCCGGTGACCGAGCCGATCGTGATCAGCACGATCGAAGGCGGGATGGTTTCGGTCTGGGCGCCCGTGGCGGACAGCAGCGCAACCAGGTCGCCGGGCTTGGCGCCGCGTTTCCTCATCTCGGGGAAGAGCACCGGCGCGATGGCGGCCATGTCGGCGATCTTGGAGCCCGAGATGCCCGACACCAAGTACATGGCGCCGATCAGCACGTACGACAAACCGCCCTTCACGTGCCCCAGCAGGCTCGCCAGGAACTGGATCATGGCGCGGGCCATCCCCGTCATTTCGATCAGCGCGCCCAGAAAGATGAAGAGCGGCACCGCCAGCAGGATCAGGTGCGACATGCCCTCGTCCAGCCGCCCCACCATCACCAGCATCGGCGTGCGGGTCGTGAGCGCCAGGTAGGCGAAGGTCGCCAGCGCGAAGGAGAACGCGATGGGCACGCCGGCGAACACGCAGGCGCCGACGATCACCACGAAAAAGATGATGAGATTGAGCTTGCCCAGCGGTGCCAGTACCGGGCCGGCCACCCAGAACAGCAGGCAGACCGCCGCCGTTGCCGCCAGGGCGATCCCGATATGCCGCAGCTCATGGAAGCGGAACAGGCGCAGCAATGCCACCACCGCCATCAACCCCAGGCCGACCGGAATGGCACTGGCCCGCCAGGCATTGCTGAGCTCCATGGCCGGACTCACGACCGGCATCTCTTCGTAGGCGTATTCGAAAGCCGGCCACATCACGAGGGCCAGGAAGGCCAGCGGAATCGTGAGCGCCAATGCTTCGAGCAAGGCCGCCGTTCGCGGCTTGACGCGATTGACCAGGCCGGTCATGCGCATGTGCTCGCCGCGGCGCAGCGCGACCACGGCGCCCAGCATCGAGAGCCAGAGGAACAGCACAGAGGCCAGCTCGTCCGACCACACCAGCGGCTTGTGGAACACGTAGCGCGTGATGACGCCCGCCAACAGCACGAATATTTCCACCAGCACCAGGCCGGCGGCGGCCGCTTCGACCGTGGCGCCCAGGCCGCTGTCGACGCGCCGGGCCGCGGCGCTGAGGGGATTGTGCGGCGGCGCGAGGGCTTCCGCCGCGTCTGGCGTGAGGGAGTGCGTCATGAAGGACCGGGCGTTGTCAGGCGAGCTTGCCGACGGATTGCTCCAGCAGGCCCCAGGCCTCGTCGCCGAAGCGGCCCTTCCATTCGGCATAGAAGCCGGCTTCGCGCAGCTTGGCGCGGAAGCTGTCGGGATTGGTCTTGTTGAACACCAGACCCTTGGCCGCCAGGTCGGCCTGCAGGGTTTCGTTGAGCTTCTTGATGTCTTCGCGCTGCTTGACGCCGGCGTCGTTGATGGCGCTGGAGACGATGGTCTTCAGGTCGGCCGGCAGGCCTTCCCAGGTGCGGCCGTTGGCGATGAACCAGAAGCCGTCCCAGATGTGGTTGGACAGCGAGCAGTGCTTCTGCACCTCGAACAGCTTGGCGACCTGGATGATGGGCAGCGGGTTCTCCTGCGCATCGACGATCTTGGTCTGGAGCGCGGAATACACCTCGCTGAACTGCAGGCTGGTGGGCGAGGCGCCCAGGCCCTTGAACATGCTGATGGACAAGGGGCTGACCGGCACGCGGATCTTCAGGCCGTCCATGTCCTTGGCCGCGGTGATCGGCGACTTGCTGCTGGTCATCTGCCGGAAGCCGTTGTCCCACATCTTCTCGAAGGCATGCAGCCGCATCTTGCCGATGGCGGCCCGCACATGGGCGCCCACCTTGCCGTCCATCGCCGACCAGACCTGGTTGTAGTCGGCGAAGGCGAAGCCCGTGGCGTTGATCGCGGCCACCGGCACCAACGTGGCGATTACCAGCGCGGAGGGCGTGAAGAAGTCAATGCCGCCGGATCGCACCTGGGCCAGCATGTCGGTGTCGCCGCCCAGCTGGTTGTTGGGGAATATCTTGATCTCGACGCGGCCCTTGCTTTCCTTGGCGATGCGGTCCGCCGCTTCCTGGGCGCGTACGTTCAGCGGATGGCTCACCGGCAGGTTGTTGCCGTACTTCAGCGAGTACTCGGCCGCGTGGGCAAAGCGGGGCAGCGCGGCGGCGATGCCGGCGGCAGGCAGGGCGCCCAGTTGGCGCAGCACCGTGCGGCGCGAAGGTTGCGTGAGGTTCGAGGGCATGCATTGTCTCCTGTTGATCTGACGGCTTCTGAGGGTTTCTGATGTTGGGGCGATTGTCTCTGCCCTCGGATGACGATAGAGTAGGCAGGCATGGCCGCATCGTCAAACCGGCTGAATGAGGTGTTTTGAGGTGAGTCTGCCCCGCATGGAAGAGGTCGCGCAACGAGCCGAGGTCTCGCTGGCCACCGTGGACCGGGTTCTGCACGGCCGCACCGGCGTGCGGGCTTCGACCGTGCAACGCGTGATGCGCGCCGCCGCGGACCTGGGCTATGTGGCGCAAGCCGAGGCCTGGGCCGCGATGGCGCCCAAGCCCTTGCGGCTGTCTTTCCTGATCCCCGAGGGCCCCAACCGGTTCCTGCGCATGCTGGGCGACTTGATCGGTTACTCGCACGAGCACTGGGCGCCATTCAACGTGCGCTGCCAGGCAGAGTACGTGGAGAGCTTCAATCCGGAGGCACTGGCGCGCCAGTTGTTGAAGCATGGCAAGAAATGCGACGGCATCGCCTTCATGGCGCTGGAACATCCGATGGTCCGCGAAGCGGTGGCGTCGTTGGCCGAGCAAGGCGTGCCGACCGTGACGTTGATCTCCGACCTGTCCAACTCCAGCCGCGCCGCCTACGTCGGCCTGGACAATCGCGCGGCGGGGCGCACGGCCGCCTACCTGATCGCACGCTTCATGGGACCGGCCGCGCGCGGGCGCCATCCCAAGGTGGCGATGATCGCCGGCTCGCTGAGCTACCGGGCGCATGAAGAGCGCGAAGCCGGGTTTCTGCATCTGTTCGAAGAGCAGTACCCGGGGGTCCAT
Organism: Caenimonas soli; assembly: GCF_013155545.1. Taxonomy (GTDB): domain Bacteria; phylum Pseudomonadota; class Gammaproteobacteria; order Burkholderiales; family Burkholderiaceae_C; genus Ramlibacter; species Ramlibacter soli. The sequence continues at coordinate 655,395 of NZ_JABJVV010000001.1, read as the reverse complement.
GTGGTCGGCGCTCGCGAAGGGCAGGACGACGAAGAGAAGAACTACCGGCAGGCGCGCACGCTGCTGGAGCAGCATGGCGACCTGGCCGGCATCTACAACATCGGCGGCGGCGCCGCAGGGATTGGCCGCGCCATCAAGGAGGTGGGCGCTTCGCGCAAGCCGGTGTTCATCGGGCATGGCCTGACGCCGGACACGCGAGCGCTGCTGATCGACGGCACCATGGACGCCGTCATCACCCAGAACCCCCAGGGCGCCGTGATGAACTGCGTGCGCATCTTCGCCAACCTGCGCGATGGGCGCGAGCCGACTAGCGGCGTCGAGCAGGTCAGAAGCCAGGTGATCTTCCGGGAGAACCTGCCCTAGCTGCTGCGGTACCGTATGTGAGACCGCCGGTCAGTATTGAAGCGGATACGGCGCCGCATTCTCCAGAAACATCGTCTCGTCGGTTTCGATCCACAGCTTCTGCGCCAGCATCATGTCGTAGACCGGAACGCGGCCGAGCGGATGGGCACAGAGCCGGCTGATCACGCGCCCGCTGGAGTCAAGCGCGTCCACGTTGCCCGAGTGCCCTTCGCGAATGCGATAGTTGAACCTCTTGCCCTTCACGTAGAAGCAGCGCTTGGCGAGCAGATCGCGCCGCTGCTGCGGCGTGAGGGCCCTCTCCAGCAACACCCTGGCTTTGGCCTGTGCGGCCTGATCGGGGAGGTGGTAGTCGTTGAGCGACGGACCCAGGAATTCCCACGTGGTCGCAAGCACAGTCACTTCCGATGCCACCCACCCGCCCTCGGCCTCGACATGACGGCGAAAGGCTCGGGTCCACCACATAGCCATGGTCACCCGGCGACGATTGGCGGGACTGCGATCATGGTTTCGACCTTGGCGTCGAACTGACCCAAGGCAATGCCACTTTCCCCGGCCGGTTGCGAATACACCAGGTACCCGCGCTTCTTGACGGCGTCGAAAATCGCCTTGGCCGCCGCAACCTCGCTGGGGCTATCGGGCTGCCAGGTTACTTCCTTGTCGCCACTCGAGTCCATCACTGATAGCTTGCATCTCATGTTGCTCTCCTGCTACGCGGCCATGCACGTCATGGTCACCGCCAATGATGATTCTGATCACTGGCGAAGGCAAGCGCCGGTAACGCACGGCAAGCTTGGTGCCGGGTAGCTTCAGCGATTACGAAAAATGTCCCGATTGACCCGCTGTTTGTCGAGCTGGGGCCGCGTTTGCGCACCGGCGCGCAAAGGCGTAGATTGAAAGAGGAGGCTCTCATGGAACTCTCTTCTTCCAGCATCGTGGGCGGTCGGATCCAGAAACCCCACGCCTGCCGCGCCAAGGGCGGAACGGATCAGCCGGTGCAGCTCACCATTCGCGGCGTGCCGGCCGACACCAAGTTCATCGCGATCGTCGCCGACGACCCCGACGCGGTGAAGCCCGCCGGCAAGGTGTGGGTGCACTGGAACATGTTCAACGTCCCGGCGAACGGCGATGTGACCATCGCCGCGGGCCAGCAGCTTTCCGGTGACGTCGGGCAGACCACGGGCGGCGGGCGCGGCTACGAAGGAATGTGTCCGCCCGATGGGGTGCACGCCTATCGCTTTGCCGTGTTCGCCTCGCGCGACAAGCTGCAGGTCGACACGCGCACGCCGTGGACCATCGATGCGTTCGAGGCGAGGTATGGCGCTCAGGTGCTCGCAAAGGCACAGGTCATCGGAAAGTTCTAGCTCGGCGTTTACGCGAGCCAGACCGCTCGCGCGGTCAGCACCAAGCCTGCCCCCACTGAGACGGCTCCGACGGCGCGGGCGACGCGCTCACCCGCCGGCGCAAGACGCTCGGCGGTAATGGCTGCCGTGACGATCGCCATCGCGCGCAGGTCCATGACGCCCATGACAAGGAGGATGGCCGTCAGGCCGGCGCACGAGTAGCAGCAGTGCAAGCCCAGCCGCACGCCGTGGCGCCATGCCATGCCGACGTTCGCGGGGAACGCAAGGTCCCGTCCCGGTGCTTGCCGGCAGCAAGCCAGGTGATGCGCCTTCCACGCCGTGAACTGGAACGCGCCGGCGAGCAGCACGACCATCCCCGATGACACGGGAACGGCGCGCGCCACCGCCGGCATCTGCATGGCGGCTTCCGCGAGCGCAGCGCCCAGCGCGAAGATGCTCAGCCCGAGCACGGTCCATACGACAAAGTAGCCCGCGCCTACCAACGTGCCCCGTGCCAGCCGATAGCGCCACAGCGTGGGCGCCAATGACGGCAGCATCATCGCCACCATCATTGCGGCCCACATGCCGACGAAGGACGCCGCTGTGCCGGCCCAAGTCTGGCCGCACATCGGCATCCACAGGTTGTGCTCAGGCACAGCACGCCGCGCTGGCGGTGCGCGCCGGCTCGTCATACTCGTCGTGACGGCGCCACCAGATGCCCGTCTCGTTGCGTCCCATCGGGGCGCGGTCGAGCCACGGGTACACGCCCCACAGCGCGTCCAGTCCACGTGCGTAGGTGGAGTAGGTGTGGTAGATCGCGCCGTCCTCGCGCACGAACGCGCTCATGCCCGGTCTCTCTCGCGTGTACGTGGCCACGTCGGTTCCGGTCGTGGCCGCGATCTCGGCGACGGGTCCCTCGCCGCCTTTCGTCAGCGAGTCGCCGATCCCGCGTAGCGTCCACGCCGGCTCGCGCCGGTAGTTGTAGTCGATGTCGCCCTTGCGCTGCTGCGCTTCCGTGAACGTGACGTTGAAGTCGGCGTTGAAGTCGCCGGCGGCCGAGGACGCCCAGGGGAAAGTCCAGCCCATCCGCTGCTTGAACGCCTGCAGCTTCGCGAGCGGCGCCCGCGAGACCGCGCAGAGTGTCACGTCATGGTTGGCCAGGTGCACGGCGAACCCATTGAAGCCATCCGCGATCATCGAGCAGGAGGGGCAGCCCGCCGTGTAGTCGGGCCCGAACATGAAGTGATAGACCAGCAGCTGCGAGCGCCCCTGGAACAGGTCCGCCAGCGAGGCGCCGCCTTCGTCGGTCTCGAACTGATATCTCTTGATGATCCGCACCCACGGCAGTTGCTGGCGTTGCCGCGCCAGCTCGTCGCCGCGCCGCGTCAGCTCCTTCTCCGCAGTGAGCAGCTCGAGCCGCGCGGCCATCCATTCTTCGCGTGTTCCGGTCCTATGTGTCGTCATCGCCATCTCCTTTCGTTGGTTGTCGATCAGGCGTGGGCTTATAGTAAAAACAAGCATGGGGAGAGTGAGAGTGACAAATGTGGCGGGATATTTGGCGAGGTGGGGATGGATTCGCTGATCACTGCCGCGGCGCGCGCGCTCGCGGCCGGTGATGTGCTCGGCGCGCTGAACCGCGTGGCTCTGCGCGACGACGCAGCCGCGCTCGCGCTTCGGGGCATCGCGATGGCGCGGCTCGGCGATCTCGTGCGGGCAAAGGCGCTGTTGCGAAGTGCCGCCCGCGCCTTCGGATCGAAAGAAGCCGTGGACCGCGCCCGGTGCGTGGTCGCCGAGGCCGAGATCGCGCTCGTCTCGCGCGACCTGGGCTGGCCGGCGAAGGCGCTGGACGCCGCAAGGGCGACGCTCGAAGCGCATGGCGACAAGGCCAACGCCGCTCATGCGGGACATCTCCAGGCCCGGCGCCTCTTGCTGATCGGCCAGCTCGACGAGGCCGAGCGGACGCTCGCCGGGCTCGATCCCACACCCTTGCCGCCGGCATCGAAGGTCGCCCATGCGCTGGTGGTTGCGGGGCTCGCGGTGCGGCGCCTGCACACGAAGACGGCGCGCGCTGCGCTCGCCGGGGCCGAGCTCGCCGCGCGCCAGGCAGGCATCCCCGCGCTGGCGGCGGAAGTGGCGAGCGCCTCGCGCGCTCTGGACGCGCCCGCGGCGCGCCTGATCTCGCGCGGCGAGGGGCGGGCCCTGCTGCTCGAAGAGGTGGAAGCGCTTCTCGCATCCGAGGCGTTCGTCGTGGACGCGTGCCGCTATGCGGTGCGCCGGGCAGGAGTGTCGGTGTCACTGGCAAGCCGGCCGGTGTTGTTTGCGCTGGCCCGCGCGTTGGGCGAGGCGTGGCCCGCCGACGTGCCGCGGGACACACTGGTCGCGCGGGCCTTCCGCGGCAAGGAAGCGGACGAGTCGTATCGAGCGCGGTTGCGGGTCGAGATGGGACGGCTTCGCACGCTGCTACAACCACTGGCAAGCGTGACGGCGACGAAGCAGGGCTTCGTGCTGGAGCCTCACCACGCGGCCGAGGTGGCCGTGCTGGCGCGGCCGATGGAAGGGGAGCATGGGGAGGTGCTCGCCTTCCTGGCCGACGGCGAGTCGTGGTCGAGCTCGGCCCTGGCGCTGGCACTGGGCGCCAGCCAGCGCACCGTGCAGCGTGCGCTGGAATCCCTGGCGGGGGCGGGCAAGGTGCAATGGTTGGGCCACGGGCGATCGCGTCGCTGGATGACGACGCCGACCGTGGCCGGATTCACGACGGCATTGTTACTCCCCGCTTCGCTGCCAGGTGAGTAGGATGGCGGCATGAAGCGACAAGCAGCCAAAATCGTGCGTGAATACGGGCCCTTTCCGGGTGTCGAGAAAGTGGGTGGCGTCACCTATGACGGCCGGCAGGTCTGGTTTGCCTCCGGGGACAAGCTGAACGCCCTCGATCCGGCGAGCGGACAGACGGTGCGCTCGATCGACGTCGCCGCGCATGCGGGCACGGCGTTCGACGGCCGGCACCTCTTCCAGATCGCGGAGGACCGCATCCAGAAGATCGACCCGGACACCGGCCGCGTACTCGCCACCATCCCCGCGCCGGGCGGTGGCGGCGACTCGGGGCTCGCGTGGGCGGAAGGGACCTTATGGGTGGGCCAGCACCGGGACCGCAAGATCCATCAGATCGATCCGCAGACAGGTGCCGTGCTTCGCACCATCGAATCCAACCGCTTCGTCACCGGCGTGAGCTGGGTCGATGGCGAGCTGTGGCACGCCACCTGGGAAGGCGACGAAAGCGAGTTGCGGCGGATCGATCCGCGGACCGGGGAAGTCCTGGAGGCCCTGGAGATGCCGGCCGGGGTGGGCATCTCCGGGCTCGAGTCCGACGGTGCAGAGCAGTTTTTTTGCGGCGGCGGCAATAGCGGGAAGGTGAGGGCCGTCCGCCGGCCAAAATCAGACATCCGTCCTGGCTAGGTGGTCAGGTGCCTTCCGGCTTGATCTGCGCGCGCGCGATCACTGGTTTCCAGCGCGCCTGCTCCTGACGGATGAAGGCGGCGAACTCGGCGCGGGTGCTGCCGACGGCAATCGCGGTCTCCTGTCCCAGTTTGTCGGCGACGGCCCTGGAGCGCGCAGCCTTCACGGCCTCGGCTTCGAGCTTGTCAAGGTGTTCTTTGGGAAGCTTGCTGGGTGCCATCAATCCGTACCATTGCGTCATCTCGAACCCCTTGTAGCCCTGTTCGGCTACCGTCGGGACGTCAGGCAACTGGGAAAGGCGCGTCGAACTGCCCGTGGCGATGCACCGCAGCTTTCCTGCCTTGATGAATTGCAGTAATGCCGGGGCGCCAACCGACGCCGCCTGCAACCGGCCCGCCATCAGGTCCGTGAGCATGGGGCCCGTGCCCCGATACGGCACATGGAGCATGAAAGATCCCGTCGCCAGCTTGAGGTACTCCATGGCCAGGTGGCCGGCGCTGCCATTGCCGGCCGAGCCGTAATTCAGCTGACCAGGCCTCGCCTTGGCGTACGCGACGAACTCCTTCAAGTCCTTCACGGGCAGATCCGGATGCACGACATAAAGGCTGGGCACCTTTGAGATGAGCGTGATCGGGGCGAAGTCCCGTTCGGCATCGTACGGGAGTTTGGGAAATATGTAGGGGTTCACGGCAAGGGTGCCGATGTGACCCAGGATGAGTGTGTGGCCGTCGGTGGAGTTCGCGACTTCCTGCATGGCGATGTTCCCGGCCGCGCCTGGCTTGTTGTCCACAAACACGTTCTGCCCGATGGTCTTGGCCATCTCGCCGGCGAGTGCTCGAGCCACGATCTCGGAGCTTCCGCCGGGTGCGAACGGCACCACCAGGCGTACCGGCTTTGTCGGCCAGGCCTCCGCGGCGCGTGCTGCGAATAGCGGGGAGAGCGAGAGTCCCGCCGCCGCGGCCTGGGTGATCCAGGTGCGCCGCGTAGTAGATTGATCTTCAAATTGCATGTCAAACCTCATTTCTTTCCGGGTTGGGTTAGGGGCGTCGAGTCACTCGATAGTGATGTTGCGGTCCTTGATCACCCGCGCCCACAGAGACATCTGGGCGCTGATGAATTGCTGGGCGGCGTCGGGCGTCGTTCGCTGGGGTTCGCCGCCAAGCTGAGCGATGCGTGCCTTGACGTCGGGCGCGTCGATGGCCTTGTGCAGCGCGGCGTTGAGCTTTTGCACCACTTGCTCAGGGGTGCCACTGGGCGCGAAGAGCGCGTTCCACTCATAGATATCGGCTCCCTGCAGACCTGATTCGGTCAAGGTGGGCACGTCCGGGAGCATGCTGGAACGTCTGGCGGAGGTGACGGCAAGTGCTCGCAGTTTGCCGGACTGCACATGCTGAAGGGTGGAAGCAAGATTGCCGAAGAAGAGCGGAACCTGCCCGCCGATCACATCGTTCAACGCCGGGCCACCTCCCTTGTAAGGAACGTGAACCATGTCGACCTTGGCTGCCGATTCGAACAGCGCCCCGGCGAGATGCTGGGCCGAGCCGTTGCCCGACGAGGCGTAGGAGACAGCGTCCTTGCGCGCACGCGCAAGCGCAGTGAGTTCGCCCACCGATTTCGCCGGGAACTGGGCATTCACCAGCACCACGTTCGGAAACTGCGCGACAAGGCCGATCGCGCGGAACGCCTTGCTGCTGTCGTAGGGCAGCTTGGGGTAGAGCGACGGATTGACTGCGAACGATGACGCGTCGAGCATCAGCGTATGACCATCCGGCGCGGCCTTGGCCACGAAGGAGGCCCCGATCTGTCCGCCTGCGCCGGGGCGGTTATCGACGATCACGTTCTGGCCGAGCGCTTCACCCATTTTGGGCGCGATCAGGCGAGCCATGGCGTCAGCGCCGCCGCCGGGCGGATAGGTCACCACGAGTGTGATGGGCTTCGCGGGCCAGGCTGTCGGCTGGGCGTTGGCTTGCGCCGCGGCCGCCAGGATGCCGATCGTGACGATGCCGGCGGCACGGCCGAGCGAAGAATAACGGGGCTTCATGGACTGTCTCCTGGAGAAGAAGTGAAGGGCCTCACCGCACGTGGGCCGTGTATTCGAAGTCAAACGCATCGCCGAGGGTGATGCGAAGCTCCACGCATCGGCCGGTGAGGTCATACGCCCGGCGCCGAACACGCACGCAGGGGTGGCCCTTCGTGAGTCCCAGCCGTCGGGCATTCGATGCGCCCAACGTGTCAAAGCTCAGCTGATCTTCGGCCTGGTGGACGACCACCCCGCATCGACGCTGGTACTCGGGGTAGAGAAGATCGCCCCAAGCTGCCGGATCCGAGCTTGCGAGCGGCTCGAACAGGGGCAGGGGCAGCATGATCGTCTCGAGCAGGCACGGCTGCCCGGCGATGCTGCGCAGGCGCTCCAGTGCCAGCACGGGCGCGTTTTCAGGGATCGTCAAGGCTTGAGAGGTGGCAGCATCGGCCGGTATCCGCTTGCGATTCAGGATGCGCGAGGTGGGCGCCTGCGATGAGTCGGCATGACGGAAACGGAAGAAGCGCAGCATCGACGCGCCGCCGAGCCCCGCTTTCACGAACGTGCCTTTGCCGTGCCGCCGTTCAAGCAGGCCCTGATCCACCAACAGCGCAATCGCCTGCCGGATCGTGCCCAGGGCGACGCCATAGGCGCGCGCCAGTTCAGCTTCAGCGGTGAGGGCTTGCCCCGGCTCCCATTGGCCCCGCAGGATGCGCGCGCGCAGGTCCGTCGCAAGCTCCGCATAGCGGCTCAGGCCGGGAATGGACGGCTCCACGTCGGCGGTGAATTGACTGCTTTGTTGCATCGACTAGACCTCTAGAGGACTAGAATGTACTGCATGCCGCCGAAATCGTCAAAAAACCTTTTGGTCGACTCTCACTTCCACCTCTTCGCAGCGGGCGAGGCGAGTCCCGGCGCACGGTATGTCCCCGCGTATGACGCGGATTTCCAGACCTGGCGGGCTGCCGCAAGCGCGGTAGGGGTGGGCCGAGGCGTACTCGTCCAACCCAGCTTTCTAGGCACCAACAACACCCGCCTGTGCGAAGAGCTGCGCAAGCACGCCGACACCTTGTGCGGGATCGCTGTAATCGATCCTGCCTGGTCAGCGGAGCAGTTGCGTCATCTTCAATCGTGCGGTGTGCGCGGAATTCGCCTCAATCTCTCCGGTGCCTCCCACGACCTGGGCGCATGGAACCATGCCACTTCGGTTTGGGACGAGATGTTCCTGCTGGACTGGCACGTGGAACTCCACACCGACGTGGGAGGCCTGCCGCATGTGCTGCGCCAACTCCCCAGGGGAATCCCGCTGGTCGTCGACCACATGAGCAAACCTGCCGCAGCCTCGGCTTCGGACCCGACGATCGGAATGCTGAGGGCGCGCGCTCGCCTGAACCCGGTGCACGTCAAGTTGAGCGGCGCATATCGCCTGGAAGGAAAAGACCCCCGCGCGGTGGGCAGGATCCTTCATGACGAGCTGGGTCCTCGGAGTTTGCTGTGGGGCAGCGACTGGCCCTGTACCAACTACGAAGCGCTCGCGGTATATCCAAGCTTGCTCGATGCGGTGTACGACTGGGTGGGAGAGGAAGCCGCCACCCTGGCGCTCACCAGCAATCCCGCGGCGCTCTACTGGGCTGGCTCGGGCCAGTAGAGTCGCAAAGGCGTACCGTCAGCCCACTTGCACCGTCACTCGCAGGAACGTCGCCGGGATCAACGCCGTGCCTGGGTACTGGCTCAGGTTCTGGCTTTCGAACAGCGTCACCAGCTCTTTGCGCAGCGCATCCGTCCGACCCTCCTTGGCGGCCGCGTCGAAGGCATTCATCGTGGGCCCGTAGAACTGCCGGAACGTGTCGACGAACTCCGCCGGTGACCCCTTGAAGTCGAACAGGTAGCTGTCCCGCTCACAGGTGATGCCCTCGTACGCGATGCCCGCCTCGCCGAAGCGTTCGATCACGTTGGTGGGCGAGCCCCAGGTCATCGGGCTGATGAAGCCTTCGGGCGGCGGCGGCGAGTAGGACGCGCTGATCTTCAGGATCTGCGCGACCAGCGTCGGGTCATTGGGGATCCAGTTGCCCATGATGATGCGGCCGCCGCGCTTGGTCACGCGAACCATCTCCCTGGCCACGTCGAAGGGCTTGGGGGCGAACATGGCGCCGAACATGCTGATGACGAGATCGAAGGTCTTGTTCTCGATACTGCCCAGGTCGCAGGCGTCGCCTTCCAAAAAATGGCAGGTCGCCGACAAGCCTTCCTGGGCCGCGCGCCGGTTGCCCGCGGCGACCAGGTTGCTTGCGATGTCCACGCCGAGCACATTGGCGCCCAGCTTCGCGGCCGGGATGGCCGTCGTGCCATCGCCGCATCCGAGGTCGAGAACTCTCATGCCGGGAGTGATGCCGGCTTGCCTGACGATGTCTTCCCCGTTTTCCCGCATGCTTTCGGCGATACGGGTGAAGTCGCCTTTTTCCCAGAGGGTCTTGTTCGGGTTCATGATTTCACCTTTTCGATCATGTGGTTGATAACGTGGCTGTGCTCGTGTTGAGGGCTGAACATCACGATCTCCGCGTCTGCGTCGACCTTGACGTTGTGACCGGGCGGCCAGTAGAAAAGGTCATTCGTCTTGACCGTCTCCTGCGCGCCGCCCTCATCGGTCGTCGTCAGCTGACCGTGCAAGACAAAGCCCCAGTGCGGGCACTGGCATGAATTGCCTTGCAGTCCCTGGAACAGCGGCGTGGTATCGACGCCTGCCGAGAGGCTGAAGTACTCCCCGCTGATTTTTCCCAGTCCGGTCGCGTCGCCAAAGTTCAGTTGCTGGCGGATCACCGCGCCCGGGATCTGCATCTTGACGTCTACGTCATCTTTAGCCATGCGCATGCTTGCTCTCCTAGAATCAGGCACCGGTTAGCGCCTGTGATGTCATGATCCACACCGGGTGTTCCTGAAACGTTCCCGGCGCGCGCCGGGAGAAAAGGATCGCGATGTCGCTTCAAATCCGGCTGCTCGGGCAGTTCCGCGTCAGCGTCGAGGGGGCGAAGTCGCCAGAGGAACAGCTCGGCCGCCGCGCCGCCGAGCTGATCCAACTGCTGAGCCTGCAGCCCGAGCGCAGCCTCATGAACGAGGAGGTGGTCGAGGCGCTGTGGCCCCACCTGGACCCGGATGCCGGCAGCGCCAACCTGCGCAAGGCGGCACATCACGCCCGGCAGTTCATCGATCAACCCGATGCGCTGGTGCTGCGCGGGGGCCGCGTCTTCCTGCTGCCCGACCGCAGCGTTGATTGCGATGCGGTGCGCTTCGAGCGCGCCGCCGACGATGCGCTGGCCGGCGGCGACGCGCAGTCGTGCAAGGCGGCGGCCGAACTCTATGGCGGCGAGCTGCTGCCCGAAGCCCGCTACGAACCCTGGACGGAGGCGCCGCGGCAGCGGCTGCGCGACAAGTACCTGCGGCTGCTGCGGCAGGCCGGCCAGCTGGAGCGGCTGGTTCAGGAAGATCCCACCGACGAGGCAGCCCACCTGCAACTCATGCGTGAGGAGCTTGCCGCCGGCCGCCGGTCTTCGGCGCTGCGCTGGTATGGCCACCTGCGCGACCACCTGCAGCAGTCCATGGGCCTGCGGCCCAGCCCGCAGGTGGAAGCGCTGTACCGCGAATGTGTCGCGGGGATGGAGGGCGCCGCGCCGCGCTTCGTCGGACGGGCGCTGGAACTGGTGCGTGTGCTGACGCTGCTGCGCGCGAGCCTTGCGGGCCGGCCGGGCGGGGCGGTGGTGCGCGCGCCGGCCGGTATGGGCAAGACCGCCTTCTGCCGCCGCGTGGCCGAGGAGGCTCGGGGCCTCGGCTGGCAGGTGCGTGCCATGCAGGCCAGCGACTGGACGCGGCCCTACGGGCTCACGGCCGATGTGGTGGAGCCGCTGCTGCGTGACGCCACCCCCGACGCGCTGGAGGCCATCGGCGCGCACGCCCAGACGGTGCTGGCCGCGATGAGTCCCGCCGCCGGGAGCGCGCCGCCGCTGGCGCTGCCGCTCGGGCGGCACCAGATGGTGGGCGCCGTGCGTCGCCTGTTGCTGGCCACCGCCGCCGGCAAGCCCGTGCTGGTGATCGTCGACGACGCGCACTCTGCCGACGACGCCAGCGCCGAGGTGCTGGTGCAGTTGGCGGCCAGCGGCCCGCCGGTGTTCGTGCTGCTCGCATGCCGGCCCACGCTGCCGGAGCTGCTGGGTCGCCACGTGTCGCGCATGCTGCGCTCGGGACAACTGGAGGCGATCGAGCTTGGGCCGCTGACCGAGGACGAAGCGGCGCTGCTGGCCACGCGGTCGTCCGCTGCACCGCTGCCGCCGGGTACGGCAGCAGGCATCGCGCGGCGGGCCGAGGGCCTTCCGTTTGCGGTGGTCGAACTTGCGCACGCGGCACCCGCGTCAGGCGATGCTGCCAGCCCGGACTTGCCGCGCAGCGTGTCGGCGGCGCTGGCCGAACGCCTGTGCGACGTGGATGAGGGTGCGATGGAGGGACTGCGCCGGCTGGCGCTCGCGGCCGAGGACTTCGACGTCGCTACCGCCGTTGCGCTTGCCGTGGACGAAGGCCACGATCCGCTGGCCCGGCTGGACCGGGCGCTCAGCGCCGGCGTGCTGGTGGTGACGGACGGCCGCTACCGCTTCCGCCATGCGCTGGTGCGGCAGGCGCTGGTCGACGGCGTCACGCCACATCGGCGCGTGGCCCTGCATCGCGACGTGGCGACGCGGCTGGACGGTGCCGGCGCCGCGCCGGGATTGGTCGGCCAGCACTGGCTGGCCGCGGGCGATCCCGACAAGGCGGTGCCGCCCTCGCTGGCCGCAGCGCGCCAGGCGTTCCGCCTCGGCGCCTTCGAGGACGTGCTGCGCCACGTCGAGCCGCTGCTCGCGCATCGCCCGGCGCAGCCGGAAGCGCTGGCGCTGCGCGCCGAGGCCATGGACGCCCTGGCTCGCCCGGGCACCCTGTTCGCCTATGACGCCGCCGCGGACGTCGCACCCGAGGCCCAGGCCCACGAGTTGCGCGCCAAGCGGGCGCTGGCGCAGGTGAAGATGAGCGACCCGCCGGGCGCCCTGAAGTACCTGGAGAACGTGCATCCGACGACCGTCGCGGGCCGTTTGGCCGAAGCCCTGGCCTACAGCGGCGCCGCGGCGCTGGGCTTCGGCGATCCGGCCGAAGGCACGCGCCGCGCGGCCGAGGTGCGCCGCCTCGCATTGGAGACCGGCGACGAGGGCACGCTGGTGATCGCCTCCTGGGCGCAGGCAGCGGCCGCGCACGCGCGCGGCGACCTGCACGGCAGCGTGTGGGCCGACCTGAAGGAGACCAGCCACCTGCCGCACCTTGCGACGCGGGTGTTCGACGGCCACTTGTGCATCACGCAGCGCTTCCTCTACGGTTCGCGTCCGTACGCCGACGTGATCTCGTTCGCCGACTCGCTGGCCGCCGAGGCGCAGCGGCTCGGCGCCGCGCGCGGCCATGCTTTCGCCGTGACCTTGCGTGGCGAGGCCAAGCTGCTCAGCGGCCAGCTCGACGCGGCCGAGCAAGACCTGGTCGCCGGCGGCCGGCTGCATCGGGCCATCGGCGGCGCGACGGGTGAAGCCTTGTCGCTGCAGCGCCGTTCCGAGCTCGCCATGTACCGCGGCCAGCCGGACCTGGCGCGCGGCCTCCTGGATGAAGCGCTGGACGTGGCGCGCCAGTCCGACGTCGGCTTCCATCTGCTGGACCGCATCTACGGCACCCGCATCGCCATCACGACCGATCCGGATGCCGCCCTGGGCGTGCTGGAAGAGGCCGAGGCCGCCGTGCGCGGCCCGCTGGAGACCTGCCCCGGCTGCCGCATCACCTTCGCCATTCCCGCCACCATCGCGGCCGCCAGGGCTCGCGAGATGGACCTGGCCGCCGGCCATCAGCGGCTATCCGAATTCCTGGCCAACGTGGTGATGAAGCTGCCCGCCTGGTATGCCGCGCTGCATGAGGCGCGGGCGCATGTCGCGCTGGCCGCGGGCGAGCGCTCGGCCGCCCGCGAGGGCTTCGCCGCCGCTGCGCAAGGCTTCCGCGGCGCCGGGCACCCGCTGGACGAGGCCCGCTGTCGCGAGCTCGCCAATCGTTGATCGCCTGCAGGTGCGGCGTGACGGCTCAGCGTTGTTGGACTCGCGCAATGGCATCGATTTCCACCAGGGCCCCCAGGGGCAAGCGTGAAACCTCGACACATGCCCGGGCCGGAAAGCTATCGGGGAAGTAGCGCGAGTACACGGCATTGAAGGCTGAAAAATCGTCCATGTCCGTCAGGTAGACCGTGGCGCGGATCACGGATTCGAGTGTGCTTCCAGCTGCCAGCAGGATGGACTTGACGTTACGGAGCGCCTGCTCCGCCTGGGCGGCCGCATTGTCGCCGACGAGCGTGCCGGTGCGTGGGTCAAGTGCCACCTGACCCGATGTAAAAACCCACCCGTCCACGGTCACGCCTTGTGAATAGGGACCTACCGCAGCGGGTGCGTGCTCAGTATGAACAATCGACTTTTGCATTTGAACCTCCACATTCTCTTGGTCAAAGGATTCGGTCGTCGAGGTCGGGTCGCATTTGAACGCTCTCTATGGCCGTCGGCTCATTTCGCGCGCCAATGAAAACGGCCGGCTGATTCGCACTTCGGTTCACAGCCACGTGCGGCACTAGCGGCGGGATGAACAAGAAGTCGCCGGGGCGAGCTACGGCGAAATGCTCCAGGTGCTCGCCGCTCCAGAGTTCCACCCGCTCGCCGCTGACCAGATAAAACGCCGACTCGTGGGTCTTGTGGACATGCGCTTTGGTTCGCTCCCCGGGGGGCAGGGTGACGAGCCCCAGAAAAAGCGCTTTTGCGTTGGCGGTTTCCGCGCTGATGCCAGGTGCGTAGACAGTACCTTGTACGCTGCGGAACGGCTCGCTCCCACGGACCACTTGTGCAATCTTGCTCTTGGGGCTTGTCGTCATGGCGAACACCTTCGGTGATGGGTAGGCTTTCAGCCTAGGTCAAGCCTCGCGGCCAGTCTTGAAGGAATGCCGAAAAACTCCGAAATGTGCGCCCCTACAATCTTGTATGGCTGAAGAGTGCTTCGAGCTGGGGCCCTTTACGCTCGATGCGGGGCGGGCCATTCTGTTGCGGGACGGCACCCCTGTTTCGCTGGGTCACCGTGCGGCCGCCGTTCTGGTTGCATTGGTGCGTGCCAATGGTCGCGTTCTGAGCAAGGCCGAACTGATCGACGCCGCTTGGCCGGACGCAGTGGTCGAGGAAAGCAACCTCTCGGTGCAGATCTCTGCGCTTCGGCGCGTGCTGGGCACAACCGAAAACGGTGGCGATTTCATCGCAACGGTGTCGCGAATCGGCTACCGGTTCTGCTTTCCCGTTTCAGTCCAGCCGCCGGCGTTCGACATCGACCCAGGGTCGTCCATTGTCGTGCTTCCCCTGCTGAACCTTACGGGCAACCCCGAGCAGGAGTATGTTGCCGACGGCATCACGGAAGACATCATGATGGCGTTGTCTCGCTTCAGGTGGTTTCAGGTGATCGGTCGAAGCGCAAGCTTTGCATTCAAGGGCGATCGCCTGCCAACGCGCGAGGTCGCCGGAAAACTCGGTGTTCGGTACGCGCTCGAAGGCAGCTTGCGCAAATCGGCTGACGGACTCGCCATCGCTGTACAGCTCACCGATGCGCCTACCGAGACGCAACTTTGGTCGGCGCGCTACGAGCTCGCGGCGGGCGACCTGGGCAACGTCCACGACACCATCGCGCACCAAGTGGCGGGAGCGGTCGAGCCTGAACTGCTCAAGAGTTCTTCGTCCCAGGTCCAAGCGGGTGGGACCGCAACAGCCACCGCCAGAGACCTGGTGCATCGCGGCACCTGGCTCTTCCATCAAGTCACGCGCTCCGGACATCTGCAGGCGCGCGACTTGTTTCGTGAGGCATGCCACCGGGACCCAGCGTCTGGCCAAGCACACTTCTGGCTTGCGCGGGTAAGTGCGGGCATTGTTGCTTACGGCTGGAGCGACGCGCCCGAACGCGACTTGCGCGAAGGCCTGGAAGCAGCGGCGGGCGCGATCCGCTTGGACGGTAAGAATCCTTATGCACACTACGCGGTCGCTATTACGAGCGTGTATGCGCAGCGCTTCGATACGGCAATCCGCGCTGCTACCGTCGCGGCTGAGCTGGCCCCGGGCTTTGCGCTCGGTCACCTCGTGCTGGGTATGGCTCGGCTCTTCTCTGGGGACGCACCCGGAGCTCAGGCCGCGTTGACCCGCGGCCTGCATTTGAATGCGTTCGATCCGCAGAATTTCGTGTGGTACGTCACGCTGGCCTATGCACACCTGTTCGCGGGAAATCCGGTTAGCGCACTGCAATGCGCCCGCAGCGCCCAGGGGGTCCGACCGGACTGGGCGCCGGCGCTGCAATGCGAAGTCTGTTGCCACGTGGCGTTGCAGGACGAGAAGGCGGCAGGTCGGTGCTCTCTGCGACTGGCTTCACTTGATCGACCAAGCGACGCTACCGCCGGAGACGCCCTCAGGTTGCTTTGGGAATGTCAGCCTCAGTGGGGGAAGCAACTTCGCGACTGGTTGGGCGTCGCCGCCAGTCGCGGTTCTAGCCCGCGCGGCATCTGGAAACCTGCTTCGCGTGATCGTTGACGTCGGCGTCGTCCGCCCGATCGTCGTCTTCAGCTTCGTCGTGCGCCCGGCCGCCCTTGTGCAGCTTGAGTTGGGTGATCTGGGTGGACCAGACGTCGCGCGCGGATGGCCATTCCTGGAATGTCCAGAAGGTGAGGGGATGCCTGGGGTCCACGACGGTCGCGCTGTAGTCGCCCCAACGGGCAACAGGCGCGCCGCCCGTCACCTCGTAAGGCGCCACGCCGGACTTGAGCAGGAGCGGCTCGCCGAAGGTCGTGACGTTGTTGACCGTGGTGCCTGCCACCGCATAGGCACTCACAAACTGGCTCGGCCCGGATTCGTTGAAGCCGATCACGACGTCGTTGCAGGCATTCACCGCGATCGAACCCATGAACACGTCACGGATCGGGTCGGCGATCAGGCCTTCCTGGAGCACGGCGTTGGTTTGGGCGTCGATCGCGAACCAGCGCAGCGCCGCGCGGCCCAGATTGGCCACGGTCTGCACGCCCCAGAGGACCGCGTTCCGCATGACGACGCTCGAGGCGAACATGGGCGAACTCGTGAAAATGCCGATCCCGGATTCCGGCTGCAGCGCGCCCTGGTTGCCCAGCCCCTGGTACGGCGTGACCGGAATGAATCCGGCCGACGCATCCAGCACCGGCGCAGTGATGGGGCCCGTGACGCTCCAGCGGCGGAACACGGTGCCTTCCACGTCCCAAGGGCCGAGCAGGGGCTCCGGCAACGCCACATTGTCCAGGCTGACGATGGGCTGCAATTTGGTGCCGAGCGGCGTCAGGAGATCAGTACTTTGCACGAGCACGGCATGGGCAACGGACGGCGGATCGGCCAGAAGGTCACTTTTCGGCACTACCAGCACGGTGCCGTTGGTGAAGACGAAAACGCCGTCGCGATCGATCCCGAGCGTCGGAAAATCCACGAAGGTGCCGACCGGGCCGGCAAACGGAATCGTGAAGCCTGCCCAGCCCTTCGTGGGGTCCGGGCCCTTCGACACGCCGACCAGCAGGTCGTCCGGACCGTTCCCGAAGTTGAACGAAGGCGTCGACGCGAACCAGCGCTGGCTGAACGGATCGAACAATATCCGCGGATCGGCCAACCGTCCCCGAACAGTTGCACCGGCCGCGGCCCAGAACTGATCGAGCGAGGCGGATTGCACACGCCTGCCGTTCTTCAGGTAAACCGCGTACTGGCCGTTGAGGAGCTCGACTATGTGGCGCCGACCCACAGCGCCATCGGTGTCCGGGGGAACGTCTGAACTGTCGATGCCGTAGGTACTGCCGGTGAAGTTGGCGCCTGTCCGCAGCTGTGGCGCCGCGGCGTTGCTGGTGGCGGCGAGAGCCACGAACATGAAGGCGCCGATCAGTTTCAACAGCGTTCGCATAGGGGCTCCTTCGCGGCTTCCCGTGCCTGAAGAAATTCTATGGCGACGAAGACACCGACAGGCTGAAGCCCAGCAGGAAGGAAAATTCAGTCCCCGAGCAATTTCGCGATGAACGGCGCCAACTCTGCCTTTTCTTCCAGCCCGAAGCCGGGCGCGTCGCTCGGCCTTACCGCGCTGTTTTGCAGCCGGCACTGCGGTGAGTAGCCGCCGAAGGGCTGGAACACGCCGGGGTAGGCCTCGCAGCCGCCCAGTCCCAGGCCCACCACGATGTGCAGGTTGATCAGGTGGCCGCCATGGGGATAAGCCTGCTTGCGGCTGAAGCCGTGCTGTTCCAGCAGTGCCAGCATGCCCGCGTATTCCGTCAATCCATACGAGAGCCCTGCATCCATCTGGAAGATATCGCGGCCGGGGCGCATGCCACCGAACCGCAGCAGGTTCAGCGTGTCGACGCGGGAGAACAGGTTCTCGCCGGTCGCCACCGGACTGGTGACGGCTTCGACCGCACGGCGGTTCAAATCGAAATCGAGCGGATCGCCGATCTCCTCGAACCAGCGCAGGCCATAGGGCGTCATCGCCTTGCCGTAGGCCACGGCCGTTTCGTAGTCGAAACGGCCGTTGGCGTCGACGGCCAGGCGGCTGCCATCGCCGTCCACCACTTCGAGCGCTTCCTCGATGCGGCGCATGTCCTGCGCTATCGGTGCGCCGCCGATCTTCATCTTGAAGGCGTTGAAACCCATGTCGCGGTAGCGCCGAAGCTCATCGCCCAGGCCCTTCTGCTTGCCGGCGGCGTAGTAATAGCCCCCGGCGGCGTACACATCGACCGGGTCGGTCATGGGCACAAGGCCATGGGCGCGCGCGATGGTGGCGTACGCGGGCTCGCCCGCCAGCTTGGCATTCAGGTCCCACACCGCCAGCTCGATGGCGGCTGCCGCACCGGCCCGGTCGCCGTGGCCGCCGGGCTTTTCGTTGCGCATGGCCGCGGCCAGTACTTTGGCGGGTGAGAAGGCGGACCGGTTGTCGTCCAGCAGCGTGTCGGGAGGCGCCGCCAGCATCCGGGGAATCATCCGGTCGCGAAGGATGCCGCCCTGGGCGAAGCGCCCGATGGAATTGAACGCCAGCCCGGTGACCGGCTTGCCGTTGCGGATGATGTCCGTCACGACGCAGACGAGCGAGACGTCGTGGTCGGAGAAATTGACGACGGCGTTGGCGACGTCGCCCTCGAGGCGAACAGCGAGTTCGCGGATTTCGGTAATGCGCATGGAATTGGCCGCTTATTCGACGGCGATGGAGCCCGTCTTGATCACGGCGCCCCATTTCTTCAGCTCGCTGTCGAGGTAGGTGGCGAAGTCTTCGGGGCTGCCGCCCACGGGCAGCATGCCCAGCGTGGCGAAGCGCGCCTTGACCTCGTCGGTGGCCATGACCTTCTTCAGGTCGGCATTGATCTTGTTGCGGATCGCCGGGTCGAGCCCCTTGGGTGCCACGATGCCCAGCCAGCCCAGCACGTCGAAGCCGGGGTAGCCGCTCTCGGCCAGCGTCGGAATATCCGGCAGGGAGGGTACCCGTTTGGGCGTGGACACGGCCAGGACCCGCGCCTTGCCGGAGGCGATAAACGGCAGCACGCCGGGCTGCGAATCGAACAGCGCGTCGATCTGGCCGCCGAACATGTCGGTGTACGCAGGGGCGGAGCCGCGGTACGGCACATGCAGGATGTGGACGCCGGCGCGCTGCTTGAACATCTCCATCGTCAGGTGCTGGGTGGATCCGGCGCCACCGGAGCCGTAACTCAGCTTGCCGGGCGCAGCCTTCGCGCCCGCCACAAACTCGGCCACGGTCTTGTATTTCGACTCCGCCGGCACCACCAGCAACTGCGCGACCCCGGCCACATTCATGATGGGCGTGAAGTCCTTGCGCGGGTCGTAGCCCGTGTTCTTGTAGAGATTGGGTGCGATGGCCATGGGGCCGCTCGATCCCAGCAACAGCGTGTAGCCGTCGGCCGCGGCTGCGGCGGCGATCTTGCTGCCCACCGTGCCTCCGGAGCCGCCCTTGTTGTCGACGATGACAGCCTTGCCCCACAGCTTGGTGAGGCCGTCGGCCAGTACCCGCGCCAGGACGTCGCCCGACTGGCCGGGCGTGAACGGAACGATGATGGTGACGGGCTTGGTGGGGAAGTTATCGGCCGCACCTTGCGCCAGGGCCGGCGAAGGCAGCGCCAGGACGGCGGCCAGGGAGTGAATCAACAGGGATCTGCGAGGGAGCATGAAGTCGTATCCTTGAATAAATACCGTCTATTTATATGTTGGTACATATACTAAGGCGCGGGCCTTACCGCTGTCAAGCAACGGGTTGTTAGACTTGCCCGCATCTCCCTCGCACAGGCGCCTATATCGTGACCGTTACCCGCTACCAGCAGATCGCCCAGCACCTGGTCGGCAAGGTCACCTCGGGCGAGTTGCCGGTCGGCGCTTTGCTGCCGACCGAATTGCAGTTGATGGACGAGTACGGCGCCAGCCGCAACACCATCCGCGCAGCCTTGAAGGAAATGCAGGAGATGGGGCTGGTATCGCGGCGCCGCAACCGCGGCACCATGGTCGAAGCGCTGCCTGCGGTGGGCTCATTCACGCAGTCGCTGGCCACCCTGGACGATCTGGTGTCGCTCGCGCAGACGGCGCAGCGCAAGATCGAGGAAACCGGGCACGTGGTTCTGGACGTGGCAACGGCGCGCGAACTGGGGTGTCCGCCCGGCTCGCGATGGATCCACATCGGCCTGACCCGGCGCGAGGAGGGCGCCGCTTTGCCCCTGGGCTGGACCGATGCTTTCGTCGATACCCACTACGAGGGCTTGCCCAAGCTTGCCGCGAAGTATCCCGGCAAGCTGTTTTGCGACCTGATCGAGGAAACCTACGGCCGCCGCATCGGCACCGTGGAGCAGACCGTCTCCGCCTGCGCGGTGGAGGGCGAAATTGCGCGGCGGCTGCGGGCTGAGGACGGATCCACCGGCCTCAAGGTCTTGCGAAAATACCGCGATCCCGCCAGCGCCGTCGTGCTGGTGACGCGCTCCGTCTATCCCAGGGGCCGCTACTCACTGACGACGACGATGGTGCGCTCGCGCTAGGCTCCCCGCGTTGTAAACTGGGGCACAGGCAGCTTCCATGCACTCTGGTAGCTGTTCGCGGGAGTCGCCAATCATGCTCACGAAGGTATTCACAAGCGGTCGCATCAAGAAGGCGGAGTACGACCCCGCGCCGCGGCAGCTGGATCTGCACTGGGAAAACAAGTCCATCCTGGCGTACAAGCATGTTCCGGAAGAGGTGTACCGGCGGCTTTGCAGCGCACCGAACCCGGCGACCTACTGGGAGGACCGGATCGCGGACGAATATCCCAAGGGCACTCCGATGACGCGAACGCCTTAGGGCTGCGTTTCCGGCGCCACCCGCCGGTAGTGGACCCGGTGGCCGCGAATGTGGTCGATGCCAAGAAATTCGTCGTTGCTTTCGAAGGAAATCTGGAAGGTGGCAAACGGCAGGTTCAGGCGCGAAGGCGGTTCGCCGTTCATCAGCGTGTACTTGCGCTTCAGGTTGGTGCCGTCGTAGAGCCAGGTTCCCTCATGGTCGTACTGGGTAACGGCGCCGGCTCCATCAACGACCCGAACCCTTTCGCGAAACGAACCGTCCAGCTGGAGCGTCAGGATGCGCCGTGCTTTCATGCCGTGCATCGCGTACTCCCTCAGCCACGTGCCCTGCAGTTGCTGCTCGACGTTTCGCGGGTCGGCCGGCGAGTCTTCGCAGGTCGACAGCATCGCGCCCAGCGCAACCAGGCCGGGCGCCCAAAACCTCAGGAACGATGTGCCGGGCATGGGGGACATTGTCAATGCAGGTCGCCGGCCTCCACCGCAGGGGCGGCAAGCTCGCGGCCTATCATCGCTCGGGCATACAAGTAGTCGTTGCGGGCGCTCTCGCTCAGGCCATCCAGGTCCACCCGGCCCCTGTCATCGCAAGGGAAGGCGTACCCGGGTCCGTTCTCGAACAGCGATTTGAAACGCAGCAGATAGGGGCTGGGTCTGGTCTGGATCATTTTGGCACCTCCTCCGCCTTCTGGGCCGGTTACTGCTTCAACGGGGAGCAGGGCAGGGAAGATGACGGCTTCACGCAAAGGCCGCGTGAAGACTGTGACACATTTGTTCACACTACGGCTCGAAAATCAGCGAGCGGTGCGCGGCCGAACCCGCTACGGCGCCGTCTCCCACGGCGACCGCAATATTGCCAGCCGCTCGGGCGAGGTCCCCGCAGGCGAACACGCCCGGGACGGTGGTCTCTTGTTGCGCACCAGTCTTTACGAAGGGGCCCAGTGGGCCGTGATCGAATTCGCAACCGAGCTGCTCAGCCAGTGGGCTGGCAGGTTGCGTGAGGCTGGCCGTGAAAATACCGTCCAGTTCAACCTCCCGCTGTCCCTCCAGCTGTATTGCCGCGCGCCCCGCCACCCGGACCACTCGTGCGCGCTCGATCCTCACGCCGCGCGCCGCTAATGCTTGCTCCTGATCGGCGTCCAGCGTCAGCGCGTCGTTCAAGAACAGGGTGACCGCTCCCCAGTCCGGCAGCAGCATAGCCTGGTGGATGGACACCGGCCCCACTGCCAACACGCCGATGTGGCCGTTTCGGAGCTCATAGCCGTGGCAGTAGGGGCAATGGAACACCGATTTGCCCCAGCGTTCGCGCAGCCCCGGCACGTCCGGCAGTTGATCGGCCACGCCTGTGGCAAGAACGATTCGCCTCGAGCGCTGCGCCCCCTGGTCGGTGACTACCTCGAACGACTTTCCGCTCCTGCGGACGGCGTGCGCCGCGCCCTCCAGCCACCGCACGGCCGGATACCTCAGCAGCTGGCGCTTGGCTTCCGCGTGGATTTCGGACGGGGGCCGTCCGTCCTGAGCCAGAAAACCATGCGAGACCTGCGCAAAACGATTCCTGCGCAGGCCACTGTCGATCACGGCGACCTGCCTCCTGGCCCGCGCCAGTTGCAGCGCTGCGGACAGCCCGGCGAAACTTCCACCAACGACGACTGCGTCAAATTCCATGTGATATCTCCTCGAGGCTGTGGTGGCCGCTGGCCATGCGACGGTGGAAATCCTTCGACAGCGCCGAGAGAGTGACCGTGCCCAGGCGCGCCAGGAGGAGTTCTTCCGCCTGGCGGTAGGCGTCTTCCAGCGCGGCATTCACCGCCTGTTCGACCAGGCAGGTCGGGTTCTGCTCGCGATGGCCCACAGCCAGCAGATCGGGCGAGCCCACGGCCTCGTGGATGTCTCGCAGGGTGACGTGCTCCAGGGGACAGGAAAGCACCCAGCCACCCCCGTGGCCTTTCGCCGATGCCACAAACCCGGCATCGCGCAGCCCGGCCATCAGTCGCCGCACCACCACAGGGTTGGTGTGCATGGCGGCAGCCAGGGACTCGGAAGTTGCCGGGCCATCCAACTCGGCCATGTGCAGCAGGCAATGCAGCACACCGGATAATCGACTGTCTCGTTTCATGCAACAACTGTAGTTGCATGATGGAGACCTTGCCAACGCAGGGGGATTCGGCCTTACTCGCTCAATGGACCGCCGCCTGTGCCAACGCCAGCGCCAGCCTGGCCCCCACCTCGGCGTTGTGTTTCACCAGCGCGATGTTGGTCGCCAGGCTGCGTCCGCCCGTCAGCGCCTTGATGCGACCCAGCAAAAAGGGTGTCACGGCCTTGCCGGTGATTCCTTGCTCCTTGGCCTCGGAGAGCGCCTGCTCCGTCAGCGCGTCGATCTCCCCACGCGCCATCGCCGCCGCTTCCGGCACCGGCGTGCTCAGGACCACGCCGCCCGCGAGGCCCAGGTCCCACTTGGTGCGGATGAAGATTGCCTGCTGCGCCGCGTCGTCCAGCCTGAAGTCCGCGCGAAAGCCGCTGTCGCGCGTGTAGAACGCGGCGAAGTTGTCCTGCTCGCAACTGAGCACCGGCACGCCGTGCGTTTCCAGGTACTCCAGCGTGAGCCCGATGTCCAGGATCGACTTTGCGCCCGCGCACACCACCGCCACCGAGGTTTTCGCCAGTTCCTGCAGGTCGGCCGAGATGTCGAAGGTCTCCTGCGCGCCGCGGTGTACGCCGCCAATGCCGCCGGTGACGAAGACCTCGATGCCCGCCAGCGCCGCACATATCATCGTGCCGGCCACGGTGGTGGCGCCGAGTTCGCCGCTTGCCAACACGGCCGGGAGGTCGCGGCGGCTGACTTTGTGCGCCTGGCCGGAGCGGCCTAGCAGCTCCAGCTCGTCATCCGAAAGGCCGATGCGGATTCGCCCGGCCATCAGCGCGATGGTGGCGGGCTCGGCTCCCAGGCCGCGGATCACGGCCTCCACTTCGCGCGCAGTGCGAACGTTCTCGGGATAGGGCATGCCGTGGGCGATGATGGTTGATTCCAGCGCGACGACCGGGCGGCCGGCGGCCTGTGCGGCGGCCACAGGCGCGCTGCGGATCAACCAGGAGTGGGCAAGGTTGGTCATGGCTATGCTTTCTGTGTAGCTAGTCTAAGGCCGTAGGTAGTTGTCCTACACGCGAGTAGGCACGAGTCGGCTTGGTCTTTGCGGCGGGGTGCGTACGCTTGAATTTTCTGATGAAGGAGTACCTCATGCAGCCAAGTGAAGTGAAGCAACGGATCGATCGAGTCGAGCAATGTGCAGACGAGGCAGAGCGGGCAGTTCAGTCAGGCTCGGTGCCGAGCGAGGTGCGCCAGTCCGTGGACGCAATGCATCAGCAGGCGCGCCAGGCGCAGCAGGCGTGCAGTTCGCAGCAGCAGCAAGCCGACCAAGGCCGCTTGCGCGATGTCGTCATGCAACTCGAGCAGGCGGGCGATCGCGCCATGCAGGCGTGCCGCAAAGCGGGCAACGTCGACCCGAAAGTGCAGCAGGCGGTGCAGCGGGCTCACGACGAGGCCTCGAGTCTCAAGAAGGAACTCCAGATGGGCTGAGCCCGTGATCATGATCAAGGCATTCAGTGTCGCCTTGCTTCTGGCGGTGGCGGGGTGCTCAGGCATTTCCCCCCGCCAGTCCACCGTATCGCCGTGTTCCGCCGGCGAGGCATCGTACGCATGCCAGATCGAGCGCTACAACAACGTTAGCGGAGATTGAGGGGCGGGTTGCTCCGCCGCAACCTATTTGCCGGAGTCGAGGGCGCCCCGCGTGCTGTTCGTCAGCAGGTGCTCGGCGACTGCCTGCGCCGCCGGTGACAGCGAAACGCCGGCGCGGTGCACCATGAGGACCTCTCGTTCTATCGCGGGCTTTTCCAGGCGCTTCCAGCCAACGCTCCTTTCATCCGCCAGTGCCGTGGCGTGCGCCGGAACAATAGCCACACCCAGGCCGGCTTTCACCCATCCGATCAGTGTGCCGCTGTAGGTCGCTTCGAAGGCCGGCTCCAGCGGCAACCCGGCAGAGGCCAACCCGGCCTGCGTCAGCTCTCTGAAGACGCTGCCACTGCGCAGGGTCAGGATGGAACACCCATGGAGATCCTTCCAGGCCAGCCGGGCGGCGCGGCTAAACGCATGGCGCTTGGGGTAAACGGCCACCAGCGGCTCCTTGAAGAGCAGAGCGCTGGACAGATCCGCCTCCGTCTTGCGGAAAGTGCCGATGCCCAGATCCGCCACGCCGGAACGCACGTTCGGCAGAACCTGGTCCGTCAACGAGTCCAGCACCAGAACGTCAACACCGGGGTGCAGGCGCCCGAAGGCCGCCAGGACGGGAGGCAGGAAGGTGCTCGACAGGATCAGGGGTGCGGCCACGACCACGCGGCCCCGCTGCTTCGCGATGAGTTTGTCCACATTGCCGACCGCATGCTCGATATCGGCCAGGATGCGCTGCGCGCTCGCGAAGAACTCCTGCCCCACCGCGGTAACGGCGATGCTGCGCGTAGTGCGGTCGATGAGGCGTGAGCCCAGTGCCTCCTCCAGGTCCCGCACCAGGATACTCACCGCCGATTGGGTCAGGTGCATTGCCCGGCCCGCGCCGGTAAAGCTGCCTTTCTGGACCACCAAGACAAAAGCGCGCAATTGTCGAACTGTCAGATTCATGAATAGTTCAAATGTGTTTATTGAAAAGATTCGTTTGTATTATGAATGAGGGAGTCCTGTAATACGCCTGCCGCTTCGCACTACGGAGCGACCGAACAAACCAAGAAGGAGACTCCGATGAAATTGACAGCAAGAACGATGATCGTCATTGGCTCAATGGGTTTCGCAGCGATCAGCGGGGCGGTGCTCACCGCTTGCGGATCGGCTGAGGGTTCCCAGGCAAATGTGCTCTCTAGTGACGTCAAGGCCAAACCGCTCTACCTTGACCTGACCCACGAGATTCCGACCTTCGCGCCTCTGGCCAGTGACCCCGCCAAGCCAGACCTGACCAAGCCCCATGCACACAGCCAGCCCGTGCCCAGCTTCTTCAGGCAGGTTGCATTGCAGCCCAGTGAAAATCACTTTGATGACGGGCATTTTTATCGATCCTATATGACGATTGCGGAGCACCATGGAACACACATTGATGCCCCAGCCCATTACGTCAATGTCCCCGGAACGGTCGAGGCCGATGCTTCTTTACCTCGCAGGTTTCAAAATCAGTTGACCCTTGCAGACCTGACCGGACCAATTGTCTTTGTCGACATCAGCCAACGCGTGCAGGCCCAACTGGACAGGAACGGCGGCACCCCCAGCCCGCAAAAGAGCGTGATGGACTTCTCGGAAGCCTCGCCCAACAACGTCACAGCCAATGACATCAATGCGGTGGCCGACAAGCTCCAGAACGGCAGCTGGATTGTTGTCAACACCGGCTGGTCGCGCTTCTACAAAGGAGGTGATCTTTCAACATCGCCCTACATCAATGGCTGGAATTTCCCTGGTGTAAGCAAGGCGGCAGTGGATGCGTTGATTGATCTGGAAAAAAAGAAAGGCATCCGCATCAATGGAATCGCGATCGACAACATTGGCATCGACTCTGGCGAGGGCCAGGCCGGCGCTGACGCAAGCTTTACCGGGCATATCTATGCATCGCACGTGCGCGGCTTGCAGCGGGACTGGAAGTTCATAGAAAACGCCACCAACCTGGGTTCGATCGCTTCGGCCAAGCCCGACAGCTGCACCCTCGTCGCAGGCGCGCTCCCCCTCGTCATTGGAAGTGGTAGCCCAGCCCGCGTCATAGCCATCTGCGAGAAATAATCGCCGCACAAGACACGGAGTACCCCATGAGGCCCCTTGAATTGCTCGCGGCAGTCGCCGCAACCGTCCTGACATGTGCGCCCCTCGCGGCCATGGCCCAGTCCTGGCCCACCAAGCCAATCACCTACGTCGTGCCATTCACGCCGGGCGGAACCACCGATGTCGTCGGCCGCACCATCAGTCATAGTCTGGCCAATGCCCTTGGCCAGCCGGTGGTCGTGGACAACAAACCGGGCGCGGCGGGCGCCCTTGCTGCTCGCCTGGTGGCGAATGCGAATCCGGACGGGTACACGCTCTTGGGCGGCACCATCAGCACGCATGCGATCAATGCGGGGCTCTACAAGAATCTTGGTTACGACCCGATCAAGGACTTCGAGCCCGTCTCGCTGGTCGGCTTCATTCCCAACGCGCTGTACGTCAACGCGCAATTGCCTGTGCGATCGGTTCAGGAGTTGATTGCGCTGCTCAAGAAGGACCCGGCCATGCGCACTTTCGCATCGCCCGGCGCCGGGTCGTCCACCCATCTGGCCGGAGAAATGTTTGCCGACCTGATCGGGGTGCCGTTGACCCACGTGCCCTATAAGGGGCAACCGCAGGCGCTGCAAGACGTCGCGGCCGGACAGGTGGCGTTCCTGTTCGACCAGCTAACCGCTGGGATGGGGCTGGTGAAGGCGGGCAAGCTCAGGTTGCTTGCCGTGACTACGTCCAAACGCGTCGCGGCCGCGCCGGATACGCCGACGATGGACGAGGCGGGCGTCAAGGGCTTCGAGATGGTGGCATGGCAGGCCGTGTATGCGCCTAAGGGCACCCCAAAGGCGATCATCGACCGGCTTAACAAGGAAATCGTCGCGAGCGTCAAAACGCCGGAGGTGCGCGAGAAGATGGCGGCGACCGGGATCGAAGTCGTGGGCAGCTCGCCGCAGGAGTTGACGACGTTCATGCAAAAGGAAATTCCACGCTGGGCCGAGTTGATACGCAAATCCGGCGCGCAACCGAATTGAAAGCCGGAGAAAGCCCGATGAATCTCAAAATATGCATGCTGGCCGCGTGGGTGGCCTTGCTCGCCGGCTGTGCCAGCACGGCAGTGCCGACAAAAGGTCCGATCGCGCTCGAGAGCGTGCGTGGCTACCACATTGGCGGCGAACGCAAGACCTTATCCGGCCTGCCGGTCAAAGAGGTGCGCACCAATCCCCAGGCGCCTACTCGCAAGTCCGATCCCAATGGCGACTATCAGGTCGGCCAGCTGTACGTCCAGCACTTTGCCCTGGCATCGCCCAAGGCCAAGGTGCCGCTGCTGCTCTGGCATGGCGGCGGGCTGACCGGTGTGACCTGGGAAACCACTCCCGACGGCCGAGCCGGATGGCATGAGTACTTCATGCGCGCGGGCTACGACACCTTGGTCTCTGACGCCGTGGAGCGAGGCCGCTCCTCATGGGCGCGCTATCCGGAGATCAACCCCGCCGAGCCCGAGCACCGCACCATCGACCAATCGTGGGGCATCTTCCGCTTTGGCCCGGCCGATGGCTACTCGGCCGAGGTCAGCAAGCAAAAGGCCTATCCGGGCATGCAGTTCCCGGTGGCGGCGATCGACCAGTTCACCAAGCAATTTGTCGCCCGCTGGACCAATACCGATGCACAGATCCAGAGCGCCTATGACGCGCTGGTGCAGCGGGTCTGTCCGTGCGTCATCGTCGGGCATAGCCAGGCCGGCCAGTTCGTCTACACGGCGGCGCAGCGCGCGCCCGATAAGGTGAAGGCGGTCGTGCTGATCGAGCCGGCCTCGGCCCTCGATCCGGTCAAGGTCGATCCGGCCCGGGTCAAGCACATACCGCACCTGACGGTATGGGGCGACTATCTCGCGGACAGCGCGCTGTGGATGCGCTACCGGAACACCGCCGAGACGTACACGAATGCCATCAAGACGGCCGGTGGCACTACCGACACGATCGACCTGCCCGCCATGGGAATTCGCGGCAACAGCCACATGGTGATGATGGACCGCAACAGCGACCAGGTGGCCCGCCTGGTTCGTGACTGGCTGGTCAAGCAGGGCATCGAGAAGTGACGAGGCAAGAGCATGGTCATTGAGGAACGCATCTACACCATCCAGCCGGAACGGATGAAGGAGTACCTGGCGCTCTACGAGAGCGAAGGCCTGCCGATCCAGAGCAAGGTGCTGCGGATGCTGGGCTACTTCAAGACAGAGGACGAACTGCTCAACCAGGTCGTCCATCTGTGGGCCTACGACAGCATGGAAGACCGAAGCCGCAGGCGCGCCGAACTGCAGGTGGCGCCTGGGTGGAAGGACTACGTCGCCAAGATAAAACCGTTCTATACCAAGCAGGAAGGCCGAATCATGGCGCCTCTTCCATGGTCCCCGATTCGTTAAAGACACAGTGCAAAGCAAGCAAACCATGACCGAAAAAAAACTGACCGGAAAAATCGCCCCCGAGCGCATTCGCCTGATGCAGGTACCACGCCCGGCGCAGGCCCTGATCGATGGCTTCAAGGCCCTCGGCGGCGACGCCAGCAGTATCGTCTCCGACATCATGGACGAACTGGGCATTGTCGGCGTCCTGCCGGCTTCGCGGTTCGTACCCACCATCGCCGGTGCGTGTGTGGTGGGACCTGCGTTGACCGTGCGCAACATCATGCAGCGCGAGCACGCCTACGAAAGCGCTCGGGCTCATGTCAACAAGATGGCGGAGTTCGAGGCGCACAACCTCGCCTCGCAGGGCGATGTGCTCGTGATCGACGGCGTCAGCGGCATCTCGAACATGGGCGGAATTTCCGCGCAAACCGGGAAGCGCCAGGGTGAAGCCGGCGCGGTCATCAGCGGCGCCATTCGCGACATCTCCCATTCGAGAAGCGTCGGCTATCCCGTCTGGGCTACCGAGATTTCCCCGGTGACGGGCAAGTGGCGCATCGAAACCGTCGAGATCAACGGCGACGTGGAGATCGGTGGCATACGTGTTTCGCCCGGCGACATCGTGCTGGCTGACGACACCGGCGTTTGCTTCATTCCCCGGCAAAGAGCCGAGGACGTGCTGGCGCTGTCCGAGAAAAAAGCCGCAGCGGAAGCGCGCAAGTGCAAGCTCATCGACGAAGGCCTGGCGGTTGCCGACCTGCCGGCCAACGCCTGACCAACAGATAACTGCCAGTGGATTCACCATGAAAATCGCCATCCTTGACGACTATGCGGACGTCGTCCGTCGCCTCGACTGCTTCAAGACCCTGGAGGGTCACGAAGTCACGATCTTCAACGACTATGTGTCCGATGTCGATGTGCTGGCCCAACGCGTTCAGGACGCTGAAGCCCTGGTCTTGTTGCGCGAGCGCACGCCGATCGGCGAGGCGCTGCTCGAGCGCCTGCCCAACCTGAAGCTCATTACGCAGAACGGCCATGTGCCCCATATCGACCTCGAGGCCTGTACGCGACACGGTGTCGTCGTCTGCTCGGAGTTGACCTCCCGGCCGTCCTATGCAGCAGCGGAACTGACCTGGGGACTCATCATCGCGGCCATGCGCCACATCCCTTTCGAGGCCGAGGCGTTGAGACAGGGTCGCTGGCAGTCCAGGATCGGCAGGGGCCTGCGAGGCCGGACCTTGGGCATCCTCGGCTACGGGCGGATCGGCAAGGTCATCGCCAACTACGCGAAGGCCTTCGAGATGAACGTGCTGGTCTGGGAACGGGAGAACGGCTTCGGACAGGCCCGCAAGGACGGGCATGACATCCCGGCGAACCGCGCCGATTTCTTTGCCCGGTCCGATGTTCTTTCGCTGCACTTGCGACTCAACGAAGAGACGCGCGGCAGTGTGACGGCGCAGGATCTTGCGTGCATGAAACCGACCGCGCTGCTCGTCAATACCAGCCGCGCGGAACTGATCTCACCCGGCGTCTTGGCCGCGGCATTGAAGGCCGGTCGCCCCGGGATGGCTGCCGTCGACGTTTTCGAGACTGAGCCCGTGTTGGACGGCAAGGACCCTTTGCTTTCCTTGCCCAATGCGCTGTGTACACCGCACATCGGCTATGTCGAGGTGGACAACCACGAGATCGCATACGGCAATGCGTTCAAGAACATCGTCGCCTTCGACGCGGGAAACGCTGTCAACGTTCACAATCCGGAGGCCGTCAAAGGGATGTCCTTCGAGCTGGCGGCCCGCGCCTTGGTCGGCCGCGAGCTGGCGGTCCCGGCGGTGCGTGTCTCCGGGATGTGCTGAGGGGAGCCTTATTCAGGCGGCTCACTGAGCCCCGGGGCCAGCAAAACCATCAGTTCCCGATGGCTGCGAATACCCAGATGCTGAAAGCACGGTCGCGATAGGTGAGCGCGGTGGTGGAAGAGATCCCCATCTCGCGGGCGGCCTCCTTGGTCGTCAATCCGGCCAGGACATGAGCAATCATCTGCCGTTCACGACGGATAGCTGCGTCATCAGTCGGCCTCCAGAGGCCTGTCGGGGACCGGACGTGCCGCAATCTGGATGTGACGCAACAGCAGTGCCCTCATCGGCGCAATGAAGCAGGCCTACCCGGAGGCGGGCCCGGGCATCGCGTTGGAGATTGGCGCCAAGGTGAACAAGGGCGAGATGAAGTGGTGAACCGCTCCTGGGGGCGGATGATCAGGCGGGGTGTGGAAGCTTCAACAGGTCCAGGGCCACGTCCACGATCATGTCTTCCTGGCCTCCGACCATTTTGCGCTTGCCCAGTTCAACCAGGATGTCCACGGTCTTGAGCTCGTATTTCCGGGCGGCGGCCTCCGCGTGGCGCAGGAAACTGGAGTACACGCCCGCGTAGCCGAGCGCCAGGGTTTCACGATCCACGCGCACAGGCCGGTCTTGCAGCGGCCGGACCAGGTCGTCGGCGGCATCCATCAGCCGGTACAGATCGGTGCCGTGGTTCCAGCCCATGCGCTCGGCCGCCGCTACGAAGACTTCCAGCGGGGCATTGCCCGCACCGGCACCCATGCCGGCCAGGCTGGCATCGATCCGGTCACAACCTTCTTCCACCGCCACGATGGAGTTCGCCACGCCCAGGCTCAAGTTGTGGTGTGCGTGCATGCCGGTTTGCGTTTCCGGGCGCAGGACGTCCTTGAACGCGCGGAAACGGTCGCGCACGTCGGTCATGCTCAACGCGCCGCCGGAGTCGACCACGTACACGCATGAGGCGCCGTAGCCCTCCATCAGCCGGGCCTGCTCGGCCAGCTTCGCCGGCGTGGTCATGTGGCTCATCATGAGAAAGCCGACCGGGTCCATGCCGAGTTGCCGGGCGTACTCAAGGTGCTGCCTCGAAACGTCGGCCTCCGTGCAATGGGTCGCAACCCGCACCACCCGCGCACCGGCGTCGTAGGCCGCGCGCAGATCGTGCGTCGTGCCTACGCCGGGCAGCAGCAGTGTCGCGACCTTGGCGTTTTTCACCGTTTCGGCCACCGCGGCGATCCACTCCACGTCCGTGTGCGCACCGAAACCATAGTTGAAGCTCGACCCTTCGAGGCCGTCCCCATGGGCCACTTCGATGCTGTCCACGCCGGCGGCGTCGAGCGCGCCCGAGATCGCCTTGACGTGGGCGATGCTGTACTGGTGCCGGATGGCATGGCTGCCGTCGCGCAGCGTGACGTCGGAGATGTAGAGCTTGTTCATGCCAGCTCCTGGAGGCCGCGCGCAATGCCGGCGGCGATCCGGCGGCGAGCCATCATGTCGCCGCAGGCCAATGCTGCGGAGGTCATGATGTCCAGGTTGCCTGCATAGGAAGGAAGGTAGTGGGCGGCGCCTTCGACTTCCAGGAACACCGAGGTCTTGAGTCCATGGCGTGGGCCCAGTTTCGGCACGTTGAACGGGGCATTTGCGGGGATGACGTCGAACTGCACGCGCTGCTTCAGGCGGTAGCCCGGCACGTACGACTGTACCTTGGCCACCATGCGAGCGATGCTGGCCTCGACCTCCGCCTGATCGGCCAGCTCCGACAGCACAAAGACGGTGTCGCGCATGATCAGAGGGGGCTCGGCCGGGTTCAGCACGATGATGGCCTTGCCGCGGTCGGCGCCGCCGAGCTTCTCGATGGCCGCCCGCGTGGTTTCGGTGAATTCGTCGATGTTGGAGCGGGTGCCGGGCCCCGCCGATTTGCTGGAGATCGATGCAACGATTTCCGCGTAGTGCACCTTGGCAACCTGGGATACCGCGGCAACGATGGGGATCGTCGCCTGCCCGCCGCAGGTCACCATGTTCATGTTGGGCGCGTTTTCGGACTCGAGATTGATGGCGGGAATCACATAGGGGCCGATCGCCGCCGGCGTCAAGTCGATGATCTGCACGCCATGGGCGCGCAGCACTTCGTCGTGGTGGCGGTGCGCACCGGCGGAAGTTGCGTCGAAGACGACGTCGATCTTGTCGAAGACGTCCAGCTTCAGCAGGCCCTCGACGCCGTCGGACGTGACGGGGATGCCGAGACGTTCGGCGCGGGCCAAGCCATCGGACGAGGGATCCACCCCGACCATGGCGCCCATCTCCAGATATTTCGCATTGCGCAGTACCTTGATCATCAGGTCCGAGCCGATGTTGCCCGGACCGATGATGGCTGCCTTGACCTTGTCGCTCATGGCCTAGTCCTGTTCATTGACGTGGAAGCCGGCATGGCCGAGACGCTCCATCTCGATGGAGACATAGCTTCCGGGCCTGATCCATTCCGCGGCCGTCGCGCCGCCGGCCATCACCACCGCACCTGCCTGGAGCGGCTCGCCGGCGGCGGCCGCCAGACGCGCCGCCGCCACCAGCGAGCGCAAGGGGTGGCCCAGGATGGCCGCGGTCGAACCGATCTGGACCGCAACGCCATCCACATTCATCGTCAGGCCGAGATTGCTGAAGTCCTCGCGTGGATCGTTCCAGGCGCCGATCACGAACCCGCTCGACGATGCGTTGTCGGCGACCACATCCGTCAGGGAAAACTTGAAGTCACGGTAGCGCGAATCGATGATCTCCAGCGCCGGGGCCACGGCCTCGACACAGGAAAGCGCCTCGGCGGCGGTGACCATTCCGGGAAGTGGCTTCTTGAGGACGAAAGCGATTTCCGGTTCGACGCGCGGATGCACGAAGCGGCCCAGGGCGATCGAACTGCCTTCCTCGATCTGCATGCCCGTGGTCAAGCGGCCCCAGATCACGTCGGAGATTCCCATCTGGACCATCTTGCTGCGGCTGGTAAATCCCATCTTGATGCCGGCATGCTTCTCGCCACGTGCCAGCCTTCGTTCGATCGAAGCTTTCTGGACGGCGTAGGCGTCGTCCAGCGACAGGCGGCCCTCGGCATCGATCTGGGCAACCGCGCGCGCCTGGCGCGCGGCGTCATCGAGAATAGTTGCAAGTTCGGTGATGTGATTCATCAATGTGATTCCTGGACGGGACGGCCGCCAAATGCCGCCTTGACGGCGCCCAGGCCGTAGATGCGGACATCGAAGACGTCACCTGCGCTGACGGGCACCATCGGGCCCAGCGCTCCCGAGAGCACCAGGTCACCGGCCCGCAGCGGGTGGCCCAGCGCAGCCATAGTGCGGGCAAGCCAAGCCACGGCATTCAGCGGATGGCCCATGCAAGCTGCGCCCGCGCCGACCGAAACCGGCTCGCCTCGCCTTGTCATGACCATGCCGCACAGCTGCAGGTCGACCTCCCGTAGGAGCCGCGGCGTGCTGCCCAGCACATACGCTCCGGAGGAGGCGTTATCGGCTACCGTATCGACGAAACGGATGTTCCAGTTGGCGATGCGGCTGCCGACGATCTCCACGGCGGGAAGCACGTATTCGATGGCCTGGAGCACATCCGCATGGCCCGGGTTCGGCATGGCCAGGTCACGGCCGAGCACGAAGGCCACTTCGGCCTCCACCTTCGGCTGGTGCAGGTGGGCCATCGGGACCGGGTCCGAATCGCCGAAGCCCATGTCGTCGAACAGCATGCCGAAATCGGGCTGGTCGACACCGAGCTGCGCCTGCACCGCGCGGGCGGTCAGGCCGATCTTGCAGCCGACGACACGGCGCCCCTGCTTCAACCTGTGTTCGGTGTTGATCCGCTGGATCGCATAGGCGCCGGCGGCATCGAGCCCGGGATAGCTTTCGCGCAGCGGCGGGACAAAGTTGCCGCTGGACGCCGCCTCGCGCAGCGCACGGGCCGCGCAGTCAATATTCGCTGAGTCGATAGTCATGAGTTCACAGGGTCCGGTCGCTCAGGCCCACCTTGGCGTAGATCTCGTTGACGTGCTTCTTGACACTCTCCGGCGTCGTGTCGTTGGCCGGCATATGGGCCCAGCCGACCTTGGCCCTGGCGTAGCGGCCGATCTCTTCGTCCTGGTCACCGGTCGCTCCGCTGATGCCGTAGGCGCCCACCATCTCGTCTCCCTTGAACACCGGCGCGCAGCCACCCGAGGCACAGACCAGGCCGTTGCTGAAGACGGCTGCGTTCACCAGCATCTGTGGATTGCGTTCCTTGAACCATTTCTGGATCACGAGGCCGTCGGTGAAACGGGGGCTCATGGAGCGGAATGCGGCTGCCGTGTACGCCTTGGCTCGGGCCGTATCGGGCGTGATGAAGCCGGCGTCGTCCATCCTTTCGAAAGAGATCAGGTTGCCTTCCGGGCCTACCACGGCAACCGAGAGGGGCACGCCCATTTCCTCGGCCTTCTCGGTGACGGCTTTGATGAACTCGCGGCATTCCGCGGCGGTGAGTTTTGCCATTTCGCTATTCCTTTAGTGATGAAAAATTTATTCGGGCTTGATGCCGGCGGCCTGGATGACCTTGGACCACCGGGCGGCTTCGCTGCGCAGGTGGCGGCTGAATTCTTCCTGGCTGGTCTTGACGACGTCGATGCCCTGCGTCTTGAACACGTTCTCGACCTCGGGCGAATCGAGCGTCGAGTGGGCGGCCGCGCGCAGCTTGGCCGTGACTTCCGGCGGGGTACGGGCCGGCGCAACGAGACCGATCCAGACCGAGGTGTCGAAACCCTTGAGGCCAAGCTCATCCAGCGTGGGCAACTCGGGGGCAACGGCCGTGCGCTTTGGGCTGGTGACAGCCAACGCCTTCAGCTTGCCGGCACGAACGTGCTGGAGCACCGACGATGCCGGTGCGAACATGAGCTGCACCTGACCGGCCAGCAGGTCGGTCACCGCCGGCGTGCTGCCGCGATACGGGACATGGACCATCTTCACGCCGGCCATCATGGAGAACAGTTCACCCGAAAGATGCGGTGATGTGCCGATGCCGGAAGAGGCGAACGAGAGGTCCCCCGGCTTGGCCTTGGCCATCCGGATGACGTCTGCCACCGTGGCGACGTCTAGCGAGGGATGCGCCACCAGGACATTCGGCACGTTGCCGATCATGGTGACCGGCATGAAATCCTTGACCGGGTCGACGGCCGTTGAATTGGGAAATCCGGCGTTGATGGTGTTCGCGATGGTCGCAACGAAGACGGTGTAGCCGTCGGGCGGCGATGAAACAAGGGCCCTGGCGGCTATGTTGCTCCCCGCGCCGGCGCGGTTCTCGACGATAAATGGCTGGCGCAGGCGCTTGGCCATGCCTTCGGTCACGACGCGGGTGGCCACGTCGGCGGCGGTACCTGGCGGAAACCCGACCAGCACCTTGACGGGGCCGGATGGATACGCAGTTTGCGCGCCGGCGATTCCCGGCAGCGCGGTGCCGGCAACGAGGGATAGGAACGCAATGAGTTGCCGTCGATTCATGTCTCTCTTCCTGTTGTATTGGCTTGGGTAGTGGCGTGATTAAAGTCGCCGCGGCGCTATGATTCAAACGATTTATTCCAATCAAGTGATTGGCTCGCCTCATGAATGTCACCCTCCGCCAGTTGCGGGCCTTTGTTCTCGTTGGCCGGCTTGGAAACTTCACCCGGGCCGCGCAGGCGATGCACGTCACCCAGTCTGCCTTGAGCTTGCTGGTGCGGGAACTCGAAGTGGCGATGAATACCCGCCTGCTCGACCGCACGACGCGTACCGTGAGCCTCACCGCGGCCGGCAGCGAGTTCTTTGCAGGGGCCCAGCGCATCCTGAGTGACCTCGAGAGCGTGATCGACGGGGTCGACAAGCTCGTGGCCAAGGAGCGCGGAAGAGTCGTGATTGCTGCGCCGCTCGTGCTATCGAGCACGTTTCTGCCGCCCGTGCTGGCAGCATTCAAAGCGCTTTATCCCGGCATCGAACTCGTCTTGAAGGATACGTTGCCGATGCAGGTTTTGCCTCTGGTGCGCGGCGGGGCGGCCGACCTGGGCATAGGGACCTTCTCTGCGACCGAGGTGGACCTGGAGCGGCTGCTGCTGTTCACGGAAGCCATGGTCGCAGTCTTTCCTGTTTCGCATCCCTTTGCCTCCATGAAGCGTCTCACGTGGGCAGACCTGGCCTCTGCGCCCATCCTCACGCTGCGCAGCGGCAGTGTCTTCAGGGATCTGGCCGAGGCGGGATTCTCATCCGTTGGATTGCCGCTGCAACCGGCTTTCGAGGCCGATTACGCCGGCTCGCTCATTGGATTGGTGGCTGCGGGCTTGGGCGTCGCCATCCTCCCCGGCTATGCCACGTCGTTGACCGACAAGAGCCGGATCAGATGGCGCCGACTGGAGAAGCCGC
The DNA here is from genome assembly GCF_013155545.1 of Caenimonas soli. Lineage (GTDB taxonomy): Bacteria > Pseudomonadota > Gammaproteobacteria > Burkholderiales > Burkholderiaceae_C > Ramlibacter > Ramlibacter soli. Next base: position 618,389 of record NZ_JABJVV010000001.1, on the reverse strand, counting down.
TGGTCGAGCGGCAAGTGCTGCTGGTGCGCAAGGCGGGATCCTCGGTCTCGCCGGCGGCCCAGGCTTTTGTCGATTTCCTTGCCAGCCAGAAGCATGCCACCGGCCACTCATAAGGCCGCCTCATGAATCCATGATTTCTCTTCGTTGGACATCGAGGCAACGCGTGACCACACTTTCGCCAGCGAAAACTATCCTGGAGACAAGTCATGCAAAACCCCCGATTCACGAAGCTGCTTTCAGCGTTCACACTTGCACTCGCCGCCATTGGCGGGGTGCCGACTACCTGGGCTGCGAGCCTGGGAGCACCCCTGAACCTCGCCGATGAAGGCGCCTTCTTTGTCGGAGGCCGCAATACCATGTCCCGCTTTCCTGGCGTCTCACCCGCCGGCCCGGTGCCACCCGGCACCGTGGTGGTGGACCAGATGTACGTTCACTACCGGATTCCCGCGAACCAGACCAGCAGGATCCCTGTCGTGCTGGTCCACGGAGGCGGCCTGACGGGCGCGAGCTACGAAACGACGCCCGATGGCCGCGAGGGATGGGCGACCTACTTCGCACGCAAGGGCCATGCGGTTTATGTCGTCGACACACCCGGCCGCGGGCGAGCGGGATTCAATGCGTCAGCGCTCAATCAGGCGAAGATCGAGTCCGACGCCAAGGCCCTTCCGCCCCCCATGCTGATGGTGACGGCTGAACTCGCATGGTCGCTGTTTCGCTTCGGACCGACCCATGGGACTGCTTATCCCGGCAGCCAATACCCCATTCAGGCCGCATCGGCGTTCGGCGCGCAGGGCGTGCCCTTTGCCGAAGTGACGCTGGAGGGCGGCGCCATGCAAACGGCGCCCCGTGCGCTTGCCGCCTTGCTCGACAAGATCGGCCCGGCGGTGGTGGTGGTCCACTCCTTGGCGGGGCCTTTTGCCGATGCATTGGTTGCGCTGCGGCCAGGCCTGGTGCACGCGGTCGTGAATATCGAAGGTGCTCAGGCCATCGTCCCGACCGATGCACAGATCGCCGCGTACAAGGGGGTGCCGGTACTCGAACTCTTTGGCGACTACCTGGATGCCCCGGTCTTTACCGCGCGCACTCGTTACGAGGCGCGCAAGCTGGTGGTGCAGCGGATCAACCGCAACGAAGGTGGCCGAGCCACCCTGGTGGCTCTTCCCGAGGTCGGCATCAAGGGCAATTCGCACATGATGATGCAGGACAGGAACAACCTGCAGGTCGCCGATTTCATCCTGAAGTGGCTCGGCGAAAACCAGAAATGAAATGAGGGGCTAGATAGGCCAGATCTTGCCCATGAGCAGCCCGTGGAGGCCGTCGCCGCTTACACGATCGCCGACAGCCTCAAGGCTTGTGCCCGAGAATCTCGCCGACGTTGGCGCGCGGCTCGGCCAGCGGATCGGGCTCCTGCGCGCCGGGCGGCATGTCGCGCGGGGTGCTGCGCTCGGGTTTGTTCTTGGCCTCAGGAGCCGATGGAATGCCGACGCTGGCCGGGTCGCCGGTCAGGCTGTGCGTACCTATGGGTCCTCCGCGTTTCCTGGCGGCGGGTTTCTCGTCCGCGGCATGCCAGGGTTGGGGTTCGCGTTCGCTGCGTTCAGGATCGGTCATGGCTGCTCCTGCTGGGTTGGGGCCGCCTTACGCGGCCGCGTGTCCCATTGTTCTCCCGCGCAATGGCAGCGGGTGTCGGACCAGTTCGGCATTCAGGGTTGGACACCTCGACAGTTACCTGTCACAGTGGGCCACCACAACACTAGGCGGCAATATGGCTAAATCTGGCGTCGACCCGACCAAGAGCGGACCCGAGATCAAGCTGCCTACCGAACACGACCACGAGGTCGAGTTCCTGATGCGCGCCACCGGCCGCAGCCGCGTCCAGGTGCTCAACGCGATCAAGGTGCGCGGGCCAACGCGCGAGGCGATCCTGCGAGCGCTTGCGCGCTAGGGGTAGCGCCGAGCAGCCGCTGCTGTCGAGCCTGTAACGCTTTATCTCTTGCTTTGCGCCTCCTGCGCGCGAGGCATACAGTTTCCGCCGCAGCGGGTTCGCCGCGTCATAGGAGACCAGGATGCAAATCCCAGTGATGGGCCGGAGGCATTGGCTTGCGCCCTTCCTTCTGGCAGCGCCTTTGTACGCCATCGCCAACCCGGTACTCGAATGGAACGACATCGCCATCAAGGCGGCAGTCGCTTCCAGACAAGGGCCGACGCTAACGACGCGCAGCATGGCGGTGGTCCATTCCGCCGTGTTCGACGCGGTCAACGCCGTCCAACCCAAGTACCAGAAGTTCAAGTTCACCGGCACAGCGGCGCCGAATGCGTCCATCGATGCCGCGGCGGCGGCTGCGGCCCATGCGGCGCTGGTCAAGCTCTACCCGGACCAGCGCGCCACCTTCGACCAGGCGCTCTCGGCGTCGTTGGCGAAGCTGCCGGAGGGAGCGCCCCGCAACGACGGTGTCGCGGTCGGCCAAGCGGCCGCGCAGACCATCCTCACCTGGTGCGCCGATGACCGCGTGGGCGCGGTCACGCAGTACCGCCCGATCACCACCCCCGGGTCTTACGTGCCCACGACGCTGCCTGTCGCGCATGACTTCGCGCTGTCTCGTCCGTGGCTGCTGAAGAGCGCGGACCAGTTCCGTCCGCCCCCGCCGCCGGCGCTCGCCAGCGAGACGTGGGCCCGCGACTTCAACGAGATTCAGCAGATCGGCGCCCGAGCCTCCACCAAGCGCACAGCCGAACAGACACAAGTGGCGCAGTTCTGGGTGATTACCGGTGCGCCGGCGTTCAACGGCCTCATGCGCCAGGCCGTGGAGCAACGCAAGCTGGGTACCCTGGAGTCCGCGCGGGTCGCCGCCCTGGTCTACATGGCGTTCAACGATGCACTGGTGGCCGTGTTCGACGCCAAGTACACCTACAACTTCTGGCGACCCATGACTGCCGTGCGCAACGGCGACCAGCATGGCAATCCCGCAGTCAAGCGTGATGCGGGCTGGCTGCCGCTGGTCGATGCGCCCATGCACCCGGAATATCCCTGCGCGCATTGCATCAGTGCCGCCTCGGTGGGCCAGGTGCTGCAAAGCGAGCTGGGCGATGTGGTTGGCCCCCTGGAGATGGTGAGTCCCACTTTGCCCGGCGTGACGCGCCGCTGGAACAAGGTGTCCGAGTTCGTGCAGGAGGTGTCGGACGCCCGCGTATGGAGCGGGGTGCACTATCGCTTCTCCACCGAGACAGGGCAGAAGATGGGCAAGGAGATCGGCCAGTATGCGGTGAAGAACTACCTGCAGCCGCTGCGCTAGAACCGTCAGTACTTGGCCGGAATAAACAGTTCCTTGGGCACCGGCCTGCGCGAATATTCCTTGTGCCGCACGCGTTCGGGCAGCTGCACGACGGGGTGCTCGATCTCGCTGTAGGGCACCTGCGAGAGCAGGTGGTCGATGCAGTTCAGGCGGGCCTTCTTTTTGTCGTCGCCTTCCACCACCCACCACCTGGCTTCGGGAATATGGGTGCGCTCCAGCATGATTTCCTTGGCCCGGGTGTAGGCTTCCCAGCGCCGTCGCGATTCAAGGTCCATCGGGCTGAGCTTCCACTGCTTCAGCGGGTCCCGGATGCGGCTTATGAACCTCAGGTGCTGCTCCTGGTCCGAGATGGAAAACCAATACTTGATCAGCTGGATGCCCGAGCGCACCAACATCTTCTCGAACTCGGGCACCGTGCGGAAAAATTCTTCGTATTGTTCGTCGGTACAGAAGCCCATGACACGCTCGACGCCCGCGCGGTTGTACCAACTGCGGTCGAACAGGATGATTTCGCCCGCGGCCGGCAGGTGCGCGGCGTAGCGCTGGAAGTACCACTGGGTGCGTTCACGGTCGTTCGGAGCCGGCAGCGCGGCCACCCGGCAGACTCGGGGGTTGAGGCGCTGCGTGATGCGCTTGATGACCCCACCCTTGCCCGCCGCGTCGCGCCCCTCGAACAGGATGACGATCTTATGCCCGTTCGCCACGACCCAGTCCTGCAGCTTGACCAGTTCGCCTTGCAGCCGCAACAGCTCGGCGAAATAGCGCCGGCGCTCCCGTTTCTCCTGTTCCGTTAGCGCGACTTCCAATCCGTCGCTGTCGAAGGGGCGGTCTTCCAGCTCGAGCTCGAGTTCCTCGTCGTAACTGTCCACCACCTCGCGCTGCATGCGCATTGCAATCTCGTCGTCGTTCATCAGACCAGTCTAGTTGCTGGGCTATGGCCCAGGGGATCTTTTGGTGACAGGCGAAACAGTTTCTAGCGAGTGCTTGTGCTGGGGACTGTTCAGATCAGGCTTTGTCAGGACAGGAGCAGACATGAAGCTCATCACCTGGAACATCCAGTGGGGCCGGGGAGCCGACGGCCGCGTGGACCTTGATCGCATCGTCGCCCATGCGCAGCGCTTCGCGGACTTCGACGTCCTGTGCCTGCAGGAGGTATCGGCCGGCCACCACCAGCTTCCCGGCTGCGACGGAAGCGATCAGTTCGAACAGCTCGCGGCAAGACTTCCGGGCTACGAGCCAGTCGCCGGGGTGGCGGTGGACACGCTCGGCACGGCGGGCGAGCGCCGCCGGTTCGGCAACATGCTGTTCTCGCGGCTGCCGGTGCGGCAGGTGTTTCGGCACCTCCTCCCCTGGCCCACCGAGGACGGTGTCATGAGCATGCAGCGGGTCGCGATCGAGGCCACGCTCGACACGCCGCTCGGCCCGCTGCGCGTCACGACGACACATCTCGAGTACTACTCGCCGCGCCAGCGTGATGCCCAGATCGATCGCTTGCGCGAGTTGCACCGCGACTCGGTGGCGCGCTCGCATATGAGTCAGCCCGGCGACGCGTCGCATGGTCCATTCGAAGCCATGCCACATGCCGCCGCGGCAGTCCTGCTCGGCGACTGCAACTTCAGGCCCGACGAGCCTGATCACGCGCGGGTGCTTGCGCCGATCGACTCAGCGACACCGGCCTACCAAGATGCTTGGGAAGTCACCCATCCCGGTCGCGCGCACGAGCCCACGGTGGGCGTGCACGACAAGGCGCAATGGCCGGGCCCACCGTTCACTTTCGACCTTATCTTCGTCAGCGCGGACATCGCGCACCGTGTTCGCGATGTTCGAGTCGACGGCACCACGGACGCGTCCGACCACCAACCCGTTCTGGTCGAATTGGCCTGAGGTCGGGCCAGTTCATGAGCGATTCGAAGCCTTTGCGGCGCGCCGCACGCCAGACCGGGTGGGCGCGCTGGCTTCCTGGGATCGATAGCATTCGAGGGTACGAGATTGCCTGGCTTCACCACGATGTCCTGGCCGGACTGGTGTTGACCGCGGTGCTGGTGCCGGTCGGCATCGCTTATGCGGTCGCCTCGGGGGTTCCGGCCATTTGCGGCCTGTACGCCACCATCTTCGGGCTGCTGGCCTATGCCTTGTTCGGGCCCAGCCGCGTGCTGGTGCTCGGACCGGATTCCTCGCACATCGCCCTTATTCTGGGCGTCGTGCTTCCGCTATCCGCCGGGGACCCCCAGCGCGCAATGACCCTGGCTGCGTTGATGGCCGTTGTCTCCGGCTGCGTATGCGTCCTGGCAGGACTCGCCCGACTGGGCTTCATCACCGAGCTGCTGTCCAAGCCCATTCGCTATGGGTACATGAACGGCATCGCGTTGACCGTGTTGGTCAGCCAACTGCCCGCACTGTTCGGCTTCTCGGTCGAGGGCCGCGGCCTCTTGAGTGCGTCCCGGGCATTCGTGGAGGCGATTGTGGCGGGTAGAACCAACTGGGTAGCGCTGGCACTCGGCGCCGGAACGCTCGCCACGATCTGGCTTCTCAAGCGCAGCAAGCAACTTCCAGGCGTCTTGATAGCGGTCGCCGGCGCCACCGTCATCGTCGCGGCTTTCGATCTGGCGGCGCGTTTCGGCGTGTCCGTCCTCGGGGCATTACCCCAAGGCCTGCCGGCGCTTGTGTTCCCCTGGATCGATTCGGGCGACGTCGTCCCGGTGCTGCTCGGCGGCCTGGCCATAGCCTTGGTCTCGTTCGCCGACACGAGCGTGCTCTCTCGCACTTACGCCGCGCGGAAGGGCGCCTTCGTCGATGCCAATCAGGAGATGGTCGGTCTCGGAGCTGCCAATGTCGCAGCCGGGCTCTTCCAAGGCATGCCGGTGAGCGCGAGCGCTTCACGCACGCCGGTTGCGGAGGCCGCGGGTGCCAGGACTCAACTCGCGGGTGTAGTGGGCGCGCTCACGGTGACTGCATTGCTGATGTTCGCGCCGAATTTGCTCCAGAACCTGCCCAAGGCGGCTTTGGCCGCAGTCGTGATTGCCTCCGCCCTCGCGCTGATCGAAATCGCCGACCTGCGAAGGATTTATCGCATCCAGCGCTGGGAGTTCTGGTTGTCCATCGGCTGCCTCGCCGGCGTAGCCGTACTGGGCCCGATCCAGGGAATTGCACTGGCTGTCGTGATTGCCGTCATCGAGTTTCTCTGGGACGGCTGGCGCCCTCATTCGGCCGTGCTGGGTCGCGTCGATGATCTCAAGGGCTACCACGACATCACCCGGTATCCACAGGCTCGCACCATCCCGGGCCTGGTGTTGTTCCGGTGGGATGCGCCGCTTTTCTTCGCTAACGCCGAGTTGTTCCGTGACCGGGTGCTTGACGCGGTGGCGGCATCGCCCACGCCGGTGCGCTGGCTCGTGGTTGGCGCCGAACCGATGACCAGCGTCGACGTCACCGCCGCCGACACCTTGGACGAACTGGACCGGGAGCTGGACGCCGCAGGTATCGATCTGTGTTTTGCCGAAATGAAGGATCCCGTCAAGGACAAGCTCAAGCGCTTCGGCCTCTTTTCCAGGCTGGGCGAGGAGCGGTTCTTTCCAACGATGGGCCAAGCGGTCAGCTCCTATCTCAAGGCCCACTCGGTCGAATGGGTGGACTGGGAGGACCGGCGTTGACTCATTTGACCCGGGCGGTGGCAATCTCCGGCGCGGGCGGCGGGTAGCGCAGCTTCATCGACTTCAGGGTGTCGCGCACGATGGTGCCGATCATCAGGTTGCGATGGGTCTTGGAATCCGAAGGCACGATGGTCCAGGGAGCGACGTCGGTGCTGGTGGCGCCGAGGAACGCCTCGTAGGCCTTGCGGTAAGCGTTCCACTGCCGGCGAACCTGGAGGTCGTGCGGAACGAATTTCCAGGCTTTGGCCGGATCGTCGATGCGGGCCTGCAGGCGCTGCCCCTGCTCCTTGCGGCTGATGAGCAACATGAACTTGAGCACCACAGTCCCGGTTTCGACCAGCATGCGCTCGAAGTCATTGATCTGCCGGAAGCGTTGGTCTGTCTGCTCGCGCTTCAGCGTGCCTTCGACGACCGGCACCAATACATCCTCGTAGTGGCTGCGGTTGAAGATGGTCAATTCACCGGCCGCCGGTACGCGATGGTGGATCCGCCACAGGAAATCGTGCGCCCGCTCTTCGTCGGTGGGGGCGCGCCAGCTGTAGGCGTGCACGCCCAGGGGGCTCACCTGTCCGAGCACACCGCGGATGGTCCCGTCCTTGCCGGACGCGTCCATGCCCTGCAGTATCACCAGCAGCTTGTAGCGCTTGTCGGCGAACAGCATGTCTTGCAGTTCGTTGATTTCCGACGCCAGTTCCTCGACGGCGAGCTTGTCTTGGTCCTTGTCCCCCGTAGAGAACGGTGTAGCGGCTGGATCGAGCCCGGACAGCGGGAAGGGCTTGCCCTTATCGCTGCGAGGCTGCCAGTGTTGAAGCGCTTGGACGGTATTTTTTTTGGGCATCCGCGACTCCTCAAGTGTGTCCCACCAACCCGCGCTTCTTCAGCATCGCCTCCACCATCGCATCCCTTCCCCGGAACGCGCGATAGGCATGGGCGGGCTTGCTCTTGCCGCCGGTGCTGTAGATATGCAGATGCAGCCGCTGCGCCGTTTCGGGGTGGAACGGATCGCCGCTCTCGGCGAAGGCATCGAAGGCATCGGCCTCCAGAACCTCCGCCCACATGTACACATAGTAACCAGCCGCGTAGCCGCCTGCAAACAGGTGCCCGAAATGGGTGAGGTGGTGGCGCAGCCCGATGTCTTCGGGCACGCCGAGCAACTTGCACTGCTGCGCCTCGAATTCCGCGATGTCCACGGGCGTGCCGTTCGGCAGGCTGTGCAAGGCCATGTCGATCAGCGCGGGGCCGGTGTACTGGATGGTGGCCCAGGCCTGGTCGAAGCGCCGCGCGCGCAGCAGCTTGTCTATCAAATTATTTGGGATCGGCTCGCCCGTCTGCCAATGGCGCGCGTGCTGCTGCAGGATCTGCGGCTCCAGCGCCCAGTTCTCGAACAGCTGCGAGGGCAGCTCGACGAAGTCGCGCAGCACGCTGGTGCCGGACAGGCGTTCGTGCCGCACCTGCGACAGCAGGCCATGCAGGGCGTGGCCGAATTCGTGGAACAGCGTCCTGACGTCGTCGAAGCTCAGGAGGGTAGGGCTGGCCTTGGCGAAATTGTTGTTGTTGATGACGATGGGCAAGGTGCCGCCATCGATGCCCGACTGGCTGCGAAAGACGCTCATCCAGGCGCCGCTGCGCTTGGATGCGCGGGCATAGTTGTCGCCCAGGAAGATGCCGACCAGGGCGTTGTCGCGGCCCCGCACCTCCCATAGCCGCACGTCGGGGTGGTACAGGCCCGGGCTGGCCTGCTCGACGAAACGCAGGCCGAATAGCCGCCCCGCGCAATCGAACATCGCCGCGATCATGTTGTCCAGCGTGAAATAGGGCTTGAGCGCCGCATCGTCCAGATCGAACTGCTGCTGCCGCACCTTTTCGGCCACGTAGCGCCAGTCCCAGGCCGCGATGGGCGTAGGCTCGCCCAGGCGTTTTGCCGTTGCCGTCAGTAGCGCGCGATCGTCGGCCGCCTTGGCCTTGGCCGGCTCCCAGGCCTTGCGCAGCAGGTCGAGCACCGCGGCGGTGTCCTGGGCCATACGGTCGGCCAGCGCGTAATCGGCGTAACTGGCATAGCCGTGCAGCCCGGCCAGTTCCTGGCGCAGGGCGACGATGCCGGCCGCGACGGGGCGGTTGTCGTGTTCGCCTTCATGGGCGCCGCGCGCTACGCGTGCCCGCCACACGATCTCGCGCAGGTCGCGGCGCGATGAAAAGGTCAGGAATGGCTCGGCCAGTGAGGGCGACAAGGTGATGGCATAGGCTTCGGCGCCCAGCCCGCGCTCGAGCGCGGCGGTGCGGGCGGCCGAGCGCACGGAGTCGGGCAGGCCGGCCAGATCGGCTTCACCGTTCAGCTGGAGCGCCCAGCTCGACTCCTCGGCCAGCAGGTTCTGGGCGAACCGGGTGGTGAGTTGCGCAAGCTCCTGCGTGATCTCGGCGTATCGACTGCGCGATTCCGGTGGCAATTTGGCGCCGGAGAGCACGAAGTCGAAGTGAACGCGTTCCAGCAGCGCCAGATCTTCATCCTGGAGGCCAAGGGAATCGCGCCGGGCGTGCACAGCGGCGATGCGATCGAACAGCCCGGCGTGCATATAAATCGCATTCCGGTGGGCGGCCAGGCGTGGCGCCATTGCCCGCTCGACGGCCTGCAAGGCCGGGCTGGTCTCGCTCGACGTCAGGTTGCCGAACACCTTGCTGATCCGGGCGAGTAGGCGCCCGCCGCGATCCAACGCCTCTACGGTGTTGGCGAACGTGGCCGGCGCCGCCTCAGCGGCGATCGCATCGATCTCGGCCAGCTGCTCGCGCATCGCCACTTCGAAGGCGGGTTCGAAATGCTCGGGCTTGATGTCACTGAAGGGCGGAAGGCCGTACGGATGAGTCCAGGCCTGGAGCAGGGGATTGTTGGCGTTTGGCATGGGATGATTTTGCCGGGTATCGTGCTGCAATGGACTTGCGGGTTGAATGCGACGTGGGACCGCTGGCCGAACTCGAGCCCAGCGTGATCTGGTTTGGCAGCAGGCGTGTCGTGGTTCAGTCGATCATCGACCGCTGGTATGGCTCGGGCCGCCGCTGGTGGAAGGTGGACACGGAAGACGGCCTGTACGTTCTGCGCCGCGAGAACGGCAGCGGCGCGTGGGAATTAGCGGCAGTCGTGCGGGAGTAGGGAGCGGGCAAAGAACTTCAACTTCTCGGCACGAGGCAATTGCTTGAGCGCGTACTCTGCGCTCAGGGCCGAGCCCTTGTCGGGATACTGCCGCGCGGCCACGATCCGAATTGGAGGGTTGGCCCGGGTGTAGCGCGCTCCGCGCCCCAGTACGTGCAGTGTGAATCGGTGCTCCACATCGAGGGCGACGCCGGCGTAATAACTGCCGCCCTCGCACTCCAGGAGGTAGAGCCAGTACGGCGGCGGGTCTGAATCCATCCTGCCAGTATGCCCGCCCGTGGTCCGACGGACCTGCGATCAATCCGCGAGGATGAACGTCACCTTCAGGATCACCTTGTATCCCGTCACCTTGCCATTGTCGATGGTCACTTCCTGGTCTTTGACCCAGGCGCCCTTGACGTTCTTCAGGGTCTTGTTGGCGCGCTCGACGCCCTGGACGATCGCGTCCTGGAAACTCGTGCCACTGACACAGCTGATTTCGGTGATGCGTGCGACGGTCATGATCTTGCCTCCACGGTTGAGACCCCGATGCGGGATCTGAAAGGGCAGTCTGCGCGCCTCGCGCCCCGGTGGCAAGCCATCCACGAAACGGCCCGGCACGAAACCGGCCGGGCCTTGGCGAAGCTCACTGCGCCAAGCGGGCAGCGATGGTGCCGCTGGGTGCGCTGCGGCGCATCTGCGCGAAGTAGCTCGAGCCGCTGTCTTCGCCGGTCAGCATCCGCACTTCGTTGCGCGCGGCCTTGTACTCGGACCTGACCTGTTCGGCCGTGAGGGTGCTCTGGAATGGGCGGGCATCGTTGTGCTGCATCGTCCATTCGCTGGCCGCGACGGTGATCTGGCCGCGCTGGCCCATGAGTTCAGCCTGCACGTCGGCCCGGCTGCGCGTGCTGACGAAGACCGTGGTGTCGATGGTCGGGGTTTCGGCATACGCGCTGGTGGTCAGGAAGGCAGCCGCAACCGTAGCGGCTGCGACGGTCGAGGCGAAGGTGATGGCGGATGCGATACGGTGGTTCATGGTGGACTCCTCGAGCGAAAGGGTAATCGGGCTGGGGGGCTTCGCTCCGGGCCCACCCGTTCCGGTGACGGATGGAGTATGGGAAGCTCCGGTATTCGCGGCACATTCAACGTGTTCCGCTTTTGTAATCCGGATGTAGCCGTCAGCCGCTGATGACCAGGTCAGCCTCTGGGTACGCCACACACGGAAGGATCCAGCCCTCGGCCTTTTCCTCGGCCAACAGGCCCGGCCATTCGATGCGGTAGGTAACGCGACCGCTCAGAAGCTGCCTCATGCACGTGCGGCAAGTCCCGTTGCGGCAGGAACTGGGAAACTCAACGCCGGCCGCAGCGGCGGACAGAAGCAACGGCTGGTCCGAGGCGGCATCGAAGATGATGCCGCCCGGCTCGAGGCGGATACGGTGGATGACGGTCACCCGCCGATGGTACCTAGCCGCTGAGATCGCAACCTCAGTGCTGCGCCACAGAGCCGCGCCAAGCGCCGGCTTCCACGCCGCGCGCTTCGATCAGGTCCTTGAAGCGCTTCAGATTGCTCTTTGTCATCAGCTTGACGCCGCCCAATGCGCCGCCGATTCTTTCCTCGGTGGTCTCGGGCTGATAATCCATGTGCAGCATGAGCTTCGTGCGCGAATCCGAAAGCTTGTGGAAGGTGACGACGCCTGAGTTCTTGACTCCGCTCGTGCTGCGCCACGCGATGCGCTCGTCCGGGACCTGCTCGGTGATCTCGGCGTCCCACTCCTTGGGTTTGCCAGCGACCCTGGCGCGCCAATGGGTGTGCGTTTCGTCGAGCTGCTTCACTTCCTGAACGCTGTCCATGAACCTCGGAAATTCCTCGAACTGGGTCCACTGCTTGTAGGCCACGCTGACGGGAACGTTCAGCTCGATGGACTCTTCGACCGATGCCATCGCGCCTGGTCCGCGCATTCTCTTCAGCTGCGCCGATACTAGCCATCCGCCGGCTAGCAGCGCAGCGACCGTGGCGGTAGCCGTGCCGACCGGCAGATGGGTGCCGCTCGGCTCCTCGACGGGCACGGTGGGAGCCGATGCGTGCCGCCTTTTCATCATCAGATTCGACAGAAGCAGTCCACCGAGCGCCAGTGCAGCGATGGCAGGAAATTTTCTCCGCATGGTGATTCCCCTTTCAAAGAAAGTTGATCCGTGATGCGTTGCTACGCCGTTTGATAATGGGCAACTATCTCGTGCACATTGCAACAGAGCGCAAACATGCACTCAGCATCGGCGCTCGCCGGAGACGAAATTACATGGCGATTCGCACTGTTGGCGGCTATGCCTCGGCAGGCGCGACCGAAGCACCTTCTATGCCGTGCCGCTTGAGCGCTTCGCTGACGAAGCCGCTGGCCTTCATGTCTTCCACGAACTGTGCAAGAAGCGTCGCCGCTTCCGCGCCCCGGCTCTTGGGCAGGCCCATCGCCTGCTGGATCACCATGAAGCGCCCCGGCAGCAAGCGCAGGCCCGGCAGGCGCCGGGCATCGGCCTCCAGTTGCTGCCGCACGCCGGCCGCGATCTCCACGCCCTGCTCGACGAAAAGGTCGACCACAGCCGGCGAGGTGGGGGCACGCACGATTTCCGCGTGCTTCAGCTCGCGTGTGAGGAACAGGTCGTAGGCGCTGCCCTTGCCGACCACGACACGGCGGCCGGGCTGGTCGACTTCAGCGTTCGATTGGAGGGCGGAGTCCTGCCGCACCAGGTAACTGCCCTCGATCAGTACGTAAGGCGCTGTGAAGGCAATGTGCTCGCCGCGCAGTGGATCGACGGCAAAGAAGCCGATGTCGGCACGTTCCTGCGTCACCGCCTCCACGGACTTGCCCGCCGAGTCGAACACCACCAGTTCGATCGGCAGCCCCAGGCGTTGTGCGAAAGCATGGGCCAGGTCGATCGAAACGCCGAAGGGCTTTCCGGTTGCCGGGTCCTTGTTGGCCAGGATGGGGTTGCCAAGGTTGATGGAGGCGCGCAGCACGCCGGTAGGGGCGATGCGTTGCAGCAGTTCGGGCGCGATGTTCATGGCGTCAGGGCTTCAGGAGGTTGGAAATCTTCGTCAGGTTCTTCAGGGTACTGGTCAGGTGGGCACGCAATGCCTCGGCGGCTTCGTCGTTGCGCTCCTGCTCCAGTAGTTCTAGCACATCCAGATGCTGCTGGCAGTGCTGCCGGTAACGCTGGCGGTCCTGCGTCGAGCGGTAGGAGAGCAGGCGGCGCACGCGGTTGACGCGGCGGATGAGAGCGCTTGCCCAGCCTGCCCGACGTCCCGACCATGACCGAGCTCGGCTATCCGCAAGATCACCGGCCCCGGCAACGAGATCGGCGGCGGCACGCCGGAAGAGTTCGCCGCGTTCATCACCGCGGAGAGCAAGCGCTGGAGCGCGCTGGTGAAATCGGCCGGGATCAAACTGGACTGATGTCGCCGGATAATTCCTGATCCACACGAGGAGCCAGGAATGACCGATAGCGCCAAAGAAACCTGGGGTTCTGGTGACGCCTACGAGCAGTGGGTGGGGCGCTGGAGCCGTCCGGTGGCCAGCGAGTTTCTCGTATGGCTGGACAATGAATCGGGCCTGGCCTGGGGCGACGTGGGCTGCGGAACAGGCGCGCTCACGGAATGCATCCTCGCCAGCCGGCACCCGGCCTCGATCATCGCCATTGACCGCGCGGAAGGCTTTGTTCGTGCTGCGCGCGAGAGGGTCAAAGACCCGCGGGCTCAGTTCGACGTGGGCGACGCGCTGGCACTGGGCTGGCCGGACGGCGCCTGCGACGCCACCGTGTCGGGGTTGGTACTGAATTTCGTGCCGGACCCCAAGGTCATGGCAGCCGAAATGGTGCGGGTGACGCGTCCCGGAGGCACGGTAGGCGCCTATGTCTGGGACTACGGCGGCGGCATGCAGATGATGAGGAATTTCTGGGATGTGGCGGTGCAGCTTAATCCTCAGGATTCCAAACTCGATCAGGCCGAGCGCTTTCCGATCTGCCAGCCTGACCCCCTCGAGTCGCTGTTTCGCGAGGTGGGACTGAACTCGGTGTCCGTGCGTGCCATCGACATCCCCACGGTCTTCCGCAACTTCGACGACTACTGGACTCCCTTCCTGGGGAAGCAGGGCGCGGCACCCACGTACCTTGCGGGGCTCGACGCGGCCGCCCGGGATCGCATACGGGAGACCTTGAAGGGGCGGCTTGCATCGGCCGGCGACGGGCCCATCGCACTGACCGCCCGGGCGTGGGCGGTCAAGGGTGAAGTTCCGAAGCGGCCGTGATCTACCGGCGCGCTCCCATTTCGATCACCGTCCGGCCCTTGATCCGCCCGCCGGCCACTTCCTCGATCAGTGCCGGCAATTCCTCGAACGGCGCGACCCGCGCGATCTTCGCGAGGTGACGCGGCTTCAGGTCGGTGGCGAAGCGCTCCCACAGCCGCGCGCGCAGCGGCGGTTCGTTGTCGGAGTTGACGCCGATCAGCCGCACGCCGCGCAGGATGAACGGCAGGACGGTGCTGGTGAATTCAATGCCCATCGCATTGCCCAGGCTCGCGATGACGCCGTCACGCTGCATCGTGCGGATGAGGTCCGCCAGGGCCTGCCCGCCGAGCGAGTCCACCGCGCCCTGCCATGTCGCCGCTTCCAGCGGCCGCTTGCCGACGGAGAGCGATGCGCTGTCGATCACTTCGGCCGCGCCGAGGCCGAGCAGGTAGTCGCGCTCGTTGGTCTTTCGGGTGGCCGCAACCACCTCGTAGCCGCGCTGCGCCAGCATGTCGATGGCGATGCTCGCCACGCCGCCGGAGGCGCCATTCACCACCACCTTGCCGCGTGAGGGCGCCAGGCCGTTGTGCTCCATCAGCTCGACGGCGAGCCCCGCGGTGTAGCCGGCGACACCGATGGTGATCGCGTCCAGCGCGCTCAGTCCCGGCGGTACGAGGTTGACCCAATCTGCCGGCACGCGCGTCAGGCCGGCATAGCCGCCATGCTGGGATACGCCGAAGCCATGGCTGTGCACGATGACGGTGTCGCCTGGTTTGAAGCGCGGCGAATTGGAGCTCTCCACCGTGCCCGCCGCGTCGATGCCGCCCACGCACGGATAACGCCGGATGATCGGCGCCTTGCCGGTCGCGGCCAGCGCGTCCTTGTAGTTGATGCTCGCGTAGTCGATGCGCACGACCACGTCGCCCGGGTCGAGCTGCGAACGGTCCATGTCGGTGAATGCGGCGCGGACCTGGGCGTCCTGGCGCGAGATGAGGTAGGCGCGAAAGGTGTCCATCACAAAATACCTGGGCTTGAGCACGGGCATATCCCGCATATGGATGGTACCGCCCCATCCGATCTGACGATGGGCCTCTTGGGGGCTCTGGACGCCGGGGCGGACACCGTGGTGCTAACGGATAGCGGTGGCAACGTGGTCGAAGGTCCGGGCTTCAATGTGTTCGCGGTCAGCCGCGCTACAGCCGGGCCGTGCGGTACACGCGGCCGTGATGTCGGCACTCGGCCCTGATCAGCGAGCAAGGCTGACGGTGAGTGGATCCGGCTGGCCGCCGTAGTACTTGTCCAGGCATTGCGAGAACAAGGCCTCGTCCGGCGCGGCCTGCCTGAACAAGGTCAGGCAGGACCGAAACTTGAGGTCGTCGGGATGTCCCAGGATCTCGTGGATGTTTCGGTTTTGCACGTCCAGCAGCAAGGCGCAACACCCCAGCAGACGCGGGCCCAGGACCGGATGGGCCAGGTAGGCGCGGGCCTCGGCCAGCGAGGCGATGCCGAAACGCTTGGCCATGGCACTCATGCCCAGCGCCTCGAGCTGCGGGAAGATGAACCACATCCAGTGGCTGGTCTTGCGGCCGCGCCGCAACTCCTCATAGACGTCGTCGATCACCGGCGCCTGGGCGGCGACGAATCGTTCCAGATCGAAGGGGTCCTGGTGCACGCCTACCCCGTCAATATCGGCCGAAGCGTCGCCGTTTCCTGCACCATGAACTCGAAGAACGAGGCCACCCGTGGCGTGCGACGCAACTGCCGGGTGGTGAGGATGCGCCAGATCCTCGTGAGCTCGGGCACCGGGCCGAAGAGGCGCACCAGGTCCGGCTCGGCGTCCCCGAGTGCTGTGGGCAGGGCGGCCAGGCCGACGTTGGCCTTGGCGGAATGCACCATGCCCAGGACGCTGCCGCTGGTCACGACGATTCTTGCGTTGGGCGCTGCCTGGCGTAGCCATTGGGTGGAGCGGTGGTTCGGCATCGAGGCGTCCAGTGCGATCCAGTCGTGCCCCGCCGCGGCCTGCACCGATTCGGGAGCGCAGTGCTTTTGCACATACCCGCGCCCGGCGTAAACCGCCCACAGCGATTCGCCCACCTTGCGGCCGACCAGTTTGTTATCGACCGTGTCGCCCGAGCGCAGGGCCACGTCGGCTTCACCTTGCGTGAGATCGACGTAGTGGTCCGTGGTGACGAACTCCACGCGCAGGCCGGGGTGGCGTGCCCCCAGGCGGTCCAGCAATGGTGAGCGGGTGATGCGTGCCACCAGCGGTTCGGGGCAGGTGAGGCGCAACAAGCCGTTGACTTCGCGCGCCGACAACCGGATTTTTTCCTCCAGGCCGGCCACTTGACGCTCAACGCCCTGGGCCAGGGGCAGCAATTCCTCGCCATAGGCGGTCAGCCGGTAGCCGCTGGGATGACGCTGAACCAGGGGCTGACCGATGCGCCTTTCCAGTTCCGCAAGGCGCCGCTGCACGGTGGATTGATCGATGCCCAAGGCCCGTGCGGCCGCCGTCGTGCTGCCGTGCCGAGCCACCGCCAGGAATGGCTTGAGATCGTCCCAGTCGAACATTCGCACCCCGCAGTCTTGCGGCCCCATTATGCAAACGCGCGGCTGTTGCGCGGGCAAGGAATTTTCTAGACTTGACCCACATCGATTCGAGGAACCCGCCATGCATACCATCCTGCCGCGCGCCGCAGCCATCCTGCTGCTTTTGGCCAACTGGGCGATACCGGCTTTTGCCCAGCAGCCCGGCCTGGCCCGGCCGAGCCAGGTGCTTTCGGAAATGGTCGAGCAGATGCCGCGTGGCGAGCGGCAGCAGGTACGCGTCCTCACGGCAGCGTTCCAGCCGGGCGAGCGCACGGTCTTTCACACGCATCGCTCACCCGTCACCGTGTATGTGCTGGAGGGCCAGTTCACGCTCGAACTCGAAGGCCGGCCACCCATCGTGGTGGGCCCCGGCCAGGCGTATGTGGAGCCGCCCCACGTGAAGATGACGGGCTACAACCGCAGTTCGTCGGAGCCGCTCAAGGTGGTGATCTTCTACGTCAGCGACCCGGGCACGCCGTTCCTGGACTCGGTGCACTAGGAGCGGCGCCTAGAACGCCATATCGAACACGCCGCGCAACCGGGCCTTGAGCCAGGCGACGCGCTTGCGCTCACCCGCGTCGAGCGCTTGCTGGATCGCCCAGGCATAGTTGAGCAGGTTGAGCACGCGCATCACTGGGGCCAGCCGCTCGAAGCGAGGGGGCGACAGGCCATAACCTTCGAGGAAAGCTTCCTTGTCGTCGGGGCCGAGATCATGAAGCGCGATCGCGAGGTCCCAATACGGCGGCGGCGCGGACAGGCAGTTGTCCCAGTCGAGCAGGGCGACGATGCGGCCGTCCTCGGGCGAGACGATCACGTTCTTCAACCGCAAGTCGCCGTGTTGCAGCACCGGCCGGCGCTTCCAGCCGCGCATCTGCTCAAGCGTGGCCTGCAGCGCCTGCCATCCGGCGTCCGGCAGCACGTGCAAGCTCTCCAGCAGCTGAAGGCGCTCGTCCACGTGTAGTTCGTTGTCGAGGAATTCGGCCCAGCGCGGCCAGAGTTGCCGTCCCGGCCCGGTGCTGCCGATCGCGCGGCCGAAGCCGTGGCTGCGTATCCGATGGATGCGGGCGGCGTACTGGCCGAGCTCGCGCAGAACGGAGGCCGAGTCGCTCCAGTGCGTCGCGAGAATGCCGCGCGCCTCTTCCAGGATCATGAACGGGCGATCGCGTTCCAGCCCGATCTCGAGCACGCGCGGCGTCGGCACACCGGCTGCGCGTGCCTGATCCATGGCCCAGTCCTCCTTGCGATAGTCGGCCAGCTTGTCGGGGTCGCTGTGGAGCCGAACCACCACGTGTTCCTGGCCCTTCAGCTCGGCGCGATAGACCTCGTTGTTCAAGCCACCCCCGAGAGCCTGCAGGCGGCGAGGGCGCTCGCCCAGGTGGCGCCGAACGATTCGGGCGGCGAGTCGGTGGTCCGTATCGGCGGGTGCCGGAGCTTCGTGCGGTCCGGCGGTAACCATCGTCAGGCCGCCGAGTCGGCAATGGCCAGCAGCAATTCGCCGAAAGCCGGCGCGTCGGGCAGCCGCACGGTGTCGTACTTTCCCTTGAAGCCGACGTCCTGGTTACCCACGATCGCAGCAAGGCCCACCTCGTTCAGAAAGGTATCGGTTTCGGCGTCACCTGCACCGACGCTGTCGGCCAGCGAGATGCCGAGCGCCGACGCGAGCGTGATCGCGCCATGCCGTTTGTCGATGCCGAGGTGGGTCACGAAGCGCGTGCGCTCGGTGTGCTGGTAGGCCATCAGCCGGTCCTGCGGCGCATCGATCAGCAGGAACACCATGCACTGCGGCTCTGCGCGCAGGTCCGCCTCGAGCTGATCGACGCTGCCGGAGAACACCCGGCTGGCGCTGCGGTACTTGGCCTGCACATGCGCGACGCGCTGCGGATCGGGCGTCCAGATCAATTCTCCTTGACGCCAGTCCCGCGGGTAGAAGAAGACCAGCAGATCGTCCGCTCCTTGCTCGCACAGGCCCCGCACGCCGGTCAGCACTTCGGTGAGCTCTTCGGCCGTCAGCGTGAAAGCCTCGATCTCCTCGAAAGCCAGCTCGCCCCCATCCGCCGTCACGATGCGACCGACGAGGCTGCCCTTGAGCGACACGACCAGCATGTCGCAGCCCGATGCACGGCGCCACTCGGCGCCGAACACCCGCATGATCGACAGCGGAAAGCGCAACGTGTTGATGAGCACCTCGCGGCCCGTCGCATGCACGCGCTCCAGGCCCATCTCGACGCTTCTGGACAGGATGACGCGGCCCTCCCGCTCGTGCACGGCGGTGCCGTCCAGATCGGTCATCACCGCGCCGCGTTCGGCAAACCGCGAATCGCGCAGGAAGCGCTGCAGTCGTGGCAAATAGTCCAGAAGCTCGTCCATATGGGCTGCCCAGTGAGGCTGTTGCGAGCTACATGATGACCGCGCCGGGAGCCCGGCCTTGTCAGCCGGGGACTGATTCCGCCAGACACTTCCCAGGCGCAGTGGACGCACCGACTACGGGTTTGCCCCTATACCGGCACCAAATCCAAGCGAGACAATGGCGTGCATATACGCAACATTTGTTCGCATTCCGATCATATCGGACAGAAACCAAGGAAACCCTTATGAAGTTCAACGCTGGAATACCAGTCATCGCGTCGTTGGCGATGGCATTGTTCGCTTCGCTTACCCCGACACAGCAAGCCTTCGCGCAAGTGCAGAAGCCCTACGCGCTGCCTGAAGGCAACATCACCATGCTTATTCCCGTCGCCCCGGCGGGCGGAACCGATCTGACGTTCCGGGCGCTCATGGAGGCGACCCGCAAGCACCTCGACAAAACCATCGTCGTGCTGAACCTGCCCGGTGCCGGCGGCGCTGTCGGACTGGCCCAGGCCGCGATCAAGCCCGCCAACGGCTTGAACATCAACTCCTACACCTCCGAGATCTTCACGCTACCCATCTTCCAGCCGCTGACCTTCTCCGGCAAGGACTTCCGACCGATCATCCTGGTCAACGAAGACCCGGCCTGCCTGGTGGTTCCGGCCGACTCCAAGCTCAATACCCTGGAAGCCTTCATCGCCGAAGCCAAGGCCCATCCCGGCAAGATCAGCGTGGGCAACTCGGGTTTCGGCAACATCTGGCACATCTCCGCGGCGGCGTTCGCGAAGAAAGCCGGAATCGAGCTGAACCAGATCCCGTACAACGGCTCCGCGCCGACGGTGCAGGCGGTTCTGGGTAACCACATCGAAGCCTTCGTCGCTAGCCCGCCCGAGGTCGCCTCGCAGGTGGAAGCCGGCAAGATGAAGATCCTGGCCGTGATGTCTGACAAGCGCAATGCCAAGTTCCCCGACGTGCCGACGCTGAAGGAAAAGGGCATCGACCTGACGATCGGCACTTGGCGGGCCATCGGTGCGCCAGCGGGCACCCCGGACGAGGCCGCCAAGGTCCTGCACGATGCGTTTGCCAAGGGCATGCAGGAAAAGTCGTTCGTGGACTTCATGAACGGCCGGGGCCTGACCATCCGCTACATGGGCACCAAGGAGCTCACCGACTTCGCCGCGCGCGAGCGTCCGGTGTATGAGGCGCTGGCCGCCGAAATCAAGAAGACGCAGAAGCAGTAAAAGCGCATTTCACAGCCAGGAGCAGCCGATGCCGGAACAACCATTCAAGGGCAGCGTCGTCGTCGTGACCGGAGGCGCCGCCGGCATTGGCAAGGCCGTGGCGCAAGCCTTCCTGGCCGAGGGCGCGACCGTGGCCGTCCTCGACCGCGATGTGAGCGACGCCCCTGAAGGCGTGACGGGGCTACAAGCCGACGTTACGAGCGATGCCGCCGTGAACTCCGCCATCCAGTCTTTTGGCGACAAGCAAGGGCGCATCGACGTGCTGGTGGCAAATGCCGGCGTCAGCTATCCGGCGACGGTGGAACAAGGGCCGCTGAACGACTGGCAGCGGATCTTCGACATCAACGTGCTGGGCTACGTGCGCGCGATCCGCGCGGCGCTGCCTTACCTGCGCCGGTCCAAGCACGCGGCCATCGTCAACATGTCCTCGTGCACCGTCGCTACCGGGCTGCGGCGCCGCGTCCTTTATTCGGCAACCAAAGGCGCGATTGACGCAATGACGCGCGCCATGGCAGCCGACCTGCTGCACGAAGGCATCCGCGTCAACAGCGTGAGGCCGGGCACGGTCAACACGCCCCTCATCGGCAAGCTGATTGACGAAGCGCCGGACCCGGCCTTGCAGCGGCAGGTTTACAACGACCGGCAGCCGACGGGCTTCATGGTCCAGGCGGAAGAGGTGGCGCGTGCCGTCCTGTATCTGGCCGACCCGCGAGCTCGCTCCACGTCCGGCTCGATTCTGACTGTCGATGGCGGTCTGGCATCCTTGAGGCTATTCGACTCATGAACAGCCTCCCATGAACGGTTCGACCCCGCCCGCAGCGGCAAGCCGCAGGGCCGACGACAAGCCCAGCCCCGCCGACAACCCGAAAAACGTCGTCAACTCGGTAATGAAGGCCTTTGCCGTGTTGCATGCGTTCCGTGCCGAGCGTCCGGCGATGACGGTGAGCGAGATCGCCGCCGCAGGCGATCTCGACCGCGGCACCGCATTTCGCCTCATCCACACCCTGGTGGCGCTCGGCTATCTCTCGGCGGTGCCCGTCCGCAAGTACCGGCTCACGCTGAAGTGCCTCGAACTCGGCTTCATGGCGCTATCGTCGCACGACCTATGGGCGCACGCACAGCCGCTGTTGGAGGCCTGCGTGCCGGACTTGGCGGACGCCGCCTCGCTCGGCGTGCTGGACGGGGCCGACGTGTTGTACCTGCAGCGCGTCGACAAGGGCCTGGCGCGTCACACCGTCGACCGCCGGCCGGGCCGCCGCATCCGCGCCTATGGCGCTGCCCTCGGACACGCGATGCTCGCCTTCCTGCCGGAGGCGGAGCAGATTCGCATCCTGGAAAGCGCGGAACGCGTCAAGCTTTCCGACCGCACCCTCACCGAACTCGGCGACTTGATGCAGCGGCTGCGGGAGGTGCGGGAACGCGGCTATGCAGTATCCGATGGCGAGAACGCCTACGGCCTGCGCACCGTCGCCGTGCCGGTGTACGACGCGGCCGGCGTCCCGGTTGCGGGCATCAGCCTGACCATCGATGCGAGTCGCATGTCAATCGAACAACTGGTCGCCACGGCCACCCCTAGGGCCCTGGCTATCGCATCTGAACTCTCCCGCGCGCTGCGTTTTTCCGGCGGCGCAATCGCGGTCAATATCCCCAAGTAAAGGCTTTTCGTGCAAACCTCCACCAACCGTTTCAAGCAGGCATTGCTTCAAGGGCGCCAGCAGATCGGCTTTTTCTCCACGCTCGGCAGCCCCACGCTGGCCGAACTGTTCGCCGGTTGCGGCTTCGACTGGATCCTGATCGACACCGAGCATTCGCCCAACGACATGCCGGAGACCATCGCGCAGTTGCAGGCCATGGCTGCGTTCGATGTCAGCCCGATCGTGAGGCCGGCTTGGTCCGACATGGTCATGATCAAGCGATTGCTCGATGCCGGGGCGCAGACCCTGCTGATTCCCTGCGTGCAATCGGCCGAAGAAGCGCGCTCTGCCATTAGCTACACGCGCTATCCGCCGAGCGGCGTGCGGGGCGTTTCCGGCAGCTCGCGCGCCGCCAACTACGGCCTGAACACGAACTACCTCAAGACCTGCGAATCCGAGCTCTGCGTGATCGTGCAGATCGAAACCCTGGAAGGGTTGCAGAACCTGGAGGCCATTGCCGAGGTCCAAGGCGTTGACGCCGTCTTCATCGGCCCGGCCGACCTCGCCGCCTCGATGGGGCACATTGGCAACGGCCAGCACCCTGAAGTGCAGGCGGCAGTGGAAGACGCCTTCCGCCGCCTCAAGGCGATCGGCAAGCCGGCCGGCTACCTGACGCTGAACGAGGAGGAGGCCCAGCGGCGCATCGGGCAGGGGGTGGAAATCGTCGGCGTGGCCACGGACACTTCGATCATCACCCGCGGCGCCAAGGCGCTGGTGCAGCGGCTGGCGCCGCGCTGACAGGGAGCAGCCATGTGGCAGCCCAGCCCCAGCTATCCGGATCCGGCGGTACAGGTGCTGCAGCCGAGCTTCGAGAAGTACCGCATCGCACTAGCCGCTGTCGAGCGGCTGGCCACCGGCTTTCGCTTCACCGAAGGTCCGGTGTGGTTCGGTGATGGCCGCTATCTTCTCTTCAGCGACATCCCGAACAACCGCATCATGAAGTTGGAAGAGGAGACTGGAGCGGTGACCGTGTTCCGCAAGCCTTCGGACTTCACCAACGGCAACACACGCGACCGGCAAGGCCGGCTAGTGAGCTGCGAACACGGCACCCGCCGCGTCACCCGCACCGAATACGATGGCCGCATCACGGTGCTGGCCGATAGCTTCGACGGCAAGCCGCTGAATGCGCCGAACGACGTGGTGGTGAAATCGGATGGCAGCGTCTGGTTCACCGACCCGCCGTTCGGCATTTCAGGCGACTACGAGGGCCATCGCGCCGAGCCGCAGCTGCCGACCAACCTCTATCGCATCGATCCGGACAGCGGCAAGCTGACCGTGGCCACCGGAGACATGTTGTCGCCCAACGGCCTTGCATTTTCGCCCGACGAGTCGCGGCTGTACGTGGTCCAGAGCAGGGCCAAGCCGCATCGCAACATCGTCGCCTACGACGTGGTCGATGGCGTGGAACTAGCTAACCCGCGCGTGCTGATCGACTGCGGGCCCGGCATTCCGGACGGCCTGCGCTGCGACGAAGACGGTAATCTCTGGTGCGGCTGGGGCATGGGCAGTCCGGAACTCGATGGAGTGATGGTGTTTAGCCCCCAGGGTGAGCGGATCGGCCGCATTGCTCTGCCTGAGCGTTGCGCCAACCTGTGCTTCGGCGGCCGGCAGCGCAACCGCCTCTTCATGGCCGGCAGCCAGTCGCTGTACGCGCTCTACGTCAACACACGGGGGGCCGTCTGATGCCTGCACGCATTGCCTTCATCCATACCGTCGGCTTCCTGGTCGAGGACTTTCGCAAGCGTGTGCGCGAGGAGCTGCCCGCGGTCGATGCATTCCACATCCTCAACGAGAGCCTGTTGCAGGACCTGCTGCGCGGCGCGCCGCTGCCGCTGGTGTATCGCCGGGTGACGGAGCAGATCCAACTGGCGGCCGACGCCGGGGCGGACATCATCGCGGTGACTTGTTCCTCCACCTCGCCGGCCGTTGATACGGCGCGCAAGCTCGTGCGCCAGCCGGTGTTGAAAATCGACGACCCCATGGCGGCGGAAGCTGTGCGCCATGGCGGTCGCATCGGCCTGCTATGCACGGCGGCCAGCACCGTCGCGCCCAGCACAGCCCTGTTGCAGGCGCATGCCGCGGAGCAGGGCCGCAGCGTCACGATCATGCCGCTGGTGAATCCCGAGGCCTACCAGGCGTTGATGGCGGGGGAGCGCGGCAGCCATGACGAACAGGTGCGCGCTTCTGCACTGTTGCTGGCGCGGGAAGTGGACATGCTCGTACTCGCGCAGGCGTCGCTCGCGCATCTGCAGGGCGGACTGGCAACAGAACTGGCTTGCCCCGTGCTCGCGAGTCCACCCATGCTGATGCAGGCACTGAAGAGCCAACTGCAGCAGCTGGCGGCCGCATGAAGTTGGGCTGCCAATAAAATCCGCGCGCCTCAGGCGGAACCCTGCTCCAGCGTCGCGTTGAGCACGCGCTGGCGTGACTGCTCCACGTGCTCCTGCATGGCCTTGAGCGCGCCGGCTTCGTCGCGCGCCTTGAGCAATGCGATGAACTTCAGGTGTTCCTCCATGGCCGGCACCACGCGCTGTGGCCGCACCTGCTGGGCGTCGAGCCGGATCATGCGCACGTGCAGGCTGTTGGCGCGGTAGATCTCCGACAGGATTTCGTTGCCCATGGCGTCCACCATGCGGTCGTGCAGGGCCCAGTCCACGGCCAGCGCCTCCTGGTCGAGCTTGGCGTCGGGCTTGCCCGAGAGGGCCCGCTGCAGGATGGCCTGGTGCTTTTTCTCCTCGGCTTCCAGTTCCGCGTCGCTGGCGCTGCGCAGATAGTGAGCAACGGCCTCGCGCTCGATCATGGCGCGCACCTGGAAGGCGTTGCGGATCAGCTTGAGGTCGATATGCGCGATCTGCAGCCCGCGCTTGGGCACCGTGACCATGAGCCGCGCCGCTTCCAGCCGGGGGATCATCTCGCGCACCGCGCCCAGCGGCACGTCCAGCAACCGCACCAGCTCGCGCTGGGAAACGAACTGCCCGGCGCGCAGCCGTCCGTCCAGGATCTGCTGGCGGAACCGCTCGTAGGCGAGGGTCCGCAGCGACGGCGAGACGGCGGCGTCCTCCGGGGAGGCAGGGGCGGGCGCGGCGGTTTTCTTTCGGGTGGCGGGCATGGCAAGGCTGGGCTGAGACTCGCATTGTCGCGCCAAACGCCGGTAACCCACGGTTGCACGTTCAGCAAAAACGGCTTGACTACTCACTGACATGTCAACGTATACTCAGTGCGTCGCAACCCCCGTACCCACCCCAGGAGCCCCAGTTCATGCACACCGACCTCTTCGGCATCATCCCGCCCATCGTCACGCCTTTCACCGCCAACGGCGACGTGGATGAGCAGGCCTTCCGCGGCGTCGTCCGCTTCATGGTGAAGAAGAAGGTTCACGGCATCTGCGTCGGCGGCAGCAGCGGGGAAGGGCACACCTACTCCGCCGAGGAATTCAAGCGGCTCAACGAGATCGCCTGCGAAGAGGTCAACGGCGCCATCCCCGTCGTGGCCGGCATCATCGTCAACAGCACCCGCGACGCCATCGCCCGCGCCGCGTCGATCGCCCACCTGCCCATTGCCGGCCTGCAAGTCACGCCGGTGCACTACGTGTTCAAGCCGGACGAAGACGCCACGTACAAGCACTTCAAGGCGCTGTCGGAATCCACCAAGTTCCCGGTCATCATCTACAACGTCGTGCCGTGGAACTACCTCAGCCCGGCGCTGCTGGTGCGCATCATGAAGGACATGCCGGGCGTCATCGGCGTCAAGCAGTCCGCCGGCGACCTGAAGCTGATGGCCGACCTGCTGATCAACCTGCCCAAGGGCAAGAAGGTCTTCAGTGCCGTCGATGCGCTGCTGTATCCATCGTTCGCCCTCGGCGCGCACGGCACCATCGCCGCCAACCCGGCCGCCGTGCCCGGCGTGTGCATCAACCTGTGGAATGCCGTGCAAGCCGGCGACCACAAAAAGGCCAAGGAAATCCACGAAGCGCTGCTGCGTTTCTGGAACACCATCGCCTTCGACAACTTGCCCGCCAACATCAAGTTCTCGCTGTCGCTGCAGGGCTGCGAGACCGGCGTGCCCCGCATGCCCATGCCCGCCACTACGCCGGAGCAGGCCGCGAACATCCGCCGCGAGATGGACCAAGTGCTGCGCTACGACAACTGATCGTGAAGAAGATCCTCAACAGCCCCCAGGCTTACGTCGACGAGATGCTGGACGGCCTTGTCGCCGCGCATCCTGAAGCCTTGCGCCGACTGGGCGACGACGGCCGGGTGATCGCCCGCGCCGGCGGCGCCATCCAGGGCAAGGTCGGCATCGTCACCGGCGGCGGCTCCGGCCACCTGCCGGTGTTCCTGGGCTACGTGGGCGACGGCCTGCTCGATGCCTGCGCGGTGGGCAACGTGTTCGCCGGTCCGCGCGTGGGCGACTGCCAGGCCGCCGCACACGCGGCCGACGGCGGCGCCGGCGTGCTGCAGTTGTACGGCAACTATGGCGGCGACCGCATGAACTTCGACATGTCGCAGGAGTTCCTCGAACTCGAAGGCATGGAGGTCGCTTCGGTGCGGGTGGCGGACGACGTCGCCAGCGCGCCCAAGGCCGAGCGCGTCAAGCGCCGCGGCGTGGCCGGCATGGTCTACGCCTTCAAGGTCGCGGGTGCGCGCGCGGCCGAAGGCGCTTCGCTGAAAGAAGTGACGGCCGCCGCACAGAAGGCCGCGGATGCCTGCCGCTCCATCGGCGTGGCGCTCACGCCCTGCGTGGTGCCCGAGTCCGGCAAGCCCAGCTTCGCCATCGGCGACGGCGAGATCGAGGTCGGCATGGGCATCCATGGCGAGCCGGGAATCTGGCGCGGCGCCATGAAGCCGGCCGACGCGCTGGCCGACGAAATGCTGGAGCACCTGCTGCCCGAGCTCGAACTCACGCGGGGCAGCCGCGCAGCGGTGCTGGTCAACAGCCTGGGCGCCACACCCCATGAAGAGCTGTACATCCTCTACCGCCGCGTGGCCAAGGCCTTGGCGGACAGGGGCGTGACGGCTGTGATGCCGCTGGTCGGCCGCTACGCCACCTCGATGGAAATGGCGGGAGCCTCGCTCACGCTGATGCCGCTGGACAGCGAGCTGGAACGCTTGCTGAAGGCGCCGGCCCAATGTCCCTTCTGGAGAGTCTGATGCAGACCGTGACCCCCATCGTGGATGCCGCCGGCCTGCACGCAGCGCTTGCGCGCTGGTGCGATGCCATGGAAGCCGCGGCGCCCGAACTCAATGCGCTCGACGGCCGCCTCGGCGACGGCGACTTGGGCGCGACGCTATCCAAGTGTGCGGGCAATGTGCGCGAGCTGTTTGCCGCGCCGCCGGTGTCCCTGGAGACGCTGCTGAAATCCTGCGCCCAGGCCTGCGCCCGTGCCTCGGGTTCCAGCTTCGGCACGCTGCTGGCAGTGGGCTTCATGCAAGCCGCCCGCATCGTCGGGACGCGCCAGGTGCTGGGCCGCGATGACCTGGTCGAAGTGCTGACGGGGGTGCAACAGGCGCTCTCGCAGCGTGGCGGCGCCGCGCTGGGCGACAAGACCATGCTCGACAGCATTGATTTCATCGCGCGCGCGCTGAAGGTGTGCGATGCCGAGGCCGGTCCGCAGCCGCTGAAGCAAGCAGCCGTGCGGGGGGCGGAGCTGGCGCTGGAAGTCTTCCGCCAGCAGCCCAACCGCATCGGCCGCGCCCGCATGTTCGCCGAACGCAGCATCGGCATGGACGACCCCGGCATGGTTGCCGTGCGTCGCATGGCGCAGGCGCTTTGACCGGCATGGCCCAGACCACCATTCGTCGGGAACGGGCCCTCTCCGGCCGCGCCGAAGCGTACGAGCGCTTCTGCGATCAGCTGCGGCTCGCACGGGTGCGCCCGGGCCAGTTCATCTCCCAGCGCGAGCTGGTGGCGCTGCTCGACATGCCGCTGGGTTCCGTGCGCGAACTCATTCCGCGCCTGGAGGCGGCGGGCCTGCTGGTCACCGTGCCCAAGCGCGGGCTGCAGATCGCGCCGGTGGACCTCAAGCTGATTCGCAATGCGTTCCAGGTCCGCGCCATGATCGAGCGCGAGGCGATCTTTCATTTCACCCAGGTCGTCACGCCTGAGGAGCTGGACGCGCTCGAAGCCGACCACCTGCGCATGCGCGCGCGCGCCCAGGCGCCGCAGCCCGACTCCGCGCTGGATGCCGACGCCCAGCAGTTGGACTGGGGCTTCCACGACCGGATGGTGGACGCCATGGGCAACGAGATCCTGTCGGAGATGTACCGCGTCAACAGCCTGCATGTGCGGCTGATCGCGCTGGACGCAAGCCAGATCGCTGCGCAGCGCGTGCTGCCGGCCATGCAGGAGCACCTCATTTTTATCGCCGCGCTGCGCCGCCGGGACGCCCCCGCCGCGGTGGCGGCGCTCATGCACCACATCGGCAGCTCGCGCCAGCGGGTGATCGATGCCTCATCCAATTCGCCGGCCTCCGCGCGGGCGTTGGCTTTCGCCTGAGTTCAGGCACATACTTTCCAAGGAGACACCCATGAAGATCGCGTTGCAATCCCGAAGAGCAGTCCTCGCCGCATTGGCGCTGGGCGTGTTCGCCTCTCTCGCTCCGACTCAGCAAGCCCACGCACAAGCGCAAAAGCCCTACGCGCTGCCTGAAGGCAACATCACCATGCTTATTCCCGTCGCCCCGGCGGGCGGAACCGATCTCACGTTCCGGGCGCTCATGGAGGCGACCCGCAAGCACCTCGACAAAACCATCGTCGTGCTGAACCTGCCCGGTGCCGGCGGCGCTGTCGGACTGGCCCAGGCCGCGATCAAGCCCGCCAACGGCTTGAACATCAACTCCTACACCTCCGAGATCTTCACGCTGCCCATCTTCCAGCCGCTGACCTTCTCCGGCAAGGACTTCCGACCGATCATCCTGGTCAACGAAGACCCGGCCTGCCTGGTGGTGGCTGCCGACTCGAAGCTGAACACGCTCGAAGCCTTCATCGCCGAGGCCAAAGCCAATCCCGGCAAGATCAGCGTGGGCAACTCGGGCTTCGGCAACATCTGGCACCTGTCCGCTGCGGCCTTCGCCAAGAAAGCCGGCATCGAGTTGAACCAGATTCCGTACAACGGCTCCGCGCCGACGGTGCAGGCGGTTCTGGGTAACCACATCGAAGCCTTCGTCGCCAGCCCGCCCGAGGTGGCCACGCAAGTGGAAGCCGGCAAGATGAAGATCCTCGCGGTGATGGGCGACAAGCGCAACCCCAAGTTCCCCGACGTCCCGACGCTGAAAGAGAAGGGCATCGACCTGTCCGTCGGCACCTGGCGCGCCATCGGCGCGCCGGCCGGAACGCCTGACGAAGCCGTGAAGATCCTGCACGACGCTTTCGCCAAGGGCATGCAGGAAAAGTCGTTCACCGACTTCATGAACGGCCGCGGGCTCACCATCCGCTACCTGAACACCAAGGACCTGACGGATTTCGTGGCGCGCGAGCGGCCCTTCTACGAGAACCTGGCCGCCGAGATCAAGAAGACGGCCAAGCCGTAGCCATGTCGGCCCGGCCCTTCGAAGGCAGCATCGTCGTCGTGACGGGAGGCGCCGCCGGCATCGGCAAAGCAGTCGCGCAAGCGTTCGTGGAGGCGGGTGCGGTGGTGGCCATCCTGGACCGCGAACCGGGCACCCCTTCCGACGGCGTGACGGCGCTTCAGGCCGATGTCACGAGCGACGCCGGCGTGAGCGCCGCCATCGAGTCCTTCGCCGCCCAGCACGGCCGGATCGATGTGCTGGTGGCGAATGCCGGCGTCAGCTATCCGGCGACGGTCGAAGACGGTCCGCTCGAAGACTGGCAGCGCATCCTCGATATCAACGTGCTGGGCTACGTTCGCGCAACTCGCGCGGCGCTGCCTTACCTGCGGAAGTCGGAGCATGCGGCGATCGTCAACATGTCCTCCTGCACCGCGGCCACGGGGCTGCGCCGGCGCGTGCTCTATTCGGCCACCAAGGGGGCCATCGAGGCGATGACCCGGGCGATGGCCGCCGACCTGTTGGCGGAGGGCATACGCGTCAACTGCGTCAGTCCCGGCACGGTCGATACACCTCTCATCCGCAAGTTGATCGACGAGGCGCCGGATCCTGGGCGGCAACGGCGGGTTTACAACGACCGCCAACCGACCGGTGTCATGGTGTCGGCCGAAGAAGTGGCACGTGCAGTGCTGTACCTGGCGGATCCCCGCGCGCAATCCACCGTCGGCTCGGTGCTGACGGTCGATGGCGGGCTGGCATCCTTGCGGCTGTTCGACTCGTAGAGCGGCCGGTCACCTGGTGAGCGCGTTCTGCTTGCGCTTCTCCATCTGGGTTGCCAATCCGTGTTGTCGCTGCGCGACTCGACCGCACCATGGCGCTAGGTCCTACATAGCGCAGAGCTTGAGCCCCATAGCATTTTGTGATCTTTCCTGGAGAAGTTTTTCATGATTGACACCGCGGGCTGCGATATCCCAAAGTCTCGTCTGGTCAGCGGTTTGCGATGGTTCTTCGGTATTGCCCTGATCGCGGTCTTGGCTGCGTGCGGTGGCGGCGGCGGTCGCGAGCAATCGACCGGCACGCTCGTGGAGTCGGGGAGCAGGGCCAGTTGCAGCTATCAGCATCTGTACATCACGGTTGAGAACGTCCAGGCGCGTCTGCGGGCAGCCGGCGGCGAACAGTCAAAGGACAGCGCGCTGCCGGCTCCTCAGCGCATCGATCTCATGAACCTCAGCGGCGGGTTGTTGCAAGCACTCGGCGCCGCGCCCCTGCCGCCCGGCCACTACACCGAGCTGCGGCTCATCCTGGCGGCCAACGACACGGGCAACAGATTGGCCCATGCCGTCCACCCGACCGACGGCAACCTGGCTGAACTGAGCGTGCCCGGCGGCGCGCAAAGCGGACTGAAGCTCAAAGGCGACTTCGTGGTGCCTGCGGGTCAGGCCGGCGATTTGGTGCTGCAACGATTTGACCCTTGCGAGCTAGCGGCGCAGACTGGCAATCGCAACTCGCCCCGGTATCAGTTGAAGCCTGAGATGTCGGCCATTGTTCAACTCGCGGTCGTTGCGCCCGAAACGCAGATACCCTCGGGCACGGTCATGCCACTGATGGGTGGCGGCTACGCGCTGTCGCGGTTGGAGGGGACGAGCACCTGGGTGCTACAGCGCTATGGCGCCAACGGCCAGCTGGCAGGGGGTGAAACGACCCTAGCTCCAGCGCTCGGCGCGGCCGATTCGCTGCTGAAGATCGCGCCTTTGACCGGCGGCGATTATGCAGTGACCTGGCTGAGGCTGGTTCAATTCGAGCGGTTCGGGGGCAGCCTGTACGACGTGATGACGCAGAGCTTCTCGTCGGCGGGCGTGGCCATCAACAGCCCGCTGTCGATCGGGCAAGCCATACCCGGTCGCTACTGGATCTCCCGGCCCATCGCCTTGCCGCAAATCGCCGCGCTCGCGGGCGGCGGCTATGTGGTGGTTTGGGCCTTGCCGTCCCATACCGATTCCGGGATCTATGCGCAGCGATTGAACGCGGACGGCACCCCCGCTGCGGCGGTGCACCAGGTCACGCCCGACGGCTCGGGTTACCTGGGCGTCACCGGCCTCGCCACGGGCGGCTATATCGTCAACTGGGGCAGTGGAGGAGCTGCCGGGTTCGTCCGGGCCTACTCAGCCGCCGACGCGCCGCTTGGGCCGCCGCAGCCCGCTGGACCCGCCTGGGCCGGCTTGGGCTTTGGGGGCGACGAACCCAATGTCGGTTCGGCGCTGACGGGTGGCGGGGCCGTCATGGCATGGGTGAGGTTCGAATCGTTCGCGTCGTCAACGCCCTATGTGCACATCTTGCAACTGGCGCCGGACGCAACGCCGCTGGGCGCCGCGAGGATCGTGGACGGGTCCACCGCCCCGGCTATCGGTCACTCCGCTGCAGCGGCCGCGGGTTTGGCCGATGGCGGCTACGTGGTCGCGTGGATCGAGGTTGGCGAAGTGCACGCGCGGCGCTTCGCGGCCGATGGCACGCCCGTCGGCGAGGAGACGCGCATCAACCTGGTCACCACCTCCTCCGCGGGGCCGGTCACCGTCGTGGCCATGGCCGGCGGCGGCTTCATGATTTCCTGGAGTGGAGTCGGGGCGGACAGCCTCCGCTCGAGCTACGCGCGCGTCTTTCCGGCGACCGGCCTGCTGGGCTTCCCGTAGCTTTGCGCCGCGCGCGGGGGAATCGTCGTCAATAATCGGATCGATGAACCCTGCGCATTCGATCTGGAGTCCGCTGCGCCTCCCGGCGTTCCGCGGCCTCTGGGCCAGTAGCGGCATCTATTTCATCGGCAACGCCATGCAGGCCATGGCGGCTTCGTGGCTGATGGTGGAGCTGACCGGCTCCTCGTTCCTGGCGGCGCTGGTGCAAACCGCGGTGTTCCTGCCGATGTTCCTGCTGTCGCTGCCTTCCGGCGTGCTGGCCGATACCACGGACCGGCGGCGTCTCATCCTCTCGGCATTGGCGGTGCAGGCGGCGACGGTGGTGCTGCTGGCGCTGCTGGTGCTGGCCGGCGTGGCGGGGCCGGCCACGCTGCTGTTCTTCACCTTTGTCGCGGGCTGCTGCACGGCGCTTTTCTCGCCGGCCTGGAATTCCACCGTGGCCGACACGGTTCCGCGCGAGGACATGCCGCAGGCCATCACGGCGATGTCGATGGCGTGGAACGGCGCCCGCGCCCTGGGGCCGGCCCTGGCGGGCCTGGTGTTCGCGCAGCTGGGCGCCGGCTGGGTGTTTGCCCTGGCGGTGGCCAGCGCCTTCGTGATGATGCAGGCCATCCGCCGCTGGCCGCCCAAACCGCATCCTCAATCCCGCTTGCCTGCAGAGCGGCTTTGGGGCGGCACGCTCAGCGGCCTGCGGTTCGCGCGCCATTCGCGAATCATCCTGGCGCAGCTGCTGCGGACGGTGGCCTACAGCGCGACCGGCTCGGCGCTGTGGGCTTTGCTGCCGGTTATCGGCCAACGCCAGCTGGGGCTGGGCGCCGCGGGCTTCGGCCTGTTGATGGCGTGCCTGGGCACCGGCGCCGTGGCGGCGGGCCTGGTGCTGGGCCGTGTGCGCGCGCGCATCGGCCTGGAGGCCCTGGTGGCCGGCTGCTGCGTCATCTTCGCGGCGGTGATGGCGGTGGCGGCGCTGGTGCCCATTCCCATCGTGGTCTATGGGGCCTTGGTCATCGGCGGCGCCGCCTGGATGGCGGTGATGTCCACCTTCAACACCGCCACCCAGACCAGCGCACCGCCCTGGGTGCGCTCGCGGGCCGCGGCACTGCATACCCTGAGCGCGCTGGGCTCATTCGCCATCGGCTCGGCGTTCTGGGGCGCCGTGTCCAGCCTTGCGGGCCTCTCGGTGGCTCTGTGCGCCGCCGCGGTTCTGATGGCTGCGGGCCCGCTGCTGGCACGGCCGTTCCCGCTGCGCATGGGCGAACTGGGTGAGGTCACGCCGGGCACCCCCTGGGAAGAGCTGTTCATCGTGGCGGAACCCAAGCCCGAGGATGGGCCGGTGGCCGTGGAGATCGGCTACCGCATCCGCCAGGGCGAGGCCGACGAGTTCCTGAACGCCGTGACCCTGTTGCGCGCGCCGCGGCGGCGCGACGGAGCGACCTTCTGGCGGATCTATCGCGACCTGGCCGACTCGTCGCGCTATGTGGAGCGCTTCATCGTGACGTCCTGGGCCGAATACCTTCACCAGCGCGCCCGCGCTACGATGGCTGACCAGCAGCTGGAATCGCGCGTGCGCGAATTCCTGTTGCCCGGCGAGTCGGTCACGATGCAGCATTACATCGCGGAGCGCTGAGCCAAAAGTCTTTCGAATCCCTTGAGCAGCAAGAAGCAGTACATGTCACTCCCGACCCCCGCCCCCCGCACCCACCTCCACACCCGTGCCGTCACCTACCGCGGCTATCTTCGCGAAGATGGCTTGTGGGAGATCGAAGGCGAGTTGTCGGACGTCAAGACCTACGGTACCGACATGTCCGAGCGCGGCCACATGCCACCGGGCACGCCGGTCCACGGCATGGCGATTCGCGTCACCGTGGACGACACGATGACCATCCGCGAGATCGCCGCGGCCATGGACTTCACGCCGTTTGGCGAATGCCAGCAGGGCACGGACCCGATGCAGCGGATGGTCGGCACCTGCATGGGGCCGGGCTGGCGCCAGGCGATCGAGCGGGCGCTCGGCGGCATCAAGGGCTGCACGCACCTGCGCGAGCTGCTGTTCAACATGGCCACCGCGGCCTACCAGACCGTCTTTCCCTACCAGCAGCACCAGCGCACCCTGGCGGGCCTGTCGCTCAGTGCCACCCCCGAGCCGCCCTACCACCTGGGTCGCTGCATCGCCTGGGATTTCAACGGGGCAGTGGTGCAGCGCCACTACCCGCAGTTCGCCGGCTGGCAGCCGGTGCGGCGCGTGAGCAAGCTGGGCAGCTGAGGCGCGCGCCTCTAGCGTGGCCTCAGTCCCGGGTCAATGGGCAGGTCGCGTTCGTGGAAGAAGCCGAAATAAGCGGCTACGACGGCCAGCCCCGCATGCAGCCAGATATCGTGCCCATACAGGGGAACAAAGCCGAACGCCGTGTGCAGGTTCATTTGCGTGATCAGGCCCATGACCGTGAGCAGGGCATAGGCGATCGCCACCGTCTTGCCATAAATGCGCGCCGCCGAGTCCGACTTTGCCGCCAACAGGCCCCACGCCCCGAACAGCAAATGAGCCAGGTTGTGGAGAACGTTCACCGGGAAAAGTCCCACCACCAGGCCCAGGCCAGCCGTCACGATCACGTCCGGGTGGGTGTGCGGCATGGTGATGCCGGGAATGAACCCGGCGATGCCCGCGAGCAGGAATACGATGCCGAAGATCAGCGCGAAGCGTCTGAGGGTACTCATGATTCGCCTCCAGCAGTTGCAGGAGTTCCAGTCTATCCCTCTAACGAAGACAGCAGTTCCTGAAGGGTCTCGAGCTCAGCAGGCAGGCCGGCACCGTTGTTGATGGGCGAGGGCTCGACGTTCTCGGCGGCTGCCGCGAGCGGGAGCCGCACGGTGAACTCGCTGCCCTGGCCACCTTCTTCTGCGCCGTCACGTCGCGGAAATAGACCGAGAATGACGCCATGAGCATCGTCGATTCCCTGATGGGTTCGTTGCATTCGCTGGAGGGTTTCCCGGCTTACGCTCTGCTGTTCGGCCTGTTGTTCGGCTCCGGATTCGGGCTGCCGATCAACGAAGACATCCTCCTGCTCGGGGCGGCCGCGCTCACGCTCAAGGGCGTCATGGATCCGATACCGCTGATCGCGGTTGCATGGTTCGGGGTACTGACGGCCGACACATTGATCTTCCACTGGGGGCATCGATTCGGCGCGCGGATGCTGCAGCATCGGTTGTTTGCGCGGCTGGTGCCGCCGCGGCGCGTGGCATCCATGCAGGCCGCGATGCTGCGCTATGGGCCCGGCTATATTTTCCTGGCGCGATTCATGCCGGGGATACGAACCGCCCTGTACTTCGCGGCCGGTTCGCTGAAGATGCCGTACCGGCACCAGTTCATCTTCGACGGCGCGGCGGCGGCGGTGGAGTTGCCATTGCTGGTGTACGGCGTGCGCTACCTGGGTGGTCGCTGGGACGAGATCATGGCCTTCGTTGGACACTTCCAGGCCTTCCTGGTGCCCGGCATCCTGCTGCTGGTGCTGGGCGTGTGGCTGATCAGAGCAGTTCGTTGATCATGTAGAACGCGTTGTCTTTGGTCTTGTGCCAGAGGCCGCGGTTCTTCCAGACCTCCAGTTTTATTTCGTCCGCCCGAGCGACGTACTTCTCGAAGATGCCGTCGATCTGCTGCGCCAGTTTGGCGTCGAGGATTCCCAGGGTGATCTCGTCGTTGGTGTCGAAGGAACGATCGTCGAAGTTGCTGGAGCCCACCGCGCTCCACACCCCATCGATGGTCATGACCTTCTGGTGCAGGAGGGTGTGGGAGTATTCGAACAGCCGCACGCCGCACTTCAGGAGCTTCTCGAAGTTGCGGTGTCCCGCGTGCTGCACCATGGGGTTGTCGGAGCCGCTGGTCGAAGGCATCAGCACCCGCACATCGACACCGCGCTTCACGGCTTGGCCGAATGCGTCGATGGCCTCCGGCTCCGGGATGAAATAGGGGTTCTGGATCCAGATGCGCTTGCGGGCCAGGCAGATGGCGGTGTGGTGAAGAATCTTCACGGCAGGCGCCGAGCCTTCCGGCTTCAGGTAGGCCGCGTGGATCAATGCGTCGCCAGCCGGCTTCAGCTCAGGGAACACGTCGTCGCCGACGAAAAGCTCCCCGGTTTCGCCGCCCCAGTTCTCGCTGAAGGCCGCCTGCACGCTGTGCACGATGGGGCCGTGCAGGCGCAGGCTGATGTCGGCGTAGTGCTTGCCATCCTCGGCATTCCCGAGCCACTTGTCCACCACGCAGTGGCCGCCGACGAATGCCTCGCGGCCGTCGATCACGACCAGCTTGCGGTGGTCGCGGTCGTTCAGCACGCCCAGGTTGCGAAACGACCGCTTGTGGAAGAACACGAGCCGGCAGCCCGCGTCCCTCATCTGCTGGCGCGCGGCCTTGCCAACTTTCTTGGAGCCGGTGGCGTCCAGCGTTACGCGCACTTTCAAGCCGGCGCGCGCCCGGTCCGAGAGAGCGTCGGCGACGCGCTGGCCCAGCGTCCCTTCCTCCCACAGGAAAGTCTCGAAGTGCACGGTTTTGGTGGCGGCGCGGATGCGCTCTATCAATACGTCGAAGAAGGCGCCGTTCTCCAGCAGTTCCACCGAGTTACCCGCGATCGCGCTGCCCAGCGTCAGGCCGGAGAGCGAGGGCATGAGCTTGTCGATCGGGGAGTCGCACTCGATGTTGAGGATCGGGCTTTGGTGGCGCCGCACCGACCACATCATGATCAGCAGCAAAGCGGCGATGCCGAAGGACAGTCCGATCCAGAAAGTAGTGCTCATCATGGCTCGGCAATTATGGGGTTTGTTGGCAAAACGAGGTGCCCTTCGTCAGGTCGGAGCCCCAGGTGCGATACCCGCTGGTGTCCAGGTGGATGCGCCCGCTGGGATACCTGCTGACACCCATGTCCCAGGCCTTGCCGTCGGTTCGCCAGAAGTCGCACAAGAGCGCCTCGTCGATCTTGCCGTCGCGGGAAATGACGTCGATGGCAAAGGCTTGCGTGTGGGCGCTGTCCCTTGCCCCGCCGGCGCAGGCATTCAGCTCGGGGTTGCGGAAGTTCGATACCGCTTCGAAGTCGGCCAGGATCTTCCTGCTCTTCAACTCGGCGACCAGCGTGAGCACCTTCGCCACATCCAGCCACTGGGCGCGGGGCGGTAGCTCGAAACGGGGCCCGCCGCATTTCCTCCAGTCGGTGGCGGTTCGCACGAGCTGGCGCGTGGGTATGACGCCATCGAGGTTCGACGTTGCGAGGTATTGCTCGAACTCGCTCACGGGCGCGCTTCGTGCCCATTGCGTGAAGGCTTCCAGTTCGGCTTCGACCGGCAAGAACGAGCATGCACCCACCAGCAGCGGGGCGATGGCAAGGCTTGCGATGACTGTCCGGTGCATGGATGGATTCGGTATTGGGTATTAAGATGTAGATTGTCTGCCAACATATAGATTCCAATGCCCAATATCGGAACGGTTCTAAAAAGCGAAATTTCAAGGGTTTCGCGCAAGGAAGTGCGCGGGGAGACCCAAGCGCTGAAAAAGTCCATTTCGCAGTACCGCACGCAGATCGCCGACCTCAAGCGGCGCATGCAGGCGCTGGAGCAGCAAGTCAAGCGCCTGCGCAAGGTCACCGTGAAGGCTGGGGCGCCAGAGGCCGAGGTCGAACCACAGACGAAGATCCGTTTCAGCGCCAAGAGCCTGGTGGCCCAGCGCCGAAGGCTAGGGCTGTCCGCAGCCGCGCTGGCCCGCCTGCTCGGCGTGTCGGCCCTGTCAGTGTACAAATGGGAGAGCGGCAATACCCGTCCGCGCGCCAAGCAGATCGAGGCGATCGCGGCGTTGCGCAGTATGGGCAAGCGAGACGTCGCGCAGCAGCTCGAAGGCTAACCCTGGGGCTTCACCCAGGTGAAGACGCGCACCGGCGGGATGTTGATCGGTTCCCACTCCGCCGCGGGCTGCCCGAGATAGGGCGAGACGAAGCGGGCTACATGCGTGCGAACCTGGTAGGCCACGAAACGGCCACCCGGCCGCAACGCGCGGGAGATGGCAGCGGCCACCCGATCGGAAACCTCGGGTGGCATGGTGGAGAACGGTATTCCCGACACGATCGCGTCGGGCGCAGCTATATGGTTTGTAGCCAGGAATTGCTCCAGGTGCTCGGCGCTGCCGAGTTCGACGACCAGCCGTGGATCGCGCCGCGAGACGCACAGGTGATGGTGGAAAACGCTGTCGAGTTCTATGGCCATCAGCCGCGCCGAGGGCCGCATGGCCTGCAGCAGGGCGGCCGTGGTGCCGCCCGTGCCGGGGCCCAGTTCGACGACGGTGCGTGCCTCGCTGACCCGGCCGCAACGCGCCAGCCGCTGTTCGAGGTGGTGCGAACTCGGGATCACCGAGCCGACCTGGGCGGGATGGCGGAAAAACCCGCGAAGAAATTCGAGACTGTCACGGACCTGCCCGAGGCTGAGATTGCCGCTGGGCAATGGGCTTCGTCGGACAGGCTG
The DNA here is from genome assembly GCF_013155545.1 of Caenimonas soli. GTDB lineage: Bacteria > Pseudomonadota > Gammaproteobacteria > Burkholderiales > Burkholderiaceae_C > Ramlibacter > Ramlibacter soli. The sequence goes on along the minus strand of NZ_JABJVV010000001.1, from coordinate 579,507 downwards.
TCCGGCTTGCTGTTCGTTCATGGTGCCCGCTTGTCTCTGGCTGGTTGATGAGGGATTCTGCGGTCGGCAAGCGGCCGGCGCTGTCGGACAGCTTCGCTTGGGCCTGAGGACGGCGGGCGGACGATGAGCTGACAAGCGCTTTCGTCCTACGCCGCCAACCCAACCGTTGCGGTAGGCTCGGCGAATGACCCCCGCCGCGTCCCGCGCCGCCGTGTTTGCCGGCGAACAATTCCGCCGTGTCCGTGAGGCCGCGAAGCGGCACCCCTACCGCGCCGCATTGCTCCTGCCCGCGCTGGTGCTGCTCTACGTTCTGGCGCTGATCCCGTTCACGCCGAGCGTCAATGACCTGCGCCGCGCCAAGTCCGAGGTGCCCGCCCGGGTGCTCTCGTCGGACGGCGTCGTGCTGGCCGAATACAAACGCATCAACCGGCAGTGGGTGCCGCTCAAGAAGATCTCTCCGCATGTGGTGAACGCACTCATCGCCACCGAGGATCATCGGTTCTACCAGCACCATGGCATCGATTTCCGGCGTACCGGTGCAGCCGTGCTGGCTACCTTGTCGGGCGATCGACAGGGCGGCTCCACCATCACGCAGCAGCTGGCGCGCAATATGTACCCGGAGGAGATCGGCCGATCGCTCTCCGTCACCCGCAAGATCAAGGAAGCGATCACGGCGCTGAAGATCGAGTCGGTCTATACCAAGGACGAGATCCTGGAGACCTACCTCAACACCGTGCCCTTCCTCTACAACGCTTTCGGGATAGAGATGGCCGCGCGCACCTATTTCGACAAGACGGCCGACAAGCTGGACGTGCTGGAGAGCGCGACGCTGATCGGCATGCTCAAGGGCACCAGCTACTACAACCCGGTGCTCAACCCCGAGCGCGCGCTGGGCCGCCGCAACCTGGTGCTGGCGCAGATGGCCAAGCAGGGCAAGCTGGATCCGACGAAGGTCCAGGCGCTGGCGGCGCGTCCGCTGCGTATCGATTTCGAGCGGCAGGTCGAGCCGCTGGGACCGGCGCCGCACGTCGCGCAGCATCTGCGCAAGTGGCTGATCGAATGGGCCGACCGCAGGGGCTACGACATCCACGCCGACGGGCTGGTGGTGCGCACGACGATCGACGCCAAGCTGCAGAAGGCGGCCAACCAGGCCGTGGTGCGCCAGATGGTGCAGCTGCAAAAACTGGTGGACGCCCGCCATAAGGCAGGTGAGGAACGGCCGGTCCTGCAGGCGGGCTTCCTGGCGCTCGATCCGCGCAGCGGCTTCGTGCGGGCCTGGGTCGGCAGCCGCGACTTCGAAACGGAACAGTTCGACCACGTGAGCCAGGCGCGCCGGCAGCCGGGCTCCACGTTCAAGCCCTTCGTGTATGGCGCCGCGTTCGAGCAAGGGTTCAGACCTTCCCACACGCTGATCGACCAGGCCGTTTCCATCCAGTCGGGCCGCGAGGTGTGGTCGCCCACGGACGCCAAGCCGCCGACCGGGCAACCGATGAGCCTGCGCGACGGATTGGTGTACTCGAAGAACACGATCACCGCGCAGCTGATCCAGCAGGTCGGGCCGGCCAAGGTCGCCGAACTGGCGCGTGCGATGGGCGTGCGGCAGAGCAAGCTCGAACCGGTACCGTCGCTGGCGCTGGGTACCAGCCCGGTCACGCTGCGGGAAATGGTGGCAGCTTACGGCTCGATCGCCAACGGCGGCAACTATATCGAGCCGGTGCTGGTGACGCGCATCGAAAACCGCAAGGGGCAGCTGCTGCAGGAATGGCGGCCGGTCGAGCCCGAGCGGGCCTTCCAGCGCCAGCATGCCCTGACGCTGGTGGATGTGATGCGGGGCGTGGTGGACGAGGGCACGGGCGCGGCCATTCGCCAGCGCTACGGCATCCAGGCGGACGTTGCGGGGAAGACGGGAACCACCCAGGACAACAGCGATGGCTGGTTCATCCTGATGCACAGGCAATTGGTGGCAGGCGCCTGGGTAGGCTTCAACGACAACAAGGTGACGATGGGCGCCTGGGGCGAGGGCGCCCGCAGCGCGCTGCCCATCGTCGGCGATGTGTTCCAGCAGGCTGTGCGCAGCCGCTGGATCGATCCGCAGGCCGAGTTCGACATTCCACGGCCGCGGCCACAGCCGCCGCGAGTGGAAGATCCGCTCCTGGGGATCGTCAACGATCTCCTGGGCCGGATTTTCAAACAGCTCCAGTGACTGCGCGGATGCACAGACGAGGCTTTTCCAAGGTTGCCCTCGGTCTGGGTGCGGGCGCCGTGCTCGCGCCGGGGGAGGGCAGGGCAGGGCCGCCCCCGCGCGAGGCGCAAGCGGCGAGAGTGCTCGCCTTGGGAACCAATCTTTCCGGCATGGAATGGGCCGAGTCGGGCCTTCGCTACGGCACCAGCGCATTGCCCAATCTCAACTTCACCGTGCCGCGCCGTGCGGATGTGATCTACCTCGCGCGCAACGGCTACACCAAGACACGCCTGCCGATCAAATGGGAGCTGCTGCAGCCCATGCTGCACGACACGGTCGCCGCGCCCGCCGTGATTGCGGGAGTGGGCCGGCCCGGTGCCTTTCATGCCGGCTATGAGTCATACATCACCGGCGTGCTGGATGCGCACGCGGCGGCCGGCATCAAATGCATCATCGACTGCCACAACTACTGCCGCTACCGGGACTTCAAGTTCCAGCCCGATGGGTCGGTGACCGGCTTCGTGGTGCCTCCCGATCCGCTGCTGCGCCCGTACACGAGCGACAACACCCAGGTGCAGGACCGCATCTTTGCGCTGGCCCCGGGCGCGACGCTCAAGCAATCGAATTTCGTGGACTTCTGGACGAAGGCGGCCGCGAAATGGAAGAATCATCCCGGCTTCGGCGGGTACGGCCTCATGAATGAGCCGCACGACATGCCGCGGCCCGGGCAGATCGTCGAGTCCCGTGGCGGCGAAGACCTGACCATCTGGCCGGCGTACGCGCTAGCCGCCATCAAAGCCATTCGTGCCGTCGACGGCACGAACCCCATCTATCTGGGTGGCAACGAATGGAGCGGGGCGACCACCCTCGCGACCAGGAATCCCGGTTGGCCGGTGGCCGCAGCCAACATCATCTACGAGGTGCATCTGTATCTCGATGCCATCGGCACCGGCCAGGTTTTCGATTACGACACTGAGGCCGCGAAGAACTCCGGCATCAACAAGGACACGGGCATCCAGCGCCTGAAGCCCGCTGTCGAATGGGCGCGGGCGAAGGGCGTCAAGCTGGCGCTGACCGAGACGGGCATGCCCATCGACGATCCTCGATGGGAGGAGATGTTCAAGCGGCTGGCCAACTATGCCCGCCAATCCGGCTGCGAGATCTACAGCTGGCAGGGCGGCAACCACTGGCCGGTCCACAACGGCGCCATCAATCACGTTCCGGGCTGGCACCAGTCGAAGACGCTCGAGCCCGCGATGTCGGGGCCGCTGAAGGCGAGCGCGGGCATCGCGCAGGCCACGCTGTTCGACGATGGCCCCGGGTGGAGCGCCGGCGGCGAGGCCGTCACGATCACCGTCTACGCTCGCGGCAACCTGGCTGCACCGGTCCGGCTGGCCATCAGTTCGAGCAATGGCGGACGCTTGGGCAAGACGACCGTTGAAATACCGGCGGGACCGAATGGGCAGGACAGCTTTTCGTTCACACCGGCGGCGAACAGTGTCACGACGCTGACCTATTCCGGCGCGCCGGGTGGCATCGCCGCGCCACCACCGCGGAAGGTCTACTCCCTGTCCGACCCAGTCGCGTATGCGGCCACGAGCCTGCCCGACGCGGCCATGGCGATCATCGCCAAATACGGCGCGTGCAAATGGGACCTGGCCGACGGCCACACGGACTACCTCCAAGGCGCGCCCGCCACGCATGGACAAGCGGTTCGCGCGGTTTCCGACTCGGGCTGGGGCTCCAGTCCCGGCAACGCGATGCAGATGATCAACTGGGTCAACACCGACAGCGCCGCGATGGGAACGATGCGCCCGCCCACGATGCGGGTGATCAATGGCAAGAAGTGCTCCGACCATGGCGGCTCCGACACCTGGGGCTTCTGGTGCCGCAAGCCCTTGGGCGTGCCCGGCGTCCAGCCCAATCCCAGAAATCGTGTCGGCTACGGAATGCAGCACGATCACTTCGCCATCGCCGCCGTGAGCGTTACCGGGCAGGACAATACCGGCGCGGTGTTCCAGGCATCCAACTCGGTGGAGATGTACTTTTCGGAATTGAGCTTCAGCAAGGGCCAGCCTCAGGCTCGCTGGACCGATGCGAGCGGGGCCAAGACGGAGCTGACCAGTCCCAAGCGGCTCGAGGCCAACACCCCGGCAGTCGTCTCGTTCACGTCGGCTGCGGGATCTCAGAAGCTTCGCGTCAATTCAACCGTCGTGGCCACCGGCGCGGCATCGTTTGCGCCCGCTGGCTTCGACCAGTTGCTGATCGGATGGGGGTTCTTGAGGTACTACCCGCGCGAAGGCTTCGGGGGCAACGTCTATGCCGTCATCGCAGGCAAGGGCACACCCAGCCCGGAAGAAATGGCGGTGCTGGAGCGGTACCTGGCGCGATAGCCAGGGTCCGCATCGAGCACCGCCTCCGCCCCAGCGATTACTGGATCGAGAAGGTGCCGCCGGCTGAGCTGCGCACCTTGAACAGTCCGCCGCCGATGTACTCGAGCTCGGCCGACAGGCCCTGGCCGCCGGTGATGGAGCCCAGCGTGCCCATGTCGGTGCGATTGCCACCGGAGGTGTACAGCTGGCCGGTCACGGCGCCGGCGAACAGGCCTGCCGCAACGGCGAGCCTGTTGCCGTCCGACGACATCGCCATCGCGCGCCAGTTCGTGTCCGTGCCGGGCATCGTCACCTCGGTGAAGGAGGCTCCGCCATCGGTGGAGCGCAGCACTCGACCCGTGGATCCGCCGCCGGAAGCGGTCACACCGATGATCTGGCCGTCGGCCGACATGGCGATTGCCGTGTAGTCGGCCACCAGGCTATGGGGCTTGGTCCATGTCAGCCCCGCATCATGGGAAACGTAGATACCGGTGCCTGGCGCGCCGCCGAAGGCATTGCCCGCCACGGCGATGACACTGCCGTCGGCGGACATCTTCATCCGGTACCAGCTTTCGGAAACCGGCACACCGCCGACGTTGACGTTGCGGGCCGCCCAGGTCAGGCCACCATCGGTGGAGCGATAGAGGAGCCCGTTGTGGTCGGCGGCCATGACGATCATCCCATCGGCCGAGCTGTCGACCGAGCGCCACCAGCCGTTCAGGGGAGCCGCCGCCATCGTGCCTGCCACCCAGTTCACGCCGGCGTTGCTGGAAACGTAAAGGGGCCCGTTCTGCACCGCGACCACGATGCGCTGACCATCCTGCGAGACGTTCACCGACTCGAAGGCTTGTGCGGCCAGGTTGACGCCGGGATCCGTACTCGTCACCTGTGTCCAGTTTGCGCCGCCGTTGGTCGACATGTACAGGCCGCCGCCATACTGGACCGCCGCGATGCGGTCGCCGCTGGCGCTCATGTCACTGGAGATCCAGGTGAGGCCGGTCGGGCTGTCGCCGGCAGTCCAGTTGACGCCGCCGTCAACGGATGTGTTGAGGTCGCCCCCGCCCGCGCCAGCGGCCAATACGTCCCCGCCCGCGCTTGAAGAAATCCAATGCCAGGCTTTCGGGCTCATGCGAGGCGTCCAGGTTGCGCCGGGCGCCACGTTCCCCGCCATGCCCGTGGTCACTACGGCCTGCCCCGGGTTCTGGACAATTTGCCAGCTATTGGCGCTCTCGCCCGTCACGCTGACTGTGTCGCCCACTTGCACTTGCGCAGTGGGAGGGAGCGTGATGACAACCGTGCCCGTCGTCGCCGCCGCCACCGTGTACGAGGCGTTCGCCTGAGCTTGCTGTGTAAGCCCGGTGACACGTACGGGGGCGGGTGCCGGCGCGGGGGCTGGTGCGGGCCCGGCCGCAGGGGCTGGTGCCGGCGCGCTGATGACGAAGTCTCCTCCGCCCCCACCGCCGCAAGCGGTCAGCCAAAGGGCAGCCACAGTTGACCAAGCGATGTTCTGGTAACGCGATTTTGAGTGACTGATGGACACGAGCTATCCCCTTTTGATACGGCGTGACACAGACGCCTCAGCAGGCATTCTGAAAGTCCAGTCCGACCGTACGCATCAGCTTTAGGATCGTCCGCGTGTAGGCGGATGCCTCATCCGCAAACCTTGTTAAGCGCTTTGGTGTATGGGTCAAACCCGCACTGACACGAGCGCTGACCGCACGTAAGCTGCCATCCAAGGAGACATCCCATGCCCATCCGTTCCCTCAGCCGCATGAGCTTGCGGCAGATGCTCATCAGCTCCAGTGTGTTGCTCGTCGGGTTCGCGCTGCATGCGGCGGCACACGCGCAGAGCGCCTTGTGGCCCACCAAGCCCATCAGGATCGTGGTCACGTTTCCGCCGGGCGGCGCGCCTGACACGCTGGCCCGCGTGCTGGCCGAGAAATGGGCCGCGCTGGGGCAGCCGGTGACCGTGGACAACAAGCCTGGCGCCGGCGGCAACATCGGGGCGGATTTCGTTGCCAAGAGCCCGGGCGATGGCGCAACGCTCATCATTGGCACGGTGGGAACCCACGCCATCAATGCGTCGCTCTACGACAAGCTGCCGTACAACCACATCAAGGACTTCACGCCCATCACCTTCCTGGCTTCCACGCCCAACCTGCTGGTGGTGAACAAGACCGTGCCGGCGACCACGGTGAAGGAACTCATAGAGCTGGCGAAGACGACGCCGCTGAGCTTCGGCTCGTCGGGAAGTGGCACGTCCATCCATCTATCCGGCGAGCTCTTCAATACGCTCGCCGGCGTGAAGATGCAGCACATCCCGTACAAGGGGCGCGCCCAGGCGGTGCCCGATCTGCTGGGCGGACGCATCCACATGATCTTCGACAACATGCCCTCGGCCCTGCCGCTGGTCAAGGCGGGCGAAGTGCGGGCTATTGCCGTCACCAGCGCCAACCGTTCGCCGGCGGCGCCCGGCATCCCGACCATCGCCGAATCCGGCTTGCCGGGATTCGAGGCCACGTCATGGTTCGCGTTGCTCGGGCCGGCGGGCATGCCGCGCGACGTGCAGGCGCGCATCAACCAGGAAACGGCCAAGGTCCTGGCCATGCCCGACGTGAGGGAAAAACTGTCCGGCCTGGGGCTGGAGGCAGGGCCCGGCACTCCCGAGGCGCTGGCCAGCCTGATGCAGAGCGAAACGGCGAAGTGGGCGAAGGTGGTGAAGGAGTCGGGTGCCAAGCCGGATTAGGATGCGGAATGCCCGAAGCCACCATCACCACCGACAGCTACAAGCTTTTCCCATCTCCGCGCAACGTGCACCGCGAGATCTTCCTGCATGAGGTGTTCGTGCCGCATCCCTATGCCCTGATCGACCTGCCCGCATTCCGCCTGAAGGGCAAGCACAGCCTGTTCGCTGCCTACCGGCTGGCCGACGGCAAGATGGGCCAACTGGTGACCTTCGAACTGGCGGCCGACGCCGCCACGTTCAACGCCAAGTTCACGCCCGACTGATTTCCGGGTCTAAGTAGTATTAAAGTATTGCTGGCCCATCCCTCAATTGGATGATGCACAAAAAAGCAGCAACAGAGTAAGCTGTTCAGTCTGCTGGAGGTGCGGACAAATGGCACTGGACAGGGAAACGCGCCCGGGTACGAGCCGGATGCACGCCTACATGAGCGAGTTCGACTGGAGTGCCTCATCCTTCGGGGAGCCGCTCTCTTGGCCGAAGTCGCTCTGCACGGTCGTGGACCTGATGCTGGACTCGGCCTTTCCCATGTGCCTGGCCTGGGGGCCCGAGCTCAGGCTCATCTACAACGACGGGTATCTGAGCCTGATCGGTCACAAGCATCCAGCCGCGTTCGGTGCGCCGATGCGGGAAGTATTTGCCGAGGTGTGGCCCGAGATCGGCCCCATCGCTTACCGCACTGTCGAGGGGCAGTCCTGCTACTTCGAGAATTTCCCCGCCGAGACCGTCCGCCACGGCCGCCCCAGCCAAGGCTGGTTCACTTTCTCGTACACGCCGGTTCGCGACGACGAGGGCAGTATTGGCGGGCTCATCTGCATTGCGACCGAAACCACGACGCAAGTCGAGATGGAACGGCGGCATGCGTTCCAGCTGCAGCTTTCCGATCACCTGCGGCGCTTGTCGGATCCGGACGAAATCATCGGCGTGGCCAGCCGCATGCTGGGCCTGCATCTCAAGGTGGCGCGTGTCGGTTACCTGGAAGTCGATGCGGCTGAACGACAGGTCAAGGTCAGGCATGACTGGTCGCAGGGTGAGCTGCCGCCGCTGTCCGGCCGGACCCTCGACTTGGACAACTTCGGTCCGATGGCAACCGCCGTGCTGAAGGCTGGGCGCACGCTCCGGGTGGACGATTCCCAAACGGATGAACGCTCGGCACCGTACGCCCACACTTACACGGCTATCGGCGCGCGGTCGTTGCTGGCCATCCCGCTGATCAAGAACGGCCGGTGGCGCGCCGTGCTCCGCCTGCACCGCGCCGCCACTCACGTGTGGACCGACGACGAGGTGACGCTGGCCGAGGACGTTGCGGAGCGTACCTGGGCTGCGATCGAACGCGCGCATTCCGACGAGCGAAGGCGCATGGCGGAGGAGGAACTGCAGCACAACGCCGCCCTGCAGGCCTTCCGGCTCGAACTCTCCGACATGCTGCGGCCGCTGACCGACCCCGACGCGATCATTGCGCTGGCAAGCAGCCTGCTGGGCCATCAGCTCGGCGCATCCCGGGTCCTTTACGCCGAGGTGGATGATGTCAACGGAACCTTCGACGTGCGTCGCGACTGGACCGACGAGGGCGTCGTCAGCGTGGCCGGCAACATCAACCGCCTCGAAGAGTTCGGCACCGACGTCATCGCGGCCTTGCGGGCAGGCACGGTGTTGACCGTCGATGACGTGTCAAAGGACGAACGGACCGCAGCCTTCGCGCAAACGTATGCGCGGGTGGGCGTGCGCGCGTTTCTTGCCTTGCCGCTGGTCAAGTCCGGGCGGCTCAGCATCGTCTTGATGGTCCAGCAGCAAGAGCCCTGCCGCTGGCGAGCCGTGGACCTGCAGCGCGCGCAGGACATGGCCGAGCGCACCTGGTCCTACGTCGAAACCGCGCGGGCCCAGGCAGCGCTGCGGGCCGAGCGGGACCAGAGCCAGTACGTGTTCGACAGCATGACCGAGGGGTTCGCCATGCTCGACCCGGATTGCCGCCTGCTGCAGATGAACGCCGAGGGGCTGCGCATCGGCAAGTTGTCCGCGCCCGAGGTGATCGGGCGCAGGGTCTGGGAGATCTGGCCCAAGGTGGTGGGCTCGGGCCTCAGCGATCTTTATCACCGCGTCCGGGAAACGGGAAAGGGCGCGTCGGTCGAATACCGTACCAACGGTGGCGACGAGGTCTCATGGCTGGAGGTGCGCGCCTATCCGGCGCTGAATGGCGGGCTGGCAGTCTTCTATCGCGACATCAACGAACGCAAGCAGGCCGAGGAGAAGCTCAAGGAAGCCGATCGCCGCAAAGACGAATTCCTGGCGATGCTCGCCCATGAGCTGCGCAATCCGCTGGCGCCCATCGCGGCGGCGGCGGAGCTTCTTTCCATCGAGGGGCTCAATTCCGAGGACGTGCAGCACACCAGCGAGGTCATCTCGCGCCAAGTCAGCCATATGACCAGCCTGGTCAACGACCTGCTGGATATGTCGCGCGTGACGAGCGGGCTGGTCACCCTGGTCCGCGCGCCGATGGACATCAAGAGCATCATGGCCGAGGCGATAGAGCAGGTCGAGCCGCTGATCAGGTCGCGCGACCACCATCTGGCGGTTCTGCCCGCGCCCGTCCCCGCCCTGGTGTGGGGCGACCACAAGCGGCTGGTGCAGGTGCTGGCCAACCTGCTGAACAACGCGGTCAAGTACACGCCGCCGGGCGGCAATATCGTCCTGAAGGTCGAGGCGCTGGAAGGCTATGTCGGGCTTTCGGTGCGCGACAACGGCATCGGCATGTCCCCGGAGCTGGTCGAGTCCGCGTTCGAGCTGTTCGCTCAGGCCCAAAGAACGTCCGATCGCGCCGACGGGGGACTGGGGATCGGCTTGGCGCTGGTGCGGGGGATCGTGGAGCTCCACGGCGGAACCGTGACGGCGCACAGCGACGGCCTTGGCCTGGGTAGTGAGTTCCGGGTATTGCTGCCGCGTGCCGGCGAGATCGCCCCCGCGGTTGAAAAACCCGGCCAGTCTCTGGCCGCGCAGGCCGGCGCGGCGGAGTTGAAGGTTCTGATCGTCGACGACAACGTGGACGCGGCCCAGATGCTGGGCATGCTCCTGAAGGTCTCCGGCCAGCGCGTTTTCGTGGAACACCTGCCCAAGCACGCGCTGGAGCTGGCGCGGGCGGCGCAGCCCGACGTTTGCCTGCTGGATATCGGATTGCCCGAGATGGACGGCAACGAACTGGCGCGCCGGCTGCGAGCCCAGCCCGAGACCGCCGGTTCGGTGCTGATCGCGGTGACGGGATACAGCCAGGAAAACGGCAGGCCGAGCCCGATCGCGTCCGAGTTCGACCACCACATGGTGAAGCCGATAGAAACCGGGCGCCTCCTGACTCTGCTGCGGCACATCAGCTCCCAGCGCAATGAAGCCGTGGATTAATTCGCGCGTACATCCTCAGCAGCAGGATTGATTGAAACATCGGTGAACTTGGAGGTCGCCAGCGGTCTCCCTTGGTCTTCTTTGTAAGAAAGGGACTACATGAACAGCCATCGCTGGGCGACTTACTCTGCTGTTGCAGGATTCACCACTGTCGCGTTTGCCGTCGTTGCGCTGGAACTCGTAGCCCTTGCCGGCTGGATGGGCTGGCATCCCACCCGCGCTACCCAACTCGCGGCTGCGCAGGCCCAGGCGACGATCCAGGCGGTGCAGGAAAAAGTTGCGCAGGCGCCGGTCGCCGCGGTGCCGGCTCCCCGGCCCGAGGACGGGTACTACGACCAGCTGCGCAGCCGCATCCGCTGGGTGTCCACACGCATAGGCGAGGAGAAGCTTCCCACGCCCGATCCCGATTCCAGGATCCTGCTGGTCAAATCCGCCGCGCAGCGCGCCGGCTTGAACGAGGTGGGCCTCGGCTTCAAGGACGTGTACGGCATCATCAATGCCGAGACCTCCTGGGTTCCCCGCACCGGCGCCAGCAAGGACGGCACGCCCAACCTGGGCATCGCGCAGTTCGAGCCGGCCACTGCCAAGTTGCTGGGTGTGCGCAACCCCGACGATCCGGTGGAGTCGGTGCATGTGGCCGCACTGCACATGAAGGAAGCGGCGCTGTGGAGCCAGGCGCGAATCGCCGGCCTCAAGCTCGATGCCGACGAACGCGCCGCCAAGCTGCGCGAAGGCGTTTCGATCTACTACAACCTCTCCAGCCGCGGGCGGGCCGCCTGGAACGGCAAGAACACCAAGAAGCTTCCACGCGAAACGCAGCTGCACATCCACAACGCCCGGCTCGGGGCGCAGCAGGCCGACATCCTGGCGCGGGGCGTCTTGACGGCGAGCAATTAGCCGGCGCGGCCCATCACTTCGGCCAGCCAGTCCACGAACACGCGCACGCGCGGCGACAGCTGCCGGTGGTGCGGGTACATGACCGAAACCGGCATGGGCGCGGGCCGCCACTTGGCGAGCACCTCGCGCAGGCTGCCGTCCTCCAGCTGGGCGGCCACGTGATAGCGCGGCAGCTGGATGAATCCCAGGTGCGCAGCACAACACGCTGCGTAGGCATCGGCGTCATTCACCGTCACTGAGCCCGGCAGCCGCACGCTGCGAGGCGCGCCGTCCACCACGAAGTCGAACGGCAGGGGTTTGCCGGTGCGGGCGGAGAGGAAGTTCACCGCGCGGTGCCCGCGCAGTTCATCGACGGACTTGGGCACGCCGTGACGCTTGAGGTATTCACGGCTGGCGCAGGTCACTTGCTGCAGGGACGCGACGCGGCGCGCCACCATGGCTGAATCGCCCAGCTCCCCAGCGCGCAGCACGCAGTCCACACCCTCTCGCACCAGATCGACCAGGCGGTCGCCCATGCCGATCTCGAGCTCGATATCCGGGTAGCGCTCGAAAAACTCGTGAACGACGGGCAGGATGAAGTGTTTGGCCAACGTGCCCTGCAGGTCCGCGCGCAGCTTGCCCTTGGGCCTGGCGCTAGCGGCAAACGCCGTTTCGGTTTCCTCCAGGTCTGCCAGCAGGCGCACGCAGCGCTCGTAGTAGGCCTCTCCGTCCTGCGTGGGGCTGACATGGCGCGTCGTCCGGTGTAGTAGCCGCGTCCCCAGCCGCTTTTCCATCTGCTGGATGGCGTGCGTCACCGTGGCGCGGGGCAGCTGCAGGTCGTCCGCGGCCTTGGTGAAACTGCCCAGCTCGACGATGCGGGTGAACAGCCGCATGGAATGAAAACGATCCAGGGGAACCTCGCGTCGATTGTTGTTGCTGTTTGGATAGTAATGGCAATTTTAGGCCATTTATCTAGGCCAGGTTGAATAGAACAATCCCCTCACCGATTCAACTTTTCAACCTGGAGCACCTGAAATGAGCAACCCCACCCATCCCCGAGTCGCCATCGTCACCGGCGCGTCGCGCGGCATCGGCGCCGCTGTAGCCCTGCGGCTGGCCCGGGACGGCTACGCTGTCGTCGTCAACTACGCCGGCAAGGCCGAAGAGGCGCATGGCGTCGTGCAAGCGATCGAGTCCGAGGGCGGCCAAGCCATTGCCGTGCAGGCCGATGTATCGGACAGCGCAGCCGTGCGGCGGCTGTTCGATGAAGCTATCAGCACCTGGGGCCGAGTCGATGTGCTGGTGAACAACGCGGGCATCATGCCGCCCGCGCTGCCGCCCTTGGCGCAGACCGACGACGCGACGTTCGACCGGCTCTTCTCCGTCAACGTGAAAGGCACCTTCAACACCCTGCGTGAAGCGGCAACGCGGCTGCAGGCCGGCGGGCGCATCGTCAATTTCTCCACCAGCGTGATCGGCCTGGCGCTTCCGGGGTACGCCGTTTACGCCGCCACTAAAAGCGCCGTGGAAACCTTCACCAACATCGTGGCCAAGGAGCTGCGCGGCAAGGGCATCACCGTGAACGCGGTGGCGCCGGGACCCACGGCCACAGCCTTGTTCCTGGACGGCAAGTCTCCCGATGCCATCGAGCGACTCGCGAAAGCTGCACCGCTGGAACGCCTGGGCACTCCCGAGGACATCGCCAGCGCCGTGGCTTTCCTGGCGAGCGACGACGCCGGCTGGATCAACGGCCAGACCTTGCGCGCCAACGGCGGCTTGGTCTGAACCAAAGGTAGTATTGCGGACATGAAAAGCAGGATCACGACCGGCGGCGGGCTGGTGTACTCCACGGACGCCGGGCGCATGTGCCCGGCGTGCCGCCGGCCCATCGCGCAGTGCATCTGCAAGCAGGCGAAGGCCGCCGTGCCTTCCGACGGCATCGTGCGGGTGTCGCGCGAAACGAAGGGCCGGGGCGGCAAGGCCGTGACGGTGGTCAAGGGATTGACGCTGGACGAAGCGGCACTGGTCAAGCTGGGCCAGCAGCTCAAGGCGGCTTGCGGCTCTGGCGGTACGGTGAAAGACGGCGTGATCGAAGTGCAGGGCGATCACTGCGAGCGGGTGATCGGGATGCTCAAGGAGCAGGGCCACACCGTCAAGCGCGCGGGCGGATAGGCAATCCATGGACGCGAAATCGCTGGAACTGCTGGTCACCCGCGAAATGCCCTACGGCAAGTACAAGGGCCGCCTGCTGGCGGACCTGCCGGGCAACTACCTGAACTGGTTCGCGCGTGAAGGCTTCCCTTCAGGCGAACTCGGCCGCCTCTTGGCGCTGATGCACGAGATCGACCACAACGGCTTGAGCTCGTTGCTCGCTCCGCTGCGAAAGCGCTAAGGCCCTGCCGCAGGTTCACGCGGCAAAGGCGTGTCCGGGCAGGCCTTTGCAGAGAGGTGGTTGGTATTCGTCGCACCGCACGCCCACCACCTTGGCTCGCGGCAGGCGGTACCCGGCGGGGGCGATTTCTGTGGCGGCTGCGAGGCTCGGCCTGGGGGCGGGCGCGCAGCGCTTCGTAACTGACTCGTCGCGGCTGTTTGAACGCAGCGGCCTTAGGGCGCGCAGTGAGTTCCGCGACGCCGACCCCAGGCCGAGGCTCGCAGCGGAGTCGGCGCAGAAAGCGCCGACCGCCACAGTATGAGCCCTCGCCGGGTACCGCCTGCCGCGACGCGAGGATGATCGATCGCTCTTATGGCGACCGGTGCAACCGCGGGGCGGACAGCGCGGCGATGTTGTCTTCGATAGCCGCATCGACGTCGCGCCAGCGCCCAACAAGTCCGGCGGCCGCCACGGCGTCGCCGAGCTGCTTGAGGTCTTTCACGCTAGGCGCGACCTTGATCTGGGCGATGGCCGCCGGCGCATTGCCGCCTTTGAGCAGCGCGAGCACCTTCGGCGCCCAATCGTTTGCTTTTGCCTTAGCCATCAGGGTTCGAGATCTCTCATCCTTGCTTTCCAGAAGTCCGGTCCTGGCAACTCGCCGCTGCCAGCCTGCGTATTGTCCCGCATATGGCTGGGGCTGGAGGTGCCAGGAATGACGCAGGTGACGGCAGGCTGCGACAGGACGAATTTCAACAGTACCTGGTTCCAGCTGGTGCAGCCGATTTCAGCAGCCCAGCCCGGCAATGGCTTTTCCCGCAACGGGCGCAGCACCTTGCCCCCGCCGAATGGCAAGTTGACCAGCACGGCCATGCCGCGCTCCGCCGCCAGCGGTAGCAGGCGCTGCTCGGCATTTCGGCTGGCGATCGAGTAATTGAACTGCACGAAGTCCAACGGCTCGGCACGCATCACCTTTTCCAGCTCGGGGTGCGCGGCCTCGGTGTAGTGCGTCACGCCGAGGTACGAGATGCGCCCTTCGGCTTTCAACGCATGCAGCGTCGGCAGGTGGATTCGCCAATCCTCCAGGTTGTGCACCTGCATCAGGTCGATGTGGCCGCTGCGCAGCAGCGCCATGGAGCGCTCCATCTGCTGGATGCCGGCCTGCTTGCCCGTGGTCCAGACCTTCGTGGCGAGGAAGGCCTTGTCGCGCTGGCTATTGGCTAGCAAGAGATTGCCCACGACCTGCTCGGCCGAACCGTACATGGGCGAGGTGTCCACCACGCTGCCGCCGGTTTCGAACAGCGCGGCCAGGACTTCGCCGCGCTGGGGCAGCTCCAGCGGCTTGGAGCCGACGTCGAAGCCGAGCCAGGTGCCGCAGCCGATGACGGGCAGCATTGCACCCGTGGAAGGGATGGGACGTGTGTGCATGAGGCACGACGATAAACGCCTCGTGACGCGCAAGCAAGGTCAGCTGCGCTAAGCTGTAGGCATGACCGCGCAGGAATTGCTCGACCACTACGACCAGGCCTCTTACTGGACGGCGGGTTGCGGCCTGGATTTGCCGCTTGCCTATGAACGCGCGCTGACGGTGCGCCAGATGCGCATCGCACGGGGCGAACAGCCGCGCGGGTACAAGGTGGGCTTCACCAACCGCGGCATCTGGCCTCGCTACAACGTGTTCGCACCCATCTGGGGAACGGTGTGGGACACCACGCTGACTTTTTGCGAAGGGCGGGGCGAGGTGTCGCTGGCGAGAACCTGCCAGCCGCGGTTGGAGGCCGAAGCGGTTTTCGGCTTCGCCAGCACGCCACCGGCCCGGGCCTCGATGGACCAACTGCTGTCGTGCGTGGAATGGGTGGCGCCAGGGTTCGAGATCGTGCAATCGCACCAACCGGGCTGGAAGTTCGTTGCCGCGGACACGGTGGCCGATGGTGGCCTGCACGCCCACCTGTTGGTGGGCGCGCGCCTGCCTGTCGCCGCGGTTGCCAGCAACGCAATCGAATTCGAGCAAAAATTTGCGGCAGCCCGCGTCACCCTGCATCATGGCCGTGAGGAGGTGGACCAGGGCGTGGGTGCCAACGTGCTGGAGGGGCCCTTGCATGCGCTGCAACATTTCCTGAAGACGTTGCGCGAGTTTCCGGGCGCGCCCGATGTACAGCCCGGCGACGTGGTGACGACGGGTACGTGGACCGATGCTTGGCCCGTGGGGTCGGGGGAGCGCTGGGTGGCGCATTTCGACGCGCCGCTTTCCAGGCTGGAGATATCCTTCACCTGAAGGCATCCACCATTGGCTCCTTGACGAGCAGGACTATGAACAAACGCGATTTTCTGGCGGCCAGCGTCCTGGGATCAGCGGCCGTGCCATCACTGGCCCAGGGCATCAGCCTGGGCAGAGGACAAACGCCCGCCTTGCTGACGCTCAGCGGAGCCATCGGCAAGACCAACCGCGGCCCGTTCGACCCGGTGCTGGATCAGATGATGGCCAAGCAGAAGGTCAACTTCGACAAAGCCTGCTCCTTTGACTTCCCCGCGCTAGCGGCGATGCCCTCGGTCACCATCAGACCCACGTTGGAGTACGACAACAAGCCGCACACTTTGCGCGGACCGCTGCTCGCCACCGTGCTGAAGGCGGCTCGCGTCGCGCCGAACGCTAGCAAGCTGGCGATGCGAGCAGTGGACGGTTATTCGCCATCGATCAGTATTGCGGACGTTCAGAAGTACCGCTTCATCGTCGCGACTTTCCTGGACGGAAAGCCGATGTCGCTAGGCGGGCTGGGGCCCCTCTGGGCGGTATACGATGCCGATCGTTTCCCCGACATGGCGACCAAACCGGTCGACCAGCGGTTCGCGCTGTGCCCCTGGGCGCTGTACCACATCGACGTGCAAGCCTAGCGCCAAGGCGCGCGGTACCATCGCGCATGAAAAAGACATTCCAGCTCAACATCGAAGGCAAGAATCGCGACCGCGTGCTCGAAGCCGTGAAGCACGAGATCCGCAAGTACATCAGGCGCGAGCGCGGGCGCGACGTGCCCGCCGGTGCCGACTACTGGGATTTCGATTGCAAGTTCGGCGTTGCCGCCGACACCGCCCAGGTCACGCACCTGGGCAACCTCACAGGCCTGATCGACGAAGTGGCCAAGGCCGGTGGCGATCAGTTTTACGTGGAGATCCTGGCCAAGCCCGGCCACCGCAAGGCCCGGCCTGAGGGCGAGGCGGAGGCGGCATGAAAAGCTGTCATTGCGGACCCCGCATCAAGTCCGGGGCAGGCCCGGTCCGCAATCCACCCTGTTGCGCGCCAACACCTCGCGGCAAGGCTGTGCGCCGGTCGGCTGCGGCGCGCGGACCAGCCGTTCGGCGCTGGGAGCGCCGAAACGATGCGGAGGTCGAGTTTGCGGCCTTCGGACTAATCGTGGCCTGTCCCCGCGCTCCGGAGACGTCCGCGCGCTGATCGCGCGCAAACGGCCGCAAACTCGACCTCCGCATCTCGACTGGTCCCGATTGCGCGCCGCAGCCGACCGGCGCACAGCCTTGCACACGTCGCCGCTTCCGCGCCTTGAAAAGGCGCGGAACGGGCTGACCGCGCGTCACAAAGCAGCGAACCGCTCGCGACCATAGGTCCCGGGTCAAGCTCTCATCCACGAGCAATTGCGAGCGCTCTGAAATCTCCGGACAGTAGTGGGTCAAGCCCGGGATGACAAATTCGCCGCTGCGGCGCGCAGCTTGTCCTTCTTGCTGGGGCGCTTGCCCTTGATGCCGCCGGTGCCCGGCGCGGCGGCCGCGCTTGCCGCCGCTTCCGCATCGACCGGCTCGTAGCCTTCGATCTGCTCGCGCGGCAGGCTCAGGTGCTGGCGCTTCTCGATCAGGCGGAAGTGGGCTTCGGTGTCGGCGCTGACAAAACTCACGGCTAGACCGCTTTCACCGGCGCGGCCGGTGCGGCCGATGCGGTGCAGGTAATCCACCGCGGAACGGGGCAAGTCGTAGTTGACCACCACTGGCAGCTGCACAATGTCGATGCCGCGCGATGCCAGGTCGGTCGTGACCAGCACGTCCCACTGGCCGCTCTTGAATTCCGACAGCACCTGCTTGCGGGCGCCCTGGCTCAGGTCGCCATGGAAGGGCGTGGCGAAGATGCCGTTCTTGTACAGCTTCCAGGCCACGTGCTCGGCGGCGTACTTGGTGGCGACGAACACCAGCGCCCGCTCCCAACTCTGCTCCTTGATGAGGTGGCGCAGCAGCTCGGTGCGCCGCTTCTCGTCGACCTGGATCACGCGCTGGAGGATGGACGGTTCGTTCGCGGGCGTGGAGGGCACGTCCACACGAACCGGGTCGCGCAGCAGCGTTTCAGCCAGCACCTGAACGGCCGGTGGAAAAGTTGCCGAAAAGAACAGGTTCTGGCGTTTGGGCGGCAGCAGCCACAGCACGCGATCCAGTTCCTCGGCAAAGCCCAGGTCCAGCAACCGGTCGGCTTCGTCGAGAACCAGCACTTCCACCGCGGCGAGCTTGAGCGCGTTGTGCTGCACCAGGTCGAGCAGGCGGCCGGGCGTTGCCACCACGACGTCGGCACCGCCACGCAAGCCCATCATCTGTGGATTGATGGAAACGCCGCCGAACACCACGGCCACCTTGGGCCGCTGCGGCAGATGCTGGGCCAGGCTGCGAATGACTTCGCCCACCTGGGCCGCCAGCTCGCGCGTTGGCACGAGGACCAGCGCTCGCGTGCGTCTTGGCGTGTGCTGCGGCCCTTGCTCCAGGCGCTGCAGCAGGGGCAGGGCGAAGGCGGCCGTCTTGCCCGAGCCGGTCTGGGCGCAGCCCAAGAGATCCGCGCCGCGCAGCGCTGCGGGGATGGCTTCGGATTGGATGGGTGTGGGCGCGGCGAAACCGAGTTCGCCGGCGGCGCGCACGAGCGCGGGGGAAAGGCCGAGAAAGGAGAAGGGCATGATGGGAAGTTTCGCAGCAGTTTAAGCTGTGGGCCCGAAGGAGATGCCATGCAATACCGCCAGCTCGGCAAAAGCAACCTGCAAGTGTCCGCCCTCTGCCTGGGCACCATGATGTTCGGCGACCAGACCGGCCGCGAAGAAGCCCAGTCCATCGTGGCCGATGCGCGCGCCAACGGCGTGAACTACATCGACACGGCCGACGTGTACAGCAAGGGTGGCTCCGAGCGCATGGTCGGCGAGCTGATCAAGGACCAGCGTCACGACTGGGTGCTGGCCACCAAGCTGGGCAACAAGATGTCGGATCGCCCGAACGAAGGGCACTTCTCGCGCAGCTGGATGCTGCGCGAGGTGGACGCCAGCCTGCAGCGCCTGCAGACCGATCACGTCGACATCCTCTACATGCACCGCGACAACAACGGCATGGACCTGGAAGAGCCGCTGCGGGCGTTCGATGCCATGTTGCGCGCTGGCAAGATCCGCTACTGGGGTGTGTCCAACTTCCGCGGCTGGCGCATCGCCGAGATCGTGCGAGTGGCCGGCCAGCTGGGCATGCCGGGTCCCGTGGTCTGCCAGCCCTATTACAACTTGCTCAATCGCATGCCGGAGGTCGAGATATTGCCTGCCTGCGAACACTTCGGCATCGGCGTCACGCCCTACAGCCCGATCGCGCGGGGCGTGCTGACGGGCAAGTACCCGCCGGGCCAACCGCCGGCCGAGGGCACGCGTGCGGCGCGCGGCGACAAGCGCATCGCCGAAACCGAGTTCCGCGAGGAATCGCTGCAAATCGCCCAGAAGCTGAAGGCGCATGCGGAAGCAAAGGGCATCACCCTGGCGCAGTTCGCCACGGCCTGGGTGCTGGCCAACCGCGCCGTCAGTTCGGTGATCGCCGGACCCAGGACACTCAAGCAATGGCAGGACTATCTGCCCGCGCTCGAATACGCGGTGACCCGCGAGGACGAGGCACTGGTCGATTCCTTCGTTGCGCCCGGCCATCCATCGACGCCGGGGTATACCGATCCGGGCTATCCGCTGCATCCGCGGGTGAGGGGCTAGACGATGTCCGTTGCCTTGTATTGGGATTTCGAGAACCTTCACGCCAGCCTGTACGAGGACTTGCAGGGCGAGGGCGCCTACGGCGGCAAGCCCGACAACCGTTTCAAGGTCCAGGAGCCGCTGGTGGACGTGCAGGCCATCGTCGATCTGGCGCTGTCGTACGGCCCGATCGCCATCAACCGGGCCTATTGCAACTGGCAGTATTTCGGCCGCTACCGCGATGCGCTGATGCAGAACGCCGTGGATCTGGTGCAGCTTTTTCCGCCGGGCGGCTCGTCCAAGAACGGCGCCGACATCCGGTTGTGCCTGGATGCGGCCGAAGACATGGCCCGCTTCGGTCACATCCGGACCGTGATCGTGGTCGGAGGCGACAGCGATTTCACGCCGCTGTCGCAGAAGATCAGGGCGGCCGGCCTGACACTCGTAGGCGTCGCGGCGCGCAAGTCGACCAACCGGCACTGGGCCAAGAGCTGCCATGAGTTTCGCTACTACGAGAGCCTGTCCGGCGCGTCGCCCGCCGAAGCTAAGGCTCAGCCCAGTCCAAGCGCGTGAAATACGCGGACAGCGGCGTAAGCGTCGTTGGCCGCGTAGATCAGCTGTGCCTCGGACAGCCGCGGGTTGGCCCAGTTCGAGGTGGTCGCCTTGCGCGACTTGATGAAACGCTGGTTGAACAGGACGGCCACGGCCCCCTTGACGCCCATGTCCTTGCGGTACCCGCGGTCCCGAAAGACCGTGTTGAGCTCCAGCACGTCCACCGGCTCGACCCCCAGTTTGCTCACGATCCGCTTGCGGTCGTCGCCCAGTCCGAAGCCCGCCTTGACGACACCCGGAAGCGCCAGCAGTTGCGCCACCATGGCGCGGCACTCCAGGTCGTGCAGCTGGAACACCCAGGCCTTGTGCAGAGTCGCCAATTGCACGATGTGCGGCCCTTCGGACAGCTGGTCCTTGACGAATGTGGGTTTGGATTCGGTATCGAAGCCCCACACCGGGGCCGCAGCCAGTTCGCGGGAGGCCTGTTGAGCCTGCGCCGGTGTCGCCACGAGCTGGATCTGGTCCAGCCCCAGCCGGTCGAATGGCTCCAGCAGGGCTATCTCGGCTTTGTCGGGCGTGGGGTGGCGGCTATGCATGAGAATTGGCAGCGCAGGATAACCCAATGACCTATTCCCTCGTTCTCTACGATGCCGACGACGTCTCCGATGCTCAGCGGCGAGAGGCTGAACAACGTTTTCGCGCGGCGCTGGAGGACACGCTGGGCGATGCCAGCCTGGTGGCGCCCGTGTACACCGCGTACTTGCGCATCGTGGCAAGCTACGGTGAAACCCCCGACCTTGACGCGCTCACCGACGCCGAGCGGGCGATCTTCGAGCAGTGGCAGGCCGCGGAAACCGCCGCGGTGGCGGCGGCTTTCGGGACCCATCGCTACATGGGCGACGCCATGTACGAAATTCGCGTCTAGCCGGGCGATCCGAGGTTCGCCTTGAAGAAGGCGTTACGCCAGTTGCAGGCGCACCTGGGACGCGATTTCGTAGGAGCGCAAGCGGGCGGCGTGATCGAACATCTGTGAGGTGATCATCAGTTCATCCGCGCCGGTGCGCGCTATGAAAGCCTTCAGGCCTTCGCGCACGGTGTCGGGTGAACCGATCGTGGCACACGACAGCACGCTGTCGAGCAAGGCCTTCTCCGCCGGCCCCACCCTTTCGCGGTAGCCGGGCAGCGGCGGCGGCAGCCGGGTAGGGCGCCCGCTGCGCAGGTTGACGAAAGCCTGCTGCATGGAAGTGGCGCGAACCTGGGCTTCCTCGTCGGTGTCGGCGGCGAAAACGTTGAAGCCCAGCATGACATACGGCTTGGCCAGCTGCGCCGAGGGCTTGAAGTTCTCGCGGTAGAGCTCTATGGCCTGCATCATCTGCGCCGGCGCGAAGTGGGATGCAAAGGCATAGGGCAGGCCCAGCATGGCCGCGAGCTGAGAGCCGAACAGGCTGGAGCCGAGGATCCAGACCGGCACCTTAGCGCCGGTACCGGGAACGGCGCGGATGTGCTGGCGTGGCTGGTCGGACATGAAATCCATGAGTTCGACCACGTCGCGTGGGAACTCATCGGCATCCGAAGTCAGGTTGCGCCGCAAGGCGTGCGCTGTGGCCTGGTCGGAACCGGGAGCGCGGCCCAGGCCCAGGTCGATGCGGCCCGGATACAGCGCCTCCAGCGTGCCGAATTGCTCGGCGATCACCAGCGGCGAGTGATTGGGCAGCATGATGCCGCCGGCGCCCACCCGAATGGTCTTGGTGCCGCCGGCCACATGGCCGATCAGTATGGCCGTGGCGGCGCTTGCGATGCCGGGCATGCCGTGGTGTTCGGCCAGCCAATACCGGTTGTAGCCCCAGCGCTCGGCGTGTTGCGCCAGGTCGAGCGAGTTGCGAAACGACTGGGCGGCGTCGCTGCCTTCGGTGATGGGGGAGAGGTCGAGGACGGAAAAGGGAATCATTGGCACAGCGTACTGCGTTGTGCCCTTGTATGCTGCGGAGCATGAGTATGGCCGTACCGCGCAGAGTCCTTCCGGTGATCGTGCTATCGCAGTTCGCCGGTACCTCCCTGTGGTTTGCCGTCAATGCCGTGATGCCTGATCTGCAGCAGGCCTGGGGCCTGCCGCCGGAATCGGTGGGCATGCTCACGTCGGCGGTGCAATTGGGTTTTGTCACCGGTACGCTGGTATTCGCCCTGCTGATGCTGGCCGACCGCTTCCCGCCCTCGCGCGTATTCCTCGCCTGCTCGCTGCTGGGAGCGGCCGTCAACGCCGCCACGCTGCTCGCGAATGGGCAGTTGGCCGTGCTGGTCTTGCTGCGCTTCGCGGTGGGATTCCTTCTTGCCGGCATCTACCCGGTCGGGATGAAGATCGCGGCCAGCTGGTACCGCGAGGGTCTGGGCGCGGCGATGGGCGTGCTGATAGGCGCGCTGGTGCTGGGCACTGCCTTGCCCCACGGCCTGCGGGCGTTCGCGGGGCCCGCCAGTGCTGCGGCGCCCTGGCAAGCCGTCGTGCTGGGCGTCTCCCTGCTCGCGGCGCTGGGAGGGCTTGCCACGGCCTTGCTGGTGCCCGCCAATCCACATGCGGCGAGGGGTGGCCGCATCACGCCGCGCGCGCTGGGGCTGATATGGTCCGACCGGCGGCTGCGGGCCTCGGTGTTCGGCTACTTCGGCCACATGTGGGAGCTGTACGCTTTTTACGTGCTGGTGCCGTTCGTGGCGGCAACCCGGCTGGAGGGGATCGCCGTGAGCGCCGGCGCGTTCTGGGCGATCGCCGCCGGTTTCGTCGGCTGCGCCGGCGGCGGGCTGCTGGCGCGGCGCTTCGGCAGCGCCCGCGTGGCACAGATGCAACTCGCGTGCAGTGGGGCTTGCTGCCTGGCCGCGCCTTTGATGCTGGCCGCGCCAATAGTGCTGTTCCTCGCCTGGCTGCTGCTGTGGGGAGCGACGGTGGTCGGCGATTCCCCGCAATTTTCGACGCTGACGGCCCAGAATGCGCCGCCGCAAGTGGTGGGCAGCGTGCTCACCTTCACCAACTGCATAGGCTTCGCGATTTCGGTGGTGAGCATCGAGCTTTTCGTGCGGGCCACCCAGGCGTGGCCGCCGGCGCTGGTGTTGCCGTGGCTGGCGCTCGGGCCGCTATTCGGCTTGTGGATGCTCAGGCCCTTGCTGCCCGCGCGGGGCTTGACATAGAGTGCACTCAAAGCCGTCCAATCGTCTTTCTTCAACAGGAGACAGCCATGACCGATGCCCAGGCCAACAAGGCCATCGCCACCCAGCTGTTCGAGCGCTTCTCCGCCGGGGACATCCCTGGCGTGCTGGGCCTGCTGGCCGACGACGCCACCTGGTGGCTGCCCGGCAAGCCGGGCCAGCTGCCCGTGGTGGGCAGCCGCAACAAGGCCCAGATCGGCAAGCTCTTCCAGGGCATGGCGGGCCAGCTGGAGGGGCCGCTGAAGATGACGGTGAAAAGCGCCATAGCCGAAGGCGATGAGGTGGCCATGGAGGTCGAGTCCCTCGGCCATCTGAAGAACGGCCGCGTCTATGACCAGGAATATCATTTCCGCATTACGCTTCGAGACGGCAAGATCACCGCCGTGCGTGAATACCTGGACACGCTGCTGGTCCAGGCTGTCTGGTTCAAGCCATGAGGCGGTTCACTTCTGCGCGGCCACCAGCGCAGGCTTTTCCCGGTACACCTCGGGCATCAGCTGCTTGAGGTTGGCGATCTTGGGCGCGTCGAAAGCCACGATGTAGGCTGAACGCGGGTGCAAGGTGGCGTAGTCCTGGTGATAGTCCTCGGCCGGGTAGAAGGTGCTGAGTGGAGCGAGCTGCGTCACGATCTTGCCGGGAAATGCACGCGCCGCCTCGATCTGGGCGATGTAACGCTCCGCCACCTCTTTCTGGCCGGCATTGCGCCAGAACAACGCCGATCGGTACTGCGTGCCGTGGTCGGGCCCCTGCCGGTTGAGCTGGGTCGGATCGTGTGCCACCGCAAAGAAGATCTGCAGCAGCTTGCCGTAGGAAATCTGCCGCGGGTCGTAGGTGACCTGCACGGCTTCGGCATGGCCGGTCTGGCCGCTGGTGACTCGCTCGTAGTTGGCCGTTTCGCGGGCGCCACCGGCGTAGCCCGACACGGCGTTCAAGACGCCGGCGGTATGCTGGAACACAGCCTGCACGCCCCAGAAGCAGCCGCCTGCAAAGACGGCCGTCTCTTGCGTGGTCGCCACCGCGGCATCGTACGCGGGCGCGGGCAGGCTGACGGCTTTCTCGGCCGCGGAATTACTCGCCCAATAGGCGCCCAGCGCCACGGCAATGATCGCGATGATGCCCGGCACCTTGTCGCTGAGGAACGCACCTTTCATTGCCCCATTGTGAACCTGAGCCGGGTTTCAGGCATGTACCTGACCCCGGCCGTCGGCGGGCGCCGACAAGCGGGCCGCTTGCGCAGCGCTACGGTGGCGTATTGCTTGCTCAGAGGGGCTCTGCCATGTTTTTTTCGCAAACCCTGCAGGTGGTCGCCCTGCTGTTGGCTCTGTCCACCCCGCCCGCCTGGGCCGCACAGGCCGCTGGGGCACCGCACGTGCCTCTCGATCCGGCCGAGCAGGTGGGCCGGCTGAACGAGGACAGCGCGACGCCGCTGCTCGCAGTGGGCGCGCGCGGCGCCGCCGTCATCCGCGCCCAGATCCTGCTGGACCGTTGCTGGTTCTCGCCGGGCGAGATCGACGGTATCTTCAGCAGCAACATGGCGCGGGCCGTGTCGGCGTTCCAGTTGTCGCGCGGCCTGCCGACCACGGGCAAGATCGATGGCGCCACCTGGACCGCGCTGCAGGACGGGCAAGGCCCGGTGTTCACCACCTACGCCTTGACCGAGCAGGATGTGGCCGGCCCTTACCGCAAGATTCCGGTGGATCCGATGGAGCAGGCCAAGCTGCCCGATCTGGGCTTCCAGTCGCTGCAGGAGGCCCTTGCCGAGCGCTTCCATATGAGCCCCAAGTTGTTGACCGACATGAACCGCGATCGCGCGCCCGCTGCGGGCAGCCAGCTGGTCGTAGCGGACGTGGGCATGCCCAACGTCCTGCGCTACAAGGCGACGCTGATACGCATCGACAAGTCCGACAAGATGCTCTATGTGATCGGGGAGGGCAATCGCGTGTTGGCGGGCTTCCCCGTCAGTTTCGGCGGCAATCGCGATCCCTTGCCGATCGGCCAGATGAAAATCACCAGTGAAGTCAAGAATCCGCAATTCACCTACGACCCGAGCCTGCTGCGCACGGCCAAGCCGCACGAAGTGAAGACCAAGCTGCCGCCGGGCCCCAACAGCCCCACGGGCCTGATGTGGCTCGGGCTGAGCAAGCCGCACTGGGGCATCCATGGGACGGACGAGCCGTCGAAGATGGCGCGCGTGGAGACCAATGGCTGCGTGCGCATGACCAACTGGGATGTGCTGCGGCTGGCGTCGCTCGTCAACCCGGGCATGGCGGTGCAGGTGCAGGACTGATTGCGATGCCCATGAAGTTCTTGTGGCGCTTCTGCGGCCTGGCCTTGTGCGCGACACTGGCCCTTGCCGCTTCAACCCAAGACGGGGCAGCGTTGCTGGCGGCGCGTGCGCTGGTCATTCCGGTGGAGGGCGTTGCACCGGCCGCACTGGTGGACACCTTCGAGCAGGGGCGTCCCGGTCACCGGCACGAGGCGATCGACATCGCCGCGCCGCGCGGGAGCCGGGTGGTGGCGGTGGACGACGGCAGCGTGGTCAAGCTTTTCACCAGTGTGCCGGGCGGGCTGACCGTCTACCAGTTCGACCCGCAGGAGAACCTGGCCTATTACTACGCCCACCTGGACCGCTACGCCGAGGGCCTGCGCGAGGGCATGATGCTGCGGCGCGGAGACTTGATTGGCTACGTGGGCAGCACCGGCAATGCCGCACCGGACGCCCCGCATCTTCACTTCGCCGTATTCCGGCTCGGTCCCTTGCGGCAGTGGTGGAAGGGCGAGCCGGTGAACCCCTATCCGGCGCTGCGCAGCGCCCAACCCGTGAACTGAACGCAACGCCACACCTTGCGGCGCGCACCGCCGCGCACTACTATGTTCTCCATGCCGCAACTCATCGCATCGGTCGAGGGTGTCGAAATCAAGCACGTGTACCTGCAGAAGGACCGTACTACGCTGGGGCGCAGCCCCGACAACGACATCGTCCTCGAGAACATGGTGGTGAGCGGCCATCACTGCGTGTTCGAGCTGCGCGGCCTTGCCGAGGTGTACATCGAAGACCTGCGCAGCACCAACGGCACCTATGTCGATGGCAAGATGGTCAAAAAGCGCCAGAAGCTGAACGACGGTGACGTGATCGCCATCGGCAACTTCCGCATCCAGTTCCTCGAAGCCACCGAACGCCCCAGCGGCTTTTCGGCTGAAACGATGGCGATGAAGTTCGAGGGGGAAAGCACCCCCAAGATGGTCCACGCCATTTTCCAGGTGCTGAATGGGTCGTCGGCGGGGCTGGAGATGCCGGTCGTCAAGGCCGTGACCACGTTCGGCAAGCCGGGCGTCTGCGTGGTGGCGGTGTCGCACCGCAGGGACGGCTATTACGTCGCCTACCTGGACGGCAGCAGCCCGCCCACCCTCAATGGCGAGGCCATTGGCGATAACCCGGTGCTGTTGTCCAATCACGACGTGCTGGAACTGGCCTCTACGCGGATGCTGTTCCTGTTGAAGGAGTAGGCCGCTGCCGGTCATAATGGCCGCATGGGACTGTTGAACAAAATCTTTGGGGGCGGTGCAAACGGCACAAGCGCCGCAGACGAGACGTCGCAGTCCGACCACCGCGAGAAGGCCGCTGTCGATCAGGCCAAGGCGGCGCGCGACACGCGCCGTGAGCTGGTGCAGGTGGTGCTGCGCGACACCATGCGCAAGCACGGCGTTCCATCCGACTGGGTCGATTGCCGCATCCTCTCCGTGAAGACCCGCCAGCACAAGGCGGGCATGCACGTGCAGTTCCTGGTGCGCCAGGGCGACGCACAGCTGCTCGATTACGTCCATGCCTTCCAGGAAAGCTTCTGGGAAGAGATCCTCAAGTTCGAGCCGCAGGCCCGCGAATGGCTGTTCAGCGTGGCCTGGCAGTTTTACGGCAAGGCCGTGCGAGGCTTCGCGCCCATGCCCAGTGCGGGTGCCTGGGCCGAGGAAGCAGCCGACAAGTCTTCGGACGCCGGCGACACCCAGCCCCAATACGAGGACGCGGAAGACCTGGCATCGGACCTGCAGGCACTCTACGCGATCCGCGACGCGGCGATCTCGCGCCGGCCCTGATACCAGCGCGTATGGATGCCGCCACTCTTCACATCGTCTGCCCGCGCTGCCACACCACCAACCGGGTGCGCCAGAGCGACATGGCCAACGCGCCTGGCTGCGGTAGCTGCCACGAGGCGCTCTTCAACGGGCACTCCACTGCGCTGGATGAAGCTGCCTTCGATCGCCACATCACCCGCAACCAGATTCCCGTGCTGGTCGATTTCTGGGCGCCGTGGTGCGGTCCCTGCCTCCAGATGGCACCAGCATTCGAGCAGGCCGCCGCCCAGCTCGAACCCCATGTGCGCCTCGCGAAAGTGAATACCGATGAAGCGACGACGCTGGGAGCCCGCTACCAGATCCGCAGCATTCCCACCCTGGCGCTCTTCATGAACGGCCGCGAGGTCGCGCGCCAGCCGGGAGCCATGGGCGCGGCCGATATCGTTCGCTGGGCGCGCTCACAGTTGCCCTAGACGCCAAAACGCTCGACCACCTGGTAGCCCGCGCCGCCGGGAAGCGAGCGCACCAGCACATACCCTTCATCGACGCGCCAGCACCAACGCGCAAGCGGGGCGGGCGGTTTGGCGCCTCGTGCCCGCCGCGCAAGCGTGACATGCGGGCGAAACGGGCGCGCATCCACCGGCAGGCCCAGGGCAACTACTGCATCGCGTAGCGCGGCGTGCAGCCGTTCCAGTTGTTGCGGCGTGTCCGCGGGCTCGAGCACCGCAACGCCGTTGGGCCACACGTCGCCGTGGCCAAGCTCCAGTTCAAAGGGTTCGAAGGGTCCGCGCAGGCCCGCCGCAATCTCCCCGAGGCGTTGCGCGGGCACGTCGCCCAGGAAATGAAGCGTGGCATGCAAACGCTCGGCCTTGACCGGTGCGGCGCGCGACGGCCAGTCCCATGTGCGCTGCCACTGCGCGATGGCGGCGCGCGTGGCCGGATCGGGCCATAGCGCGACGAACAGGCGCAGCGAAGTGGCGGGCTCCGGAGCAGTCGCAGGCATGGCCGGATTTTGCTCCGGCTGCGCCTAGGCCCGGCTCAAGCCATCCAGGCCAGGAAGTCGTCGAGCAGCCGGTTGAACTCCTGCGGCTTGTCCATGTGAGCCCAGTGGCTCGTGCCCGTGACAACCTTGCGCGTGATGTCGGGCATCTGCTTGTACAAGGCGGTGTCGCTGTCGCCGTGCGTGGTGTCTATGATTAGCTTGGGCCCGGGATAGGCGCGCAGCGCCGGCAGCGGATCGAAGGCGAAAGTGGCTTCAATCATCGCCAGCGAAGGCTCGCGCTGGACGCGGTGCATGTCACCTTCCAGCTTGTCCCGCACCGCCGGCTCCGCACCCTCGAACAGCGAATTCCAGTAGCCGGCCGTGGTTTTGTCGTAGTCGGCGCGCAATGCGGCCATGATCTGCTTCGCCTGCGCCGGGTCCGACTTGCCCGGCGAGCCCGCGAGCACCAGCCCCGCGACGCGGCCAGGCTGCTCGCCCACGTAAGCCGCCGCAGCTGCGCCGCCCATGCTGTGGCCGACCAGCACGAAACGGCTCAAGCTCAGCCCGTCGGCAACGGCGGCGATGTCTTTTGCCAGGGCCGGCATGCTGTAGTCCGAATCGGCCGGCGCATCGGACTGGCCATGGCCTCGCAAGTCGATCGCCACGCAGCGGCGGTGGGGCCGCAAGTGCGTCAGCTGGGGGCGCCAATGCGCGGCGCTACCCGCATAGGAGTGAACGAACAGAACGGGCACGCCGGGTCCGCCACCACCGTCTTCCACGTGCAACTGCCCGGCGGGGCCGTCTATGGTCCTTGCCATTTTGCTTTTCCTTTCAGGGCTAAAGCTTTGGAATGTGGAGCGTCTTGCTGACCATAAGGCTGCCCGAGACCACGAACAGCAGGGACATGAGGTGCAAGTCCCAAGGACCAATGGTGTAAACGCCGCCGTAAAGGGTTTCGCCCACACGGCCTTGCCAGCCTGCGAAGGCCAGCACGCCGGTGAGCAGCACGCTGGTGGGAATCGGTGTGCCTTCGAAATAGGCAACCTTGTCACTGCCGGCCGCCAGCGTTTCGGCCGTCACGTTGTAGCGGGCGAGCCTGCTCACGCCGCAGCACACGAAGAAGATCAGCGCCGCCACGTCCCAGCCGCCCTGCATGCCGGCGGCGAACGCCAGAGCCGCAGGCGCGACGCCGAAGGAAATCACGTCCGACAGCGAGTCGAGTTCGCGGCCCAGCGCGGAATGCTGGTGCCGAGCGCGGGCGATGCGTCCGTCCAGCACGTCGAAGATGAAGGCGGCCGGCGCCAACGCCGCGGCGGCGTAGAAATGGAAGGCCAGCTGCGTCGACATGTAGAGCATGGCGAAGAAGACCGCACCCACGCCGCAGGCGGCGTTGCCCAGCGTGAAGAAATCGGCCAGATGAAATCCGCGCAACATGGAGAAGTGGCGCGCTGCGGCTCGTTGCATGGGGATCCCCCGGAAGTGTTTAGTTCACCTTAAGTGCCGCTGCAATGCCGCCGCGTCGGACCCCGGCCCAGCGCCGTGTCGGCTTCGTCCGACGCGCGGGACAGGAGCGGCCGGGGGCGTTACCCTTGCGAAATGATTGCTTTGAGATGGGCCGTGCGCGGCGCTGCGTACGCGTGGGCCTCTCCATACACGGTTGTCGGCCTGGTGCTCGGGCTGCTGGTGATCCTCTTCGGTGGTGGCGCGCGCCTGCGGCAGGGAGCGCTGGAGTTCGGCGGCGGCAAGGTGGGGGAGTACCTGTCGCGCCTGCGCCCGCCGTTCGCGTTTTCGGCGATCACCCTCGGCCACGTGGTCCTCGGGCTCGACCATGCCGTCCTGGGGGCTGTGCGAGCCCACGAGCAGGTGCACGTGCGCCAGTACGAGCGCTGGGGCCCGCTGTTCGTGCCGGCCTATCTATTGTCCAGCCTTGTGGAACTCTTGCGCGGCCGCCGCCCGTACCTGGACAACTGGTTCGAGCGCGAGGCCTATGGCAAGACCGCCCGGGGGACCGGCGCCAAGCCGCGCTGAATCACTGAATAAATGGCTGCCCGCCGCCATCACTACCATGTCTATGTCGTCGAGCTTGCCGACCAGGTGTGGAACGTCGGCCGGTTTCGCCGCGCCAATCCGGAGTATCAGCTGGGCAAGCCGTTCGTGTACGTGGGAATGACGGGTCTGGACCCCGATGTGCGGTTCGACAAGCACAAGGCCGGCATCCAGGCCAACAGTTTCGTGCGCGATTACGGCTTGCGTTTGCTACCGGGCCTGTATGCCATGTACAACCCCATGCCCTACGAGGCGGCGCGCGACATGGAGGTGGAGTTGGGCATTGCGCTGCGCGCGGCCGGCTACGGCGTATGGCAGGCCTAGCGCCTGGCTACTGCCGGATCTTGCCGGCGCCGCTGATGATGGAGAGCTCGACGAACTTCGAGCCCGAACGCATGCCCGGCTTGAACCCGACGACATAGCCGCCCAGGTTGTAGCTATCCATCGCGTCCAGGGCGGCGACCGTGCCTTCGCGGGTGGGGCGGGCCCCCTGGCGGCGCACCGCTTCCACGATCACCTTGGCGGCGATATAGCCTTCCATCATGGCGTAGCTGACCGGCACTTCGAGCTTGTCGTTCTTGGCGACGGCATCGGTGAAATCCTTGGCCAGCTTGCTGGAGATCTTGTACGGGCTGGGCGTGACCTGGGCGATGGCGACGCCCTGCATCTGCTCTTCGGCGAGGCGCTTGGACAGCTGCTCGATATCGGCGCCGGAGTGGGCGAACAGTTGTGCGCCGCCGCCGGCGGAACGGTACTGCTCGATGAAACCGGCCGCCGCCGCGCCGCTGGAAACCATGAGGATGGCTTGCGGCGAAACCTTGGTGAAGATCTCGATGGCGGGCGATACACGGGCCGTGCCGGCGGGATAGGAAGCCTTGGTAATGATCGTGGCGTTGGCTTTCTTGGCGGCTTCCTCGGCTACGGCGATCAGGGCGGCGGCGCCGGGGCCATCTTCGTAGAACAGGCCCAGCCTCGTGATGCCAATGGTGGCCAGGTGCTCGGTGAGCTTGTTGATCTCGTCGCGCAGGCTCGCGCGGACGTTGTACAGCAGCGGCGTTTCGGGCCGGATCTCGGCGGCGCGGTAGCCCACCAGGGCGATCTTTTCTTTTTCGAGCAGGCCCGAACTCATCAGGTCGCTGATGTTGCGATTGCCGAAGTAGCCGGCCAGCACCAGCGGCTTGTCTTCGGACAGGATCTGCTTGGTGCCGCTCAAGGTTTCTTCGGGCCGGCCGCCGTCGTCCTTGCGAACCAGCGCGAAGGTATGGCCGTTGACACCCCCCGCCTTGTTGACGCTGGTGAAAAGCAGCTGCATGCCGGCGGCGTAGGCCCGGCCCTGGTTGGCCTCGAGCCCGGACATGGGCGCCACTTGCCCGACCACGACCTGCCCGGCCTGGGCCACGTGCGTCGCGGCGAGCGCTGCCCCGGCGATGACGATACTTGCAGCCAGATTGAACCTTGTCATAGCGCCTCCTCGAATACGTTTAGCAACACACTCGACGTTATGCCACAGAGTCCTGGCTCGGCAGTATGGAAAGCGCTTAGTTTGTGGGGGCAAGCAGGCGTTGTCATGTCCAATACAACACCATGACCGGCCGCGCAGCGACTACCAAAGACATCGAATCGCCCTATGCCTGGATGCGGCTGGCTGTATCGCTGCTGCTCATGACCGTCGGCGGCTCGGGGATGTATTCGGTCACCGTGGTATTGCCGCGCATCCAGGAGGATTTCGGGGTGGCGCGGGCGGACGCCTCGCTGCCCTACACGCTCACCATGATCGGCTTCGGCCTGGGCGGCATCCTGATGGGGCGCCTGGCCGATCGTTTCGGTGTGCTGGTGCCGGTGGGCGTCGGGGCCCTGGGGCTGGGTGCGGGCTTCATCGCCGCCGGACTCGCGCCCAACTTATGGTGGTTCTGTGCCGCGCAGGGCCTGTTGATCGGCTTGCTGGGAACCTCCGCCACCTTTGCGCCGCTGGTGGCGGATACGTCGCAATGGTTCGACCGGCGCCGTGGCGTGGCGCTGGCGATCTGCATGAGCGGGAACTACACCGCCGGCGCCGTGTGGCCGCCCATCATGCAGTACTTCATCGACAGCGTCGGCTGGCGCCATACCTATGTGGGCATGGGCGTGTTCTGCGTTGTCTCCATGCTGCCGCTCGCGCTCGTGTTGCGGCGCCGGCCGCCAGTCCACGCGCCGGCTCCCGTTCTGGCCGGCGGCCGCGTGGCCGCGCTCGATCGGCCGATGGGCATGAAGCCGGCAACCGTGCAAATGCTGCTGTGCGTGGCCGGGGTTGCGTGTTGCGTCGCCATGTCCATGCCGCAAGTCCACATCGTGGCGTATTGCGGGGACCTGGGGTTCGGTGCGGCACGCGGCGCGGAGATGCTCTCCCTGATGCTCGGCCTGGGGGTCGTCAGCCGGCTGGCCTCGGGCTGGATATCCGACCGCATCGGCGGGCTGCGCACCTTGCTGCTGGGATCGATCCTGCAGGGTGTGGCGCTGCTGATGTTCCTGCCGTTCCAGGGGCTGGTGTCGCTGTATGTGGTGGCGGGACTGTTCGGGCTGTTCCAGGGCGGCATCGTCCCGGCCTACGCGCTGATCGTGCGCGAACATTTCTCGCCGAGGGAGGCGGGCGCCCGCGTCGGCACCGTGCTCATGGCCACGCTGTTCGGCATGGCCCTAGGCGGGTGGATGTCGGGCGCCGTGTTCGACCTGACCGGCTCCTACCGCGCGGCCTTCATCAACGGGATTGCCTGGAACCTCCTGAACGTCTCGATCGTCGGCTTCCTGATGTTCCGCGCCTCCAGGCTGATGCGCGCGGGCGCGATGGCATAGACCAGCGCGCGCCGGTGTTCCTGCGTGATGAAGCTGTCGCCGGCTTCGAGGATGTAGTCCTGCAGGTCGCCGTCCAGCGTCAGCCACACCGTGCCTTCGCTGCACGCGAGCTGGACGCCGGCGGCATCGGCAACGCTGTACATGGCCCGGTGCTCCAGCCGCAAGTTCGAGGGAAGGGTGTGCGTGTTCATGATGGGGATCCTTTGCATTCGCTGATGGAATGAATATAGTGAGCCCGTACACTAGGTACAAACGTTGATTTGGAATTGCTAGCATGCGCCCAGAGAATGCGAAAAGCCCCGCCCCGCGTCCGGCGATCGCCCGCTCGGAGCTGCCGCCGCTCGACCTCCTGCGCAGCTTCGAGGCGGCGGCCCGGCATCTCAGCTTCACGCTGGCGGGGCAGGAGCTGTTCCTGACCCAGTCGGCAGTGAGCCGCCAGATCCAGCAGGTGGAGGCCAGCCTGGGCGTCGCCCTGTTCGAGCGCCGCCACCGCGCGCTCGAACTCACCGAGGCGGGCCGGCTGCTGCAACGCACGGTCGCCGATTGCCTCGAGCGCCTGCGCGACGTGACATCCCGGGTGCGAGCGACCAGCGCCCTTCGCCAGGTGTCCATGACTTGCACCCCCGGCTTCGCCTCCTTGTGGCTCATTCCGCGGCTGGCGCGTTTCACCGCGAACCATCCCGCCGTGGACGTCAGGATCTCCGCCACACTGGAACTGCTCGACCTGGAGCGCAGCCAGGTGGACCTGGCCGTGCGCTTTTGCCCCAATCGCGATGACCTGGGGCCGCCGCTGTTCGAGGAATCGGTGCTGCCGGTTTGTGCGCCCCGCCTTGGGACGGCCCGCCCGCACCCGCTGAAGAAGCCGGCCGACCTGGTCCATCACACGCTCCTGGCGGTGGACATGCCGCAGGGCATGGCGCTGACCGTGGATTGGGAGCCGTGGATCCAGGTGATGGGACTGAGCGAGTTGCGCATGAAGAACACGGTGCGCTTCACGCAGTACGCCGATGCCGTCGCGGCGGCCGTGGCCGGGCAGGGCGTGGCGATCGGGCGGTTCCCGCTGCTCGCGCAGTTGCTGCGGGACAAGCAGCTCGTCGCGCCGTTCGGGGGGCGCGCGGTTTCGCAGCGGGGCTACTACGTGGTGCCCAGCGCCCGCGGCCTGCGCAATCCGGATGCCCAGGACTTCGTCCGCTGGCTCAGGAGCGAAGCAGACAGTTGATATAGTCCTGCGGACATGGCCCGCCCCGTCCCGATCGACCGTCGCCACCTGCTGCAGCTGGCCGCGGCGGGCGCAGGCGCGCTGTGGCTTCCGCGCAGCGCGTGGAGCCAGCCACGCCTGTCGGCCAACCCCTTCACCCTGGGAGTGGCCAGTGGTTCGCCGACGCATGACTCCGTCGTGTTGTGGACCCGCTTGCTGGCCGATGGATGGTTCCAGAGTCTGGGCGACCAGGCGGTGACCGTGCGCTGGGAAGTGGCGCGCGACGAGCAATTCCGGCGCATCGTTCAACGGGGCCAGTCGCAGGCACTAGCCGGGCTGGCTCATTCGGTGCATGTGGAAGTGGCCGGCCTGGAGCCGGACCGCTGGTATTTCTATCGCTTCATGACCGGCGATTGGGCAAGCACCACCGGGCGCACGCGCACTTTCCCGGCGCCGGATGCACTGGTGCGGAAGCTGCGGCTGGCCTATGCCTCTTGCCAGCGATGGGAGCATGGCTACTACGGCGCCTATCGGCACATGCGCGAAGAGAACCTCGACGCGGTGCTGTTCCTGGGCGACTACATCTACGAATACCCGATCGCCGGCAATCCCGTGCGCGTGCACGGCGGCGGCTGGGCGTCCACGCTGGACGACTACCGCAAGCGCCATGCGCTTCACAAGAGCGACGCG
Source organism: Caenimonas soli (assembly GCF_013155545.1). Lineage (GTDB taxonomy): Bacteria > Pseudomonadota > Gammaproteobacteria > Burkholderiales > Burkholderiaceae_C > Ramlibacter > Ramlibacter soli. Next base: position 544,047 of record NZ_JABJVV010000001.1, on the reverse strand, counting down.
GACCTGCAGGCCATGCACGCGGCCTGTCCCTGGCTGGTGACCTGGGACGACCACGAGGTGCAGAACGACTACGCCGGCCTCACGGCGGGCGAGAACGGTCCGCTCGTCGATAGCTTCGCCGGCCGGCGCGCGGCTGCCTACCAGGCCTACTACGAGCACATGCCGGTGCGAGCTTCGGCGCTGACGCAGGCCGTGGCGGGGCTGGCTTCCGGTGCCGAGTTCCGCTTGCATTCGCAGCAGCGCTTCGGCCGCCTGGCCAACCTCGTGCTGCTGGACAACCGCCAGTACCGCGACCCGCAGGTGTGCGCGCGGGCAGGGCAGACCGGGTCTGGCTACGTCAACCCGGCGGAATGCCCCGCGTGGAACGATCCTGGCCGCACCTTGCTCGGCGCCGCGCAGGAGCAATGGCTGGACCGCGCATTCGCGAAATCCGGCGAAGGCTGGACCGTCGTCGGACAGCAGACCTTGTTCGGTCAGCGTGATTCACGGCCGGGGCCGGGCCAATCGTTCTGGAACGACGGCTGGGACGGCTACAACGCAGCCCGCGGCCGATTCACGCAGTCCTTGCAGCGTCATCAGGTCGCCAACCCGGTGCTGTTCGGCGGCGACGTGCACGAGAACTGGGTGGGTCACGTCAAGGCCGACTACGCCAGGCCAGAGAGCGCCAGCGTCGGCGTCGAGTTCTGCGGCACCAGCATCACCTCGCGCTCGGGCCGGGGTGGACGGGCTGCCGAGCGCCTCTCTGAAAACCCGCACTTTGTGTTCGCCGATGCGCAGCGCCGGGGCTATGGAGTGGCCGAGTTCACGCCGGGCCAATTGATCACCACCTTGCGCGTGATCGACGACCCGGCGCGCGCGGATACGGGCGTCCGGACTCTCGCGCGTTTCGCGGTTCAGGCCGGCCGGCCGGTCGTAGAGGCCGCCTGAGCGATAGCATCCTCGCGTCGCGGCAGGCGGTACCCGGCAGGGGCTCATACTGTGGCGGTCGGCGCTTTTTGCGCCGACTCCGCTGCGAGGCTCGGCCTGGGGTCGGCGTCGCGGAACTCACTTCGCGCCCTAAGGCCGCTGCGTTCAAACAGCCGCGACGAGTCAGTTACGAAGCGCTGCGCGCCCGCCCCCAGGCCGAGCCTCGCAGCCGCCACAGAAATCGCCCCCGCCGGGTACCGCCTGCCGCGAGCCAAGGTGGTGGGCGTGCGGTGCGACGAATACCAACAACCTCCCTGCAAAGGCGTGTCCGGGCAGGCCGCGGCGCATCGTTGCGAGGCGCCTGGGTTTGCTCGATTTCGTGGCCGCGCGCAGCGCTTCGTGCTCTGACTTGTCGCAGCTGTTTGAGCGTAGCGCGCCCCAAGCGCGCGCAGCGAGTTCTGCGACGGGCCGCGAAATCGAGCAAACCCAGGGAAGTCGGTGCGCAGCACCGACCGCCTTGTCGATGCGCCGCGGCCTGCCCGGACACGACTTTGCCGCGTGAATCCTGAGCTTCTGTCGAAAGCAGGCTCTAGCGAACCACCTCGAGCAGGCGATCGAGGCCGCCCTGGTTGATCGCCACCATTGCTTGCTCGCGCACCTTGGGCTTGGCGTGATACGCCACCGACAGGCCGGCTTCGCCCATCATGGGCAAGTCGTTGGCGCCGTCTCCCATGGCGATGGCCTGCTTGGGGGAGATGCCCAGTTGGGCGCAGGTTTCCAGCAGCATCTTGCGCTTTTCCGCGCCATCGCAGATGTCGCCCCAAGGCTGGTTCACCATGCGGCCAGTGAGCTGGCCGCAATTGGGGCCGGATTCGATCTCGAGCACATTGGACCGGGTGAAGTCCACACTCAGGCGATCGCGGATGCGGTCGGTGAAGAAGGTGAAGCCGCCCGAAACCAGCAGCACTTTCAGCCCCGCCGCCTTGCAGGCAGCCACCAGTTCGGCCGCGCCGGGATTGAGTTGCAGCCGCTCGACGTAAACCCGCTCCATGTCGGCCACGGTGACCCCGCGCAGCATGGCCACGCGCCGGCGCAGACTTTCCTTGAAGTCGGTGATCTCGCCGCGCATCGCGGCCTCGGTGATGGCCGAGACCTCGGCCTTGCGGTCGGCGGCATCGGCGATCTCGTCCACGCACTCGATGTTGATCAGCGTGGAATCCATGTCGAAGGCAATGAGCTTGAAGTCCTTCAAGGCCAGGGGCGGCGTGAAGCCCTGGATCACCAGGCCGGGGGATATTTCGCTTGCTTTGGTCATGGTTCAATTCTGACAGCTACACCGGCTCCGCCACCTTGGGCTGGCCCAGCGAGCGCAGCACGTCGCGCACCATCTGCGCCCGGTCCTTGGGATCCTTCAACTCGCGCTCTATGCGCAGCTTCTCGTTGCCGGCCAGCTTGATGTGCTTGTTCTTCTGCACCATCTCGATGATGCGCATGAAATCGATAGGCGGGTTCGCCTTGAAGGTGATGTGGATCACGCCCGGTGCCGCATCGACCTTGACCACGCCATAGGGCCGGGCCAGCACGCGCAGGCGGTGCACGTCGATGAGAGTCTGGGCCTGCGGCGGCAACTTGCCGAAGCGGTCGACGATCTCCTCCAGCAGGCCATCGATCTGGTCGGTGGTCTTGGCGGTCGCGAGGCGCTTGTAGAACGACAGGCGCAGGTGGACGTCGCCGCAGTAGTCGTTGGGCAGCAGGGCGGGCGCATGCAGGTTGATGTCGGTGGTGACGGACAGCGGCGCCAGCAGGTCCGGCTCCTTGCCGGCCTTCAGGGAGCGCACGGCCTCGCCCAGCATTTCGTTATAGAGCTGGAAGCCGACCTCCAGCATGTTGCCGCTCTGGTTTTCGCCCAGCACCTCGCCCGCGCCGCGAATTTCCAGGTCGTGCATGGCCAGGTAGAAGCCGGAGCCCAGTTCTTCCATCTGCTGGATGGCGTCGAGGCGCTGCGCCGCCTGCTTGGTCAGGCTCTCGGTGTCGGGCACCATCAGGTAGGCGTAGGCCTGGTGATGGCTGCGGCCGACGCGGCCGCGCAGCTGGTGCAGCTGCGCCAAGCCGAACTTGTCGGCGCGGCTCATCACGATGGTGTTGGCCGTGGGCACGTCGATGCCGGTTTCGATGATGGTCGAGCACAGCAGCAGGTTGTGGCGCTGGGCGATGAAGTCGCGCATCACGCGCTCCAGCTCGCGCTCGGGCATCTGGCCGTGCGCGACGGCGATGCGGGCTTCGGGCAGCAGCTCTTCCAGCCGCTCGCGCCGGTTCTGGATGGTCTCCACCTCGTTGTGCAGGAAATACACTTGGCCGCCGCGCTTGAGTTCGCGCAGCACGGCTTCGCGGATGACGCCATTGCCCTCGTTGCGCACGAAGGTCTTGATGGCCAACCGCCGCTGCGGCGCCGTGGCGATGACCGAGAGGTCGCGCAGGCCCTCCAGCGCCATGCCCAAAGTCCGCGGGATCGGGGTCGCGGTGAGGGTCAGCACGTCGACCTCGGCGCGCATGGCCTTCATCGCCTCCTTGTGACGCACCCCAAAGCGATGCTCCTCATCGATGATGAGCAGGCCCAGGTTCTTGAACTTGGTGGATTCCGAGAGCAGCTTGTGCGTTCCGATCACCACGTCGACGCTGCCGTCGGCCAAGCCCTTGAGCGTGGCGGTCACTTCCTTGCCGGAGCGGAAGCGGGAGACCTCGGCCACCTTGACCGGCCATTTGCTGAAGCGATCGACCAGGGTCTGGTAATGCTGCTCGGCGAGCAAGGTGGTGGGCGCCAGGAACGCGACCTGCTTGCCGCCGGTGATCGCGATGAAGGCCGCGCGCAGCGCCACCTCGGTCTTGCCGAATCCCACGTCGCCGCAGACCAGCCGGTCCATGGGGCGCGGCGAGATCATGTCCTGGATCACCGCATGAATGGCCGCGTTCTGATCGGCCGTTTCCTCGAAGCCGAAATCGTTGGCGAAGGCCTCGTAGTCCTGTGCCGAATAGCGGAAGGCATGGCCCTCGCGCGCCGCGCGACGCGCATAGATGTTGAGCAGCTCGGCGGCGGTATCGCGCACCTGTTCCGCGGCCTTGCGCTTGGCTTTTTCCCATTGGCCCGAGCCCAGCTTGTGCAGCGGCGCTTCATCGGCCGAGACACCGGTGTAGCGGCTGATCTGGTGCAGCTGGCTCACCGGGACATACAGCGTCGCCTTGTCGGCGTATTCCAGGTGCAGGAATTCCTGCACCGCCGGCGTGCCGTCCTCGTTGGTGCCCTGGCCCAGGTCCAGGTTGATCAAGCCCTTGTAGCGGCCGATGCCGTGCTGGGAGTGCACCACCGGGTCGCCGACGTTGAGCTCGGACAGGTCTTTGATCAACGCCTCGACGTCGCTGACCTGCTCCTGTTTCTTGCGCCTGCGCGTAGTGGGGCCGGCGGCGAACAACTCGGTTTCGGTGATGAGGTCGATACCGGCCTCGAGCCAGCTGAATCCGATGTTCAGGGGGCCGGTGGCGATGCCCAGTTTTTCGTCACTGGCGAGGAACTCCTGAAGCGAGTCGAAGGCCGGTGGAGAGAGGTGGCTGGCCCGCAGGAAGTCGAGCAGGCTTTCGCGCCGGCCATCGCTCTCGGCCAGCACCAGGGCGCGCTGCGCACTGTTGCGAAGGTGCTCCTTGAATTTGGCCAGGGGCTCCTCAGCGCCCCGCACCACGGCCATGGGCTCGAGCGCTTCCAGCTCCGCGAAAGACGACCCATCGACGGCGCGCAGCGCCAGCTGCCCATGCTGCTTGGCGTGAGCATAAAACTGCTCGGCCGTGAGAAACAAAGTCTCTGGTGGTAACGCCGGGCGGTCGGGATCGCCCCGCACCAGCCGGTAGCGGTCACGCGTGTCCTGCCAGAACCGCTGGAACGCGGGTTCCAGATCGCCGTGCAGCACGACAGTGGCCTGTTCGCCCACGTAGTCGAAGACCGTGGCGGTATCGTCGAAGAACAGCGGCAGGTAATACTCGATGCCCGCCGTGGCGACGCCGTTGCCGATGTCCTTGTAGATGCGGCTCTTGGTGGGATCGCCCTCCAGCAGTTCGCGCCAGCGGCTACGGAATTTCGCCCGCGCCTCGTCATCCATGGGGAACTCGCGGCCGGGCAGCAACCGCACCTCGGGCACGGGGTAGAGGCTGCGCTGGCTGTCGGGGTCGAAAGTTCGTATCGAGTCGATCTCGTCGTCGAAGAGGTCAACCCGGTAAGGCACCGTGGAGCCCATCGGGAACAGGTCGATCAAGCCACCGCGCACCGCGTACTCGCCGGGGCTCACGACCTGGGTGACATGGCTGTAGCCTGCCAGGGTGAGTTGGGCCTTGAGCTTGGCCTCCTGGAGCTTCTGCTTGACCCGAAAATGGAAGGTATAGCCCGCCAGGAAGCTCGGTGGCGCCACGCGATAGAGCACCGTCGTGGCGGGTACCACCACGACGTCGGCCGCGCCCTGCGAGATGCGCCAAAGCGTGGCCAGCCGCTCGCTGATCAGGTCCTGGTGCGGCGAGAAGCTGTCGTAGGGCAGCGTTTCCCAGTCGGGAAAGAGCGCGCAGCGCAAATCCGGCGCGAAAAACGCCATCTCCTCGATCAGCCGCTGCGCATCCGTGGCATCGGCCGTAACGATCGCCGTGAGCTTGCCGGCGGCCTTCTCGCGCTCTGCCAGGCGGGCCAGCAGCAGCGCGTCCGCCGAGCCAGGGGGCCGCGGCAGCGTGAATCTCTTGCCTGCGCTAAGTTTGGGTAAATCCATAAAAAAATACAAAACACCCCGCCCATGAAGAGGGTGGGGTGTGAGCCACGATTCTAGAATGGACGGTATGCCAACGAGTGACAGCAAGACCAATCCCCGTTTTTATGCCCTGGTCCCTTGCGCCGGCACCGGCAGCCGGGCCGGCACGAACGGGCCGAAGCAGTACGAGCGAATCGCCGGACATCCCATGGTCTGGCACACCCTGGCGGCTTTCGGCGCGGTGCGCCGCATCGCCAGGACCGTGGTGGTCGTCGCGCCCGGCGACGGCTTCTTCGAACGCAACCACACCTCCGCACTGGTCGTGCCATGCGGCGGCCCCACGCGGGCGGCCAGCGTTGCCAACGGCCTGTACGAACTCAAACGTGTGGGCGCAACCGAGCACGACTGGGTGCTGGTGCATGACGCCGCGCGCTGCCTGATCACGCCGGCTCTGATCGACGCGTTGATCGATGCCTGCGTGCACGACGAAGTGGGCGGGCTGCTGGCGCACAAGCTGCCCGACACGCTCAAGCGCGAAGAGGGCGGCCGCTCCGTGCAAACACTGGAGCGCGAGGACAAGTGGCTGGCGCAAACGCCCCAGATGTTCCGCATCGGCATGCTGATGCAGGCACTGGAGCGGTCGGGCGGCCAGGTGACCGACGAGGCTGCGGCCATTGAAGCACTGGGCCATCGCCCGCTGCTGGTCCCCGGCGGGGCCCAGAATTTCAAGGTAACCTATCCGGATGACTTCGCGCTGGCAGAAGCGGTGCTCAAGGGCCGCTTGAGGTGAGTTCCGTCCCGTTCCGCATTGGAGAGGGATGGGATGTGCACGCCTTGGTGCCGGGGCGCAAGCTCATCATCGGCGGGGTCGACATCCCGTTCGAGCGTGGGCTTCTGGGCCACTCCGATGCCGATGTGCTGTTGCACGCGATCACCGACGCGCTGCTGGGTGCCGCCGGGCTGGGCGACATCGGCCGCCACTTCCCCGACACCGACGAGCGCTTCAAGGGCGCCGATTCGATCGTGCTGCTGACGGAGGCGGCGCGGCGTGTGCGCGAGCGCGGCATGCAGATCGGTAACGTCGACAGCACCGTGATTGCCCAGGCGCCCAAGCTGGCGGCCCATATCGACGTCATGCGCCAGCGCATCGCCCAGGCCCTGGACCTGGCGCCGGATTTCGTCAATGTGAAAGCCAAGACGGCCGAGAAGCTGGGCCCGGTGGGCCAAGGCCTGGCGATTGAAGCGCGGGCTATCGTGCTCCTGACCGTGCAGGCCTAGTAGGCCGGTTCGATCTTCGGCTCGGGCTCCGCGGGTTGCGGCGGATTGGCCCTGGGCTTTTGCAGCTTGATGTGGGCCGCCAGGCCACCCGACGTGGTGTTGGCCAGCGCGAAGATGCCGCCCATGCGTTGCACCGTCTTGTCGACGATGGCCAGGCCCAGGCCGGCACCGGTGGCCGCGGTGCGCGCGGCGTCGCCGCGGAAGAAGGGCTTGATCAGGTTGGGCAGGGCTTCGGGCGCCACGCCCATGCCATGGTCGCGCACCTTCAGCAGCACCCATTCGTTGCGCGACTTCGCCGCGATGTCGACCACGGCGATGCCGGTTTCCGGCGTCTTGCCGTAGCGGCGCGCGTTCTCCAGCAGGTTGGAAACGACGCGGGCCAATTCCACCTCGTCGGCCAGCACCACCAGCCCTTTGGAAACATCGAGGTTGATGCGCATGTCGCCCTGGTCCTGCACGGCGTAGAGGCAGGCCTCGATCACGTCGTTGAGGAGCACCGGCTTGAGTTCGGCGTGGTCCGGGCGCGCGTAGTCGAGGAACTTGTCGATGATGGCGTCGAGCTGGTCGATGTCCGCCGCCATGTGCTCGCGCGCATCGGCATCGGCCACGCTCATTTCGGTTTCCAGCCGCAACCGCGCCAGGGGCGTGCGCAAGTCGTGCGAGATGCCCGCCAGCATGACGGCGCGATCCTGCTCGATCTTGGCCAGCTGCTGGGCCATGCGGTTGAAGCCGATGTTGACCTCGCGGATCTCGCTGGTGACGGCCTTCTCGTCGAGGCGGCTGGCGTCGAAGTCGCCGTCGCGCACTCGGCTGGCGGCAAACGACAACTGCTTGAGCGGACGGTTGATCAGCCGGGCGATCAACGCCGCGCCGGCCAGCGACAGGCCCGCCGCGGTGATCAGCCAGATCAGCCAGGTGCGGCCGCCCACGCGGGTGAGGCGCGAGCGGTCGAGAAGCATCCAGTACTGGTCGGCGTCGATCTTGAAGCCGACCCACAGGCCTTCCTCGCCATTGACGCTGGCCGCCATGACGGTGCCGGGACCCAACCGGGTCGCCAGCTCATCCATGACGCGCGTGTCGAGTTCGGCGGCGCTGAAGACGGCGTATTTGTCGCCAGGTTCGCGCGGCACGATGCGCACGCCTTCCTGGTCGGCCAGGGTCTTGATGAGGGAAACCCTGGCGATCGAATCGGAGTGCACCAGCGCCGCACGGCTGAGGTTGACCAGGGAGGCTATCTGCTGGGCTGTCTGCACGGCGCGTGGCTCGAACTCGAGCGCGCGAAAGGTCTGCAGCCAAGCCACGATGCTGCCGATGAGCAGCAGCGACAGCAGGAAGAAAGTCCGCCAAAACAGGGAAAGGCCAACCCGGGGCCGCATGTCGAGCGGCGCCGGCGCCGTTTCAAGCGGTGCCGGACCGGTAACGTCGATGCTCGTCGTGACGCCGCGAATCAATTGCTAGTCCCCTGATTGTTTTTACTACCCCCTGATTATTGTTGAAGTTGACAGCAACGACGGGATCAACCCGCACCGTCCGGTACGAAGACGTAACCCACGCCCCACACCGTCTGGATATAGCGCGGGGCGGCCGGATCGACTTCGACGAGCTTGCGAAGGCGGGAAACCTGCACGTCCAGGCTGCGGTCGAAAGGCTCGAATTCGCGGCCGCGTGCCAACTGGGCCAGCTTTTCGCGCGACAGCGGCTGGCGCGGGTGGCGCACCAGGGCTTTTAGCATGGCGAATTCGCCGGTGGTCAGCGGCAGTTCTTCACCGTTCTTACGCAGGGTCCGCGCGCCCAGGTCGAAAGCGAAGGGGCCGAAGGACACCACTTCGTTGTCGCTGGACGGGGCGCCCGGGGCTTCCTGGGCCGGGCGGCGGCGCAGCACGGCATGGACTCGGGCCAGCAGTTCGCGCGGATTGAAGGGCTTGCCCAGATAGTCGTCGGCGCCCACCTCGAGCCCGACAATGCGGTCGACGTCCTCGCCCTTGGCGGTGAGCATGATGATGGGGGTGCGGTCATTGGCGGCCCGCAAGCGCCGGCAGATGGACAAGCCGTCTTCGCCCGGCATCATGAGGTCGAGCACGATCAGGTCGGCAGTTTCCCGCAACATCAGGCGGTTGAGCGCCTTGCCATCCTCGGCCAGGATGACTTCGAAGCCCTCCTGGGTCAAATAGCGGCGCAGCAGGTCACGGATGCGCGCGTCATCGTCGACGACCAGGATTTTGTCAGTTCGGGCTGCAGCTTGGGACATGGTGCTCCAAAAGATGGATTTGTAACAGAGCCGATTCTGAAGGGCTTGTCGCCTTGCGTGCGGGATTTCCCTGTGACCTTGACACAGTGTTACAAATGTTGCGGCGCGGCGCAAGGGTTCACTCGGGGGGTGTGAACCTTCACGAGCAGAGGCCGTTGAACGATGACCATGAAGCAGTACCTCATCCTTGCAGCCTTTGCGAGCGCAGCGGTTTGCAGCGCGCAGGAGGCTCCGTCCGCCGCGCAGCGCGTGGCCGAGGCGCGACCGGTCGCGCCGGCAACCGCCGTGTCCGCCAAACCGTACACGCCGCGCCAGCTCTCCGAGCAGGAGAGGGCCGAGCTGCGCCGGCAGCTTTACCAGTACAGTCACAGCCGATTGCCCGCCAAGGGCTCCTGAAAGGCTTCATGAATATCAGATTGTGCGCAGCGAGATCGCTCGCTGCCTGGACTCTTGCGGCAGGCGCCTGCACTGTCGCGATAGCCCAAACCCCGACCTTCGCACCGCCACAGAACGTGCTGCAGCTCTCGGCCAGCGGCCAGGTGGAAGTGCAGCAGGACCTGTTGAGCCTGAGCCTGACCACCACGCGCGAAGGCACCGATCCCAACGCGGTACAGAGCCAGTTGAAAGCCGCGCTCGATGCCGCCCTTGCCGAAGCGCGCAAGGCGGCGCAGCCCGGGCAACTGGATGTACGGACCGGTAACTTCAGCCTGTACCCACGCCACGGCCGCGACGGCAAGATCAGCGGCTGGAACGGCACCGCCGAGCTAGTGCTCGAAGGGCGGGACTTTGGACGCATCACCCAGACGGCAGCGAAGATCCAGACCATGACCTTGGGCGGTGTGAGCTTCGGCCTCAGCCGTGAGCAACGCGCCAAGGTCGAGGGCGAGGCGCAGGCGGTTGCGATCGAGCGGTTCAAGGCCAAGGCCGGTGAACTGGCCAAGGGCTTCGGATTCTCCGGCTACAGCTTGCGTGAGGTGACGGTGAACGCCAACGACCAGGGCTTCGTGCCCCGCCCACGCATGATGGCGATGGAGGCCAAGGCGGCGCAGGCCGACATGCCGGTGCCGGTCGAGGCCGGCAAGAGCATCGTGATGGTCACGGTCTCGGGTTCCGTACAACTGCGCTAGGTGCTGTCCGACATGGCCCGGTTGGGCCACCCGCTAGGCTCGGCCCGATGTGGGTAGAACCATCGCATTCCGCCGGCGTGGCCGATCGCGCTGTGCGCGGCGGCACTTTCTTCGTCTTGTCCAACCCCGGCTCGGGGGAGCATGACGCGCAGGAAACCCGCGAGTTGCTGGAAACTGTCTTCAAGGAGGCGGGCCGCGCCGTGGAGTTCGTGCCGGTATCCGGCCCCGACGCCCTCGCTTCGGCCTGCGCGCGCGCCGCTGTTCAGGCCAGGGAACATGGCGGCGTGCTGGTGGCGGTAGGCGGCGACGGGACCATCAACACCGTGGCGCAGGCAGCGCTGGCCCAGGGCTGCCCGCTGGGCGTCATTCCGCAAGGCACCTTCAATTTCTTCGCGCGCGACCACGGCATCCCGCAGGATGCGCAGGAAGCCGCACGCGCCCTCGTCGGCGCGCGGCCGCGGCCCGTGCAGGTGGGCCGGCTCAACGATCGCCTGTTCCTGGTGAACGCCAGTCTCGGGCTCTACCCGCAGCTGCTGGAGGACCGCGAAACCTTCAAGGAGCAATTGGGACGCCGCCGGTGGGTGGCAATGTTCTCTGCGCTGGTCACCGTGTTCCAGTGGCGCAGGCAGTTGGCATTGCAGATCGAACTGGAGGGCGAGCGCATCGCCGTGCGTACGCCCACGCTGTTCGTGGGCAACAACCGCTTGCAGCTCGAGCGCATCGGCATGGAAGCGCAAACCGTGGGGCGGGTGGGCGAGGGCCGGCTGGCGGCCATCGTGTTGCAGCCGATCGGCACGTGGGCGATGTTGGGGCTGGCGCTGCGTGGCGCGCTGGGCCGCCTGGGCGAGGCCGGGCAGGTGCGCAGCTTCGCTTTTCGCTCGCTCACCATCCGCCGCTGGAGCGTGCGTCCGATCAAGGTGGCCACGGACGGGGAGGTGCACTGGATGCGGCCGCCGCTGCGCTTCGAGGTCTCGCCCGAGCCCTTGCTGCTCATGACGCCGCAGCCGCAGGATCGGGTGGCCGTCGAATGAGCATCGTGCTGCACATGTCGGACACGCACTTCGGCACCGAGAAGCCGGCCGTCGTGGCGGCGTTGCGGGCGCTGGCGCGCGAGCGCCACCCCGACGTGCTGGTGTTCAGCGGCGACGTGACGCAGCGCGCCAGGGCTGCGCAGTTCGCGGCCGCGCGGCGGTTGTGCGACGACATGGGCATCACGCGGATGCTGGCGCTGCCGGGCAATCACGACATTCCGCTGTTCGACCTGCTGGCGCGTGCCACCCGGCCCTACGGCAACTACCTGCAGGCCTTCGGGCCGAGGCTGGACCCCTTGCTCGATACCGACGACTTCCTGGTGATAGGCGTCAACACCACGCGCGTCGCGCGCCACAAGAACGGCGAGGTTTCGCCAGAGCAGGTGGAACGCGTTGCCCACGAACTCCAAGGCGCGCGGCCCCGGCAGCTGCGCATCGTGGTCACGCACCAGCCGGCCGCCGTGACGCGGCCGGAAGACGAGCATGACAGGCTGGTCGGCGCCGAAGCTGCGCTGCAGGCCTGGTCGCGCGCGGGGGCCGACCTGGTGCTGGGCGGGCACATCCACCTGCCCTATGTGCTGGACCTGGCGGCGCGGCCAACGTCGCCGACGCCACGGCCCATGTGGTGCGTTCAGGCGGGGACGGCGGTTTCATCGAGGGTGCGGCACGGCACCTGCAATTCGGTGAACCTGATCCACTGGCTGCCGATGCCGCCGGGCCAGCCGCGCAAGTGCCAGATCGAGCGCTGCGACTACAGCCCTGCGGAAGGCTGGTTCGCGACGGCCGAGATCACGACCCTCGCGCTCGCCTGACTTACTGGGCGGCCCAGCCGCCGTCCATGTTCCAGGCGACCCCGCGCACGTTGTTGGCGGCAGGGGAGCAGAAGAACACGGCCAGTTCGCCCAGTTCTTCGGGCGTGGTGAACTGCAGCGAGGGCTCTTTTTCGCCCAGCAATTGGCGGGTGGCTTCCTCATTGGTCCAGCCGTTCGCAGCGGCCTTGGCATCGACCTGCTTTTGCACCAGCGGCGTCAGCACCCAGCCGGGGCAGATGGCATTGCACGTGACGCCGGTGGTGGCGTTCTCCAGGGCCGTTACCTTGGTCAAACCGACCAGGCCATGCTTGGCCGCGACATAGGCCGACTTCTGCGCGGAGGCGACCAGGCCATGCACCGAAGCGACGTTGATGATGCGGCCCCAGTTGGCGGCCTTCATCGCGGGCAAGGCAAGGCGGCTGGCGTGAAAGGCGCTGGAGAGATTGATCGCCAGGATCGCGTCCCACTTCTCCGGCGGGAAATCCTCCACCGGGGCCACGTGCTGGATGCCGGCGTTATTCACCAGCACGTCGACGCGCCCGAACTGCGCGGCGGCGTACTTCATCATGTCTTCGATCTCGCCGGGCTTGCTCATGTCCGCGCCGTGGTACGCAACCTTAGCGCCCAGCGCCTGCACTTCCGCCTTCGGGCCATCGACATCGCCGAAGCCGTTGAGGACGATGTTGGCACCCTGGCGCGCCAAGGCCTTCGCGATGCCCAGCCCGATGCCGCTGGTCGAGCCCGTGACGAGGGCGGTTTTGCCTTTCAGCATGATGGTCTCCGTATTGAATTAGGATGGGTGTCAAAGAGAAAAAATGCAGCCGCACAGTATGCGGTTTTTTGACTGTCATGCATCAACCTACGCTGAACTACGTACCCTGCGCCGACGCCTCGGGTGGCCACCGCATGGCCTATTGGCAATGGGGCGACGAGAAGGCGGGCCACGTGATCGTCTGTGCGCATGGCCTGTCGCGCCAGGGCCGCGACTTCGACGTGCTGGCGGGCGCGCTGCTGGCGCAGGCCCAGCACCCGCTGAGGGTCGTCTGTCCCGATGTGGTCGGCCGCGGCCGCAGCGACTGGCTCAAGGAGCCGATGGGCTACCAGATCCCTACCTATGTCGGCGACATGCTGGCGATGCTGGCTCAGCTGCACCGCGCGGCGCCGATCGGCACGCTGGATTGGGTTGGCACCAGCATGGGCGGCCTGACCGGCATGGGACTGTGCGGTACGCCCAAGCTGCCGCTGCCTGTCCCGGTTCGAAGGTTGGTGCTCAACGACGTGGGGCCGGCGATCGAGTGGCAAGCGCTGCGGCGCATCGGCACTTACCTGGGCAATACGGGCAGTTTCGATTCCGTTCAGCGGGCGGCAGATGCGATGTGGGCGATTTCCGCGAGTTTCGGTCCGCACACGCCCGAGCAATGGCTGGCCCTCTCGCAAGCGATGGTCAAGCCCCTGCCCGAGGGCGGCTTCACCCTGCACTACGACCCCGCCATCACCGTGCCCTTCCGTACCGTGACCGAGGAGTCCGCAGCGCAGGGGCAGGAAGCGCTGTGGCAGCTGTATGACAACATCAAGGCCAAGACTTTGATCACGCGCGGCGCCGATTCCGATTTGCTGTCGAAGGACACCGCGCTGGCCATGACCCGGCGCGGGCCCAAGGCGCGCCTTGTTGAATTCGAGGGTGTGGGCCATGCGCCCACGTTCGTCACCGACAACCAGGTCGAGGCCGTGGCCTCGTTCCTGCTGAGAGAAGAAAATGAAAAGCCTGACCGCGGAGCAAGCTGACTCGGCGCAAGTACCCGAGTTGATCGCTGCGACCGAGCAGGCGATGCCGCACCAGGCGAACGCGCTGGCGCGAGCCCGCGCGTTCGCCGAACCCTTCATCGCGGGCGAGACGCTGGACACCGGCGAGAACACGCTGGCCCATGCCGACGCGGTCGCCTCCATCCTCAAGTCCATGGGCGGCTCGGAGGCGATGCAGGCGGCCAGCTACCTGGTGTACGCCTGCACCCATCTGAACAAGCCGCAGGAGGTGATCTCCAAGGCGTTCGGCGAAAACTACGCCGCGCTGGCGATGGAAACGACCAAGCTGGTGAAGGTCCAGCAGCAGACGCGCGACGCGGAGGATGCGGGGCAATGGGTGGACGATCCCAAGCTCCAGACCGAGAACGTGCGCAAGATGCTGCTCGCTTTCTCGCGCGACCTGCGGGTGGTGATGTTGCGCCTGGCATCGCGCCTGCAGACCCTGCGCTGGCACGCGGCCTGCAAGACCGTCGCGCCGCCCAGCGTGGCGCGCGAAGCCCTCAATGTGTTCGCGCCGCTCGCGAATCGGCTGGGCATCTGGCAGCTGAAATGGGAGATGGAAGACCTGGCCTTCCGCTTCCTCGAGCCGGACACCTACAAGAAGGTCGCGCGCCTGCTGGACGAGAAACGGGTGGAGCGCGAGGAATTCGTCGAGTCGCTGCGCTCGCGGCTCGAGTCCGAGCTGCGGTCCCAGGGTATCCAGGCCAGCGTGCATGGCCGGCCCAAGCACATCTACAGCATCGTCAAGAAGATGCGCGGCAAGTCGCTGGATTTCGACCAGGTGTTCGACATCCGGGCACTGCGCGTGATCGTGCCCGAGGTCAACGATTGCTATGCCGCGCTGTCATGGGTGCATCAGCAACTCGCGCCCCTCGTCGAGGAGTTCGACGACTACATCGCCAAGCCCAAGGCCAACGGCTACCAATCGCTCCACACCATCGTGCGCGACCAGGCCGGCCGGGCCATCGAGATCCAGATCCGTACCCAGGCCATGCACGACCACGCCGAGCACGGCGTGGCCGCGCACTGGGCCTACAAGGAGGCGGGCAGCAAGGGTTACTCCGGCGTCTTGGCCAGCGGCGAATACGACGCCAAGATCGCCGTGCTGCGGCAACTGCTGGCCTGGGAGCGAGACCTCTCGGGCTCGGGCCAGGGATTGTTCGAGGACCGCATCTACGTGCTGACGCCGCAGGCTTCCATCGTCGAATTGCCGCAGGGCGCGACGCCGGTCGATTTCGCCTACACCCTCCACACCAGCCTGGGCCACCGCTGCCGCGGCGCTCGAGTCGACGGCGTGATGGTGCCCCTCAACACCCCGTTGCAAAACGGGCAGACCGTGGAGATCACGACCGCGAAAGAGGGCGGGCCGTCACGCGACTGGCTCAACGCCGACCTGGGTTTCCTGGCCAGCCACCGGGCCAAGGCCAAAGTGCGTGCCTGGTTCAACGAGCAGATCCGCCACGAGACGGTCGCGCGCGGCCGGGAGTCGGTCGAGAAGCTGCTGCAACGCGAGGGCAAGACGGCCGTCAAGCTGGAAGACCTGGCGTCGCAACTGGGTTTCAAGTCGGCCGAGGATCTGTTCGCGGTGGTGGGCAAGGACGAGTACTCGCTGCGCAACATCGAGACGGTGCTGCGCCCGCCCGAAGCTCCCTTGGCGCCAGACGATTTCCTGCTGCTGAAAAAATCCCGGCACGCGGACAAGACGCCCAAGGGCGGCGTGCTGGTGGTCGGCATCGATTCGCTCATGACCCAGCTGGCCAAGTGCTGCAAGCCCGCGCCGCCCGACGCCATCGGCGGCTTTGTCACGCGGGGCAAGGGCGTGAGCATCCACCGTGCCGATTGCAGCAATTTCCGCGAACTCGCCGCGCGCACTGCGGAGCGTGTCATCGAAGTGGAGTGGGGCGCGTCCAAGTCGGAAGGCACAGCCGTGTACCCGGTGGATGTGGGCGTGGAAGCCTCCGACCGGCAAGGCCTGCTGCGTGACATCTCCGAAGTCTTCGCCAAGGAAAAGATGAACGTGATCGGCGTGCAGACTCAGTCGTTGAAAGGCACGGCGTGGATGACCTTCACGGTGGAGATCGCGGACTCGGGCCGCCTGAACAAGGTGCTCGGGCTGGTCGGTGACGTGCAGGGTGTGCGGTGGGCAAAGCGGCGTTGAGCGGCGGCCATTCCGGCCCTGCTACAATCG
The DNA here is from genome assembly GCF_013155545.1 of Caenimonas soli. Taxonomy (GTDB): domain Bacteria; phylum Pseudomonadota; class Gammaproteobacteria; order Burkholderiales; family Burkholderiaceae_C; genus Ramlibacter; species Ramlibacter soli. The sequence goes on along the minus strand of NZ_JABJVV010000001.1, from coordinate 527,879 downwards.
CGGTCTCGAATACGAACTCAGGCGCGTAGCTCAGCTGGTTAGAGCACCACCTTGACATGGTGGGGGTCGTTGGTTCGAGTCCAATCGCGCCTACCAAACATCCGCAGATGCAACAACCCTAGGGGTAAACCTTGGGGTTTTTGCTATGGACGGCTCCCTAGAATCTGTTGCACTGCAATACATGAGCGCTGTTCAGCCGCGCCAGGAGCCCCACCCCGTGCAAAGCAAGAAAGCCAACGCCGTCAAGCCGGCGCAGCGCGTCATCAAGAAGTATCCCAACCGACGGCTCTACGACACCGACACCTCCACCTACATCACGCTCACCGAGGTCAAGCAGCTGGTGATGGACAGCGAATCTTTCGTCGTGCGCGACGCCAAGACCAACGAGGACCTCACGCGCAGCATCCTGCTGCAGATCATCCTGGAAGAAGAAGCGGGCGGCGCCCCGATGTTCAGCGAGGCCGCGCTGGCCAACCTGATTCGCATCTACGGACACGCATCGCAGGCTTTCATGGGCACCTACCTCGAAAAGAACGTGCAGGCGTTCACCGACATCCAGGCCAAGCTCACGGAGCAGTCGAAGACCCTGACGCCCGAGATGTGGGCCCAGTTCATGAGCATGCAGAACCCGCTGGTGCAGGGGATGATGGGCAACTACGTCGAGCAGTCCAAGACCGTCTTCGACAAGATGCAAGAGCAGATGGCCAAGCAGACCGAGCAGATGCTCGGCGCCTTCGGCATCAAGAGGTGACCGAAAGGTCATCCTGGGGCTGATACAGGGGCGCCGGCATCCTCTGGGACAATACGGGGATGAGCGAAGTTGCGTCCCCGGACACCAAAACCCCCAAAGTCGGATTCGTCAGCCTGGGCTGCCCCAAGGCCCTGACCGATTCCGAACTCATCCTTACCCAGTTGAGCGCCGAGGGCTACCTCACCTCCAAGACCTTTGAAGGCGCGGACCTGGTCATCGTCAACACCTGCGGCTTCATCGACGACGCGGTGCGCGAAAGCCTGGACGCCATCGGCGAGGCACTGGCCGAGAACGGCAAGGTCATCGTCACCGGCTGCCTGGGCGCCAAGGCGGGCGAGGGCGGCGGCAACCTGGTCAAACAGATGCACCCGTCGGTGCTGGCCGTGACCGGGCCGCACGCCACGCAGGAAGTGATGGACGCGGTCCATGCCAACCTGCCCAAGCCGCACGATCCCTTCATCGACCTGGTTCCGGCGGCGGGCATCAAGCTCACGCCCAAGCATTACGCTTATTTGAAGATCAGCGAAGGCTGCAACCATCGCTGCACCTTCTGCATCATCCCTTCGATGCGCGGCGACCTGGTGAGCCGGCCCATTGGCGACGTGCTCAAGGAAGCCCGGGCCTTGTTCGAGGGCGGCGTCAAGGAACTGCTGGTGATCAGCCAGGACACCTCGGCTTATGGCGTGGACGTGAAATACCGCACCGGCTTCTTCGACGGCAAGCCGATCAAGACGCGCATGCTCGAACTGGTCCAGTCGCTGGGCGAGATGGCCGAGCCGTACGGCGCTTGGGTCCGCCTGCACTACGTCTACCCCTATCCCTCGGTCGATGAAGTGATTCCGTTGATGGCGACCGGCAAGGTGTTGCCGTACCTGGACGTGCCCTTCCAGCACAGCCATCCCGACGTGCTGAAGCGCATGAAGCGGCCGGCCAGCGGCGAGAAGAACCTGGAGCGCATCCAGCGCTGGCGCGAAGCCTGCCCCGAGATCGTGATCCGCAGCACCTTCATCGCCGGTTTTCCCGGCGAAACCGAGCAGGAGTTCGATCACCTGCTGCAGTTCATGCGCGAGGCTCGTATCGATCGCGCCGGCTGCTTTGCTTATAGCCCGGTCGAAGGCGCCGTGGCCAACGACATTCCGGGCATGCTGCCTCAGGAACTGCGCGAAGAGCGGCGCGCCCGCTTCATGGCCGTGGCCGAGGAAGTGTCGGCGGCGAAGCTGCGCGAGCGGGTGGGCGCGACGATGCAGGTGCTGGTCGATGCGGCACCTGCCCTGGGCCGTAAGGGCGGCGTGGGCCGTTCGTATGCCGATGCGCCCGAGATCGACGGCACCGTGAAGCTGCTGCCGCCCGAAAAGCTGAGCAAGCGGCTGTCGGTGGGCGAGTTCACCCGGGCCCGCATCGTGGGCACGCAGGGCCACGATCTGGTCGGGATTCCGATCTGATCGGAGAAAAAAACAAAGCCGGCAAAGCCGGCTTTATGATTGGTGCCCAGGAAGGGACTCGAACCCCCACGATGTTACTCGCTAGTACCTGAAACTAGTGCGTCTACCAATTCCGCCACCTGGGCATCTCAGGAAAGAAAAGGATTCTATATCAAAAATATCGGACACATCGCCAATGGGCTTCTCGACGAGATCGAGGGGGTGATCCAGGGACACCGCGACGGCCACGGATACGTGGTTCGTGACGACGGCGAAGGCGATATCTACCTGCCGCCCAACGAGATGCGCGCGGTGCTGCACAAGGACCGCGTCAAGGCGCGCATCGTGAGGCACGACCGCAAGGGCCGCCCCGAAGGCCGCGTGGTCGAGATCATCGAGCGGCCGCCGCAACCCATCATCGGCCGACTGCTGCATGAAAGCGGCGTGTGGCTCGTGGCGCCGGAAGACAAGCGCTACGGCCAGGACGTGCTCATACCCAAGGGCGCCACCGGACTCGCGAAACCCGGGCAGGTCGTCGTGGTCGAACTCACCGAGCCGCCGAGCCTTTATGGCCAGCCGGTGGGACGCGTCAAGGAAGTGCTGGGCGAGATAGACGACGCGGGCATGGAGATCGAGATCGCCGTGCGCAAGTACGGCGTGCCGCACGAGTTTTCGGATGCCTGCATCGGCCTGGCGCGTGCACTGCCCGACAAGGTGAGGCCGCAGGACAAGAGGCACCGCGTCGACCTGACCGACATACCGTTGGTCACCATTGACGGCGAGGACGCGCGCGACTTCGACGATGCGGTGTACTGCGAGCCGGCAAAGGTCGGGCGCGGCAAGGGCTGGCGCCTGCTGGTGGCGATCGCCGACGTGAGCAGCTACGTGGAAACCGGCAGCTCGATCGACATCGATGCGTACGACCGGGCCACCAGCGTGTACTTCCCGCGGCGCGTGATTCCCATGCTGCCGGAGAAACTCTCCAACGGCCTGTGCTCCCTGAATCCGGAAGTCGAGCGGCTGTGCATGGTGTGCGACATGCTCGTCACCGCGACCGGCGAAATCTACGCCTACCAGTTCTATCCGGCCGTGATGTGGAGCCATGCCCGCTTCACCTACACCGAGGTCGCCTCGATCCTCGCTAACACCCGCGGGCCCGAGGCCATCCGCCGCAAGGACCGCGTCACTGACCTGCTGAACCTGCACGATGTGTACGGCGCGCTGCTCAAGGCGCGCAACCAGCGCGGCGCGGTGGATTTCGAAACGACCGAAACGCAGATCATCTGCGACGAGAACGGCCGCATCGAACGGATCGTGCCGCGCGTGCGCAACGACGCTCACCGGCTGATCGAGGAGTCCATGCTGGCCGCCAACGTCTGCAGCGCCGACTACATCCAGCAGAGCAAGCACCCGGGCCTGTACCGCGTGCACGAAGGCCCGACGCCCGAAAAGAAGGACATCCTGCGCGGCTACCTCAAGGCCATCGGCGTGCCGTTGACCATCAGCGAAGACCCGCTGCCGGCCGAGTTCCAGCGCATCGCCGAGGCCACCAAGGAGCGGCCCGACGCCCAGCAGATCCACACCATGCTGCTGCGCTCCATGTCGCAGGCGATCTACACGCCGATCAACGCCGGCCACTTCGGCCTGGCCTACGACGCCTATACCCATTTCACCAGTCCGATCCGGCGCTATCCCGACTTGCTGGTGCACCGCGTGATCAAGGCGATCCTGGTCAACGAGCGCTACGAGCTTCCCGTGCTGCCCACACCGGGCGAGGCGCATGAGAAGCTGGCGCGCCGCCTGGCAAGCCGCGTCAAGGCGCCGGCGAACCGGCTCAAGAAGCCGCCGCCGCCCCTCAGCCGCGAAATGCAGGCCTGGGAAGCCGCGGGCCTGCATTGCAGCGCCAACGAGCGGCGCGCCGACGAGGCCAGCCGCGACGTCGAGGCCTGGCTCAAGTGCAAGTACATGCGCGAGCATCTCGGCGAGGAATACAGCGGCGTTGTCACCGCGGCCACGACCTTCGGCGTCTTCGTCACGCTCGACCAGATGTACGTGGAAGGCCTGGTCCATATCACCGAGTTGGGCGGTGAATACTTCAAGTTCGACGAGGCGCGGCAAGAGCTGCGCGGCGAACGCACCGGTATTCGTTATGCCATCGGCTCGCGGGTTCGCGTCCAGGTCAGCCGCGTCGACCTCGATGGCCGCAAGATCGACTTCCGCCTCGTGCGCGAGGGCGAAGAGCTGGTCACCAGGGCCATGAAGGACAAGGGCGTACCCAGCGGCGGCGGCAGAGGCGGCGCGTCGGGTGTGCCGGCCAAGTCTTCGACCAAGCGGGCTGCCAAGAAGGCGGCGACGGCGGAGCCCAAATCGTCGATCCAGGCCCTGAAGGCCGCCGTCAAGAAAGTCGCCGGCAAGAGCAAGAGCCGGAAAACCCGCCGTTAATCCAGAGGAGATTCCATGGCTAGCAATTTATCGGGCGGCAAGGTCGCCATCGTCACGGGCGGAGGCACGGGCATCGGCAAGGCCGCGGCGCTGGCGCTGCTGCGCGACGGCTGGCGCGTGGCCATCGCGGGCCGCCGCAAGGAACCGTTGGACGAGGTGGTGACCGAGTCGGGCGCGGGTGGCCGCGCCTTGCCGGTCCCCACTGACGTGACGGACCCGGCTTCGGTCGAAGCCTTGTTCGCCGCGACCGTCAAGGCCTGGGGCCGTGTCGATCTGCTGTTCAACAATGCCGGCGTGGGCGCCGCCGCGGCGCCTATCGAGGATTTGCCGCTGGAGCAGTGGAAGCGCGTGGTGGATACCAACCTGAACGGCATGTTCTACGGCATCCAGCAGGCCTTCCGTGTGATGAAGTCTCAGTCGCCGATGGGCGGGCGCATCATCAACAACGGATCGATCTCGTCGCATGCGCCCAGGCCGCATTCCATCGCCTACACGGCGACCAAGCATGCGGTGACCGGCATGACCAAGACCGCGGCGCTCGATGGGCGCAAGTACGACATCGCCGTCGGGCAGATCGATATCGGCAATGCGGCGACCGAGCTGGCGGCGCGCATGGCCAAGGGCGTGCCCCAGGCCAACGGCGAGATCGCGATCGAGCCGCTGATGGACGTGAACATCGTGGGCCAGTCGATCCTCTACATGGCCAATCTTCCGCTGGAAGCCAACGTGCTGTTCCACACAGTGATGGCGACCAAGATGCCCTTCGTCGGGCGGGGCTAGTTTGTCATTGTGGGCTTGACCCGGGACCCATGGTCGCGAGCGGTTCGCTGTCCGCTGCTGTTGCAGGCCTGCGTGTGGGCGGCGAAGCCGCGTGCGGGCGGGCTGTGACGCGCGGTCAGCCCGTTCCGCGCCTTTTCAAGGCGCGCAAGCGGCGCCGGGGAACGGACTTGCGGGCTGCGGACTAATCGTGGACTGTCCTCGCGCTCCGGAGAGGCCCGCGCGCTGATCGCGCGCAACGCCTGCAAGTCCATTCCCCGACGCCTCGGGCAGCCCTGATTGCGCGCCCCTGCCCGCCCACACGCGGCTTCGCTCGGACTTGGTTGGCGCGCCCAGGGCTTCCGCACTCCAACTACGCTTGTGCAAGGCTGTGCGCCGGTCGGCTGCGGCGTGCAATCGGGACCAGGCGAGATGCGGAGGTCGAGTTTGCGGCCGTTTGCGCGCGATCTGCGCGCAGGACGTCTCCGGAGCGCGGGGACAGGCCACGATTAGTCCGAAGGCCGCAAACTCGACCTCCGCATCGTTTCGGCGCTCCCAGCGCCGAACGGCTGGTCCGCGCGCCGCAGCCGACCGGCGCACAGCCTTGCCGCGAGGTGTTGGCGCGCAACAGCTGGATTGCGGGTCGCATCCCCGGATCAAGTCCGGGGCAGGCTCCTCAAGTCCGGCATGACAATCGCGCTAGCGCTGACGCCGTCAGCGGAACATCCTGCGGCCAGTTGTCGGCTGCGAGCCCGTGGGCGTACACGACGCCCGCGGCGGCCTCGCGCGCGGCAAGGCCGGCGGCCAGCCGGGCCGCGATCATGCCGGCCAACACGTCGCCTGTGCCGGCAATAGCCAGTCGCGCGTTGCCCGTCGAATTGATCAGCGGCGGCGCCTCAGGCGCGGCGATGACGCTGCCGGAGCCCTTGAGCACCACCACGCAGCCGAAGCGCTTCACCAGCTCACGGCCGGCGGCCAGCCGGTCGGCTTGGACCTGCGCCGCAGCGCAACCAATCATGCGGGCGGCTTCCAGCGGATGGGGCGTGAGCACGGTGGGACGGTCTCGTCGCGAGCGCGCTTGCAGCAGTGCTTGAAGTTGCGCATCGTCGGCAATGGCGTTCAGTGCATCCGCATCCAGGACCAGCGACTGGGACGTCGACAAGACCTTGGGCAGCACCGCCCGCACCGCATCGCCGCCGCCGCAACCGCAGGCCACCGACATCGCCGCCAGATCCAGCGAATCCCAGGGCCTGAGCATCAGGTCGGGCTGGGCGGTGTCGACCGCCAGTGAGCCGTTGTCCAGCAAGGCCGCGAATACCCGGCCGGCGCCCGCATGCAGCGCGGCCGAGGCCGCCAGCAAGGCGGCGCCCGTCATGCCCGCGGCGCCGCCGATGATGGCCACGTCGCCATAGCTGCCTTTGTGGGTGGCGTGCAAGCGCTCCGATTCCTCGGGCGGCCCGGCCAGCCAGGCCGTGGGCGATCCGGCGGCGGGAACGTCCAGGTCGTCGAACCAGACTTGGCCCGCGGCGTCGCGTCCGCCGCCCGTGAACAATCCGGGTTTCAGACTGAGCAAGCTCAATGTGTGGGCGACCCGCAGCGCGGCTCCCGATCCCGTGTCGGCGTCCAGCCCCGACGGCAGATCGACGGCGAGCGCCGGTCCCTTGCCCAATGCCAGGGCCCACTGCGCCATCCGGCCTTCCAGCGGACGGGCGTTGCCCAGGCCGAGGAGGGCGTCTATGCCGAAGTCCCAATGAGGCGGCGATTCGGACAGGAACGTCACGCCGGCTTCGTGCGCCCGGCGCAGCGAGGCAGCCGCGTCTGCGGGGGCCTTGGTCTCGTCGCCTGAACAGGTCACGACCGGGTGCTTGCCCCATTGCCGCAAGTGCATCGCGGCTTCCATGCCGTCGCCGCCGTTGTTGCCGGGACCGCAGGCGATCCAGACGGTTTTTGCATGCGGCGCCAGCGCCATCGTGAGGCGTGCGACCGCCAGGCCGGCTCGCTGCATGAGCGTGTGCGGTGGCAGGCGGGCGGTCTCGGCCTGCTCGGCGGCCCGCGTCGCCGCGGCGTCGAGAAGCGGCCAGGGGCGGTCGGGCGTGATGCGCTGCATGACGCGAATCTACGCCATCAATCGCTCTATACCCAGCCCCTCGATGTCGACCTCCGGCACCCGGCCCCCCATGAGGTCCGCCACCACCCGCGCGCTGCCGCAGGCGAGGGCCCAACCGCTGGAGCCGTGGCCCAGGTTGATCCAGATGCCGGGAATGCCGGTGGCCCCGATCATCGGCGGGCCGTCGGGCAGCATGGGGCGCGCCCCTTTCCATTCCTGCACGCCGGCGCCGGTATTGGCAAGTTGCGCCGCACCCGGGAACCAGTCTTGCAGCACCTTGTAGAGCGTCTGGATGGCCTCCGGCCGCTTCTTCTCGGGCGCGCCGCCGATCTCGGCGCTGCCCGCCACACGCACACGATTGCCCATGCGGGTGATCGCCACCTTGTAGCGCTCGTCCATGAGCGCACTGCGTGGCGCATTCAGCGGCTCGCGGATGGGTGCGCTGATCGAATAGCCGTAGACGGCCGCGAGCGGGATGTTCAGGCCCAGCGGGCGCAGCAGTGCCGCCGAATCGACGCCGCCGCAGACCATCACGGCCTCGAAGTGCCGCAGCGCCGGAGCTTCCTCGCCCAGCGTCCAGACCCGCAACGAGCCCGGGCCGGCCGGATCCAGCGGTTCCACCGCCGTGTTGAATTCGAAGTTCACGCCGCGGGCCTGGGCCTCGCTTTTGAGCAGCATGGCGAACTGGCGGCAGTTGCCCGCTTCGTCGTTGGGCAGGTGGATGGCGCCGGAGAACTCGGCATCGGGATTGATCGCCGGCTCGATCTTGCGGGCCTCTTCGGCGCCGATCTCCTTGAAGGCCACGCCTGAATCGCGCAGGAGCTGCAGGCCGGGCTGCACGAGCTTGCGGTCTTTCTCGCCGCGCAGCAGCACCATATAGCCGCTGGTGCGGTCGTATTCGAGCTGGAAGTGATCGGTGATGTCGTGCAGCCGCGTGCGGCTGTAGAAGGCCAGCCGCTGCATGCGCGTGCGGTTGGCCGCATAGCTGGCGAGGTCGCAGGACTGGTACCACTTCCACATCCACGCGATGTCGTCGCGCGTTAGCGGCAGCGTCACGCGCACCGGGGCGTGTTCGCTCAGCAGGAAGCGCGCCACCTTCCCCGGCATGCCGGGCGCGGCCCAGGGGGTCACGTAGCCGGGCGCCACCACGCCCGCATTGGCGAAGCTGGTTTCCTCGGCCACGGAAGACCGGCGTTCGAAGACGGTGACCTCGTGTCCATCGGCGGCCAGTTCGAAGGCCGTGGTGACGCCGATGATGCCGGCGCCTATGACGGCGACTCTCATCGCCGACTTTCTCTGCTGATCGCAGCGGTCATGAATTCCCTGTTTTTTCTAAGCGAGCGCTGCTTCCGCCTGCAGCGCGATGTTCAATACGGTGTCGTCACGCATCGCACTTTGCCAGATCATGAGGCCGGATGGGAGTTCACCGGGCGCATGGCAGGGAATGGAGATGGCGCAGCCATCGAGCATGTTGACGACGCTGGGGTTGCGCAGCAGCAGGGTATTGACGCGGAAGAACTCCTCGTCGCGCTCCGCACCGGGTGCGACCTGGGCGATGGGCGGCGCCACGATGGGCACGGTGGGCGACAGCACGGCGTCGAAGCCGCGCAGGGCCGCTTCCACGCGGGCGATCCAGTCGCGCCGGGCATGGATGAGCTCGATGTATTCGTGGGCCTTCATGCCCGCGCCGCGCTCGATGCGGGCGCGCACGCGCGGATCGTAGCCGTCGGCCTTCCGGGCCAGCAGGTTCCTGTGCCAGGCGAAGCTTTCGGCAGCCGAGAAGCCGCCGGTGGCCTGGATGCTGCCGAGTTCCTGGATTTCGGCCAGCGCAATCTCCTGGATATGGGCGCCCGCGTCGCGCAAGGTCTTGAGGCTGCGCTCGAACGCCAGCGAGACAGCCGGGTCCAGGCCGTCGAGCATGTTGGTGCGGGCCACGGCCAGCCGGTAGCCGGCCAGGGGGACACAGCCGCGGGTCACGCTGCGGGCGGCCAGCAGCTCGTGCGCCACGATGGCGTCGCGCACCGAACGCGTCATCGCGCAGACCGTGTCCAGCGTCGTGGACAGGGGAACCGTGCCCTCGCAGGGCGTCAGGCGGGCGGTGTTCTTGAAGCCGACGATGCCGCACAGGGCCGCCGGGATGCGGATGGAACCGCCGGTGTCGGAGCCCAGGCCGATGAAAGCCGCTCCGGTTGCAACGGATACCGCGGCGCCGGACGACGAGCCGCCGGGAATGCGTGGCACGGCCGCATCGGCCGGATTGGCCGGCGTGCCATGGTGGGGGTTGGTGCCGACCCCTGAAAACGCGAACTCCGTCATGTTGGTGCGGCCCAGCAGGGCGGCGCCGGCGGCCCTCAACCGGGCGACGGCCGGGCTGTCCTGGGCGGCGGCGGGCGCATCGGCCAGCACGCGCGATCCGGCCGCGGTCACCTGGCCCGCGACGTCGAACAGGTCCTTGACCGAGATGGCCAGGCCGGCGAGCGGCTTGGCCCCGGCCGACGGATCGGCCGCCGCGCGACGGGCCTCTTCGAAATGAGTGGAAACGAACGCCCGCTCGCAGGCCGGCGACTGGGCGGCGGCTATCGACGCCTCCAGCTCGTTTGCGGGCCGGCTCTGGCCGGACAGTAGTCTTTCGCGAGTGGCGACGAGGTCGGTGCGCATGGGCTTTCCGGTGGAGGGCGTGCTACAATCTTTGGGTTTTGCTGGGTATCGGCCGTTCATCACAAATGACGAGAACGTCATGCAATGATGCGCGCCAGAGCCTTGAAGCAAGACAAAACGCGAATCCAACCCAACAAGGTGTCGTTGCTGCCCTAGAGGCAGCAGCGATTTCGGGCTGGATTTTAGACCTAACCTTCAGGAAATCACATGACAGTCTCCATGCGCGAAATGCTGGAAGCCGGTGTCCATTTCGGCCACCAAACCCGCTTCTGGAACCCCAAGATGGCCCCGTACATCTTCGGCCATCGCAACAAGATCCACATCATCAACCTGGAAAAGTCGCTCCCGCTGTTCCAGGAAGCCACCAAGTTCGTCAAGCAACTCTCCGCCAACCGCGGCACCATCCTCATGGTGGGCACCAAGCGCCAGGCCCGTGAAACCGTGGCCATGGAAGCCAAGCGCGCCGGCGTTCCTTACGTCGACCAGCGCTGGCTGGGCGGCATGCTGACCAACTTCAAGACCGTCAAGACGTCCATCAAGCGCCTGAAGGACATGAAGGCCCAGCAGGAAGCCGGCCTCGAGGCCATGAGCAAGAAGGAACAGCTGATGTTCGCCCGCGAGATGGAAAAGCTCGAGAAGGACATCGGCGGCATCCAGGACATGAACGCTCTGCCGGACGCCATCTTCGTGATCGACGTGGGCTTCCACAAGATCGCCGTGTCCGAAGCCAAGAAGCTGGGCATCCCGCTGGTCGGCGTGGTCGATTCGAACCACTCGCCCGAAGGCATCGACTACGTGATCCCGGGCAATGACGACTCCTCCAAGGCCGTCGTGCTGTACGCCCGCGGCATCGCCGACGCCATCATCGAAGGCCGCTCCAGCGCCGTGAACGACGTGGTGAAGGCCGTGTCCGAAGGCAGCGACGAATTCGTGGAAGTGAAAGAGGGCGCCGGCGCCTGATTCCCTTCGCAAGCCGAAGAAGGGGGCTTTCGGGCCCCCTTTTCGCAACTGAATTGAACTGAACGTTACGAGGTATAAAAATGGCTGCAATCACCGCAAGCATGGTCGCCGAACTGCGCGCCAAGACCGACGCGCCCATGATGGAATGCAAGAAGGCCCTGACCGAGGCCGATGGCAACTTCGAGAAGGCTGAGGAAATCCTGCGCGTCAAGCTGGGCAACAAGGCAGGCAAGGCCGCGGCCCGTATCACCGCCGAAGGCGTGGTGACCGCGTTCATCAACGGCACGACCGGCGCCCTGCTGGAAACCAACTGCGAAACCGACTTCGTCACCAAGAACGACAGTTTCCTGGCCCTGGCCCAGGCTGCTGCCGAGCTGATCGCCAAGAACAATCCGGCCGACGTTGCCGCCCTGGGCGCGCTGCCCTACAGCCAGGACAACTTCGGCCCCACGCTGGAAGACGTGCGCAAGGGCCTGATCGGCAAGATCGGCGAGAACATGAGCTTCCGCCGCTTCAAGCGCTTCTCGGGCTCCAACAAGCTGGCCGCCTACCTGCACGGCACCCGCATCGGCGTGGTCGTGGAATTTGAAGGCGACGAAACCGCTGCCAAGGACGTGGCGATGCACGTCGCCGCGATGAAGCCCGTGGCGCTGACCAGCGCCGACGTGCCCGCCGAGCTGATCCAGAAGGAGCGCTCGGTCGCGACCGCCAAGGCCGACGAGGACCGCAAGGTCGCCGAGGCCGCCGGCAAGCCGGTGCAGACGCCCGAAATCGTTGCCAAGCGCATCGAGGGCGGCGTGCAGAAGTACCTCAAGGAGGTCTCCCTCTTCAACCAGCCGTTCGTCAAGAACGACAAGCAGACCGTCGAGCAGATGGTCAAGGCCGCCAACACCAGCATCAAGTCATTCACGCTGTTCGTGGTGGGCGAGGGCATCGAGAAGAAGGTGGACGACTTCGCCGCCGAAGTGGCTGCCCAGGTCGCAGCGGCGAAAGCCGGCGCCTGAGAACCCCTAAGGTCATTACACTCACCGCAAATCCAAGGAGCCCGTCCATGTCCGATGCCCGTCCAGCCCACAAGCGCATCTTGCTGAAGCTGTCCGGCGAGGCGCTGATGGGTGACGACGCATTCGGCATCAACCGCGCCACCATCGTGCGCATGGTTGAAGAGGTGGCCGAGGTGGTGCACATGGGCGTGGAAGTTGCCATCGTCATCGGCGGCGGGAACATCTTCCGCGGCGTGGCCGGCGGGTCCGTGGGCATGGACCGCGCCACCGCCGACTACATGGGCATGCTGGCCACGGTGATGAACGCGCTGGCTTTGGCCGACGCCATGAACAAGCAGGGCCTCATCGCGCGGGTGATGTCGGCCATCGCCATCGAGCAGGTGGTCGAGCCCTACGTGCGGCCCAAGGCCTTGCAGTACCTCGAGGAGGGCAAGGTCGTGATCTTCGCCGCGGGCACCGGCAACCCTTTCTTCACTACCGACACTGCCGCGGCGCTGCGGGGCGCCGAAATCGGCGCCGAACTCGTGCTCAAGGCCACCAAGGTGGACGGCGTGTATACGGCGGACCCGAAAAAGGATCCGTCCGCCACCCGTTACACCAAGCTCTCGTTCGACGAAGCCATGGCGCAAAATCTGGGCATCATGGATGCCACGGCCTTTGCCCTGTGCCGCGACCAGAAGCTGCCGATCAAGGTCTTCTCCATTTTCAAGCACGGCGCCCTGAAGCGCGTGGTTCTGGGAGAGGACGAAGGTACGCTCGTCTACGCTTGAGGAGAAAAAAGATGACAACGACCGCCGAGATCAAGAAGACCATGGAAGGCAAGATGGACCAGTCCATCGCCGCCTTCAAGAACAACCTGACCAAGATCCGTACCGGCCGTGCCAACCCGGCGCTGCTCGATACGGTGCACGTGGACTATTACGGCTCGATCCTGCCGATCAGCCAGGTCGCCAACGTGGCGCTGCTGGACGCGCGCACGATCAGCGTCCAGCCCTGGGAAAAGGGCATGGGCCCCAAGATCGAGAAAGCCATCCGCGACAGCGACCTGGGCCTGAACCCGGCCTCGATGGGCGACCTGATCCGCGTCCCCATGCCGCCGATGAGCGAAGAGCGCCGCAAGGAAATGACCAAGCTGGTAAGGCACGAGGGCGAGACGGCCAAGATCGCTGTGCGCAACCTGCGCCGCGATGCCAACGAGCACGTCAAGAAGCTGGTGAAGGACAAGCTGGCGTCGGAAGACGAGCAAAAGCGCTCCGAAGCCGAGATCCAGAAGCTGACCGACCGCCACATCGCCGAGATCGACCAACTGGTCACGAGCAAGGAGCACGAGATCATGGCCGTCTAGGCCTGATCCGAGCAGCATGACCCTGGCCCGCATTCCCCATCATGTCGCAATCGTCATGGACGGTAATGGCCGCTGGGCGACGCGGCGCTTCCTGCCGCGCGTGGCGGGCCACAAGAAGGGCATGGATGCGCTGCGGGCCTGCGTGAAGCACTGCGGTGAGCGCGGCGTCAAGGTGCTGACGGTGTTCGCCTTCTCTTCGGAAAACTGGAACCGTCCGCCCGAGGAAGTTTCCAGCCTGATGGAACTGCTGGCGGCAGCGCTGGCGCGCGAAGTGCCGCAACTGAACGTCGAGGGCGTGCGAATCCACTTCGTCGGCGACCGCGCACAGTTGTCGGAAAAGGTGCGCGCCGGCCTGGCGCAGGCCGAGGCGGCCACCGCCGGCAACCAGCGCCTCGTGTTCAACATCTGCTTCAACTACGGCGGGCGTTGGGACATTGCCCAGGCGGCTGCAAAGCTGGCGGCGCGGGGCGAAGCGATCACCGAACAAAGCCTGGACCGCGCCATGGCCCTGGCCCATGTGCCCGATCCCGATCTCGTGATCCGCACGGGCGGCGAGCGGCGGCTGAGCAACTTCCTGCTATGGCAGGCGGCCTATGCCGAGCTCTATTTCAGCGACAAGCTGTGGCCCGAATTCGACGCCGCCGCGCTAGACGATGCCCTGGCCGATTACGCGGCCCGCGAGCGGCGTTTCGGCAAGACCTCCGAGCAAGTGACTCCTCCCGCCGCCAAGCGGGTGGCATGATCCCGGCGTTCTGAGCATGCTCAAGCAACGCATCATCACCGCTGTCGTCCTGCTGGCCATCCTGCTGCCGGCGTTGTTCTGGCCGTCGCCAGTCCCCTTTGCCGTGGTTACGCTGTTGCTGCTTGCCGCGGGCGCTTGGGAGTGGGGCCGCCTGAACGGTTTGGGCCAGGCCGGCTCGGTCGCGGCGGCGCTGGCTTGCCTGGTCCTGTGCGCGGCGTCCTGGTCGGCGGGCCTGCTGGAGCGGCCCATGCCGTTGCTGTGGTCGGTGGCAGGGGCCGTGTGGGTTCTGGTCGGCGCCTGGTTGCTGCGCGTCGGCGTGGCGGGCTGGCCGAATATCCCGCGCGCGGTGCGGCTGGTGGCCGGCGTGCTGGCCCTTTGGCTGGCTTGGCTCGCGGTGGCCCAGGCGAGGGTGTTCGGCATCAACTTCCTGTTGTCTGTGCTGGTGCTGGTCTGGGTGGCGGACATCGCCGCCTACGCCGCGGGCCGCGCCTTCGGCCTCAAGTTCACCAAGAGCAAACTGGCTCCCACGATCAGCCCCGGCAAGAGCTGGGAAGGGGTCTGGGGCGGCATGGCCGGCGTGCTGGTGCTGGCGGTGGCCTGGACCTTGGCCGACCGGGCCTTGCAGGCCAGCGTCCCCAGCCTCTACACGCGCCTGGCCGCGGGCGGCTGGTGGCTGCTGGTGATCGCCGCGGTGTTTCTGGCAAGCATGAGCGTGCTGGGCGACCTGGTCGAATCGCTGATCAAGCGCGCGGCCGGCGTCAAGGATTCCAGCCGCCTGCTGCCGGGCCATGGCGGCGTGCTCGACCGGGTGGATGCGCTCCTCCCTACCTTGCCTCTGGCCATGATGCTGGCCACGCTGATGACATGACGACCCCCACGCTTGCCACTTCGTGGACTGCGCTGCCCCCCGAGGGGGCCCTCGCGCCTTGGGGCGGCCCGGCGTCGCTCGAGTGATGAAACAACGTATCGCGGTATTGGGCTCTACCGGCTCGGTGGGTGCCAACACGCTGGACGTGATCGCGCGGCATCCGGACCGCTTCGAGGTGTTCGCGCTGAGCGCGGCGACGCAGGTCGACCTCATGCTGCAGCAGTGCGCGCAGTTCCGGCCGCGGTTCGCCGTCATGGCCGGCGAAGGGCCGGGGCGCGAGCTGGCGCGAAAAGTCGAGGGCGCCGGCCTCCCGGTCAAAGTCCTCTGGGGGCAAGGCGCGCTGGAAGAAGTGGCCTCCCACGAGTCGGTCGATGCCGTGATGGCGGCTATCGTTGGTGCTGCGGGCCTGGCCTCGTGCCTGGCGGCGGCTCGCGCGGGCAAGCGGCTGCTGTTGGCCAACAAGGAGGCCCTGGTGGTCGGCGGCGACCTGTTCCTGGCCGCCATGAGGCAGGGTGGCGCCAAGCTGCTGCCCATCGACAGCGAGCATTCGGCCATTTTCCAGTCCTTGCCCGAAGATCCGGCAACCTGGGAGGCGCGAGTCGAAAAGATCATCCTCACCGCGTCGGGCGGGCCGTTTCGCACGCGCGAGCCGGCGACCTTGCGCCACGTCACCCCGGAAGAGGCTTGCGCCCACCCCAACTGGGTGATGGGCCGCAAGATTTCGGTGGATTCGGCCACCATGATGAACAAGGCGCTCGAGGTGATCGAGGCGCGCTACCTCTTCGGGCTGGCCCCGGAGCGCCTGGAAGTGGTGATTCATCCCCAAAGCGTCATCCATTCCATGGTCCAGTACCGCGACACCTCGGTGGTGGCGCAGCTGGGCACGCCCGACATGCGCGTTCCCATCGCCTACGGCCTGGCCTGGCCCGACCGTGTGGCCTCGGGCGCCCAGGCGCTGGACTTCCATGCCCTGGCGGACATGAGTTTCGAGTCGCTGGACAGCCGGGGCCACCGCGAGCGCTTCCCCGGGCTGTCGCTGGCGTGGGACTGCCTGCGCGCGCCCCCCGGCACCACGGCCATCCTGAATGCCGCCAACGAGGTCGGTGTTGCCGCCTTTCTGGACCGGCGCATCCGCTTCGACCAGATCCACCAGGTGAATGTTGCAACTTTGGAAGCGGTTACAGCCTCCAAGCCCGAATCGCTGGATGATTTGCTGGGCCTGGACGCCCGTTCCCGCGAAGCAGCGGGCCGAGTCATAGGCCGGCTGGGTAACTGACCTCGATCGGAGTTGCGCGCCCATGTTGACCATCGTTGCTTTCATCGTCGCCCTGGGTTTGCTGATCGCCGTGCACGAATACGGCCACTATCGGGTGGCCGTGGCTTGCGGGGTGAAGGTCCTGCGTTTTTCGGTGGGCTTCGGCAAGACGCTCTATCGCTGGCAGCCCAGGAAGCAGAAGAACGGACAGACCACCGAATTCGTGATCGGGGCCTTTCCCCTGGGCGGCTACGTGAAGATGCTCGACGAGCGCGAAGGGCCGGTTGCGCCCGAGGAACGCCACCTGGCGTTCAATACCCAGCCGCTGAAGTCGCGTACCGCCATCGTGGCCGCGGGCCCGATCGCCAATCTGCTGCTCGCGGTCCTGTTGTATTCCGCCGTGAACTGGTACGGCGTGGAGGAGCCCAAGCCCATTCTCGCCAGCCCGGTGCCCGGCTCCGTGGCGGAACGGGCGGGCCTGCGCGGCGGCGAGGTGGTGGAGAAGGCCGGTATCCAGGGCGACACGGCGCAGCCGGTGCGCTCGTTCGAAGAACTGCGCTGGCTGCTGACCCGCGGCGCCCTCGATGGCTACGATGTCCGGTTGCAGCTCGCGGGCGGACGGGAAGCCGTGCTGCCCCTGAGCACGATCCAGTCGGCGGACGCCGATGCCCAGCTGTTCCGCAAGGTCGGCATCCTGGGGCCTTGGACCCCACCCGTCATCGGCGAGGTGAAAGGCGGCGGCGCTGCTGAGCGCGCGGGCCTGCGCAAGGGCGATGTGGTGGTGGCCGTGGGGCAGACGCAGGTGGTGGATGGCCAGCAGTTGCGTGAACTGATCCGCGGAGGCGTCAAATCCGGGGAGACTGTGCGTGAAACCTGGCGCGTGCGCCGCGAAGGACAGGTGGTGGAACTGCCGGTCCAGGCGGACGTCGTGCAGGACGGGAGCACCGCTGTGGGCCGTATCGGCGCTTACGTCGGCGCGCCGCCCGAATTCATCACCGTGCGCTACGGCCCGCTCGAAGGTTTGTGGAAGGGCGCGGTGCGTACCTCGGAGGTATCGGTGCTCACCCTGCGCATGATGGGCAGGATGGTGATCGGCGAGGCTTCGCTCAGGAACCTCAGTGGCCCGCTGACGATCGCCGACTACGCCGGCAAGTCGGCCAGCCTGGGATTGACGCAGTACCTGGTCTTCCTCGCCTTGATCAGCGTGAGCCTGGGGGTGCTGAACCTGCTGCCGCTGCCGGTCTTGGACGGTGGGCACCTGATGTATTATCTTTGGGAGGCCATCACGGGCAAGAGCGTTTCGGACGCCTGGATGGAGCGCTTGCAGCGCGGCGGGGTAGCGGTGCTGCTGGTCATGATGTCGATCGCGCTGTTCAACGACGTCACCCGTCTCTTTGGTTAACCTTGTTTGCCGCGCCGCCGAAATGGCGATGCGGACCCACCTGATTCATGAAAAAACAAATAAAGCGCTTTCGCGTGCGTACCGTTTCGGCCATGGTCGCCATGGCCTTCGTGGCCAATGCATGGGCGGTGGATCCCTTCACGGTGCGCGACATCCGGGTGGAAGGCCTGCAGCGCGTGGAGCCCGGCACGATATTCGCGTCGCTGCCCTTTCGCATCGGCGACCTCTATAACGATGAAAAGGGCTCGGCCGCCATCCGCGCGCTGTTCGGCCTGGGCCTGTTCAAGGACGTCCGGCTCGAGGTAAGCGGGGACGTGCTGGTCGTGATCGTCGAGGAACGCCCGACCGTGGCCGACGTCGATTTCGTGGGCGCCAAGGAGTTCGACAAGGACGCGCTGAAAAAGGCCCTGCGCGAGATCGGCCTGACCGAAGGCCGCCCTTATGACCAGGGCCTGGCCGACCGCGCCGAGCAGGAACTCAAGCGCCAGTACATCAACAAGAGCCTGTACGGCGCCGAGGTCGTGACCACGGTGACGCCGATCGAGCGCAACCGGGTCAACCTGACCTTCACCGTGACCGAGGGCGAGCCGGCGCGCATCAAGGAAATCCGGATCGTCGGCAACAAGGCATTCAGCGAATCGACGCTCAGGGGCCTGTTCGACCTGGATACCGGCGGCATGCTGAGCTGGTACACCAAGTCCGACCGCTACTCGCGCGCCAAGCTCAATGCCGACCTGGAAGCGCTGCGCTCCTACTACTTGAGCCGCGGCTTCCTTGAATTTCGCGTCGACTCCACCCAGGTGGCCATCTCGCCCAACAAACAGGACATCTCCATCACGGTGAACGTGACGGAAGGCGAGCGGTATGTGGTTTCCAGCGTCAAGCTCGAAGGCAACTACCTGGGCAAGGACGACGAATTCAAGTCGCTGGTGACCATTCGCCCGGGCGAGCCCTACAACGCCGACCACGTGGCCCAGACGACCAAGGCCTTCACGGATTACTTCGGCAATTTCGGCTACGCCTTCGCCAACGTCGAGGCCCGCCCCGAAATCGACCGCGTCAACAATCGCGTGTCCTTCGTGCTCCTGGCCGAGCCTTCGCGCCGCGCCTATGTCCGCCGCATCAACATTTCGGGCAACAACCGCACCCGCGACGAGGTGCTGCGCCGCGAGTTTCGCCAGTTCGAATCGTCCTGGTACGACGGCGACAAGATCAAGCTCTCGCGCGACCGGATCGACCGCCTGGGCTACTTCAAGGAAGTCACCGTCGAGACCAGCGACGTGGCAGGCGCGCCCGACCAGGTCGACCTGAACATCAACGTGGTGGAAAAGCCCACCGGCAGCCTGCAGTTGGGCGCCGGCTTTTCCAGCGCCGAAAAGCTGGCCCTGTCGTTCTCGATCAAGCAGGAAAACGTCTTCGGTTCCGGCAACTACCTGGGCGTCGACGTCAATACCAGCAAGTACAACCGCACCATCGTCTTCAACTCGGTCAATCCGTACTTCACGCCCGACGGCATCTCCCGCACGATCGACCTGTACCACCGCGCATCGAAGCCGTACGAGGATCAGGGCGGCAACTACGAACTGGCCACCACGGGTGCGGGCCTGCGCTTCGGCATTCCGTTCAGCGAGCTGGATACGGTCTATTTCGGCGGCAGCGTCGAACGCACCCAGATCAAACCCGGCACCAACATCCCGGCTGCCTACCTGGCCTATGCCAATCGCTTCGGCTACACCAGTACCGCTCTGCCACTCACCATCGGCTGGTCGCGTGACGATCGCGACAGCACCATTGCCCCCAGCAGTGGGCGCATGCAGCGCCTGGGCGCCGAAGTCGGCGTGGCGGGCGATGCCCGCTATGTCCGCAGCAACTACCAGTTCCAGCAATACGTGCCGCTGAACAAGCAGTTCACGCTCGCGTTCAACGGCGAATTGGGTTGGGGCAAGGGCCTGGGCGACCGGCCGTTCCCGGTCTTCAAGAATTTCTACTCGGGTGGCCTGGGTTCCGTCCGTGGTTTCGACCAGGGTACGCTGGGCCCCAGGGACGTGACGGGCGCCACGATCGGCGGGCCGCGCAAGATCACGATGAATGCGGAGATCATTGCGCCGTTCCCGGGCGCCGGCAACGACCGGACGCTGCGAATGTTCGGTTTCGTCGACGCGGGCAACGTATTCGGCGAGAACGAGAGATTGCAATTTGGAGACCTGCGCGCGTCGGTCGGCGTTGGCCTTTCCTGGATTTCCCCCGTGGGCCCGCTCCGGCTGGCCGCTGCCCATCCCATCCGCAAGTTCGCTGGCGATAGAATCCAGAGATTGCAATTCCAGATCGGAACCTCTTTCTGATGAAGTACCTGTCCCGTCAATGCCTCGTGTTCGTTTTCGGCGCGCTGGCGCTCGCCCTGCAAGTGCAGGCGCAGGAGTTCCGGGTCGGCTTCGTCAACACCGACCGCATCTTCCGTGAGGCGAACACCGCCAAGGCCGCCCAGGCCAAGCTGGAGCAGGAATTCTCCCGTCGCGAAAAAGAGCTCACCGACCAGGGCAATGCCCTCAAGGGCCTGTCCGACAAGTTCGAGCGCGAGGCGCCCACCTTGTCCGAAAGCCAGCGCGTGCAGCGCCAGAAGCAGCTGCTGGACCAGGACCGCGACTTCCAGCGCAAGCGCCGCGAATTTCAGGAAGACCTGAACGCGCGCAAGAACGAGGAACTGCAGCAAGTGCTCGAGCGTGCCAACCGCGTCGTCAAGCAGGTTGCCGAAGCCGAGAAGTACGACGTGGTGCTGCAAGAAGCCGTGTACATCAACCCCAAGCACGACATCACCGACAAGGTGATCAAGGCGCTTAACGCAGCGCGCTAGCCGCGTTTCGGTGTGCAACTGCGCCTAGGCTCGATCGTTGAGGCCCTCGGCGGCGAGCTTTGCGGCGATCCCGAGCGGGCCATTACCGGCCTGGCATCGTTGGAAGCGGCCACGCCGTCCCAGCTGAGCTTCCTGAGCAATCCCAAATACGGGCAGCAGCTGGCCACCTCCCGAGCCGCCTGCGTGATCGTCGCGCCTGCCATGCGCCAGGCGGCGCTGGCCCGCGGCGACTGCATCGTCTCCGACCAGCCCTACCTGTACTTTGCCCGTGCGACCCAGCTATGGAAGAAGCAGCTGGCGCCGGTCTCGGGTCCGGCGATTCATCCCAGCGCCGTCATCGACCCGGACGCGGTGATCGATCCCACCGCCCGCATCGGTCCGCTCTGCGTGATAGAGCGGGGCGCCCGCATCGGCGCCGGCACGGTGCTCAAGCAGCGCGTGAGCGTGGGCGAGAACTGCGTGATCGGCGACCGCTGCATCGTCCATCCCGGCGTGGTCATCGGGGCCGATGGCTTCGGCTTCGCGCCCGACACCGATGGCGCCTGGGAAAAGATCGAGCAACTGGGGGCGGTGCGCATCGGCAACGACGTCGAGATCGGTGCCAACACCTGCATCGATCGCGGCGCGCTGCAGGACACGGTGATCGAGGACGGCGTCAAGCTCGATAACCTGATCCAGATCGGCCACAACGTCCACATCGGCAAGCACACCGCGATGGCGGGCTGCGCCGCCGTCGCCGGCACCGCCACGATAGGGGCTTACTGCACGATCGGCGGGCGCGCCGGCATCCTGGGGCACCTGACCATCGCCGACCACGTCCATATTTCCGCGACATCGCTGGTGACGCGATCCATCCTCAAGCCGGGCCATTACACCGGCATATTTCCCATCGACGACAATGCGGTCTGGGAAAAGAACGCGGCCTCGCTCAAACAGCTGCACAAGCTGCGCGAACGGCTCAAGGCCCTCGAGAAAAAGACCGAATCATGATGGACATCCACCAAATCCTCAAGCAGCTGCCGCACCGCTACCCCATCCTGCTGGTGGACCGAGTGCTCGAGCTCGAAAAGGGCAAGAGCATCAAGGCGCTCAAGAACGTGACGATCAACGAGCCGTTTTTCGTTGGCCACTTTCCGCACCGGCCGGTGATGCCGGGCGTGCTGATGCTGGAAGCGATGGCCCAGACCGCAGCGCTGCTGTCGTTCGCCACCATGGGCGTCACGCCCGATGACAAGACCGTGTACTACTTCGCCGGCATCGACGCTGCGCGCTTCAAGCGCCCGGTGGAACCCGGTGACCAGCTGGTGATGGACGTGACGCTGGGACGCATGAAGTCGGGGATCTTCAAGTTCCACGGCATTGCCCGCGTCGGCGAGGAGCTGGCCTGCGAGGCCGAGCTGATGTGCACCATGCGCACTGTCGCTTAGAGGTCGCTGGCGGTGGCGCAAATCCATTCAACGGCGGTTGTCGACCCGAAGGCCGAGATCGATGGCTCCGTGACCGTGGGCCCGTACACGGTCATCGGTCCCAACGTGAAGATCGGCGCCGGCACGACCGTGGGGCCGCACTCCGTGATCGAGGGCCACACGACGATCGGCCGCGACAACCGCATTTTCCAGTTCACCTCGCTCGGCGGGGTCCCGCAGGACAAGAAATACGCAGGCGAGCCCTGCGAGCTGGTGATTGGCGACCGCAACACCATCCGCGAGTTCTGCACCTTCAACATCGGCTCGCCCGGCGGCGGCGGCGTGACCCGGGTGGGCAACGACAACTGGCTGATGGCCTACGTGCACCTGGCCCATGACTGCATCGTCGGCGACAACACCATCTTCGCCAACAACTCCCAGCTGGCGGGCCACGTGGAAGTGGGCGACTGGGTGATCCTCGGCGGCTTCACCGTGGTGCACCAGTTCGTGCGGATCGGCGCCCATGGCATGACGGCGATGTGCTCCCTGCTGTTCGCCGACCAGCCTCCTTACGTGATGAGCCAGGGCCAGCCGGCCCAGGCCCGGTCGATGAATTTCGAAGGCCTGCGCCGGCGCGGATTTTCTCCCGAGCGCATCGCGGCCGTGAAGGCCATGCACAAGGCGCTGTACCGCGACGAGCTCACGCTCGAGCAGGCGAAGAGCCGCATCGCCGAGCTGCCCGGCAAGACGCCGGAAGCGGCGCCGGATGTCCAGATGATGCTGGCCTTCCTGGAACGGGTCTCGCCGCAACGCGGCATCGTCCGATAACCCATGGACTCCCCCCGGTTTGCCATGGTCGCAGGCGAGGCGTCCGGCGACTTGCTGGCCGGGCTGCTGCTGCAAGGCATGAGGTCGCGCTGGCCTGCGTTGACGGCGGACGGCATCGGCGGCCCGCGAATGGCTGCTCAAGGCTTCCAGGCCTGGTGGCCGCACGAGAAGCTCGCGGTTCGCGGCTATGTCGAGGTCCTGCGGCATTACCGCGAGATCGTCGGCATCCGAAGCCAACTCAAGAAGCGCCTGCTAGAGAACCCGCCCCAAGCTTTCATCGGGGTGGACGCGCCCGATTTCAACCTGGACCTCGAGACAGCCCTCAAGGCGCGGGGTATCAAGACCGTCCACTTCGTGTGCCCCTCCATCTGGGCCTGGCGCGCCGACCGCGTGGACAAGATCAGGCGCGCCGCCGACCATGTGCTGTGCATCTTCCCCTTCGAGCCCGAACTGCTCGCCCAACATGGCATCGCATCGACCTACGTAGGGCATCCACTGGCGAGCGTGATTCCCATGGTTGCGGACAAGGCAGCGGCCCGCCGCGCGCTCGGGCTGCGCGAAAACGACGAAGTCCTCGCCATCCTGCCGGGCAGCCGTGCCTCCGAGGTCAAGTACCTGGCCCCGGCTTTCTTCAAGGCCGCGGCGCTCGTGCAAAAGGCCAGGCCCGGCATCAAGCTGGTCGTGCCGGCGATCCCGGCGCTGCTGGCGGTGGTGGAGGAGGCCGCTCGCGCAGCCGGGCTGGGCAGGGGGCTCAAGATCGTCGCCGGCCAGTCGCACACCGTGCTGGCGGCCTGCGACCTGACGCTGATTGCCAGCGGCACTGCCACCCTGGAAGCGGCATTGTTCAAGCGCCCGATGGTGATTGCCTACAACATGAACTGGCTCACCTACCGGATCATGCGGCGCAAGCAGCTCCAGCCCTGGATAGGCCTGCCCAACATTCTTTGCGGCGAATTCGTGGTGCCCGAGCTGGTGCAAGACGAGGCCAATCCCGAGTCGCTTGCTGCGGCAGTGTTGGAATGGCTGCAAGCTCCTGCCAGAATGACGGCCGTACAAGAGAAATTCAAAGCGCTGCACATACAGCTGAAGCGCGACACCGCAACACTGGCCACCAATGCCATCGAAAAAGTTATTGAAAGCTGAGCAGGGTCGCCTGAACTGGGACCCGATCGGGCTGATGGCGGGCGTGGACGAGGCCGGCCGTGGCCCGTTGGCCGGGCCTGTGGTGGCCGCCGCGGTGATCCTGGACGATACCAAACGCATCCGAGGCCTGGCCGATTCCAAGGTGCTGACGCCCTTGCAGCGCGACCGGCTGTACGACCTGATCTGCGAGAAAGCGCTGTGCTGCTCGGTGGCCCAGGCCAGCGTGGAGGAGATCGACACGCTCAACATCCTGCACGCGACCATGCTGGCGATGAAGCGCGCGGTAGAGGGCCTGCGCCTGAAACCCGCCAAGGTGATGGTGGACGGGAACCGCCTTCCCATGATCGACGTGCTGGCTGAAGCAGTGATCGGCGGCGACGCCAAGATCAAGTCCATCTCCGCCGCATCCATCCTGGCCAAGGTGCACCGCGACCGGCTGTGCGAAACGCTGCACCAGGAATTCCCGCAATACGGCTTTGCCTCCCACAAGGGTTACGGCACGCCCGAGCACCTGGAGGCCTTGCGAACCCACGGAGCCTGCCGCCACCACCGGAAGTTCTTCAGCCCGGTCGCGGCCACGTTCACGGTCGAGGATGAGAACGGTGTTGCCGTTTCCATCACCGTCTCGTGACCTCCGCCGACCCCCAGTTCGTCACCTCGGCGGCCAATCCCTGGCTCAAGGATCTGCGCCGGCTCGCGCAGGATGGCACCACCTATCGCAAGCAGGGCCGTATCTGGCTGGAAGGCGACCACCTTTGCCGCGCCGCCGTCGAGCGCGGTGTGAAGCCGGAAGTGGCGGTGTTTGCAGAGTCCTTCTGGCCCATGGCCGTGACCGAATGGTCGGGCCAGGCCGTGAAGAATGTGGTGGTTGCCGACGCGCTTTTCGCCGGCTTGAGCGCGCTGGGGTCTCCCGGGCGCATGGGCTTCGTGCTGGAGTTGCCGCAGGCGCCCGCCTTGCAGCCCGGCCAGGCCACGGTGATCCTCGATCGCGTGCAGGACGCGGGCAACGTGGGTGCGATCCTGCGCAGCGCGGCGGCATTCGGGTTTCGCCAGATCGCCGCCCTCACGGGAACGGCGGGGTTGTGGAGCCCCAAGGTGCTGCGTGCCGGGATGGGTGCGCACTTCGGACTGCGGCTGGTGGAAGGGCTCGAGCCGGCGCAACTGGAGCCACTCGAGGTGCCGGTGATCGTCACCAGTTCGCATCAGGGCGAGTTGCTGCACAAGCAGCAATTGCCCTGGCCTTGCGCATGGGCGTTGGGCCACGAAGGGCAGGGCGTGAGCCCGGAAATCGCGCGCCGCGCCCAGCTTTCGGTGCGCATTGCCCAGCCAGGCGGCGAGGAATCGCTGAACGTCGCGTCCGCCGCGGCAATCTGCCTGCACGCGAGTGCCATCGCACGGTCCATCTGAGAGTGCTTCGGCTATAATTAGGGGCTTTCCCGCAAACCCCCCGTACGCCTAGCGCATCAAGCCATCTCCCTAAACACAAGCAGCCATCGAGAGTCCACTCTTGAAGCGCGTTTGGGCGTACCGTAACCATCCGGAGAACCCAGTGCTTTTGTCTCAACAGGGAACCAGCCCTCCCGCCATCCTGGCGCTCGCAGACGGCACGGTCTTTATTGGTAATTCGATCGGAGCCCCCGGCTCCACCACCGGCGAAGTCGTGTTCAACACGGCCATTACCGGTTACCAGGAAATCCTCACCGACCCGAGCTACTGCCAGCAGATCGTGACGCTCACGTATCCGCACATCGGCAATTACGGCGTCAACGAAGAGGACGTCGAAGCCAGCAAGGTCCATGCCGCGGGCCTCATCATCCGCGACCTGCCGCTGATCGCGTCGAACTTCCGCACCAGCCAGACGCTGTCACAGTACCTGAAGGCCCAGAACACGGTGGCGATCGCGAACATCGACACCCGCAAGCTCACCCGCATGCTGCGCACCAAGGGCGCGCAAAACGGCTGCATCATCGGCCTCGCAGCCGGTGAGGAAGTCACGCCGGCGCTAACGGACAAGGCCATCGCGGCCGCCAAGGGCGCGCCCAGCATGAGCGGACTGGACCTCGCCAAGGTGGTCTCGGTGTCCGAGCCCTATCACTGGACCCAGAGCGAGTGGCGCCTGGGATCGGGCTACGGCGAACAGAAGGACAGCAAGTACCACGTGGTCGCTTTCGACTACGGCGTCAAGAAGAACATCCTGCGCATGCTGGCCGAGCGCGGCTGCAAGGTGACGGTGGTGCCGGCGAAGACGCCCGCATCCGAAGTCAAGAAGCTCAAGCCCGACGGCGTGTTCCTGTCCAACGGCCCCGGCGACCCGGAGCCCTGTGACTACGCGATCGAAGCGACGCGCGACCTGATCGAAGCCGGCTACCCGACCTTCGGCATCTGCCTGGGCCACCAGATCATGGCCCTGGCTTCGGGCGCCAAGACCTTCAAGATGAAGTTCGGCCACCACGGCGCCAACCACCCGGTCAAGGACCTGGACAACGGCCGCGTGAGCATCACCAGCCAGAACCACGGTTTCGCCGTGGACGAGAAGACACTGCCCTCCAACCTTCGCGCCACCCACGTGAGCCTGTTCGACGGCACGCTGCAGGGACTGGCCCGCACCGACAGGCCGGCGTTCTGCTTCCAGGGCCACCCTGAAGCCTCGCCGGGGCCGCACGACATCGGCTACCTGTTCGACCGTTTCACGGGCCTCATGGATCAGAAGAAGTAAACATGCCCAAACGTACAGACATCAAGAGCGTCCTCATCATCGGCGCGGGCCCCATCATCATCGGCCAGGCCTGCGAATTCGACTACTCCGGGGTGCAGGCCTGCAAGGCGCTGCGCGAGGAGGGCTACAAGGTCATCCTGATCAACAGCAACCCGGCCACGATCATGACCGACCCGGCCACGGCCGACGTCACCTACATCGAGCCCATCACCTGGCAGACGGTCGAGAAGATCATCGCCAAGGAAAAGCCCGACGCGATCCTGCCGACCATGGGCGGCCAGACCGCGCTCAACTGCGCGCTGGACCTGTGGCACAACGGCGTGCTGGAGAAGTACAAGGTCGAACTGATCGGCGCCACGCCCGAGGCCATCGACAAGGCCGAAGACCGCCTGAAGTTCAAGGAGGCAATGACCAAGATCGGCCTGGGCTCGGCGCGCTCGGGCATCGCCCATTCGATGGAAGAGGCCTGGGCGGTGCAAAAAACCGTGGGCTTCCCCACTGTCATTCGCCCCAGCTTCACGCTGGGCGGCACCGGCGGCGGCATCGCCTACAACTCCGAAGAGTTCGAGGTGATCTGCAAGCGCGGCCTGGAAGCCTCGCCCACCAGCGAACTGCTGATCGAGGAATCGCTGCTCGGCTGGAAAGAGTTCGAGATGGAGGTCGTGCGCGACAAGGCCGACAACTGCATCATCATCTGCTCTATCGAGAACCTCGACCCGATGGGCGTGCACACCGGCGACTCGATCACGGTCGCGCCCGCGCAGACGCTGACCGACAAGGAATACCAGATCATGCGCAACGCATCCATTGCGGTGCTGCGCGAGATCGGCGTGGACACGGGCGGCTCCAACGTGCAGTTCTCGATCAACCCCCAGGACGGCCGCATGGTCGTGATCGAGATGAACCCCCGCGTTTCGCGCTCTTCGGCGCTGGCCTCCAAGGCCACGGGCTTCCCGATTGCCAAGGTCGCAGCCAAGCTGGCTGTGGGTTACACGCTCGATGAATTGCGCAACGAGATCACCGGCGGCGCCACGCCCGCCAGCTTCGAGCCGAGCATCGATTACGTGGTCACCAAGATCCCGCGCTTTGCCTTCGAGAAGTTTCCCCAGGCCGACAGCCGCCTGACGACTCAGATGAAGTCGGTGGGCGAGGTGATGGCCATGGGCCGCACCTTCCAGGAGTCGTTCCAGAAGGCCCTGCGCGGGCTGGAAGTCGGTGTCGATGGCCTGAACGAGATGACGCAGGACCGCGAAGTGCTGGAGAAGGAACTCGGCGCGCCCGGACCCGAACGCATCTGGTACGTGGGCGATGCCTTCGCCCTGGGTCTCTCCGTGGACGAGGTGTACGACCTCACCAAGATCGACAAGTGGTTCCTGGTGCAGATCGAGGAGATCGTGAAGATCGAGCTCGAGCTGGAGAAGACGCGCCTGGAAGACATCGATGCGGCCACGCTGCTCATGCTCAAGAAGAAAGGCTTCTCCGACCGCCGCCTGGCCCGGCAGCTCAAGACCACGGACAAGGTGATCCGCGAGAAGCGCCGCGCGCTGGGGATCCGCCCGGTCTACAAGCGCGTGGACACCTGCGCCGCCGAGTTCGCCACCAACACCGCCTACATGTACTCGACCTACGAGGACGAGTGCGAGGCCGAGCCCACCAACAACAAGAAGATCATGGTCCTGGGCGGCGGGCCCAACCGCATCGGCCAGGGCATCGAGTTCGACTATTGCTGCGTGCATGCCGCGCTGGCGATGCGCGAGGACGGCTACGAGACCATCATGGTCAACTGCAATCCGGAAACCGTGTCCACAGACTACGACACCTCGGATCGCCTTTACTTCGAGCCGCTGACGCTGGAAGACGTGCTGGAGATCGTGGACAAGGAAAAGCCGCTGGGCGTGATCGTGCAGTACGGTGGCCAGACGCCGCTGAAGCTGGCGCTGGGCTTGGAGGCCGAGGGCGTGCCCATCATCGGCACCAGCCCGGACATGATCGACGCTGCCGAAGACCGCGAACGCTTCCAGAAGCTGCTGCACGAGCTCAAGCTGCTGCAGCCGCCGAATGCGACGGCGCGTACCGAAGCCGAGGCGCTGGAGAAAGCCGCCGCGCTCGGCTATCCCCTGGTCGTGCGCCCCAGCTACGTGCTGGGCGGCCGGGCCATGGAGATCGTGCACGAGCAGCGCGACCTGGAGCGCTACATGCGCGAAGCCGTGAAGGTTTCCCACGATTCGCCGGTGCTGCTGGACCGGTTCCTGAACGACGCGATCGAGTGCGATGTCGACTGCCTCTCCGACGGCCAGCGCACCTTCATCGGCGGCGTGATGGAACACATCGAACAGGCCGGCGTGCATTCGGGCGATTCCGCCTGCTCGCTGCCGCCGTACTCGCTGTCCAAGGAAACCGTCGACGAGATGAAGAACCAGACCGCGGCCATGGCCCGCGGGCTCAACGTGGTCGGCCTGATGAACGTGCAGTTCGCGATCCAGGAAGTCAACGGCAAGGACGTGATCTACGTGCTGGAGGTCAACCCGCGCGCCTCGCGCACCGTGCCCTTCGTCAGCAAGGCGACCGGCATCCAGCTGGCCAAGGTGGCGGCCCGCTGCATGGTGGGCCAGACGCTGGAGTCGCAGGGCATCACCCAGGAAGTGACGCCGCCTTACTTCAGCGTGAAGGAGGCCGTGTTCCCGTTCGTCAAGTTCCCGGGCGTGGACACCATCCTCGGCCCGGAGATGAAGTCCACCGGTGAGGTCATGGGCGTGGGCAAGACCTTCGGCGAAGCCTTCGTCAAGAGCCAGCTCGGCGCCGGCACCAAGCTGCCGCGGCCCACGGACGCGGTGCGCAAGGTGTTTCTCACGGTAAAGAACAGCGACAAGCCGCGTGCCGTCGAGGTGGCGCGCCAGCTGGCCGCCCAAGGTTTCGAGATCGTGGCCACCAAGGGCACGGCCGCCGCCATTTCAGCCGAGGGCATTTCCTGCGCGACCGTGAACAAGGTCACGGAAGGCCGGCCCCATGTGGTGGATATGATCAAGAACAACGAGATCGTGATGGTGATCAATACGGTGGAAGAGCGCCGCAACGCCATCGCCGACTCGCGCGCCATCCGCACCTCGTCGCTGCTGGCGCGGGTTACCACTTTCACCACCATCGCCGGGGCTGAAGCGGCCGTCGAGGGCATGAAATACATGGACAACCTGGACGTTTACTCGCTGCAAGAGCTGCACGCTCAACTGGCATAATTGGGGTACTAGGAACAACCGCCGGTCGGCAACGCCCGGCGGTTTTCATTTGACCCGGAGAGAAATTGTCATGGCCACCATTCCCATCACCAAACGCGGCGCCGAGAAGCTGAAGGCCGAGCTGCACCAGCTCAAGACCGTCCAGCGCCCCTGGGTGATCAACGCGATCGCCGAAGCCCGCGCGCAGGGTGACCTGTCCGAAAACGCCGAGTACGAAGCCGCCAAGGATCGCCAAGGCTTCATCGAAGGCCGCATCCAGGAAATCGAAGGCAAGCTGGCTGCGGCGCAGATCATCGATCCCGCCGTGGTCGAGGCCGGCGGCAGGGTCGTATTCGGTGCGACCGTGGAGCTCGAGGAAGAAGACTCCGGCGAGACCGTGAAGTACCAGATCGTGGGCGAGGACGAGGCCGACCTGAAGCAGGGCTTGATCAACATTTCCAGCCCCATCGCCCGTGCCCTGATCGGCAAGGAAGAGGGCGACACGGCCGAAGTGCTGGCCCCCGGCGGCGTGAAGCGCTACGAGATCGTCGGCATCAATTACCTTTGACATGAGCGGCGCCTGGAAAGCCCGGGTTCCGGTGCTGGCCGCCGCGCTGTGGTGGGGCAGCCTCACCACCACGGGCTTCCTGGTCGTGCCGCTGCTGTTCGCGCACCTGCCGACGCCCGCGCTGGCCGGCCAGATGGCCGCCCGGCTGTTCACGGCGCAAACCTGGGTGGCGCTGGCCTGCGCGGCAATCCTGATGCTCGCTTCGCGCTCAGGGCCTCAAGACGCCCGGATGGATTGGGCGCAGGGCGCCCTGGGCTTCATTTTGGCGGGTGTGCTGCTCGCGCTGTTGGCGGAGTTCGCGATTGCGCCCCGGATCCTGGCGCGGGAGAACATCAAGCTGTGGCACGGCGTAGGCAGCGCCATGTACCTGCTGCAGTGGCTGTGCGCGGGCGTGGCCTTGTGGAAGACCAGCCAGCTCAGGCCTGACGGCCCTTCTTGACCGATTTCTGCTTGGGTGCCTTGGCCCGCCTGACCTGGCCGCCGGGCGTCAGCCGCTGATTACCCAGCACGCGCAGGGTTTTCACCTCGGGCCGCTGGCCGCCTTGCTTGCTGTATTTGAGCACCTTGAACTCGCGCGGGCCGGGCTTGCGGTCCTCGTCGGCGGCGGCCTTGGCCTTGGCGGGCTTGGGACGCCACAGGACCAGCAGCTTGCCGATGTGCTGGATCGGCGCGGCGCCCAGTTCGTCGGCCAGGGCGAGGTAGATTTCCTCGCGCTTGGCGCGATCGTCACCCAGCACGCGGATCTTGATCAGGCCGTGGGCGCTGAGCGCGGCATCGGTTTCCTTCTTGATGGCGGGTGTCAGGCCGTCGTTGCCGATCATGACGACCGGGTCGAGGTGGTGGGCTTCGGCGCGGTGTTCCTTACGCTGGGCCACTGTCAGTTGAATTGCAGGCATGAACGTATTATCGGTGTGAGCCGCGAAAGGCCGAAAAATTGAAACAGAAAAGCAAGAAGGTCAACCGTGCGTGGTTGAACGACCACGTCAACGACCCGTACGTCAAGCTCGCCGCGCGGGAGGGCTACCGCGCCCGTGCCGCCTACAAGCTCAAGGAAATCGACGAAACCCTGGGCCTGATCAAGCCGGGGCATCTGGTGGTGGACCTGGGCTCGACGCCTGGCGCCTGGAGCCAGTACGTGCGCCGCAAACTCTCGCCCGGCGGCGCTGCCGCGGGTGCGCTGAATGGGACCATCATCGCCCTGGACATTCTCCCGATGGATCCGATCGAGGGCGTGCTGTTCATCCAGGGCGACTTCCGCGAGCCCGAGGTGCTGGCGAAGCTGGAGGCAGCGATGGCCGGGCGCAAGGCCGATGTCGTGGTGTCCGACATGGCGCCCAACCTGTCGGGCATCGAATCGGCCGACACCGCCCGCATCGCCCACCTGGTCGAACTGGCCGTCGATTTTTCCCTCAACCACATGAAGCCCGAGGGCGCACTCGTAACCAAGGTGTTTCACGGAGGCGGCTACATCGAGCTTGTCAAGCTGTTCAAAGAAACTTTCCGGGTCGTGAAGCCTCTGAAGCCAAAGGCCTCGCGCGATAAGTCATCCGAAACCTTCCTGATAGGCCTGGGATTGAAGGGCGAATAGGGCGTGCAAGCCCTATAGGCCCCGTAGCGAAAATACATCATTCCATGCCTTGAAACGCCTAGAATGGGCAGCAACTAGACAAGTACTCTTTCCGGAGACGCAGTTGAACAATCAGTGGTTTTCCAAAATTGCCGTGTGGCTCGTCATAGCGCTCGTGCTGTTTACCGTTTTCAAGCAGTTCGATACACGTGGCGCGGCCGGCGCGGCGGTGATGGGCTATTCCGACTTCCTGGAGGAAGTGCGGGGCAAGCGCATCAAGAACGCCATCATCCAGGAAGGCCAGGGCGGCACCGAGATCATTGCCATCACCACCGAGGATCGCAAGATCCGCACGACGGCGACCTACCTCGACCGTGGGCTGGTGGGCGACCTGATCGCCAACAACGTCAAGTTCGACGTCAAGCCGCGCGAAGAAGGCTCGCTCCTCATGACCTTGCTGGTCAGCTGGGGACCCATGTTGCTACTGATCGGGGTCTGGATCTACTTCATGCGCCAGATGCAGGGCGGCGGCAAGGGCGGCGCCTTCAGCTTCGGCAAGAGCAAGGCGCGCATGCTCGACGAAAACAACAACCAGGTGACCTTCGCCGATGTTGCAGGCTGTGACGAAGCGAAAGAGGAAGTCAAGGAAGTCGTCGATTTCCTGAAGGATCCGCAGAAATTCCAGAAGCTGGGCGGGCGAATCCCGCGCGGTTTGCTGCTCGTCGGCCCCCCCGGCACCGGCAAGACGCTGCTGGCCAAGGGCATCGCCGGCGAAGCCAAAGTGCCGTTCTTCTCGATTTCCGGCTCCGATTTCGTCGAAATGTTCGTCGGCGTGGGCGCGGCCCGCGTCCGGGACATGTTCGAAAACGCAAAAAAGAATGCGCCTTGCATCATCTTCATCGATGAAATCGACGCGGTCGGCCGCCAGCGCGGTGCCGGCCTGGGCGGCGGCAACGACGAGCGCGAGCAGACCTTGAACCAGATGCTGGTCGAGATGGACGGCTTCGAAACCAACCTGGGCGTGATCGTGGTCGCGGCCACCAACCGGCCGGACATCCTGGACGCCGCCTTGCTGCGCCCCGGCCGTTTCGACCGCCAGGTCTACGTGCAGCTGCCCGACATCCGCGGGCGCGAGCAGATCCTGAACGTGCACATGCGCAAGATCCCGATCGGCCAGGACGTCGCCCCGAGCATCATCGCCCGCGGCACACCCGGAATGTCCGGCGCCGACCTGGCGAACCTGTGCAACGAAGCCGCCCTGATGGCCGCGCGCCGCAACGCCCGCGTGGTCGAAATGCAGGACTTCGAGAAGGCCAAGGACAAGATCTTCATGGGTCCCGAGCGCAAGAGCATGGTGATGCCCGAGGAAGAGCGCCGCAACACGGCTTACCACGAGTCCGGCCATGCCCTGATTGGCAAGCTGCTGCCCAAGTGCGACCCGGTTCACAAGGTCACCATCATCCCGCGCGGCCGCGCACTGGGCGTGACCATGAGCCTGCCGGCGCAGGACCGCTACAGCTACGACAGCGAATACATGCTCAACCAGATCGCCATGCTGTTCGGCGGGCGGATCGCGGAAGAGGTGTTCATGAACCAGATGACCACCGGCGCGTCGAATGACTTCGAGCGCGCGACCCATCTGGCGCGCGACATGGTGATGCGCTACGGCATGAGCGACGCCCTGGGGCCGATGGTCTATGCCGAGAACGAGGGCGAGGTTTTCCTGGGCCGCTCGGTGACCAAGACCACCAACATCAGCGAATCGACCATGCAGAAGGTCGACGGCGAGGTGCGCCGCATCATCGACGAGCAATACGCGTTGGCTCGCAAGCTGATCGAGGACAACAAGGACAAGATGCACGCCATGGCCAAGGCCTTGCTGGAATGGGAAACCATCGATTCCGAGCAGCTGGACGACATCATGGCCGGCAAGGAGCCGCGTCCGCCCAAGGACTGGACGCCACGCACGCCTCCCTCGGGCAGCGGCGGCGGCTCGGGCGGTTCCCCGGTGGGGGCCGATCCGGCGCCGACCGCAGCGTAACGCTGCGGAGCCAAGGAGCAAACAAGGGGGCCTCGCGGCCCCCTTGTACTTGCGTTGAGCGAAAATCGGACCCATGCAATTGCACTGGCAAACCTCCCGCTACGTGATCGATCTGTCGCGTCCCCGGGTCATGGGGATCGTGAACGTCACGCCCGATTCCTTTTCGGATGGCGGGCGCTATGCCAGCACCCGCTCGGCCCTGGCGCACTGCGAGAAGCTGCTGGTCGAGGGCGCGCACATCCTGGACATAGGCGGCGAGTCCAGCCGGCCGGGAACGCCGCCCGTGCCCTTGGATGAGGAACTGGCGCGGGTACTGCCCGTGCTGCGCGACGCCGTGACGCTGGGGATTCCGGTCTCGATCGATACCTACAAGCCCGAGGTCATGCGCCAGGCACTCGACATCGGGGCCGACATCATCAACGACATCTGGGCGCTGCGGCAACCGGGCGCGCGCGAAACGGTCGTGTCGCATCCCCAATGCGGCATCTGCCTGATGCACATGCACGGCGAACCCCAGACCATGCAGCGCTCGCCCATGGAGGGCGACGCCGTGCCCCAGGTCTTCGCGTTCCTGCAAGAGGCCTCCAAGGGCCTGCGCGAGATGGGGGTCGACCCGGCGCGCATCGCCTGGGACCCGGGCATCGGCTTCGGCAAAACGGTGGAACAGAACTTCGCGCTGCTGGCGCGCCAGCATGAGCTGCTAGCGGGCGGTTACGCCTTGCTGGCCGGCTGGTCGCGCAAGTCTTCGCTAGGCAACGTCACCGGGCTGCCAGTCAACGAGAGGCAGGCCCCCAGCGTAGCAGCAGCCTTGCTGGCGGTGGAGCGCGGAGCGCACATCGTGCGCGTGCACGACGTCAAGGAAACAATAGCCGCACTGAAAGTGCGCCACGCCATGCATTCGATGGCGCATAACCAAAGCAGGGAATCCAATCCATGAGCAGAACCTATTTCGGCACCGACGGCATTCGAGGCACGGTCGGCCAACCGCCCATCACGCCGGACTTCGTGCTGCGCCTGGCGCACGCCGTCGGCCGGGTGCTGAAGAAAACCGAAAACCGTCCGACGGTCCTGATCGGCAAGGACACCCGCATTTCCGGCTACATGCTGGAAAGCGCCCTGGAGTCGGGCTTCAACTCCGCCGGCGTCGACGTGGTGTTGCTGGGGCCGCTGCCCACGCCGGGCGTCGCCTACCTCACGCGGGCCCAGCGCGCCAGCCTCGGCGTGGTCATCAGCGCCAGCCACAACCCCTATCCCGACAACGGCATCAAGTTCTTCAGTGCGCAGGGCACCAAACTGCCCGACGAATGGGAGATCGCGGTCGAAGCCGCGCTGCAGGAACCGCCTGTGTGGGCAGATTCGGCCACGCTGGGCAAGGCCAGGCGCCTGGACGACGCCGCGGGCCGCTACATCGAGTTCTGCAAGAGCACGTTCGCCAACGACCTGACCTTGCGCAACATGACCATCGTGGTCGATGCGGCGCATGGCGCGGCCTATCAGATCGCTCCCAAAGTCTTCCATGAACTCGGCGCCGAGGTCGTGAGCATCGGTTGTTCGCCCGACGGCCTGAACATCAACAACAAGGTGGGTGCCACCCATCCGGAAGCGTTGGTCCAGGCGGTCAAGACCCACGGGGCCCACTTCGGTATCGCCCTGGACGGTGATGCCGACCGCTTGCAACTGGTGGACGGTGACGGGCGCCTCTACAACGGCGACGAACTGCTCTATCTGATGGCCATCGATCGCCTGGAGCGGGGCGAGTCGCTGCCGGGCGTGGTAGGGACGCT
This sequence comes from Caenimonas soli, assembly GCF_013155545.1. GTDB lineage: Bacteria > Pseudomonadota > Gammaproteobacteria > Burkholderiales > Burkholderiaceae_C > Ramlibacter > Ramlibacter soli. The sequence goes on along the minus strand of NZ_JABJVV010000001.1, from coordinate 492,052 downwards.
GATGACGAACATGGCCGTCGAGGTGGCGCTGAAAGCGCGAGGCGTCGAGTTCGTGCGCGCCAAGGTGGGCGACCGCTATGTGCTGGAAGAACTCGAAAAACGGCGCTGGATCCTGGGTGGAGAAGGCTCGGGCCACTTGCTGGCACTGGACAAGCACACCACGGGCGATGGCCTCATCAGCGCCTTGCAGGTGCTCACGGCCGTCGTTCGCAGCGGCCGCAGCCTCTCGCAGCTGCTCGAGGGCGTGAGCCTGTTCCCCCAGACGCTGATCAATGTGCGGCTGCAGGCGGGACAGGACTGGAAAAAGAACCAGGCGCTGGCCACGGAAACCCTCCGCGCGGAAGCCGAGCTCGCGGGCCACGGCCGGGTCCTGATCCGCCCCAGCGGCACCGAACCGTTGCTGCGCGTCATGGTGGAAGCCCGCGACGAGACGCAGGCAAAAGACACGGCGCAGCGCCTGGCCGAGGCGGTCAGGGCCGGGTGATTAGCCCGGCCCTGCCGACTCAGTAGCTGTTGAGTACCACGGTACCGTCACCGCCAATGAGCCCGCCATCGTTGCGGGTGATGACGATCGTGGCCGAACGGGGACGCGCATTCGCGCCACCCGCGCCGTAGCCCGCATTGCCGGGCCAATGGCTCAAGTACTTCGTCGGGTCGGTGACGTTCGCCTTGCTGATGGTTTCGCCCGGATGCTGCACGTTCACGAAGAGCGTCCTGCCGTCCGGGGTTTCGGAGATGCCCGTGATTTCGCAATCCTTCGGGCCGACCAGGAAGCGGCGCAGCGTATCCGTCGTGGGCTTGGCGCCCATGCGCGTCTGCACGGTCACGGTGCTGCCGTCGCCCTTGGTGTAAGACAGCGTCGGCGTGGTGCCGTCGCCCACCGCGCCGGGCTTGCCGATCAGCATCATGCAGTTGGTGACATCGGTGTAGGCGCCGTCGTCCGTCTGGATGAAGCACAGGCCGGTCTTCGGGCTGAACCACAGGCCGTCCGGGCTGGAGAAGTCCTGGTCGGCCGTGAGCGCCGACAGGTTCACCTTCGCCAGGTCGGCATCGGCCTGCGCGCCGAACAGGTACACGTCCCACGTGAACGACAGCGCAGCGGCGTCGCCGGAACCTTCTTTCATGCGGATGATGTGGCCGTTGACGTTGCCCGGGGACGCGGCGGCGGTCGGTGCGTCGGTGTAGGAGCGGGGGTTGGCTGCGTCCACCGCCATCTGCGAGGAGCTGGCCGGCTCGACCTTGCGGTTGCTGTTGTTGGTCAGCGTGTAGTACACCTCGCCGGTCACCGGATGCACGGCGCACCACTCGGGACGATCCATCTTGGTCGCACCCACCGCGTCGGCAGCCAGGCGGGCGTTGACCAGCACGTCGGCCTGGTCGGCGAAGTCGTAGGTCGCGTAGTTGGCAATGGAGATATCGGCGATGTTCAGCTCGATCCACTGGCCCGTGCCATCGGCGCTGTACTTGGCGACATAGAGCTTGCCGCTGTCCAGGTACTTGTCGCCGGTGGTGATGCGGTTGGCCGGGCTGGCGTCCGCGGCAACCCAGTTGGCGGTGGACACGAACTTGTAGATGTACTCGCCGCGCGAGTCGTCGCCCATGTACACGGCCAGCGGCTTGCCCGCCACGAGCTTGCTGAAGGCGGCGCTTTCGTGCGCGAACCGGCCCAGCGCCGTGCGCTTGCGGACCGCGACGTTCTTGTCGTAGGGATCGATCTCCACGATGTAGCCGAAGGTGTTGAGTTCGTTGCGGTAGTCGTCCGTGCCATCCGTCGACACGCCGGTCTGGGTGATGTCCCAGCGGGCGTACTTGTCGTCCGCGCCCGCGGTTTCCCAGCCGTGGCGGCTGGCGCTGTTCTTGGCCCGGCCGTAGCGGGCCAGCGAAACGTTGCTGCGCGACGTGACGCCACCCCGAACCAGTTCGTCGTCGCCGCGGCGGAAATAGCCTGACCAGTTTTCCTCGCCGGTGACGAACGTGCCCCAGGGCGTGTAGCCGGTGCCGCAGTTATTGATGGTGCCGCGGCCATCGGTACCGGCCGTCGAGAATTTCGTCTTCATCAAGGCATTACCGCGGGCCGGGCCGTTGATCTGCAGCGGCGTCGCGGGCGTGACGCGGCGGTTGAAGGCCGAACCTTTCTGGTAGGCGAACTTGCCGTTGACCTTGCGCACTTCCACGACGGAAACGCCATGCGCGGGAATCTCCTTATCGGCCTCGGCGGCCGGGCGCGGATTCGCCGTGGTTCCCGCGGCGTGAAGGAACTGGTCGGTCAGTGCTTCGTGATTCATGGCCAGCAGGCCGCGCTCCGAGCCCGCCACGTCCCGAGCCGTTCCGGCCGCGTTCAGACCGAAGTACTCCATGCCATCGTGATGATCGCCCGCACGGTTGTCGAAGCCCGTGTCGGTACCGTCGTTCATAAATTCGGCTGTGGCGGCCGTGAGCGGATCGCCCATTGCGTAAAGCACCGTGGCGGTATAGCCGGTGGGCACAGCCACCGCGTCGGCCATGCTCTTGGCGACGGCGGGAAAGCTCAGGCTGATGGCGGTCGCAGCTGCGGGGGCCGGAGCCGGCGCCGGCGCCGCGGCGGGATCGCTGCCGCCGCCACAGCTGGCCAGGGGGAAGGAGCCCAGCACAGCGGCACCGGCTGTGCCCACGCTCACGCGCAAGGCATGGCGACGGGTCAGCCGCGCATCGAGGACGTCGTTGAAAGAGGGGTTGGAACTGTTGTTGAAGTTCTCGTCGTCGTGGGGTGCGGTCATTTCTTTCTACGCCTTTCGGTGGTTGTTGTGCAATGCAGCCGCCGAGCGTAAGAATCCTTCGTGACACGGTGGTTAAACCGCGGACTGGGGGTCTTTCATCGTTTTGAAATATGAATGCGCGAGGATGACGGGGATGAATACCCGCACCCACCCGATCCACTTGCTTGCGCTTGGCGCCGTCGTGCTGCGCGGGCTGGCCGAATTCGTCTCCCTGCAGCGCTGGCGGCTGCGCGAACGGAGGGCGCGCTGACGCATGCAGTCCCGGAGCTCGGTGAACTGGAACGCGTCATCGGGCTGCTAGGCAAGGAGGTCGACGTGCGGGTGGCCGCCCGGCTCACGGCGCAGGGGGCGACATTGCCCGTCTATACCGTGGCGCTCGGCAATCCCGACGCACCGGCGGCGTTGGGGCTTTTCGGCGGCGTGCACGGGCTCGAACGCATAGGCTCCGATGTGGTCATCACCTGGCTGCACAGCCTGGTCATGCGCCTGCCCTGGGATGCGTCGCTGCACGCGCTGCTGGAGCGGGTGCGCCTGGTGTTCATGCCCATCGTCAATCCCGGCGGCATGCTGCGCGGCACACGGGCCAACCTGCACGGTGTGGACCTGATGCGCAACGCGCCAGTGGATGCGCAAGACCCCGTGCCCTTCCTGGTGGGCGGCCAACGCATCAGCGCGGGGCTGCCCTGGTATCGCGGCGCCCACGGTGAGGCCATGCAAAGCGAGAGCGCGGCCTTGTGCGAGCTGGTGGAGCGTGAACTGCTGGGCCGCCCGTTCAGCCTGGCGTTGGATTGCCATTCGGGTTTCGGCCTGCGCGACCGGATCTGGTTTCCCTTCGCCCACCGCCGCAGCCCGATCCGCCATCTGGCGCAGCTGGATGCGCTGCACGAGATATTCCAGCAGAGCAACAGCCACCATCCCTATGTTTTCGAGCCACAGAGCCGCCAGTACCTGGCGCACGGCGACCTGTGGGACTACCTCTACCTGCGGGCTTGCGAGCGGCCGAACACGGTTTTCCTGCCGCTGACGCTGGAGATGGGGTCGTGGCTGTGGGTGAAGAAGAATCCACGCCAGCTCTTTTCGCGCCATGGCATCTTCAATCCGCTGATTGCCCATCGCCAGCAGCGGGTGCTGAGACGGCATTTTCCCCTGTTGGACTTTGTCACGCGGGCGGCTGCTGCGGCCAGCCACTGGCTGCCTGCCGACGCCGCCTGTGAGAGGCATCATCGGCAGGCTCTGGTACGGTGGTACACATGACGACCTGGGTCTTGCTGCGAGGGCTGACACGTGAAGCCGGCCACTGGGGCGACTTTGCCCATCGGCTCGCCGGTCGGCTGGACCCCAAGGACAAGGTGGTGGCGCTGGACTTGCCCGGCAACGGCACCCGCAATGCCTCCAACAGCCCCGCCAGTGTCCCTGCGATGGCCGCCGCCTGCCGCCAGGACCTGGCAGACCGCGGCATGCAAGCGCCCTTCGCGTTCGTGGGCATGTCGCTGGGGGGCATGGTCGCGCTGCATGGCGCGTATGCATACGCCGATGAGGTGTCGGGCTGCGTGCTGATCAACTCCAGCCTGCGCGGTCACGGCGCCTTCTGGCAACGGCTTCGCCCGCTCAACTACGCGCGCCTTTGCCGCTTCCTGTTGCCTTTCCTGTCGCCGTACGAGCGCGAACACCAGGTACTGCTCATGACCAGCGCGGATCCGCAACGCCATCCCGAGGTCGCGAGGCAATGGGAGACGATGGCGACGCAGCGGCCCGTGAGCCGCTCCAACGCTCTGCGGCAGCTCGCTGCTGCGGCGCGCTACGCTCCGCCCGCCGGGCCGCCCGCAGTTCCTCTATTGCTGCTCGCGTCCGCGGGAGATCGGCTGGTGTCGCCGCAGTGTTCCGCACGGCTCGCCGCGCAGTGGGAGGTGCCGCTGCGCATGCATCCGAGCGCAGGCCATGACCTGCCTCTGGACGACCCGGAGTGGGTGGTGCAGCAGATCGTCGGCTGGCGCCGGCCTCATGCGGTGCCGCCCGGTTGAGGATCGCGCAGGCAGGCCGCCAGCGCCATGCCCACGGCGCCGCCCGCGAACTGGGCCAGCACAAAGCCGGGTGCGCTGGAGGGCGCGATGCCGGCGAAACTCTCACTGAGCATGCGCCCCAGGACCGCGGCCGGATTGGCGAACGAAGTGCTGGCCGTGAACCAGTACGCCGCGCCTATGTAGCAGGCCACCATCGCCGAGCCCTTGCCGGCCGGCGCACGGAGGATGACCAGGATCAGACCGGCCGTGGCGACCGCTTCGGCCAGCCACTGAGCCGGGCCGTCACGCAGCTTGGTGCTGGTTTGCAGCAGGTTCATCTCGAACATCGCGTGCGCCAGCCAGGCGCCCGCCACGGCACCGAGCAACTGTGCGGCGATCAGCAGGGGAGCATGCTTGGCCAGGTCGCGATTGACCGGCGCGGCGCGCACGGCGAGCACCAGTGTGACGACGGGATTGAAATGCGCACCGCTGACCGGCCCGAACACCTCGATCAATACGAACAGGGCGAATACTGTCGCCAGGGTGTTGGCCAGCAACGCGATGGCCACGTTGCCGCCCGCCAGCCGTTCGGCCATGATGCCCGAGCCGATGACGGCGCACAGCAGGCCGGCCGTGCCCAGGAACTCGGCCAGTGTCTTGCGCGCCAACGTCATGACGAGGACAGGTCGCGCGCCGATGTCTGAAGCGCCGAGGTGGTATCCACCCCGCCGGTCGGCAAGGCGATCAGAAGGTCGAGGCGGTGCCGGAGGGCGTGCAGCGTGTGCTGGAAGGCCGCCAGCCGCTGCTCTTCCGTGCCCTCGACCCACGAGGGATCGGCGTAGCCCCAATGGGCGGTGGCGGGATGGCCCGGCCAGTAAGGGCAGGTTTCACCGGCCGCGTTGTCGCAGACCGTGATAATCAGGTCCATCTTGGGCGCGTCCGGGCCGGCGAAGTCGTCCCAACTCTTGCTGCGCAGCCCTTCGGTGGAAATGCCCGCCAGTTGCAGGGCCTTGAGCGCCAGCGGATTGGGCTGCTGGTTCTCGCGCGGGCTGCTGCCCGCGGACCATGCTTTGAAGCGCCCCTTGCCAAGATGGTTGAGCGCGGCTTCGGCCAGGATGCTGCGCGCCGAGTTGTGCGTGCAAAGGAAGAGGACGTTGATGGGACGGTCGTGCATGGTTTCAGCAGTAAATGATCTGGTCGGTGGATGAGGGCAGTACTACCACCGGCGCGAAACCTCCACCGGCGGTGCGGAAATTGGTCGTCTGGCCCGAGTAGGTGCGTGCGGCCAGCAGCTGGATGCGGCCACGATAGGCGTAGGCCCGCACGTCGAGCTTCAGCCGTGCCGCCTCGCTGCCGACCCGCACCATCCGCTCGCTCGGCGCGACGAGGGCCTGGGCCACGAAGCCGCCTGCGGTGATCTCGCCCCAGACCCGGCGCGTCAGCTTCTCGCCGCGATACGCCGCTTTGGAGCCGTAACCGCCGTCAGGCTTGAAGAAAAGCTGCCGGCGTTGTGCCCACAAGGCGTCGGCGTTTTCGGCTGTCACGGGCTGGGTGTGCGGGACCACTTGGCGCAGCAGCTCCCTATCTTCAATCGAGGCGCCGCAGGACGCCATCAGCGCGTCGTCGCTGAGCGCTACGAGGTTGCGTTTGTCTGCATGCAGGGCGTGAGCGCGCGGATGGGGCGTGACGACCGTGGCGCCGGCGGTATAGGCCAGGCGCAGCAGGGCGTGGCCGGGTTGCGACAGATCGAAGTCGGTGAGCCGGTTATAGACAAGATCCACGGGCGTGCCGGGCGGCAGGGTGGGGTGCCAGAGGGCGCCATTGCGCCACTGAAGTTCCAGGGGGTCGGCGATGAGGGCGTGGATGCCATGGGCGAGAAACAGCTGGCGAGCCATTTCGAACTCGGGCGCCAGGTATTGCAGGCCGGGCGCGTCATCGGTAATGACGACCGTGCGCAGAACGGCGTCGCCCCGCTGGGCACGCCACTCGGCACGGAACATGTCGAGGAACACCTGATCCAGTTGGCCCAGATCGGTGGCACCGCCGAACATGGGGTCCAGTGGTTCGCAGCACGCGCGATGGGCCCGGGCGGCAGCTGCATGCAACAGGGCGCCGCCCGCGTTGGTATTGATTTCGATGAGGCGCGGCCCGTCTTCGCCAAGGTGGAAGTCGTAGCCCATGAAAACGCCTTGCGGCCCGAACGCATGCGAAGCGATGGCCGGCGCCCGGTCCAGCGCCAGGGCTTGGTAGCCGGCTAGTTCACTGACGCGGTGCAAGGCGGATACGCTGCGTTCCATCGCCTGCAAATCGCGCGACGACATAAACACCGGTGAGGCCGAGAACAGGTGCGGGTGGCTGGCCTCCAGTGTCCCGGCCAGGCCTTGCAGCAGTTGCGGCTGCAGGGTGCTGCACAGACATCCCAGGTTCAGCGAGTCGGCCATGTTCATGGAAGCGCTCCGTCAGCAGTTGGTGCAAGGAGCTTTGACCTCGCAGGCCCCGCCCCCGCAGCAATGCTCGGTGAGATAAGCCAGCAGGGCATTCATGTGGACGAAGCTGGCGCGATAAATGAGGTTGCGCCCGCGCGGCTCGCTGCCAGCCAAGCCCGCGTTCGACAGTTCTTTCAAGTGGAACGACAGCGCGCTGGGCGCTATGCCGAGTTGCTCCGCCATCGCGCCCGGCGTCAGGCCTTGCGGCCCGGCAATCACCAGGGCGCGAAAGGCACGCAACCGCTGGGCCTGCGCCAGGGCGGCCAGTGCCTTGACTGCTGCGCCTTCGTCGATGAGCTCGGTTGTCGATTTCATAATTCAATGATAGTTGAATTATTGAATCGAATCAAGAACCACCACTGCTATCAGTTTTGTAGCTCCAAGGCTCGGACTGCAGCCGCGCGCCCGCGGCCGTGTCACCAAACTGCCTTGAAACTGCCACAAACGCGTCACCGCGGCCCTCCACACTGACTCCCATCGACTGACCTGAGGAGCCAGACATGAACGAACTGCCCAACCCCACGATGCCGCTGTCGCCGGTGTCTTTGCCACGGGGGTCACTTCACCGACCTGATCAAGTCGTCGCTGCGCCGGGGCGCGGCATTTTGGTTTCGTGGGCCCAGCATCAGGACGAAGTCCGTCAAGCGCAGCGCCTGAGGCACCAGGTCTTCGCCGGGGAAATGGGGGCCCGGCTCGACACCTGGCTGCCCGGCCACGACATCGACTTGTTCGACGACTACTGCGAGCACCTGCTGGTCCGCGACGAGGCGAGCCAGGAGGTGATCGGCACTTACCGCGTACTGACCCCGGCCCAGGCCCTGCGGGTCGGCAGCACCTATAGCGACACCGAGTTCGACCTGACCCGCCTGCGCAGCCTGCGCGAGCGCATGGTCGAACTGGGCCGCAGCTGCGTGCACCCGGCGCACCGCCATGGCGGCGTCATCCTCGCCTTGTGGGGCGCGCTGGCCGAGTTCATGACCCGCAACCAGCTCGACACCATGATCGGCTGCGCGAGCATCCCGATGCTGCACAACGGCATCGCCAGCGGCCATGCGGCAGCCAGCATCTGGAACCAGGTGAAGCAGACACACCTGGCGCCCATCGAATACCAGGTGCGCCCGCGCCTGCCGCTGCCGGTCGAAGAGCTCGACGGCACGCTCGAAGTGGAGCCGCCGGCATTGATCAAAGGCTACCTGCGCCTGGGCGCGAAGGTCCTCGGCCCCCCGGCCTGGGACCCAGACTTCAACAGCGCGGACCTGCCGATGCTGATGCGAATCCAGGACCTGCCGCCCCGGTATCGCAAGCACTTCCTTGGCGCATGAGGCCGGGTGGCACGAATGGGATTCTCTGAGATGCGCACCACCTTCGACGCCCTGGGACCCTTTCTTTCCGGAGTGGCTGGGCCGGCGTCGAGCGATCTCGAAGAGGACGTATTACCCCGCCGCTACCGTGCCATCTTCATCTCCGACCTGCATCTGGGCACGCCTGGATGCCAGGCCACCGCGCTGCTCGACTTCCTCAAGTCCCATCCCAGCGACTACCTGTACCTGGTCGGCGATATCGTCGACGGCTGGCAGCTGCGCCGTCGCTGGTATTGGCCGCAGGCGCACAACGACGTGGTGCAAAAGCTCCTGCGCGGCGCGCGCAAGGGCTGCCGCGTGATCTACGTGCCGGGCAACCACGACGAATTCGCGCGCCAGTTCGTGAACCACCAGTTCGGCGGCATCGAGGTGCTGGAAGAGGCGGTGCACGTGACCGCCGACGGCAGGCAGCTCTGGGTCATCCACGGCGATTATTTCGACGCTGTCGTGCAATGCGCGAAGTGGCTGGCCTATCTGGGCGACAACCTGTACGAGTTCACGCTCAAGCTCAATCGGCACCTCAACCGCTTGCGTGGGCGCCTGGGCCTGCCGTATTGGTCGCTCTCGGCGTACCTGAAGCAGAAGGTCAAGAAGGCTCTCAACTACGTTTCGCAGTTCGAGGTAGCGGTGGCCCGCGAAGCACGGCGCCGCGGCTATCAAGGCGTAGTGTGCGGCCATATCCACCGCGCCGAGATGCGCGACATCGACGGCATCCTGTACTGCAACGACGGCGACTGGGTGGAAAGCCGCACTGCGCTGGTGGAGCACTACGACGGCAGCTTGCAGCTGGTGCATTGGACGCCATCCCATGAGACCGGCGGCCTGGGTCACAGCATGCCAGCCATGCAGGAGCACACATGAAGATCGCATTGGTGACGGACGCCTGGCAACCCCAGGTCAATGGCGTCGTCACGACGCTGGTGGAACTGGTCAAGGAATTGACGCTGGCCGGGCACAGCGTGCGGGTGATCGAGCCCGGGCAATTCCCGACGCGGCCTTGCCCCGGCTATGCGGGAATCGACCTCGCGATTTCGCCCAAGCGGCTGCTGACCGAGAAGCTCGATGCGTTCGAGCCGGACGCCATCCATCTGGCCACCGAAGGCCCGCTCGGCTGGGCCGGGCGTGCCTACTGCCTCAAGCGCAAGCTGGCTTTCACCACGGCCTTTCACACCAAGTTCCCGGAGATCGTCAATGCGGCGGTGAAGGTGCCGGTGTCCTGGGGCTATGCACTGTTCAGGCATTTCCACCGGCCCTCTTCGGGGGTCATGGTCCCCACCCACAGCGTGCTGCGGATGCTGGAAGCCCGGGGATTTCGCAATCTTCGGGCCTGGACCCACGGGGTGGATACCAGCCTGTTCGAGTTCCAGCCTCAGCCACAGGCGTGCGCGGGGATGGAATCGCTGGCGCGGCCGATCGCGCTCTTTGTCGGGCGGGTCTCGTACGAGAAGAACATCGAGGCCTTCCTGAACATGGACTTCCCCGGAAGCAAGGTGGTCTGCGGCGTCGGCCCGGTCGAGGCGCAGCTCAAGCGGCGCCATCCCCAGGTACGCTGGCTCGGCCTGTTGCCGCGCACCGAATTGGCCAAGGTCTACGCAGCGGCCGACCTCTTCGTATTCCCCAGCCATGCCGACACCTTCGGCCTGGTCATGGTGGAAGCCATGGCCACCGGAACACCTGTGGCAGCCTATCCGGTGGACGGACCGCTGGAGGTGCTGGGCCGGCGCGATGCGCAAGGCCGCAGCCTCGGTGGCGCCATGCACGAGGACCTGCAGCAGGCTTGCTTTTCCGCGATCTCCGTGTCCCGGCACGAAGCCAGGGCGCGCGCGCTCGATTTCAGCTGGCCGCATGCCACCGCGCTGTTCACCAGCTTCCTGGTTCCCGCGCGCCAGCATTCGCTCCTGGACGCGACGCAAGCTGCGGCGGTATCCTCTGCCTCATCGACTTCATGAACGCAGTTGTCATTCCGTTCTCCAACGGCGTTGCCGAGGCTGCCTTGGCGGCCCCGGACGTTCCGTTCCTGGATCGGGACCACAGCATCCTGGCTTTCAACGAACGGGTGCTCGACTGGGCGCACCGCGCCGACGTGCCGCTGCTGGAGCGCTTGCGCTACCTGTGTATCGTTTCCTCCAATCTGGATGAGTTCTTCGAGGTGCGCGCGAACCCGCACCTCACGGCGCTGCAGAACGGCGACCACAAGGGCGAATACACGATCCAATCGTTCGAGGCGTTGGCGGCGGCCGCGCACAAGTTGGTGGACGCGCAGTACGCGCTTTACAACGACGAGCTGATGCCTGCCTTCGCCCGTGAAGGCATAGAAGTCGTCTCGCACGGCGACCGCAACGCGGCGCAGAAGCAATGGGTGCACGAGTACTTCGAGCGCGAGGTCCGGCCGCTGCTCATTCCCGTGGGGCTGGATCCTGCCCATCCGTTCCCGCAGGTCGCAAATAAATCGCTGAACTTCATCGTTCGCCTGGGCGGCAAGGACGCCTTCGGCCGCGAGAACGAGATTGCCATCGTCAAGGTGCCGCGCGTGCTGCCGCGGCTGATCCGCATGCCGTCGAAGGTCGCGAGCAAGAAGGCGCTGTTCGTTTCGCTGTCCAGCGTGATCCGCGCCCACCTCGAGCATCTTTTCCCCGGGCGCGAGGTGGGGCAGTTCTCGCAGTTCCGCGTCACGCGTCACTCCGACCTGGCCGTGGACGAAGACGACGTGCGTGACCTGCGCACGGCGCTGCGCCTGGGCCTGCAACACCGGCACTACGGCCAGGCCGTGCGGCTGGAAGTTGCGGCCGGCTGCTCGGACTACCTGGCGAGCTTCCTGCTGCAGCAGTTCCGGCTGCCCGAGCAGGCGCTCTACCGCGTACACGGCCCGGTGAACCTGGTTCGCCTGGTGCAGCTGATCGATCTCGTGGATCCGCCGCGTTTGCTGTTCCCTCCGTACAAGCCGTCCTTCCCGGCGCAACTGGCGCCGGGGCGTTCCTTCTTCGACCAGATGAAGCGCAGGGATATCCTGATCCACCAGCCCTTCGAGAGCTTCGAAGGAGGGGTGCTGGGGTTCTTGCGTGAGGCGGTGCAAGACCCCAAGGTGCTGGCGATCAAGCAGACCATCTACCGCACCGGCGCCGAGTCGGAGCTGATGGATCTGCTGCGCGAAGCGGTGCGGCGCGGCAAGGAAGTATCCGCCGTGGTCGAGCTCAAGGCCCGCTTCGACGAGGAGGCCAATATCAACTGGGCAGAAAGCCTGGAAGCGATAGGGGCCCAGGTGGTGTACGGCGTGGTGGGTCTGAAGACCCACGCCAAGATGCTGCTGGTGACGCGCCGCGAAGGCAAGCAACTCACCCGCTATGCCCACCTGTCCACCGGCAACTACAACCCGCGCACGGCCAAGCTCTACACCGACTTGAGCCTGCTCACCGCCGACCCGACGATGACGGCGGACATCGAGAACGTCTTTTTCCATCTGGCGAGCCACAGCAGGCTGCCGCGATTGCACCACCTCTGGCTGGCACCGTTCCATCTGCACCGCAAGTTGATCGATCGCATCGATGCGCTGGGTGAAGCGGCCGCGCAGAAGCGCGAGGCCCGCATCGTCGTGAAAATGAACGCGCTGACCGACAGGCCCTTGATGCAGGCGCTGGTTCGCGCCGGTCAGCGGGGCGTCAAGATCGACCTCCTTGTCCGCGGGGCCTGCATGCTGCCGGCCCGGTTGCCCGGGGTGACGGACAACATCAAGGTGCGGTCGGTGATCGGGCGCTTCCTGGAGCATTCACGGGTGTTCTACTTCCGGCTGGACGGCGAGGAGCAGCTTTACCTGTCCAGCGCGGACTGGATGAACCGCAACATGCTGCGGCGGGTCGAACTGGCCTGGCCCGTAACGGATGCCCGTCTGCGCCAGCGGATCGTGGACGAATGCCTGGTGGCCTACCTGGAAGACGACCGCGACGCCTGGGACCTGATGCCCGACGGGCACTACAAGCGCGTCAAGGGCGCAGGCGAGCCCAAGGGCCACGGAGCGCAGGCGGCCCTGATGGCGCGCTATGCCGCGCCCGACGGTCAAGGACAGGAGTGAACATGGATCTGATCCTGTGGCGTCACGCGGACGCCCTAGACGAGGATGAGAGCGGCGATGACCTGAAGCGCGCCCTGAGTTCGCGCGGCGAGAAGCAGGCGGCCCGCGTGGCGGCCTGGCTGGACCGGCATCTTCCGGAAGGCACGCGCATCCTGTGCAGCCCCGCCTTGCGCTGTGAGCAAACCGTCCTGCCGCTGGGCCGCAAGTACAAACTGCGCGAAGAACTGGCGCCCGATCAGGACTGTTCGCTGCTGCTGGAAGCGGCCGGATGGCCGGACGCCCGTCAGCCCACCTTGGTCGTCGGCCATCAGCCCGGACTCGGCCAAGCCGTCGCTCGCCTGCTCGGCTTGAAGCACGACAGCTGCCCGGTACGCAAGGGTGCAGTGTGGTGGCTGCGCACGCGCGAGCGCGACGGCCACCAGCAGACGGTGGTGGTCGCCGTTCAGTCCCCCGACGCACTCTAGGGCCCGTTACCGATGTATGCCGGCGAGCGTTTCAACGGCTACAGCCATTTGCTGGGCCTGCTGTTGGCCGTGCTGGGCACAGTGCTCCTGCTCGACAAGACGCTGGGCAGCCACGACATCGCCAAGGCTGCAGCGGCCGTGGTGTTCTCGCTCTCGATGCTGGCGCTGTACGGGGCGTCCACCCTGTTCCACAGCACGCGGGGGGTCGCCAAGCGGTTCTGGCAGCGCGCCGACCACTGCGCCATCTACCTGTTGATTGCCGGCACCTATACGCCGCTGGCGCTCGTCACCCTGGAAGGTGCGGTGGGCTGGAGTTTGCTCGGCGGCGTGTGGCTGGCCGCCATCGCCGGTATCGTGCGGGAACTGCGTGCGGGGCAGGGCGCGCCGCCCTCAGTTGCCGTGTACGTGGGCATGGGTTGGCTGGGGTTGCTCGCGGTTGTTCCGCTGGCGACGCGCATCGACGCAGGCGGCCTTGCATGGTTGCTGGCTGGGGCCATGTTCTACACCGCGGGGACCATCTTCTATCGCAACCCTCGCGGCATTCGCCATGCTCATGGCACCTGGCACCTTTTCGTGCTGGGCGGGACGGTGAGCCACTACGTCGCCATCAGCGGCTTCATCCTGTAATACTCAGGCAGCCAGCCGGTGCGCGACGGCAGCGACCCAGATGCCACCCGCCAGTAACAGGCTCAGCAGCACCGCTGCGCTGCCCATGTCCTTGGCGCGCTTCGAAAGGTCGTGCCATTCGGGCCCGATGCGGTCGATGGCCGTTTCGATGCAGGTGTTGAGCAGCTCGACGATCATGACCAGCAGCACCGAGCCGGCCAGGAGGGCCGTTTCCACCCAGCTTCGCCCCAGCCAGAAGGCCAGCGGCAGCAAAACCATCGCGACGATGGCCTCCTGCCTGAATGCAGTTTCACTCCAGCCGGCCCGCAGCCCGGCCAGCGAATAGCCGGTCGCATGCCAGATACGGCTGAAGCCGGTGCGCAGCTTCTGGGGATTGGCTTCGGGTAGCGCTTCGGGAGGCGTAGACATGCCCGGATTGTCGCCGACAATGATGACGGCAAAAGGAGCAGCAATGGCGGAGTTCGAGATCAAGCTGGAGGTGCCCCGCAAGAGGGCTCCGGCGGTCCGCGCCGCATTGAAGGAGGGGCCGGTGCGGACGCAGCAACTCCGCGCGATCTATCTCGACACGGACGACGAGGTTCTGCGGCGCCATCAACTCGTTTTGCGGCTGCGAAAGGAAGACGACCAGTGGGTGCAGGCCCTCAAGGGAGTGGGCGACAAGCTGCTGGAGCGCCTGGAGCACGAGGTTCCCGTGCCGTGGCCCGCAGATGAAGAGGCTGCGCCGTCCGTCGACCTGGGGCGGCACGAGGGGACTCCTGTTGGGCGCCTCCTCATGCGGGCGCTGAAGGGGTCGCGCGCGCAGGATTTGTTGCCGCGTTTCGAAACGACCGTGCAACGGCTGATACGCGTGCAGGAGGTGGGCGCGTCGCAGGTGGAGATCGCGTTCGACCAGGGCCGGATCACAGCGGGCGGGCGTTCGCGCGAACTCTGCGAGGTCGAGTTCGAACTGAAGGAAGGCGAGGCAGCCGCTGCCGTTGAAGTGGCGCGCGCGTGGTGCGCCCGGCACGGCCTGTGGCTGGGAACGGTGAGCAAGGCGGAGAAGGGGATGCGGCTGGCCAGTGGCAGCGCCTTCGGGCCCGCCGTCAACGCACGCGCTGTCGATATTCCAAAGCAGGCGGACACCCGCGATGTCGCTGGGAAGGTGTTCGATAGCTGCCTGGAGCAGGTGTTGGGCAATGCCAGCGAGATTGCCGCAGGCAGCAAAGATGAAGAGCATATCCACCAGCTGCGGGTAGGCATCCGGCGGTGGCGCACGGCATCGCGCGAGCTTGGTAGTGCCCTCAAGGTGGACCTGGGCGCGCAATGGGAGGATTCGCTGGTTCACGTTTTCAGGGAGCTCGGCCGTCATCGGGATCACCACTACGTCGCCGGCAGCCTCGAGCCCCTGATTGAACAGGCCGGCGGTCCCATCGTCGATCTCCGGCAGCTGGGGGACGATGTTCCCGATCCGGGCGCCGTGGTTCGGTCCCCCGCATTCCAGGACGCGCTGTTAGGGTTGTTAGGGCTGGCGCACGGCGATCCCTTGCCGGGCGCCGACAAAGGCGGGCGAAAGGCCAGGAAGCTGCTGCGCCGGGGCCTCGACAAGCTGTATTCGCAATGCGTGCGCGACGGCCGCAAGTTCGCGAAGCTCGACACCGCTCGGCAGCACCGCGTGCGCAAGCGCCTCAAGCGGCTGCGTTACCTGGTCGAGTTCCTGGCGCCGCTGTTCGGCAGGCACGACACTGAAGTGTTTGTTGCCAGGCTCAAGCCGGTGCAGGACGCCTTGGGGCGCTACAACGACGAGCTGATGGCCCTTGAGCTATACCGTGGCATGACGGCGAACGATCCGAACGCCTGGTTCGGCGTGGGCTGGCTCAGCGCCCGTACGGAACCGAACGCCGCGTCTTGCCAGAAAACCATGCGCGCCTTCGCCAGGACGCGCCCGTTCTGGAACTGAAAAGGCAGCCCGTCGGAAGTCCTCAGGTCTTGGCCGGACGGCCGGTCTTGAGTGCGGGCACGGCGCCCAGCGCGGCGACGAAAGCCGTGTCATTCATGCCGGCGAGCGCCTTCAGCCCGGCGCGCAGCACCTCGCTCTTCTTGACCGGCCGGCCCAGCGCGGCGGCGCGGTCCTTGGAGTCTTGCAGCACCTTGTATTCGAGCTTGGGAATGGTGAAGCTGTCGCGCACCAGCTTGGGCTTCTTCGGCTTTTCGGCCTTGGGCGCCGCTGCGGCCGGCTTGGCCTTCACGGTGGGCGCGGCCTTCTTGGCGGGCGCAGCCTTGCGGGCCGGCGCCGCGGGCTTCGCGACTTTCTTTTTTGCAGTTGCCATTTTTAGATTCTCTGAGTAAACGGTAT
Organism: Caenimonas soli; assembly: GCF_013155545.1. Taxonomy (GTDB): domain Bacteria; phylum Pseudomonadota; class Gammaproteobacteria; order Burkholderiales; family Burkholderiaceae_C; genus Ramlibacter; species Ramlibacter soli. Next base: position 475,960 of record NZ_JABJVV010000001.1, on the reverse strand, counting down.
ATATAGTTTATACCGTTTCAGTCCAATGCCAATGCCAAGGCCCAGGAGGTTTTCTGCCAGGCTGCAACCTCTTCGCGCAGCAAGTGGGCCGATTGCGGATAAGCCCTGGCCCACTCCGGACGCAGTGACAGCGCGATCTTGCGGCCCGCCACGCGCAACTGCAGGCCCTTCAGGTCGGGATCGCGGCGCGCATGACACAGGATCACGCCCAGTCGCAGGCACAACAGCTGATGCACGAGCAGTTCGTCTTCCAGGTCCGCCTCGAGCTTGCGCAACTTGCCACGGTGTCCCAGCACCAAGAGGCCGAGGCGATGCAGCTCGGGCACGGCAAAGCCGAGCGCATCCGTCTGGTCCAGGATGTAGGCGCCGTGCTTGTGGTAGTCGGCGTGCGAGATCAGGCTGCCGATCTCGTGCAACTGTGCGGCCCAGCCCAGCTTGCGCTCGTGACGCGCCAAGTCCGCGGCACTATCGCCGGCACGCAGCTGTCGCAGCAGCGAACAGGCGACACGGCCGACGCGCTGGGCTTGCACGGGATCGGCCTCGAACTTGGCGGCGAGCCGCTGCACGGTGGTAGAGCGGATGTCGGTTTCGCCATGCTCGCGATCCAGCAGGTCGTACAACACGCCATGACGCAGCGCACCCTGGGCCGCCTGCATCTGGTCGATCTCCAGCAGGTCGAACACGGCGCGCAGCACGCTGACCCCACCGCCGATGACAGGGCGCCGATCTTCCTTCAGGCCGTCCATGCGCACCTTGTCCGCGCTGCGGGCTGCCAGGAGTTGGTCGCGCAGCCAATCGAGGCCTTCGCGGGTGATGGTGCCGGGGGTCCAGCCGGCGGCGCCCAGTATGTCGCCCACCGCGCCTATGGTTCCTGATGAGCCATAGGCCACGTCCCAGGCGTCGCGGTGATAGGCGCTGAGCGCCTCCTCAAGGAAGGCTTGCGCAGCGACCTCGGCCGCTTCGAACGCGGCTGCGGTGAACTGGCCCTGGGGAAAGTATTTCATGGACCAGGCGACACTGCCGACCCGGTAGCTTTCCACCACCTTGGCGTTGAACTGCTGACCCAGGATCAGCTCGGTCGACCGGCCTCCGATGTCCACCACCAACCGGCGCTCGTCGGACTGCGGCAGCAGGTGGGCCACGCCCTGGTAGATCAGGCGCGCTTCCTCGCGGCCGGAGATCACGTCGATGGGGAACCCCAGCACCTGATGAGCGCGCCGCAGGAACTCATCGCGGTTGCGCGCTTCGCGCAGCGTCTGCGTAGCCACCGCCCGCACCTGGGCCTTTTTGAAGCCGGCCAGCCGTTCGGCGAAGCGGGCAAGGCAGTCCCAGCCGCGCGCCATCGCTTCGGGGGTGAGATTGCGCGCTTCGTCCAGTCCGTTGCCCTGCCGGACGGTTTCCTTGATGTACTCGGTGCGGCGGATCTGGCCATGGTCGAGCCGGCCGATCTCCAGGCGAAAACTGTTGGAGCCGAGGTCGACGGCGGCGAGAAGTGTTCCGGTATTCATGCGCGGATCAGCATAGCACCGGCTTCGATCCGGGATTGCATCGGACCCTACGCAGGGTCTTGACTGCCTCGGCATTCGTGCATGAAATGGAGGGGCTCTATGACCCATCAGGCATCAAGACTCCACCCTTAACTCGGAAGGCAGTATGCAGACGCGATTGACAAAGACGCTCGGCATCCAGTGTCCGATCATTTCCGCGCCCATGGGCCTGGTGGCGGGGGGCAAGCTGGCAGCCGCCGTGTCGGAGGCGGGTGGGCTCGGCCTCATCGGCGGCGGCTATGGGGACGCCGAGTGGCTCACGCGCGAGTTCTCGGCAGCCGCAGGTGCCCGCGTGGGCTGCGGATTCATCACGTGGTCACTGGCGAGGAAGCCGCACCTGCTCGAACTGGTACTTGCAAATGCCCCCGTGGGAGTGATGCTCTCTTTCGGCGAAATCGCACCATTCGCCCAGCGGATAAAGGCAGCCGGCGCGGCCCTGATATGCCAGGTGCAGACGCTCGCCTTGGCACGCGAGGCGGTGTCGAATGGCGCCGATGTGATCGTGGCCCAAGGCGCGGAGGCGGGTGGTCACGGGCTTGAACGCTCAACATTCACACTGGTCCCGGAGATCGCCGACTATCTCGCGGGCGCGGCCCCAAGTACGGTGCTTGTGGCGGCCGGCGGCATCGCGGACGGGCGCGGTCTTGCGGCAGCCATGATGCTTGGCGCCGACGGCGTGCTGGTGGGATCGCGTTTCTGGGCCAGCGCCGAAGCGCTCGTCCCGCCGGCCTTTCATGCGGCTGCCATCACGGCCGAGGGTGATGCGACGATCCGCACCACGGTCGTCGATATCGCTCGCCGGTTCGATTGGCCGCAGCCATTCACCGCGCGCGTACTGAAGACACGCTTCGCCATGGAATGGCATGGGCGGGAGAAGGAACTTGCGGAACCTGCCACGAACGAGCGTGAAGAGGCCCGCTTCTGGAAAGCCTACCGGGCGGGCGACGTTGACAACACGTGCGTGTTCGCCGGTGAGGCAGTGGGACTGATCCGCGATGTTGCGCCTGCGGGCGAGATTCTTCGCCGCATGGTGCGCGAGGCCGAAGAACTGCTCGGCAATGCAAACGGGCTGGAACGTTAAGTGGGTCTGAGCTATCCTTGGTCGCAGGAGTGATGGCCACTTCAAGGGGAACGTGTGATGTCCTCCAACCCATCGATGCCGACAAGTCAGCGTGTTGTGCAAGTCTGCTTGTTCCTTGTCGCTGCAATCGCAGTATTCGGCGGCATGCTGCAGATGTACCTGGGACAGCCGGAGACCTCGCCGCGACTCGATAATGTCCACCGATTCATGGCTGGTGTCTACCTTTCCACTGGTCTCATAAGCTGCTGGGCGGCCATTACCATTCGCCAACAAGGAACGTTGGTGTATCTCCTTGCGCTCGGGGTCCTCTTCGCAGGAATCGGCAGGCTCGTGTCCATCAGCCAAGTCGGGCTCCCCGAGCCGGCGGCCGTATGGCTCGGCTACCTCATCCCAGAACTGCTGTTGCCATTCGTGATCGTCGCGGCACATGTAGCCACCACCCGCAACGCGTCGAGTGTCAAACAGAAGGCGCGAACCCTATGACTTCCGAAGCTCTTCTCGGCATCATCCTTGGATCCTCGCTTGGCGTCCTCGGCGGGGTTGTTGGCACGTATTTCTCCATCAAGAACACAAATGGCCCCAGGGAGCGAGCCTTCATGGTCCGCTTCTCGGTCATCAGCTGGCTTGCCGTTTCATTGTTCATCCTGGGGCTGCTGATCCTTCCCCGGCCGTACAACTGGTTGTTGTGGATTCCGTATGCGGTCGTGCTTCCGATGGCAATTCTCAGAGGCAACAAGAAGCAGCTTGAGATTCGCCGCGAGGAAAGCCATGGATAAGAAACAGAGCAACCATCCAGCAGAGCAAGACCAGGTGGTGCCCTATGTCCAGCCGGACAAGGACGCCCGCTAGTGACGGAGGTCCTCGATGCCTGACACTGTAGAGCCGCTGATTCTGGATCTGCTCGAATGGATCGGCCCGCATCCGCGCCCATACGCCGAAGTCTTGGAGGCCTGGCGTACTTCCTGTCCGCGTCTGCCGGTTTGGGAAGAAGCCAATGAACGCGGCTTCATCGACCATATTCACGAGCCAGGGCAAGCTGCGCTCGTAGCAGTCAGTCCCCTGGGCTTGGTACAACTCGAGGCGCGGCGCGCGGCCCAGTGACCCGCGGAAGATAGTGTCCCGCTGGCGACGAAATCGGGCGCACAAGCCGTGACGCCATGGCCGGCACCAGTACCATGGTCGGTGAACACAGGGGTACTGCAGCAATGTCGGGGATCATCAGAAATCTGCTCACGCTCATTCAGGCCCTTTTCGCGGCCAAGGCCGACCCGCATTCGCGCGTCACATCGCATTTTCGGGTGACGCCCATGGACTGCGGCACCAGGGTCCTCAAGAGCGACAAGTACTTTCAACTCGCCGAGGCGGCGCAACTGGACTTCCTGCTCAAGACCAGATTGTTCGGGAAGCTGCTTCGCGGTGGCGTGCACTTCGTCAACGCATCGCAACTCGTCAAGTTCGCCCGGCCCATCGGTGTGTTCCAGCGGGTCCGCGTGGAAACGGCGATCATCTACGCGGACGACAAGTGCGCGTATTTTTCCCACGCGATGTTCGTGGGGAGCCGGCAGCATGGCGAGGTGCTGGTCAAGATGAAGTTCAAGAAGGGGCCGGTCACTTGCCCGCCCCGTGAATTTATCGACACCCATTTCGCGACGAAGCCGCCCTACGTCCAGACCTGGGATGAGGCCCTCGAGGCCATGTAGCGGCTGCGCCAGCGCGTGTCCCAGTGGGCGCGTGTCATACGGAAGTCATCATGCCGCGGCACGATCGCCTGATCTAACTATGTGACCGCGCTATGAAAAAAACCTTGGGGATGGGAAAGTACCGGGATCTGCTGTTCGCGATCCTGCTTTTCATCATCCTGGACATCGGAATCCTGCTCTTTAATTTCTTTGCATCGACGCAGCTCGAACGCGATGCCAGCCGCATCAACTCCGCGGGCGAGCTGCGAATGCTCACCCAGCAGATCACCAAATCTTTGCTGACGCTGCAGATGGAGAAAGGCTCGCAGATGCCGATCCAGTCCAGCATGGCACAGCTCGGCCAAGGCCATGCCGGTTTCGTGAAGTCACTGGCAGCCATCAAAGGTTCGATGGGCCAGGACATCGAATTCACCGCCTTCGGCCTGAACCCGGATGACCTGCGCGAAGCCACGCGCAAGCTGGAGAAGGAGTGGGGTCCGCTGGACGAGGCGCTGCGGCCGGTGATCGTGGCCCTCGAGCCCGGCACGGAAGAAGTCGAAATCGCGGTCAACAAAGCCGTGGCGCGCAACATCCGGCTGATGGCCCTGTGCGACGACCTGGCCCGCGGCATCGAGTCCGCCGCCAATACCAAGACCTATCGCATGCGCCAGATCCAGGTGCTGGCGATCGTGCTGGCCCTGATCAACTTCGTCTATATCGTCTTCAAGTTCCTGCGCCGCCTGAACGCCAGCGACCAGGTGGCCGAATCCGCGCGCCGCGAGACCGAGGACATCCTCAACACCGTGACCGAGGGCTTGCTGCTGGTGCGTGCCGATGGCAAGCTGGGCGGCCAGTTCTCGGCATCGGTGCCCAAGCTGTTCATGCGCCCGGTGCGCCCCGGCGACGATTTCCGGTCCTTGCTGGATGGCATGCTTAGCCCCGATCGGGCGAGCGAGGCGCGCAGCTACCTCGACCTGATGTTCGACCCCAAGGTCAAGCCTGCGTTGCTCAGCCAGCTCGATCCGCTGCGTGACGTGGAAGTCACAGCGCCGGCGGGCAGCCGGGGAAGCCGGAAGTTTCTCAGCTTCCAGATGACGCAGGTGCGGGAAGAGGGCGTGGTGAAGGAACTGCTGGTGACGGTGTTCGACGTCACGCAGAAGGTGCTGCTGGAGCGCGAACTGGTGGCTACACAGGAGGCGGCCCGCAGCGACGTGGAAGACCTGATCCGCGTGCTGGAGCACGAGCCGGTGCTGCTGCAGGATTTCCTGGTGGGCGCGCGGGCGCGGCTCGCGGACCTGAACCAGGCCATGCGTGAAGTGGGCCGCAGGCCCCAGGCTTACCTGGAACTGGTACAGGAAGCGGCCAGGCTGGTCCACAGCATCAAGGGAGAAGGGGCGGCCCTCAGCCTGATGGCCGTTTCGCGCCAGGCGCACCTGATGGAAAACACGCTGGCACCGCTGCTGCGCCGTCCCGACCTGTCGGGCGAAGACCTGATCCCCGTGGTGCTGGAGCTCTCGCGGGTGCAGGAACAGGTGGAGCGCCTGTACCGCGTGTTCGAGCGCATGGGCAAGCTGGCCGGTACTGAGGCCATCGAGGGCCCGCGTGTCGTCGAGGCCATGATCGAGAACCTGCGCTCGCTGGCGCAGCGGGTCGCCGAGTCGCTCAGCAAGGAGGTCCGCCTGACCACCCATATCGCCGATGCGTCGATCCCGCAGGAGATCACCCACGTGCTGCGCGAAGCGCTGCCCCAGTTGATCCGCAATGCGGTGGTGCACGGGATCGAGATGCCGGCTGAGCGGGTGGGCTTCGGCAAGCCGGCCATGGGCGAGCTGCGGCTGGAAATCGGCCGGGGCCACGACGGCCGGCTGCAGGTCACGCTCAGCGACGACGGCCGTGGCATCGAGGTGCCGGCGGTGCGCCAACGGGTAGCGCAACTAAGGCCCGACGCCGCCAGCCTGACTGATTCGCAGCTGCTGGGCTTCATCTTCGACCAGAATTTCTCTACCGCCACCGAGGTCACCGAGCACGCCGGCCGTGGTGTAGGCCTGGCCTTGGTGCGGCAAATCGTGGAGAAAGCGGGCGCCAAGCTGCGCGTGATGACCCAGCCGCGCAGCTATACCCGGTTCATCCTGCAATTCGGGACGGCCGCATGACGGGGCGCAGATTGATGATCGTGGACGATTCGATGATCTTCCGCAACCGGATTGCCCGCCTGGCGACCGACGAGCGTCTGCAAGGCGTCAACGTGGTGGCCCTGGCGGCCGACGGCTTCCAGGCCGTGCAGCAGGCGCAAATACACAAACCCGACTTCGTCACCATGGACCTGACCATGCCCAGGATGGATGGGCCTGCCTGCCTGCAGGCCCTGCGCAAGGTAGTCCCCGATTCGCGGGTGCTGGTGGTCTCAGCCCTGAGCGACCGGGCCACGGCACTCAAGGCGCTGACGCGCGGCGCCCATGGCTTCCTGCTCAAGCCCTTTTCGGATGAGCAGCTGGTCGAGTCCTTGCGGGAGCTGATGGAATGAGCGCGGCACGACTCAAGGCCGAAGACATCAAGATCTTCTCCGATGCCGCCGGTTCGTTCTTTGAACAGACGACCAGGAAGCGGGCCTCGGTTCGCACCGCCTATTTATTAGATTCCCAAGACGTCGTGGTCTGGGACGACTACCAGGGGTTGATCGAGCTCGACGGCAAATACCAGGGCAGCGTCGCGTTCTCCGCCCCGCGCGGATTGCTCTCCCATGTGCTGCTGCTGATGGGAGAGAGCGACTATTCCGACGCCAGCCACCGCGACATCGTCGGCGAGATCGCCAACCAGATGTCCGGCTACGCGCGGCGGCATTTCGGCGAGAGCATGGAGATATCGCCGCCTAAGGTTCTGACCGGGCGTGCTGAACCGACGGGAAGGGCTGGCGCGGCCGTCCCGTTCGTCATCCCGATGGCTTGGGAGCGCTACGAGGCCCATCTGGTGGTGCGGATGCACTTCAAAGCCTGAGCGGCGCGTCACGCAACCGTCACAAAGCCTTCACGATTCTGTCATCGGGCCCGGCCAGACTCCTACTGTCTGTTACCTATGGAGATGAATGGATATGAAACTGGTTCTCGCTTCCCTCGCTTCCCTCGCCGTGGCCGCACTGGCCGGCTGTGCCACCCAATCGGCTCCCACGGGCATGGCCCCGGGCAAGTTCGTGAGCTTCGCCTGCGCCGACGGCAAGACCTTCAGCGCCCGCGCTGCCGAAGGCGGTGATTCGGTGCGCGTGCGCGCCCACCAAGGCTCGGCCGAACTCGACCGTAAGGGCGACGGCGTGTACGAGGGCGACGGCTACAAGCTCGTCACGCAGGGCGCCGAGGGCGTCTCCCTGACGCATGAGGGCAAGCCGCAGGGCAAGAACTGCAAGGTAGCGGCCTAAAGTACTGTCACGAAACCGTCACAAGACGGACATAAAGTCCTCCCCATCAGCAGTAACCCTTACTACAAGGATTTCGCCATGCAAACTTTCACCCTCAAGACGATGTTGGCCACCTCGGCCTTCGCGCTGCTCGGCGCTGCCGCGCTGCCGGCCGCGGCCCAGGTCGTCAAGATCGACGGTTCCAGCACCGTTTACCCGGTCACCGAAGCGGTCGCCGAGGAATTCCAGAAGGCCAACAAGGGCCTGAAAGTCACCGTTGGCGTGTCCGGCACGGGCGGCGGCTTCAAGAAGTTCTGCCGCAACGAGACCGACATTTCCAATGCCTCGCGCCCGATCACCAAGTCGGAAATGGACGCCTGCAAGGCGGCCGGCATCGAGTACTTCGAGCTGCCGGTGGCGTTCGACGCGCTCACCGTGGTCATCAACCCGCGCAACACCTGGCTGAAGCAAGCCACCGTGGCCGAGCTCAAGAAGATGTGGGAACCCGCTGCCCAGGGCAAGATCACCCGCTGGAACCAGGTCAACCCGGCCTGGCCCGACCAGCCGATCAAGCTGTTCGGCGCCGGCTCCGATTCGGGCACGTTCGACTACTTCACCGAAGCCATCGTCGGCAAGGCCAAGTCCAGCCGCGGCGATTTCACCGCGTCGGAAGACGATAACGTCCTGGTGCAGGGTGTGGCCGGCGACGTGAACGCCATCGGCTACTTCGGCTATGCGTACTACGCCGAGAACCAGAACAAGCTCAAGGCCCTGCCGATCGTCGAGAAGGACGGCAAGCCCGCCGTCGCTCCCAGCGAAGCGACGGTCCTGAACGGCACCTACCAGCCGCTCGCCCGCCCGATCTTCATCTACGTGAACGCCAAGGCGATCGCCAAGCCCGAAGTCAAGAAATTCGTGGACTTCTACATGGCCAACGCTGCCAAGATGGCCAAGGAAGTGAAGTACGTGCCGCTGCCGGCCGATGCTTACAAGACCGCATCCGACCACATCGCCAAGGGCAAGAAGGGCACCGTGTTCGGTGGCAAGAACGAGGTCGGCATCACGATTGCCGAACTGCTCAAGCGCGAAGCCTCCCAGTAATCGCACCCCAGAAGGCCAGCCTGCGCGGACACCACCAGCAGGCTGGCCTCCTGTTTTTCGGCCGGACTCTCTTCAAAAACTACAATGAGCGCCATCACCACTCCGGATCGCATCGTGTCCTCTGTTCCCATGACTGGCGACGCCCGGCTGGCCGAGCTCGCTCAGATGAAGGCGGCCCGCAAGCGCAAAGACAAGGTAATCGAAGCCGTGCTGCTGCTGGCGGCCTGCGTTTCGGTCTTCACGACGCTAGCCATCGTCTATATCCTGGTCAAGGAATCGGTCGTCTTTTTCAGCCACGTTCCGCTGTGGACCTTCCTGAGCGACACCCAATGGACACCCCTCTTCGACGACGCGCATTTCGGGATTGCCGTGCTGCTGTCGGGCACGCTCAGCAGTTCCCTCGTAGCGCTGGCTATCGCCATTCCGCTTGGGACCATCATCGCGATCTATCTCTCCGAATTCGCGGGGTATCGCACTCGTGAAGTGCTCAAGCCGGTGCTGGAACTGCTCTCCGGCATCCCGACCATCATCTATGGCTTTTTCGCCCTGCTGGTGGTCACGCCGCTGATCCAGAAGATCTACCCCGACCTGCCGACCTTCAACATCCTTTCCGCCGGCATCGTAATGGGGATCATGATCATCCCCTACGTTTCCTCGCTGTCCGAGGACGCGATGCGGGCCGTGCCCATGAGCCTGCGCGAAGGCGCCTATGCCATGGGGTCCACCCGGTTCCAGACGGCGACCCGCGTCGTGGTGCCCGCCGCCTTTTCGGGAATCGCCTCGGCCTATATCCTGGGGATCTCGCGTGCCGTGGGCGAGACCATGATCCTGGCGGTTGCCGCCGGCATGCAACCCAATCTCACGCTCAACCCGCTGGAGCCCGCCGCCACCATCACGTCCTATATCGTGCAGGTGGCGCTGGGTGACCTGCCGCATGGCAGCGTGGGCTATCAAACCATCTTCGCCGCCGGCCTGACCCTGATGCTGTTGACCCTGATGTTCAACCTGCTGGGCTACTGGCTGCGCCGCAAATTCCGCGAGGCTTACTGATGACGGATCACGCATCCCTGTCCCCCGCCCAGAAAACGGCCAAGCTGCGCGCCATCATCCGGTCCCACAAACGCTGGGACGTGATCTTCGGCATCGTGGGCCTGGCTGCCATGGCCGTGGGCATCCTCACGCTGGTGGCGCTCTTCGTCGAGATGGCCATCGACGGTTTCCCGCGCCTCACGTCGGAGTTCTTCACCAGCTTCCCGTCGCGCAGGGCAGGGCAGGCGGGCATTCTCTCGGCCTGGGTGGGCTCGCTGCTCGTGATGCTGGTGACAGCGCTATTCGCGATCCCCGTGGGAATTGCCAGCGCGATCTACCTGGAAGAATACGCGCGCAAGAACTGGTTCACCGACATCATCGAGATCAACATCACCAATCTCGCCGGCGTGCCGTCCATCGTTTATGGCCTGCTGGCCCTGGGCCTGTTCGTCTACACCTTCGGGTTCGGGCAGAGCATTCTGTCGGCCGGCCTGACGCTGGCGCTGCTGATCCTGCCCATCGTCATCGTCGCGACCCGCGAGGCGCTGCGTGCGATACCCCAGACCGTGCGCGAGGGTGCCTACGCCTGCGGCGCCACCAAGTGGCAGGTCTGCAGCGACCACCTCATCCCCTACGGCATGCCCGGCATTCTTACCGGCGTGATCATCGGCCTGTCGCGCGCCATCGGCGAAACCGCGCCCATCATCACCATCGGCGCGCTGACGTTCATCGCCTTCCTGCCGCCGCTGCCGTTCGCCGGCGAGACTTCTGGCCCCTTCGAATGGCTGTTCTCGCCGTTCACGGTGATGCCGATCCAGATCTTCAACTGGACCTCACGCCCCGACCCGGCCTTCCATGCCAACGCCGCTGCCGCCAGCCTGGTGCTGGTGCTGCTGACACTGAGCATGAACGCCGTGGCGATCTGGCTGCGTTACCGCCTGCGCAAGAACATCAATTGGTAATTAAAGAGAACCACAAGCCATGCCCTCCACCCTGACCCTGCCGGAAAACGCGCCCGTGCTCAAGGCCCAGTCGAAAGACCTGGACTTCTACTACGGCGACTTCAAGGCGCTGAAGTCCATCAGCATGCCGGTATACGAGAACAAGGTGACCGCGCTGATCGGCCCCAGCGGCTGCGGCAAGTCGACCTACCTGCGTTGCTTCAACCGCATGCACGACCTGTATCCCGGCCATCGCTACGACGGCAAGATCGAGCTGCATCCCGACAATGTGGACCTGCTCGATCCTTCGGTGGATCCGATCGAGGTGCGCATGCGCATCTCCATGGTGTTCCAGAAGCCGAACCCGTTCCCCAAGTCGATCTTCGAGAACGTGGCCTATGGCCTGCGCGTGCGCGGCGAAAAATCGGCCAGCTACCTCGAGGACAAGGTCGAGGCGGCGCTCAAGGGCGCGGCGATCTGGAACGAGGTGAAGAACCGGCTGGACGAGTTGGCGGTCAACCTCTCGGGCGGCCAGCAGCAGCGTGTGTGCATTGCTCGCGCCCTGGCGACCGACCCGGAGATCGTGCTGTTCGACGAGCCCACTTCGGCACTGGACCCGATCGCGACCGGCGCCATCGAGGAGCTCATCACCGAGATCAAGAACCGGGTCACGGTGCTGATCGTCACGCACAACATGCAGCAGGCCGCCCGGGTGTCGGACTACGTCTCCTACATGTACCTGGGGGAGCTCATCGAGTATGGTGTGACCAACGACATCTTCATGAAGCCCAAGCGTCAGGAAACGGAAGACTACATCACGGGAAGGTTTGGCTAATCTATGACCGATAAGCATTTGTCCAGCCAGTTCGACAGCGAGCTCAGCGGCGTTTCCACCCGCGTCATGGAGATGGGCGGCGTGGTCGAGTCGCAGATCCGCACCGCGGTGTATGCGCTGGCGCAGTTCAACGAGGAAGCGGCTAACCAGGTGATGGAGATCGAGGCTCGTGTCAATCTCATGGAGGTCGAGATCGACCGTGAGCTGTCCTCGATCATCGCCCGGCGCCAGCCGACGGCACGCGACCTGCGCCTCTTGATAGCGATATCCAAGACCACCGCCAACCTCGAGCGTGCCGGTGACGAGGCCAACAAGATCGCCCGCATGGTCAGGCGCATCATCAGCAGCGGCGGGGCACGCAACCTGCCGGCATCCGAGTTGAACATCGCGTCCGACCTGGCTTCCGGCTTGCTGCGCAAGGCCCTCGACGGCTTCGCCCGGCTGGATGTCAATGTCGCGCTAGCCATCCTGAAAGAGGACGACGCCATCGACAAGGAGTTCGATGGCTTCGTGCGCAAGCTCATCACCTACATGATGGAAGACCCGCGCACCATCTCCCCCAGCCTCGACCTGCTGTTCCTGGCCAAGGCGATCGAGCGTATAGGCGACCATGCCAAGAATATTGCCGAATTCATCATCTACGTGGTCAAGGGAGCCGACATCCGGCATGCCTCCATGGAAGAGATCGAGTCGATCGTTCGCTGACTATTTCGCGAAATGAAGAATCTGCCCCGCGTCCTGATTGTCGAAGACGAGCCCTCCATCGCCGAGCTGATCTCCGTCAACCTGCGCCATAACGGCCTGCAGCCGGTTTGGGCCGAGGACGGTGCCGCCGCCCAGCGCGAGCTGGATGCCGTGCTGCCCGACGTGATCCTGCTGGATTGGATGCTCCCCGGGCAAAGCGGTCTGCAGCTGGCGCGAAAATGGCGCGCCGAAGCCCGCACCAAGGGCATCCCCATCCTCATGCTCACGGCCCGCGGCGACGAGCCCGACAAGGTGGCGGGCCTGGATGCCGGAGCCGACGACTACATCACCAAGCCCTTCTCGACCCAGGAACTGCTGGCCCGAATTCGCGCCGTGCTGCGGCGGCGGGCGCCCGAGCAGGTGAGCGACAGCGTCACCATCGGCGCGCTGGTGCTGGATGCCGCGACGCACCGCGTGACCTGGCAGGGCCAGCCGCTGAAGGTGGGCCCGACCGAGTTCAAACTGCTGCACTACCTCATGAAGCATCCGGAGCGGGTGCACAGCCGTTCGCAGCTTCTCGACAAGGTCTGGGGCGACCATGTCTTTATCGAGGAACGCACGGTGGACGTGCACGTGAAGCGCCTGCGCGAATCGTTGGGGGGCGCCGGCCTCCTGATCGAAACGGTGCGCGGCGCCGGATACCGTCTGGCTGCGCACTCCGCTGCGGCCAGCGGTGCCGCCGCTTAAGCGGGCCCCATGGTCAAGCGCCCGATCACCCTTGTCTGCTGGCAGCTTGCCGGCGGGCTGCTCGGGTGGTGGTTGGGTGACCAGCGGGGCGTGCAAGTGGGGCTGGTGGGCGGCGCTTTGGGCTGGCTCGCGGTGGACAGCGCGCGGGGTGCCCGGGTCCTGGCCTGGCTGCGGCGCGCCGATGTCACCGGCACTCCCAAGATCGGCGGCCTCTGGGGTGAAGTGATGGATAGGGCGCGGCGCGCGCTGCGCCTGCGCGAGCAAGAGGCTGTCGATTCGCGGCGCAGGCTGCAGGAATTTCTCTCGGCGATCCAGGCATCGCCCAACGGCGTGGTGCTGCTCGATCCCCAGGGGCGGATCGAATGGTCGAACCAGACCGCGGCCGAGCAGTTCGGCTTCGACCTGCAGCGCGACATGATGCAGCAGATCGCCAACCTGGTGCGCGACCCGGCCTTCACGGCTTACTACAACAGCGGCGGGCGCGGGCACGAGATCGTCATTCAGGGTCCGCGCAGCTCGCCTTCCCGGCCGGTCAAGCTGTCCGTCCACCTGCACCCTTACGGGGAAGGGCGCAAGCTGCTCCTCTCTCGCGACGTCACGGCCGTGGAGCAGGCCGAGATCATGCGGCGCGACTTCGTGGCCAACGTGTCCCACGAAATCCGCACGCCGCTCACGGTGCTGATGGGCTTCGTCGAGACTTTGCAGAACCTGCCCTTGGATGAAGACGACCGCAAGCGCTACCTGGGCCTGATGGCGCAGCAGGCGCATCGCATGCAAACCCTGGTCAGCGACCTGCTGACGCTGTCGCGGCTGGAAGGCAGCCCCTTGCCGGGCGCGGGCGAATGGACCCCCGTGAGTGTGCTGATGGCGCACTGCGAGCAAGAGGGTCAGGCGCTGTCGGCCGTCCTGGGGAAGGCGCATGCGCTGCGCTTCGAGCCGGCGCCGGCAGCAGAGATCGCCGGTTCACCCAGCGAATTGCAAAGCGCGTTGTCCAACCTGGTGAGCAATGCGGTGCGCTACACGCCGCCGGGTGGAACCATCCACGTGCGGTGGCGCGAGCTGACCGACGGCCGGGGCGAGTTCTCGGTGCGCGACACCGGCCCGGGCATCGCGCCCGAGCACATCTCCAGGTTGACGGAACGCTTCTACCGGGTGGACCGCAGCCGCTCGCGGGAAACCGGGGGCACGGGCCTGGGCCTTGCCATCGTGAAGCACGTGGTGCAGAGGCACGGCGGTGAGCTGAAGATCCAGAGTACGCCCGGCGTGGGCTCGACCTTCGCGATCCAGTTCCCCGCCAGCCGCCTGCGTGCCGTCAGCCGCGGTACGACCGTACCGCCCGCAACAGAATCGCTGGCAGGATAAGGCCCAGCAGCGCGAGTGCGATCGTCCCGCCGGCCCAGAAGGCGGCGGGCGAGTTCTGCGCCGTCCACGGACCCAGGTCCTTGTAGGCCAGTGCGTAGCCGCCGGCCAGTCCCACGCCCCACAACAGCAGGCAATAAGCGACCAGCGGCGTGATGGCGACGCGATAGCAACGCAACACGAACACGCACAGGGCCTGCGCCGCGTCGCCGATATGGTAGACCGCGAGCCAGGCCAGCAGCCCGGCGGCGACGGCCACGACCTCGGGGTTGCTGGAGTAGATGGCGGCAATGCGCCAACGGCCGAGTGCGACGGTGGCTGCCAGCACCAGCGCCATCACCAGCCCCAGCTTGAAGCCGGTGCGAATGGCCAGGCGGGCCCGGCGCGCATCGGCCGCGCCCAGCCAGTAGCTGACGCGGGCACTGGTGGCGATTGCCAGTGACAGCGGCACCATGTAGAGCACTGCGGCCAGGTTGGCGGCAACCTGGTGCGCGGCCGATGCGAGGGTGCCCTGGCGTGCGATGAACAGCGCCATCAAGGTGAACGAGGTCACTTCGACCATCACCGCCAAGCCGCCCGGTACGCCCAGGCGCGCAAATTCGCCGATGGCGCGCCAATCCGGACGCTCGAGCGCACGCCAGATGGCGTAGGGCTGGTACAGGGGCTGGGTGCGCAGCAGCCAGATCGCCCAGGCCAGGAACAGGTAGTTCACTACCACCGTGGCCCAGGCGCAGCCGACAGCGCCAAGCGCGGGCAGGCCCAGCCCGCCAAACGCGAACCAGATCGTCAGCGGGATTTTCACCAGCAGCGACAGGGCCTGCAGCCAGGTCACCAGCTGCGGCTTGCCCAGGCTTTGATTGAGCGTGCTGTACATCCGGAACAGCAGGGCGGGTGGCAGCGCCAGGGCCAGCACCGCCAGATAGCGGGTGACCTCGCCTTGAAGTGCCGCGGGTACTTCGGTCCATCGCAGCAGCGCGCCCGGAAATAGCAGGGCCAAGCCGCCTGCCGACACGCCCATGGCGCCCAGGTACAAGGCTTGGCGAACCGAGCGGCCCAATTCTTCATTGCGCTTTCCGCCGTGCAATTGGGCCCAGGTGGGCAGCAAGGCCTGCAGCATCCCCATCAAGGCCACGAAGACGCTGATGTAGACAGCCGAGCCCACCGAAAGCGCGGCCAGCGCCGCTTCGGAATAGCGCCCGGCCACGATGGTGTCCGTGACGCCGAAAGCCATGACGGCGAGCTGGCCGACCAGCACCGTCCCCGCATGCCGCGCAATGGTGCGCAGTTCGGTCACTGGCTGACTTTTCGGTAGAGGAGCACGTTGTCGTTGGCGTCGGCCGGGCGGCGGACGCTGGAGACCAGCTGCCAGCGGCGCATGTCCAGGGCCATTGCCATGGAAGGCTGGAGCTGGGCGGCCGCAAGCAGCCAGGGGCAGCTTCCCTCGCGGCTTGCCGGACGCAGGTCCAGCTGGCCGTGATAGCGGAAGGCGGTGATCTGGCCGCGGTTCAGGCCGAAGCTTTCGACGCAACCGGGCTGGTCGATGTGCCGCATGACACCGCGCACCACCGGCGTATAGCTGCGGGCGAAGTCCAGGACCGGCAGCCACAGCGTCATCAACAGCAGCCAGCACAAGGCCGCCCCGCTCGCGGGCAGGACCAGGCTCTTCCAGATGACGACGCGATGCTTGCCCGTGCGCCACCGCACCAGCCAGCCCCATGCCGCTGTTGCAATCAACGCGAGGGCGAAGGCCAGCAGGGAGAAGCTGGGCTCGAACCCGGGCGCGAGCTTGGCCACGTTGGCGGCGGGCTTGGCGGGCACGCCCGTCTGCATGGAAATCCAAACGACCCAGATGACCAAGGCGCAGCCGCTGAAAAACAGCAGGGTGAACCAGTCGATGAGAGCGCCGACACTGCGCTCCAACGTCGGCAGCGCGAACGCCGCCAGTGCCGCCAAGGCCGGCAGGGCCAGCAGCAAGGACCGGTCGGAGGAGGGCGTCATCCAGGTGGTCACGATGGCAACCAGGGCGAACCAGAGCGGCAGCGCGACATGGCGGCTGATGAGCTGGCGCCGCCAGCGCCACAAGGTCCACATCGCCAGCGGCCAGGCCGGCCAGGTGAACCACAGCATGAGCCGGCCGAGCGAACGCCAGTCGCGCGCCAGGCCGCTTTCACCGATGCGCCAGCGCCAGAGGTCAAGCCGCCAGGCCAGCGCCGCCGCCACGAGTAGCGCTGCCGCCAGGATCGCAGCCGACCTCCAGGCAGCGGTGCGGTCCGCGTCGGTGTGCCCGTTCCCACCCCGGTCCAACAGGCTGATCAGCAGGCCGCCGCCGCCGAACAGCAGCGCCATCGCCGGGGCTCCGCTGAGCGCCAGCCCGGCCAGGCCCGCAACAAGACCCAATGCCGCCAGGAGGGGGCGATAAGCCAGCGCGGCGATCGCATAGAAGCTCAGGGACGTGAAGGCCACCTGAGCGAGAGACGGTGTGGTCTCGTGGGACAGCTGGGCCAGCCCCAGGCAGGCGATCAGCGCCAGCAGGCCGCCATCGGCTATCGCCCGCGCGTAGTCGGTGGGGTTGGCCTCGCCGCCAAAGGCAAACGGGACGGGCTGGGCCTGGGGACTGCGCGCCAGGTAGTACACGCCATACCAGGTGGCCACCAAGGTCAGCACCAACAGCATGACGAAGGGGAGGCGCGCAGCCAAGTCCGCGGGCATGCAGGCCGGCGCCGCCTGCATGGCCCAGGCGCCCAGCCAGTAGGGCAGCAGCGCGTCGAATTCGGGCGGCTGGCCCAGCAGCGTTGGCGCAAACCACGACGCCGTGCCGCGGGCCAACTCGAACATATGGCCGAAGCCGGCGATGTCGGCATTCTTCCACGGCTCGCGCCCCACGAAGCCGGGCACGACATAGGCCAGGCAGAACAGCAGGAGGGCGAGGCGAGGAAGACGCCGTACGGCTTCCTGGCTGACGATGGCGGGGGTCGGCTGATTCACGCGGGCGAGTGTGCCTTAAAAAAGAACAAAGGCAGCGCGGTCACCCGGGCTGCCTTTGCTTGGCGAAAAACGCTGCTTACTTGGCGTCGGTCTTCTCGGCTTCTTCGGCCTTGTCGGCCTTGGCGCCGGCGGGCTTGCCGAACTTCTTGAAGAACTTGTCGACGCGGCCGCCCATGTCGTTCACGGACTTCTGGGTGCCGGTGTAGAAGGGATGCGACTCGCTGGACGTGTCCAGCTTGAACAGCGGCAGCTCGCGGCCGTCGTCGGTCTTGCCCATTTCCTTGGTACTTACGCAGGAACGGGTAACGAATTTGAAACCGTTCGACAGGTCCACAAAGAGGACGTCGCGGTAGCCGGGGTGAATGCCTTCTTTCATGATCTTCCTTCTGTATCGTTGCGGGAGCCGCGCCGGACTATTCCGGGGTACTTTCCGCAGAAAAGCCTTTGATTATAGCCTTTTTGGCTTGATCAGCCGCCGCGGCGCATCATGTCGAAGAACTCGACGTTGGACTTGGTGGCCTTCATGCTCTTCAAGACCATTTCCATCGCTTCGATCTCGTCCATGTTGTACATGAACTGGCGCAGGATGCGGGTCTTTTGCAGGATCTCGGGGGCCAGCAGCAGCTCTTCGCGGCGGGTGCCGCTACGGTTGAGCTGGATGGAGGGGAACACGCGCTTTTCGTACAGGCGGCGGTCCAGGTGGATTTCGCTGTTGCCCGTGCCCTTGAACTCTTCGAAGATCACTTCGTCCATGCGGCTGCCGGTGTCGATCAGCGCCGTGGCGATGATGGTCAGCGAGCCGCCTTCTTCGACGTTACGCGCTGCACCCAGGAAGCGCTTCGGGCGCTGCAAGGCATTCGCATCGACACCGCCGGTCAGCACCTTGCCGGAAGAGGGCACGACGTTGTTGTAGGCGCGGGCCAGTCGGGTGATCGAGTCCAGCAGGATCACCACGTCCTTCTTCAATTCGACCAGGCGCTTGGCGCGCTCGATCACCATTTCGGCCACGTGCACGTGGCGGGCGGCCGGCTCGTCGAAGGTCGATGCGATCACTTCGGCTTTCACCGAGCGCTGCATTTCGGTCACTTCTTCCGGGCGCTCGTCCACCAGCAGCACCATCATGTGGCTGTCGGGATAGTTGGCGGCGATGGCGTGCGCCATGTGCTGCATCATCACGGTCTTGCCGCTCTTGGGCGGGGCCACCAGTAGCGCGCGCTGGCCCTTGCCGATGGGCGCGATGATGTCGATGATGCGGCCGGTGACGTTCTCTTCGCCCTTGAAGTTCTCGCGCTCGAGCTTCATCTGCTCCTTGGGGAACAGCGGCGTCAGGTTCTCGAACATCACCTTGTGCTTGTTCTGCTCGGGCGGGCCGTCGTTGACCTTGTCCAGCTTGGTGAGGGCAAAGTAACGCTCGCCGTCTTTGGGCGTGCGCACTTCACCTTCGATCATGTCGCCGGTGTGCAGGTTGAAGCGCCGCACCTGGCTGGGCGAGATGTAGATGTCGTCGGTGCTGGCGGTGAAGCTGGTGTCGGGGCTGCGCAGGAAACCGAACCCGTCGGGCAGGATTTCCAGCACGCCGTCGGCAAAAACCTGCTCGCCGGCGCGGGCGCGCTTCTTGATGATGGCGAACATCAGCTCCTGCTTGCGCATGCGGCCGGTGTTTTCGATCTCAAGCTCTTCGGCTTGCTTCAGGACTTCGGACACATGAAGTGCCTTGAGTTCGTTTAGGTGCATGGAAAAGATCCTGCGTAAGTGCACCCCTTGCGGAGCTGTTGTTGGTGATCTGGGGGAGGTTGTGAGCGAGGCGAGAAAAATGCCTCACGAACCGGGAACTCGAACTGGCCCGCCTGCAAGTGGCGGATCAGTGAACTGGACAAAGTATAGACGAAAACAAGGGGCCGTTGGGCCCCTTGTGCTTGTGTGCCTGCGGCGGCGTCAGGCGAGCTGCTGGTCAATGAAGGCCGTCAGCTGCGCCTTGCTCATGGCGCCGACCTTGGTGGCGGCGAGCTGGCCGTCCTTGAACAGCATCAGGGTGGGGATGCCGCGGATGCCGAACTTGGCGGGGATGTCGCGGTTCTCGTCCACGTTCATCTTGGCGATCTGCAGCTTGTCCTTGTAGGTGGCCGAAACCTCATCCAGGATAGGGGCGATCATCTTGCAGGGGCCGCACCATTCGGCCCAGTAGTCCACCAGGACGGGTTTGTCGGACTTGAGGACGTCGGCCTCGAAAGTGGCGTCGGAAATGTGCTTGATCAGGTCGCTGGCCATGTGATTTTCCTTTGGGCAATTGGCGGTGCCGCTGCGGGCGCAGGGGCCGGTGCAAGTACAGTGAGGGAATTGTGACAGAAACCAAGTCCCCGCGTCGGGTATGGACGACGCCTCCCATGCTATGGATGCAATAGCACAAACCCATCACGCACTCCGGCTCTGGCAAGGGCTGATGAGCTCTATCCGGGTGCTGATCCAGCAACACGGGGCCCATCCGGCTCGCACCGTGGTGCTGCTTCCGTACGCCCAGCTGATGCCGGTGGCCAAGCGCCTGTGGGCCCAGGAAGTGAAAGACGGCTTTGCCCCGCGCTTCGAAACGACCATGGAGTGGGCTGGGCGAGCCGACTTCTCGCCGGGGAACGACGACCTCAGCTTCGACATGGGCCGCGACCTCCTCACGTCGCGGACGTGGCTCGATCGCGCAGGGTTGGGCGCCCGCGGCGAACTGCTCGCGGGGCGGCTGGTCGAGGCGGCCTGGCAACTGGGCGCGCTTGCGGGCGCGGTCCCGCCCTCGGAGCGGCAGGCGTGGGCGGTGCGCGCGCGTGCAGCCGTAGCCATCGGCGCCGAGGCACCCGCACTGGCGCTGGAAGCGGCCATCGGCCGGATCGCCGTCGAGTGGGCTGCCGCATCGGCCTACGCCACCGACACGCTGCTGCGCACCGAAGTGGCCGCCACGATGGACCTGCTGATGGTGCTGGAAGGCTTCCAGACCGAGCCCCTCGCCCAGGCGCTCAGGCAAATCCTGGGCGACAAAGCCGTGACGCTGCGCCTGGACCAGGAAGTGCCACGGGGCGAAGTGCACCTTCACGAAGCGGGCGATCCGTCGCACGAGGCCGAGATGGCGGCGGCATGCGTGGTGCGCCACATCGAAGCGGGCAGGGTGCCGGTCGCACTCGCCGCCATCGATCGCGTGTTGACGCGGCGCGTCAGCGCCATGCTCACCGCGCGCAAGGTCGCCATTCGCGATGAGACCGGCTGGAAGCTGTCCACCACGCGGGCCGCGGCGCATGTGATGGGCGCATTGCGCGCCTGCGCCTGGGATGCCGGCAGCGACGCCGTGCTCGATTTCCTGAAGAATGCGCCCGCCGTGGCCCCGCGCTCCGCGCTGGCGCTGGAGCGCCGCGTGCGGCGCGAAGGCCTGCGCGAATGGCGTTCGGTGGCCTCGTTGCAGGGCAAGGAGGGCGCACGCTGGCCGGAGGTGATCGAACACGCGAACACCTGGCGTGAAGCCATGCAGCGCACCCGTGCGCTGCCCATGTGGCTGCAAGCGCTGCGCGAGCTGCTCCAGCACTGTGGCCATTGGCCACGCCTGCAAGCCGACGCCGCCGGGGCGCAGCTGCTGGACGAACTGGGGCTGGGCGAGGAGATGCAGGTGCATTGGGAGCAGTTCCCGCATGCCGGCCGGCGCCTCTCGCTCGCGGAATTTACCGCCTGGGCCGATGACGTCCTGGAGGCGGCGACGTTCAAACCCATCCATCCCCCGCAAGAGGAAGTCGTGATCCTGCCGTTCCACCAGTTGCTCGGCCGGGTGGCCGGCGCCTTGGTGCTGGCGGGATGCGACGAGTTGCGGCTCCCGGCGTCGCCGGAGCCGCCCGGTTCGTGGACGGCTGCGCAGCGCAACGCGCTGGGCTTGCCTTCGCGTGAAACGCTGGAGGCGCAGCTGCGCGCCGGCTGGGGCAACGCGCTGCAGACCCCGCACTGCGATGTGCTTTGGCGCCGCAGCGACGATAGCGGCGAGCCCGTGCTCGCCAGCAGCCTGGTGCAGGCGCTGCGACTGGGCGGGTTGGCGCCCGAGCCCGATCCGCGTGAGCTGCGCGAGCTTGCCGCCCATCCGGTGGCCAAGCCGTTGCCCGCCAGCGCGCATCTGGCGATCGAGCAGCTCTCGGCCAGCGCCTACGACGATCTGCGTCACTGTCCCTATCGCTTCTTCGCGCTGCGCCAGCTGGGATTGCAGGAAGCCGCGGAAATCGACACCGAACTGGGCAAGCGTGACTTCGGCAATTGGCTGCACAAGGTGCTGAGCACTTTCCATGAGGCACTACGCGCCAGCCCGGAACCGCCCGGCCCGGCTCGCGCCCAGCTGCTCGATATCACGGCGCAGGAAGTCACCCGCATCGAGGGATTGGACGAGGGCGAATTCTTGCCGTTTGCCGCAGCCTGGCCGCAAGTGCGCGACGGCTATCTGGCCTGGTTGGCCCGGCATGAGGGCAAGGGTGCGGTGTTCGAGCAGGCCGAGAGCGAACACAAGATCACGCTGGGGCCGGTCAAACTGATCGGCCGCATCGATCGCATCGACCGGTTGCCGGACGGCACCGTGATGGTCATGGACTACAAGACCGAGGCGCGCGCGACCACGTCCGCCCGCATCCGGCAGCCGGAGGAAGACACCCAGCTCGCTTTTTATGCGGCGCTGCTGGAAGACGACACGCTGCGCGCCGCCTACGTCAACATCGGCGAGCGCGGCAAGGCCGAGACGCTGGAGCAAAAGTCAGTCGTCGAGGCGCGCGACCTGTTGGTGCAGGGCATCCTGCACGATCTGGATCAGGTCGCCGGCGGGGCGTCGATGCCCGCGCTCGGAGAAGGCAAGGTCTGCGAGTTTTGTGCAGCGCGCGGCCTGTGCCGCAGGGACTGGTGGGTATGAACAAGGATTCGGGCCTCGCCTATGAACACAACGGCCAGCGCGTCAGCCGCGAGCGCTTCTACGCCATCGCTTGCGACCCGCGCCGCAGCGTGGCGGTGGAAGCCTGCGCGGGCGCGGGCAAGACATGGATGCTGGTGTCGCGGATCCTGCGCGCTTTGCTGGACGGCGCGAAGCCGCAGGAAATACTGGCCATCACATTCACGAAGAAGGCCGCCGGCGAAATGCGCCAGCGCCTGGAGGAGTGGCTGGAGGAGTTCGCCTCGGCACCGCCTGAAGTGCTGGACAAGGCGCTGCTCGAACGCGGCATCGCCCCGCAGTCGGACCCTGCGCTGCGTACCGCGCTCAAGGGCCTGTACGAGAGCCTGCTCGGTGGCGGCCGGCCGGTGCAAGTGCGGACCTTCCACAGCTGGTTCGCCGCCTTGCTGCGCAGTGCGCCGCTCTCCGTACTCGAGAACCTGGGCTTGCCGGCACGCTACGAACTGCTGGAGGACGACAGCGAAGCCATCGCCCTGGTCTGGCGCCGCTTCCACACGGCCGTGGCGGCCGAACCGAATGCGCGCCGCGACTACGAGGCATCGGTCGAAGCGCATGGGCGCTTCCAGACCCAGAAGGCACTGCATGCCGCGCTGGCCAAGCGTGTGGAATTCACCCTGGCGGACGCGCACGACGTGGTGGAAGCCTCGGTCGAACCATTCGCCACCGTGTATCCCGCATTCGCGGGCCACGTCGAACCCGAGGCGGCGCTGGAGACCGACGCAGCTCGCATACGCTGGCTCGCGCGCGCCCGCGCGCTGGGAATCGAAAAGAACAAGACGCCGCAAAAGGCCGCCCATGTCGTCGTGGATGCGTTCGAGACGTTCGACCTGCAGCTGCGCTTCAGCCTGCTGCGCAAGGCCTTCTTTGTCGCCGACGAAGACCGGCTGACCGCCAACCTGGCGAAGTTCCAGGCCGCGCAGGAAGCCGAGGCGGAACTGCAGGCTTTGTGCGCGGCCCAGGCGCAGCACCAGGCCTGGCTGCATCACCAGCGCATCACGCGGCTGGCGCGCGTGCTCATCGCCGAATTCAGTGCCCTCAAGCGTGAACGCGGCTGGATCGACATGAACGACGTCGAGAGTGCGGCGCTGGTGATGCTGTCCAACGACGTGTTGTCCGGCTGGGTACAGGAGCGGCTCGACGCGCGGATCCGGCATCTGCTGATCGACGAGTTCCAGGACACCAATCCGCTGCAGTGGCAGGCCTTGCGCGGCTGGCTGGGCAGCTACGCTGGTGCCGGAGGCTCCGGCCCCAGCGTCTTCATCGTGGGTGATCCCAAGCAAAGCATCTATCGTTTCCGCCGGGCCGAGCCGCAGGTATTCCACGCCGCCAAGGCCTTCGTCGTCGAGGGCTTGAGTGGCGACGTGCTGAGTTGCGACCACACGCACCGCAACGCCCCCGAGCTGATCGCAGTCGTCAATCGGGTGATGGAAACGGCGCAGCAAGCGGGCCAGTACGAGGGATTCCGCCCGCACACCACAGAGTCGAGCCAGCGCGGAACGATAGGCCGGCTCCCGGTGATCGAGCGGGCGGCCAAGCCGGCGATCGAGGAGGGCGCCGAACTCGCGCTGACCTGGCGCGATAGCCTGACCACCCCCCGTGAATTGCCCGAGGAAAAGCTGGTGACCCTGGAATGCCGCCAGGCGGCTGCCTGGGTCGGCGCGCAACTGGCCCAGGGCGCCCGGCCTGCCGACATCATGGTGCTGGCGCGCAAGCGCGACCGCCTGGCCGTGATGGAGGACGAGCTGCGGGCCCTGCGCATCCCGGCGCAGCAGCCCGAGAAAACCGAGCTGGGTGAAGCCCCGGAAGTCCAGGACATCGTGGCCTTGCTCGATCTGCTGGTCTCGACCACGCACGACCTGTCGATGGCGCGCGTACTGAAATCGCCCCTGTTTGCCGTGTCCGACGAGAGCCTGGTCCAGATCGCGCTGGCGGCGCGCCGCGCCCAGGCTGAAGGCCCGCCCTCGACTTGGTTCGAGCTGCTGCAGGCAACGCCGCCGCCGGCGCCGGACCTGCGCGAACCGGCGCAGGCACTCGCGAAATGGAAGGTCCTGGTGGACAGCCTGCCGCCGCATGATGCGCTCGAGGCCATCTACCACGAGGGCGACGTGCTGGCGCGCTTCGGTGCGGCAGCGCCCGTCCCGCTGCGCGAAGGCGTGCTCGCGAACCTGCGCGCGCTGCTGGGCGCGGCCTTGCAGGTGGATGGTGCCCGCTATGTGACGCCGTATGCCCTGGTCCGTGCCTTGAAGGCCGGCGGCGTGCGCGCGCCCGCAGTCACGCAGGCGGACGCCGTGCGCCTGCTCACGGTGCACGGGGCCAAAGGCCTGGAGGCGCCCATCGTGCTGATGCTGGACACCGACGGGGCCGCGCCCAAGCCGGAAACCATGGGCGTGATCGTCGAATGGCCGGGCGAGGCGCCGGCGCCGTGGCGCTTCGCTTTCCTCGCCAGCGAAAGCCGGCCGCCCGCGTGCAGCGTGGATGCGCTGGCGGTGGAGCTGGCGGCGCGCAAGCGCGAGGAACTCAACGCGCTGTATGTGGCGATGACGCGGGCACGGAATCGGTTGGTGATCTCGTCGGTGCAGCCGTACGGAGCACCGAGCGAAGGCACCCAGCAGGAGCCGCAGGACGAACATGCGCCGTCTCCGGCGAGCTGGTGGCAACGGCTGCAGGCGCTGTGTGAACCCATTCCAGTCCCGCCGCCGGCGGGCGCGGCGATCGAAGCCGGGGCGGCGCCGCCGGCCCCGCCGCTGTGCTTGCCTGTGGTGCCCGTCGCGCCACAACGGTTGCCGGCGGCCAAGCCGGTCGTCGCCAAGGCGGCGTCCACACCGGACTCGCTCTTCGGAGAGGCTGTCCACCGCCTGCTTGAAATTCGGATCCCGGGTTCCGCCACCTGGCCGCAGGCGCAGTTGCTGCGTGTTGGGCGCGAGTTCGGCTTGGCAGGTCCCACTGTGCATGAGGCCGCGACGATGGCGCAGCGCATCCTGGCCGGCGAGGGCGCCTGGGCCTGGAGCGAAACGGCGGTGGACTGGCAGGCCAACGAGGTAGAACTGGTGTATCAGGGTGAGCTGCTGCGCCTTGACCGGCTGGTGCGCCGCAGCGACACCCGCGAATGGTGGGTGCTCGACTTCAAATCGGCGTCCCGCCCCGAGCGCGATCCGGCCCTGCTGGGGCAGATGCACCGCTATCGCCTTGCGGTTCAGGCGGCTTACCCGGGGGCCGCGGTACAAGCCGCGTTCCTGACCGGCCGCGGCAAACTGGTGGTGGTGGCATGACGCTCGCGGTGGTGGGCGCAGGTCCTGCGGGATTGATGGCTGCGGAAGTGCTGTCCCAAGCCGGCTTGCAGGTGGAGGTCTTCGATGCCATGCCATCGGTGGGGCGCAAGTTCCTGTTGGCAGGCAAGGGCGGCCTCAATCTCACGCATTCGGAACCATTCGAACCCTTCGCCTCGCGTTACGGCGCCCGCCGTGCCCAGATCGAGCCCTTGCTCGAGCAATTCGGTGCGCAGGCGTTGCGCGACTGGGCGCAAGGCCTGGGCATCGCCACCTTCGTGGGCACATCCGGCCGGGTATTTCCGTCTGAAATGAAAGCGGCGCCGCTGCTGCGCGCCTGGTTGCAGCGGCTGCGCGGTGCGGGCGTGCAGTTCCACATGCGGCATCGATTCACGGGCTGGACCGAAGACGGAGCCTTGCAGTTCGAAGCGCCGCAGGGAGAGCGCATCGTGCGGCCCGAAGCCACGATGTTGGCTCTCGGCGGCGCGAGCTGGGCTCGCCTGGGCTCCGACGGCGCGTGGGTGCCGCTGCTGGAGGAGCGCGGCGTGAGCATCGCGCCCTTGCTGCCCTCCAATTGCGGGTTCGACGTGCGCGGTGGTTGGACCGAATATTTCGCCACCCGCTTCGCCGGACAACCGTTCAAGTCGGTCGCCATCCGCTTCCAGCAGTTCCACCGCCAGGGCGAGTTCGTCGCCACGGCCACGGGTGTCGAAGGAAGCCTCATCTATGCGGCGTCGGCGCAACTGCGCGACGAGATAGCGGCACGCGGGAGCGCCACGTTCGAGTTGGATTTGCTGCCTGCCCGGAGCGCGGCGCAGGTCCTCGCCGAGGTGGCTCATCCGCGTGGCTCGCGTTCGCTGTCCAGCCATCTCAAGAGCCGTCTGGGCCTGGAGGGCATCAAGATGGCGGTGCTGCACGAACTGGTGCCCAAGCCCGATCTGCACGATGCGGGCCGCCTGGCAAGTGCGATCAAGGCATTGCCGCTGACAGTGGTTGCCGCCAGGCCCATCGACGAAGCGATCAGCACCGCGGGCGGCGTTCGCTTCGAGGCCTTGGATAAAGGGCTCATGTTGCGCGAAGTGCCGGGCGTTTTCTGCGCGGGTGAAATGCTGGATTGGGAAGCGCCGACCGGTGGCTACCTGTTGACGGCCAGCTTTGCCACCGGTCGCGCGGCCGCGCTGGGGCTGCTGAGCTTTCTCGGCGTGCGCGCGGCCGCCTAGAACTTTGTGCGGTAGTAAATCATCGGCTTGCCGCCGCTGCGGCGCACCGTGATGCGGGCGCCGCTTTCCAGCTGGAAGCCGATGAAGCCGCGTTCGGCCACGAAGCCCGGTTGCGTCGGAGCCCGGCCGATTCTCATCTCCACGCGGGCGCCATAGCTGGGCTCGCGCAGCTGCACCAGCGACGCGGCATCGATGGGCGTCATCCGCCGCCATGCCGTCACGTCGATCCGGTAGTTGGTGTCCATCGTATAGCGCCAGTGGAGGCCGACGTCCATGCTTTGCCCGAGCCCCAGGCCATCGATGCTGGTCATGCCCAGGGACAGGCCCAGGGCCGAACGCCGCCGCGGCAGCCAGGTCATGTCGATGCGCGATGCGCGCGATGCGCCGTCTGGTTCGAACCGGGGAAGTGATGTGGCTGACACTTCCGGCACCGCGAGTTGCGCCACGACGGTGGCAGCAGCTTCGTCATCCTGCGCCCAGGCGCCGGTGCCGGAAAGGCAAAGCGCGATCGCCGCAGCCATGAAAAGCCAATACCTGGCGACAGCGTTTGACTGGCGCATCGGGCACACGACGACGGCGTTCATGGCACCTCCCAGCGGTTTATGGCTCGACTCTAGGTCTGCAGCACCTGGAAGTTTGTCGGACGCAACCCAGCGTTACAGTCAGCCGCCAGGAGGTCGCCGTTCGTGGCTGAACGGTAGTGGGAAAGAAGGGGAAAGTTGACGAGCCTTACCCCCGGCACTGGCTCCACAGTTAGGGCTGCTTGGTTCCCCACCTGACCCGGTTGGCCGCTTCACCATGCGGGGAGGCCCGTCAGGCTGTATTGTATTCGCAGGCAAGAGCCCCTTCGGCACTTTGGGTGGTTCGGAAGGTGGCCGCGAGCCAGCCCGTAGAATTCCCGCATGTCCTATCTCGTGCTCGCCCGCAAATACCGGCCCAAGACCTTCACGGAAATGGTCGGCCAGGAGCACGTGGTGCAGGCGCTGGGCAATGCGCTGACTCAGCAGCGCCTGCACCATGCCTATCTTTTTACCGGGACGCGGGGCGTCGGCAAGACCACCGTATCGCGCATCCTGGCCAAGTCTCTGAACTGCCAGGGGCCGGACGGCAACGGCGGTATCACGGCCGCGCCATGCGGCGTGTGCCAGGCGTGCACCGACATCGACAGCGGCCGCTTCGTGGACTACACCGAGCTCGACGCGGCGTCCAACCGCGGCGTCGACGACATGCAGTCGCTGCTGGAACAGGCGGTGTACAAGCCGGTGCAGGGCCGCTTCAAGGTCTTCATGATCGACGAAGTGCACATGCTGACGGGGCATGCCTTCAACACCATGCTCAAGACGCTGGAGGAGCCGCCCGAATACCTCAAGTTCGTTTTGGCCACCACCGATCCGCAGAAGGTGCCGGTGACCGTGTTGTCGCGCTGCCTGCAGTTCAACCTGCGGCCGATGGCGCCGGAAACCGTGCAGGAGCACCTGGCGCACGTCTTGCAGGCGGAGGGCGTCGAAGCCAACACCCAGGCGTTGCGCCTGCTGTCGCGCGCCGCTCGCGGCTCCATGCGCGACGCGCTGTCGCTCACCGATCAGGCAATCGCCTTTGGTGGTGGCAAGCTGGAAGAGGCCGCCGTGCGGCAGATGCTGGGCAGCGTCGATCGCGGCCATGTGTTGCGCCTGATCGATGCCTTGGCTCAAGGCGACGGCAAGACCGTGGTGGAAACGTCCGATGCGTTGCGCACGCTGGGCCTGAGCGCCGCGTCCACCCTGGAAGAAATGAGCGCGGTGCTGCAACGCATGGCCGTGATCCAGGCCGTGCCGTCTGCCGCCGACGACACGGATCCCGACGCGGCTGAGATTGCCCGCCTGGCCCAGTTGATGCCGGCGGACGAAACGCAATTGCTGTACAGCATGTGCCTGCATGGCCGCGGCGAGCTGGGCTTGGCCCCGGACGAATACGCGGCATTGACCATGGTGCTGCTGCGACTGCTGGCCTTTAAAGCGCCCGCAGCGGAAAAAAAAACTCTGACTGAACCGGCCCAGGAGCGGCCGCTGCAGGCGCCGGCCCCGGCCCGCACCGCCGTGCCCGCGGTGGGCGCGCCACCAGGCCGGGTCCTCCCGGTCATGGAGTCGCGCGAGGTGAGGCCGCCGCAGCGGCCGGCCGGCGGCGCGCCCGCCGCTGCTCCCGCTGTCCCGGTCACCGGCCGGCCTGCCGCCGAGGTGGTGGGCGTGCCCGTGCGGGTTCAACCCGAGTCGCCGCGCGACGCTCAAGGCCCGGCCACAACGACCGTCATTCCCACGGAAGAGGGTGATTTCTGGCATGCCACGGTGGCTCAGCTCGTGGCGCGCGAGGCGATCACGGCGTTGGTGCGCGAGCTGGCCCTGCAATCCCAGCTGGTGGCCCGCGACCAGGAACACTGGATGCTGCGCGTGGAGCGCGAGTCGTTGAATCAGCCCGCCGCCCGTGAGCGCCTGAAGGCCGCCTTGCAAGGCGCGGGGCACGCGGTCAACCTGAGCGTCGAGGTGGGCATGGTGACGGACAGCCCGGCGCGCCGCAACGCCGCCGCCGCGGCGGAAAAACAGCGTGCTGCCGAGGAGATCATCCTCGGCGACCCTTTTGTCCAGGACATGATGCGCGACTTTGGCGCGAAAATCGTCCCTGGAAGCATCAAGCCAGTGACCACTAATTAAGCAAAGGAACCCCATGTTCAACAAAGGACAACTCGCCGGCCTCATGAAACAGGCCCAGGCCATGCAGGACAACCTGAAGAAGGCCCAGGAGGAACTGGCGCACATCGAGGTGACCGGCGAATCCGGGGCCGGCCTGGTGAAGGTCACGATGACCTGCAAGCACGACGTCAAGCGCATCACGATCGACCCGAGCCTGCTGGCAGACGACAAGGACATGCTGGAAGACCTGGTCGCCGCCGCCTTCAACGCCGCCGTGCGCAAGGCAGAGGAAACCTCGCAGGAGAAGATCGGCAAGCTCTCGGCCGGCATGCCGGGGCTGCCGGGCGGGATGAAGCTCCCGTTCTAAGCCAGCTGATGGCCGACAACAACGCACTCAACGCACTGATCGAGGGGCTTCGCCGCCTGCCGGGTGTGGGGGTCAAGTCGGCTTCGCGAATGGCGTTTCACCTGTTGCAGCACGACCGGGCCGGGGCCCAGCTGCTGGCTCAAGCCCTGCAGCAAGCGGCAACACAGATCAAGCATTGCAGCCTGTGCCATACCTTCACGGAGAACGAGGTCTGCGCCACCTGCCGGGATCCGCGGCGCGATGCCAGCAAGCTGTGCGTGGTGGAAACACCCGCGGACCAGGCGGCCGTGGAGCGCACTGCCGCATTCAAGGGGCTTTATTTCGTGCTGATGGGCAAGCTGAGCCCGCTCGACGGGATCGGGCCCAAGGACATCGGCCTGGCGAAGCTCTTCGACCGGGCCACCAACGGCGTGGTGCAGGAAGTGATTTTGGCGACCAACTTCACCGCGGAGGGTGAAGCCACGGCGCATGTGATCGGGGAGGCGCTCAAGGCGCGCGGCCTGAAGGTCACACGGCTGGCGCGCGGGGTGCCGGCGGGCAGTGAGCTGGAGTACGTGGATTTGGGGACAATCGCGCACGCGCTGGTGGACAGAAGATAAAAAAGAGGGGATGAGGATGCAATTTGCCCGTTTCACGGTGGCTTACTGGTGCGTGCTAATCGCCGCATTGCTGCCCTTAGGCTGCGCCTGGCTGGCCAAGTCCAGCGGGTTCGGCAAGCCCCGCAAGCAGGGTGGTTTCGACAACCGCGACCCGCGCGGCTGGCTGGCGCGCCAGACCGACTGGCAAGCGCGCGCCAATGCCGCGCAGGCCAATAGTTTCGAAGCCCTGCCGTTTTTCATCGGCGCCGTGATCATCGCCCACCAGCTTGGGGCGCCACAGACGAGGCTGGACATCCTGGCCCTGGTGTTCGTCACGCTCAGGGTCATCTACATCGCGATGTACGTGGCCGGATTGCCCACGATCCGGTCGGCCATCTGGGCGCTGGCGCTCCTGGTGAACATAGCTATTTTGTTCACTGGGTATCGCTGATCGCAGCGGCTTCCCAACTTACGTGGAAACCCGCACGGGATGTTCCCGATGCGGTGCAGCATTGCCCTGGCTAACCTCGCAAACAAGCAAGCAAGGCCTATCCAGGAAAAACATGATCATCTCCCGCCGTACGTTCACCTCGGCCGCGGCTTTGACGGCTGCCGCCATTGCCGCGCCGGCGCTGCGAGCGCAGGTCAAGCTCGAAAAAAGCAAGGTTTCCATCGCCGTGGGGGGCAAGGCCGCGTTTTACTACCTGCCGCTGACGATTTCCGAGCAACTGGGTTACTTCAAGGCCGAAGGCCTGGACGTCGAGATTTCCGACTTTGCCGGCGGCGCGCGTGCGCTGCAGGCGTTGGTGGGCGGCTCCTCCGATGTGGTGAGCGGTGCCTACGAGCACACCATCAACATGCAGAGCAAGAACCAGTACATCCAGGCTTTCGTGCTGCAGGGCCGTGCGCCGCAGATCGCCGTGGGCGTCTCGACCAAGGCCATGCCGAACTACAAGACGCTGACCGACCTCAAGGGCAAGAAGATCGGCGTTTCGGCGCCCGGGTCGTCCACCAACATGGTTGCGAACCTGGTGCTCTCGCGTGCCGGCATCAAGGCCAGCGAAGTCAGCTTCGTGGGCGTGGGAACGGCAGCGGGCGCGCTGGCGGCGCTGCGTTCGGGCCAGATCGACGCCATGAGCAACACCGATCCGGTGATGACCATGCTGGAGCAAAAGGGCGACGTGAAGATCATCAGCGACACGCGCACGCTCAAGGGCACCATCGATGTCTTCGGTGGCCCCATGCCCGCAGCCTGCTTCTACTCGCACACCGACTTCGTGCTGAAGAACCCCAACACCTGCCAGGGCCTGGCCAACGCCATCGTTCGCGGCCTCAAGTGGCTGCAGACGGCCGGGCCCAGCGACATCATCAAGACCGTGCCGGAAGGCTATCTGCTGGGTGACCGCGCGCTGTACCTCGCATCCTTCAACAAGGTGCGCGAAGCCATCTCGCTCGACGGCCTCATCGCCGAAGAGGGCACACGCACCGCACTGAAGGCGCTGGCCAGCTTCGATCCGGCCATCAAGCCCGAAAAGATCGAGTTGGGCAAGACCTACACCAACGAGTTTGCGCGCCGCGCCAAGGACCGGTTCAAGGCGTAGTCTTTGCGCCCGTCCCGCGTTGCTGGAACTGCTTGGGCGACAAGCCGAACCTCGCGCGAAATTCGCGCGAAAAATGCGCGCCGTCTGAGAATCCGCAATCCAGCGCAGTCTCGGTGATACTGCGCGGGTTGTTCAGCAGCAGCCAGCTAGCGTACTCGAGCCGCAGGCCGCGCTGGAATGCCGTGGGTGACATGCCCAACGCCTGGCTGAACGCGCGTTCGAGCTGGCGCCGGCCGACGCCTACGTAGCGGGCGGTGGCGTCCAGCGTTGGTGGATCGTCCACCCGCTGCTCCAGATAGTGGGCTGCGCGCCGGACGCGCACGTCCTGAATGCCCGAGAGGTCGGCGTAGAAATGAGCTTGAGGCAGGCGCGACGGCCGCATTCCCTGCAGCATCATATGCCTGACCGCCTGTTGCGACTTGTCGCGGCCGCAATGGCGGGTGACCAAGTACAGGCCCAAATCTATGGCAGCTGTCGAGCCCGCACAAGTGATCAGGTCACCCTCATCAACGAAAAGTCGGTCGACCACTGCACGGGTTGCCGGAAAGCTGGCGCGAAACGAATCGAGCACGTTCCAGTGCACGCAAACTGTGCGCGCGCCGATCAGGTCGGCGTGCGCCAGTGCGAATGTTCCGGTGCAGATTCCGAGCAAGCGAACGCGCGCGGCGGCGGCGGTACGCAACCAATCGCGCAGCTGCGGCGGCACGTAGTTGTTCGGATAGTCATTGCCCCCGCAGACGGCGATGTAGTCGAAGGCCGTGACGTCGTCCGCCAACGCGCCTTCGACGTCCAGAGTGAGTCCGGCGCTCGACGTGCGGGGCTTTCCGTCCCAACTCATTACTCGCCAGCTGGCATGGATTTTCCGGCTTCGCCCTCCATGGTCGGCCGCGAGGCGAAGCACGTCGACCAGGCCGGCAAATGCGGTCAGAGTGAACTGCTCCAACAGCACGAACCCGATCCTCAGTTCGGGTTTTCCCCACCCGACGTCGTCGTCCGGGGCGCCGTCGGGCAAAGGAGTGCAGTCAGTCGGGGGTCGCGAGGAAGGCATGACGCAATTATTCAACTTTGCGGCCCGCGACTTCAAGCGAACTAATCGGCGCAGGGAGAAGATGCGTCTGCCCATCACCATTCATGGCAACTCACCAAGAGGAACTTTCATGACAACGCGCAATTGCACTACCCTCGCGTCCGTATTGTTTTTTGCAGGCGCAGCCGCTCTGTCGCAGGCGGCCCTGGCTCAGCAGGGCAAGCTCACGGTCGCATGGTACGGCGGCAACTGGGGGGAAGCCTTCAACGCGTGTGTGGCCGAGCCCTTCACCAAGGCTACTGGCATTAAGGTGGTCCCGGAAATCGGCACTTCGACGACGACGCTGGCCAAACTGCAGCAGCAGAAGGCGGCAACGACGATTGACGTCGCATGGATGGACGGCGGAATCAGCGAACTCGCGCAGCAGGCGGGCGTACTGGAAGACCTGAATGTCCGGGCTATCCCCAACATGGCCAACGTGCTCGACCAGGCGGTCTATCGCAGCGGCAAGAACACGTTCGCAGTGGGTACCGGCTACTATTCGATGGGCCTGGTTTACAGCACCAAGGAGGTCAAACAACCACCCACCAGCTGGAAAGACCTGTGGAAGCCCGAGTACGCCGGAACAGTAGCGCTGCCCTCGCCATCGAACTCCGCGGGCGTGCCGATCGTTTTCTTCCTGGCCAAGGTGTGGGGCGTCGATGCCGCCCGTCTCGACCCGCTGTACGACAGAATCCGCTCGCTCAACACCGCGCTATTTTTCGACAGCTCCGGCGCGGCGACTAACGCGTATCAGAGCGGGGACGCCGTTATTGGCGCGCATTTCAATGTTGGAGCCTGGGACTTGATCGACAAGGGCGTGCCCATTGGCTTTGCGGTGCCAAAGGAAGGCGTGTGGGCAACCGACGCCCGTCTGCACATCGTCAAGGGAACACGCAATAAGGCCGCAGCCGAACAGTTCGTCAACACTGCGCTTTCTCGCGAGGCATCGGCATGTCTGGCGACAAAACTCTACCTTGGGCCGTCAGTCAAGAACGTGAGCGTCCCCACTGAGGTTGCGCGCAAACTGCCTTGGGGCACGGACGGCTCGGTTGCGAACCTGAATCTCCTGGACTGGAACGTGATCAACCAGCGGCGCGCGGAGGTGACCGACGCATGGAACCGCCAGGTCGCCCGTAAACGCTAAGCATTGCCCACCCGATGTCTGCCATTGTCACTATCGACGGCGTTCGCAAGCGCTTCGGCGAGCACCCCGTGCTGGACGTTATTCAGCTGACGGTCGAGCAGGGCGAATTCATTGCCCTGCTCGGGCCCAGCGGCTGTGGGAAGACGACGCTACTGCGGACCATCGCGGGGTTCGTGGAACCGGACGCGGGCCGCATCGTCATCGACGGCCAGGACGTCAGTGGTTGGCCGCCGCATCGTCGCCCGCTCAATACGGTCTTCCAGAATTACGCCCTGTTTCCGCACATGAGCGTGCAGGAGAACGTGGCGTATGGCCCGCGCCGCCAAGGCATCGCCCGAGCCGAAGCCGAAGAGCGCTCGAAAGACGCGCTTGAACTGGTGGGACTGGCAAGCTTGGGCTCGCGCTACCCCGCCGAACTATCCGGCGGCCAGCAGCAACGGGTCGCCCTGGCCCGGGCGGTGGTCAATCGGCCCAAGCTGCTGCTGCTCGACGAACCCTTGTCGGCGCTGGACATGAAGCTCCGCAAGCGCATGCAGCTGGAGCTCAAGCACCTACAGGAAAAGCTCGGCATAGCGTTTCTGTTCGTGACGCACGACCAGGAGGAGGCGATGAGCATGGCCGACCGGATCGTCGTCATGAATGCGGGGCGAGTGGAGCAGGTGGGAACCGGCACCGGTATTTATCGTGCGCCCGCGAACCGCTTTGTCGCCGAATTCATCGGTGAGGCCAACTTCATCGATTTCGTTGCGGGCTCCAGCGGCTTCGTGCACCTGGCGACGCAGCAGTTGGAAATCCCGCACCTGCGGGCTCGTGCGGACCGGGGCGTGGCCGTGTTGCGGCCCGAACACTTACTGCTCGTGGCGGAAGGTGGGGCGGGGGAACCTCCCGCCGCTGCAGCGGCAGCCGGTCGCTGCGTTCTTGGCGGAACGGTCAAGGACGTGGTCAGCGTAGGCAGTCACACTTTCATCCACGTCGACGTCGAAGGTCGCATTCTGGTGGCACGCGCGTCGGGGCTGCCCGATGAGTCCATGCAACCGGGGCGGCCCGCGCGGCTGGAATTCCTGGCTGCCAATTTGCACCAACTGGAGGATCGGGAGTGACACGCGGCGGCATGACTGCTCCGGCGTTGCTGCTTGCTGCTGCGCTGGCCTTCTTTGGCGCGTTCTTCCTGGCGCCGCTGGCGGTCGTTGTGTTGGCAAGCTTCACCCAAGGGCCAGGCGACGGCACCATTACTCTCAGGCACTACATCCATGTACTGGCCGATCGCTACCATTGGGACGTCATTGTCGTCACGTTCCGCATCGCGCTTGCAACGACACTGGTCTGCCTCGTTCTGGGGTATCCGCTCGCCTGGTACCTGGTGCGCATAGCAAAATGGCGCGCCTGGCGGCGTGCCTGCTTGATTCTCCTGGTCGTGCCACTGTTTACGAGCAACATTGTTCGATCATTCGGCTGGATGGTGCTGCTGGGACGCACCGGACTGGTGAACCAGGGACTGGTGGCAACGGGCCTGACGGACCAGCCCATTCGTTTCCTGGGTACCGAGACCGGCATCCTGATCGGGATGGTCTATGTGTTGTTGCCCTTCGTCGTGCTCGGAGTGGGAAACGCATTGGCCCGGGTGGACGCCGACCTCGAACGTGCTTCGGCCGACCTGGGCGCGAGTCCCCGCGCGACCTTCTGGCATGTCACGCTCCCCTTGACGCTGCCTGGCGTGATGTCCGCCGCCATCATGGTTTTCACGCTCGCGGTCAGCGCCTACGTCACGCCGGCCCTCCTGTCGGGTGGCCGCATCACCGTCTTGTCGATGTTGATCTTCCAGCAGTACAGCTCGGTCTTCGATGTTCACTACGGCGGGGCGCTGAGCGTCGTGTTGCTTGTGTTCACACTGGTCATGGTCGGCATTGCCGCGCGCATCGGCGAAACACCTGGGAGGGCGCGATGAGCGCAAGGTTGGCAATTCGGGCGTTATCGTGGGCGGTCCTCGGCTTCCTCGTGTTGCCGCTCGCCGTGATCGTTGGCGCCTCTCTGACGGCGTCCCAGTTTCTGGCCTTTCCCCCACAAGGGCTGACCCTGGACTGGTACCGCAAAATGCTGGGCGACCCCAGTTACGTAGCCGCCTTCACCACCAGCATCCTGCTGGCGCTGGCGGCGACCGTGGCGGCCGTCGTGATGACCGTGCCTGCCGCGCTGGCCCTGGCGCGCCATGAATTTCCGGGAAAGCGCCTGGTGTCGGCGATGCTGCTCTCGCCGCTGGTTCTGCCTCACATCGTGCTGGGTGCAGCGCTGCTGCAATTCGGCGCTTACTTCGGCTTGACGCGAAGCTTCCTGGCTTTGGCAATCGGTCACACCGTGATCGTGGCGCCATTCGTGCTTCGTAGCACGCTGTCGCTTCTCACGCTTGAGCAACGCGCGCTTGAGGAAGCGTCCGCCGATCTCGGGGCAAATGGCTTGACGACGTTCTTCCTGGTCGTGCTGCCCCAGATCCGACCGGGCGTAGTAGCCGGATCGATCTTCGCCTTTATTTCCTCGTTCATTAACGTTGAGTTGTCAATCTTCAACACGACGTCGGAGCTCAACACCATACCCGTGAAGCTTTTCAACTATGTGCAATACACGATAGACCCGACGATCGCGGCCGTGTCGGGTGCGACCATCGCGTTCGCGGCGGTTGTCATCGTCATTCTCGACTTGACGCTCGGCCTGGACATGCTGTCCGAGCGCAGATAAACCCTCCCTCCGTCTTCCTCATCTAGGACCACCAGCCATGCAAAAACAGGACACGTTCGACGTCATCTATACCCATACCGAGGGCGAACCACTGTGCATCATTCACAGCGGCATTCCATATCCGCCCGGCAGCAGCATCCTGGAAAAGCGCGCTTTTCTGGAAGAACGATACGACTGGCTGCGCCTCGCGCTGATGCGTGAACCGCGGGGCCACAAGGACATGTTCGGCGTCTTCCTGACGCCGCCCTCGGGACCAGGGTTCGACGCGGGCCTTATTTACATCGACGGCACCGAGTATTCCCACATGTGCGGCCACGGCACGATTGCGGTCAGCATGGCCATGGTGGCCCTCGGCTTGGTGCCGCGCGGGGAAAACGGCATGACGAAGATTCGTTTCGAAACGACCGCGGGGCTGGTTGTGTCCGAAGTTGCCAGCGAAGGCAATGAGGTCCTCTGGACGCGCTTCGAGAATGTTCCCGCCTATGTCGCAGAAAGGGATGTCCCCGTCGACCTGCCCGGCTACGGCAAGGTCGCTGCCGACATCGTGTGGGGCGGCAACTATTTCGGCATCATAGATCTATCGACAACCAAGCTGCGGATTTCGCCGAACAACGGCACGGAGCTGGCGCGGCTGGGTGTTCTGGCGCGCGATCAGATCAATGCGCAAAAGCGTCTGCAGCACCCGACGCAGGCTCACGTGAATAACCTCAACTTCGTGACCTTCTGGCATGAGCCGACAATAGAAGGTGCGTTTTACAAGAACGTCCACGTGTTCAGCGCAGGGCAACTCGATCGCTCGCCCGGTGGCACCGGAACCAGCGCGATGATGGCGATGTTCGAGGCGCGTGGGAAGATGGGGCTCAACCAGCCGATTCGCTCGGAAGGTTTGCTGGGCAGCGGAACCTTCGAAGGATGCCTGCTGGGCGTGGTCGACCTGAACGGCACGCGCGCGGTGCGCCCAACCGTAAAGGGAACAGCCAGCATTGTGGGGACCGCGCGCTGGGTGATCGATCGCAAGGACCCCGTTGGTGCAGGATTTCTGATTCGTTGAAGGGAGCGACGGGCCGAGAAGGCCCGACGCGGCGTTTGATCGATGCGGAATTTCAGGTACGCTCGCGCGCATGCCTGAATTCGCGCTCGAACTCAATCGCATCACCGTCACCTTCCATTCGCCGGACGAACCGGCGCAGCGATATACGGCCGTGGCCGACACCACGCTGCGCATCCGCGCGGGCGAGTTCGTGTCGGTGGTCGGGCCCACGGGTTGCGGCAAATCGACGCTGCTGAATATCGGGGCGGGCCTGCTCCAGGCGTCTTCCGGCGACATCAAGGTGTTCGGCCAGTCCCTGCAGGGCATCAATCGGCGCGCCGGCTACATGTTCCAGACCGAGGCATTGATGCCCTGGCGCAGCGCCATCGACAACGTGATGGTGGGTTTGCAGTATCGGGGCGTACCCGATGCCGATGCCAGAAAGCAGGCGCAGGCCTGGCTGGAACGCGTGGGCCTCGGTGAATTCGGCGATCGTTACCCGCATCAGCTCTCCGGCGGCATGCGCAAGCGCACGGCGCTGGCCCAGGTGCTGGCGCTCGACCCGGACATCATCCTCATGGACGAGCCCTTCAGCGCGCTGGACATCCAGACCCGCCAGCTGATGGAAAACGAAGTGCTGGACCTGTGGGCCGCCAAAAAGAAGGCCGTGCTCTTCATCACGCACGATCTGGACGAGGCCATCGCGATGAGCGATCGCGTGGTGGTCTTGTCGGCGGGGCCGGCGACCCGGCCGATCGGAGAGTTCGACATCGACCTGCCGCGCCCGCGCGACGTCGCCGAAGTGCGCACCCAGCCGCGCTTCGTCGAATTGCACAAGCAGATATGGGATGTGCTGCGCGACGAGGTTCTTAAGGGCTACGCCCAGCAACTGAAAAAGGCGGCCTGATGTTCGACGCGATGAAGCCTTCCGGCAAGAACCTGCGCTACTGGCAGGTGGGCCTTCTGATCGCGGTACTGGTCTTCTGGCAGCTGATCTCGCGCAACCAGCAATATGCCTTTTTCCTGGGCGAGCCGATCAAGGTGGCGGGCCGCATCTGGTCGTGGTTCATGCCTTTCGGCTTCGAGCCCACGGACCTGTTTCCCGACGGCTTGCCGGGACGCGCGGACATCTACCAGCACCTGGGCGTGACGCTGCTGGAGACCGTGCTGGCCTTCGGATTGGGTACGGTGCTGGGCCTCGTTTTCGGCCTGTGGCTGGCGCTGGCGCCCACGGCCAGTGCGATCCTGGATCCCTACATCAAGGCGGCCAACTCCATGCCCCGCGTGATCCTCGCGCCGATTTTCGGCATGTGGTTCGGCCTGGGCATCTGGAGCAAGGTGGCGCTGGCCGTGACGCTGGTGTTCTTCATCGTGTTCTTCAACGTCTACCAGGGCGTGAAGGAGGTCAGCCCGGTGGTGCTGGCCAATGCCCGCATGCTCGGCGCCAACCAGAAGCAACTGCTGCGCACGGTGTATCTGCCCAGCGCGACCAGCTGGGTGTTCTCCAGCCTGCACACTTCGGTGGGCCTGGCCTTCGTGGGCGCGGTGGTGGGCGAGTACCTGGGTTCGGCGCGCGGCGTCGGTTACCTGATCCTGCAGGCCGAAGGCACCTTCGACGTCAACACCGTGTTCGCGGGCATCGTGGTGCTGACCTCGTTTGCACTCGTTCTCGACGGCTTGGTGGGCCGGATCGAGAAGCGGCTGATGAAGTGGCAGCCGCGCCAAGGCGAAACCGAGAAACTCTGAAAAAAAAGCCCGGCGAAAACCGGGTTTTTTCACGTCAGCGATTAGCTGCGGCGCGGGTCGTCCGGATAGCGGTCGCGGCGATTATTGACGCCGTCGCCGTCGCGGTCGCGGTCGTCCTTGTTCATGATGCCGTCGCGGTCCAAGTCACCATGCGGACCGAAGC
The DNA here is from genome assembly GCF_013155545.1 of Caenimonas soli. Classification (GTDB taxonomy): domain Bacteria; phylum Pseudomonadota; class Gammaproteobacteria; order Burkholderiales; family Burkholderiaceae_C; genus Ramlibacter; species Ramlibacter soli. The sequence goes on along the minus strand of NZ_JABJVV010000001.1, from coordinate 436,062 downwards.
GGCGCGCTTGGCGCTGGTTGCGCGGGCTGTCCGGATCGTCGCGGTTGGCGATGCCGTCACGGTCGCGGTCGCCATAGGGGCCGCGCCGTTCCCAGGTGTTGCCCACCAGGTACCAGCTGCCGTCGCCGCGTTGCACCCAGCGCGGCTCGCGATAGTCGTAGCCTTCTCGGGCCTGCACCCAATGGCCGGACACCCAGACGTACTGGTTGCCGCGCCATTCATGATGGCCAGGTGCCCATACATGGCCGCGGCGCGGCGGGGGCGTCACTTCCTGCACCGGCGCAGGCGGGGCCGTCGACACGATGGCGGTGTACTGCGCGTTGGCCGCCGTCGGGGCGAGACCGATCAGCGAGCCGGCGGCAACGATGGCGCCCAAAAGAGATTTCTTGAACATAGTCAACTCCTTGCAGTAGCAATAAGTTGACTCTGCCTCAGCGCGAGCGCAGGCCGCATCGGACCGGATAGCGAACTTCCGTGGGACCTGTCCTGCGCGAGAGCAGTTACGAGTTGTAGCTCAGCGGCGCTTCACTGCCTTGGTCGGGCGCTTCGGAACAGCGCGCGACGCGGCCCCGGCACGACCGCTGGATTTGGCGCCGGCGCGAACCGGGCTGCGGGTTGCGGCCCGCACGGGCAAGAAGAGGACCACCTGCTGGCCCACCTTGAAGGCGGCCGAGGCACCCACGTCATTCCATTCGGCAACCTGCGCCGCGTTGAGCTTGTACCGCTTGGCGATGCTGGCGACGGTATCGTGCTTGCCGGCCTTGACGGCGGTGCGGCGAGTCACGTTTTCAGGTGCCAGGTTCAACTGGCCGTTATCGGCGACATGGCTGGTCACGTCATCCTGCATCTTGGCCGTGCGCGGCACGATCAGTACCGAGCCTGCCTTGATCAGCATGCGGGGCGGGATGGCATTGACGCTGCGCAGGTCGGCCTCGCTCATGCCGACACGGCGCGCGGCCTCGCCCACGCTCATCGTAGAGGGCGCGCTCCACGCGGTCCAGCTTGCGTACTGGCCCGCCGTGTAGGCCTCGAAGTTGCGCTGGAAGACCTTGGCGTTGTCCCAGGGCAGCAGGATTTGCGGTGTGCCCGCCGCCAGGATGACCGGCCGGTGCATCGACGGGTTCAATGCCTTGAAGTCTTCGACGGAGATGTCGGCCAGCCGTGCCGCCAGTTCGACGTCGATGTCGCGTGAGACAACGACGCTTTGGAAATAGGGATGGTTTTCGATCAGCGGCAGTTCGGTGCGGAAATTTTCCGGGCCGGCCACGATGTTCTTGACGGCCTGCAGCTTGGGAACGTAGTAGCGCGTTTCGTTGGGCATGTTCAGGTCGACATAGGTCGTGCCCAACCCGCTTTTCTGGTTGCGCGCGATGGCCCGGCCGACGCTGCCTTCACCCCAGTTGTAGGCTGCCAGCGCCAGGTGCCAGTCGCCGAACATGCCATGCAGTTTCTGCAGGTAGTCCAGGGCCGCTCGCGTGGAAGCCAGGACGTCGCGCCGGTCGTCGCGGAACACGTTCTGCTTGAGTTCGAAGTATTGGCCGGTGGCCGGCATGAACTGCCACATGCCGGCGGCACGCGCACTGGACACCGCCTGCGGATTGAACGCGCTCTCCACGAACGGCAGCAGGGCCAGTTCCGTAGGCATGTTGCGGCGCTCCAGTTCCTCCACGATATGGAACAGGTACTTGCGCGAACGCTCGGTCATTCGCTGGATGTAGTCGGGGCGGGTGGAGTACCACTGTTCCTGCTGGCGCACCAGGTCGCTGTCCAGGTTGGACATCTTGAAGCCGCGGCGGATGCGCTCCCACAGGTCCGCCGGGGGTTGCAGTTGGGCGACACCGCGCGATGCCGCTTCGGCTGCGGTAATGGGTTGCAGGGGTCCGCCCGGGATGACGGCCGGCGCATCGCGCTTTGCCGAAGTGACGGGGGCGGGGGCTTGCGGCTCCGAGGCGGGCGGTGTGGCACAACCGGCCAGTGCCAACAGGAGGGAAAGGCCCGCGATGTGAAGCAGTCTCATTAGGTTCTTTTTTCCATTGCCGAAGGGCGGCAAGCATGTCCATGTCGTCCAACGGAGCGACGGCACGGGGTATAGTGGATCAGCTCAGCATTATGAGGTTCCACAGCCCGCGCAAATTTATCGAGCGATGCCAGCATTTGGGCGGGCGTTCCCTCGAAAAGCCGCCCACATCCGTTAGAAAACAACGGGGCGCCGCAAAAACAGTAATGGTACGCCATCGAATTCTTCGCCGTAATAGGCAATATCCCCGGAAGTGTGACCGACCGCGCCCATATGGTCCGCGTGACGGTGCGTGACTAGAATCGCATCTAGTTGCAGGTCGTCGCGCTGCAAGAAGGCCATTGCGGGCTATGCCCGTTGCCCGTCATGCAACAGCCAGAGGTAATTATCTTGGAAGGCCGGCAGCGGTATTAACTTCATGAGCGACCAGATTATAGGAATGCGGCAGTGGTTCGAGACCCCGCCCGGTCGTTACCTTCTGGCGTGGGAGCGTGCCGAGTTCGACCGGGCTGTAGGGGACATCTTCGGCTATCACGCGCTGCAGCTCGGCCTTCCTGAACTCGACACATTGCAAGCCAACCGCATGACGCACAAGTGGCTGGCCTTGCGCGAGCCGGCGCCGGCCGACTCGGCGCAACTGCGGCCGGCCCTGATCACGGATTTCGCGGCCCTGCCGTTCGAGGCGAACAGCCTGGACCTGGTGGTGCTGCCCCATTCTCTGGAACTGAATACCGATCCGCACGCGACTTTGCGCGAAGTCGAGCGCGTCCTGGTGCCCGAGGGCAAGGTGGTGATCTGCTGCCTGAACCCGGCCAGCCTGTGGGGCCTGCGCCAACGGCGTGCCCATCTGTACCGCCGCCTCGGGTTCGGTGAACTGTTCCTGCCCGACGCGGGCGATTTCATCGGCTATTGGCGGCTGCGCGACTGGCTCAGGCTCCTGAGCTTCGAGGTCGAGTCCGGTAACTTCGGCTGCTACCGGCCCGCCATGAACAGCGAGAAATGGCTGGACCGCTACGACTGGCTGGACCACGCGGGCGAGCGCTGGTGGCCGATCTTCGGCGCGGTCTATTTCCTGGTGGCGGTGAAGCGCGTGCGCGGCATCAAGCTGATGGGCCCGGCCTGGAAGTCAAAGAAAGCAATAGCGACCGCGCCCGTTCCGCTAGCGAACCGGCGCCGTCGTCCCACCTACATGGAAGAGCATTTGTGAATTCTGTCGATATCTACACGGACGGCGCCTGCAAGGGAAACCCCGGCCCGGGCGGCTGGGGTGTGCTGATGAAATCCGGCGCCACCGAAAAAGAACTGTTCGGCGGCGAACGCCTGACCACCAACAACCGCATGGAGCTGATGGCCGTCATCCAGGCGCTGCAGGCCCTCAAGCGCCCCTGCGCCGTGACCCTCTACGTGGACAGCCAGTATGTGCTCAAGGGCATGACCGAATGGCTGCCGGGCTGGAAAGCCAAGGGTTGGCGCACCTCGACCAAGCAGCCCGTCAAGAACGTGGAGCTTTGGCAGGCCCTGGACGAACTGGTGAACAAGAGCGGCCACGCCATCGACTGGCGCTGGGTGCGGGGCCACGACGGCAATCCCGGCAACGAACGCGCCGATGTGCTGGCCAATCGCGGCGTCGAAGTGGCTTTGGGCCGATTGCCCGCGCCAATGTAAAGACGGGGTAAAAACCGGGCGCGAGCCGCGGGGCCGGCCCCTCGGACTTAGGGCGACCGCAAATGCCCGGTTAGCATGCTCCTGATACATTGGTGGGTTGGTTTTCCAACAATAACCAACTTTGCCCATTGCAGGCTCTGATCTTTCATGGCATCGAAAGCAATTTACACCGTCATCGCCGTCGTAGGCATCGCAGCTGCCTCCGGAGCGGCCTGGTGGTACCAGAACAAGCCCAGCAAGCCTGCAGCCGAGGGCGCGGCCCCGGCGGCTGGCGCGCCGCAGGCTGGTGCGGCTTCAGGGCCCGCGCGGCCGCCCTCGGTCGAAGTGGCGCGGGTGGAATCCATCAGGATCACTGACGAAGCGCAGGCCGTGGGGAGCCTGCGATCGCGGCAAAGCGTGGTGCTGAAGCCGGAAGTCAGCGGCCGTGTGACCCGGCTGAACTTCCGCGACGGCGAGAAGGTGCGGCGCGGCCAACTGCTGGTTCAGCTGGACGACCAGCTGCCCCTGGCGCAGCTGCAGCAGGCACAGGCCGAACTGTCCATTGCCCAGGCCAACCACAAGCGCAACCAGGAGCTGGTGGCGCAGAACTTCATCAGCAAGCGTTCGGTGGACGAAAGCGCCGCCAACCTGCAGGTGGCGCAAGCCAAGCTGTCGCTGGCCAGGGCCACCGCGGCGCGGCTTCGCATCACCGCACCGTTCGACGGCATCGCAGGCATTCGCACCGTCAACGTAGGCGACTACCTGAAGGACGGCGCCGAAATCGTGAACATCGAAGATATCGACGCGGTCCTGGTGGACTTCAGGCTGCCCGAGCGCTTCCAGACCAAGGCCCAGCGCGGCCAGACGGCGCTGGTGGAGATCGACGCGTTGCCCGGGCGCAAGTACGAGGCCGTGGTCCAGGCCATCGATCCCCTGGTGGATGCCAATGGCCGCTCGATCGGCATCCGCGGGTGCATCGACAACCGGAACATGGAACTGCGCCCCGGCATGTTCGCCCGCATCACCGCGGTGTTTGGCCAGCGCGAGAACGCGCGCGTCATTCCCGAGGAGGCCATCGTTCCGCAGGGCGGGCGCCAGTTCGTCATCCGGCTGGTGGACGGGCCCGACCAGGACACCAAGATCGCCCAGCGGGTGGAAGTGAAGGTCGGCGTCCGCCAGCCCGGCCGTGTGGAGATCACCGAGGGCCTGCAACCCGGCGAGATCGTCGTGACGGCGGGCCAGCAGCGGATACAGAAAGACGGCATGCCGGTGCGGGTGGTCGAACTCAGCCGTCCGGGCGCTACGCCGGCTCGGCAGGGCGCATCGGCTGCGCAAGGAATTTCCGCCGCACCCCCCGCTCCAAAGACCAACGGCGCCAACCCCTGCGGCGCTTCGCGCACCTGACGAGGACACCGACGTGCAACTGCCAGAAGTATCGATCCGCCGGCCGGTGTTTGCCACGGTGCTGTCGCTGCTCGTGGTCCTGATCGGCCTGGTGAGCTACAACCGGCTCTCAGTGCGCGAATACCCCAAGATCGACGAACCGGTCGTCACGGTGAGCGTGCGCTACCCCGGCGCTTCGGCCGAGGTGATCGAGACGCAGGTGACCAAGCCCCTGGAGGATTCCATCGCCGGCATCGACGCGGTGGACGTCATCACCTCGATCAGCCGGGCCGAGCAGAGCCAGATCTCGGTGAAGTTCCGCCTGGAAAAAGACGCCGACGCCGCCGCCGCCGAGGTGCGCGATCGCACTTCGCGGGTGCGCAACCGGCTGCCCCAGTCCATCGACGAACCGGTCATTGCCAAGGTGGAGGCCGACGCTTTCCCCGTCATCTGGTTGGCCTTCACCAGCGACACGCTCAGTCCGCTGCAGATCAACGACCTGGTCAACCGCATCGTGAAGTCCCGGCTGCAGACGGTCACCGGCGTGGCCGACGTGCGCATCTACGGCGAGCGCAAGTACGCCATGCGGGTGTGGCTTGACCCGGACAAGCTGGCCGGCTACCGCCTGACCACGCAGGACGTGGAGGATGCGATCCGCCGCAGCAACCTGGAGTTGCCGGCCGGGCGCATCGAGTCGCAGCAGCGCGAATTCAGCGTCACGTCGCAGACCGATCTGGTCAAGCCAGCCCAGTTCGGCGAGATCGTCATCAAGAGCGTCAACGGCTTTCCCGTCAAGGTGCGCGACGTGGCTCGCGTGCAGGAGGCGGCGGCGGACGAACGCAGCCGGGTACGCCTGAATGGCCGCACGGCGATCTCGGCCGGGGTGATCCGACAGGCTACCGCCAACCCCTTGGAGCTGTCCGCCGGCGTGCGAGAGATGCTGCCCAAGCTCAAGGCTGACTTGCCGGCCGACGTGACGATCGATATCGCCAACGACAATTCCTTATTCATCGACCGCTCCGTCAAGAGCGTCTACCGCACCATCACCGAGGCCATCCTGCTGGTGGCGCTGGTGATCTTCGTGTTCCTGCGCACGGTGCGCGCTTCGATCATCCCCATAGTGACCATCCCGGTCAGCCTGATCGGTGCCTTCGCCATGATGGCGCTGGCCGGCTTCACCATCAACACGCTGACCTTGCTGGCCCTGGTGCTGGCCATCGGCCTGGTGGTGGACGATGCGATCGTGATGCTGGAGAACATCTACCGGCACATCGAAGAGGGGCTGGACCCGTTCTCGGCAGCGATCAAGGGCGCGCGCGAAATCGGCTTTGCGGTCATCACGATGACGCTCACCCTGGTGGCGGTGTACGCGCCGCTGGCCTTCACCCCGGGACGTACCGGGCGACTGTTCGTGGAGTTCGCCCTGGCGCTGGCCGGTGCCGTGGTGGTGTCGGGTTTCGTGGCGTTGACCTTGACGCCCATGATGTGTTCCAAGCTGCTCAAGCACAACCCCCGCCCGACCTGGTTCGACAGCCACATGGAGCGCTGGCTCACGGCGCTATCAGACCGCTATGCGCGGGCGTTGCGCTGGGTGCTGCTGACGCGCTGGCAACCACGGCCCGGCTCGGGTCGCTTCGTGGGCAAGCTGCTGCAAGCCCGCTGGCTGGTGATCGGCGTGATGGTGATCAGCGGCCTGGCAATCGCGGCCGTCTGGCCAACCATGCGCAAGGAGCTGTCGCCGCTGGAGGACCGCGGAACCATTCTGGCTAGCGTCAATGCTCCCGACGGCTCCACGCTGGACTACACGGACCGCTACGCCCAGGCTTTGGAAAAGCTTGGCCAGCCCTACAAGGAATTCGACCGGATCTTCGCCAACGTCGGCAACCCCACGGTGTCGCAGGCGAGCGTGGTGTACCGCACTATCGATTGGGAGGATCGCAAGCGCACCACGCTGGACCTGGCGCGCGAGCTGGGACCCAAGACGAACTCGCTGCCGGGGGTCAATGCGTTCATCATCACGCCGCCTTCGCTGGGCCAGGGCTTTCGCGAACTTCCGCTGAACTTCGTGATCCAGACCTCGGACAGCTACGAAAACCTGAGCCGGGTGGCTGGCCAGATGCTGGACGAAATGGCAAAAAACCCGGGAATCGTTTCGCCCCAAGTCGATCTGCGCCTGAACAAGCCCGAGCTGCGGATCGAGGTGGATCGCGAGAAAGCCGCCGACATGGGTGTGAGCGTGGAGGTGGTGGCCAAGGCGCTGGAAACCATGCTGGGCGGGCGCAACGTCACCCGCTACAAGCGCGACGCTGAACAGTACGACGTAATCGTGCAGACCGAGCCGCGCGGCCGGACAACGCCGGAGGACATCGACAGCATCAACGTGCGCGGCCGCGGCGACACCATGATCCCGCTCTCGGCGCTGGTCAAAGTGCGCGAAAACGTCAGCCCCCGCGAACTCAACCACTTCGGCCAACGCCGCTCCGTTTCGATCACGGGCAGCCTGGCGCCCGACTATTCGCTGGGGCAAGCGCTGGACTTCATGAACGAGACCGCCACCAAGGTCCTCAAGCCCGGCTATACGACGGAACTCAATGGGACGTCGCGCGAATTCCGCAGCTCGCAGGGCGCCCTGGCGATCGTGTTCGTGCTGGCCCTGTTGTTCATTTTCCTGGTGCTAGCCGCGCAGTTCGAAAGCTTTGTCGATCCGCTGGTCATCATGCTGTCGGTGCCGCTGTCGATGATCGGGGCGCTGCTGGCGCTCAAGTGGTCTGGGGGCTCACTCAATGTGTATTCGCAGATCGGGCTCATCACGCTGGTGGGCCTTATCACCAAGCACGGCATCCTGATCGTGGAATTCACCAACAAGCTGCGCGAACAAGGGCTGGAGATCGTGGACGCAGTCGTGAAGGCAGCCTCGCAGCGTCTTCGCCCCATCCTGATGACTACCGGCGCGATGGTGCTCGGCGCCATGCCGCTGGCGATGGCCACGGGCGCGGGCGCCGAGAGCCGCGTGCAGATCGGCTGGGTGATCGTGGGGGGCATGTCGCTGGGCACGCTGCTGACGATCTTCGTGGTGCCGACCATGTACATGCTGTTCGCCCGCGGCAAGGTCCCGGGCGCGAACAAGGCCGAGGCCAAGCAGGAAGCAGTGCCGCATCACGACGAGCTGGTGGCGAAATAGAGGCGATCGTCCATGCCCCCGATGGGCAACACTGAAGCGAGTTACGGGGCCGTTGCGATTGCCTTGCACTGGGTGATGGCCGCCCTGCTGATCGGTCTCGCCTTTCTCGGTCTCTATATGGTGGCGCTCCCGGACGTCGGTTTCGACACCAGGAAGATCACGCTGATCCTCTACCACAAGGAATTGGGCATGGTGGCACTGGCGCTCTTCGTGGTGCGGCTGGCCTGGCGTGTTACCAGCATCCTCCCGCATCTGGTGGGGCATCTGCCTGACTGGCAAAAAGTCGCCGCGCGGTTTGTCCATCTCTGCTTTTACGCGCTCATGTTCGCCTTGCCGATAACGGGCTGGCTCATGTCTTCCGCGGCGGGCATTCCCGTGTTCTTCCTCAGAACTTTCACGTTGCCGGACCTGATCGGCCGCAATGACCATCTGTTCATGCAGCTCATCGAAATCCACAAGTGGTTGAGTTACGCGCTACTGGTTCTGATCGTCGTCCACGCGGCCGCCGCCCTCCGGCACCACTTCGTGTACCGCGACGACACGTTGCGCAAGATGCTGCCCTAGGGCCTGTTCACACTATTTTTGCAAGATGCGTTGCGGATCAAAAAGGTCATGCGCAAGGCGCGAAACGCGGCCGGACTCAATGTCCGGCAAGGCTTCGCAACGCGGCGCATGGCCTTTTTGGCCGCAACCCGAAGGGAACGGGGTTAAAACAGCGCCACTCGTTGTTGCACTCCTAGCCCAGGCGGCCAGCCTGGGCGTCGTCGCGCGCCTAGATTGACGCTGTTTTAACCCCGTTCGCACTTGCAAAAATAGTGTGAACAGGCCCTAATTCGCGTTGCCGATGGCAAAGACGGCGAATGCACGCAGCAGCTTTTCCATGGCAAGGTTGGCCGCGATGACACCGGCGTATGCCGTTTTTCCCCGCATGGTTTCGCTGACCGACACTTCCTTGGTTCCAACAAGTTGGCGGGTGGGCCCACGGTGCAGCGAGAAACGCATGGCGACCCGGAACGCGGCAGGCTCGGAGCTGAAGTCCTGTTTCAGTTCCAGGATTTCGGTTCGCAAGGTGAGCGAGTGGCGGCCCGGCTGGGGAGACGATGCGATTTCGCTGAAATACCCGGTACTGCGCAGTGTCTCGACGAGCAGAGGCTGGATCATCTGCGCCGGCGCGAGCGCCCATTCGCTCTCGTTGAAATAGCCGATCTGAAAAGCCTGAGTCGAATAGGCCATTCGCCGGGTCGCGTAAAGAGGGGCGGCTTCCGGCAGCAAGACCAGCATGGTCTCGGGGTGAGCGGCCTGCCTGGGCAGATCGCCGGGAATCCCGTTCAAGACGTAGGTTGTCGTATCGGTCTTTACCGGCGTGAGCAAGGCACAGCCCGTGGACAGCGCCGCACACAGCACGACGGCAAGCGACCGGGCCCGTGCCAGCCTCATTGCCCCTCTCCCGGGCCGGGCCGCGCCGGCGCACTGCCGCGGATCAGGATCGAAGGGTCCCGGTTGATCTTGTTCGCCAGGTCGCCGAATGAGTTGGACAGGATCTCGAGGTCGGCCAGCGTTTTCGTCATCTGCGGCAGGATTTGCGTCTGGATCGTGTCCACCGTCCCCTGGCTCGATTCCAGGAGTGGCCCGAGACGGCCGCTGGCGTTTTGCAGCGCCCGTGCGGTGTTCTGGCCCGCTTCAAGCAAAGGGCCCACCTGGCGGCCGATGTCCTGCGCGGTGTTCACCGCATTCTGGCTCGACTCCAGCAGCGGCTCGATGCGGCGACTGGCACGCTCGGCGGTAGCGACGATCGAATTCAACTTCGCCGAATTGTCCGCCAACGTCTTGCTGACTTGCTGAAGGTTGTCGATGGATTGCCGAAGCGCCGTGACGGTCTTCTTGTCCAGCAGCGAGCGCATCAGATCGGTGGCGGCCTGGACATTGGCGTTGACCTGATTGACCGCCGTATCGAGCGTCACCACCTTTGGCGGCGCGCTCCGGATCACCGGATGAGACTCCCCCGGCTGTGCCGTCAGTGGCGACGCGCTCGTGCCGGCGTCTTCGAGCGAAACGTAGACGTAGCCCGTAAACCCGCGCGCCGCGACGCCGCGCGAAATGATCGTAGCCACGGTGGACGAGCTGACCGGCGCGTCTTTCTCGACGTTCAAGACGACGCTCACCAGCTGCGGCTCGAGCAGCTTGACGCTTTTCACCTTGCCTACTTCGACGCCGTGAAACTCGATCGGCGCATCAACCATGAGACCCGAGACGGGATCCTTCGTATAGATCTGATAGGTCGCGTAGCGGGTGGCCGCAAGGAAATACCAGATCAGCGCCCCAATGCCCAGGAGGAGCAAGAATGCGATGAACAGGAGCCTTGCCTTCATGTCGATGTCCATTTTCATTGCGCAGCTCCTGCGAATTGAAGGCTAGATCGCGCCGTCGAACATCATTACATCGACCTCGTCGCCCACTGCGATATTGCCCTGCGCGTGATGCAGCACGATCAGGCCGTTGGACTGCACCATGGAGCTGAGGACGCCTGAACCCTGGTTGCCGGTGGTTCGCGCTTGCAGCGAGCCATCCGCGGCGGTCGTGACCAGGCCCCGCTGGTATTCGGTGCGGCCGGCTTTCTTGCGGATCGGCTCCGCGCTGCGCGCCTTCAGCAACGGCGGTTGCGTTTCGGTGCTGCCCATCATGCGCAGCAGGGCAGGGCGCACGAACGCGAGGAAGGTCACCATCACCGCGACGGGGTTGCCCGGCAGCCCGAAAAGGATGGCGTTGCCGATGCGGCCTACGGCCATGGGCCGGCCGGGCCGCATGGCGATCTTCCAGAACGCCACGTCGCCCAGTTTCTTCATCATGGCCTTGGTGTAGTCGGCCTCGCCGACGCTGACGCCGCCGCTGGTGATGATGGCGTCGGCTTTTGCGGCTGCGTCGGAAAAGGCGGCCTCCAGCAGCGCCGGATCGTCGCGCACCACGCCCATGTCGATGACTTCACAACCCAGGCGCTTGAGCAGGCCGAACACGGTGTAGCGGTTGCTGTCGTACACGGCGCCTTCGCGCGGCGGCTCGCCCAGGCTCAGGATTTCGTCGCCCGTCGAAAAGTAGGCCACGCGCAACCGGCGATGGACCTCCACCGATTCAAGCCCGAGGCTGGCTATGAGTCCGCAGGCGGCAGGCGTGAGCCGTGCGCCCTTCGCGAGCGCCGGTTGCCCCTCGCGCAAGTCTTCGCCTTTCAGCCGGCGGTTGTCGCCGGGCTGCAGCAGCTTGGGCGGCACGGCCATGCGGCCCTCGCCGCATGGCTGGATGAACTCCTGCGGCACTACGGTGTCGGTGCCGGCAGGCATGATCGCGCCCGTCATGATCTTCACGCACTGACCTGGGCCCACCGAACCTTGCCAAGCCTTGCCGGCCAGGGCGGTTCCGACAACGTCCAGGGTCAGCAACTCGCTGGGCTTGAGTTGCGCACCATCGAAGGCATACCCGTCCATCGCGGAGTTGTCATGGGGCGGCACGCTGACAGGCGAGACGATATCGCGAGCCAGCACACGGTCCAGGGCATCGAATATCCCGACCTGTTCGGTCTCGGCCACGGGAGCGACCAGCCGCGCCAGGAAATCATTGACGGCATCCGCGCTCAGGGCTTGCGGATCGTAGCCCTGCAGCTGCGCCGCGATCTGAGCGATGGACTTCATGGACGCTCGAGCTGGTGCAGTTCGGCCAGCGTATTGGCGTTGAAGAAGGCTTTGGGATCGTCGGCCGGGGAATCGAAGGGCACGACGACGGTCTTGTGCAGCGCGGTCCAGGCGTCGATCTTGCGCCCGCCGCCTTGGGTGAAGCGGACCAGGCTTTCCATCAGTTCGATGCGCATCAGGCAGAAAACGGGCTGGGTGCGGATCTGGCCGTCTTCTTCGCGCGCAGCGGCCATGGCAATCTCGGCGTCCTGTTCCTGCGCGGCATGGGCAAGGCGGCCCACGAGGTCAGGCGGGAATAGCGGTGTATCGCAGGGCACCGTCACCAGCCAAGGCGTTTCGCAGCGCTCCAATGCAGTGAGGAAGCCCGCCAGCGGCCCCGGATAGTCCGCCAGGACGTCCGGCCAGACCGGGACGCCGAACGCCTCGTAGGCGCCGAGGTTGCGGTTGGCATTGACCATCACCTCGCCCACCTGCGGCTGCAGCCGCATCAGCGTATGCAAAGCCATGGGCATGCCGTTGAAATTTTGCAGGCCCTTGTCGACGCCGCCCATTCGCGAGCCGCGGCCGCCGGCGAGGATGACGCCCGTGATGTCGCCGGTATGAATCACCTAACCTCCGATGTAGCTCATTTCGACTCGCCGCTTGCCCGTGGACGAGTCGGGCGGCATGCTGCTGCGCAGCTGCGAATAGCGGTCGCCGCGGCCGTGCCAGATCTGCGCGATCGCCGAGGCCAGTTCTTCGTCGCTGGCGCCGCCCCGTACCAGGGAGCGCAGGTCATGCCCTTGCGTAGCGAACAGGCACAGGTACAGCTGGCCTTCGGTCGAGAGCCGCGCGCGATTGCAGTCTCCGCAGAACGCCTGCGTGACGCTGCTGATCACGCCTATCTCTCCGCTGCCGTCGGCGTAGCCCCAACGCTCGGCGGTCTCGCCGGGAGCGCTAGGCTCCAGCTGAATCAGGGGCAGTTGCGCGGCGATGAGCTTCACGACCTCCGCCGAGGGCAGCACTTCGTCCATGCGCCAGCCGTTGGTAGCGCCCACGTCCATGTACTCGATGAATCGCAGCACGATGCCCGTGCCCCGGAAGTGGCGGGCCATCGGCAGGATTTCATGTTCGTTGGTGCCGCGCTTGACCACCATGTTCACCTTGATGGGCCCCAGGCCGGCGTCGCGCGCCGCGTCTATGCCCTTGAGCACTTCGGCAACCGGGAAATCCACGTCGTTCATCTGGCGGAACACGGCGTCGTCCAGGCCGTCCAGGCTGACCGTCACGCGTTGCAGCCCCGCTGCTTTCAACGACTTGGCCTTGCGCTCCAGCAGCGAGCCGTTGGTGGTGAGCGTGATGTCCAGCGGGTCGCCCTCGGGCGTGCGCAGCGCGGCGAGCTGCTCGATCAGCACCTCGAGGTTCTTGCGCAGCAACGGCTCCCCGCCCGTCAGTCGTATCTTGTGCACGCCATGGGCCACGAATTGCCGGGCCACCCGCGTGATCTCCTCGAAGGTGAGCAGGGCGGAGTGGGGCAGGTAGGGGTAGTCCTTGTTGAAGACTTCCTTGGGCATGCAATAGCTGCATCGGAAGTTGCAGCGGTCGGTCACGCTGATGCGCAGGTCGCGCAGCGGCCGTCCCAGCGTATCGGACAGCAAACCACTGGTGGGAATGGCTTGGGCAGGCACGCGCGCGGCCAGCGCGGCAACGCGCTGGTCGATCAGGGGAATCACGCGTTCGGCCATATCCCTATTGTCGGGCCTCAGACGCAGCGGCCGCCACCCACTTTGATGCAAACCCCTGAAATGAAAGCGGCTTCGACTTGTCCTGGACGCGCATCGATGACTCCTGTGAATGCTGAGTTGGTCGGGCAGCACGGTCGCGTGAATATTTAGCCATCCATTGTTGCTGATTCCAGGAGATAGGGTTTCGCCGGGTCCCCCCGGGCAACACCCGGTCCAGAATCACCGCCTCGAGGCAGGAGTATCACGGCCCATGTTGTACCGAAGCAGTCTCGTATTGGCTTGCGTGCTGTTCGCCGGAGCCATCCATGCGCAGGAGTCCGATCCGCGCCACCTCGCCCCCGGTTTCACCTCCAGGCCCGCCGGCTCCAAGCTGTTGATCGTGCCTGCCGACATGGAACTGTTTTCCATCAGCGCCGGCGGTGTGGTCGAGCCCAAGGCCGACTGGACGGAAGCGGCGCAACGAAATTTCAAGGCCGCGCTGGCCGCACGGCGGCACCAGCTGGGCCCGAATTCTGTCGAGCTCCAGGAAGCCGAGCTGGATGAGTTCGCCGAGCTGAACGCGCTGCAGCACGCCGTGGCCGAAGCCGTCTTCATTCACCATGCGGGCATGGGCATGAAACTGCCGACCAAGAACGAGCGGCTGGACTGGTCCTTGGGCGATGCAGTGAAGCCACTGAGGGCCAAGACCGGCGCCGACTACGCGCTGTTCACCTGGATTCGCGACACCTATGCCAGCAACGAGCGCAAGGCGACCATGATCGCCCTGGCCCTGATCGGCGCGATCAGCACCGGCGGCTCGCAAACCGGCTACGCCTCCCTGATCGACCTGAACACCGGGCGCGTGGTGTGGTTCAACGACCTGCAGCGCATGTCGGGCGACTTGCGCCAGGAAGCTTCGGCCATGGAAACGGTCGAGACCCTGTTCAAGGGTTTCCCGGCCCTCCAATGAGCGCGCACGGCTCCCGCCGGGGCTTTCTCCAATCCGCCTGCAAGCATTGCCTGGGGTTGGGCGCGCTGCTGTCGGGCCTGCCTTCGTTGTCGCAGGATTCCGGTTCCGGCGCCGGCTTCCAGATTCCGGGCCGGTTCAGCCGCCCCGCCGTGGATACGGAGGAGGGTGGCCTGTGGAGCCTGATGGATCGCGAGGAGTCGCGGCTGCGCCGCAGCCCGCTGGCGATTCGTGATCCCGCCCTCGGCAAGTACCTGGGCGATCTCACCTGCGGGCTGGCCGAAGGTCATTGCCCCGACATCCGCATTCACGTGATGCGCACACCCATGTTCAACGCCAGCATGGCGCCCAACGGGATGATGCAGGTCTGGAGCGGCTTGTTGCTGCGCGTGGAGAACGAGGCGCAACTGGTCGCCGTGATGGGCCACGAGATGGGCCACTACCTGGAGCGCCACCAGCTCGAGCAGCTGCGCGATGCCAAAAACAAGGCGATGCTGGCCCAACTCGTCGGGCTGATCGGCGGCATTGCCGGTGCAGTGGGCAAGGTCGGCATTCTCGCCACCATGTTCGCCTTTTCCCGGGATCAGGAAACACGGGCGGACCGTGCCGGCATGCGCCTGATGAAGCAGGCCGGCTATGACGGCCGGCAAGCGGCGAATGTGTGGGACAACCTGCTGGGCGAACTCAAGATCACCGGTGGGGAAAAAGTGGGCGAGCGCAGCGCGATGTTCGCAACCCATCCGCCGGCGGGCAATCGCCGCGATGACCTGCTGAAGCTCGCCGGCGAAGCGGGCGGCAAGACCGGCGCGGCCGAGTATCAGCGGGTGATCGCGCCGCTGCGCTTCGGTTGGCTGCAGGACGAGGTCAAGCGCGGTCAGTACGAGGAAAGCCTGGTCCTTTTCGATCGCCTGCTGAGCCGTAACGCGGAGGATCCCGAGGTGCTGTACGCGCGAGGTGAGGTTTATCGCCTGCGGGCCGACGCGCAGGACCTCGACCGTTCGGTAGCGGACTTGGCGCGCGCCACCGCGGCGCCCAAAGCGCCAGTGGAGGCCTATCGCTCGCTCGGCCTGGCCGAAAAGCAGCGTGCCAATGCGCCGGCCGCGGTAGCGGCTTTCGAGAAATACCTGGCGCTGTCGCCGGATGCGCCCGACGGCGGCATGGTCAAAGCCTATCTTTCGGAACTCAAGCCATGATGAAGACGCTGGTCACGCTGGTGCTCGTCCTGTTGATTTCGGCTTGCACGTCGATCGCCAAGGTGGAAGGTGACCAGGTCGTCAACAACAAGCTGGTTGTCACCGTCCCTGACGCCTGGAACAAGGTGACCGATCCCTGGGAAAAAGGGCCCTACGACATCTGGACCCAGGAAGGGATTCCGCTGGACCACCTGCGCCTGTGGGGCGGCGTGAAGTCGGGCAAGGCCCTGGTCGCCAAGCCCACGGTGCTGTTCCGCTCGCCCGGCGAGAAGGATCCGCGCTATCCCACCTTCACGGCGGGACTGCCGCCCGACAAGCTGGTGAGCCTGTTCGAAGCCCTTTACGCGAACGAAGGCGCGGTGACCATCACGCGCGTGGAGCCCACCGTCTTCGCGGGAGAGAAGGGCGTGCGCTTCGAGTTCACCCTTGCGCGCCGGGCCGACGACGTCACGCTCAAGGGTGTTGGCTGGGCCGCAGTACACAAGGACGAACTGTTCGCGGCCACCTTCGCCGCGCCGCGGCTGGCGTTTTTCCAGAAGCTTCTGCCGATGGCCGAGGCCGTGGTCAAGACCGCGCGAATAAGGGGCTGACAAGACATCCGCTGTATTTGCGCAACACCACGGCTGAGCAGGGTGATTGGCTCCTACAATCCGTTACACGGAGGACGGGGGCATATGAAGAAGTCATTTACTCATTCCGCGTTGCGCGCGGTGATCTTGGTTGCGGCGCTGTCAGCCGCCGGCGTCCAGGCCCAGAGTTCGCGCAATCTCGCGCCGGGCTTCAGCAATCGCCCCGCAGGCTCCAAGCTTGTCATTGTTCCGGCCGATATGGAGCTCTTCTCCATCAGCGCCGGCGGTGTATCGGAGCCCCGGGCAGACTGGACCGAAGCCGCGCAGCGGCATTTCCTGGCGGGGCTGATTTCTCGTCGCGAGCAAATGGGCGCTAACGTGGTCCAGCTTACCGAGCGAGATCTGGACGAACTCGCGGAAATCAACAATCTCCATGGGGCTGTAGCCCAATCCATTTTCTTGCACCACATGATGGGCGGCATCAATAGCCTGCCGACCAAGAACGACAGGCTCGACTGGTCGATGGGCGAGGCTGTGAACCCCCTGAAAGCAAAAACTGGCGCCGACTATGCGCTGTTCACCTGGATCCGCGACAGCTACGCCAGCAACGAGCGCAAGGCTGCCATGCTTGTGATGGCTGTGCTGGGCGTAGGTATAGCAGGCGGCGCGCAAATTGGCTACGCGTCGCTAGTGGACCTGAACACGGGCCGAGTGGTCTGGTTCAACGATTTGCGTCGTGCTGCGGGTGACCTGCGGGAAGCCGGTCCCGCTGGCGAGACGCTGGACGCGCTGCTCAAGAGCTTTCCCGCCGCTCGATGACTGCGTCGCCGCAAAACCGGCGGGGCTTCCTGGAATCTACCTGCAAGCATTGCCTTGGGCTCGGAGCCTTGCTGCTGCCGCAGGTCCCGGCATTTGCCCAGCCGGCTGCAGCGGCGCCGCCGGCCAGCCTGCTGCCCGCGCGCTTTGCGCGTCCGGGTCTGGAAACCGATGAAGGCGGCCTCTGGACCCTGATGGACCGGGAGGAGACTCGCTTGCGGCGCAGTTCTTCCGTGATTCGAGATCCCGCTCTGGCCAAGTACCTGTCGAACCTGACCTGCCGCTTGGCGGGCGATCACTGCGTGGACGTGCGCGTGCATGCGGTGCGCACGCCCTTGTTCAATGCGTCGATGGCACCCAATGGAATGATGCAGGTCTGGAGCGGTTTGCTGCTGCGAGTCGAGAACGAAGCGCAGCTGGCCGCCGTAGTGGCCCATGAGATGGCCCACTACCTCGAACGCCATACGCTCGAGCGGCTTCGCAGCACCAAGGACCGTGCTGCGGTTGCGCAGTTCCTTGGTCTCTTCGGTCTGGTGGGCGTGATTGGCCAACTTGGCGTGCTGGCCGGCTTGTTCAGTTTTTCGCGCGAACAGGAATCGCGCGCCGATCAGCTGGGGATGCAACTCATGCAGCGGGCCGGCTACGACGGCCGGCAGGCTGCACAGATCTGGGACAACCTGCTCGGCGAATTGAAGATCAAGGGGGGCGAGGATGCGGGCAAACGCAGCCTGATGATGGCGACGCACCCTCCCACTGAAAATCGCAGAGACGATCTGCTTAAACTGGCGGGAGAGGTGCCGGGCGTGTTGGCTGCCGGGGAGTTCCGGGCCGTCATTACGCCGCATCGCCTTGGCTGGCTGGAGGACGAGATGCGCCGCGGCCAGTACGAGGAAAGCCTGGTCCTTTTCGATCGGATGCTGGCGTCCCAACCGCAGGATGCCCAAGTACTTTATGCCCGCGGCGAAGTGCTGCGGCTGCGGGCGGGCAAGAATGATCTGGAGCGCTCGCTTGGCGATCTGCTGCAAGCTACCGCCCTGCAGCCCGCGCCGGCAGAGGCATTCCGTGCCCTGGGGCTGGTACACAGGCAACGTTCCGACGCCGCGAGCGCCGTGCAAGCATTCGACAAATATCTCGCCTTGTGGCCCGACGCACCCGATTCCGGCCTGATCAAAACCTTCATTTCCGAGTTGAAACCATGAAAAAAATACTTGTTCTGTTGCTGGCTCTCTCGCTCGCGGCCTGCAGCACCATCACCAAGGTGGAAGGCGACCATGTGGTCAACCAGCGCCTGGCGGTCAAGGTAACCGACGCGTGGAACAAGATGAAATATCCGAACGGCAACACCGCGGAGCCCTACGAGATGTGGACCCAGGAGGGTACGACGCTCGACCACCTCCGGCTCTGGGCCGCCATCAAGCCGGGTCAGGCGCTAATGGCCAAACCAGGCGGCTACGTTCCCGCAGGGCAGAAAGAAGCGCGCGTCCCGACCTTTGCGGCGGGAATGCCGGCGGATCAGTTGGTGAAATTGTTCGAGGTGCTGTATTCCGTGGATGGTTCGGTGGTGAAGGTCACCAAGGTCGAGCCCTCGGTCTTTGCCGGGGAAAAGGGTGTGCGCTTCGAGTTCGCCGTCGCCCGCAAGTCGGATGACGTGCAGCTGCATGGTGTCGGCTGGGTCTGTGTCCGCAAGGACGAGATGTTCGCCGCGACATTCGTCGCACCTCGTCTGGCCTTCTTCCCGCGCCTCCTGCCGAAGGCGGAGGCGCTCGTGAAGACGGCGCAGATCAAGGGCTGATCTACAGCTGCCGTACTCACCCGTGCCGGATCGCCACGGTCTTGAGCGTGGTGAAGCCGTACAGCGCTTCAAAGCCCTTCTCGCGGCCGTAGCCTGAGGACTTGACGCCGCCGAAGGGCAGTTCCACGCCGCCGGCTGCGCCGTAGTTGTTGATGAAGACCTGGCCGCTCCTGACGCGCTTGGCCATTCGCAGCTGCCTGCCGCCGTCACGCGTCCAGATGCCGGCCACCAGGCCGAACTGTGTGGCATTGGCCAGTTCGACCGCCTGGTCTTCGTCCTTGAAGCTCATGGAAGCGAGAACGGGCCCGAAAACTTCCTCTTGCGCCAAACGGTGGCCGACCGGAACGTCGCGCAGCAGCGTGGGCGCCTGGTAGTAGCCGGTCTCGGGCGCCTCCTCGACCACTTGCCCCTGGGCCACGGTGGCAATGCCTGCCACGTGGGCGTCCGACAGGAAATCCCAGACCCGCTGCTGCTGGCTCGCGCGGATCAGCGGACCGACGTCCAGGTCCATCAGCGCCGGGCCCACGCGCAGGTTCTCGAAGGCGCTGCCCAGGCGCTCCAGCAGGGGCTCGTAGATGGATTGCTCGACGAGCAGGCGCGATCCGGCAGAGCAGGTCTGGCCCGCGTTCTGGACGATGGCGTTGATGACCATTGGCAGTGCGGCGTCGAGGTCGGCGTCGGCGAAGATGATCTGCGGGCTCTTGCCGCCAAGCTCCAGCGTGACCGGGCAGTGGCGCTGCGCGGCCACTTGCTGGATGAGGGTCCCGACGCTGGGGCTGCCGGTGAAGCTGATGTGATCGATGCCCTCGTTGCGCGCGAGCGCATCGCCCACTTCGTGGCCGAAGCCCGTGATGATGTTGATGGCGCCGGCCGGGAATCCGACTTCCGCCGCGAGCTGGGCCACCCGGATCAGCGACAGGCAGGCGTCTTCCGACGGCTTGACCACGCAGACATTGCCCGCGGCCAACGCACCGCCCACGCTGCGCCCGAAGATCTGCATCGGGTAGTTCCAGGGAATGATGTGCCCGGTGACGCCATGCGGCTCGCGCCAGGTGAACACGCTGTAGCCGTCCAGATAGGGAATGGTGTGGCCATGCAGCTTGTCGCAGGCGCCGGCGTAGAACTCGAAGTAGCGCACCAGGGCCAAGGCGTCGGCGCGGGCCTGCTTGGTGGGCTTGCCGCAGTCGCGCTGTTCCAGCGCCGCCAACTCATCGGCGTGTTCAGCGACCTTGTTCGACAGGCGCATCAGCAAGCGGCCGCGCTCTGCCGCGCTGAGTTTGCTCCATACCGAGTCGTAGCAATGGCGAGCCGCCCGCACGGCGACCGCTATGTCGTCGGCGGTGCCGCGTTGCAGTTCATCGAACGGCTGGCCGTCCGAGGGGTCGATCACGGGAATCGTGCGGCCGGAAGAAGAGGCGAGGGTGGCGTTGGCGACGTAGTGAAATTGCATGCCGCCATTCTGCGCGAAAGCCGTAGCCCCGGCTTGGGGGTTGGGCTATGCGCCGGCGCCAACCGGGGTGTACCGGTCGCTGTGCTCGGCCAGCCAGTGCTGTGACGGGCTGCTGTCCTGGTGGCTGGGGTGGAAGTCGCGGCGGAGGTACTCGCGCCAGGGCTTGTAGGTCAGGCGAATCAGGCCGCGCTTGCCGAACAGGTAGGAGGCCGCGCTCTTCCAGGTGCTCCACTTCCAGAGCGTGCCATCGTGCCGGAGGTTGTTCACGGTCTGCCGCAGGGTATCGCCCAGGAAGATGGTGGTGACCCGGCGGAACCAGGTGATGCGCCATTCGTGGCTGCCGTCCAGCGCCTGGTAAAGGTCGAACGCCGTGCTCTTGTGCTCCGACTCTTCGGCGCTGTGCCACAGCCACAAGGTCGTCAGCCGCTTGTCGTCGCTGCCAAGAAGATCGGCGTTACGCAGCATCCAGTCGGCCATGATCGCCGTGAAATGCTCGTTGGCCGCGGTGATGGCCAATGCGTGGCGCGGGTCGGCGCCATCGAGCAGCTTCAGGCGCTGGGCCGCGCGGGGCGCCCAGTCGTTGACCAGGCCCAACTTCTCCAGGTGCCCATTGAACAGGGCATGCAAGCGCCTGTGGGTCGCCTCCTGGCCGACGAAGCCCTGCACCTCCGCGCGAAAGCGCTCCTGCCGGTCCGCGGGCAAGGCCTTGAAGCCATTGCGCACGGAATCGATGAAGAATTGCTCGCCCACGGGAAAACTCATGGACAGGGCGTTGAACAACGCGGAGCGAAAAGCATCGCCGCCACACCAGTGGCGCGCGATCGGCGCCTCCATGTCGATCAGCAGGCGGCGGACAACGAGATCGGTCATTCCCAAGACTCCGGGCAGTGCTGGTACCGATAAGTACCGTACATATCATGGGCTCACTATGGGGTACTGTCAAGTACCTAGCCGCAACAGCCTGAAAATCGGCGCATGGTCGAAATGGAAACGCAAACAGAGGTTCACGAGCACAGGCATCGCCTGTTCGAAGGCATGGCTCACGCGGTCGCGGCCAAGGGCTATGCAGACACGACGATCGCCGACATCGTGCGTGAAGCCAGCGTCTCGCGCAGGACTTTCTACGAGCATTTCTCCACGAAGGCGGAGTGCCTGATCGCGCTGTACGAGGCATCGAGCCGCACCGCCCTGAAAGTGCTGCGCGACTCGATCGACCCGCAGCACGAATGGCAGACCCAGGTGGAGCATGCGCTGTCGGCGTACCTGGGGTGCATGCAGCAGAACCCGGTGCTGATGCGGACCTTGTTCATCGAGATCCTCGGGCTGGGCACCGAAGGCCTGGCGTCGCGACGCCGCGTGAACCGCGAGATCGCCGACTTCATGCTGACCGTCGTCAATGGCGGCGAAGCGGGCCGCAAGCGCGCCGTGCCGCTTTCCCCCGGTATGGCGATGGCGGTGGTGGGCGGCATCAACGAGCTCATCCTGGAATATATCGAGCAGGACCGTGTGGGCCAGTTGCTCGAACTGGTGGAGCCCTCCAGCCAGCTGTTGCGGGCAGTCACCGAAGCCGGCGCCTGACGCCCCATGAAGAAAGGCCCGCGATGCGGGCCTTTCTTCTTGAGAGGCGAGAGCCTTACTTGGCGGAAGCCGGGTTGGCGGGCGCCGTGACCGCAGCGGGCGCCACAGTCTTGCTGGCCGGCGCTTCGGGGCTGTGGAACTTCACCACCAGCGGCACGATGAGAAGCGCCACGATGTTGATGATCTTGATCAGCGGGTTGACGGCGGGGCCGGCAGTGTCCTTGTAGGGGTCGCCCACGGTATCGCCGGTCACGGCTGCCTTGTGCGCTTCCGAGCCCTTGCCGCCATGGTTGCCGTCCTCGATGTACTTCTTGGCGTTGTCCCACGCGCCGCCGCCGGTGCACATGGAAATGGCGACGAACAGCCCGGTGACGATGGTTCCCATCAGCAAGCCGCCCAGGGCCTTCGGGCCGAGCACGAGGCCCACCACGATGGGCACGACGACGGGCAGCAGCGAGGGGATCATCATTTCCTTGATCGCCGCCTTGGTCAGCATGTCCACGGCAACGCCGTATTCGGGCTTGGCCGTGCCCTCCATGATGCCCTTGATGTCGCGGAACTGGCGGCGCACTTCCACCACCACGGCGCCGGCGGCGCGGCCCACGGCCTCCATCGCCATCGCGCCGAACAGGTAAGGGATCAGGCCGCCGATGAACAGGCCCACGATGACCATCGGGTCCGACAGGTCGAAGCTGATCGATTGCCCGTAGCTTTCCAGCTTGTGCGTGTAGTCGGCGAACAGCACCAGCGCGGCCAGGCCGGCCGATCCGATGGCGTAGCCCTTGGTCACGGCCTTGGTCGTGTTGCCCACGGCGTCCAGCGGGTCCGTGATGTCGCGCACGCTCGAGGGCAGATCCGCCATTTCGGCGATGCCGCCGGCGTTGTCGGTGATGGGGCCGTAAGCGTCCAGGGCCACCACGATGCCGGCCATGCTCAACATGGAGGTCGCGGCGATGGCGATGCCGTAGAGCCCGGCCAGCTGGTAGGAAGCCAGGATCGCGATACACACGCAGATCACCGGCCCGGCGGTAGAGCGCATGGACACGCCCAGGCCGGCAATGATGTTGGTGCCGTGGCCGGTGGTCGAGGCCTGCGCGATATGCCGCACCGGGGAGAACTGGGTGCCGGTGTAGAACTCGGTGATCCAGACCAGCGCGCCGGTGAGGGCGAGGCCGATGGCGCAAGCGCCGAACAGGCGTATCTGCGTACCGCTGGCCGTGATGGCGTTGTCGGGCATCAGCCAGACGGTGACGAAGTAGAACGCGATCAGCGACAGCCCACCGGCGATCGCCAGCCCCTTGTACAGGGCGGGCATGACGTTCTTCATGCCCGGCGAGGCCTTGACGAAGAAGCAGCCGACGATCGATGCGAGGATGGACACGGCGCCCAGCGCCAGCGGGTAGATCACCGCGCTGGTGCCGGCATTGGTGATGAGCAGCGCGCCCAGCACCATGGTCGCGATCAAGGTCACGGCGTAGGTCTCGAACAGGTCGGCCGCCATGCCGGCGCAGTCGCCGACGTTGTCGCCGACGTTGTCGGCGATCACCGCCGGGTTGCGCGGGTCGTCCTCGGGGATGCCGGCTTCCACCTTGCCCACCAGGTCGGCGCCCACGTCGGCGCCCTTGGTGAAGATGCCGCCGCCCAGACGCGCGAAGATCGAGATCAGGGAGGCGCCAAAGGCCAGGCCGATCAGCGGATTCAGCAGCGCAGCCAGGTTCTTGTCAGGCGTCAGGTTGCCGTTGCCGACCAGGAACCAGTAGAACGCCGTCACGCCCAGAAGGCCCAGGCCCACCACCAGCATGCCGGTGATGGCGCCGCCGCGGAAGGCGACGTCGAGCGCGGGGCCGATGCCACGCGTGGCCGCTTGCGCGGTGCGCACGTTGGCGCGAACCGAAACGTTCATGCCGATGAAGCCGCAGGCGCCGGAGAGAACGGCGCCGATGACGAAGCCTATTGCCGTCTGCGCATCGAGGAAGATGGCGATGAGGATCGCCAGCACGACGCCGACGATGGCGATGGTCTTGTATTGCCGGGCCAGGTAGGCCGCCGCGCCGGCCTGGATGGCCGCCGCGATTTCCTGCATGCGGGCGTTACCCGCGTCCTGGGAAAGGATCCAGCCACGGGCCCAGAATCCATATGCCACGGCCGCAAAGCCGCAGACGAGCGCCAATATCAGCGCCGAGTTGCCAGTCATTTATTGCTTCTCCTGAACGTTGTTTCGCTTGGAGGGGGCTAACGCAAGCGGTGCCCCCGCTGCGTTGCTTCCTCGTTGCTCCCCAACGGGCGGAGACGATTGGCCAACCGGCGAAATATACGGGCAAACTTGTGACGGATTCGCGTCATCCGCAGGAAAGCAAGGCTGGCGAAAGTAAAATCAGGGTTAATCCTAGGCCTGTCGTCTCATTCTTATCACCCAAAAGAACCATGTCTCTCGACAAAGTATCCCCTGGCAAAAACGTTCCCGACTCTTTCAACGTGATCATCGAGATACCGATGAACGCGGATCCCGTGAAATACGAAGTGGACAAGGAATCGGGCGCCATCTTCGTGGACCGTTTCATGAGCACGGCCATGCACTACCCCACCAACTACGGCTACGTGCCCAAGACCATCAGCGGTGACGGCGACCCGGTGGACGTGCTGGTGATCACGCCCGTGCCATTGATTCCCGGCGTGGTCGTCACGTGCCGGCCGATCGGCATCCTGAAGATGGAAGACGAAGCCGGCCAGGATGGCAAGGTGCTGGCCGTGCCCACCGACAAGATCCTCTCGATCTACACGCACTGGCAAAAGCCGGAAGACATGAACCCGCTGCGCCTGAAGACCATTGCGCACTTCTTCGAGCACTACAAGGACCTGGAGCCGGGCAAGTGGGTCAAGATCCTCGGCTGGGAAGGCCCTGAATCGGCGCGCAAAGAAGTCCTCGACGGCATCGAGAACTACAGGAAGCAGCACGGTTGAAGCCGGATCAGGCCGTGGCTCGCTCGCGGACCAGATACGGCTGGTAGCCCTTCGGCTTGAAGACGCGACTGTAGTACCGGCCTTTGGAACCGGCTTTCATGAACGCTGCGTATTCTTCTGCCGGAACGCCCAGGTAGTCGTATATCGCGCCTTCCAACAACTCGACCTGTAGCACCGCGCGCTGGGCGTCATAGCCCACGCTGCGCAGCGCTGTGGAGTCGACGTGCTCGCGGCGGATCAGCTTCCTGTTGGGCATGAAAGGCGCTTTCATGGCGCCATTCAGCCCTGGGTGCGCCGACGTCGGTGTCAGTGTGGCGGTCGTACCGGTGTCGGCCCGTTCCGGCGCGGATCAGCCCCGATTCGGATCCGGATAGATGAAGCTCTTCAATCCGTAGAGCCCAGTCCGGTCGAACGGCCGCCACTGCCCTTCGGGCTGGGCCAGGCGGTCGGCCACCGCCCACCAGGCGCTGGGGTTCAGGCCCAGGCCGATATGGCTGGCAACGACCTCGATGTTCTCGGTCTGGCCATGGTCGGGCTGCTGCACGCTGCCCTGCCATGCCACGATGCCGTCGCTGCGCGAATAGACGCTGGTGGTGGGCACGGGCGGCGCCGTGGGCAGGTCGAACTGCTCATGCTCGTGCTCGATGCTGCGCCCGCTGGTCAGCTCATAGATGCGCCAGGCGTTGGTCGACTTGGGCGGACCCGCGAACGGGGAGCCCATCGTGATCACGTCGCGCACGAGGTGGGGCGCTGTCTTGGCCAGCTCGCGCGCATAAACGCCGCCGAGGCTCCAGCCGATCAGGCTGACTTTGCAGCCGCTGGCGTCGCATGCCCGCTCCAGTCCGCGCCGGGCAGCCTCTAGCACGCCGGCACGCGGGCCGAAGTTGAAGCCCTGGCTCCAGCCCTCGCAGGCGTAGCCGAGCGAAGTGAGGTAGCCGCGCAGGGGATAAGTGGTCGCGTCGCTGGCCGACAGGCCGGGAAACACGAGCACGCTGTGGCCATCGCCACGCGGTGCTCGCTGCAGCGCCGGCCAGGCCGGCAGCAGCGCCCCGAATTCGAGCGGCGCCCTGCATTCGAGCGCAAGCAGGGCCAGGTTGGGAGGAGGGAGGTCCTGGTTGAGAGTCCGTCTTGAAGTTGCCATAAGCATTGGATGCTGCTTTCCTTGTAGTGTTCAGGCCGCTGCGCCTCTGAAAATCCTGCGGGCGGCCCAGATGCACCGTAGCAGCGTTTGCATGCGCCACCGCTGACGCCGGCACCGCTTTAGAGTGGGCCGTCTTCAATTTCGTCGCGTGCGCGACGCGACGTGCGGGGGTAACTACCAGTTTTCAGGCTGTCGCTCGGCGCCGCGGCGCGACCGTGGCCTTGCGCTTCGCGACTGGCTTCGCGGCGGGCGTGGCAACAGGCTCGGGCACGAACAGTGTTTTGGCCTCTTCGAACGCCGCCTCGAGCGCGTCCGCAAGGTCCTGCACGTGCGGAACGGCTTTCTTGTCGGCGATGACGCCGAAATCGACCCTGCCCGCGTAGGTCTGGATCGTGATGTTCAGCGCCAGGCCGTGCAGCACGATGGACAAGGGATGGAAGGTGACCATGCGTGCGCCCGCGAGGTACAGCGGCACCTGGGGTCCGGGCACGTTGCTGATCGCGAGATTTGCCACCGTGGGCAGCTTGCCGGCGATGCCGCTCTTGCCGTAGGTCTTGAACAGGGCCTTGGCTGCGCCGCCCATCACCCAGGGTGAGAGGAGGGAAGGGTAGTCGGTCGGCAGCACGGACTTCAGGTTGAGCAGGGCTTCCTTGACTTTCGCGGTCGACGCCATGATGGCGTTCATCCGCTTCATCGGATGAGCCAGATGCGTGCCCAGGTCCACCACGGAGATCGAGGCCTGGTTGTTCAGCTCCTTGTTGCTTTCCTCGCGCAGGCTGACCGGCATGGCTGCGATCAGCGGCTTCTTCGGCAGGGTGGCGTGCTTGGCCAGGTAGCTGCGCAGCGCCGTCGAACAGATCCACAGCACGATGTCGTTGAAAGTGCCGCCCACCACCTTGGCCATGGCCTTGGACTCCGCGAACGGGACACTGGCCGTGGCGAACACCCGGTGGCGCGTGATGCCGACGTTGAAGACTGTCTTGGGCGCCAGGCTGATCGGCGACTTGGGCCGCAGGCTGGTGAGGCCCTTCTCCCCGCCGGTCACCGATTGCCGGGCCACGGCGCCGCCGAGCGAGGTGGCCGCCGCCGGCAAGGACCGGGCGAGCTTGGCGTACTGCGCCAGAGAATTGGAGAACACCGCGCCTATCATCTCGCCGATCTTCAGGTCGCCCGCCGTGCGGCCCTTGCGCGGACCGTCGGCCGGCGCCACCTCACGGGGGACGGCGCTCAGGTCCAGCACCGCGTTGGCGAGTACCGTGCCGCCCTTGCCGTCGAGCGCGGCATGGTGGATCTTGGAATAGAACCCCACCAGCTTGCCTTCGATCCCCATCGCCGCCGGCGCCTTGATGTCGTCGAACACATGGAACTCCCACAGCGGGTGCTCGCGGTCTATCAGCTGGCCGTGCAGCTTGGCGGCCATCGCCTCGGCCTGCCTGACGCTGAGCTGCTTGCCCGGGACCTTGCGGATATGGAAGTCCAGATCCACCTCGTCGGCCTCGACCCAGATCGGGTGGCCCAGGTCGAACGGCATGAAGGCCAGGCGTCGGCTGAAGATGGGCGCCAGGTGCATGCGCTTCGCAATGTGCTGCTGCACCGCCTTGTGAAAGCTCCCCTTGAAGCCCTTGGGCAGCTCGTACAGGTTGAGCGAACCCACGTGCATGGGGGTTTCGGGCGTTTCCAGGTACAGGAAGGTGGCATCGAGGCCGCTGAGCGATTTCATCCTGCCAGTGTGCCAGCGGCGGGCTTCCGGAATGGTCGCCGGAGGGACGGCAAGCAGAGCGGGCTCTTCAGGAGCTCGGCCTTAGCCCTGCCGGAACGGGCTGCGCTGCTCGAGGTGTTCCAGGTAGTTGGCGATACCCTCGCCCTCGCGCTCGAGGAAGCGTTCCACCGCGTCGGCGAAAGCGGGCTGCGCCAGCCAGTGGGCACTGGTGGTTTTCACCGGCATCAGTGCGCGCGCCATCTTGTGTTCCCCCTGGGCGCCGCCCTCGAAGCGGTCCCAGCCGTTGGCGATGCACCACTGCAGCGGCTGGTAGTAGCAGGCCTCGAAATGCAGGCAGTCCACCCGCGCCAATGCTCCCCAATAGCGCCCATACGCCACCTTTTCGCCGGACTGCGTAGTCTCCAGTGCGATCAGGCTGCTGGCAATCGGCTTGCCCGCCTGCTCGGCAACAAACAGCAGCCAGTTTTCGGGCATCTCGCGGGCCATGCGCCGGAAGAAGTCGCGCTTGAGGTAGGGCAAGTTGCCGTGCTCGTAGTAGGTGCGCTCGTAGCAGCGGTAGAAGAAGTCCCAGTCGGCCGGCGCGATGTCGGCGCCCCTGGCCCAGCGGAAAGCCACGCCCGCCTGCGCCACCTTGCGCCGCTCCTGGCGAATCTTCTTGCGCTTGTCATGTGCCAGGCTGGCCAGGAAAGCGTCGAAATCCGTCCAGCCGGTGTTGGTCCAGTGGAACTGCACCGTGTGGCGCAGCATCAGGCCGGCGGCCGCGCAGGCCGCAGTGTCCTCCTCGCCCGCGAAAAGCAGGTGCAGCGAAGAGAGTTTCTGCTTGCGGCACCACTGGACGACGGCATCGATCAGCGCCTGCCGGGCGTGCGCGTCCACGGCGAGCAGGCGCGCGCCGGGCACGGGCGTGAAGGGCGTCGCTATCACCGCCTTGGGGTAGTAAGCCAGCCCATGCTGCTCGTAGGCGTTGGCCCAGGCCCAATCGAACACGTATTCGCCGTAGGAGTGGTCCTTGAGGTAGAGCGCGCAGCCCGCGACCAGCTGTCCCTCGCGCCGCAAGGTGAAAAAGCGTGGCGTCCACCCCGTCGCCGGCGTGGCGCTCTTGCTTTGTTCCATCGCGGCGAGGTACTCCAGGCGCATGAACGGGCTCGGCGCTTCTTGCCGGGCAAGCAAGGCGTTCCATTCCCCGGAGTCCAGGTCGGCCGGCGAACCCAGCACCTGGATGACATAATCGTTCGAGCTGTTTTTCACTGCTGCTATGACTCTAAAACTTTGTATTGCCCAGCTGAATTTCGTGGTGGGCGACATGGCCGGCAACGCGCAAAAGATCATCACCGCGGCGCGATCGGCCTACGCCCAGGGCGCACGCCTCGTGCTCACGCCCGAGCTGTCCATTTGCGGCTACGCGGCCGAGGACCTGTTCCTGCGGCCGGCGTTCATCGCTTCTTGCGATGATGCCGTGAAAACCGTGGCCCGCGAGCTCGCCGGGTTAAAAGGCCTGCATGTGGTGGTCGGCCATCCCACGGGGAGCGATATCCGCAGCAAGTCGGTGGCCGTGCAGCGCCGCTTCAACGCGGCCAGCGTGCTCAGCGAGGGCCGGGTGCTGGAGACCTACGCCAAGCGCGAACTGCCCAACTACCAGGTTTTCGACGAGCGACGCTATTTCACGCCCGGCCAGGGCACGTGCGTGTTCCAGGTCGAGGGTGTCAACGTAGGCCTGCTGATCTGCGAGGACGCCTGGTTCGACGAGCCTGGCTTGCTCGCCAAGGAAGCGGGCGCCGAACTGCTGGCCGTCATCAACGCATCGCCGTTCCACGTGGGCAAGGGCGGCGAGCGCGTGGCGCGCATGGCCGAGCGGGCTCGCGCGCTGGATCTGCCGGTGGTCTATGCGCACCTCGTGGGTGGCCAGGACGAGGTGGTGTTCGATGGCGCATCCTTCGCCGTGAACGCCGACGGTTCGCTGGCCGGCCGCGCCCCGGGCTTCCAGGAAGACCTCTTTCATGTGCAAACCGAGCGGGTAGGCGGGCGCCTCACGCTCGGCGCCCATCTGATGCACGAGCGCAGCCCCGAAGCCGACCTGTGGGACGCACTGGTGCTGGGCGTGCGCGACTACATAGGCAAGAACGGCTTTCCCGGCGTGTTGCTGGGCCTGTCGGGCGGCATCGATTCGGCCCTGGTCCTGGCCGTTGCGGTGGATGCCCTGGGACGCGACAAGGTGCGCGCGGTGATGATGCCTTCGCCCTACACGGCGGACATCTCATGGATAGACGCGCGCGACATGGCGGCGCGGCTGGGCGTGCGCTACGACGAGATATCCATCATTCCCGAGTTCGAGGCCTTCAAGGCGTCGCTGGCGCAGGAATTCAAGGGCCTGCCCGAGGACACCACCGAGGAGAACATCCAGGCCCGCATCCGGGGCGTGTTCCTCATGGCGCTGTCCAACAAGTTCGGCAGCATCGTGCTCACGACCGGCAACAAGAGCGAAATGGCCACCGGCTATTGCACTCTGTACGGCGACATGGCCGGCGGTTTCGCCGTGATCAAGGATCTGCTCAAGACGACGGTGTTCCGGCTCGCCCGCTGGCGCAACATTCACGATCCTTATGGCGCCGGGATCAGCCCCATCCCCGATCGCATCATCACGCGCCCACCCAGTGCCGAGCTGCGGCCCGACCAGGTGGACCAGGACAGCCTGCCGCCTTACGAAGTGCTGGACGCGATCCTGGAGCGCTACATGGAGAACGACCAGGGGGTGGAGGAGATCATCGCGGCGGGGTTCGAGCGCGCCGTGGTGGAGCGCGTGGCCCGCCTGATCCGGGTCAATGAATACAAGCGCCGGCAGGCTCCGGTGGGCATCCGGGTCACCCATCGCAGCTTTGGCAAGGATTGGCGTTATCCTATTACCGGTAAATTCCGTGCATAGAAAGATGGGCCCGTCATGAAACAGATCACCGCCGTCGTCAAACCGTTCAAGCTCGAGGAGGTTCGCGAGGCCCTCGCCGATTGCGGTGTGACCGGTCTCACCGTCACCGAGGTCAAGGGCTTCGGCCGCCAGAAGGGCCATACCGAGTTGTACCGCGGTGCCGAGTACGTGGTGGACTTCCTGCCCAAGGTGAAGGTGGAAGTGGTCGTGAAAGATGATGACGTCGAGCGCTGCGTCGATGCCATCGTGAAGGCCGCGCGCACGGGCAAGATCGGCGACGGCAAGATCTTCATCACCAGCGTCGAGCGCGTCGTTCGCATCCGCACCGGCGAGACGGACGAGTCGGCAGTCTGAGCCGGGGTGAATAGCCTCAGGCGGGCTCGCTGCCCAGCGTGAAGTAGAAGGTGGCGCCGCGGCCGGGCTGCGAATGAGCCCAGATGCGGCCCGTGTGCCTGGAGATGATCCGGCGCACGTTGGCCAGCCCGATCCCCGAGCCGACAAACTCCGATTGCGAATGCAGGCGCTGGAACGCGCCGAACAGGTTGTTGGCATAGGCCATGTCGAACCCCACGCCGTTGTCCCGCACGAAATAGATGGTCTCGCCTTCCGGGCCCAGCTGGCTGCCCACCTCGATCCGGGGCCGCGGCTGCCCGGCCGTGAACTTCCAGGCGTTGCCCAGCAGGTTGTCCATCACCAGTGCGAGCAGCCTGGGGTCGCCGTGTACCCGCAGGCCGGGCTGGACCGCGTACGCGGCCTTCTGGCCGGGCGCCTGCTCGTGGCAGGATTGAGCCGCGGACTCGGCCAGGGCCGAGAGATCGACCGCTTCCCAGCGCAGCTCTGTGCGGGTGAGCTGTGCCAGGGACAGCAATGCGTCGATCATGTCGGAGGTGCGTACCGCGCCCTGGCGCATGCGGCTGAGGTAGTGCAAGGCCCGCTCGCTGGGAGCGCTGCCCAATTCCTGTTCGAGTGCGTGGCCGAAGCCGCCGATCGCCGCCAGCGGCGCCCGAAGATCGTGCGCCACGGAATATGAAAACGCCTGCAGCTCCTGGTTGGCCAGTTCGAGCTGGGCAGTACGCTGGCGCACGCGCTGCTCCAGTTCGGCATTGAGCCGCATGATCTCGTCCTGGGCTGCGCGCCGTTCGCCGATATCCCGGAAATAGATGGTGAGGCCGCGCTGCGGCGACGGGTACGCGCGAATCTCCAGCCAGGTATCCAGCGGCGGGTAGAAGGCCTCCAACTCGACTGTCCGGCCTTCGCTCAGCGCCTTCTGGTAGGCCTCGTCGAACGGCGTGCCGCGGCCTTCCGGAAACTGATCCCACATGGCCGTGCCCAGCAGTTCCGCACGCGAGCGGCGCAGCACGCGCTCGGCTTCATGGTTGATGTAGGTGAAGCGCCAGTCGCGGTCGACGGTCACGAGGGCGTCGGTGATGCTTTCCAGCGTCGTGGTCAACTGTTCGGCGAGCTGGTGGATCTCTTCTTCAGCGACCTTGCGGTCGGTGATGTCCTGGAACGCCCCTTGCACCCGGCAAATGGCGCCGGACGAGTCGCGCACCGCCTCCCCCATGGACCTCACGCCCAGCTTGCGCCCGCTGCCGGTCACGATCTCCAGCTCCAGGTCGAAGGGGGTGCCCTTCTCTGCGCAAGCCCAGAAAGCCTCGGTCACGGCAGCACGATGCTCGGGCGCGTAAAACTCGATCGCTTCGGGGAACGACAGCGGATAGCCCGCAGGCATTTCGAGGATGACACTCAGTTCGTCCGACCAGGTGACTGCCATCGTGGACAGATCCACCTCCCAGGCTCCCATACGGCCCAGCCGGCTGGCCATGCTCAAGAGCGCCTGGTTGTGCTGCAGGCGCTCCAGCGACGCACGTTGCTGGGTGACATCGCGCGTCACGTACAGAACTTTGGAGATGGTGCCGTCCTCGTCGCGCAACGGGACGGCATGGGTATCCATCCAGACCATGCTTCCCTGCATCCCCATCGCACGGACCTGCAGCTGCCCGGTTTCGCCCGCGCAGACGCGCTGGTGCAGCGCCAGGTATGCGTCGCGGTCCTCCGGATGAATGAAATCCAGCACGTTCTTGCCCAGCACGGCCTCGAGCGAGGGCGCCTGGATCATCTTCAGGCCGGCTGGGTTGATGTCGAGCAATTCGCACTTGAGCGAGACGGTCTTGACACACTCGGGCTCGTTGTCCACCACCGCTCGCAGCCGTGCCTCGCTCGCCCGCAGTGCGGCCTCCATCCGCGCCCGCTGCCGGTCCTTTTCCCGCGCCTCGATGGCAAAGGAGAAATTGTCGGCCAGCGAAGCGAGTAGTGCCAGTTCGGCGTCGTCGAAGTACAGCGGCTCGGCCGCGTAAACCAGGAAAACAGCGACCGGACTGCCTTCGAGCTTGAGCGGGAAAGCCGCGCAGCTGCGATAGCCCCGGGCCAGCGCTTCCTTACGGAAGGCGAAGAATTCGTGGTCGGCCTCGATGTCGTTGCAAACGGCGGGCTGGCCCGTGCGAAAGGCGGTGCCGCCCGGCCCCAGGCCCTCGCGGCGCTGTGGATCGGTACTGATGCGGATCGAATCGACGTAGCCGTCATCCTTGCCCCAGCGCGCCACCGGCTCTAGCCGGCCCAGGGCGGTAGTGTCGCGGCCGACCCAGGCCATCATGAAGCCACCGCGCTCGACAGCGATCCGGCAGGCCTCCACATACAGTTGCCGCTCGTCGGGCACGCGGACGATCGCCTCATTGATGCCGCTGGAAACGGCATAGAGGCGGTTCAGACGTCTGATCTTTTCCGCCGCCAGCATTGGGGGATCGCTCTCGCTTTTTCTTTTCCGCCCAGTATAGGCGTGCGCCGTCAGATCTGGGACAGGCTGGTGCGTGGGGAAGCGACGGCGGCGGCCTCTATCAGCCGGTTCAGCAGGGCCGGCGCGTCGTCGCCAACGCGGATCAGGTCCATCTGCCAGTCGCTCATGAAGCTGTGGCGCACGCTCGATGCCAGGAAGGCCAGCAACGGGTCGTAGTAGCCGTCCACGTTCAGCAACCCGATCGGCTTGTCGTGGTAACCCAGCTGGCGCCAGGTCCAGACCTCGAACAACTCCTCGAACGTGCCGATCCCGCCCGGCAGGGCCAAGAAGGCATCGGCCCGCTCGGCCATCATGCGCTTGCGCTCGTGCATGTTGTCCACCACGTGCAGCTCGGTGCAGTCAAGTTTGGCCAATTCCTTTTCGACCAGGGCATGGGGAATGACGCCCACCACCCGGCCGCCCGCCGCGAGCGTGGCAGTGGCCACCACGCCCATCAGGCCCGCATTGCCGCCGCCGTACACCAGCTGGCCGCCGTGCTCGCCGATCCAGCGGCCCACGTCGGCTGCCACGGCAGTGAAGCCCGGCGTCGTACCCAGGCGGGAGCCACAATAGACACAAAGGGAAAAAGAGGGCATGAGCGGATTGTCGCCCACCAAAATGACGAAGCCGCCGTCAGCGGCTGAGGGGCGCTGAAGGTATGAGGCGCGTGCCGGCGAGTGCGTCGTGCCAGAACTGGCGCTGCGGGTGGAACCGGCTCAGCACGGCCCACACGGCAACCCAGCCCAGCACCACGACCGCGATCTGGGCGCCGCCCAGTTTGAAGGGCGCCACCGCTGCCAGCGGCGGCAGGAACCATAGCCAGCTGAAAGCGTAGCGCAGCAGGGCGCGTCCCTGGCTCAGGGGCCGGCCCGCGCGGTCCACCACACGGATGTTCCAGGTCTTCATGGCCAGTGTCTGGCCCTTGGACCAGAACCAGGCGAAATAGACAGCGAAGACAATGACCAGAAAAGCCTGGAGCAGGGGGCGACGGGCATCCATGGAATCGCGCATCTGGCCGAGCGTGCTGAACAGCCAGCCGGCGACGAATACCACTGCGAACAACAGCATGCCCTCGTAGAGCCAGCAAGCCATGCGGCGCGGCAGGCTGGGTGCGATCAGGGGGTCGGGCGCGGCAATGCCCGGAAGTTCATCCGCCATGGCTACAGATTTCAGTTCACCGGGGCAAACGGGGGAACCGGCGCCTGCTGGGGCAGCAAGGTGTTGTGGTCCACCTGGTTGGGCGCCGCGGCGATGCGGGGCGTCTTGCTTTCCTGCCTTGGTTTGGCCTTCGGCAGGGTTGCCAGCTTGTCGGGGGCCACGGGCTTCACAGCCGCTGCCGTTTGGGGTGGCTTGGCGGCCCCGGCGGCGAGTTTGCTTTTTTGTTCCGGCGTCAGTGCCTGGTAGGCCTCCCACTTGGCCTTCTTGTCGTCGGGCGACAACTGCTTGGTCTCGCCGAAGCTCAGGCGCGCCTGGGTCCTTTGCTGGGGGCTGAGTGCCACCCACTCGGTCATGCGGCTGTGCAGCTTGGCTTGCTCGGCCCCGGACATCTTGGGAAAGTTCTGGGACAGGGCCAGCCACTTGCGCTTCTGGGCTTCACTGACCGTGTCCCATTTGGCCGACAAAGGGGTGAGTGCCTGTTGCTGGGCTGGCGTCAGCTCGCTCCACAGCGGTTTGGTGATCGCTTTTGCGTTGGGTTTGGCATTCGAGGCCGCAACCCTGGCGACAGGGGCCGGGCTTGCCAGCACGGAGCCGGCTGGAGACGGCTGGGCCTGTGACTGAGCTTGGGCCGTGGCCAGGCAAGGGGCGCAGAACAGCCCGACCCACAACACGCCCGCACCGAACAAGACGCCGAGGGCCGCGCCGGCTTTCCTGGACGGCATCGAAAGGGGAGCGGAGGGAGACATCGCTTGCGGCGCCAGCGGATCAATCCCCGGATTTCAGGAACTGGACAAAGCCCGGATCCGCATAGGCCGATGGCGGGAGGTCATCGGTGAGAAGCGCGGCATCGACCTCGGCCACTTCGCTGGCGCGGCGGTCGTTCTCGATGGTGTGGATCAGGATCAGGCCGGCCGCCAGGGCGATCAGCGGCAGGGCGGAAGCGATGCGGTTCCACAGGCTCTGCCCGCCGTCGCCGAAGGTCAGCGCGGCAGCGCCACCGGATGAGATCACGGAAGAGGCGGTGCGCAATTGCGTCTGCTTGCGGCGGGCGACCGCCTGAACCCGGGCAGCCCGCAGGCGCTCCGTGACGTTGTAGGGGATCTCGGCCGTGCCGGCCGCCAGGCGTGCCGCCACCTGCCGGCCAAACCGGTCTTCTAGCTGCGACTGGATAAGTTGCGTAGTGCTCATAGTTGTATTCCCTTTGCCCTCAGCGCCTTGCTGAGGGCCTGGACTGCACGCGAACAATGTGTCTTGACACTGCCTTCCGAGCAGCCCATAGCCGCCGCCGTTTCGGCCACGTCCATGTCCTCCCAGTAACGCATCAGGAAGGCTTCGCGTTGACGGGCTGGCAGCTCCTGGACCTGTGACTCTATTTCCCGCAGGATCTGCGCCCGCCGCGTCGTGTCTTCGGCGCTCTCCGCCTGCTGAGAGCCCTCGGCGAAGGAAAAAGTTTCAAGCAGGTCGAAATCCCCGTCGTCGTTGGAGGATTCGAAGTCGCTCATGTTCGAAAACAGTGCGTTTCGGGTCTTCTGCCGCCGGAACCAGTCGAGGGTGCAATTCGACAGGATGCGCTGGAAGAGCATCGGCAGCTCGTTGGGCGGCTTGTCCCCGTAGTGCTCGGCCAGCTTCATCATGCTGTCCTGCACGATGTCCAGGGCGGCCTCCTCGTCGCGCACGTGATAGATCGAGCGCTTGAAAGCCCGTTTTTCGACGCTTTTGAGGAAGTCGGAGAGTTCTCGTTCGGTTGCCAAGGAGTCTGGGCCCAGGTGGCCTAGGTATGTCTTTTATGGCGCGGCTGCGCGGCTTTTGGTACTGACAGCCTCAAATTATCGCATCGTGAAGTGATCTTTTTGATTGATTGGCCATGTTGCAGTGCGATAATGCGGCTGCAAGTCAAAAGGCAAACGAGCCCTGATCCGGCGGTGCGATAGGCCCGCCCATGGTTTTGGGTTCTAAGTCCCGACGCAGCTTCACAAGAGCGGGCGAAGGGGCACCCTAGGTTTTTCGTTAGAGAAAATCGCAAAGGTTCATCATGGAAATCTCCAAAGCCGAAATCGCTTCGGCAGCGGCCGCATCGGCCACCAATTCATCGCAAGAACTCCGCGGCGCGGAAATCCTCGTCAAGACCCTGCAGGCCGAGAACGTCAAGTTCGTCTGGGGCTATCCGGGCGGCGCGGTGTTGCACATCTACGACGCGTTCTACAAGCAGGACACCATCCAGCACGTGCTGGTGCGTCACGAGCAGGCCGCCGTGCACGCGGCCGACGGCTATGCCCGTGCCACCGGCGACGTAGGCGTCGCGCTCGTCACCTCGGGCCCCGGCGTCACCAATGCGGTGACCGGCATCGCCACGGCCTACATGGACAGCATCCCGATGGTCATCATCACCGGCCAGGTGCCCGTGGCCGCCATCGGCCTGGATGCCTTCCAGGAATGCGACACCGTCGGTATCACCCGGCCCATCGTCAAGCACAACTTCCTGGTCAAGGATGTGCGAAACCTGGCCGATGTCATGAAGAAGGCCTTCCACATCGCCCGCAGCGGCCGGCCCGGCCCGGTGGTGGTGGACATCCCGAAGGACGTGTCTTTCAACAAGACCGCCTACACCGGCTACCCCGACAAGGTGGAAATGCGCTCCTATAACCCGGTGCGCAAGGGCCATGGCGGCCAGATCCGCAAGGCGCTGCAACTGCTCATGGCAGCCAAGCGCCCCTACATCTACACCGGCGGCGGCGTGATTCTGGGCAACGCGACCCAGGAACTGCGCACCCTGGTCGACATGCTGGGCTACCCCTGCACCAATACGCTGATGGGCCTGGGCGCCTATCCGGCGAGCGACCGCAAGTTCCTGGGCATGCTCGGCATGCACGGCACCATCGAAGCCAACAACGCCATGCAGAACTGCGACGTGCTGCTGGCCGTGGGCGCGCGCTTCGACGACCGGGTGATCGGCAACCCCAAGCACTTCGCCCAGAACGAACGCAAGATCATCCACATCGACATCGACCCTTCCAGCATCTCCAAGCGCGTGAAGGTCGATATCCCGATCGTGGGCGACGTCAAGGACGTGCTGTCGGAACTGATCGCCATGATCAAGGAGTCGACCACCCGGCCCGACGCGGACGCCCTCGGCGCCTGGTGGGAGACCATCGACGGCTGGCGCAAGAAGGATTGCCTGAAGTACGACCGCAAGAACACGGAAGTGATCAAGCCGCAGTACGTGGTCGAGACGCTGTGGAACATGACCAAGGACGTGGACACCTATGTCACGTCCGATGTGGGCCAGCACCAGATGTGGGCCGCGCAGTACTACCGCTTCGACGAGCCGCGCCGCTGGATCAACTCGGGGGGCCTCGGCACCATGGGCGTGGGCATTCCCTACGCCATGGGCATCAAGCTGGCCAAGCCCGACAGCGAAGTGTTCTGCATCACCGGCGAAGGCTCGGTGCAGATGTGCATCCAGGAACTCTCCACCTGCCTGCAGTACAACACGCCGATCAAGATCGTTTCGCTGAACAACCGCTACCTCGGAATGGTGCGGCAGTGGCAGGAAATCGACTACGAGGGCCGCTACAGCCACAGCTACATGGACGCGCTGCCCAACTTCGTGAAGCTGGCCGAGGCCTATGGCCACGTGGGCATGCTGATCGAGCACCCGAAGGATGTGGAACCGGCGCTGCGCGAGGCGCGCAAGCTCAAGGACCGCACCGTCTTCATGGACTTCCGCACCGACCCGACCGAGAACGTCTTCCCCATGGTGAAGGCGGGCAAGGGCATTACTGAAATGCTGCTGGGGTCCGAAGACTTGTAAACGTGGATGCCGGATCAAGTCCGGCAGACAATCCCTAAGACGAATCTATTGGCTGCCAAGCTGCCCGGTTACCGCCGGACGGGGAGGGCACCGAAAAGAGGAATCACATCACATGAAACACATCATTGCCGTCCTGATGGAGAACGAGCCCGGCGCTCTCTCCCGCGTCGTGGGCCTGTTCTCGGCCCGCGGCTACAACATCGAATCGCTCACCGTGGCGCCAACCGAAGACCCTTCGCTGTCGCGCATGACGCTGCAGACCACGGGCTCGGACGACGTCATCGAGCAGATCACCAAGCACCTGAACCGGCTGATCGAGGTCGTGAAGGTCGTTGACCTCACCGAGGGCGCCTACACCGAGCGCGAACTCATGATGGTGAAGGTGCGCGCCGTCGGCAAGGAGCGCGAGGAGATGAAGCGCATGGCCGACATCTTCCGCGGCCGCATCATCGACGTGACCGAGAAGAGCTACACCATCGAACTCACCGGCGACCAGGGCAAGAACGACGCCTTCCTGGAAGCCATCGATCGCAGCGCCATCCTGGAGACGGTTCGCACCGGTGCCAGCGGCATCGGGCGCGGCGAGCGGATCCTGCGCGTCTAACCATTTTTTCAAATTTCAACCCGGAGAGAAAGACCATGAAGGTTTATTACGACAAGGACTGTGACCTGAGCCTCATCAAGGGCAAGACGGTTGCCATCATCGGTTACGGCTCGCAAGGCCACGCACATGCCCAGAACCTGAACGACAGCGGCGTCAAGGTCGTGGTCGGCCTGCGCAAGGGCGGGGCTTCCTGGCCCAAGGTCGAAAAGGCCGGCCTGAAGGTCGCCGAAGTGGCCGACGCCGTGCGTTCCGCCGACGTGGTCATGATCCTGTTGCCCGACGAGCAGATCGCTGCCGTCTACAAAAACGACATCGAGCCGCATATCAAGCAGGGCGCCTCGCTGGTGTTCGCGCACGGCTTCAACGTGCACTACGGCTTCGTGACCCCGCGCGCCGACCTCGACGTCTGGATGGTCGCTCCCAAGGCCCCCGGCCACACCGTTCGCGGCACCTACACCCAGGGTGGTGGCGTGCCCCACCTGGTTGCCGTGCAGCAGGACAAGAGCGGCAAGGCGCGTGACCTGGCCCTGTCGTACGCGATGGCCAACGGCGGCGGCAAGGCCGGCATCATCGAGACCAACTTCCGCGAAGAAACCGAAACCGACCTGTTCGGCGAGCAGGCCGTGCTGTGCGGCGGCACCGTGGAACTGATCAAGGCCGGCTTCGAGACGCTGGTGGAAGCCGGCTACGCGCCCGAGATGGCCTACTTCGAATGCCTGCACGAACTGAAGTTGATCGTGGACATGATCTATGAAGGCGGCATCGCCAACATGAACTACTCGATCTCCAACAACGCCGAATACGGCGAGTACGTGACGGGCCCGAAGATCGTGACCGATGCCACCAAGCAGGCCATGAAGCAGTGCCTGAAGGACATCCAGACCGGCGAATACGCCAAGAACTTCATCCTGGAAAACCGCGCCGGCGCCCCCACGCTGCTGTCGCGCCGCCGCCTGATGGCGGAGCACCAGATCGAGACCGTGGGCGAAACGCTGCGCGCGATGATGCCCTGGATCAAGAAGAACAAGCTGGTCGACCAGACGAGGAATTGAGATGTTGTCATTGCGGGCTTGACCTGTAATCCAGGACTTCCGCAGTCATGGATCCCGGATGGAGTCCGGGATGACAAGCAACAAGGCCGCTCTCGAGCGGCCTTTGTTTTGCCCTAAACTCCTCGCATGCACGACGGCACCGAATCACAAAACCAAACGCCCACCGAGGGCATCGTTGTGCGCAAGCGCCGCAAGGGCATCTACATCCTGCCCAACCTGTTCACGCTGGCGGCGCTGTTCGGCGGCTTCTATGCCGTGGTGATGGCCATGAACGGCCGCTTCGACCAGGCGGCCGTGGGCGTGTTCTGCGCCATGGTCCTGGACAGCCTGGACGGCCGGGTGGCGCGCATGACCAACACGCAAAGCGCCTTCGGCGAACAGATGGATTCGCTGTCCGACATGGTTTCCTTCGGCGCGGCGCCCGCGCTGATCGCTTACGTGTGGGGCTTGAAGGGGCTGGGACGCTGGGGCTGGATCGCGGCTTTCGTCTATTGCGCCTGCGCTGCGCTGCGGTTGGCGCGCTTCAACGTCAACACGGCCGTGGTGGACAAGCGCTACTTCCAGGGGCTGCCTTCGCCGGCCGCCGCCGCCCTGGTCGCCGGCTTCATCTGGGTGATGAACGACATGGGCGTCACCGGCGAAGATGTCTCCTGGGCCACGTTCGCCGTCGCCCTCTATGCCGGCCTGACCATGGTGACGAACGTGCCGTTCTACAGCTTCAAGGACGTGCAGATGAAGAAAAGCGTGCCCTTCGCGGTGATCGTGCTGATCGCCCTGGGCATCGCCGTCATCAACATCGACCCGCCCATCGTGCTGTTCGCCCTGTTCGTGGTCTATGGCTTGAGCGGCTACGCGGTATACGGGTGGCGCAGGTTCAAGGGCCACCCTACCAGCGTCATCAGCACTTCCACGGATGAGCCGGACGAGCGCGGCCTGCATAAATAGAAATCCTGGATCCCGGCCTGCGCCGGGACGGCACTCTCGTGCCGACTGTGCTACATTGCAAGTCATGAACAGAATTTCGCTGGCGCTACTGCTATCCACCCACGGGCGGAGACGGTAGCGCACGCGCATCACCAGACAACGGCCCGTTTGCACCAGCAGCGGGCCGTTTTGTTTTGGGGCTGCTGGTTCACCTGAACCCTAAGAGAGAAACCCATGTTGAAGAATCCCGCCAGCAAATACCGCCCCTTCGCACCGGTGCGCCTCACGGATCGCACCTGGCCCGATACGGTGTTGAGCCGCCCCCCGATCTGGTGCAGCGTCGACCTGCGCGACGGCAACCAGGCGCTGATCGAGCCCATGGACATTCCGCGCAAGCTGCGGATGTTCAAGACGCTGGTGGAGATCGGCTTCAAGGAAATCGAGGTGGGCTTCCCCTCGGCGTCGCAGACGGAATTCGACTTCATTCGAAAGCTCATCGACGAAGACCTGGTGCCCGACGACGTGACCATCCAGGTCCTGACCCAGGCCCGCGAGCCGCTGATCCGCCGCACCTTCGAGTCGCTCCAGGGCGCCAAGCGCGTGATCGTCCACCTCTACAACGCGACCGCCCCGGTGATGCGCAAGGTGGTGCTGGGCCTGGATGAGGACGGCATCGTGGAACTCGCGACCAGCCAGGCCCGCCTGTTCAAGGAGCTGGCCGCGCAGCAGCCGCAGACACGCTGGACCTTCCAGTACTCGCCGGAGATGTTCTCGGGCACGGAATTGCCGTTTGCCAAGCGCGTGGTGGACGCCGTGACCGAGGTCTGGCAACCCACGCCCCAGAACAAGTGTGTCGTCAACCTGCCTTCGACGGTCGAGCATTCGACGCCGAATATCTTCGCTGACATGATCGAGTGGATGCACCGCAACCTGGCGCGGCGCGACTCCATCGTGCTTTCCGTGCATCCGCACAATGATCGGGGTACCGGCACCGCCGCCGGCGAATTTGCCGTCATGGCAGGCGCTGACCGCCTGGAAGGCTGCCTGTTCGGCAACGGCGAGCGCACCGGCAACCTGGACCTGGTCAACGTCGCCTTGAATCTCTATTCGCAGGGCGTGGACCCCGGCCTCGACTTCTCGGACATCGACGAGATCCGCCGCACGGTGGAGCACTGCAACCAACTGCCGGTACATCCGCGCCATCCCTACGCGGGCGACCTGGTCTATACCTCGTTCTCGGGCTCGCACCAGGACGCGATCAAGAAGGCGTTTTCCGCGCGCAAGGAAGACGACATCTGGGACATGCCGTACTTGCCGCTCGATCCCAAGGACCTGGGCCGCAGCTACGAAGCGGTGATCCGCGTCAACAGCCAGTCGGGCAAGGGCGGGATCTCCTACCTGCTGGAGAGCGAGTACGGGCTGGAACTGCCGCGCCGCCTGCAGATCGAGTTCAGCCAGGTCGTGCAGACCGTGATGGACGCCACCGGCAAGGAGCTCACGGCACAGGACCTGTTCGACCTGTTCGAGCGCGAATACGGCGTGAAAAGCATTCCGGCGCCGCAGCACCAGGTGCTGGAGGAGGCGCAGGGCACGGGCGGCAAGCTCGTCAGTCTGGCCGCCGATGTTGAGGTGTCGGGGCGCCGCCTGAAGGTGCAGGGCGCCGGCAACGGCCCCATCGACGCCTTCGTCGAGGCG
This sequence comes from Caenimonas soli, assembly GCF_013155545.1. Lineage (GTDB taxonomy): Bacteria > Pseudomonadota > Gammaproteobacteria > Burkholderiales > Burkholderiaceae_C > Ramlibacter > Ramlibacter soli. Next base: position 393,270 of record NZ_JABJVV010000001.1, on the reverse strand, counting down.
CTGGCCGCGGCTTCGGGTGAAACCATCCGCGTGCTCGACTACCATGAGCATGCGATCGGCTCCGGCGCGAACGCCCAGGCCGTTGCCTATCTCGAATTGCGCATCGGCGAGCGGACGCTGTTCGGGGTCGGGATGGATTCGAATATCGTCTCAGCCTCGCTCAAGGCCATCGTTTCGGGCCTGCAGCGGGCCCAGGCCGGAAGCAGGAAGGAAATCACATGGCAGACAAACTGATCATTTTCGACACGACCTTGCGGGACGGCGAGCAGTCGCCCGGCGCCTCCATGACCAAGGACGAGAAGCTGCGCATCGCCCGCCAGCTCGAGCGCCTGAAGGTCGACGTCATCGAGGCGGGCTTCGCCGCCAGTTCCAACGGCGATTTCGAAGCCGTGAAGGCGATCGCCGCCGCGATCAGGGAATCCACCATCTGCTCGCTGTCGCGCGCCAATGACCGGGACATCTCCCGCGCCGCGGAGGCGCTCAAGGGCGCGGAGCGGGCGCGCATCCACACGTTCATCGCGACGTCGCCGCTCCACATGGAAAAGAAGCTGCGGATGACGCCCGATCAGGTGCTGGAGCAGGCCAAGCAATCGGTGCGCTTCGCCCGCAACCTGTGCGCGGACATCGAGTTCTCGCCCGAGGACGGCTACCGCAGCGAGATGGACTTTCTCTGCAAGGTGCTGGAGACCGTGATCGCCGAAGGCGCCACCACCATCAACGTGCCCGACACCGTGGGCTACGCCGTGCCGGAGCTCTACGGCATCTTCATCAAGACGCTGCGCGAGCGCATCCCCAACTCCGACAAGGCGATCTGGTCGGTGCACTGCCATAACGACCTGGGCATGGCGGTGGCCAACTCGCTGGCGGGGGTGAAGATCGGCGGGGCGCGCCAGGTCGAATGCACCATCAACGGCCTGGGCGAGCGGGCCGGCAACTGCTCACTGGAAGAAGTCGTGATGGCCGTGAAGACCCGCAAGGACTACTTCGGCCTGGAAATGGGCATCGACACCAAGCACATCGTCGCGGCCAGCCGCATGGTGAGCCAGACCACCGGCTTCGTCGTTCAGCCCAACAAGGCCGTGGTCGGCGCCAACGCGTTCGCGCATGCCAGCGGCATTCACCAGGACGGCGTGCTCAAGGCCCGCGATACCTACGAGATCATGCGTGCCGAGGACGTGGGCTGGAGCGCCAACAAGATCGTGCTGGGCAAGCTGTCGGGCCGCAACGCCTTCAAGCAGCGCCTGCAGGACCTGGGCGTTGCGCTCGACAGCGAGGCCGATGTCAACACGGCTTTCGCCCGCTTCAAGGAGCTGGCGGACCGCAAGAGCGACATCTTCGACGAGGACATCCTGGCCCTGGTGAGCGACGAAAGCGTCTCCCACGACAACGAGCAGTACCACTTCGTCTCGTTGTCGCAGCACAGCGAAACCGGCGAACGGCCGCACGCGGCGGTCGTTTTCACGGTCGACGGCAAGGAGGTGCGCGGCGAGTCCGACGGCAACGGGCCGGTGGACGCATCCCTGAAGGCCATCGAATCGCACGTCAAGAGCGGGGCCGAAATGGTGCTGTACTCGGTCAACGCCATCAGCGGATCGACCGAGAGCCAGGGAGAGGTCACCGTGCGCCTTCAGAACTCGGGCAGGGTGGTGAATGGGGTGGGCGCGGACCCCGACATCGTGGTGGCTTCCGCCAAGGCATACCTCAGCGCTCTCAACAAGTTACAAAGTAAAGCTGACCGAGTGGCCGCACAAGGTTGAGGGGTTTCCCTATAATTTACCTGCTGAATTAGGAAAGTTACATAAGTCATTGATCTTGCGTAACTTTTTCGTCTTGAGGTAAACTTCGGGCGTTGTAGTTGCGTTATTGGGAGTACTTGATGTATCTGAAAGCCTCGTCTGCGATGAGCCTCACCTTCAATGGCTTCCTGAAATCCTGTGCCCTGGCCGCCCTGGTCATAGGGCTGGCGCCTTCGGCTGCCGATGCCGCTCCCCGCAAGAGCACCGTGGCCAAGAAATCCGCAGTCGAGCACAAGCGCGTGGTCCGGTCTTTTGCCGCGGGCAAGCGCCGGTCCGTGGTCCACGTGGCCGCTGTCCCGGCCCGTCCGTCTTATGGCCAGCTTGCCGGCCTGCATTCGGTACAGGACCAGCTGGACCTCAAGTCCAGCGTGGCCCTGGTGATCGACCAGGACACCCGTGAAGTGCTGTTCAGCAAGAACGACTCGGCCGTACTGCCGATTGCCTCGCTCACCAAGCTCATGACCGGCCTGCTCGTCAGCGAAGCCAAGCTGTCGATGGACGAGATGATCACCATCACCCAGGACGACGTCGATACCGAAAAGGGCAGCCGTTCGCGCCTGAGAGTTGGCGCGATGCTGACCCGCGGCGAGTTGCTGCACCTTGCCCTGATGTCCAGCGAAAACCGCGCTGCCAACGCGCTGGGTCGCACCTACCCGGGTGGCATGGACGCTTTCGTGTCGCTGATGAACGCCAAGGCCAAGATACTGGGCATGAAGGATACCCGCTACGTCGAACCGACGGGCCTGTCCAGCCGCAACCAGTCGAGCGCTCACGATCTGGCCCTGCTGGTCAATACCGCGTACAACGATCCGATGCTGCGTGAGTTCTCCACCTCGCCCGGCCACCAGGTCGCGGTGGGCAAACAAACGCTGCAATACAACAACACCAACCGGCTCGTGAAGAACCCCGGCTGGGACATCGGCCTGCAGAAAACGGGCTATATCTCGGAAGCCGGCCAATGCCTGGTGATGCAGGCCAAGGTCGCCGGGCGCAAGCTCATCATGGTGTTCCTCGATTCCGCCGGCAAGCTCAGCCGCCTTGGCGATGCCGAGCGCGTGCGCAAATGGATGGAAGCCAATCCCAACGTCGGCCCCTCGGGCACGACGGTGGTGCGCCAGGTCAACAGCTAGGCCGTTACGCGGCTCTGACGCTCGGGGCCTTGTGCCCCAGCGCCGACGAGATCTCGTTGGCCGTGGCTTGAAGCTTGTTCAACCAACCTTCGTCCAGCCGGTCGGCCGGCGCTGAAATCGACAAGCCCGCGATCAGCTTGCTCTGGTCGTCATAGATTCCGGCGGCCATGCAGCGCACGCCCAATTCCAACTCCTCGTTATCGCGTGCAATGCCGTACTGGCGCGCCTTGGCCAGTTCGCGCTCCAGCACAGGCAGCTGGGTGATGCTGTTCTTGGTGTGTCCCGCCAGCCCGGTGCGCGTGGCGTAGGCTCGCACCCGCTGCGGATCGTCGGCAGCCAGGAACAGCTTGCCGGTGGAAGTCAGGTGCAAAGGCGCCCGTCCTCCGATGGCCCGGACCACCTGCATGCCCGAACGCTCGCTGTAGGCGCGCTCGATGTAGACGATCTCGTCCCCCTGGCGCATACTCAGGTTGACGGGCTGCTGGATCAGCTTGTGCAGCTCGCGCATGGGTGTCAGCGCTGCATCGCGCACGTTCAACCGGCCCTTGACCAAGTTGCCCAGTTCCAGCAGGCGCATGCCCAGGCGGTAGCTGCCCGCCTCGGGCCGATCAACGAACCGGCCGGTGGCCAGGTCGTTCAGGATGCGATGGGTGGTGGAAGGGTGCAGGCCGGTCTTTTCGCTGATCTCTTTGAGCGACACGGCTTCCTCGCGTGAAGCCAGTACGTCGATCAGCGAGAACATGCGTTCGATCACTTGGATCGTGGGAGTCACCGGCGCGCCCGGGTCTGTTTTTCTCATGACCCAATTTTATCATGTGAAATTTCAGACGGGCCCGGGAACCCACTGGCCGTCTGTCAGCACTTCATGCGGCGTGAAGCGGGCCTTGTAGTTCATCTTGGGGCTCTGGCCGATCCAGTAACCCAGATAGACATGGGGCAGGCGAAGGCGGCGAGCCTGGTCGATCTGCCACAACACGCTGTAGGTGCCGTAGCTTGCCGATGCATCGGGCTCGTAGAAGGTATAGACCGCCGAGATACCGTCGTTGAGGACATCGAGGATGGACACCATGCGCAGGGCACCCGGCGTTCCATCGGCCTGTGTGTCGCGAAACTCCACCAGCCGCGAGTTGACCCGGCTTTGCAGCAGGAACTGGGTGTATTGGTCGATGCTGTCGTGATCCATCCCGCCGCCGGCATGGCGCCCGGTCTGATAGCGCAGGTACAGGTGGTAGTGCTCCGGCACGAAGCACAGTTTGAGGACCCGGGCTTGCAGCCCCTGGTGGCGGGCCCAGGCCCGGCGCTGGCTGCGATCGGGCTTGAACTGGTCGCTGAGCACCCGCAATGGCACGCAGGCACGGCAGCCGTCGCAGTAGGGCCGGTACGTGAACATGCCGCTGCGGCGGAAGCCGCTGGTGACCAGGTCGGAGTATGCGTCGTTGTGGATCAGATGGCTGGGGGTTGCCACCTGCGAGCGCGCCTGCTTGCCCGGCAGATAGCTGCACGGATAAGGCGCCGTTGCGTAGAACTGCAGAGTCTGTAGCGGGAGATCCTTGAGGTGTGTCACGCTGTGGGCTTCGGCGGCAGAAGTTCGTTCCAGTATACGGGGTCGAACCGCCAGCGCGGCGATGGTTTTTTTGTGTTTTGTGCGACTTGCGCCACAAAATCGGTTCGATCGATTTCGCGCGCGCCGAGCGAGGCCAGGTGCTGGGTGTTTTGCTGGCAGTCGATCACGGCGATGCCATGGTGGCGACAAAACGCGGTGAGGCCGGCCAACGCGATCTTGGATGCGTCAGGTACGCGCGTGAACATCGATTCACCGAAGACCGCCTGGCCGATTGCCACGCAGTAGAGGCCGCCTGCCAGCCGGCCGTCGATCCAGACTTCGACGCTGTGCGCGAAACCCGCCCGATGGAATGCCTCGTAGGCGGCAACCATCTGCGGCAGGATCCAGGTGCCCGTCTGCCCGGGCCGCTCGCTGATCGAACAGGCCCGAATGACTTCGTTGAAAGCGCTGTCCATCTTCAGCTCGAAGCGCGGATCGGCGACGAAGCGGGCCAAGGTCTTGCGCAGCGACCGGTGCAGCTTGAACTCGTCCGTGAACAGCACCATTCGCGGATTGGTGCTCCACCACAGGATAGGCTGGCCCTCGCTGAACCAGGGAAAAATGCCGGACGAATACGCCCGATGCAGGCTGTCGATGTCCAGGGCGCCGCCCGCCGCGAGCAAGCCGGGGGCGGGCTGCGAGACATCCCAGGCCTGCGAAGGATCGGGAAACGAATCGCCGGGATCGAGCCAGGGCAGGTTCATCTGGGCAAACTAATGCACGCGGCCGTTTGTCGCAATCGGAAACTGGCGCGAGAACGTGTGTATACCTCGCGAGGGCGTGAACAGCGGACTGAAGGCTGGGTGCGGCTTCGCCGCGCGACCGTGCCCTTCATCGCTAACCACCGGTTTGAGCTTGCAATGATGCGACGCACTGCTATCAATTTCTTCCTGCTTTTTTCGATTGTGTATCCGTTATGAGCCTCCGCCGACGAGCGGCTCACCGGACTGGGCCAGTGCGTGTGAGCGGACGCGCCAGGTTTCCATTTAACCACCCGCTCGAGGAGTGAATCGTGAATCGCAAGACAGCATCCATCCTCATCGCTGCGACCGTCGGCATCGCCGCCGGTTTGACAGCCGTTTCCCAGCATGCCTATGCCGACGACATCACAATGGACACCAGCCCATTCTCGAGTGCGACCAGCCGGAACGATGTCCGCGCCGATCTGAAGAAGCCCTATCCGGGCGGCTATCCGTGGTCGTCGTCGTACAAGCAGGCTGCGCCCAAGGGCAGCACCTTGACGAGGGAGCAGGCGAGGGCTGAGTACCTGTCATCCCGGCAGGAAGTCAGTGCGCTGAACAGCGAAGACGGCGGGGCCGCCTATCTGAACAGAACGGCGAGCCGCTCGAATCCCACCGCGACGATGGGAGGTTCCGCTCGCTGATCTTCGCGGCGGCCCGCAAGTTTCAGGTGCTGCCGCGTTGCACTATCTCGAAGCCGAGGTCCTCGTGGGCAGAGCCGGTGACTTCGCCTGCCAGTCGACCGACGATCAGCTCCGCACTTCGCTGCCCGATGCGGTAGCGAGGGAACCTCACCGTGGTGAGCGGGGGGATCAGGTGTTGCATCAGGTCGTTGTCGTCTGAAGCCGCAATCGCCAGCTGCGCAGGCACGCGAATGCCGAGCCGCTGGGCTTCGAAGACGACACCCGCCGCGAGCACATCGCCGGCGAAGAACACGGCCTGCACCGTTTTCCAGCGAGTAGCCGCTGTCGGAAATCATCAGGTGCAGCCTGTGTTGCTTCAGTACGTCCGAGATACCCTGAATGGTTTCGGCGTAGAGCGCATTGCGCAGGTTGGGGACGATCAGCGCCACCAGCCTGAAGAGGAATGGACAAAGCGCGCAGCGCGTCCTGCCAAGGGCAATCGGCGTGCCCACTAAGTGCCATTCCTGTGTGCGACTCACGAACGGCGATCATTCGGCCGGCCCAGCTGATCCGCCGCGACTCAACCCAATGAAAAGGGGCTACGTTTGCACGTAGCCCCTTGATTTTATTTGGCTCCTCGACCTGGGCTCGAACCAGGGACCTACGGATTAACAGTCCGGCGCTCTACCGACTGAGCTATCGAGGAACAAGCCTTAAATTATAGCGTCATTTTTAGACCGCTCTTCAGAGCGCGGCAGTAAGCGATATCCGGAAGGTCCGCGGCGCGCCGGGGTAGAGGTAGACATGGCCGAACTGGAAGGGGGACTCCTTCCAATGGCGCTTGTTGGCGATGTTGTCGATGCCCACGGTCCAGGCCGCAGCGGCACCGCCGAGCTTGGTTTCGTAACGCAGCGCGGCATCGAAGCGGGTCCATGAGGGCAGCATGACCGACTCATCCGCCAGGACGGCGCGGCGGCCCTCATGCGAGAGCCGGCCTTGGAGTTCCAGACCCGGTACTGACGCAAACTTCCATGCGGCATGAGCCCGCGCAACAACGTTGGGAACGTTCGGCGGCCGCTTGCCGTTGTTGCCCGGCTCCAGCACGCTGTCCTGCCGCTGTGTGTCCAGCAGCATCAGGCTGCCGCCCAGTCGCCATGGGCCCTGCGCCCAGATCGCACTCGATTCCAGTCCCCGGTGCAGCGCTTGCCCATCGGATTGCCCAACGCACGTTGAGAACGTGCGTGTGCAGAAATCGATATTGGTCATGGGCCGCTTGATCTGGAACAGGGCCAGCTGCCAGCCCAGGCTCTCAGTCCCACCCTTGACCCCGAGTTCGACCTGCTTGGACTTGAGTGCCGGCAATACCTCGCCTGGGTTCGAATACACCAGGGGGTTGTTGGGCACCTGCTGTGACTCGACAGCCTCTCCGTAGCTCGCGTAGGCCGTCACGTTGGAGTCCAGTTTGTAGCTCGCGGCCAGCCAAGGCGTGGTGACGGCTTGGTGGTAGCCGCGATCCAGCCGCGTGTGACGCAAACCCAGCCAGGTGGTCAGGCGCTCGTTCCACCGGATGGCGTCGCTGGCGGAGAGCTCGACGGAGCGCTCGTCGCGGTCGGACACGATAGTTGCCATGGTCGGGTCTTCTGGAACGATGGCCGTGCCCTCCACATTGCCCGTGCCCACGAAGTTGAAAGCCTGCGGCTGGAAGCGATGGCGCAGTTTGCCGGCCATCAAGCCCAGCGACAGATCGTGGGTGACGCTCCCGGTTGCGACTTTGCCCTTGAGATTGAGCGAGGCGGCGTCCTGCCGGCGCCGCTCGTTTTCGCTGCGAAAATCGTAGAAGTCGAATGTTCCGTCCGAGCAAAAGCGATCGAAGTTGCCTTCCGCGCTGCAGCCAAACGGAAATGCGGTGAAGTCGTCGCTCTTCAGCCGCTGCGTCCCTAGTTGCGCCGACCAGCGCCAATCGGCGCCCAACGCCTGCGTGAAACGCAGCGTGCCCGTGATGGCGTCAAAGACCGAGGCTCGCGACCAGGGCTGGTTGTTGAGATTGAGGCGGGAATCCACAGGGCCCGGCAGCGCGTTACCCAGCAGGCTGAAGCCAACCTGGCTGGCCTGCGACTTGTGGCTCCACTCGAATTCGCCTTCAAGCACCGAGTCGCGGCTGATGCGCCAGTCGGTGGCCAGCGCGACGAGGCTGCGCTCGCCGTCGAGGTTGCGAACCAGGGGGCGCAGGCGCTCCTGGGCCACGTTCAGCCGATAGCCGAATGCCTTGTCCGCGCCGAAGCGTCCGCCCAGGTCGGCCGCGGCCAGCAAGCTCGAGCGGCTGCTGGCCTCCAGCCTGATCGCGCGCAGATTCTGCTCGGTGGGCCGCTTGACCACATAGTTGACCAATCCCCCCGGCGCGCTCGTGCCGGCCTGGATGCCGCTGGTCCCCTTGAGGATTTCGATGCGTTCCTTGTTGTCCAGCGGGATCGTGGTTTCCGCGCTGATCGGCAGGCCTTCGCGCCGGTAGTTGAACCGGTTGTCGAGCGTGAAGCCGCGAATCGACAGGAAGTCCCAGTAGCCCGGCGCGTTGTAGGCGTCGCTGACGGATGCGTCAAACTGGGTGAGGTCTGCGAGTCGCCGCGCGCCGCTGGCCTCGATCTGCCGCCCGTCGATCACGGTGGCCGAGATCGGCAGTTCCTTCAGCGGGACGTCGCCAAAGCCTGTGACGTCCGCCTGAGGCGCTGCCGTGCGCTCAGTGATGGTGACGGGTTTGAGTGACGCTTCCTGCGCATGGGCGCCGGTGGCCAGCAGGAGAGCACCAAGGGTGCCGGCGAGCGGATATCTGTGATGTGCCACGACGTTCCTTCAACGTATGTGGCAGGTCGGCTTGCTTTGGCGGCGTTGCGCCCGGAGAGAGCCCGGCGCCGCTGGAGAGCTTGCTTCCCTGCGCGAGGATTACCTCAGTCAGGTTCAAAGGGACTTTCTCAGTCGCCGCTTGCACGGCAACACCCCTAGCGAAAGCGGAATTTTAGTCGAAGACCGGAGATTCGACGCCCAGCACCTTGTGCAGCTTCGGCGAAGTCGTCGTGTACTGCAGGTGGATCTTCTTGTCCGGGAAGATGTAGGGCGCCGCACCGAAGGCAGCCAGCGCGCACTCGTGGAAACCCGACAGGATCAGCTTCTTCTTGCCCGGGTAGGTATTGATGTCGCCCACGGCGAAGATGCCCGGCGTGTTGGTGGCGAACTTCTCGGTGTCCACCTTCAGCTGCTTGCGCTCGATGTCCAGGCCCCATTCGGCGATGGGGCCGAGCTTGGGCGACAGGCCGAAGAAGACCAGCAGCATGTCCAGCGGCACGACGCGGGTGACGCCGTCGGAGCCGGTGACCTTGGCGCCGCTGAGGCGGCCGTCCTTTTCCTCGTAGCCGGTGATCTGGCCGACGATGAACTGCATCTCGTAGGCATCGCACAGCTCGCGCATCTTGGCCACGGAGGCCGGCGCCGCCTTGAAGCCATCGCGGCGATGGATGAGGATCACGCTTTCAGCCTTGTTCGGTCCTCGCTGCGCAAAATGGAGCGCCCAATCGAGCGCGGAGTCGCCGCCACCGACGATCACCAGGTTCTTGCCCGTGAAGTCGGCCGGGTTCTTGACGCGGTACTGGAGCTGCGTGCCATCGAACTTGTCCAGGCCGTCCACCTTGAGCGTGCGTGGCTGGAACGCGCCGACGCCGGCAGCGATGAAGATGGTCTTGGTGAGGAAACGCGTGCCCTTGGAGGTCTCGACGAAGAAGCGGCCGTCGTCCCGCTTCTCCACCGTCGTGACTTCCTGGCCGAAGTGGAAAGTGGCGCCGAAAGGCTCAATCTGCTTGAGCAGGTTGTCCGTGAGTTCCTGACCGGTGCACACCGGGACCGCCGGGATGTCGTAGATCGGCTTGTCGGGGTAGAGCTCAACGCACTGGCCGCCGGGGTAACCGAGCGAATCGATCACATGGGCCTTGATCTCCAGCAGGCCGAGTTCGAACACCTGGAACAGGCCCACCGGGCCGGCGCCCACGACGACCGCATCGGTTTCGATGGGGCCATCATGTGCCGCTGCGGTTTTGATCACTTCTTGATTGAGTTGCGGTTCCATTGTCCTTAGCGCACCAGCAAGGCGAGCTTGCCGGTCTTGTCTTTCCATTCGTCCGCGTCTTCCGGCGCAGGCTTGCGTTTGGTGATGCTCTTCCAGCCCGCCTGCTGGGACAGCTCGACGTTCAGCTTGATGAACGCGATCTGGTCCGCCGGCACATCTTCCTCGGCATAGATTGCGTTGACCGGGCACTCCGGAATGCAGACCGCACAGTCGATGCACTCATCGGGGTCGATCACCAGCATGTTCGGCCCTTCGCGGAAGCAGTCCACGGGGCAGACGTCCACGCAGTCGGTGTACTTGCACTTGATACAGGATTCGGTGACAACGTGGGTCATGTTCTTCGTTCGGACAGGGGGAAACTCTTGATTTTATTGGCTTTTGCAAATCCGGCTGTCATCTAACCAGCACAGCCCCTGAGGTCTTGTGGCTGGCGGTGTCCACCAGCACCAGCGAACCCAGGATACGCGAGCGCTGGTAGGGCAGGGTGACCAGGGGTTCCTGCAGGGCCAGATCGACGTGGCCGATGGAATTGGGCTCCAGGTGGTCGGCGTCGGCTTCGGCCAGTGTATTGATGTCCAGCTTGTGGACGATGCGCTTGACCTTGGCCTTGACCCAGCGGTGGCCGTGCAAGGCCCAATAGACGCGGCCCGCCACCAGCGGTTCATCGTCCATCCAGGCGATGGTCGCGGAAATATCGCGCGAGGGCTCGGGCGCACCCGGCGCCAGCAGCCAGTCGCCGCGTGAAACATCCACTTCGCGATCCAGGACAATGCCCGCGCTGTGGCCGGCAGGCACTTTCTTGGGTTGGCGCACGTGGTTCAGCACCTGGGCCACCGTCGCGGTCTGGCCGCTGGGGAGCACCTTGACTTGCTGGCCAGGCTCGATGCCGCCGGTGGCGACCCGGCCCCAGAACACGCGCCGGCCCTGGCTGGTGTTGGACGAGGAGGAAAACTTCTCGACCCACTGCACCGGGAAGGCGAACGCTTCGGTGGTTTCCGCCGCGGTGACGTCCAGCCGCTCCAGCAATTGCAGCAGCGACAGGCCCTGGTAGCCGCACCAGCCAGGCTGGGGCTCGACCACGTTGTGGCCCTTCAGGGCGGAAATGGGAACGATGGCCTGCACCGCGATGCCGGCCGCCGAAGTGAACGCGTCGAGCGCCGCGCTGATGTTGTTGAAGGCGAGCGTGGGGTCTTCCACGGCGTCGAGCTTGTTGACCGCGAACACGATGGAGGGCACGCGCAGCAGGTTCACCAACAGGGAGTGGCGGCGGGTCTGCGACAGCAGTTCCAGTTTCCGGTCCTGCCATTGCAGCTTGGTCGCATCGACCAGCACCACGGCGGCATCGGCGCTCGAAGCGGCCGTGACCATGTTGCGCGTGTACTGCTCGTGGCCCGGTGCGTCGCCGATGATGAACTTGCGGCCGGGCGTGGCGAAGTAGCGGTAGGCCACGTCGATGGTAATGCCCTGCTCGCGCTCCGCCGACAGGCCGTCGGTCAGCAGCGCCAAGTCGGTTTCGCCCGAGCGCTGAACGCCGGCCAGCTGGTCCTGCAGCACGGCCTTGCTGTCCACCAGCAGGCGGCCGATCAGCGTGCTCTTGCCGTCGTCCACGCTGCCGCAGGTGATGAATTTCAGTGCGGACACGTGGTCGTGTTCGGCCGCGATGGCCGGGGCGGCTTTAATGGCGCTCATCAGAAGTACCCGTCCTTTTTGCGCTTTTCCATCGAGGCGTCGGAGGTCTTGTCGTCCATGCGCGTCGCGCCGCGCTCGCTGACTTCCACCGTCAGCGTTTCCACCACTACTTCACCCGCGTTGGCCGCCGGGCTTTCCACCGGGCAGGTGCAGGTGATGTCGCCCACGGTGCGAAAGCGCACGGTGCGAGTGACGACTTCTTCGCCGTCGCGCGGCGGTGTCAGCTCGGTCACGGGCACGAGCAGGCCCTTGCGCTCGATGACCTGCCGCTCGTGCGCGTAGTAGATCGAGGGCAGGGCGATGCTCTCGCGCTCGATGTATTGCCACACGTCCAGCTCGGTCCAGTTGGAGATGGGGAACACGCGGAAGTGCTCGCCGGGCGCCAGGCGGGTGTTGAACAGGGTCCAGAGCTCGGGCCGCTGGGCCTTGGGCTGCCACTGGCCGAAGCTGTCGCGGTGCGAGAAGATGCGCTCCTTGGCGCGGGCCTTCTCTTCGTCGCGGCGGGCACCGCCGATCAGGGCGTCGAAGCGGAATTCCTCGATCGCTTCGAGCAGCGTCACGGACTGGTGCACGTTGCGCGATTCGCCGGGATGGGCGAGGCGAACCGTGCCGCGCTTCATGGAGTCTTCCACATCGCGCACGATCAGCTCGGCGCCCAGCTCCTTGGCACGGAAGTCGCGGAAATCGGTCACTTCCTGGAAGTTGTGGCCGGTGTCGATCATCAGCAGCGGGTAGGGGATGCGTCCCACGCCAAAGGCTTTCTCGGCGCACTTGAGCAGCACCAGCGAATCCTTGCCGCCGGAAAACAGCAGGGTGGGCCGCTCGAAGGTGGCGGCGACCTCGCGCAGGATGAAGATGGTCTCTTCTTCCAGCGCGTCCAGATGCTTGTTGCTCAGCTGGCCGAGCAGTTGGGGTTCGGCGCGGGCGTTCATGCGGAGGCCTTTTCCTTGGTTTCGTCGTTTTTCACATGCAGGCCGCATTCCTTGGCGGCCTCGTCTTCCCACCACCAGCGGCCGGCGCGGAAGTCCTCGCCCAGGCTGATGGCCCGGGTGCAGGGCGCGCAGCCGATGCTGGGATAGAACTCGTCGTGCAACGGGTTGTAGTCGACCTTGTTGACGCTGATGTAGTGCCAGACGTCGCCCCAGGTCCAGTTGGCCAGGGGGTTGAACTTGATGCGGCCGGTCTTGGCTTCGTCGCTGGTGTCGGTCAGCGGCACCTCGGCGCGGGCATTGGACTGCTCGCGGCGCAGGCCCGTGATCCAGGCGCGCTTGCCGGCCAGGGCCCGCTCCAGCGGCTCGACCTTGCGGATATGGCAGCAGGCCTTGCGCAGCTCGATGCTCTTGTACATTGGCTCGTTGCCTTCACGGGCGACGAACTGGATCACCGCTTCGTTCACCGGCCGGTACACGTTGACCGGCGCGCGCGAAGTGGCCCGGGTGCGCTCCAGCAGGTCCAGCGTCTGTTGGTGCAGCATGCCGGTTTCCAGCACGAAGACGGGGATGTCCAGCTCCAGGCTGTTGATCAGGTGCGTGATGACCACGTCCTCGGCGCCCAGGCTGGAGGCCTGGGTGATGGGCGCGAAGTCGGCGGCGGCGCTCTGCAGCAGCGCCTTCGTCTCAGCCAGCTTGGCCTCGAACGTGGCGGATGCGCGGGCGTGCAGGTCGATGGCGCTAGAGCGTTGAGCCCCCACGCTTGACACTGCGTGTACTGCGCTGCCCCCCGAGGGGGCCTTCGCGCCTTGGGACGGCCCGGCGGCGCTCATGCGGCCCTCTTGAAGAACGGGTGGACGTTCACCGCGTCGCCTTGGTAGAAGGCGGCATAGCGCGCGAACTGGCGCTGGGCGGCTGCCAGGTCCTGGTCGGCGCGCAGCACGGCGCTGGAAAAGCCCGTGCGCTCCATCTGGACCAGCTGGTCGACGAGGACTTCGCCCGTGGCGCGGATCTCGCCGGTGAAGCCCAGGCGGCGGCGCAGCAGGAAGGCCTGGCTGAAAGCGCGGCCATCGGCGAACTTGGGAAAGTGCAGGTCGATGCGGTGGACACCCTCCAGCGAAACCTCGCGCGGATCGGCGTCGTTGGCCAGGGCGAGCACGCCCGCGCCTTCGGCCTGGTGGTCTTGCGGTGCGATCAGTTGCAGATTCATAGTCATTCAGGCCACCTGCTTTTCTGCGAAACGCGCCGCATTGGCGGCGGCCTTGAACGGTTCGATACCCACGCGCCTCAGCGTGGCGATGAAAGTCTCGGCCTTGCCGTCAACGGCAACGCGCTGCTGGCGATAGGTATCCAGCACGGCCTCGATCACTTCGGGCACTTCGGCCGCGGAGAACGACGGGCCGACCACCTTGCCCGGTGCCGGGGCGCCGGACAGCGCGGAGCCGTCGGAGCCGCCCAGCGTGACCTGGTACCACTCCTTGCCGTCCTTGTCGACGCCCAGGATGCCGATATGGCCGCTGTGGTGGTGGCCGCAGGAGTTGATGCAGCCGGAGATGTGCAGGTCGACCTCGCCGATGTCGTGCAGCTCGTCCAGGTCCTGGTAGCGCTGCGTGATGGCTTCGGCAATGGGCAACGAGCGGGCATTGGCCAGCGAGCAGAAGTCGCCGCCGGGGCAGGCGATCATGTCCGTCAGCAGGCGGATGTTGGCCTTGGCCAGGCCGGCTTTGCGGGCGGCGTGCCACAGTTCGGGCAGGTCGTCCTGGTGCACCCAGGGCAAGAGCAGGTTCTGGTCGTGCGTGACGCGGGCTTCGCCGGCCGAGAAGCGGTCGGCCAGTTCGGCGGCCTCGTCCAGCTGGACGCCGGTGGCGTCGCCGGGCGCCTGGCCCAGGCGCTTGAACGACAAGGTCACGGCGCGCAGCTGCGGGTTCTTGTGCCCGGCCACGTTCTGCTGCAGCCAGCGGTCGTATTCCGGGTCGGCCTCGGCGCCGGCGCGAACGATCTCGTGCACCTTGGCCTCGGGGCCTGCGCGCCTGCGCTGGAGCGCGGGCGGCACGAAGGAAGCCGCGACGCGGTCCAGTTCGGCCTGGGTGATGGTGTGGGGAGCGCCGTCCACTTCGATGATCTGCTTGTACTCGGCTTCCACCTCGTCGATGTAGCGCTGGCCTTCGGCCTTCACCAGGATCTTGATGCGGGCCTTGTACATGTTGTCACGGCGGCCCCAGCGGTTGTACACGCGCACAACGGCTTCGAGGAAGTTGAGGATCTCGGCCCAGGGCAGGAACTCGCGGATCACGGTGGCGATGACCGGGGTGCGGCCCATGCCGCCGCCCACCAGCACCCGGAAACCCAGCTCGCCGGCTTCGTTCTTGACCACGTGCAGGCCCACGTCATGCCAGAAGGTGGCGGCGCGGTCCTCAACGGCGCCGGAAACGGCGATCTTGAACTTGCGCGGCAGAAACGCGAACTCGGGGTGCAGCGTGCTCCATTGGCGCATGATTTCGCAGAAGGGGCGCGGATCGGCAATTTCGTCCACGGCGATGCCGGCGCGCTCGTCGCTGGTGATGTTGCGGATGCAATTGCCGCTGGTCTGGATGCCATGCATGTCGACGCTGGCGAGCAATTCCATCACGTCGGCGCTCTTGACCAGAGGAATCCAGTTGAACTGCACGTTCTGGCGGGTGGTGAAGTGGCCGTAGCCGACCTTCAGGTGCGAACGCACCGAGCCGCCGCCGGGCAGCGGCACCGGGCCCAGGGCGTCCTGCTTTTCCTGGGCGTCCTTGAAGATCTCGGCGGTGGGCTGGTCGTATTCGCGGGCGATCTGGCCCAGCACCCGCAGCTGGGCGCTGGAGATTTCGCCGTAGGGCACTGCGATGCGCAGCATGGGCGCGTAGCGCTGGATGTACCAGCCGTTCTGCAGCCGCAACGGCCGAAAATCGTCGTCGCTCAGCTTGCCGGCGAGGTTGCGCTCGAGCTGGTCGCGGTATTGCGCGGCCCGGTTCTTGACGAATTGCTTGTCGAATTCTGTGTACTGGTACATGTTCTTGGCTTTACAGGGTGATCAGCCTGGCGCCGGCATAGGCCAGCAGCACGGACAAAAGGGAACGGATCAGTCGGTCGGGCGCGTGGCGCACCAGGCGCGAACCCAGCCAGATGCCGGGCAGGGAGCCCGCCAGCAGGGAGCCCAGCAGCGTCCAGTCAACCGAACCGATGGAGGCGTGGCCGAGGCCGGCCACCAGCGTCAGCGGGACGGCGTAGGCAATGTCGGCGGCAATGATGCGAGGCAGCGGCAGCGCGGGGTACAACAGCATGAGGACCGTGACGCCAATGGCGCCGGCGCCTACCGAGGTCAGGGACACCAAAGCGCCGATGGCGGCGCCGAACAGCACCGGCTGGCTCCAATGGCGCGGCCGTGTCGCCTTGGCGAGAGCGGCGGCTTCCAGGTGGCGCGGGGCGTTCTTACCCTTGATCGCCTTGTACAGGGTGGCTGCGGCCGTGAGGAGCAAGGCCGCGCCCAAGGTCGTGGTCATCACCGCTTGCACGGCAGGGTCGGCGGGCCCCACTTGGTGCAAGATGAAAATGGTCACCAGGGCAGCCGGGATGCTGCCGGCCGACAGCAGGGCCACGATCGGCCAATCGATGGAGCGGGAACGGGCCAGCCCGAGCGAGCCGCCAAACTTGGTGGCCGCGGCGAACAGCAGGTCGGTGCCGATGGCCAGGTAGGGCTTGACGCCGAAGCCGAAGATCAGGATTGGCGTCATCAAGGAGCCGCCGCCGACGCCCGTGAGGCCAACCACCAGGCCGACGAAGAACCCGGCGAAGACAAAGGCGAAATCGTGCATGGGCGCGACTTTAAAAGGGGAGCATATGAAGGCAAACTATTTTTTCGTTCACGCCTTATGCGGATAAGCTTATGAGCGAGTATTGGCGCGCCTTTGCAGGCCGTTAGAAGCTCATGCTGGATAAGGCGGTTTTAGGGGCACGGTGGCGTAGCCTCATAATTCGCGCCGTAATACCAACGTCATTACGTCCACCAAATGGCTCAGCGGATCTTCGTCAAGGTCATGGGGTTCACCGATGTCGAGCGCCATGCGCTCAACACGATATTCCGGCTCTCCGAGCAGCGGGGCACTATCTATTCCCTTTGGGAGTCGGGTGCTCCCGAGCCGCCCAGGCTGGCCCTGATCGACGGACAAAGTTATGAGGCGCGGCTGGAGCTCGAGTCGCCGAGGAATTCCCTCCTTAAGCTCATCTGGGTGGGGGCCGTGGCGCCGGCCCACGCCTGGCGCATCTTTGACCGCCCCCTGTCGTGGCCGGACGTGGTCAAGTCCATGGACGAGTTATTTTCCCTGCCCGAACCGGTCGACTTCGACCTGGGATTCGACGAAAGCGCTATGGAAACATGGCCTCCGAGCGATGCGATTCCCAAGCGCGCCCTGATCGCCAGTGCGGATCGCGACGAGCGGCTCTACCTTCGCGCCAAGCTGGCCCTGGCCGACCTGACGCAGGCCGACGAGGCGGAAACCGGGGCCCAGGCGCTGGAATTGGTTCGCGCCCATCATTACGCCGTTGCCCTGGTGGACTTCGCTTTGCCCGATGTCAACGGTTGGGCCTTTCTCAAGGAGCTGACCGAAGCCAGGCCGGCGATCGAGCATGTGATCGTGACCAAGGCCCGGGCTTCCTGGGGCGAGCGGGCCCGTGGCTGGTTTGCGGGCGCCAAAGGCTTCTTCGACAAGCCGCCCCATCCGGGCAAGCTGCAGGATCTGCTACACAAAGTGTAGCAACGCTCAGGCGGCGTCCTGCGCCTGCAGTTTCGCCAGCTCGAGCGTCTCGCGCGAAAGCCACCCTTGCCGCACCCCGACCAGGGTTTGGCGCGTCAGCGAACCCACGACCGGCAAGCCGGAGCCGAGGTTCATGAACAGGTCGCGCAACCAGGGCAGCAACCACAGATCGGACTGGAACAGCGGGGTCAGCCAGCGGCTGGCCTGGCCGTAGAAATGCAGGTGACCGCGCCGCAGCTGTGTGTAGCGCTCCAGGGCCTGCGCCACAGGCAGGCCCTGCTTCAGGCAATCGCACAGCACCACCGCGTCGAGCAGGGCGAGGTTGGTCCCCTGGCCCAGCTGCGGGCTGGTGGCATGGGCGGCATCGCCCACCACCACGCAGCGGTCGGTGTGATAGGCCGGCATCACCACGTCGTGGTAGCGCGCCCAGGTGAGGTCGTCCAGCGAGTTGATCTGGTCCAGCAAGCCGTCGCAGCCGGGGTGCAGGGCCAGCACTTCGCGTTTGAAGGCTTCCAGCCCGGCGTCGAGCCACACGCGGTACTGGTCGGCCCGCAGGCTCCAGAACAGGCTGACGACCGGCCCCTGGCCGCCTGGTGCGTGTCCAGTGGGCATGATGCCCAGCATCTGGCGGGCGCCGCGGTACCACTGCCACAGGGTCGAGCCGTACTGCTGCTGCGGATCACGCAGCACTGCCCACACCGCCCCCCAGGGGTAGAGGCGGTCACTGCAGGCCAGGCCGGTCTGGCCGCGCAACGACGAGCGGGTGCCATCCGCGATGACGACCAGGTCGTGGGCTTGCAGCGTTGCGAGGTCGCGTACCTCCTCGCCGGTAACCAGCTTGACGCCGCAGGCCTGGGCCTGGCGCCAGAGGGCGTTGAACAGCACGCCGCGGTGCAGCCCCAAGCCGAAGGAGCCGGGCTGCCAACGCTGGTAGCGCACGTTGACGACCGGCCGCTGGCGCGCGGTAACGCCCAGGAGGTGATCCACCTTCGCGCCATGCGCTACGACTTCGTCATGGATGCCAAGCGCCCGCATCGCCGCGAGGCCGCTGGGTTGGATCAGGATGCCGGCACCCAGCGATTCGGGCTTTCCGAACTTCTCGAAGACGGTGACCTGGTGGCCGCAGCGCGCGAGCATGCACGCGGTGGCGAGGCCGGCAAAGCCGGCGCCGACCACGGCCACGCTGAGGGTTGGCTGGGTGGAGCTCATCAGCCAATGCTAACAACTTCAGCTGATTCGCTTTCTGGCATCCAGCGCTTGCGCCAGTCGGCTCTCCAGCGGCAGCGGCTCGCCATGCAGCCGCGCGGCCAAAAGCTCGGCGCACAACGGTGCAAAGGTCAGGCCGCGCGAGCCCATGCCGGTGCTGACCCACAGGCCCCGAGCCACTTCGGCGAGCAGCGGCCGGCGGTCGGTGGTGGTGCAGCGCACGCCCGTCCATGCTTGGACGGCGCCCGATTCGAACTGCGGCGCCAGCTGCAGGGCCACCTCGGGCGCCAGGGCCCGCAGGCGCTCCAGGTTGGCCGAGTGATCCGCGGCGCGCGCCTCGAGGCCGGTGTCGTCGCGGTCATAGGTAGAACCCGTGAGCCACGCGGTTCGACCCTGCAATGGAACGACAGGAATGAAGTGGCCGTTGCCCTTGAGGGGATGGGCGGGCAGAGCCAGCGTGGCATCGTGGAACGCCCATGAAACCTGTCCCCGCACCGGACTCAGCGCAGTGCCACCTCCCAGCAAGACGCTGCTGGCGTGCGCTGCCGCCACGACGACGAGCTGGGCGCGTGTCACTTCCCGGTCTTGCGCATCCCGCAGCTGCCAGCCTTCTTCGAGCCTTGCAAGACGCGCAACGTGGGTAGTTCCGCGCCATTCGATGCCGGACTGGGCCAGCCAGGCCTTGACCAGCGTGGCGGGCTTGATCCACGCGGCCTGCCCATGCCAGAGATCGACGCCGTCGCGCCTTTCCATCGCGCCGCTGAGTTGCCAATCGCCTTCGTGCAATAAGGCCTCGGCCTGCTGCAAGGTCATGCGCACACCGCAGCGCGAGAGCCGGGAGAGCTGGTTGTCATCGGGCGAGTGGTGCGGCGCCAGCAGTCCGGCCGGCAAGCCGGAAGCGGCTGCGGCGGGAGTGTCCGCTGCGTCGAGAACCGTCACTTGCCAGCCTCGCCGCGCCAGGCTGGCAGCCACCGAAGCGCCCGCCAGCCCCGAGCCGATCACCGCGCAATGGCTCGGTGCAACAACGCTCTCTATTCGGCGGGCCTTGGGCTCCCAGGCGGGCGAAAAGACACCCTCGGCCTGCTGGAGAGAAAAACCGCACTGCGCCAGGTCCCTTCGCATTTCGTCCGCAAGAGAGGTGGCGGCGATGCCGGTGCCTCGCCGGCAATGCCGGCCCAGGGCCTTGAGCGTGTGCAGGTCCCACGGCTGTTCGCCCAGAAATACCGAATCGACGGTGAACGGCTCCTGGCGAAGCACGTGGCGCACGTCCCGCACGTGCAGCGTCAGCAGGACGTGTCCCTCCTCGAGCACCAGGCGATGGACCCCCGGCAGCAGCCCAGCCCATTGCGCGGCCAAGGCCTGCGCAAGCGGGACGAGTTCCGGATAGTTCGCGACACTGCGCAACAGGTCTTCAGCCGTCGCCGGTGAAGCCTCGATGGCGACGTAGTGCAGCAGGCGAGGGCGCTGGGGGTCTTGCTTCCAGGCTTGCCACGCCGCCAGGAAGTTCAGCCCGGGCCCGAAGCCGGTGTCGAGAATGCGCCACTGCGGCTGGACCGTCCAGGCGCTCGGCAAGCCGCAGCCGCGCAGGAAGACATGGCGGGCCTCTTCAAGCCCGCGAGCGTTCATTCGCTGGGTGGCACGTAACCCTGGGCCACATCGGCGCCCTGGCCGAAGAAGTGGTTCTCCATCTGGCGCGCCAGGTACTGGCGGGCGCGTGCGTCGGCCAGATTCAGGCGATTCTCATTGACCAGCATGGTTTGCTGCTTGAGCCACTGGGCCCAGGCTTCCTTGCTGACGTTTTCATAGATGCGCTTGCCGAGTTCGCCCGGATAGGGAGGAAAGTCGAGCCCTTCGGCTTCTTTGCCGAGCTTGATGCATTGGACGGTACGAGCCATGGGGACGCCTCTTAGAGTGATATAGCAATAAGCTTGTTCGAATAAACAAGTGAGTATTAAGTCGTTCCAGTTTCAAAGCGGGGCTTCCAGAATCGGCCTGTCGATTTCCAAGAACCCCGAAAGAAACTTATGAACCTTCGCCGCGACTTTATCAAGATTCCCCTGGCAGCCGCCCTGGCGGGTGCCCTGACCCTGGCGGCTCTGCCGTCTTGGGGCCAACAATCGGTCACGCTGCTGAACGTGTCGTACGACCCGACGCGGGAACTGTACGTCGAGTTCAACCAGGCCTTTGCCAAGCACTGGAAGGCCAAGACCGGCCAGGACGTGAGCATCAAGCAGTCACACGGCGGCTCGGGCAAGCAGGCCCGTTCGGTCATCGATGGCCTGGATGCGGATGTCGTGACGCTGGCCCTGGCAGGCGACACCGATGCCCTGGTCAAGAACGGCGGCTGGCTGGCTGCCGACTGGCAAAAGCGCCTGCCGCACAATTCATCGCCCTACACGTCCACGATCGTGCTGGTGGTGCGGCAGGGCAATCCCAAGGGCATCAAGGATTGGGATGACCTCATCAAGCCCGGCGTGAGCGTCATAACACCCAATCCCAAGACCTCGGGCGGCGCCCGCTGGAACTACCTGGCGGCTTGGGAGTTCGCGAAGCGCAAGTACGGCAGCGAGGCCAAGGCCAAGGAATTCGTTGCCAAGCTCTACGGCAACGTACCAGTGCTGGACACCGGTGCGCGGGGCTCCACCATCACATTCGCCCAGCGCGCCCAGGGCGACGTGCTGATCGCCTGGGAGAACGAAGCCTATCTGCTGGACAAGGAGTTCGGCGCCAAGTTCGATGTGGTCGCGCCGTCCCTGAGCATCCTGGCCGAGCCGGCGGTGGCCGTGGTGGACAGGAACGTGGACAAGAAGGGCACTCGCGCGGCGGCCGAGGAATACCTCAAATACCTGTATTCCGAGGAAGGACAGGACATTGCCGGCAAGAACTTCTACCGCCCGGCCGTTTCACAGAAGGCCCAGGCGAAGTACGCCAAGCAGTTCGCGAAGATCAACCTGTTCAAGATCGACCAGGCTTTCGGTGGCTGGGCCCGCGCCGACAAGGAGCACTTCGCCGACGGGGGCAGCTTCGATCAGATCTACACGCGCAAATAAGAACCGGGCTGTCATTGCGGGCCTGACCGGCCTGACCTGCAATCCATGCCACGCCGGATGACGAATGGCCAAAGAGCCGTGGATCCGCTAAAGAAAAAACGCTGTCACACAAGAGGGTAATTTCATGTCTGTACTGCTGATCGCAGGCAGCCCGTCTGAGCGCTCGCGTTCGGCGGCGCTGCTGGACTCGGTGAGCCAGCGGCTGCTGCTGCGCGGCGCGACCATCGAGCGGCTGCACATCCGCGATCTGTCTCCGCAGTCGCTGCTGCTGGCCGACACGGCGCACCGAACCATCGCAGCCGCGATCGACCAGGTGGCCCGAGCCCGGGCCATCGTAGTCGCCACGCCGGTCTACAAGGCGGCCTACAGCGGCGTACTCAAGGTCTTTCTGGACCTGCTGCCGCAGACCGCGCTGAAGAACAAGACCGTGCTGCCATTGGCTACGGGCGGCAGCCCCAACCACATGCTGGCGCTGGACTATGCACTGCGGCCCGTGCTGCAGTCGCTCTCGGCCCGCCACATCCTGCCCGGCGTCTATGCCACCGACTCCCAGGTGACGCTGATGCCCGAGGGCGCCCACCATATCGGCGCCGAGGTCTCGGCACGGCTGGACGAAGCAGTCGCGACCTTGTTCAGTGAAGTTGCGCGAACGCCGGCCAACGCCGGGTTCGAGCCCATCGCCTTCTCCCGGGTGCGATGTAGCGTCTGACGCCGCCGCGCGTCTCCACCGTTTCCCACGTTCCATCGATCAATCGCCTGTGAGAGGCAGGGCGAAGCCTTGCCTGCAAATCAAGAAACAAGAAAGGAATTCTCATGACCCCGATACGTTCCCTGCGCTGGCTTGCGGCGCTCCTGTTCTCCACCGCACTGATGCTGCCGGCCGCCCAGGCCCAAAACAAGGGAGAGCTTCGCATTGGCTACCAGAAGAGCGCCAGCCTGCTGGTGCTGCAAAAGTCCCAGGGCAGCCTGGAAAAGAAACTGGCACCCCTGGGCTTCGGCGTGAAATGGGTCGAGTTCCCGGCCGGCCCGCAGTTGCTCGAAGGCCTGAACGTGGGCTCCGTGGACCTGGGTTTCGTCGGGGAGGCACCGCCCATCTTCGCCCAGGCCGCCGGCGCGAAGTTCTATTACATCGGCCATGACCCGGCCGCACCCAAGGCCGAGGCCATCGTCGTGCCCAAGGATTCGCCGATCAGATCGGCGGCGGACCTCAAGGGCAAGAAAGTCGCGCTCAACAAGGGCAGCAACGTGCACTACCTGCTGGTGCGCCTGCTGGAAAAGAACGGACTGAAGCTTTCCGACGTGACGCCCGTGTACCTAGCGCCCGCCGATGCCCGCGCCGCCTTCGAGAGCAAGAACGTCGATGCCTGGGTGATCTGGGATCCGTTCACCGCCGCCGCGGAAAAGCAGATCGGTGTCCGCGTGCTGGCCGACGGCAGCGGTGGCGTGGCCAACAACTACCCCTTCTACCTGGGCGAACGCAGCTTCGTCGAAAAGAACCCACAGGTGATTCGCGCGGTGTTCGAAGACTCCGTGGAAAAGGGCAAGTGGCTCAAGGCCAACCTGCGCCAGGCAGCGGAGCTGATCGCGCCGCTGCAGGGCCTGCCGGTGGACGTGCTGGAGCTGAGCCTCAAGCGCCACGAGTTCAACGTCAAGCCCTTGACGGACGAGGTGATCGCGCAGCAGCAAAAGATCGCCGACACCTTTCATGAGCTCAAGCTGATCCCCAAAGCCATTTCGGTCAAGGAAGCATCGTGGAGGGCAGCGCAATGAATCGCCGCAACTTGCTCAAGGTGCTCGCCACAACCGCATCGCTGTGGGGCTTGAACGCCCGGGCGCAGGCCGCCAGGCCTTACGAGGCGTTGAAGGAATTGCGGATCGGCTACCAGAAAGCCGCGGTCAACCTCGTCGTCCTGAAGCAACAGGCCGCACTGGAGAAACGCTTCCCGAACGCGAAGGTGCAATGGATCGAATTTCCCGCCGGCCCGCAACTGCTGGAGGCGCTGTCGGTCGGCAGCCTGGAGTTCGGCCTCACGGGGGATTCACCGCCCGTATTCGCCCAAGCGGCCGGCAAGGACCTGCTGTATGTTGGAGCCGAGCCGGCCAAGCCCGATAGCTCGGCCATCGTGGTCCTGAACGATTCACCCATCAAGACGCTGGCAGATCTCAAAGGCAAGAAGATCGCCTTACAAAAGGGATCGAGTGCGCACTACCTGCTGGTGCGTGCCGTGGAGAAAGCCGGATTGCAATGGAGCGACATCCAGCCGGCTTACCTGGCACCCGCCGATGCGCGTGCCGCCTTCGAGCGCAAGGCCGTGGATGCCTGGGCGATCTGGGATCCGTTCTATGCCGCGGTCGAACTCGCGCTCAAGCCGCGGGTGCTGACAACCGGGCGAGGGCTTTCCAGTAATAACTCGTTCTACCTGGCCTCGCGGCCGTTCGCGACGCAGCATTCGCAGGCGATTGCCGCGCTGTTCGATGAACTGACGCGGGCCGATCGGCTAGCACAGGAGAACCGGCCGGCGGTGATCAAGCTCATCTCGGACTTCGGAGGGCTGGACGCCGGCGTGGTGAACCTGTTCATCCAGCGCCGGCCCATCTCCCCGGTGGGATTGATCACACCTCAAACCGTGGCCGACCAACAGAAGGTGGCCGATGCCTTCCACAAATTGGGGCTGATTCCCAAGCCGGTGCGAGTGGTCGACATCGTCTGGCGCCCGGAAGCGAGGAGCTGACATGCAAGTGTTCTGGTTCATTCCCACCCATGGCGACAGCCGCTATCTCGGCACCAGCGAGGGCGCACGCGAGCTCAATCACGACTACCTCAAGCAGATCGCGCAGGCCGCCGATCAATTGGGTTACGAGGGCGCATTGATCCCGACCGGCCGCTCCTGCGAGGACCCGTGGGTCGTCGCCTCCAGCCTGTTGCCGGTGACGCGCAACCTCAAGTTCCTGGTGGCGGTGCGGCCGGGGCTGCATCAACCCAGCCTGGCTGCGCGCATGGCGGCCAGCTTCGACCGTCTCTCGGGCGGTCGCCTGCTGATCAACCTGGTGACGGGCGGCGACCAGACCGAGCTGGAGGGCGACGGCGTGTTCCTGGACCATGGCTCGCGCTACAAGCAGTCGGCGGAGTTCATTCGCATCTGGCGCGAAATCCTCTCGCGCAGCCATGACGGCGGCAGCTTCGATTGCAACGGTGATCACTTGAGCGTGAAAGGGGCCAAGCTGCTGTTTCCTCCCGTGCAGCAGCCGCATCCGCCGGTGTGGTTCGGTGGCTCGTCGGCGGCCGCGCACGAGCTGGCAGGCGAGCAGGTCGATACCTACCTGACCTGGGGCGAGCCGCCCGCGGAGGTGGCGAAGAAGGTGGCGGATGTGCGCGAGCGGGCCGCGCGCAACGGCCGCGAAGTCAAGTTCGGCATCCGGCTGCACGTCATCGTGCGTGAGACGGACGACGCTGCATGGAAAGCGGCGGAAGAACTGATCAGCAGGCTCGATGACGACACCGTCATCCGCGCCCAGGCGGCCTTTGCACGGATGGATTCAGAGGGGCAAAAGCGCATGGCGGCCTTGCATGGCAGCGGCAAGAAGCGCACGCGAGCCGAACTCGAGATCAGCCCCAATCTGTGGGCCGGTGTGGGCCTCGTGCGCGGGGGCGCCGGCACGGCTCTGGTGGGCGATGCGAAGACGGTCGCAGCGCGCATCGAGGAATATGCCGCGCTGGGGCTGGACAACTTCATCCTCTCGGGCTATCCGCACCTGGAAGAGGCTTACCGCTTCGCCGAACTGGTGTTTCCTTTGCTGCCGCGCAAGCTGCGCGGCAAGCTGCCCGGGCGCATCGGCACCGGACCGTTTGGCGAGGTAGTGGCCAACAGTTACGTGCCGCGTGTCTCGCAAAGCTGAGGACGCCATGACGACACAAGTACCTGAGCTGCTGGCGAACGAGGCATGGATTGCGGATCAAGTCCGCAATGACAGAC
Source organism: Caenimonas soli (assembly GCF_013155545.1). Classification (GTDB taxonomy): domain Bacteria; phylum Pseudomonadota; class Gammaproteobacteria; order Burkholderiales; family Burkholderiaceae_C; genus Ramlibacter; species Ramlibacter soli. Next base: position 367,641 of record NZ_JABJVV010000001.1, on the reverse strand, counting down.
CGCGGTATCCATGGCGGCGCGTCCTGGGCGCTGTCGGCGAGCGCCTTCTCCCCTGGCTGGTCCCCATCATGCTCATCGCCCTCTGGCAAATCGCTTCGACTTCCGGCTGGCTCTCCACACGCGTGCTGCCGGCCCCCGTCGAGGTGATCAAGGCCGCCTGGGCACTCGCCGCCTCCGGCGAGCTTTGGACCCACGTCAAGGTCAGCGCCGGCCGCGCGCTATTGGGCCTGTCCGTCGGAGGCAGCCTGGGCCTGGCATTCGGCCTGCTCACCGGCTCGCTGCGCCTGGCTGAAACGCTGTTGGACTCCAGCTTCCAGATGCTGCGCAACATCCCGGCGCTGGCGCTGATCCCGCTGGTGATCCTGTGGTTCGGGATCGATGAGACGGCCAAGCTGTTTCTGATCTCGGTGTCGGTGTTCTTCCCGATCTACCTGAACACCTTCCACGGCATTCGCAACGTCGATCCGGGGCTGATAGAGATGGGCCGCACCTACGGTCTCAACCGCTGGCAGCTGTACACCCAGGTCGTCCTGCCCGGCGCGCTCTCGTCCATCCTGGTGGGCCTGCGCTTCTCGCTGGGGCTGATGTGGGTGATCCTGATCGTGGCCGAGACGATCTCGGCGCAGGCCGGTATCGGCTACCTGACCATGAATGCCCGCGAGTTCCTGCAGACCGACGTGGTGCTGGTGGGCATCCTGCTGTACGCATCGCTGGGCAAGCTGGCCGACGTATTTGCCCGCGGACTGGAGCGCTATTGGCTGCGCTGGCACCCCGGCTACCAGAACGCTGCTTGAGGAGAACATTCATGAGCGAAACAATTTCCCAATCCGGCGGTGTGCGCCTTGAGTTGAGCGGCCTGGCCAAAAGCTACGGCCAGCGCGAAGTGCTGCGCAATACCGAACTCGTGATCGAGCCGGGCGAGTTCGTCGCCATCGTCGGGCGTAGCGGCTGCGGCAAGAGCACGCTGCTGCGCCTGGTTGCCGGGCTGGAAGAGCCCAGCGCCGGCACGCTACGTGTCGAGGGCCAGGACATCGTGGGCCTCTCGGAGGACACGCGCATCATGTTCCAGGACTCGCGCCTTTTGCCGTGGCGCCGAGTCTGGGACAACGTCACGCTAGGCCTGCCAACAGCGCTGCGGCCACGCGCCGCCAAGGTGCTGGAGCAGGTGGGCCTGGGCGATCGCGGCGGCGACTGGCCGGCCCGGCTTTCGGGCGGACAACGCCAGCGTGTGTCGCTCGCCCGGGCTCTGGTGCACAACCCGCGCCTCTTGCTGCTGGACGAGCCGCTGGGCGCATTGGATGCGCTGACGCGCATCGAGATGCACCAGCTGATCGAAGGGCTGTGGCGTCGCAACGGCTTCACCGCGCTCCTGGTCACGCACGACGTGCAGGAGGCCGTGGCCCTGGCCGATCGCGTGATCCTGATCGAGGAAGGCCGCATTGCCCTGGACGAACGCATCCCGCTGGCGCGCCCGCGCGTGCATGACGCGGCATTCGCCGGCCTGGAAAGACGCATCCTGGACCGGGTGCTGCAAAAGCCCGACCGTGATATTTCCGTTGCCGACCGTAACTGGCCCGGCACCCCCGCGCACGGGCTGCGCTGGGCCATCTGAACCCATTTTCAACAAGGAGAAAACATGTCCATTCAAGCCATCAACGTCCGCAACCAGTTCAAAGGCAAGGTCAAGGAGATCATCCGCGGAGACGTCGTTTCCGAAGTCGATGTCGAAACGCCCTGGGGGGTCGTCACCTCGGTCATCACGACCCGCTCGGTCGACGACCTGGCGCTGAGGGTAGGCTCAGACGTCGTGGCTTTGGTGAAATCCACCGAAGTCTCGATCGCCAAGCTCTGAGCATGGTGTCGGCGGGTGCCCGAGGTACTTGCCCGCCGCCTGAAACCCGGCTATCTTCCCTGCACTAAAAACGAGTTTTCAGGGAGTGAAAGCATGGACATACAGCGTCCGCAGGCGGAGCGTGCCCGCACGCTTCATTTGTACACCCAGGACCGGTTCGACCCGGAGATCGAGGCACTGCGCCGGTCCGACTTCGAACTGGCCGCCGGCACTACCCGTGTGCGCGATGCATTCGACGAATGCAGCAGCTACATGCTCGCCCGTGTCGGCGATGAGCTGGTAGGCACTGTGCGCATGACGCAACCACCGGGCGCGTTGCGCGGCTGGTTGCCGGATCCCGGCCAGTCCGCGCTGCCCCAGGGTCCCGGCGTCATCGAGTTCACGCGCGGCGTGGTCGCGCGCCGCTGGCGCGGGCTGGGGATTTATCAACTACTCATGTGTGCCACGGTTCTGCACGCCGGCAAGACGGCGACGGTCGCCATCGCGGCGGTCGAGCCATTCCTGCATGTCCGCGGTTTTCTGCACTTATTGGGATTCCGCGAGTGCGGCCGGCCCTTGATCTTTCACGATGGTCCGGGCTGCCGCACCTTGGCGCAATGCATGGAACTGGACCTAGCAACAGCCAGGTCCAGTGCAATACCGCACATGACCAGCCTCAAGATACGTTTGCAGTCCAAACGTATCGAGGTGGACTCAGGCGATCAGGCGACGAGCGCGGCCTTCGGCTGATTCGCCGCCTCGGCGACCAGCGTCTTGATTGCCACATCGGCGGCGCCCAAGGCTTGCGTCTTGGCGGCTTCGCCCATCGCCACACCTTCGGCGCGCACGATCTGGATATCGGTGATGCCCACGAAGCCGAACACCGTCTTGAGGTAGCTCTCCTGGTAGTCCAGTCCCGCCATTGCCGGGTTGCTGGAATACACACCGCCGCGGCTGGACGCGATGATCACGGTCTTGCCGCCGGCCAGGCCTTGCGGGCCCTTTTCGGTATAGGTGAAGGTGCGTCCGGCTTGCGCAATGCGATCGATCCAGGCCTTGAGTTGGGTCGGGACCGAGAAGTTGTACATGGGCGCGCCCACCACGATCACGTCGGCAGCCAGGAACTGGCTGACCAGCCGCTCCGAGATCTCGTTCTCGCGACGCTGCACGTCGCTCAAGCCGCCGGCATTGGGGCCGGCGCGAAAGCCCAGCGAATCGCCGTTCAGGTGATTGGGGGCATCGACTGCTAGGTCGAGGTACTCGACCACAGTGCCGGGGTGGGTGGCACGCCACTGGGCAACGAGCCGCTCGGTGAGCTGGCGCGAAACGGAATTGCCGGCAAGCGGGCTGGAATCGATGTGAAGCAGTTTCATGGACCTGTTCTCCTGTTGAGCGTTCGGCCGGTGTTTGGCCTTGGACTAATTGTGGAGACAGGTCGATCGATTGATAAGACGGCAGTTTCGCGATAGATTGTCCTGACAACAGGACAATCCCGAGAAAACCATGCAAGACCTCAACGATATGCTGTACTTCGCCGAAGTGGTGGACAGGGGCGGCTTTGCGGCGGCGGGGCGGTCGCTCGGACTGCCCAAGTCGAAGCTGTCGCGCCGCATTGCCGAGCTGGAAGCGAGACTGGGCGTACGGCTCTTGCAGCGCACGACGCGCAAGCTCTCGCTCACAGAGGCGGGCGAGCTGTACCACCGCCATTGTGTCGCGATGCGCGAAGACGCCGAGGCGGCGGAAGAGGCCGTGGCCGTGGTGCTGACCGAACCGCGCGGCACCATTCGAGTGACCTGTCCCGTGACTCTGGCTCACTCCACCGTGGGCCCGCTACTGCCCTTGTTCCTGGAGCGCCATCCCCAGGTGCGCGTTGACATGCAGGTGAGCAACCGCGTGGTGGACCTGGTGCAGGATGGCATCGATGTCGCTTTGCGGGTACGCCCCACGCTGGACGACAGCGGCAGCCTGATCGTGAAGAACCTGGGCAACACGCAGGGGCTGCTGGTCGCCAGCCCCGGGCAGCTGGAGCGGCAGGGGCGGCCTCATTCGGTCGAGGATCTTCAGCAGCTTGCAACTGTGGCGATGTCAGCGGCGGACGGCCGTGCGACCTGGCGGCTGCTCGGGCCGGGCGGGCGCCACTACGATTTCCAGCATCGGCCCTGCTACACGGCCGACGACTTGCTGACGCTCCGGTATGCAGTACTGAAGGGCGTGGGAATGATGGTGCTGCCCGATTACATGTGCCGCCGCGACATTCGCAAGGGGCTGCTGGAGGAGGTGCTGCCGGGGTGGGCGCCGCAGACGGGCGTGATCCATGCCGTCTTTCCGTCGCGGCGCGGCCTGGTGCCAGCCGTGCGGCGCTTCCTGGACTTTCTGGGTGAACACGTCACCGGTGAAGGCCTCAGCTGTCCCGACTAGGCCCGCGAGGAATCGATGGCGCGCTGGTAGACCTCGAGGTAGCGCGCCGCGCTTTCGGTCCACCCGAACGATTGCCCCATGCCGTTTCGCTGGATCTGCGCCCACGCTGGCGCATTGCGCCAAGTACTCATGGCGCGGTCCAAGGCTTCTTCCAGCCCTGCAAGATCCGGCGAACGCATCTCGAAGCCGGTGCCGGTAAGCGGGTTCTGGGTGGCGTCGATGACGGAGTCCACCAGTCCGCCCGTCGCGCTGACGATGGGTGGCGTGCCGTAGGCCTGGCTGTACATCTGGTTCAGGCCGCAAGGCTCGAAGCGGGATGGCATCAGGAAGCAGTCAGCCCCGGCCTCGATCTGGTGGGCCAGCCCTTCATCGAAACTCGAAGCGACCGACACGGAAGCCGGGTGGGCGTGCGCCGCCGTGAGCAGTGCGTCCTGCAGCGCGGGTTCCCCCTGGCCTAGCACCACCAGTTGGCCGCCGGCAGCGAGCATCGAATCGAGCACGCCCAGCACCAGGTCAATCCCTTTCTGCGAAGTCAGGCGGCTGACGATCCCGAAGAGCATGGCATCCCGGTCCACGGACAGGCCGCAGCGCTTCTGCAGCGCCGCCTTGTTCAATGCTTTGCCTGCGAGATCGGCTGCGCTGTAGCGGTGGGGAATGAGAGGGTCCTTGGCCGGATCCCACAACCGTGTGTCGATGCCGTTGAGGATGCCCGTCAAGCGGTCAGCACGGGCCTGCAACACGCCTTGCAGCCCGACACCGAATTCATCGGTCTGGATTTCGCGCGCATAGGTCGGGCTCACGGTGGTGATCGCGTCGGCGAACTGCAGGCCGCCCTTGAGCATGGACAGCTGGCCCCAGAACTCCACGCCGTCGATGCCGCGCCAATGGACGGGTATGCCCAGCGTATCGGCCAAAGCCATCGGAAAGACGCCCTGGAAGGCGAGGTTGTGGATCGTCATGACGCTGGCAGCGGCGGGCTCATGCGGGGCGAGAGCCCGCGCCTGCGCCAGGTAGAGCGGAACCAGGCCGCATGGCCAGTCGTTGGCATGCACCACGTCCGCTTTCCAGTCGCCGCAGGGGCTGGCCGCCGTACCCAGGGCCGCGGCAACGCGGCTGAGGAAGCCGAAGCGCAGGGCGTTGTCATTGTGGTCCTGGCCGGTCGCGTCCACATAGGGGCCGCCGGCGCGCTGGTAGAGGCTGGGGCAGGCGAGCAGGAGCAAGGTCACGCCGTTTTCGGCCTTCACCGGCAGCAGCTGCGCAGCCGGCCATGGACCTTGGGCGGGTATCTCCACCGTATCGCCCACTTCGCCGCTGACTTTCATTCCGCTGTAGGCGGGCATCAGCAGCCGCACCTCGTGGCCCAGTGCTGCCAGGGTTGCGGGCAACGCCCCGCTGACGTCGCCCAGCCCGCCCGTCTTGATATAGGGCGCGCATTCGGGTGTGACGAAGAGGATCTTCATGGCGGGGAGCCTCCATCCGCGGGCACCAGCACGGCAAACGGGAGAGCGAACGTGCCGGCGAAAGCTTGCGTCAAGTCCAGTGCAGCGGCATCTTCGCCCGTCGCTTCCACTTCCCGCCCGGTCAACCAGTTGCGCCAGCGGCGAGTGTCGTTCATCACTGCCTGGTCGCTCTCGAGGCTCACGCTGGTGCCCTGCCACAGGCCCGCTGCCCAGCGGCTGTCGTCGCCGCCGCACAGGGTGTAGGTCAGGCGCGCGGCGATGACGAGGATGGCCTGGCCGCCGCGATGGCGTGCGTAGGCAACGGCGTGGTCGGCCGCTGGTCCGGCGATCGGCAAGGGCAGGTAGGCGCCTTCCCGGAACAGCTCGGGCCAGGTGCGCCGCAGCTGCAGTAATCGCCAGGTGACAAGGTGCTTGAGCCGACCATCCGGCATGTCGCGATGCAGGTTCTTCCATTGCGCCTGCGACGGGGCGCCGCCGGCATACAGCGCCGCAATTCCCTCCTGCCTGACAGCCAGTTCCTCGAAATCCACGGGACGCCGGTTGTCCGGGTCCACCAGGCTGAAGTTCCACTGCTCGCAGCCCTGGTAGATATCCGGCACACCGGGAACGGTGAGTTTCAGCGCGAGTTGGCTGAGGCTGTTGCGAAAACCGAAGGGAGCGATGCGGGCCGATAGCCTGTCGAGTTCATCGACGAAGGGATTGGGCTGCCCCGGCCTCAGCAAGGCATCGATGTAGCGGGCGAGCGCATCCTCGTAAGCGGGCACCGGGGAGGTCCAGTTGGTGTTCTTCTTGGCTTCGCGGGCTGCCTTGAGCATGTAAGTCTGAACCCGCTGGCGCAGGCTCTCCCGCTCTTCATCATCGGGCGGCTTGGCCGGCCACATCCCCGCCAATGTCTGGAACAGCAGCCAGATGTCGTTGCGGCTGGGCGCGGGCCCGGCGTCGGTCTGGCTCATGTAGCGTTCGGCCAGGCCGCTGAAGCGCTGCAGCGTTTCGTCCCACAGCACCGGGTCTTCGGCCAGGACGTTGATCCTGGCGCGCAGGTCTTCCGCGCGCTTGCTGTCGTGGGTCGAAGTCGCCAGCATCGAATGCGGCCGAAAGCGAGCACGCGACTGATTGGCCGCATGGAAGGCGGCGGGGGAGGTGCCGAAGCGCCGGGGGTCGCCGCCGACCTCGTTCAGCGATGCCAGGCGCAAATAGCGATAGAACGCCGTGTCCTCCACGCCCTTGGCCATGACCGGCGCGGTGAACTGCTGCCAGCGGGCAATGATGCGCGAGCGCTGCGCAGATGGCGCCCCTGCAGCCTCGCCTTCGCCCAGCAGGACGTCGCGCAATTGATCCAGCACCGCCGCCTCGGCCCCGCCCAGCCGGCGCTTGGCCGCCGCCACGGCCCAATCGATATGTTGCCGGTCACTGGCGCTTGGAGACTCTCCGACGCGAAGGTAGGTGCGGTACACCGGGAAGGCTGCGGCCACCTCGGCCAGTGCGACGCGCAGCCGCGGCCGGGTGAAATCGCAGGTTCGGCGATTGAGGCGGGTGATCTGGTAGACCGCGTCGGCCAGCCAGCGCAGTTCGCTGAACAGTGCGCTGTAGATGATGGTTTTCTTGCAGCGGTAGGCAATCTCATCGAAGCTCTCCGCCTGGCCCGTGAAGGCGTGGTAGAGGCGATCGACAGCCTCTTCGCGCGCGCCATCGACGAACAGCCCGTTGACCAGGCTGCCGAAGCGATAGCCGGTGTCGCCGTGCACGGGCCAGCCATCGGGCAATGCTTCGTGCTCGGCCAGGATCTTCTCGACCACCAGGTACAAGGCGCGCGGTTCATCCCCGGCCACTTCGATATGCCGCGCATAGTGCGCCTGGAGCCGCTCGAAGTACTGCTTCGGGTCGCTCAGGCCGTCGGGGTGATCGATACGCAGCCCGGACAACTGCCCGCCTTGCAGCCATCGCAATACCAGGCGATGCGTGGCCTCGAAGACGCTGGGTTGTTCCATGCGCAGCGCGGCGAGTGTATTCACATCGAAGAAGCGGCGGTAGTTCACGTCGTCGCTGGCCACGCGCCAGTTCGCTAGCCGGTAGGCCTGCCGCGCGATCAGCCGGTCCAGGGCGTCGAAGCTGGCGGGGTCGCCCACCTGGCCATTCAGGCGCTTGAGGCATTGGGCTATCCAGTGAGCCAGCCATTCATGCTCGCGCGCCAGGCGCGCCAGGGTCTGCTTGTGCACCGCGCTGTCGCGCGAGCGGGCGCGGCGCAAGCCTTCTTCCTGGGTGTCGCGCCCCGGCAGGTTGGCGAAGGCGTCCAGCAGCGAGGCGACCAGCGCGTGGCTGTCGCCGTGGCCATCCTCGCCGGCGGCCGGGGCGGGGAGGGCCTGGAAGATATCGGGATAGTGGCCGGGATCGATCGGGAACCTGTGGGCGTAGTAGCGAAGGCCGAACTCGCCCGTCTCAGGCTCGAAGTTCAGCTGGATCGCGCCGTTTTCGAGCACGCGGCCATAGTGGTCGCCCAGCACAGGCAGCAAGACCCGCGACGCCATCTCGACCGCAGGTGGCTTCCACTCGATGTCGAACGCGGCGGCATGGGCCGAGGCCGGGCCGTTCTCCAGAACGTCCAGCCACCAGGCGTTGTCCGCCTCGAGCACACCCATGTGGTTGGGTACCACATCCAGGATCTGGCCCATGCCGCGCCGGCGCAAGGCATCGCACAAAGCGCGGTACGCTTCGCCGTCGCCGACCTCGGGGTTGAGTGCGTTGTGGTCCACGATGTCGTATCCGTGGGTACTGCCCGGACGGGCACGCAGATAGGGCGAGCTGTAGAGGTGGCTGATGCCCAGCGCGTACAGGTAGGGCACCGCGCGCGTGACCTCTTCGAACGTGCAGCCCTTGTGGAACTGCACGCGGTAGGTGGCGCCGGGAATGTCGGCCGAAGACAGCGGCGCGAGCGTCCCGGCCGTCTCGTCCACCGGGCTCGGGCCGCTGCGTTCGGCGCGCAGCACCGCGGCCAACGAGTTGAAGCGGGAGTCCGTCGCCAAGTCGTCCACCGCCACGGCTAGCTTGCGCCGCCAGTTGGGGAAAACGTCCTCTGTCGTGCCCGGCACATTGACCTGCAACAGCTGGCCCGTCACGTCTTCGAGTTGCACGCCCACCAGCCAACAGGGCGTGCGGGCCAGATAGGCATAGACGGCGTCCACGAAGTCCGGCGTTGCGTCCGGGACCGAAGTAGGTTGCGCGCTCGCCCCTTCCGGCAGCAGCGACTCGTGCTGGAGCGCCAGCAGCAGCCTGGCCCGGTCCTGCGCGCGGTCGAGAACCTGCTGCTCACGCGCAGCTTCGTCGGGGTACAGCCCCAACCGGGCCACGAGCTCGATGTCTTCGCCACGCCAGAAGCCGCGCAAGGTCGGCAGGTCGTGCGTGCTGACCACCGCCAGCGCTTGGGGCTGCCATTGCGCCGGCGGGCGAAATGCACCGTCCTGCATGCGTTCGAAGAGTAGCGGCCGGTACGACAACAGGCTGCGTTCGCTCATGGCCTCGCGCATTCGCGGCGCCACATTGCCCAGGTCCTCGCCGATCACCATGCACTCATGCCTGTGGCTTTCCAGCGCCAGGATGCCGAGCATCGCATCGAGCGGGTAGCGCACGTAGGTGCCGCCCTGGTCGCTGGTCCAGAACAGGCGCATCAGGCTCATCACGTGGTCGAGCCGCAGCGCGCCGCAATGGCGCATGTTGGCGCGCAGTGTCTCTATGAAGGGAGCGAAGCGCGCGGCTTCCAGGCTCACCGGGTTGAGCGGCGGCAGGCCCCAGTCCTGGCCCAGGGCACTTAGCGGATCGGGTGGTGCGCCGACGTGCATGCCCAGCGCGTACAGATGCGGCTGGATCCAGGTTTCCGCGCCACCCTCGTTGGCGCCGACCGCCAGGTCGCAGTACAGGCCCAGGCCCATGCCGCGCGTGCGGGCGAATCGCTGCACCGATTCCAGCTGCAGCTCGGCCAGCCATTGCAGCCAGAAGCGGAAGCGAACCGCCGAGGCATGTTCGCGCTCGAAGGCCCGCACGCTGTCGCCGCCGGCGTCCTGGTAGGCCTTGGGCCAAGCCGGCCAGCCCCAGACGGTGGGGTCTGCGGCGAACAGGTAAGCCTGCAATGCCTCGAACAAGGCGTGGCGCCCGAGCGTATCGTGCCGCTGCGCCATGTAAGCCTCGAAATGCGTGCCGCGCGAAGTGTTGCGGCCCAGGTCCTGGCGCTCGAAGTGACGCCAGAGCAGGCCCAGCACTTCTTCCTTGGCAGCGGCAACGCCGGGGTAGTCCACCAGCTCCGTGTCACGCAGCCGGTTCAGCCGTTCCTGGAATGCTGCGGATCCGGCATGGGCCTGCGCCTCGTCGCAGTCGCTCGCGTCGAGCAGGGACTGCACGTCGATGTAAATGGGGTTGAGCGCATTGCGGCTGGAAGGGCTGTAGGGACTCGCAACTTCGGGACGGTGCGGGAAGAGGGCGTGCAGCGGGCTGAGGCCGATGAAGGAAGCGCCTTGCCGCGCGGCGGTATCGACCAGCCGGCGCAAATCGCCGAAGTCGCCTACGCCCCAGTTGCGCGACGATCGCAAGGCATAGAGCTGGATGGTGCAGCCCCACCACCGTTCGCCTTCGCGCAAAGGCGGCGCGACCCAGCAGCGCTCCGGCGCCACCACCACCAGGCAGTATTCCGAACCGTCGCCCTCCAGTTGCAGGCGCCAATAGCCCGGCTGCAGGTCGGCGGGCAACTCGATCACGTGTTTGCCATGCGAGGTGATGGCATTGCCGCGCCGCTCGCTCGCGGGCTTGGGTACTTCGTCGGGTTCGAGCAGCCATGCAGGGTGGGCTGCGCCATCCGCCGGCCACTCGATGCGTGCCGGCTGGCCATGCTGCACGACCCTTGCCTTGGGCAGCTGGGAAGACAGCGCGTGTTCTGCTGCGCCCGCCTGTTCCGGGTCGATGCCGATGGCCAGCATCGCCCTGCGCAGAAAGGCCTCCGACACCCATTTGTCCTCGCCCCAGAAGCTGCTGTAGTGCACGGCCACGCCGCAACGCTCGGCCAGCTCAGTCAACTCCGGCGACAGGGCTTCAGATTCGTTCATGTCGCATAGCGGCCGCGCGTCCAGCGCGCGGCCCAGGGAGGCCAGATGTCTTCTGCCGTTCCGTCCGGCCAGGCGTGGCGAAACAGCTCCTGCCGATCCGCCAGCTCGATACCGTCGTCAGCATGCTTCAGCGGCTGCGGACCCAGGTTCAGCTCCAGCAGGATGGCCTGCCCGTCGCCATAACGCCAGCACACCCGGATGCCTGTCTCGGCTATCCGCTGGGCCGTGTGCTGTCCCGTCACGAGCAGGTGGTGGCCCGGCGAGAAGTGCGCCTTGCGCACCGCCAGCGCATCCTGGATGAGCGCCAGCCAGCGCTGGCCATCCGCGGTTTCCTGGTGGCCCATGTCAGGCCGGCTGGCCTCGAAGGTTCGCGCATCGCAAGGATCGGGCAGGTCACCGCCGGCATGGCCGAATTCGCGCTTGCGTCCTTCGCGCACCGCTTCGCGAAGCTCGTCTTGCCAATCGGCGAAGTAAAGGAACGGCATGCTCGCCCCGAACTCTTCGCCGAAGAACAGCATGGGTATGGCGGGTGTCAGCAGGGCCAGCAGGGTGGAGAGCTGGCGCGCGCCCGGCGGCGCCAGCTGGCCCAGGCGCTCGCCGAAAGGGCGGTTGCCGGTCTGGTCGTGGTTGTTGGCGTAGTTCACCAAGGCGCCCAGCGGCTGCGGCGGCGCTTCACGGCATTCCTTGCGGGCGCCGCCGGGCTGCCGCGCCGACGGTTCGAACAGCATGCCGTGGGTGAAGCAACGCGCCAGAAGATTCATCGGCTCGCGCCCGTAGTCATGGTAGTAGCGCTGGGTCTCGCCGGTCAGCGTCACGTGCAAGGCGTGATGGAAGTCGTCGTTCCATTGCGCGTCATAGCGGCCCGGCTGCGGTGTGGCGGCGAGCCGGTGGTAGCCGTTGTCTTCGTTTTCCAGCACCAGGTGGACGTGGCGGCCGGGCGTGGCACTGCGTACCGCCGCGGAGATTTCCTCGACGATGTCGGGCTGGCTGCTGTCGGCGATGGCGTGAACCGCGTCCAGCCGCAGGCCATCGATGCGGTATTCGAGCACCCAGTACAGCGCGTTGTGGATGAAGAAATCGCGCACGTCGCGGCTGCCCGGGCCGTCGAAGTTGATGGCAGCCCCCCACGGACTGCCATGCGTCTGCGAAAAGAACTGCGGCGCGTAGTGGCCCAGGTAGTTGCCGTCGGGCCCGAAGTGGTTGTAGACGACGTCCAGGAACACCATCAGCCCCAACCGGTGCGCCTGTTGAATGAAGTGCTTGAATTCATCGGGCGTACCGTAGGCGGAGTGCGGCGCAAACGGCAACACGCCGTCATAGCCCCAGCCGAAGCGGCCGGGAAAATCGGCCACGGGCATCAACTCGATGGCCGTGATGCCCAGGCTGGCGAGTGCCTCCAGCCGCTGAGCTGCCGCGGCGAAAGTGCCCTCGGGCGTGAACGCTCCGACATGCATTTCGTAGAGCACCACCTCGGGCCAGGGCCGGCCCGTCCAGCCGGCGTCCCACTCGAACTGCAAGGGATCGACCACGCAGCTGGGCTGATGCACGCCGTGCGGATTCTGGCGCGAGGCGGGATCGGGCACCAGCAGGTCGCCATTGATCCGCCATTGGTAGAGAGTGCCCGCGCCGGCGTCGGGAACGCTGCATTCCCACCATCCCTGCGCGTCGCAAGACGCGGGAAGGAAGCGGGGCGGGGCGGTCGCGCCGGCATACAGGGCGAGCTCAGCCTGCCGGGCGGCGGGCGCCCAGAGCCGGAAGGGCGCCCCGCCGCCCTGCAGCGAGGCACCGAAGGGCATGTCATGACGGCAACGCATCTGTCGCATCCTGGCACGGTTGGGTCAGAAGCGCCATGGCATTCGCTTGCAATTCGAACTGCGTAGCCGGCGCCGCACGCTGACCGGTGTCCGCGGTGAAATGGCCCTGCCCGGTGTCTATCCGCAAGGTCCATTCCCCGGGCGCCGCCTGGGCGTCGGGCAACGTGAAAGAGACGGCCTCAGCAGACGCATTGAACAGCAGCAGCACGCTGGTGCCGCCGCCAACTCCGGCGAACTTGCCGTCGAGCAGCGCCACCACGCAACGCACGGCCGGGTTATCCCATTCCTCTTGCGTCATCGGCAATCCCCAGACGCTGTACCAGGCGATATCGCGCCGACCTTGAGGATCTTCGGCGCCGCTGAACCAGTCGTTCAAGCGCAGCACGGGCAGCTCGCGGCGCAGCCGGATCAACGCGCCGACGAAGTCGATCAGGGCATCGTCGCGACCTTCGTCACTCCAATCGAGCCAGCTGACGGGGTTGTCCTGGCAATAGGCGTTGTTGTTGCCGCCCTGGGTGCGGCTCAGCTCGTCGCCGCCCAGCAGCAGGGGCACGCCGCGCGAAACGAACAAGGTGGTGAGGAAGTTGCGCTTCTGGCGCTCCCGCAAGGCCAGGATCTCGGGGTCGTCGGTCGGCCCTTCCGCACCGCAGTTCCAGCTGCGGTTGTGGTTCTCGCCGTCGCGGTTCTCCTCGGCGTTGGCCTCGTTGTGCTTGTCGTTGTAGCTCACCAGGTCGTGCAGCGTGAAGCCATCGTGCACGGTGACCATGTTGACGCTGGCCGCGGGACGGCGCTGGCTGGGCCCATAGATATCCGCCGAGCCGCAGAGACGGGCCACGAATTCGGGCAGGGTGCCGTCGGTGCCGCGCCAGAAGTCGCGCACCGTGTCGCGGTAGCGGCCGTTCCATTCGGACCAGCCGCGCGGAAAGCCGCCGACCTGATAGCCGCCGTCGCCTATGTCCCAGGGCTCGGCGATCAGCTTCACGCGGCGCAGTACCGGGTCCTGCGCCACCGCGCTCAAGAAAGGCGAACGCTGCTCGAAGCCGCCCGCCGCGTTGCGGCTGATGGCCGGCGCCAGGTCGAAGCGGAAGCCGTCCACGTGCATCTCCTCGACCCAGTAACGCAGGCTGTCCATGATGAGCCGCAAGGTGGCCGGATGGGTGGAATCCATCGTGTTGCCCGTCCCGGTGAAGTCGACGCAATGCCGCTTGTTCTCCGCCAGACGGTAGTAGGCGGGATTGTCGATGCCCTTGAAGCAGAGCGTCGGGCCCAGATGGTTGCCCTCGCAGGTGTGGTTGTAAGCCACGTCGAGGATGACTTCGATGCCCGCGGCGTGCAGCGCCTTGACCATCCGGCGGAAATCATTGAAGTCGCCCGCGGCGCAGTAGCGAGGCTCGGGGGCAAAAAAGCCGATCGTGTTGTAGCCCCAGTAGTTGGCCAGCCCCAGGTCGACCAGCCGCCGTTCGTCGTTGAACGCCTGCACGGGCAGCAGCTCGACGGCGGTGACGCCCAATCGCTGCAGGTAGGCGATGGCCGGTGGTGAGGCCAGTCCGGCGAAGGTCCCGCGCAGCACCTCGTCCATCTGCTGGGTGAAACCGCGCACATGGGCCTCGTAGAACACGCTGTCCTCGAACGGGATCAACGGCGCTTTATCGCCCTCCCAATCGAAGGCCGGGTCCACCACCAGGCACTTCGCCGCACCGGCGGCATTGTCGGCCGTGTCCATCCTCATGTCGCGCTCGGGGCCGCCCAGCTTGTACGCGTACTGCCAGGCCGCTCCCCGCAGCGGGCGGTCGATGGCGCGGGCGTAGGGATCGAGCAGCAGCTTGTGGGGATTGCAGCGCAGCCCCGATGGCGGGTCATAGGGGCCGTAGACGCGCAATCCGTAACGCGCTCCGGCTTGCAAGCCCGGCACGAAACCGTGCCAGATAGCGTCGCTGCGGCTGAGAAACAATTTCAGCCGCCGGACTTCGCGAGTGCCGGTGCCATCGAAAAGGCACAGTTCCACCTTCTCGGCCACGCTGGAGTAAACCGCGAAGTTGACACCTCCCGCTTCCAGACTGGCACCCAGCGGCCATGTCCGGCCCGGGTCGCAGTGCCGCGGCACCGCTGGATCGGTCGGGGCCTTGCGGCGGGAGGTGGACGTTCTGGCGACGGCCTTCGCCGTCATGCAAGCACCTCCAGGTGCGAACGGTCGCGCTCATGGGCAGCCGGCGTGCCCGCAAGGAAGGGAGATGGGCCGGTGCGCGGCGGGAAGAAGCCCGCCGGCACCACCACGATGCCGCTGTCGGTGACCGTGAAGCGCTTGCGGTCTTCTTCGGCGTTGAAGCCGATACGTTCGTGGGCCGGCACGTCGTTGTCCTGGTCGATGATCACACGGCGCACTTGCGCACCCCGCCCGATGCGTGAGCGCTCCATGATGATGCAATGCTCCAGCCGCGCCCCGCGCTCGACCACGACCGATCGGCGCAGCATGGCGTGGTCCAGTTCGGCCCCGTCCACGATGCTGCCGGAGCCGACGACGGAACGATTGATCACCCCGTTCTCGATCTGGGCCGATTCGGCCTGGTCGGGACTGGCGTAGATAGGCCAGAGGCTGTTGTTCATGCGGAACTTCGGGGCGGCGCCAAGCGTGTCGAAATGGGCGTCGAAGTACGCGTCGATCGTGCCCACGTCGCGCCAGTAGCCATGCTCCTCGTAAGGCGCCGTGCCCGGGATCACATTGGTGTCGAAGTCGTAGGCCACCAGCTTGTGCGACTTCACCATGGAAGGAAGGATGTGCTTGCCGAAATCGCTGGTGCCGCTCTCGTGCATCTTGCGCAGTTCGGCCAGCAGGACGTCGGCGTTGAAGATGTAGTTGCCCATCGAGGCGAGCGCGTGGGTCTTGCTGCCGGGCATGGGCTGGCACGTGGCCGGCTTTTCCCTGAACTCGGTGATGCGGTGGTTGCCGTCGATGCCGACGATGCCGAACTGGTCGCACTGGTTCAGCCGGACCGGCAATGTCGCCACGCTGGCCTGGGCGCCGCTCTGGATGTGGAAGTTGATCATCTGGCGCACGTCCATGCGATAGATGTGGTCGGCGCCGAACACGGCCACGATGTCGGGCTTGAAGCTCTCGATCAGGTGGATGTTCTGATACACCGCGTCCGCCGTGCCCTGGAACCATTCGGGGCCGTTCCGCATCTGGGGCGGCACCACGGTGACGAAGTGCTGGGGGATGAATCGCGCCATGGTCCAGGACTGGCGCACATGTTCGATCAGCGATTGCGACTTGTACTGCACCAGCAGGTAATTCGAGTAGATCTCGGAGTTGACGAGATTGGACAGCACGAAATCCACGATGCGATGCTTGCCGTTGAAAGGAACGGCCGGCTTGCAGCGATTGGCGGTAAGCGGGTGCAGGCGCGAACCCTCACCGCCTGCCATCACGAAAGCCAGGACGTTATTGCGAGCGGGCATGTTGTGCTCCGGATGAGGAGGGGGAGAGGTCGAAGGGATGGTCGGTCAGAAGAAGCATGGCCAGCGGGGGCAAGGTCAGTGCCAGGGTGGCCGGCTGGCCGCCGAGAGGAGCGTCCACCGCTTCGGCACGGCCGAGGTTTCCCAGGCCGCTGCCGCCATAGAACGCGGCGTCGCTATTGAGCAGTTCGTGCCAGGTGCCGGCGTGAGGGACGCCCAGGCGCAGGCCATAGCGCGGTTCCGGTGTGAGGTTGCACAAGGCGATCGCCAAGGCGTCGCCGGGACCGGCGCGCCGCACGAAGGCCAGGATGGTGGGCTCATCCGTTTCGAGGGGCAGCCAATGGAAGCCCTGGCTCTCGAAGTCGTGCACGTGCAGAGCCGGCACGCGGCGATAGGCGCTGTTGAGGTCCGCCACCCAGCGCGCCACGCCTGAATGAAGGGGCTTGGCCCACAGGTGCCAGTCCAGGGTGCGGTCGTGGTGCCATTCCTGGGGTTGCGCGAATTCGCCGCCCATGAACAGCAGCTTCTTGCCGGGATGAGTCCACATCAGGCCGTAGAGAGCGCGCAGGCCGGCGAAGCGCTGCCACTCGTCGCCCGGCTGCTTTTCGAGCAGGCTGCCCTTGCCGTACACCACTTCGTCGTGCGACAGCGGCAGCACGAAATTCTCGTGGAAGGCATACACCGCCGAAAAGCGGATGTCGTCGCCATGCCAGCGGCGAAAGAAATGCGGCCGCGACTTGTAGCGCAGCGTGTCGTTCATCCATCCCATGTTCCATTTCATGCCGAAGCCCAGGCCGCCGCTGTGCACCGGGCGCGACACGCCGGGCCAGGCGGTGGATTCCTCGGCGATCATGTGCACATCGGGGAACTGGGCGTACACGACGCTGTTGAGGTCTTGCAGGAAACGCACGGCCTCCAGGTTCTGGTTTCCGCCATGGGCGTTGGGCAGCCACTCGCCCGGCTCGCGCGCGAAATCCAGATAGAGCATGGAAGCCACGGCATCGACCCGCATGCCGTCGAAGTGGTACTTCTCCAACCAGAAAATCGCGTTGCTGATGAGGAAGTCGCGCACCTCGTAGCGGCTGTAGTTGAAGATGAGGCTGTTCCATTGCGGATGGAAACCCAGGCGCGGGTCGGCGTGCTCGTAGAGCTCGGTTCCGTCGAAGCGGGCCAGCGCGTGCGCGTCGGAAGGGAAATGGGAGCCGACCCAGTCGAGGATGACGCCGACGCCGTGCTGATGCAGCGTGTCCACCAGCACCATCAGGTCCTGGGGTGTTCCGTAGCGGGCGCTGGGCGCGAAATAGCCCGTGGTCTGGTAGCCCCAGGAACCGTAGAACGGGTGCTCGGCGACAGGCAGCAGCTCGACATGGGTGAAACCCAGGGCTTCGCAATGCGCGGCCAAGCGCATCCCGATGTCACGGTAATTCAGGAAACGACCGTCCTCCTCGCGTTGCCAGGATCCGAGGTGCACTTCGTAAATCGAGATGGGTGCGTGGTGCGATTGCCGCTGGCCCCGCTGGGCCATCCACTCGCGGTCACCCCAGCTATGGCTGAGTTCCCAGAGTTGCGAAGCTGTCCCGGGTGGATGCTCGCAGCGGAAGGCGTACGGGTCGGCCTTGTCCACCCATTCGCCGTGCGCGTCCTTGATGCGGTACTTGTAATGGTCGCCCGGACGGGGGCCTTCGATGACGCCGGACCAACGGCCGCTGCCGTCCTCCATGCGGTTGAGGGCATGAAAGTGCCAGCCGTTGAAGGATCCCACCACCCCGACCGCATGCGCGTTCGGCGCCCACACGGTGAAGCTCGCGCCCGCGGGATGCAGCTGCGCTCCCATCGCTTCGAACTGGCGGTAGTGGTGTGCGGCTGAGCCTGCCGACGCGGAGTTGCCGGATGTAGTGGCCGCTATGGATGAGTTGGGCGTCATGCTGCTGGACCTAGCGACGAATTGTGTGTCGCTGTGTATCAGCTCGTTGCAGGATACGCAGTCAAAGCTGCGTAGTCCCAAACCTACGTCCGACGCGACCCTGCACCGACGGCCGCGTAGTCCCGGCGCTACATGACGGTCCCTAGCTCAGCCTTAGACGCCCAGGTACTGGTCCAGCAACTGCGGACTGGCCCGCAGCTCATCGGAAGTGCCGGCAAAAACCACCTCGCCCTTGACCAGGATGACGTTGCGATCCGTGATCTGGGTGACGTGCTTCCAGTTCTTGTCGACGATCACGCTGGAGATGCCGCTCTCGCGGATCAGGGCGCAGATGCGCCATATTTCCCGCGCGATCAACGGCGCCAGCCCTTCGGTGGCCTCATCGAGGATGAGCACGTCGGGATTGGTCATCAATGCCCGGCCTATGGTCAGCATCTGTTGCTCGCCGCCGGAGAGTTGCTGCCCGCCGTGGCCCAGGCGTTCTTGCAGGCGTGGAAAGGTCTCCAGCACGCGTTCGTAGGTCCAGTCGCGTTGCCCCCGCGAGCCCGGGCGCGCCGCCATCTTCAGGTTCTCGACAACGCTGAGGTTGCCGAAAATGCCGCGGCCCTCGGGCACGTAGGCGATGCCCAATTGCGCAATCTCATAGGGCGGGCGGCCAGCCATCTCCCGGCCCATGATGGTGACGCTGCCATCGCGCGGCTTGACCAGGCCCATCAGCGTCTTGAGGAGCGTGCTCTTGCCCATGCCGTTGCGGCCCATGAGCCCTAGGGTTTCGCCACGCCCCACGGAAAAGTCGATTCCGCGAAGGATGTGGCTGGCGCCGTAGTAGGTGTGCAGGCCGCGCGCATCGATCAGCAGGTCGGCCATCTAATGCTCCTCCTCGCCCAGGTAGGCAGACTGGACCGTTGGGTCGGCCCGCACCTGGGCCGGGGTGCCGCTGGCGATCACTTGGCCGTTGACCATCACCGTGAGCTGGTCAGCCAGGGCGAACACGGCATCCATGTCGTGCTCGACCAGCATGATGGCGTGCGCTTCCTTGAGCTTGAGCAGCAACTGCACCATCCGCTCGGCCTCGGCTGTGCCCATGCCGGCCAGCGGTTCGTCCAGCAGGAGGACGCGCGGGCCGGTTGCCAGCGTCATCGCGATCTCGAGCTGGCGTTGCTCGCCGTGGCTGATGGTTCCGGCGATGGCGTTGCGGCGCTGCGCAAGACCGGCCATCTCCAGCGCTCGGCCGGCCCGTTCGTTGTTCGCCCCGAAGCCGGCGGCGGAGCTGAGCCAGCGCGCGGCGTTGGGGGTGCGCGATTGCGCGGCAAGGCGTACGTTCTCCCACACGGTGAAGGGCTGGAAGATGTTGGTCTTCTGGTAGCTGCGTCCGAGGCCGGCGCGGGAAAACTTTTCCGGTGTCCATCCGGTGACGTCTTGTTCACCCAGGAGCACCTGGCCCGAGGTGGGCTCCAGGTCGCCCGACAACAGGTTGGTCAGGGTGGACTTGCCGGCGCCGTTGGGCCCGATCACGGCATGGATGCGGCCTTGCCACAGGTCCACCGAGACTTCGTTGACGGCTGCAAGGCCACCGAAACGCTTGGTGAGGTTCTTCGCCGAGAGGAGGGCGCTAGTCACCGGCGTTCTCCTTGCGGCGTGACACCCGCTCGAACAGGCCCAGCAGCCCGCGCGGCGCCACGACGACGACCAGTACGATGAACAGGCCCATCCACAGCTGCCAGTGCTTGCCCAGGTGGAAGCGGCCCAGGGTGGGAAGATCCTTGAACGAGTGCAGCAGGTATTCGAACGCGAAGGCGCCGACGATGGCGCCGGCGAAGTTGCCCATGCCGCCCAGGATCACCATCATGATCGCGTGCGCGCTCATGTGAAAGCCCATCAGCTCCGGGTTGACGTAGCCGGTCTGCGCGCCCCACAGGTAGCCCGCCAGCCCGGCCAGCGCACCGGCCAGGGTGAAGGCTGCGAGCTTGTAGCCGAAGGTGCCGTAACCCATGGCCCGCATGCGGTGCTCATTGACGCGGATGCCCGCCAGCACCCGGCCGAACGGGCTCCACAACAGGCGGCGCAGGAAGCCATAAACCAACAGCAGCAAGGCCAGCGTGAAATAGTAGAAAACGAGCTTGTTGTCCAAATCGAAGAGCTTCGCATCCGGCTTGAAGTTGACGTAGATGCCGTCCGAGCCGCCCAGCACCTTGTTGTCGAAGAACAGGAAGAACACCATCTGGGCGAACGCCATGGTGACCATGATGAAGTAGATGCCGTGGGTGCGGACCACGAAGAAGCCGATCACCAGCGCCGCCAGGCCCGAAGCCGCAACGGCTGCGGGCAAGGTCCACCACAGGCTGACCGGCTCGCCCGCCGGCGTGAGGAAGGCCAGCGCGTAGCCTGCCAATCCGAAGAACGCCGCATGGCCCAGGGAGACCAGGCCCGTGACGCCCAGCAGCAGGTCCAGGCTCATGGCAAAGATCGCCAGGATCATCATGCGCGCGACCATCTGTGCGTAGAACTCGGTGCCGACGGCGGGGAACAGCGCAAGCGCGAGGAAGCCCAGCACGAGCAGCAGCTGCAGGCTGCGCGGTAAGGTTTCGAGATTGGCCCTTGTAGTGCTCATTGCTTGAACAGCCCTTCGGGCTTCCACAGCAGAACGGCGGCCATCAGCATGTACACCAGCATTCCCGCCACCTGCGGCAGCAGCACCTTGCCGAAGGTATCGACCAGGCCGACGAGCAGGGCGGAGATCAGCGCGCCGCGCACGGAACCGATGCCGCCGATGACCACCACCACGAAGCACATGATGAGGACCTGCGAGCCCATATTGGGATAGACGCTGGAAATCGGCGAGGCGATCATGCCCGCCACGGTTGCCAGGGCAACGCCGATGGCAAAGACGATGGCGTGGATGAACTTGATGTTGACGCCCAGCGCCTCGGTCATGTCGCGGTTGAACGCACCCGCGCGGATCTTCATGCCCAGGCGCGTCTTGGAGATCAAGAGATAGAGGCCGATCGCCAGCGCCACGCAAACGCCCGACATGAACAGCCGGTACACCGGGTAGGAGAGGTTGTCGGTGAGGGGAACCGACGCCGACAACAGCTCGGGTATCTTCACTCCGTGCACATCGTCGCCCCACAGGATCGAGCGCATTTCCTCGAAGATGTAGATGAGCCCGAAGGTCAGCAGCACCTGATCCAGATGATCGCGCTGGTAGAAATGGCGAAACAGCAGGCGCTCCAGCACCAGGCCGAACAGCACCGACAGCACGGCCCCGCCGATGATCGCGACCGTGAAGCTGCCGGTCATGCTGGAAATCGACCAGGCGAGGTAGGCGCCCAGCATGTAGAAGCTGCCATGGGCGAGATTGACCACACCCATGATGCCGAAGATCAGCGTCAGGCCCGCCGCCAACATGAACAGCAGCAGTCCGTACTGCACGCTGTTCAAAAGCTGGATCAGGAAGTTCGCGAAATCCATGTCGTCGCGATCAGGCGCTGCGCCGCGTGAGCAGCAGCAGGCCACCCATCAGGGTGAACAGGCCCCCGCAGATGCGGTTGATCCAGCGAACGGGACCGCTTGAGCGCAACAGCGGCATCAGGCGCGCCACGCCGAGCGCGCACAGCGTCAGCACCGCGAATTCGAAAGCCATGAAGGTCAAGGCAAGGATCGCGAACTGCGGCGCGATGGCTTCGGCCGGGTTGAGAAACTGCGGGAAGAAGGCCGCGAAGAACAGCACCGCCTTGGGGTTGCTGGCCCCCACCAGCAGGCCTTGCAGATAGAACGAGCGGCGGGGCGCAGCGGTGGCTTCGCCATTTACTGGCAGCACGGCATCACTGCGAAAGGTCTTGATGCCCAGCCAGATCAGGTAGGCGGCGCCGGCCACTTTGGCCACCATGAAAGCGGTTTCCGATGTGGCGAGCAGGGCGCCCAACCCCATCGCGGACAGGACCATCACGCACAGCACGGCGGTCACCGCCCCGGAGACGGAAGTCATGGCCCGGCGCGGGCCGTGGTTGATGGAGTTGGTCATGCACATCAGCATGGTCGGGCCCGGCGTGACGATCAACAGGGCCACGGCGGCGACGTAGAGGAGGTAAGTTGACAAGGTCATGGGGCGTAAAAGTTGTCATGCCGGACTCGCGATCCGGCATCCATGTGGCGCGCACAAATGGATGCCGGGTCAGGCCCGGCATGACAGTCTATCGGGTGGCAGGCTTCAGGCGGCCATCTTGCAGCCGGCGCCCGAATCGGCCAGCGCCTTGGCGGCCACGCCGATCACCTTGTTCTCTTTGTTTTCCACGACGCGCAGGTACATGTCCTGCACCGGGTTGTGCGCTTTGCTCATCGTCCACTTGCCGCGCGGGCTGTCGATGACTGCGGATTCCATGGCCTTGTACAGAGCCTGCTTGTTGTTCAGGTCGCCCTTGACCGCGGCGGCGCCTTGCACCAGCAGCTGGCCGGTGTCATAGCCCTGGACCGCGTAGACATCCGGCTGGCTGCGGAACATCTTGGCGTAGGCCAGGCGGAACTGCTTGTTGCGCGGCGTGTCCAGCGAGTCGCTGTAGTGCATGGTGGTGATGATGCCGTCCGCTGCCGGGCCTGCAGCGTCGAGCACGCCTTCAGTCAGGAAGCCCGAGCCATACAGCGGGATGCGGCCCTTCAGGCCCGCCGCCGCGTAGTCGCGGATGAACTTGGCCGCGCCACCGCCGGCGAAGAAGCAGGCCACCGCATCGGGGCGCAGCGATGCGATCTCGGTCAGCAGCGCCTGGAATTCGACGTTGGGGAAGGGCAGGCCCAGCTCCTTGACGATGGTGCCGCCCGCCTTGGTGTAGCTTTCCTTGAAGCCCTCGAAGGCCTCGTCGCCGGCCGCGTATTTCCAGGTGATCCACACGGCCTTCTTGTGGCCCTTGTCCACCATGGCCTTACCCAGGGCCAGCGTGGGCTGCGAGTTGGTGAACGAGGCGCGGAACACGTTGGGTGCGCAAAGGGCACGGGTGGCGGCATGGACGCCGGCGTTGGGAATCAGGGTGAGGACGCCGCTGTCGCGAGCGACCTTCTGGATGCCCATCTGGACACCCGAGTGCACGGTGCCGATGAGCACATCGACCTTGTCGCGCTGGACCAGGCGGCTGGCGTTTTCCACGCCCTTGGAAGGCTCGGACTCGTCGTCCACTTTGAACCACTCGATGTCGCGGCCGCCCAGCTTGCCGCCTTTTTCGTCGATGGCCATGCGCACGCCGTTTTCGATGGCAACGCCGAGTTGGGCGAAGGTGCCCGTGTACGGCAGCATCAGGCCCACACGCACCTTATTGCCCTGCGCCCGGACGATTTCGGGCAACAGCAATCCGGTGGAGGCGGCGCCGACAATGGCGGCGCTGCGGGTGAGGACGAGGCGGCGAGTGGTCATGGGTAGTCTCCTTATTAATTTAAGCTTAAAGCATTTTTACCCGATGGGGCAAGGTCCCGTACCCTGGGCTTACCCGGATTCGCCGCGGCGTCACGCGACATTTCTGAGCTTGAAACGCTGGATCTTGCCGGTGGCTGTCTTGGGGAGCTCCGGCACGAATTCGATCCAGCGCGGGTACTTGTACGGCGCGAGCAGGCTCTTCACATGAAGCCGCAGGTCCTCGGCCGTGGCGGCTTGTCCGGACTTCAGGACGACGTAAGCCTTGGGCTTGACCAACTCGTCGGTGTCGGCCACCCCGATGACTGCGGCCTCGAGCACGGCGGCGTGCGTCATCAGGCAGGCCTCGACCTCGAAGGGCGAAACGTAGATGCCGCCGACCTTGAGCATGTCGTCGCTGCGCCCGCCATAGGTGTAGTAGCCGTCGGCGTCGCGTGTGTACTTGTCGCCGCTGCGCGTCCATTCGCCGGCAAACGTTGCCTTGGTCTTGGCGCGGTTGTTCCAGTACATGAGGGCGGCGCTGGGGCCGTTGATCTGCAGTTCGCCGATCTCGCCCGGGCCGCACTCGCGCCCGTCATCGCCCACGATGCGCAGCTCGTACCCTGGAACGGCTTTGCCGGTCGTGCCGTAGCGCACTTCACCCGGCCGGTTGGACAGGAAGATGTGCAGCATCTCGGTCGAGCCTATGCCGTCGAGGATTTCGCAGCCGTAGGCTTCGGTCCATCGCTTGCCGATCTCCGCCGGCAGGGCCTCGCCGGCACTCGTGGCCACGCGCAGATTCAGCTCCTGGCGCTTCGGCCGCGCCGGGTCGGCCAGCAGCGCCGCATACAGCGTGGGAACGCCGTAGAAGATCGTGGGGCGGAATTTCTTCAACGCGCCGAACACATCGGCAGGGGCCGGACGCGTGGGCAGCAGCACGGCCGTCGCGCCCACGCTCATGGGAAACGTGAGGCTGTTGCCCAGCCCGTAAGCGAAGAACAGCTTGGCGGCCGAGAACACGACGTCGGACTCACGGATGCCCAGCACCGCGCGGCCATACAGTTCCGCCGTCTGGATCATGTGGCTGTGCAGGTGGACGGTGCCTTTGGGCGTGCCTGTGGAGCCGCTGGAATAGAGCCAGAAGCAGGCGTCGTCGGCACAGGTATCTGCCACATGCGGCGCCCTGGCGCCTGACTCGATCATTGCCGCGACCGAGTTGGCCGAGGTGTCGCCGGCGACGATGACTGTCTTGAGCGTCGCGATCTTGCCAAGCAGCGGTTCGAACGTCGCCAGCAAAGGCTTGGAGACGAACAAAGCCTGCGCCCTGGAGTCGCGCAGCATGAAGTCGAAATCCTTGGTGGTCAGCAGCGTGTTGGCCGCGATGGGCACGACGCCGGCCAGGATGCAGCCCAGAAAGACGACCGGCCATTCCAGCGTGTCCAGCATGGCGATCATCACCCGCGTTTCGGGCGTGAAGCCTTGCGAACGCAGCGTGTTGGCGAAGCGATGAGCCTGGTCCGTCAACTCGCCGTAGGTGAGTTGCGCGCCGGTCGATGCGTCGATAAACGCCGCCTTGCCCGGCCGCGCGGCATTGCGCGCCAGCAGGTCGTGTGCGGCGTTGTAGTCCCTGGGAATCTCGATGCGCGGCGGGTTGATTCTGTGGTCGGCGCGGCTGAGATTCATGTTTGCCTCAGGCGACTGCAGCTACGGGAGTCAAAGCCTGCGCCAGCCACTCGCGGCACCAGGCGGTGCCAAGTTCCTCGGGCATGGTGCCGGCGCTGGCGTCATGGCACCAGACTTCGCCGATGCGCTGTGCGCCCAGGCCTTGCAGTCGCTCGTCGAACTTTTTGCCGCCGAAGGCGAAGGTGTTGAGGTAGGTGCGGTCGCCCAGCGCGATCACGCCATAGCGCACATGCCCCAGGTATTTGGGCTGCGCATCGAGCGAGTCATAGAGCATGCGTGCGTTGTCCGGCACGTCGCCCGATCCGTAGGTGGAGGTGCAGATGAGATAAAGCGCATCTTCATCGAAGGTGCCGATGTCCAGGCCGTCCATCAGGCAGACCTCGATCTCTTCCACAAGGTCCGCGCAATCCATCTGAATGGCTTGGGCTACATAGTCGGCGGTGCTGGTCATGGTGCCGACAAGGATTTTCAACTTCATCTGATTCTCCATATGCACTAAACTGCTTGACATGGTGTTGACAGGAAGTATACTGCAATCCATTCGCAGTGCAAGCCCTCTTTTCTGAAAACACCCCATCCATGCAGATCATCACCGACAACGAAGCCCGGGCCACTCTGGCTGAGCTGGGTGCGCGCGTGCGTGCCTGGCGGGCGCGGCGCGGCATGACCCGCAAGCAGTTGGCCAACGATTCGGGACTGTCGGAGCGCTTCCTGGCCGACGTGGAAAGCGGCAAGGGCAATGTTTCCATCAATTCATTGGAAGCGGCGGCCCGCGCATTGAACATCACAATTCTTGAGCTGCTGCAGGACGCACCCCGGCCAGCCACCGCACGCATCTATGGCCTCCTGGCGCAGCTGGACGATAGCCAGCTCGACCAGGCGTATTCGCTGCTGGCCGGCGCGTTCGGGCTGGGCGACGAGCAGGGCCGCGAGAAGCGCATCGCCCTCATCGGTTTGCGCGGCGCCGGCAAGTCCACGTTGGGCGCGCAACTGGCTACACAGCGCGGCGTGCCTTTTGTCGAACTGGACCGCGAGATCGAGCGCGAGGCCGGCACCAGCATGAACGAGATATTGCTGCTGCACGGCCAGGCCGGCTACCGGCGCTACGAGCGCCGGGCCCTGTTTCGCATCGCCGAGGATCATGCCGACGGCGTGGTGATGACCACCGGCGGCAGCATCGTGAGCGAGCGCGAGACCTTCGACTTGCTGCAGAGCCGCTTCTACTGTGTCTGGCTCAAGGCCAACCCGGAGGAGCACATGAGCCGCGTCGTCGCTCAAGGCGATATGCGGCCCTTCGACTCCACGCGTGGCGCGACGGGAGAGGCGATGGAAGACATCCGCCGCATCCTGGCCAGCCGCGAAGCCCTTTACGCCCGAGCCGATGCAGTGGTGGATACCGCTGCGCGGACGGTCAAGCAATCCCTCAAAGACCTGGAACGAGCCGTTCCCAAGGAGATCGAATGAACGCGATGACAGAACCGCTCTTGTTCAAGCAGGGCGACCGCGAGCTGGTGAGCTTTGCCACTCACCCGTCCAAATACCAGCACTGGACTTTGTCCGTGGAGGGCGACGTCGCGCGCCTCAAGCTGGACATCAACGAGGACGGCGGCATCAAGCCCGGCTACAAGCTCAAGCTCAATAGCTATGACCTGGGCGTCGATATCGAGTTGCACGACGCCATCAACCGCGTGCGCTTCGAGCATCCCGCCGTGAAGGTGGTGGTGTTCGAGAGCGCCAAGGAAAAGATCTGGTGCTCGGGCGCCAACATCTACATGCTGGGCCTGTCCACCCATGCCTGGAAGGTGAACTTCTGCAAGTTCACCAATGAGACTCGTAATGGGCTTGAGGACTCATCCCGCAACGAGGGCCTGAAGTCCCTGGCTGCAGTCACGGGCGCGTGCGCCGGCGGCGGCTATGAACTGGCCCTGGCCTGCGATCGCATCGTGATGATCGACGATCGCGCCAGCACGGTGAGCCTGCCCGAAGTGCCGCTGCTGGGTGTGCTGCCCGGCACCGGCGGCCTGACGCGCGTGACCGACAAGCGCAAGGTGCGCCGCGACCTTGCCGATATCTTCTGCACCACTAGCGAGGGCGTTCGCGCCGACCGTGCCAAGGACTGGAAGCTGATCGACGCGCATGCCAAGCCCCAGCAGTTCCCGCAACTGGTCGAGGCCGAGATCGAAGCACTGCGCGGCCAATCGACACGCACTGGCGCGGCGCAGGGAATCGAGCTGACGCCGTTGGAGCCGCGCATCGACGAGACCGGCTACCGCTACACGACGGTGCATGCGCAGATCGATCGGGCTGCCCGCATCGCGACCATCACGGTGAATGCCCCCAAGGCCGCGATCGAATCCAGCCCCGACGCTATCCAGGCGGCCGGCGCGAACTGGTGGCCGCTCAGGCTGGCGCGCGAGCTGGATGACCTGATCCTCAACCTGCGCACCAACGAACTCGAGATCGGCACCTGGGTGATCAAGACCCGCGGCGACGCCAACCTGGTGATGCAGGCCGACGCCGTGCTGGAGCAGCACAAGAGCCATTGGCTGGTGCGCGAAACCCTGGGCGCTCTGCGCCGCACGCTGGCACGCATCGATGTCACCAGCCGCTCGCTGATCGCGCTGGTGGACCAGGGCTCCTGCTTCGCCGGCACTTTCTTCGAACTGGCCCTGGCCTGTGACCGCACCTACATGCTGGACCTGCCCGATTCGCCCGATGCCGCCCCCGCGCTGCAACTGAACGCAGCCAACTTCGGGCGTTACCCCGAAGTGAACGGCCTGACCCGCTTGCAGACCCGCTTCAACGAGGACGGCGAAACCATCGCCCAATTGCAGGGCCTGCAGGACAGCAAGCTGCGCGCCGACCAGGCCCTGGCCCTGGGCCTGGTGACGCTGACCCCCGACGACATCGACTGGGACGACGAGATCCGCATCATGCTGGAAGAGCGCGCCTCGCTGTCGCCCGACGCCTTGACCGGCATGGAGGCATCGCTGCGCTTCCCCGGCAAGGAAACCATGGAGACGCGGATATTCGGCCGCCTCTCCGCCTGGCAGAACTGGATTTTCATTCGCCCCAACGCCGTGGGTGAGGAGGGCGCCTTGAAGCTCTTCGGCACCGGCAAGAAGGCCAAGTTTGATTGGAAGCGCATATGAGCAGCATCGACCTGCAAGCCCTGATCCCCAACAACGTCGCGCTGGGCGAGAACCGCCAGTTGCAGCGCGCGCTGGAGCATTGGCAGCCGGCTTTCCTCAGCTGGTGGGACGAAATGGGCCCGAGCGACTTCAAGGCCAAGGAGGTGTATCTGCGCACCGCCGTGGGCGTCGACGCGCAGGGCTGGGCCAGCTACGGCTACACCCCCATGCCCGACTACCGCTGGGGCATTTTCCTGGCGGACAAGGAAGAGGGCCGCAAGATCGGCTTCGGCGATTTCATGGGCCAGGACGTCTGGCAGGACGTGCCCGGCGAATACCGCTCCACCTTCCGACGCCTGATCGTGACGCAGGGTGACACCGAGCCGGCCTCCGTGGAGCAGCAACGCCTGCTGGGCCACACGGCGCCTTCGCTCTACGACCTGCGCAACCTGTTCCAGGTGAATGTGGAGGAGGGCCGCCATCTTTGGGCCATGGTTTACCTGCTGCACGCGCACTTCGGGCGCGACGGCCGCGAAGAGGCCGAAGAACTGCTCGAGCGCCACAGCGGCGACGTGAACAAGCCGCGCATCCTGGGCACCTTCAACGAGCCCATGGACAACTGGCTGTCGTTCTTCATGTTCACGTACTTCACCGACCGGGACGGCAAGTTCCAGCTCAAGTCGTTCGCCGAGTCGGCATTCGACCCGCTGGCCCGCACTACCCGCTTCATGCTGACCGAAGAGGCTCACCACATGTTCGTGGGCGAAACGGGCGTCGGCCGCGTCATCAAGCGCACCCTGGAAGTGATGAAGGAGCTGGACACCGACGATGTCGCCACCCTGCGCAAGGCCGGCGTGGTCGATCTGCCCACGGTGCAGCGGTTCATGAACTTCTGGTTCACCAGTTCGCTGGACCTGTTCGGATCGGAGGCGTCGTCCAATGCCGCCAACTACTTCAGCAATGGCATCAAGGGCCGACCGGACGAGGCCAAGTTCGCCGACCACGTGGAAGCCGACACTGAAATGACCATCCAGGTGCCGGACGGACAGGGCGGTATGAAGAACGAAACAGTGTCCGTGCGCAATGGCATGAACGAGATCACGCGACTGGAGTACGTGAAGGACTGCAATGTCGGCGTGACGCGCTGGAACATGGGCATCAAGCGCGCCGGCGTGAACTTCGAATTGAAGCTGCCCTCGACGCGGTTCCGGCGGCAAGTCGGCGCCTGGGCAAGTATCCCCACGGATCCCCTGGGCCAGCCGATCAGCCAGGCAGAATTCGACGCCCGCAAGGAAGAGTGGTTGCCCAGCGATGCCGACAACAGCTTCGTCAAGAGCCTGATGCAGCGCGTGACCGAGCCAGGCAAGATGGCCGGCTGGATCGCTCCGCCCGACCGCGGCATCAATGCCCAGGCGATCGAATACCAGTACGTGAAGCTCTAAGCCGCGATCTTCGCGCCGCGCTCGCTGAGCAGGTCACGCAACAGCGAGCGGTGGCAGCGCGCTTCGTTCTCGCAGTAGCAACCCATCGAAAAATCGGCCGTGTGCGACAGCGCGGCCAGCAAGTCCAGGCTGCGGCCCGCGTCGGGCTGGGCCATCTCGTGCCGGTATTTCTTGCTGAAGGCGGCCCAGTCCTTGTCCGATTCGGCCGATTGCCCCAACGCCATGGTTTCGGCGCTGGGCGCCAGGTTGGGGTACCAGACGTCGTACCAATTGCCCGACGCGAACTCAGCCTTGGGCACGCCGCGCGGGGGGCGCCGGACGGTGCCGATGCGCAGTCCCTCGCCCTTGGCGCGGGCCGTGCCCAGTCTCACTATTCTGATCGTCATGTTCATCTCCCGAGGAAAGCGACGGCTGCGCCAGCTAGAATGGCGGCTTCGGAGCGTAGCGCAGTCTGGTAGCGCATCTGGTTTGGGACCAGAGGGTCGTAGGTTCGAATCCTATCGCTCCGACCAATCAATCAGAATCTGCCCGTAGCTCAGTTGGATAGAGCACCGGCCTTCTAAGCCGGTTGTCGGGGGTTCGATTCCCTCCGGGCAGGCCACGCAATACCCTGCACGACCGCGCCCGTCCCCCGCTGCTATTGCTTCGTGACAAGGGCCAGGAAGCCATCCGTCCGGCCGGGATTGACGGCCGCGCTCAAGAGTTGTCCCGTGTTCGTGTCATAGATCGCGATACCACGCACCGTGGTAATCCCAAGAGCGCAGACGCGGCTACTGAAAGTCAGTGTGATATCGAACACTGCCGCAACGTCGGTGCGCGGAGTGGCGGTCCCTGCGAAGTTGCAGCCATTCGCGGTGGTGCCGCCGATGACGCCGCTGGCATTTACGGTAACGCTGAGCGACTCCGCCGTGGGGGCGCTAACGACAGCCGCCTCGCCGCGGTAGTTGCCTGCAATCTGCGAAAGCGTGGCCGACGGGAGGGTGGTAAAGCTGGTGGTGAACGACACGCTTTCGTCGGGATAGCGAATCGTGCCGCTGAGCGAGGTCTGCGGCACGAAGGTCCCCAGGATGTTCGCGGTAGTCGCGCCCATTCCTTCGAGGCTGAAATCCAGCCCGTTGGTAGACGTCAGCGTGCCGCCGGCACTCGTGGCAGTCCCCTGGGCCAGGCCTGCGATGCGCGAGAAGTCCCCAATCAACGTGTAGAAGAACCAGTAGGTGCCATCGCTCAGCACGGCGCCGAAGGTCTGGCGGCCGCTGGACGTGCTGCCTTCCCACAGGCCAGCCGAGGCCGCCGGATCGTTGACCGGCCCACCGCCACCGCCGTCGCCAGGGCGCGCGGTGCAAAAAGCTGGGTGTACGTTGGGAGGGCATTCAGCCGGCGGACCACTGCCGCCGCAGGCCGCCATCAACGATGCGAAGATCCAGGTGGTAAAAATGCGATGCGCCGTTTTTGTGCTCACCAATGCACTCCCTGATTGTTGGTGACATTCAGCTTAGGCTCGCACCTCACTCGGCGGGTGGGACAAAGCGGCAACTTGCACGGGATAAATGTCCCGGACTAGTACCAGCCAGCTCATCCATCAGGACGGATGCCAGGCGGACACGACCCCGGGCGTCTGCGCAGACCGGCTGCCCGCCAACGCATAAGAAAGCTGATTCGACGCCTTGATCACGATCTTGGCGTGGGCTTCCAGCTTCTTAAGGGAAAGCCGCGCGCTGGGGCCCGAGATGCAAATGGACCCGAGCAGCTTCCAGTTGAGGCCGAATACGGGTGCGGCGATGCTCGACACTTCTGGCTCGCGCTCGCCGATCGAGATGTGGTAGCCGCGTTGGCGGATCTGCTCATAGACCTTGCCCTTCTCGCCCATGAAGGCGAGGATAACGCGGCCGGGCGCACCCTTGTCCAACGGCAGCCGTTCCCCGATGCGCACGTGGTGACGCACTGCCTGCGGGCCCTCGACGCGGGAGATGCACGCTCGAATATCACCTTCGCGCGCATAGAACGAGGCGCTTTCTCCGGTTGCACTGCTTAGTTGGCGCAGGACAGGCTCCACGACATTGTTGACGTCGAAGCCCGCCTGGTAGCGCGCGCCCAGCCACCCGGTTGCGGGGCCGAGTCGCCACTCGCCATCCTCTCGCTGGACCATGTAGCCTGACATCGCAAGGGTGCGGACAAGTCGCAGCACCGTGGTCTTGTGCATCCGCGAACGGCGGCTTAACTCGGCCAGCGACAGGCTGGGCTCTCCGACGTTGAACGCCTCCATCAGTGCCAAGGCGCGAGTCACGGCAGTCACGCCGCCCGCGCCTGGGTCGTCCGCTTCGGGCTCAGGGTTACGAGCAATGGATGCGTTTCGCATGGTGCAACATGGTCTGTAGTGTGGAACACCATTGTATGGCGTGAAACGCGCAAGTACAGTCTGTCCATGGCGGCATTTCCAGTCCGCACATCACAGGAGACAACATGCAATTCCCCCGTCGAGCAGCGCTTGGCCTGGTCCTGGTCAGCGCATTTGCTACCGCCGCCTTTGCCCAGGCATGGCCTGCCAAGCCCATCAAGTTGATCGTTCCGTTCCCAGCTGGTGGCGGTACGGACATCATTGGCCGCGAACTCGGCCAGAAGCTGGCAGCCAATACCGGGTGGACCGTGATCGTCGACAACAAGCCGGGCTCGGGTGGCAACCTGGGCGTGGACGCTGCAGCCAAGTCCGCGCCGGACGGCTACACCGTGGTCTTGGGGCAGACCAGCAACCTCGCGATCAACCCCACGCTCTACAGCAAGCTGCCCTATGACCCCGTCAAGGACCTGGCGCCGGTGAGCATGGTCGCCAGCGCTCCCCTGGTGTTGGTCGTGGCTGCCGATTCCCCGTACAAGACGTTGGCCGACCTGGTTGCTGCCGCACGCAGCAAGCCTTTGGAGCTGAACTATGCAACTTCCGGCAACGGCACCGTTGCGCACCTGGCAACAGAGCTGTTCCAGCGCACCGCCAACGTCAAGCTGACGCATGTCCCCTACAAGGGCGCGGCGCAGGGCGCAACCGACTTGATCGGGGGCCAGGTTCAGATCTATGTCTCCTCGGTGCCCACGCTGATTGGCCACATCAAGGGCGGGAAGATGCGCGCGCTCGCGGTCACCTCCGCCAAGCGAGCCGACGACCTGCCGCAGGTGCCGACCGTGGCCGAATCCGGCTACAAGGGCTTTGAAGCCGTGACCTGGTTCGGCATCGCCGGCCCCGCCAAGCTGCCCAAGGAAGTGGTGGCCAAGCTGAACGCCGAAATCAACAAGGCCTTGCAAGCGCCCGACCTTCTCAAGAAGCTCAGCGACCAGGGTGCCGATGTTGCAGGCAGCACGCCCGAGCAATTCGGCAAGCTGATCCATGACGACATTGCCCGCTGGGGCAAAGTGGTCAAGGAATCCGGCGCCAAGGTCGATTGAGGAGCAAACAGATGAACACCTCTTCCGACATCGTTCAAGAATTCCCGCGCGTTCCGGCAAGCCTGGTCAACAAGGCTTCGCAGTTCCAGCCCGCCATCCTGGCCGACGTCAACGGCCGCCGCGGCGCGCTGCATGGGCGTATCACGGCTCTGCGTCCGCGCATGAAGCTGGCCGGCACCGCGTTCACCGTGGACGTTCGTCCCGGCGACAACCTGATGATCCATGCCGCAATGGCATTGGCCAAGCCGGGCGATGTGCTCGTCATCGACGGCAAGGGCGACCAGACGGCGGCGCTGATGGGCACCATCATGATGACGGCCTGCAAGCAACTGGGCATCGCGGGCGTTGTCGTGGACGGCGCCGTGCGCGACAGCCTGGAGATCGACGAGATGGACTTCCCGGTGTTTTCCGTGGGAACGAATCCCAATGGGCCAACCAAGCAGGTCAGCGGCCGCATCGGGCATCCGGTCACCGTGGGCGGAGTGACCGTCTACCCGGGGGACTTCATCATTGGCGACGGGGACGGTGTCGTCGTGATCGAGCGATCGAAGATCGAATCGCTGCTGCCACTGGCCGAAAAGAAGGTGGCTGACGAAGCAAAGCGCATCGCACAGATCAAGCAGGGCAATACGAGCGCTCCGTGGCTGGAGGCCGCCTTGCGCACCGCCGGGGTGTTGAAGGAAGGGGAGTCGTTGTGAGCAAGCAAGCGATTCTGGTGACGGCCGCGGACTTGGCGCCTCAGGCACTGGCGTTGCTGCAGGACTTCGAGATCGTATATGCCGGCAAGACACCGCAGGTGCCGGACCTGGTAGCGCTGGCCAGCCGGCACGATCCAGTGGGCATCATCGTTCGCTATAGCCAGATCACCCCGGAGGTGATGGATGCGGCGCCATCCCTGCGAGTCATTTCCAAGCATGGCAGCGGCACCGACACGATCGACAAGCCGGCAGCCAAGGCCCGTGGCATCGAGGTGACGGCCGCCGCCGGCGCCAATGCCCCTGCAGTGGCGGAGCAGGCGATGACGCTGCTATTGGCATGTGCCAAGTCGGTGGTCAAGCTGAACGAGCGGATGCACGCGGGATACTGGGACAAGGCGACGCACAAGAGCGTCGAGTTGTGCGGGCGCACGGTGGGCGTCGTCGGCCTCGGAGCGATCGGTCGCCGTTTCGCGCGCGTAGCGCACGCCATGGACATGCGGGTCATCGGGTTTGATCCATTCGCGAAGGACCTCCCGGAGTACGTGGAGCAGGTGGATCTGGCGACAATCTGGCGCGAGTCGGACGCGATATCGCTGCACTGCCCGCTGACATCCGAGAACCGGGCCTTGGTCAACGCAACTACCTTGGCGGCCTGCAAGAAGGGTGTGATTATTGTCAACACCGCTCGCGGCGGATTGATCGACGAGGCAGCCCTGCTGCAGGCGCTCCAGTCTGGGCAGGTGGCATCGGCCGGCCTCGACAGCTTTGCAGTGGAACCCATGACGGCCCCGCACCCTTTTCATCACCAACCCAATCTCGTGCTCAGCCCTCACATCGGGGGCGTCACGAACGATGCCTATGTGAATATGGGTATTGCGGCCGCCAAGAACGTGCTGGCTGTCCTCGGCGCGCACTCTTTGGTGCGTTAGAAAATCTGGGACCTCAGCAATTTCAACCGTACCGGCATGGTGCTGGGCATCATGGTGAAGGCCAGCACCTCCTTGATGGCATCCCGGTCCACGGCCAGCTCCATCGAAAAGTTGCGGGCAAGCATGGACAGCACCAGCCGCAGTTCAACCCCCGCCAGATGCCGCCCTGGGCACATCCGCGGTCCGGCGCCGAATTGCGCGTAGGCGCGCGTATCGTGCGGCTGGACTGCTTCATGGCCGGTCGCCCAGCGCTGCGGCAAGAACAGTTCGGGGCGACCAAAGTGCGCCTCATCGACCATGGCGGGACGCAATACAAAAAACAGCGGCGTTCCCGCCGGCAATGCCACGTCGCCCAGCACCACGTCCTCCAGCGGCTCCAAAAATATCAGCGGAACGATCGGCTTCAGGCGCGTGGCTTCGTGTGCGCATGCCTCGAACAAGTCGAGCCGGCGCAAGTCCTCGAACGACGGGCACACGTTTGCCGCGCCCAGAACCTCGGCCGCCGCGTCATGCAGGCGGGCCTGCAATTGCGGGTCGGCGCAGAGGAACGGCATCGTCCAGGCCAGCGTGTGCGCCGTGGTGTCTTCGCCGGCGAGCAACAGCGTCATGACGTTGGCCGAAATGACGGCGTCCGTGATGCCGGAGTTCGGCTCATCGCTGGCCACCAGCATCGCTTCGAGCACGTTGCGCGGGCTTTGTGCCGGTTCGTCGCGCCGCCGCCGGCGCGCCCGTTCGATCAGGCCGTCGATGTGCAGCTTCACCGCGGCCAGCGAGCGCTCGAACCTATGGTCCCTGGGGAGCTTGACGTAGCGCCACAGGGGGAAGGGCGCGTTGATCCGCACCATCAGCATGGGAAAAATCAGGGCCAGGTGATCCTGGATCGCATTGCCCGACTGATCGATGGTGTTGGGATCCTCGCCGAAAGCCAGGGCGGTCGTGACATCAACCGTGTAGCGCACCAGGTCGTGCGTCATGTCGACGACTTCGCCGCCAGCCGCGGCGCGCCGCCAGCTCTTGTAAAGGCGTTCGGTGATCGCTTGCAGCGTCGGGAAGAATGCGCGGAAATGGGTCGATGCAAGGGCCTGCATAATGAGCCGGCGTTGCGGCCGCCATGCCTCGCCTTCCACCGAAAAAACCCCATTGGCCCCCATTTCCTTGATCACCGACTCGATGGGCGAATAGCGCCGATAGCGCTCCGGGCGCTCACGCAAGGCGGTCTGCAGCAGTTCGGGATCGGAACAGACGAACGCTTTCCTGGGCCCCAGGGCAATGGTGTAGGTCGAACCAAGCTCCTTGCACCAACCCTCCAGGATCAGATGCAGTCGCTCAGACTCGAGCTGCAGGACATTGCCGATGAGTGGCAGGCCCTTGGGCGACGGCAAGTCGGCTAGGCGGCGCACTAGTGACGCTCGTATTGCGTCTTGCCAAACAGGATTTCGCGCTCCTTGTCGCCGGTGATGGGTCGTCGCAGGTCCGCCAGCACCTTCACCCCGCGCTGCACGGCCGGGCGATCGGCGATCTTGTCGAACCATGCCTTCAGGTGCGGATAGTCCGCCAGCACGATGCCCTGGTTTTCCCAGCTGCGCAGCCAGGGGAAGGTGGCGATGTCGGCGATCGAATAATCGGCGCCGCCGAGCCAGGCGTTTTGCGACAGCCGCTTGTCGATCACGCCATAAAGGCGCTTGGCTTCGTTGCTGTAGCGGTTGATCGCGTACTCGAGCTTTTCCGGCGCGTACATGCGGAAGTGATGGGTCTGCCCCAGCATCGGCCCTACGCTCCCCATCTGGAACATCAGCCACTCCAGCACTGCGTACTTGGCGCGGTCGGATGCAGGCATGAATTTGCCGGTCTTGGCGGCGAGATAGACCAGGATGGCGCCGGATTCGAAGAGCGAAATCGGTTTTCCGTCCGGCCCTTGCGGGTCGGTGATCGCCGGAATCTTGTTGTTCGGGCTGATCTTCAGGAATTCCGGCTTGAACTGGTCGCCGGCACCGATATTGACCGGTATGGCGCGGTACGGCAGGCCGCACTCCTCCAGCATGATGTGGACCTTGTGGCCGTTGGGGGTGGGCCAGGAGA
Organism: Caenimonas soli; assembly: GCF_013155545.1. Taxonomy (GTDB): domain Bacteria; phylum Pseudomonadota; class Gammaproteobacteria; order Burkholderiales; family Burkholderiaceae_C; genus Ramlibacter; species Ramlibacter soli. Next base: position 330,883 of record NZ_JABJVV010000001.1, on the reverse strand, counting down.
AAACGTCGATCATGAAAAGCACCTCTAGCTCGTGTTTGACCTAATAATGCGACTTTATGTGAAATGCCCGCCGCATGTTCGATCGCATCAAAAAGGCTTTTTCCAAGCAGGCGAAGGAACCGCTGGAGCCGGAAGGCCCGAACTCCCAGCTGTCCCAAGGCGGGCCTGTTTCCGAATGGGCCGCGACGCAGGGCTTCGCTTTTTCAGTTGACGGCTCGGGCCATGGCATGGCGCTGGAAGGCAAGGTCGGGGGAAAGCCCTGGCGGCTGCAGCTGGGCCGGCCCACCCGCGACTACATCCTCGGGGCGGAAGTGCGGGCCCGCGCGGAACTGGGCATCCAGGACGATGTAGCCGTGTTGGTGATGAACCGGCCGCTCAAGGAGTCGCTGGAGAAGAAGGCCTACCAGATCTATACCGACCAGCTGCAGACCTCGGTCGATTCGAGCATGCCGGAAGAGATGCGCTGGCTGGCCATGTTCAAGGAGGTCGGCTGGGACAAGCTGCCACTCGATTTCTGGAATCGCTTCAGCGTGCTGACCGACCGGCGCGAAGACGCAGTCGCATGGATAGATCCGGCGCTGGCGGGGCTGATGACGGAGTGGCCGGTATCGGCAACCTCGCCCGAGGTGCCGTTCATGGTCTTGCTGCTGCGCGGCAAGGCTTACCTGCGCATGGAGTACACGCCGGCCGATCTGACCACGCTGCAACACGCGGCGCTGATCTTCACCAGCGCCTGCGAGGCTGCGCTCGACGGCGCGTTTACCCGGGAAATTCCTAGCCCCGAGTAATGGCGGGCTGCGAGTCGCGGCCGTAGCTGCCGTACTTGCCCAGCTCCCACTTGGCGATGGCGCTGCGGTGCACTTCGTCCGGGCCGTCGGCAAAGCGCAGGGTGCGCGCGCCGGCATAGGCCGCGGCCAGCGGGAAGTCGCCGCTGACGCCGCCGCCGCCGTGCACCTGCATGGCCCAGTCGATCACCTGGCAGGCCATGTTGGGCGCCACCACCTTGATCATCGCGATCTCGTTCTTGGCGACCTTGTTGCCGGCCACGTCCATCAGCCAGGCGGCCTTGAGCGTGAGCAGGCGGGCCATGTCGATCTGGCAGCGGGCCTCGGCGATGCGTTCCTGGGTCACGCTTTGCTGCGCCACGGTCTTGCCGAAGGCCACGCGCGACAAGGCGCGCTTGCACATCAGCTCGAGCGAGCGCTCGGCCAGGCCGATCAGGCGCATGCAATGGTGGATGCGTCCCGGGCCAAGGCGACCCTGGGCGATTTCGAAGCCGCGGCCTTCGCCCAGCAGGATGTTGTCCACGGGCACGCGGACATTCTCGAAATACATCTCGACGTGGCCGTGCGGAGCGTCGTCGTAGCCGAACACCGACAGCGGCCGCACGATGCGGATGCCCTTGGCATCCGCCGGGACGATGACCATGCTCTGCTGCGAATGGCGGGGCGCTTCCGGATCGGTCTTGCCCATGGTGATGAAGACGGAGCAGCGCGGATCGGCGGCGCCGGAAATCCACCACTTGTGGCCGTTGATCACGTACTCGTTGCCCTGGCGCTCGATGCGGGTGCAGATGTTGGTGGCGTCCGAAGAGGCGACCTCGGGCTCGGTCATGGCGAAGGCCGAACGGATCTGGCCTTCCAGCAGCGGCTTGAGCCAGCGCGCCTTGATGTCCGCGGAGCCGTAGCGGGCGATGGTTTCCATGTTGCCCGTGTCGGGCGCCGAGCAGTTGAACACCTCGCTGGACCACATCACGCGGCCCATGATCTCGGCCAAGGGTGCGTATTCCTGGTTGGTCAGGCCGGCACCTTCGTAGCCCGACGCGGATGCGCTATCCACCGGCAGGAAGAGGTTCCACAGGCCGGCGGCGCGGGCCTTCGGCTTGAGCTTTTCGATGGTCTGCAGCGCGGTCCAGCGTTTGCCGGCCTTGGTGTTGGCTTCGAGCTCGGCCTCGTAGTCCTTTTCGGCGGGATAGATGTAGTCGTCCATGAACTTCAGCAGCTTGGCCTGAAGTTCCTTGGTCTTGGGTGAGTACTCGAAGTCCATTTGTTTTCCTTGGGGTAATGCTGGTGGAAAGGGCGGTCAGGCCCGCTGCGCAAATTGCCACGCCAGCTCGGCCATGGGCCTGGCGCTGGCGCCGGAAGTTGCGGCCTGCGCGCTCGATGCGGTACCGGCTTCGACCCGCTTGGCGATGCCTTGCAGGATCGCGGCGATTCGGAACAGGTTGTAGGCCATGTAGAAGTTCCAGTCGGTCTTCAGCTCCTGCGGCGTGGTGAAGCCGGTGCGTTCGCAGTAGCGGCGGATGTATTCCTCTTCGGAGGGAATGCCCAGGGCGGCGTGGTCCAGCCCGCCGATGCCGCGGAACGATCCGTGCGGGATGTGCCAGGCCATGCAGTGGTAGCTGAAATCGGCCAGCGGATGGCCCAGCGTGGACAGCTCCCAGTCGAGCACGGCGATCACGCGGGGCTCGGTGGCATGGAACATCAGGTTGTCGAGGCGAAAGTCGCCGTGGACGATGGACACCCGGTTCTCATCGCGCGCACCCGCCGGGATATTGGCCGGCAGCCATGCGATCAGCTTGTCCATCTCGGGGATGGGCTGGGTGATGGAAGCGACGTACTGCTTGCTCCAGCGGCCGATCTGGCGGTCGAAGTAGTTGCCGGGCTTGCCGTAGTTGGCCAGGCCGCGCTCGGCGAACTTCACGGTGTGCAGCGCCGAAATGACGCGATTCATTTCGTCGTAGATCTCGCCGCGCTGCGCCGGGGTCATTTCGGGCAGCGCCTGGTCCCAGAGGACGCGGCCTTGCATGAACTCCATCACGTAGAAGGCGCGGCCGATCACGGACTCGTCCTCGCACAGGCAGTACATGCGCGGTACCGGCACATCGGTGCCACCCAGGCCGCGCATCACCGCGAATTCGCGCTCGACGGCGTGGGCCGAGGGCAGCAGCTTGGCGACCGGGCCGGGCTTGGCGCGCATCACGTAGCTCTTGCCGGGCGTGACCAGCTTGTAGGTGGGATTGGACTGGCCACCCTTGAACATTTCGACCGTCAACGGGCCGGCGAAGCCTTCCAGGTTTTTCTCCAGCCAGTCCGTGAGTACGGCGGTGTCGAAAGCGTGCTTGTCTGAAACAGGGCGCGTGCCGATGAAATGGTCGAAATCTGTCATGCAATAGCTTTTAGTTGTCGGCTTCGATGATGCGCATCAGCGCCTCGCGATTGCGCACCACCAGCCCGCCCGGCTCGATGCGGATCACGTCCTCGCGCTCCATGGCCTTGAGTTCCTGGTTCACCCGCTGGCGCGAAGCGCCCAGCAATTGCGCCAGTTCTTCCTGCGCCAGGTGCAGGCCGATGCGCACTTCGCTCGCGTTCGACAGTGAGGTCACGCCGTAGCTGCGCACCAGGTGCGTCAGCTGCTTGGCCAGACGCGCCCGCAGCGGCAGCGTATTCAAGTCCTCGACCAGGCCGAACAGCTGGCGGATGCGCCGCGCGTGCAGCCGCAGCATGGCTTCGTACAACTCCGTATGCTCGCTGAGGATCTTGCGCAGGTCGCCGCGCGACACGCACAGGATGGTGGAGTCCCCGTGCGCATACGCATCGTGCGTGCGCCGGTCGCCGTCGAAGATCGCCACGTCGCCGAACCAGATTCCCGGCTCCACATAGGTCAGCGTTACCTGCTTGCCGGAGATCGAAGTCGAGCTCACCCGTACCGCGCCCTTGGCACAGGCGATCCACTCCTCGGGTACGTCGCCGCGCGCCGCAATGAGTTCGCCGTCCTTGTAGCGTTTGACGTAGGCGCATCGGAGGATGTCGTGACGCAGTGATGGTGATAGGGATGAAAACCAGCGACCGGAATTGATCGCCTCGCGTTCTTCAATGGTAAGAATGGGGTCGTCCATGGTCTGTCTTTTGAGTGACTGGTTACGCGTACATTGTCGCGTGCGGGACCGGGCGAAACAACGGGGGTTGTCCCCTGAAAGTTCGCACGGGAAAGCCTACTCGTAGGCAGGCGGCTGTTTGGCCAGGAACGCGGCGATACCGATTCCGGCGTTGGCGTGGTGGAGGTTCTTGACGAAGTGATCGCGCTCACTGGCCAGGTGCGTGGGGAGCGTGGCGCCGGCCGCCTCGTTCATGAGCTCCTTGATGCTGGCCAGCGCATTGGGCGCGCGCGAGTTGAGCTTTTCGGCCAGCTCCAGCGCGTCAGCCAATGTAGCGCCCGGTAATGCCACCCGATTGACCACGCCAAGCTCATGCAGGCGAGCAGCGCCGATGCGCTCGCCGCCCATCAGCAGCTCACTGACCAGCTGGCGCGGCAGTGCCTGCGACAGGCTCCAGCTGGCTCCGCCATCCGGCGACAGGGCTACATTGCTGTAGGCCATGACAAAGACCGCGTCGTCCGCAGCGACGATCAAGTCGCAGGCCAGTGCGAGCGAGAATCCTGCGCCGGCGGCGGCGCCTTCGACGGCCGCGATCACCGGCTTGGGAAAGGTTCGGATCGCTTCGATCCAGCTGTGCAGGCCCTCGATGCTTTGCGCCTGGACCTCGGGCGGCTCATTGCGGTTGGCTTGCAGGCGCTGCAGGTTGCCGCCGGCCGAGAACGTCGCTCCCTCGCCAGTGATCACGACAGTGCGCACGTCCGCGCTGCTCTCCGCCACGCTCAGGGCTTCCACACCCGCCGCATACATCTGCGGCGCCAGTGCATTCCGGTTCTCGGGATTGCTGAGAGTCAGGACCATGGTGCGGCCCTGGGTCGTGCTCTTGAGTTCCGCTGTCATCTACCTCTCCTCTTGCAGCAGCGACAGGCCGATCGCGCCGCGCCGGCGCAGCCACGGGCTGGGGCGGTAGCGCGGATCGCCATAGACGGTCTGCATGTTGAACAGAACTTCGAGCACATTGGTGGGGCCCCAGCGGTCGCCCATCGCCAGCGGGCCGAGCGGATAGCCCAGGCCCAGGGTCACGGCCGTTTCGAGATCCTTGGGGCTGCAGATGCGCTGCTGGCAGATGTCGGCGGCGATGTTGACGATGGTCGCCACTACGCGCTGCGTCACGAAGCCGGCGGAATCGCGGATCACGCTCACCGCCTTGCCGTCGCGCGCGAACAAGGCATGCGCCGCGTCGCTCATGTCGGCGCGCGTGGCGGGATTGGTCGCAAGCACGCGGCGCTTGGTGGCGGCATCGTCGATCAGCATGTCGATGCCCACCGTGCGGGCCGGGTCGAGCCGCTCCACCACTGCAACCGTGGTTACGTCGAAGCCCAGCGGCGCGACCAATGTCAGGGCCTGCGGGGAGGGCGACTGCCCGGTTTCTATCTTCGCACCCAGGTCCTTGAGCAGCTGGTACAGCTCGGTGCGGCGGGCGGCGCGAGTGGATACCCAAACGGGCGGCATCTCGGCGACCGCGGGAGTCGCCGGCTCGGCCGGCAGCTGCGCCTTGCCGTCCACGTAGCGATAAAAGCCTTCGCCGACCTTCTTGCCGACCATGCCGCCCGCCAGCCGCTGGGCCGTGATGACGCTGGGCCGGAAGCGCGGCTCGTCGTAATACTGCCGGTAGACCGATTCCATCACCGGGTGCGACACGTCCAGCGCCGTCAGGTCCATCAACTCGAAGGGGCCGAGCTTGAAACCGACCTGGTCCTTCAGGATGCGGTCGATGGTCGCGAAGTCGGCCACGCCTTCGCCCACCACGCGCAACGCTTCGGTGCCATAGCCACGTCCCGCGTGGTTGACGATGAAGCCGGGGGTGTCCTGCGCCTGCACCGGCGTATGCCCCATCTGCCTGGCGTAATCGGCCAAGCCCAGGCAGACGGCGGGATCGGTCTTCAGGCCGGCGACCACCTCCACGACTTTCATCAGCGGCACCGGGTTGAAGAAGTGGTAGCCGGCGAACTGCTGCGGCCGCTTCAGTCCGGCGGCAATCGCCGTCACCGACAGCGACGAGGTATTGGTGGCCAGCACCGCGCCGGGCTTGACGATGGATTCGAGCTCGCCGAAAAGCGCCTTCTTCACGTCCAGCCGCTCGACGACGGCCTCGACCACCAGGTCGCAGTCGGCCAGGGCCTGCAGGCTGTCGGCAGCTTGCAGGCGCTGCTTGCAGGCCTGCACCGCGGCCGCGTCCATGCGGCCCTTTTCCAGCAGCCGGTCCCACTGGTTGGAGAGTTCATCGCGAGCCTTGGCAACTGCCTGCGGCTGGGTGTCGTAGAGCTTGACGGTGCTGCCGGCCTGGGCGGCGATCTGGGCGATACCGCGGCCCATGGCGCCCGCGCCGACTACGCCCACGGTGGAGTAGGTAGGGGTCATCGGGCGATTATCCCGTAGCGCGATCAGCGGCGATGGGTGCCTTGGTAGTGGGTGGCCCAGGCGCTCATGGCCATGGCCAGCAGCAGGCCGGCAAAGCCGGCCCAATGCAGCGTGTCCATGCCATCGTGGGAAATCAGCCAGCCACCGCTGGCAGCGCCTATTGCCTGGCCTGCGTACATCGCGGAGCTGTTCAGCGCGATAGACGCCGATGCCAGTGCCGGGGCGATTGCCACCAGCCGCGCCTGCTGCGCCGAGTTGGATGAAAAACAGCCCAGGGCCCAGGGAATGGACACCAGCGCCGCCATCACCAGGCCGGTGCCGAGCGGCCAGATCAGCAGGCTCAGCGCCATCGCTGCGATGCCCACCATCACCGAGCGCGAAGCGCCGATGCGATCGATGTTGCGCGACATCACCATGTTGCCGATGAAGCCGAACACGCCGAACCACATGAGCAGCAGGCTGAGCTGAACGGCGGTGATGCCGAGCTTCAGCTTGTAGTAGGGGGCGAAATACGAGAACAGCACGAACTGCCCGGCCGAGAACAACACCGTGACCAGCACGCACAGCATCAGCGCCTTGGAACGCAGGGTTTCGCGCCAGTCCGCAGCGGACAAGGCCGGCGGCCTGACCCCGTTGGGCATGGCGCGCCACACCCAAACGGCCGCGATGAAGCTGAGCAAACTGACCGCGGCAAACGCGCTGCGCCAGCCGAACGTGCCCCCGATGAAGGCGCCGATCGGCATGCCCAGCACTGAAGCGACCGACCATCCGAGAAACACGAAGGTAATGGCCCGCCCGCGCTGCTCGGGTGGCACCAGCAGGCCCACGCAGGCCGCGGCCTGCGGCGTGAATATGGCGGGGGCGATCATGGCGATGACGCGCAATGGCAGCAATGCCGCAAAGCTCGGCGCGGCGATGCAGGCCAGATGCAGGGCCGCATACCAGACCATGGACAGGGCGAGCAGCCGCCTGCGGTCCCACCCGGCCACCACCGCAGCCAGCAACGGGGCGCCCAGGCACATGAGCAGGGCCGATGCGGAGATCAGCTGGCCGGCCGTGGCCACCGACACGTCGAGGTTACTGCTGATCTCGTTGAGGGTGCCGGGCACGACCATCACGCCGGTGCCGATGACGAAGTTGCCGAACAGCAGCGGCCAAAGGACCGCGGGCAGGGCGGCCTGGGCCGCGGCGCCGGCCGGCGTTGTGTTCACTGACGGCAAGATGGCTTCGCTATGGAGGCAGACCCTAGCGCCTGACTTGCAGCGCGCCGGGGTTCACGATGTTGGTGGGTGTTCCCTTGATGAAGTTGACCACATTATCGAAAGCCGCGCCGAAGTACATCTCGTAGCTGTCCAACTCCACATAGCCGATGTGGGGTGTGCAGATGCAGTTCTCCAACCGCAGCAGGGCGTGGCCTTGCAAGATGGGCTCGCTCTCGAATACGTCCACGGCCGCCATGCCCGGCTTGCCGCGGTTGAGGGCGGCGATCAGCGCGTCAGGGGCAATCAGCTCGGCCCGCGAAGTGTTGACCAGCAAGGACGTCGGTTTCATGCGGCCCAGGTCTTCCAGCGTCACGATGCCCGCGGTCTCGTCGGACAGGCGCAGGTGCAGGCTTAGCACGTCGCTCTGGGCGAACAGTTCCTCGCGCGAGGTGGCGGCCTGCATGCCGTCGCTGACGGCCTGCTCACGGGCCGACTGGCTGCCCCAGACCACGACCTGCATGCCGAATGCCTTTCCGTAGCCGGCCACCAGTTGGCCGACCTTGCCGTAGCCCCAGATGCCCAGAGTTCTTCCGCGCAACACAACGCCCAGCCCGAAGTTCGCTGGCATGGAGCCCGATTTCAGGCCCGATTGCTGCCAGCCGCCGTGCTTGAGGGTGCTGATGTACTGCGGCAGGCGGCGCATGGCCGCCATGATCAAGGCCCAGGTCAGCTCGGCCGGCGCGACCGGCGAACCCACGCCTTCTGCCACGGCAATACCGCGCTCGGTACAGGCCTGCACGTCGACGTGGGATCCCACGCGCCCGGTCTGGGCGATCATGCGCAGGCGCGGCAGTTTCTCCAGCAACAGCCGCGTCATGTGGGTGCGCTCACGGATGAGGACGATGACGTCGGCGTCGCGCAGCCGGACCGAAAGCTGGCCTATGCCTTTGACGGTGTTCGTATAGACCTTGGCGGGATAGGCTTCGAGCTTGGAGGCGCAGCGAAGCTTGCGTACCGCGTCCTGGTAATCGTCGAGGATCACAATATTCATCCCCGAATTGTGCCTTGGCCCGCGGATGGCCCGCTGCAGACTTCCCCCGGCGCAGTTAGCATGGCGCCTTTCGTTCTGTTACCAGGAGTTCAAATGACGATTTCGATGTCTTCCGCCAGCTTGCCGGTTTTCAAGGCCATGCTGGGCAACCTGAGCCACATTCTCGACAAGGGCCAGGCCCACGCGGAAGCCAAAAAGTTCGATCCCACGGCGTTGCTGCAATTCCGGCTGGCCCCGGACATGCTGCCGTTCATGCGCCAGATCATCATTGCGTGCGACGCCGCGAAGAACGGCATGGCCCGCATTTCGGGTGTGGAAGCGCCCAAATTCGAGGACAACGAAGCGACGTTTCCGGAGCTGAAGGCCCGGATCCAGAAGACCCTGGACTACCTGAATAGCGTGCCGGACGAAAAAGTGGATGGCACCGAAGACAAGGACATCACCTTTCCGATCGGCCCGGAAAAAACCCGGACGATGAAGGCGGAGGCCTACCTGAAGCACTGGGCCATGCCCAACTTCTACTTTCACGTGACTATGGCCTACGCCATCCTGCGCAACAACGGCGTGGAGTTGGGCAAGGCCGATTACCTGGCCGGCGCGAAGGCCTAACCTGCGGCTGCTTCGAGCGCGGCCAAGCGGTCGAGCTCGGCGCACACGTCGGCCATGCGGCCGGAGATCACCATGCGCCCGGCGCCGGAAGGTGCCGGGCAGGCTTCGAGCACCCGAACGACTCGCAAGGGCCGGCGGGCACAGGTGCGGGCCGCTGGGGCGTGAACGAGTGCGGGACGCGACTGCAAAAGATTGTGCGGACCGCGCGGTGCACCGGCAAACCAGGCGACCAGCGATTGCAGCGGAGCCAGCAGCCCGCTGAAGGTAAACAAAGTGATTCCCATGCGATGCTCCTTGAACTACATGAGCATGGTGTTGCGGATCAGGCCGACGGCCAGTCCCTCGATCTCGAACGGCTCGCCCGGCTCGACGATGATGGTGGCGTAGTCGGGGTTTTCGGCATGCAGCTCGATCAGGTGCTTGTTGCGACGAAAGCGCTTGACGGTCACGTCGTCGCCGAGGCGGGCGACGATGATCTGGCCGTTCTTGGCGTCCTTGGTGGCCTGCACGGCCAGCAGGTCGCCATCCATGATGCCGGCGTCGCGCATGGACATGCCGCGCACCTTGAGCAGGTAGTCGGGCCGGCGCTGGAACAGGCTGCTCTCGACGTAGTAGGTCTGGTCCACGTGCTCCTGCGCGAGAATCGGGGAGCCGGCGGCAACACGCCCGATGAGGGGCAGGGCCAGTTGCGCCAGGCCTTGCAAGGGCAAGGAGAACTGCTTGCTTCGCGATTCGTTGATGGACCGCAAGGCGTCGCTCTTGAGGCGGATGCCGCGGGAAGTGCCGCTGACCAGTTCGATCACGCCCTTGCGGGCGAGGGCCTGCAGGTGCTCCTCGGCCGCGTTGGCGGACTTGAAGCCGAGCTCAGCCGCGATTTCGGCGCGGGTGGGCGGGGCCCCGGTACGGGCAATAGCGCTCTGGATCAGGTCCAGAATCTGTTGCTGGCGGGCTGTGAGCTTGGGTGTATCGAGCATGTTGGTGGCTCCACTGTCTTAATATCCAGTATCTGTATTTTTAAACAGTTTTTGAAAGTGCGCAAGTGACCGGCAAAAAAATCGTGATTCTGGGCACGGGCGGGACGATAGCGGGCACCGCATCGGCGGCGCAGGACAACATCGGGTACACGGCGGCCCAGGTCGGCATCAACGAGCTGCTCGGCTCCATCGCCGCCCTGGAAAAGCTTCCGCTGGTGGCCGAACAGGTCGCGCAGATCGACAGCAAGGACATGGGCCTGGACACCTGGGGTCGCCTGGCGCTGCGATGCCGGCATTGGCTGGCGCAGGCGGATGTCGCCGGCATCGTGATCACCCACGGCACCGACACGCTGGAGGAAACCGCGTTTTTCCTGCAGTCCGTACTGGCACCTGCCAAGCCGGTGGTGCTGACCTGCGCGATGCGCCCGGCGACGGCCGTGACCCCTGACGGGCCGCAGAATGTGCTCGATGCCGTGGCGGTGGCCTCGGCAGCCGGTGCGCGCGGCGTGGTTGTTGTCTGCGCCGGGACCATCCATGCGGCCGCCGACGTGGCCAAGCAGCACACCTATCGCCTGAATGCCTTCAGTTCGGGCGACGCCGGCCCTGTCGGCTACGTCGAGGAAGGCCAGCCGCGCCTGTCGAGGAATTGGCCGGAGGCCGGACCGGGCCTGCCGGTGCGCACGCTGCAAGCCATGACGACGGCAACTCAGTGGCCGCGCGTGGAAATCGTCATGAGCCACGCAGGCGCGAACGGCCGCGTCGTCGAAGCGTTGCTGGCGCAGGGCGTCGATGGCCTGGTGGTCGCGGCGACCGGCAATGGCACGCTGCACCACGAACTCGAGGCGGCGCTCGTCAAGGCGCAAGGAGCGGGCGTGAAGGTATTGCGCGCGACGCGTTGCGCCCAGGGTCGTGTGATCGCGCGCCCCGATGACACCTTGGCCAGCGCCGGCGCCCTGTCGCCGGTCAAGGCGCGTATTGCGTTGATGCTCGAGCTGTTCGCCGCGGCGGCTTGACGTGGACGCGTTGCCGGTTTTCGCGGCCCTGAAGGCCAGCCCCTGGGCCTATCCAATGCTCGAGGTGGTTCACATCACGGGAATAGCGCTGCTGCTCGGCAATCTGGTGCTGCTGGAGCTGAGGGTGTTCGGCCGCGGCGCTCTGCTTCCCGTGCGCGAACTCGCGCGCCTGAGTCTTACCCTGGCTGCAAGCGGTTTTTGCCTGGCCGCGGCTTCAGGGCTGCTGATGTTTTCGACGCAACCCTATGAGCTGCTGAGCAACCGCGCCTTCACCCTGAAGATGCTGCTGCTATTGATTGCGGGCTGTAATGCGGCGTTGTTCCACGCCCGCCGTTCGCTGGACAAGCTCGACGGCACGGCCCGCGTGTTGATGCTGACTTCTACCTTGATCTGGCTGGGCGTGCTCACGTGCGGCCGCTGGATCGCCTATCGATGACGACGTGATTCGCAAGGAGCCCCATGAAACGCCGTGACCTCGTCCTCGCCGCTATCGCTCTGCCCGCGCTGGTACCTTTGGCCCGGGCGCATCACGGCTGGAGCAGCTTCGACCAGGATCGACCGCTCTATCTCGAAGGCAAGGTGGTCAAGGCGCGGTGGCAGAACCCGCATGCTGAACTCGACCTCGAGGTGGTGCCCGGCCTGAAGCTGCCGGCCGACCTGGCGAGGCGGCAGCTGCCTGCGCAAAGCGCCAACGTGGATGGCAAGCCATTGCTGGCCAAGGCCACGGTGCCCACGCGCAAGGAAACGCTGTGGGAGATCGAGCTGGCGCCGCTGACGCGGATGGAGGCCTGGAAGGTCGCCGAGATCAAGCCCGGCACCATGATTTCCGTGGTGGGCTTCGGCCTCAAGGACGAAAAGGGCGAGGCCGTGCTGCGGGCCGAATACCTGTTCGTGGACGGCAAGGTCTATGCCTTGCGGTCCAGCCCGGCCTGAGTCCGCCGACTTTGCTTAGCTCGACAGCGCGGCGAATGCCCGGGCGGTGATTTCTTCGACCGTGCCGGTGCCGCTGATGGCGCGGTACTTGGGCGCGTTGACCGGATCGGCCTTGGCCCAGCTGGAGTAGTAGTCCACGAGGGGCCGGGTCTGCGCCGCGTACACCTCCAGCCGCTTCTTCACGGTCTCTTCCTTGTCGTCTTCGCGCTGGATCAGCGGCTCACCCGTCACATCGTCGATGCCGGCCACCTTGGGCGGGTTGAACTTGACGTGGTAGGTGCGGCCCGATGCCGTGTGCGAGCGGCGGCCGCTCATGCGCTCGATGATGGCTTCGAATGGCACGTCGATCTCCAGCACGTAATCGAGCTTGACGCCCGCGGCCTTCATCGCGTCGGCCTGCGGGATGGTGCGCGGGAAGCCGTCGAAGAGGAAACCCTTGGCGCAGTCGGGCTGGGCCAGGCGCTCCTTGACCAGGCCGATGATGATGTCGTCGCCCACCAAGGCGCCCGAGTCCATGACTTTCTTGGCCTCCAGGCCCAGGGGCGTGCCGGCCTTGACCGCGGCGCGCAGCATGTCGCCGGTGGAGATTTGCGGGATGCCGTACTTCTGGCAGATGAAGGTCGCTTGCGTGCCTTTGCCTGCGCCGGGAGCGCCCAACAAAATCAGTCTCATGGATGTCCTCGGGAAGGTTAGAAATCGGCGGGCGCTGCAGGCTGGTTTCGGCGCGTCCAGCCGTCGCGCATCATTGATGCAAAGGATAGCATGCGAGCCCTTTTGCCTGCCTTACGCGGCGCCCTGGCGCCATAGCGCACGCACGCGCTCCAGGTCCTCGGGCGTGTCGACGCCGATGCCCGGCGTCGTCGCGGTGACATGGACGGCAATACGGTGGCCGTGCCAGAGTGCGCGCAGCTGCTCCAGCGCCTCCGCTACCTCGATCGGCGCTTGAGCCAGCCGCGGGAACTCGCGCAGGAAGCCCGCGCGGTAGCCGTAGATGCCGACATGGCGCAACGGCCGCGGCTCGGGCAAGGCCTGGATGCCGGCGGCAAACCCGTCGCGCCACCATGCGATGGGCGCGCGGCTGAAGTAAAGCGCCAACCCCTTTGCGTCCAGCACCACCTTCACGATGTTGGTGTTGGTGAACTCGTCAACGCTCTCGATGGCGTGGGCGGCGGTGCTCATGCTGGCTTCGGGCCGTGCCTCCAGCAGGGCTGCGACCGAGTCGATCAGCGCGGGCTCGATCTGCGGCTCGTCTCCCTGCACATTGACCACGGCGTCCTGTCCCGACAGGCCCAGCAGTTCGCACGCCTCGGCCAGCCGGTCGCTGCCGGAAACGTGATCGGCGCGCGTCAATACCGCCTCGACGCCGTTGTCGCGGCATGCTTCGACAATCGACGCATGATCGGCGGCGACCACGACCCGGCTCGCGGATGAGGCGCTCGCCCGCTCGGCCACCCGCACCACCATGGGCTTGCCGGCGATGTCGGCCAGTGGCTTGTCGGGCAGGCGGGTCGAGGCCAGCCGCGCCGGAATGAGAACGCAAAAATCCATGCCGGCTACACCAGCGGCGTGCGCGTGGGCAGGCGCTCCAGCTCTTCGTCGCTCAAGGTGCGGGCTTCCTCCTCCAGGAGGATCGGGATGCCGTCGCGGATCGGGTAGGCCAGCCGGGCGCTGCGCGACAGCAGTTCCTGGTGTTGGCGGTCGTAATCCAGGTGCCCCTTGGTGACGGGGCAGACCAGCAGCTCAAGCAGTTTGGGATCCATGGGCGGATGATAGCTTCGCGTCGATCAGGCGATCCAGCGCATTCCAGAATTGCGGGCCAATGTCCAGCTCGAGCGGCACGGCCCAGGCTTGCGGCTGGAGCCGCCATAGCTTGACCGCATCCTTTTGGGTGCAGACCAGGTCCATGCCTGCCGGCTTGACCGGATGCGCGCGGAAATCGTGATGGTCGGGCAGCGACACGGTTTGTTCGAGCTGCAAGCCGGCCTCACGCAGCATGGCAAAGAAAGCCTCCGGCTTCGCAATGCCGGCGACGGCCTTCAACGGCCGTCCCTGCAGCGCCGCCAATGGCGTTCTGGCCCCATCGCCACGGCGGGCCTGGGATGCCAGCCGGCGCTTGACGTCGAAGCCGGGAATGCCGCTCGCATCGCCTGCACGCAAGACAAGATCGGCGGCGCGCGGCCAGGGCTCGCGCAGCGGGCCGGCGGGCAGCAGCCAGCCATTGCCGATGCCGCGCTCGTCGAACACGCAGATTTCGATGTCGCGCTGCAGGCCGTAGTGCTGCAACCCGTCATCACAGACGATGACCTGTGTGGCCGGATAGGCCTTGAGCAAAGCCCGCGCCGCCTCGATGCGGTCAGGTGCCACAAATACCGGAACGCCGCAGGCCCGGGCGATCAGCAGGGGCTCGTCTCCCACCTCGTGCGCTTCACTGACGGGCCGCACCTCGCGACAGTCCTGTGTGGTGCGCCCGTAGCCGCGGGAAATCACGCCTGGCGCGAGCCCGCGCGATCGCAGATGTTCGACCAACGCCATCACCACCGGCGTCTTGCCCGAGCCACCGACGACCACGCTGCCGACCACGATGACCGGGACAGCCACGCGCCGGCGCCTGAGAAGGCCGATGCGATAGGCGCCGCGGCGCAGGGCCGCCAGGGCGCCGAACACCAGCGACAGCGGCCACAAAAGGCAGGCGAGGGCGCCGCGCTGCAACCATGCGCGTTGCAGCCGTTCGGCCATCGTCAGCGACTCCCGGCCTGGGCCGAGGATTGGGTCGCGAACGTGATCTGGTTCAAGCCCGAACGGCGCGCCGCCTCCATCACCGTGATGACGGACTGGTGCGGAGCGGTGGCGTCGGCCGTGATGATGACCACGCTGTCCTTGCCGGCCTTTGCGCCTTCGGCCAAGGCCTGCGCGACGGCCTCGACGCTGCGCCCGGTCACCGGCACGCCCTTGACCGAGAACCGGCCGTCGCTGCTCACGGCAACGATGACTTCCTTGGGGTAGTCGCGCTGCGCGTCGGCATCCGCGACCGGCAGCTTCAGCTGCAGCTCGGTGAACTTGCTGTAGGTGGTGGACAGCATCAGGAAGATCAGCACCACCAGCAGCACGTCGATGAACGGGATCAGGTTGATCTCCGGCTCTTCCTTCTGGCGCGGGCGGAAATTCATCGGCCGCGCAGCGAATTGAGGTGGCGGGCGAAGCGTTCGGCGGAGAGCTCCAGCGTCAGCAGGTACTCATCGACGCGGCCCCGGAAGTAGCGCCAGAAAATCAGCGAGGGGATCGCCACGATCAGGCCGAATGCCGTGTTGTACAGGGCCACGGAAATGCCGTGCGCCAGCTGGGCCGGGTTGCCC
The DNA here is from genome assembly GCF_013155545.1 of Caenimonas soli. Lineage (GTDB taxonomy): Bacteria > Pseudomonadota > Gammaproteobacteria > Burkholderiales > Burkholderiaceae_C > Ramlibacter > Ramlibacter soli. The sequence goes on along the minus strand of NZ_JABJVV010000001.1, from coordinate 315,453 downwards.
CCCGTGGCGCCGCCGGACGGCGCCTGCGAGCCGAAGATCTCGATCATGCCGATCACCGTGCCCAGCAGGCCGAGCAAGGGCGCAGCCGACGCGATGGTGGCCAGGGCGCTCAGGTAACGCTCCAGCCGATGGGCGACAGCCCGGCCGGTGTGTTCCATGGTTGCGCGCAGGTCGATCTCGGTGCAGCGCGGGTCGGAGTTCAGCGCGCGGAAACCGCTGGCCAACACCTCCCCGAGTGCCGAGTTGCTTGCCAGCTGCGCCACGACGTCCGGCGCGGGCACCGAGGAACGCGAAACGGCCAGTGCCTCGTCGAGCAGTTTCGGAGGCGCGACCTTGGCGGTCTTGAGGCTGATGAAGCGCTCGATGACGAGGGCGAGCGCGAGGATGGAGCAGGCTACCAGCGGCCAAATCGGCCAGCCTGCGGCTTGTATGATCGAAAGCAAGGGAAGGTTCTCCGCGCGAGTGCGAGTTCTGAAGTAGCGGCCGATTATCGTGCACTCCACACGGCCTGTAGGAAAACACCGGCGCAGAGTAGGACACGACTCACAGAAGTTGTGGATAACTTTGTGCAGAAATAGCCCCCCACCCCGCGCCAAGCCGCGCCAATGCTTCGACATGACAAATCGATGACAAATTGAGCAGGAAAAACTTCAATGAATTCAATGACTTGCTCGGAAGAATCAGCGTTCTGCGGGGAAACCCCCTGCAAAGTTGTAAAGCGAGGCGGCCTGTGGACTAAACACAACCTCGCCGAGGCGCAAAGCCGCGAATCTATTGATGGCTGAGCTGCCCCAGCCAGTATTGGCGCCGCGAATCTGGCAAGTTGGCGCGCTATGCCGCGCCATTGCTGATTCTCTGGAAGCCAGGTTCAATCCTGTCGCGGTTCGCGGCGAGGTTTCCGGCTTCTCGCGCGCTTCCAGCGGGCATTGCTACTTCTCGCTCAAGGATGCCCAAGGGCAGATCCGCTGCGCCATGTTCCGCCGGGCGGCCGGGCTGCTGGATTTCACGCCGCGCGATGGCGAAATGGTCGAAGTGATGGGGCGGCTGGGCGTCTATGAGCCGCGCGGCGATCTTCAGCTGATCGTCGAAAGCCTGACACGTGCCGGCCAGGGGGCCTTGTTCGAACAGTTTCTCCGGCTCAAGGCGCGGCTCGAAGAGCAGGGCCTGTTCGAGCCCGCCCGCAAGCGCGCCATCCCCTTGTTGCCCAAGGGCATCGGGCTCGTCACGTCACCCGGCGCGGCCGCATTGCACGACGTGGTGACCGCGCTTGCGCGCCGGGCCCCTCACGTTCCCGTGTTCCTGGCGCCGGCGCCGGTGCAAGGAGCGCAGGCTGCCGGCGAACTGGTTCGGGCGCTGCTTGCGCTGTACCGCCTGGCCGAAGCCGGCACGCTGGACGTGATCCTGCTGGTGCGCGGCGGTGGCTCCATCGAGGACCTGTGGGCGCTCAACGACGAGCAGCTCGCTCGCACCATCGTCCAAAGCCCCGTGCCCCTCATCAGCGGCGTGGGCCACGAGACCGATTTCACGATCGCCGATTTCTGCGCCGACCTGCGTGCTCCCACGCCCACGGCGGCGGCCGAGCTCGCTGCGCAGTCCAGGGCGACTTGGCTAGCCGGTTTGGAGTCAGCACAAGGTCGGCTGCAAGGCGCGTTCGCACGCCGGCTGGACCTCGCCGGCCAGCGACTGGACCAGGCGGCGTCGCGACTGGGCCGCCCGCTGGCGCGCATGGCCGCGCAGCAGCTGCGGCTCGGCCGCATGGCGCACCGCCTGCGCTATGCGGTGCTGGGTCGCCTGGAGCAGGACGCAACCCGCTTCAAGGGCCTCCAAACGCAGCTGAGGCAGGCCGTGCAGACGCGGCTGCAGCGAAACACCCAGTTGCTTGAGCGTGCGCAGCTGAGAATGGAACTGCTGGACCCGCGGCTGGTTTTGCAGCGCGGCTATGCCTTGCTGGCCGACGAAGCAGGGCGCCCTGTCACCAGCGTGCATGAAACTCATCCGGGGCAGGCGCTCGTCGCAACCCTTGCCGATGGCGAGGTTGCTCTCACTGTATCGCCACCGCGGTGATTTAGTTCTTAGAATCAGCGGCTGACAACACACCAAGAAACCTGAGAGGAAACCATGGAACACACGCTACCCCCGCTCCCGTACCCGATCGATTCGCTGGCGCCGCACTATTCGAAGGAGACGCTGGAATATCACCATGGCAAGCACCACGCTGCCTATGTGACCAACCTCAACAACCTGCAGAAGGGCACCGAGTTCGAGAACATGTCCCTCGAGGAAATCATCAAGAAATCCTCCGGAGGCATCTACAACAACTCGGCCCAGATCTGGAACCACACCTTCTTCTGGAACTGCATGAAGCCCGCCGGCGGCGGCGAGCCTGGCGGTGCGCTGGCAGCAGCCATCAAGCAGAAGTGGGGCAGCTACGCGGCCTTCCGCGAAGCCTTCGTCAAATCGGCCGTGGGCAACTTCGGTTCGGGCTGGACGTGGCTGGTCAAGAAGCCGGACGGCGGCGTCGACATCGTGAACACCGGCGCCGCAGGCACGCCGCTGACCACGGCCGACAAGGCCCTGATGACAGTGGACGTGTGGGAACACGCCTATTACATCGACTACCGCAACCAGCGTCCCAAGTTTGTCGAGACCTACCTCGACAAGCTGGTGAACTGGGGCTTCGCCGAGAAGAACTTCGCCTAACGCCTGAACGGTTCACCGTTCAGTTTTGAACCGGGCTTGACGCCTTTCTTGGCGAACCAGCCCTGGTTCATCTCCAGCACATAGCGCACCGGCTTGTCCGAGCAATGGGAGTCGAGCGCGAGCGGCTTCATCTCGGACAGGTTGACTACCGTGCCGTCGTCGGCAATGAAGGCGATGGCCAGCGGCAGCAGGGTGTCCTTCATCCAGAAGCATTGCACCGTCGGCCGCTCGAAGACGAACAGCATCCCTTCGTGCTGGGGCATTTCTCTGCGATGCATCAGTCCCGTGGCGCGCTGCTCTGAGGTTTGCGCGACCTGCGCGTCGATCTGATGCATGCCGGCGGACAAGGTCACACGCGGCAGATTGGTCTGCGGATCCTGGGCGCAGGCGGGCTGGGCGGCCGCCGCGAGCAGCAGCGCGGTGAGGGCGGATAGGGCTGTTTTCATCATGGGTGGCATTGTGGCGCGCAATTGAAAATGCCCGCGCAAGGCGGGCATTCAAAACAGGAACGGGTCGATTACTTCTTGGCGGCAGAGGCAGCGGGCTTGGCGGCGGCAACGGCCGCCTTCTTTTCGGCAGCAGCAGCCTTCTTGGCGGCCTTCTTGTCGGCAGCGGCCTTCTTGGCAGCAGCCTTCTTCTCAGCAGCGGCCTTCTTCTTCTCAGCGGCAGCCGCGGCCTTGTCTTCCTTCGTGGCCATGGCGCCAGCAGCGGCCGGCGACGGCGTGGCGGGCGTTGCCGCTGCGCCGGAAGCTGCCGGCTTGGCCGGAGTCGCCGCCATCGGGGCGCCGGCGTGCGACGCTGCGAAAGCCGTAGACATGGCGAACAGCGAAGCCACCAGGGTCGCGAGGAGCTTGTTCATGGGGAGTCCTTTCAGGATTAAAGCCAGTTATTAGAAAAGTCCTCCCAACAGTCGGAAGGCCCATCCGTAACGGGTCCCGATGCCCGACGGTTGACAGGGCCCTGCGCCAACAAAAATGCCCGCCAAGGCGGGCATTTATTTCAACGAGCCGGAAGATTACTTCTTGGCGCTGGCGGCTGCGGCGGGGGCCTTGGCGTCAGCCTTGACTTCGGCCTTGGCGTCAGCCTTGGCGGTGGCGGTGTCCTTCTTGGCTTCGGCGGCGGCGACAGCCTTGTCCTTCTTGACTTCGGCGGCCTTCTTTTCGCCCTTGGCGGTGGCCTTGGCGTCCTTCTTCTCGGCCTTGGCGGTGGCCTTGGCTTCCTTCTTCTCGGCCTTGGCTTCGGCCTTCACGTCGGCCTTCACGGCGGCGGAAGCGGCGGGCTTGGCAGCCGAAGCGCCGGCCATGGGGGCGCCGGCGTGCGAAGCGGCGAACGTAGCGGTGGCGAAGAGAGCGGCAACCAGGGTAGCGAGGAGCTTGTTCATGGGAATCCTGTGAGGAGTTGAATCGATTTTTGAAAATTGCTGCCCAGATTCCGGGCTGCCCTCCGGCAACGCGGCAGCATGGCCGTCGGTTGACAAACGGCTGACTTCGAGCGGCGCGGGCCGGTTGGCGCCTGAAAGGCGGCTGACAGATTCAAGGCTAGAATCGCTTGGTTTTGCCTCGCTGCGAACACCCGAATTCGACGTTCATATTCCGAAAGACGCTCCCCCCATGTACCAGCACATCAAAGTGCCTTCCCAAGGCCAGAAGATCACCGTCAATGCCGACATGTCCCTGAAGGTGCCGGATCAGCCGATCATTCCGTTCATCGAGGGCGACGGCACCGGGGCGGACATCACCCCCGTCATGATCAAGGTGGTCGACGCGGCTGTGGCCAAGGCCTACGGCGGCAAGAAGAAGATCCAATGGATGGAGGTCTATGCCGGCGAAAAATCGACGAAAGTCTACGGCCCCGATGTCTGGCTGCCGGAAGAGACCCTGCATGCCGTGCGCGACTATGTCGTGTCCATCAAGGGCCCCCTCACGACCCCGGTCGGCGGCGGCATCCGCTCGCTGAATGTCGCGCTGCGCCAGGAGCTCGACCTCTACGTCTGCCTGCGCCCCATCCAGTATTTCGACGGCGTTCCTTCGCCGGTCAAAGAGCCCCATAAGACCAACATGGTCATCTTCCGCGAGAACTCGGAAGACATCTACGCCGGCATCGAGTTCGAAGCCGAGAGCGAAAAGGCCAAGAAGCTCATCAAGATCCTGCAGGACGAGTTCGGCGTCAAGAAGATCCGCTTCCCCAACACCTCCGGCATCGGCATCAAGCCTGTCTCCCGCGAAGGCACCGAGCGCCTGGTGCGCAAGGCCATCCAATACGCCATCGACAACGACAAGCCCAGCGTGACCATCGTGCACAAGGGCAACATCATGAAGTTCACCGAGGGCGGCTTCCGCGACTGGGCCTACGCCCTGGCGCAAAAGGAATTCGGCGCCCAGCTGGTCGACGGCGGCCCGTGGTGCAAGTTCAAGAACCCGCGCACCGGCAAGGACATCGTGGTCAAGGACTCGATCGCCGACGCCTTCCTGCAGCAGATCCTGCTGCGCCCGGCCGAGTACAGCGTGATCGCCACGCTCAACCTCAATGGCGACTACGTGTCCGACGCCCTGGCGGCCCAGGTCGGCGGCATCGGCATCGCTCCCGGCGCCAACCTGAGCGACTCGGTCGCCATGTTCGAGGCGACCCACGGCACCGCGCCCAAGTACGCGGGCAAGGACTACGTGAATCCCGGCTCCGAAATCCTGTCGGCCGAGATGATGCTGCGCCACATGGGCTGGACCGAAGCGGCCGACCTCATCATCAGCTCGATGGAGAAATCCATCCTGTCCAAGAAGGTCACGTATGACTTCGCCCGCCTGATGGACGGCGCTACCCAGGTCAGCTGCTCGGGTTTCGGCCAGGTGATGATCGAGAACATGTGAGCGCAAGGCGCTTACTGAAAAGCCGCCCACGGGCGGCTTTTCTATTGGGGAGCGAAAACCTATCGGGTCGGCTAGTCGCTATGGCCGGCAGCGTGGAACTGGGGCGCGCGCACCTTCGAGTGGCGCGGCTGCCTTTCGGCGGGCTGGGTCTGGATGGGCTCGGGCCGGCCGAGCGATGGTTCGGCCTGGATGTTTTGCGCCAGTTGGCCCTTGGGGCCTTCCGTGACTTCGTAGGTGACGCGCGAGCCCTGCTTGAGGGTCTTGAAGCCCTCCATGGCAATGGCGGAGAAATGCGCGAACACGTCCGCGCCTCCGCCGTCGGGCTCGATGAACCCGAAGCCCTTTGCGTCATTGAACCATTTCACTGTTCCGGTGGCCATTTCTTCTGCCTCTTGCTCTTGTTATCCCTCTTGACCGCCCCGAGTGTCCCGGATTCAGGGTGGCGCTGTCAACATTTTCACATACTAAAGTTATCGAGGCCTCGGCGGGCCCAAATCCGTTGCCGGACCGCCCGCGAACTGCGCAAAATGAACAGCGAGAGAACTCTTCGCTATGCCCGCTTGAATGTGGCGGTTCTGCCACCAATTCAACCTCAGGCTGCAGCGCGAATGTCCGCTCGATAGAATGATTTTCATGGCAAGTAAAACACCCACCCCCGCCCCGGTCGCGCCGAAGACGCGGCCGAAGGACGACGACGGCGGGTCGGTGGTGCTCGAGCGGCGCACCCAGAAAACCAAGCCGCCCCAGATGTACCAGGTCATCATGCTGAATGACGACTACACCCCGATGGAGTTCGTGGTGGTGGTCATTCAGGAGTTTTTCAACAAGGACCGGGAAACGGCCACACAGATCATGCTGAAGATCCACTTGGACGGAAAGGCGATCTGCGGCGTTTATTCAAGGGATGTGGCTGCGACCAAGGTCGAGCAGGTACAGGAGGCCGCTCGTCAAGCAGGACATCCCCTGCAATGCGTCAGTGAACCGGTTGAGTAATCCAGGGTCGAACCCATTTACAGTGTCAGTGAAGCAAGCAAGGCAAAAGGAAATCTCATGATTGCCCAGGAATTGGAAGTCAGCCTCCACATGGCATTTGTGGAGGCACGGCAGCAGCGCCACGAGTTCATCACGGTGGAGCACCTGCTGCTTGCCCTGTTGGACAATCCCAGCGCGGCTGAAGTGCTGCGCGCATGCTCAGCCAACATCGATGACCTGCGCAAGTCGTTGTCCAACTTCATCAAGGACAACACCCCGCAGGTCGCCGGCAGCGACGACGTGGACACCCAGCCCACGCTCGGTTTCCAGCGCGTGATCCAGCGCGCCATCATGCACGTGCAGTCCACGGGCAATGGCAAGAAGGAAGTCACCGGCGCCAACGTGCTGGTCGCGATCTTCGGCGAAAAAGATTCGCATGCGGTCTATTACCTGCATCAGCAGGGCGTGACTCGCCTGGACGTGGTCAATTTCATCGCCCACGGCATCAAGAAGAGCGATCCGCCCGAGCCCACCAAGAGCGGTGAATCCGGGGGGAGCGAAGGCGAAGAGGGCGGCGAGAAGAACGAAAAGGCTTCTCCGCTGGAGCAGTTCACCCAGAACCTGAACCAGGCTGCCAGGGACGGCAAGATCGATCCGCTGATCGGCCGCGAGTACGAGGTCGAGCGCGTCATCCAGATCCTGTGCCGGCGCCGCAAGAACAACCCGCTCCTGGTCGGTGAGGCCGGCGTGGGCAAGACGGCCATCGCCGAGGGCCTGGCCTGGCGCATCGTGCAGAAGGAAGTGCCCGAGATCCTGGCCGAGTCCAACGTGTACTCGCTGGACATGGGCGCGCTCCTGGCCGGCACCAAGTACCGCGGGGACTTCGAGCAGCGCCTGAAGGGCGTGCTCAAGTCGCTCAAGGACAAGCCCAACGCCATCCTGTTCATCGACGAGATCCATACCCTGATCGGCGCCGGCGCCGCGTCGGGCGGCACGCTGGACGCATCCAACCTGCTCAAGCCCGCCTTGAGCTCGGGCGCGCTCAAGTGCATCGGTGCGACGACCTTCACCGAGTACCGCGGTATCTTCGAGAAGGACGCAGCCCTGTCACGCCGCTTCCAGAAGGTGGACGTGGTCGAACCGAGCGTGGCCGAAACCATCGAGATCCTGAAGGGCCTGAAGTCGCGCTTCGAGGAGCACCACAGCGTGAAGTACGCGGCCAACGCCCTGCAGGCAGCGGCCGAACTGTCGGCCAAGTACATCAACGACAGGCACCTGCCGGACAAGGCCATCGACGTGATCGATGAGGCCGGCGCCGCCCAGCGCATCCTGCCTATCGGCAAGCGCAAGAAGACGATCTCCAAGACCGAGGTCGAAGAAATCGTGGCCAAGATCGCGCGCATTCCGCCCGCCAACGTGTCCAACGACGACCGCGGCAAGCTGCAGAACCTCGAGCGCGATTTGAAGAGCGTGGTGTTCGGCCAGGACAAGGCGCTGGAAGTTCTGGCAGGCGCCGTGAAGATGGCGCGCTCGGGCCTGGGCAAGGGCGACAAGCCGATCGGCTCGTTCCTGTTCTCCGGCCCCACGGGCGTCGGCAAGACCGAAGCCGCCAAGCAGCTGGCCTACATCATGGGCATCGAGCTGATGCGCTTCGACATGTCCGAGTACATGGAGCGCCATGCCGTCAGCCGCCTGATCGGTGCGCCTCCGGGCTACGTGGGCTTCGACCAGGGCGGGCTCTTGACCGAGGCCGTCACCAAGAAGCCGCACGCGGTGCTGCTGCTCGACGAGATCGAGAAGGCGCATCCGGACATCTTCAACGTGCTGCTGCAGGTGATGGACCACGGCACGCTGACGGACAACAACGGGCGCAAGGCCGACTTCCGCAACATCATCATCATCATGACGACCAACGCGGGCGCAGAGACGATGAACAAGTCGGTGATGGGCTTCACCAACGTCCGCGAAGCGGGTGACGAGATGGCCGACATCAAGCGCCTGTTCACGCCCGAGTTCCGCAACCGCCTGGACGCCACGGTGAGCTTCAAGGCACTGGACGAGACGGTCATCCTGCGGGTGGTCGACAAGTTCCTGCTGGTGCTGGAGCAGCAGCTGGCCGAGAAGAAGGTGGAAGTCACCTTCACCGACAAGCTACGCAAGCACCTGGCCAAGAAGGGATTCGATCCGCTGATGGGTGCAAGGCCTATGCAGCGCCTGATCCAGGACACCATTCGTCGCGCACTGGCCGACGAGCTGCTGTTCGGCCGCCTGACGGACGGCGGTCGCCTCACGGTGGACGTCGAGCTCAAGACCGACGAGAAGGGCGTGGAGACTTCCGAAGTGCTGCTGGACATCCAGCCGCTGCCCAAGAAAGAGGGCAAGGCCAAGCCGGAGCCGGAAGAAATTTCCAGCGACCAGTAAGCCTGCCGCTCCCAACGAAAAAGCCGCCCGATTGGGCGGCTTTTTTTACCAGCCATTGGCGTCGATGACCTCTCGCAGCTTTTCGGCCACGCGCACCGAGCCGTCGTTGTTCAGGTGGATATGGTCGAACCGCAGCGAGGACGGCACCACATCGTTCTGGAAGTCGGCCAGGTCCTGCGCGTTGGCGGGGTTGTAGCCGTTGACCAGGTGCGCCCGCATGTCGAGGTAGTTCTGCGGGTACAGCGCCGCCAGGTCATTGTTCAGCTGGATGATCGTTGCATAGTCCGCTCCGCCCCTGGACCCCGCGGGCGTGGCCTGGTTCACCACCGCCAGGACGAGGAATCTGGTGTTGCCCGGAGCGAGCGTGGCAACCGAGGCGGCGATGTCGGCCTTGATCTGGGCCGCCTGCGTCTGGTTGTTGTGGCCGTACCAGAAGATGTTGATCCAGGTGTCGTAGTTGCTCGCGGCAGCCTGTTGCCGGGCAGTGATCTCGCTGGAGGTCTGGCCGGCAACGCCGCCGTCGTGAACGGCCCGGTTCGGGTAGAGCAACTGCAGGTTCGCCGCGACCGCCGGAACCATCGAATCGCCCCACGCGGCGATGTTGGGCGAGCCCGCGAAGGCAGGTGCTGGAGCAGGGGCTGGAGCAGGTGGAGGAGCCGGAGCAGGTGCGGGTGCCGGTGGTGAAGGTGCGGTGCCGGCGCTGGCCGTCGTACCGCCAGTGCTGCCGCTCCCTCCGCCGCCACCGCAAGCGCCCAATACCACGGTGGCCAGCAATGTGGCCGCAGCTCTTCTATCCATTCGTTCTCCCTTGTCCGACGGCGCATTTTGCGTTGGTGCCCGAAAGGAAGTTGTTTCACATCTACCGCAGGAGCTTCAAGATGGCTTCCCAATGCTGGGGTTCCACCGGCATGACGGACAGCCGGTTACCTTTTTTCAGCACCAGCATGTCGGCGAGTTCCGGTATGGAGCGCATTTCGGACAGGGTGAGGTTGCGAGTCTTGCGCAGCACCTGCACGTCCACCAGGACCCACCGCGGCTTTTCGGGCTTGGAGACGGGGTCGTAGTAGGGCGACTTCGCGTCGAACTGCGTCGGGTCGGGGTGGGGCTCCGATGCCACCCGTGCAATCCCGACGATGCCCGGCTGTGCGCAGCTGGAGTGATAGAAGAGCACGCCGTCATCCACGCGCATCTCGTTGCGCATGAAATTGCGGGCTTGCCAGCCGCGCACGCCCGTCCATGGAACCGTCGCGTTGGGAGCGGCCAGCGCGTCGTCCACCGACACATCGTCGGGCTCGGACTTCATCAGCCAGTAGTTCATGGTCGGCGGATTATCCCCCCTACTCCTAGAATCCTTCAATGACCCAACCCCTCAAGACCGTCGTCATGGGTGCCGGCGCCGTGGGCTGCTACTTCGGCGGCATGCTCGCCCGCGCCGGCCACGAGGTCGTGCTGATCGCGCGCCCCGAACACGTCGCAGCGATCCAGAAGGACGGCCTGCACATGGAAACCAGGACCTTCGATGAGCACGTGCGCCTGGCCGCCAGCACTGATCCCGGCGCGGTGCGAGGTGCGAATCTGGTCCTGTTCTGCGTCAAATCCCCGGACACTGAGTCCGCCGGCGCCGAGATGCTGCCGCACCTGGCGCCCGACGCATTGATACTCACCCTGCAGAACGGCGTGGACAACGCCGACCGCCTGCGCGCCGTGCTGCCCCAGCACGAGGTGGCGGCTGCGGTGGTGTACGTCGCCACCGAGATGGCGGGCCCCGGCCACGTCAAGCACCACGGCCGCGGCGAGCTGGTGATCGAGCCCTCCAGCGCCGGCGAATCGGTGGCGCGGACGCTGATCGCCGCCGGGGTGCCCACCGAAGTCTCCGCCAATGTGCGCGGCGCACTGTGGGCCAAGCTGATCCTGAATTGCGCGTACAACGCCGTGTCGGCCATCACCCAGCTGCCTTACGGCAAGACGGTGGCAGGCGAGGGCGTGAGGGACGTGATGCGCGACGTGGTCGCCGAATGCATGGCCGTGGCCAGGGCCGAGGGCGTCACCCTGCCCGGCGACGTGCAGAGCGCCGTGGACAAGCTCGCGGCCAGCATGCCCAGCCAATATGCATCCACCGCCCAAGACCTGGCGCGTGGCAAGCGCACCGAGATCGACTACCTCAATGGGCTGATCGTCCGGCGCGGCGAGGCGCTGGGAATCGCGACGCCCGCGAACCGGGTGTTGTGGGCCCTGGTGAAGTTGATGGAAACCAGGGGAGCGCTAACGCCCGGCGGCGGTAGCTAACCCCCCAGACCCACAAAAACGTTCTGCACGTCGTCGTGCGCGTCGATGGCAGCCAGGAAGGCTTCCACTTCTTCCAGTTCCGCAGCGCCCAGGCTCGCGGGGTCGATGGGGTTCTTGGCCTTGTAGCCCAGCTTGGCGGACAGCACGGTGAAGCCTTGGGCCGGCAGCGCACGGCTCACCAGATCGAGGTCGGTGGGGTCGGTAAGGAAGAGGGTGACGCCGTCTTCTTCGCCCGGCTCGAAGTCCTGGGCGCCCGCTTCGATGGCGGCCAGTTCAGGATCGGCGCCCGCGGCTGCGGGCTCGGCTTCGATCATGCCCACATGGTCGAAATCCCAAGCCACCGATCCCGACGTGCCGAGGTGCCCCTTGCGAAACAGCACGCGCATCTCGGGTGCCGTGCGGTTCACGTTGTCGGTGAGGCATTCGACCATCACCGGCACGCGATGCGGCGCAAAGCCTTCGTAGATCACGTGCTCGAAATGAACCACCTCGCCCGTAAGCCCGGCGCCTTTCTTGATGGCACGCTCCAGCGTGTCCTTGGGCATGGAGGCCTTGCGCGCCTGCTCCACGACCAGGCGCAGCCGCGAGTTGGAGGCCGGATCGGCCCCGCTGCGCGCGGCCACCATGATGTCCTTGGCCAATCTGCCGAACAGCTTGCCCCTGGCATCCGCCGCCTGTGCCTTGCCCTTTGCCTTCCATTGCGCGCCCATATCGATTCCTCAGGTTTAGGGCGTCAATCGTAGCCTGCCGGCCCCTAGGGGGTCCACCAATTGCCGGACGCCACGATCATCGGGAGCAGCTGCAGCTCGGAGTCGTAGTAGCTCGTGGTGAAGTGGGCCGAGGTCCAGCTGTACAAGGTGTTGAGGAAATCCTGGTGGGAGGCGTCCACCATCGCACCGCAGATCATCGGGCCGATCATGGCCGTGGGCGGGTAGCTGCGCTCCATCGCGTTGCCGTCGAGGTGGTAGCCCAGCGCCATGCGGGTCGGATCGCCGCCGCAATCGGCCTTGATGAAGTTCAGCAGCTTGTTGCAGACGTTCTTCCAGCGCGCATCGCCCGACAGCACATAGTCCGAGCCGAAGCGCCACGGGTTGCGCTGGGCGTTGGCGTAGAAGAAGCCCTCGGTGGGCGTACCGTCGCCGATGTAGCCTTGCGAAGGCTCCGGCGCCGAGGTATGGGTGTTGATGACGAAGTCGGGCATCAGGCCGCAGTTGGGCGAGTACACCGTCTGCATCCGATCGATCAGCTCGTAGGCGCGATCGACGGCCCGATCCCAGAAGCCGTCTCCCGTCGCCTTCTTGAAGGCGCGGAAGTGGCCGATCATGTAATCCGACGTGCGGTTGTTGTTCGGGTTGGGCAGGCCCTTGGTGGCGCCGTCCTCCTTCATGTTGACATTCTTGAGGGCGTTGATGGTGTTGATGGCTTCTTGCCGGTAGTTCCAGCCCTGGTTCGAGCCCCACTGCCGGTGGGCCATCAACAGCGCCATGGCGATATCGAGGTCGCCGTCCATCGCGCTGGCACCCAGATCGTTCGCGTCGCTGGAAGTCCCGTCCATGTTCAGGCGCCAGTCCATCAGGTTGTTGGCCTGGTCCCCGAAATACTGGACCATGCCTTTGGCCGGGCGCGCACGCACTGTTGTCAGCAGGGCGTCGAAGGTTGCCCTTGCATTGGCGTCATGACCCGCCATCAGCACGGTGATCAGCATGCCGTAGCCCACGCCTTCCGAGACCGCCAGGTAGGACGGATTGGAGCCGAACCTGACCACCTTGCCGCCGGGGACGGTGGGGACGTCGACGATGGCATGCGCCTTCCAGGCGTCGTAGGACGCCTTGATCGCCGAATCCATCTCCGACTTGGGGGCGTGGGTGGGCAGAATGCCGGCCACGTAGGCGTCCAGCCGGGCGCCAAAGGGGTAGGCAACACCCGAACCAGGCGCCCCGGACGACGACAAGGGCGGCTGGGCTCCGGAGGCCGTTGCCCCACCGCTGCTGCTGGACCCGCTGGCGCTGCCGCCTCCGCCGCCCCCGCAACCGGTCAGTGCCAGGACCATTGCGGCAGAGCCGGACTGGATGAAGATACGTCTTCTCATGTTCAACGATGTAGAAAAAGGGTTTCGGAGCGGCATCGGAGTGCCAATTCGTCGACCTGTTGAAAGATGAGCTGGGGAACCATGCAGCCGCCTTTTGGCCTGCGAACCTCAGCAAGAGGGGCGACTGTAGTAGGAGAAGTCCCACAATCCGCAGCGCCCATCCCCTACAAAGTAACCAAATCCTGAAGTTGTATTCGTCAGCTCGCAATAAGGATGAGCATGAGCTGGCTATAGGCTCAGCCGGGGTCCGGAATCGGGGTCGGGATTACCCGAGTGGTGAAGCTCAAGCTCAGCCGCAGAAGTTACGCTTGAGCGAATTTTCGAACTACAACTTTTAGTCCAGTTCGCTTTCTTCTTCCAGCTTTTGCAGCAGGTAGAGTCGCTGGTACAGGCCGTTGTCGATCGCCATCAACTCGGCGTGCGTGCCCAGCTCAGCAATGCGGCCGTGATTGAGCACCACGATGCGATCGGCGTCGCGCACGGTCGAGAGCCGGTGCGCAATAGCGACGATGGTGACCTGACCGCGCAGGGCTGTCAGCGCCCGCTGCACGATCTGCTCGGTCTCCGAGTCGATGTGCGACGTGGCCTCGTCCAGGAACAGGATGCGCGGCTCGCCGGCCAGGGCGCGGGCAATCGCCAGCAACTGTTTCTGGCCCACGGACAGTCGCGCGCCCCCTTCGCCCAGTGGTGTGTCATAGCCCCGCTCCAGTGCGGCGATGAAGTCGTGCGCATGGGCGGCGCGTGCGGCCGCCTCGATCTGCGCATCGGCCAGCTCGCGGCCCATGGCGATGTTTTCCCGGGCGGAGGCGGCCAGCACGAAGGGCTCCTGCGGCACCAGGCCCACGCTCGCGCGGAAATGGTCCTCGCTAATCGCCTCCACCGGCGTGCCGTCGATACGGACGCTGCCCGCCGGCGCGGGATAGAAGCGCAGCAGCAGCGAAAGCAAGGTGCTCTTGCCGCTGCCGGTGTGGCCCACGATGCCGTGGAAGCTGCCGGGTGCGATTTGCAAGTGCAGGTCGTGCAGGACCGTGCGGCCCGGCTGGTACGCGAAGTCCAGCCGATCGATGGATATTGCCCCCTCGGTCACCCGGCCGAGGTCGGCCGCAACCGGCGTTTCGGCCTCCTTCAGCAGGGTATGAACCCGCGCCGCGCCGACCACCGCCAGCTGCAGCTGCGAAAACTGCATGGTGATCTGTATCAACGGCTCCACCACCCGCGAGATGTAGTTGATGAACGCGTAGAGCACGCCCACCTCCAGGGCGCTCATCGAGCCGCTGCTGCCACGCGTTCCCATCACGCCGATGATCACGGCCAGCAGTGTCACGTTGAGCATGTCGAGCACCGGTCGCAACAACCAGGCGTTGGCGCGCAGCTCACGCTGCCGTGACTGGTAGTGCCCCTCATTGAGGGCGGCGAAGCGTTCGGTGAAACGCGCGGTCGCATTGCTCGCCTGCAGCACGGCCATGCCGTTGATGGATTCCGCCATCTGGGCATTGATGTCACTTCGCAGCTCACGCGTACGGGTCACCGCCGGCCCAGAAATGCGTTGGTACATGGTGACGATCAACGCCACCGCGGGAGCCAACGTCGCGACGATCAGCATCAGGCGCCAATCCAGCCACAGCATGACGGCGATGGCGCCGCACAGAACGATCAGGCTGTCGAGCATCACGAACAGCACCTGCACATAGAGCGTCTTCACGGCTTCGGTGTCGTTTGTCACGCGGCTGACCAGCTGGCCGATGATGGCGCGGTCGAAGAAGCTCATCGGCAGGCGCAGCACGTGGCCGTACACGCCTTCGCGAATGCGCTGGACGGAGCGCATCGCCAGCCCCGCCAGCCGCACCAACTGCCGGTACCGCAGCCAGCTCGCCAGCGTACCCGCGACCAAAGCGCCGAGCAGCAGCCCCGCGATCTCGGGAATGCGGGCGTTGCGAGGTAACAGGTAGTTGTCGATCAGGAACTTGGCCATGAGCGGGCCCAGGGCCTCCAGCCCGGCGGCGACGATCAGCCAAGCCACACCCCAAACCAGGTGACGGCGTTCCGGCGCGGCCGCGCGCAGCAGCAGTGCGGCCGCATCCCCAAAAAGATTGCCGCGCGGCGCGGGCTTGGCGCCGGCAACGGGCGTGGTGATGGATTCAGCTGGCATCGAGGCTGGCCTGGAGTTGCTGGTAGCGCCACTGGCGCGCATACCAGCCGTTGCCCGCCACCAATGCGGCGGGCGTGCCTTCTTCCACGATGTGGCCGCCATGCAGGACGATAGTGTGGTCCGCATCGGCCACCGCGCTCAGGCGGTGGCTGACGATAATCACCGTGCGGCCCGCTCTGGCTTCACGCAGATGGGCCAGGATCCGCCCTTCGGTGTCGGTGTCCACCGCGGACAGCGCGTCGTCCAGTATCAGCAGTGGCGCGTCAACCAGAAGCGCACGGGCGATCGCCACGCGTTGCCGCTGGCCACCGGACAAGGTGATGCCGCGTTCGCCTACCGGCGTGTCATAGCCCTGTGGCAGATGCAGGATGTCGTCATGCACCGCCGCCAGCTTGGCCGCCTGCTCGACCTGCTCACGGCTGGCCTCCGGCCACGCCAGGGCAATGTTCTCCGCCACGCTCGCGGAGAACAGAAACGGCTCCTGCGGCACCCAGGCGATGGCGCCGCGCAAGGCGTCCAGGGTGTAATCCTGCAGATCGAGCCCGTCCCATCGCAGAGTCCCTGCGGCCGGGGCATGGTGGCGCAGCAAAAGCCTCAGCAACGTCGATTTGCCCGCACCGGTCGGCCCGACCAGGCCGAGCGTGAGGCCCGGCTCCAGGCGGAACGACACGCCGTCCAGCGCCGGCCGGGGCTGGCCGGGGTAGCTGAAACGCACGCCTTGCACTGCGATGGCGCCAACGTTTACCTGCGGTACCGAGCCATGGTCGTCGACGCTCAAGGGCGCGTCGAGCACCGGCTCCAACCGTCCCCAGGCCGCCTTGCCCCGCTCGAGCAGCGACAAGATCCAGCCGGCGGCGAACATGGGCCACATCAGCAGGCCGAGATACAGGCTGAAGCTGGTGAGCTTCCCCACGGTCAACTGGTCCTGCCAGACCAGCCAACCGCCGTAGCCGAGCGTAATGACGGTGGCCGACGCGAGGCTCAACCCGACCGCGGGCTCATAGGTTGCTTCCCAGCGGTGGGCGTCGAAGCTGGCTTGGGAGACGTCCGTTGCCAAACGGGAGAACTGCGCCTCGCTCTGCGCTTGCAGGCCCAAGGCGCGGACCGTGCGCACGCCAGACAACGACTCCTGCACGTGGTCGTTCAGCGCACCGAAGCGTTCCAGCGACAAGCGCGAGGCCTCGTGCACGTGGCGCGAAATCCACCAGAAGCTGAGCGCCATGAAGGGGAACGGGAGCAGGGCGAACGAAGCCAGCCGCCAGTCCACGCCCAGTGACATCATCCCCACCACGAGCACCAAGGTCAGCGCGCCGTCGAAGCCGGCCAGCAGGGCGTCGCTGGCGGCCACCTCGACCGCGTCGATGTCGTTGGTGGCCAGCGCCATCAGGTTGCCGGTGCGCTGGCCCTGGTAGAAGTGGGCCCCTTGCAGCGCCAGCCGCGTATACAGGCGCTGGCGTAACTCCACGCCCAGCCGGTACGCCGTAGCGTAGAGGTTCAACCGCCAGCCGACGCGCAGGAAGTACACCATGGTGGCGGCCAACACCAGCAGGGCCAGTTCCCGCAGCAACGACACGCCCGACAGGCGCTGCGCCACCAGCCCATCCACAACGGCACCGATCTGCCGGGGGATCCAGACGAGCCCCAGTGCAACGCCGAGCAGTGCGGCCGCGGAAACGGCGTAGGCAAGGCTGTGGCGACGTACGAATTGGCTGATCAGGCGGTAAAGCGACATGTGAGTGCGCTGGCAAAGGGGAGATTCTAGGTAGGCTGGGCGCGTAGGACTTCCTGCTTGAGTTCAAATACGGGGATGCACGAAAACCAACTCGAAGACGTTAGCGAAAAAATTCAGGAACCACGCCTCTGGCGCGACAACGGCTGGACGGCCCGCGTCATCAAGAACGATGACGACGACGGCTGGGCTGTGGCCATGACCCCGGACGGCCAGGTGGAGCCGGCGCTGGTCGGTCCCTGGACCATGGGACGCGACAAGAAAAATCCCAAGCCGCTGGATTCAGCGGCGTTCAATACGCTGGTGAAAACGGCGGCTGAGTTTGTGCGGCGGCACGAGCAGCAGTTGCACGCGACGCTGCATCGGAGCATCGAGATCACGCACGGCACCGAGCGCTTCAGCGTCACGCTCGACATCGAGCCGGATGAGGAGAATCCGTCGGCGATGCTCCGGGCTGTGGACGCGGCAGGGGAGTTGTTGGCGGAGGTGCGCGTGGCGCCTTCGTTCAAGCTCACGCGAGCTAGCGCCAGCGCCTGGGCCGAGGCTGGATTCAGTCCGGAAGCGGTGCGCAAGGGCTAGCCGATAGCGCTCAGCTGGTCTGCCCTCACGCGTCGGCCACCCCCAACAATCGCAACCGGCGCCGCAGCGCGGCCACTTGCTCGATCAGGTCGGCCGTCAGGGCTGCCAGTTGCGGGTCGGCATCGAAACTCGCCTCCAGCCGGGCGATGCGCCTGGCGCGAACCAGGGTGGCGCTGTCGAAGCGCCACTCGCCACCGGCTGGCTCGACCTGCAGCACACCGGCTTCGACGCGCTCTTGTACCCAGGTGGTGGCAACGCCGCAGGCGCGTGCGATGTCTTCGGCGGTGAAGGCTCCTTCGCCCAACACCTCGCAATCGTGAATTTCGTAGCGCATGATCAGGCTCCTGTCGCACGGGCATTGAAACCGGGGAATGCTTGGCGCATTGCCGCATAGGCGGCGCGCGCGGCGTCGCTGTCAGCCGGCGGCAATGCGATCTCGAGTTCCAGGTAGAGGTCTCCCGGCTCGGCGCCGGGAATGCCTCGGCCCTTCAGCCGCAGTTTGCGGCCGCGCTTCCAGCCCGCGGGCACCGCCACCTCGGCATCGCCGCTGGGTGTGCGCACCTCCACCGCGGCGCCCAAGGCTGCTTCCCAGGGGGCCAACGGCAGGCGCTGGTACACGTCGCGGCCTTCGGCGCGCCAGCGTGGGTCGGGCTTGAAAACCACTTCGAGCAGAAGATCGCCTGGTGGGCCGCCGCCAAAGCCCGGGCCGCCGCGCCCGGCCAGGCGGATGTGCTGGCCCTCGCGCACGCCCTTGGGAATCTTGACATGGAGCTGGCGCTCCTCGTTGACCACATTGCCTCCCTCGTCGAGACGAGCGCTGCGCAGCGAGATCGTGCGCTCCGCGCCCTGGTAGGCGTCGAGCAGGTCGAGTTCGATCTTTGCGTGATGGTCCTCGCCGCGCATCGCCGCCGCGCCGCCGCCGCGGGCCTGGGCGTGATGGCCGCGTGCGGCGCGCCCGAACAGCTGCTCAAAGAAATCGCTGAACTCGCCGTCGCCTTCCGCCCCCGTGCCGGAAAATTCGAAACCCGCATCCCAGTTGGGCGGCGGCCGAAATTCCTGCCCGGCATGAGCGTGTGTCTGTGTGCCGAGCTCGTCATAGGCAGCGCGTTTCTCAGGGTCGGAGAGCACGGCGTTGGCCTCGTTCACCTCGGCCATACGCACCGCCGCGTCCGACTCCTTGCTGACGTCGGGGTGGAACTTGCGCGCAAGCTTGCGATAGGCCTTCTTGATGTCTTGCTCGGTGGCGGACTTGTCCACCCCGAGGGTTTGGTAGTAATCCTTGAACTCCATAGCATCAACTCCTGGCTCGATTCCAAGGGCCATGGTAGCCAAATGCGCAGGCGGGGCGGGTCAACGCGACGTATCGCGATGCGCGTCCACCCAGTACGCCCAAGCCACGAGCAGCCACTGGGCTTGCCCCAGCCAGGCGATGGCGGTCACGCTGGGGGGTGGTTCGCCAAACAGGTTACCGACGTAAATGAGCGCCAGGAAGGCGGCGAGGCCTATGAACCCATAGTTGCCTACCTTGTCCTTCGCGCGTGTCGATGTCGCGTAAAGCCAGACACCCGCCGCAAAGATCGGGATCTCGACGGCCATTGTCGCGGCTTTCGATTGCCACAGGCCGAGCCCCACCATCATCTCCGCGCCAGGCATCAGCGGCAGGTCGGGCACGTGGACTATGGCGTCGAGCAACCAATGGCTCACCACCAAGGCGCCAACAACAAGAGCGCCGCGCGCGTTTTTCGTAGCCAGCGCATAGACGGCGCCCAGCGCCAGTGCCCATCCCATGACCGCCGCCAGACCGTGCGAGATCGGATAGTGGTCGAAGATCAGCGGCGTCACGGCGGTGGCGCCGGGGGCGATGCGTACGGATTCGAGACCCACAAGCAGGAAGGTGGGCCAGAGAAGATCGAGAAACTGGGCTGCGAGGAACGCGGTGCCGAGGGAAACGCGTGGCGAAACCCGCTTGGCGGCGAAGCCCACACCAAAGTGCCCGATAAACATGCTGTCAGAGTTCCGTGTACTTCTTGTTCGAACCCTTCGCCTTCTCCGTCGGGTATTTCTCCGCGTTCTTGGCGAGTTTTTTCGTTAAGGCCGTGGACAGGTCGATGTTCAAGTCGTGCGCCATCAGCAGCGTGTAGTACAGAACGTCGGCCAACTCGTCGGCCAGTTCGGCCCGGCGATGCATGGCGGTCTCCTGGATTGCTTCGCCGTTCTTCCACTGAAAATGCTCCAGGAGCTCGGCGCTTTCCAGCATCAGCGAAAGAGCAACGTCCTTCGGGTTGTGGAATTGCTTCCAGTCGCGCTCGTCGCGAAACGCCACCACCTGCTCCGCTAGAACCTTTAAATCTGGCATGTGAAACCCCCTCGAATCAGATTAGCGGCGGATACCAACGTAAGTCGGGGCGATGTCGCCCAAGGAACGAGGCGAGATTCCCAGCCCTTCCAGACCCGGCAGCTTGCCGCTCGCCACGTTGTCCACCCTCATGGAGTCCAGATTGTCACGGCTCATCAACGGCTGCCCAGGCGCCAGCTCCATCAAGAACGCCTGGAGTCGAGCCAGCGCGGTGGGCAACCTCACCACCGGACGAGGGTGCCCGGACAAACTGCCCGCCAACTTCACCAGCTGCCTCAATGTGAGGCGTTCAGGTCCGCAGACTTCGTAGATGCGTCTTCCGGTGTCATCCCTTTGCAGGCATTGCACGATCGCATTCACCACATCCCCAACCCAGACGGGCTGGAACAGGGTATCCGCGCCAGCCAGCGGCAGGATCGGAAAGACTCGCTGCAGGCGCGCGAAAAGCGTGAGGAACTTGTCGCCTTCGCCGAACATGACGCTCGGACGCAGCACAGTCCAGTCGAGATCGGAGCCCTGGAGCACCGCCTCGCCGGCGGCTTTGGTGCGTTGGTACATGGACGGCGCGTCGCTCGCCGCTCCCAGCGCGCTGACATGCACCAGCCGCGCCACGCCCGCGTGAGCGCAGGCACGGGTTATCCTTTTCACCAGCTCGACGTGGACGCGTTGAAAGTCGAAGGAGTTGCCGTGCAGGATGGCGACCAGGTTCACGACGGCATCGTGGCTTTGCACCAGACGTGCGAGCGCTGCCTCGTCATGCACATCGACTTGCACCAGCTCGAGGAACGGCGAGGATTGAACATCCTGCGCCCTGGAAACATTGCGCGTGGGTACCGTGACGCGGTACTGCAGGCGAACCAATTCCCGGCACAGGTGCCGCCCGACGAATCCTGTTCCGCCCAAGACAAGAATCCTTTTCATCGCACCTTCCGCGGTGGCCCGTCACCCAGTATTGATAATGCAGGCACGGTCAGGATACCCCGTCGGGAAACTGGCGAGCGCAAAGGGGGTGGCCAGCGCGCGGCCCTTACTCCGGCCGGATGTTGCCGGCCTTGACCACCTTGGTCCAGCGCTCCAGGTCCAGCGCCAGGAACTGCGCGAACTGCTGCGGCGTGCCGCCGACGGGGATCATCGCGTTCTGCTTCAGCGATTCCAGGAAGGCCGGCGACTTCAGCGCCTTGTTTGCATCGGCGTTGATCTTCTGCACCGCTTCAGGCGTCATCCCGGCGGGACCCAGCAGGCCGGCGTAGACCGGGAACTCGAAGTTGGAGAAGCCCGATTGCGCCATGGTCGGCACGGTCGGCAGCAGCGACAACCGGTCCTTCGACGTGATCGCCAGCACCTTGATCGTGCCGGTGTTCGCGTGCGGCAGCAATGCGGCCGCCGAGGTGAAGTAGGCCTGCACGTGCCCCGCGATCAGGTCGTTCAGCGCCGGGGCCGCGCCTTTGTAGGCGATGTGCGTGATGTCCGTGCCGGTCTGCTGCTTGAGCATCTCCATGGCGAAGTGCCCGCTGTTGCCGATGCCGGGCGACGAATAGCTCAGCTTCGGGTCGGCGGTCTTGGCCAGCTTGACGAACTCCTGCAGGTTGTTCACCGGAAGCTTCGCATTCACCGCCAGCACATGCGGCGCGTCGACCAGGTTGACGATGGGCGTGAAGTCCTTCAGCACGTCGAACGGCAGCTTCTGCAGCGCCTGGTTCATCGTGGTCGGGCCCGCGGTACCCAGCACCAGGGTGTAGCCGTCGGCCGGCGCCTTGGCCACGCCCTGAAAGGCGATCGCGCCATTGGCGCCGGGCTTGTTCTCCACCACCACCGGCTGGCCCCACATGGTGCCGAGTTCCTTGGCGATGAGGCGGGCGATGATGTCGTTGGCCCCGCCGGGAGCAAAGCCCACGATGATTTTCACCGGCCTGTTCGGGTAGTCCTGGGCCCAGGCCGGCGCGGCGGCAGCTGCGGCCACGATCGCTGCGGCCTGCAGCCACTTGAGAGGTTGGAGGAATTTCATGCTTGTGTCCTTGGGATACGGGGTTGGATTCGGCTGCTCAGCGCGGGTTCGTGAGATCGCGGATGCGCAGCAGCAGCGCACGGCTGTTGCCTGCCGCGCCGATGGCCCGCTGGGCTTGCGGGGCGACGGAGAACACGTCCAGGCGCTCCATCGCCACGGGCTTGTCGTTCCACAGCACCTGCGGCTGACCTTCCAGCGCCACGAAAACTTCGCGGCAGTCGCTGCGGTAAGCATCGGAGAGCTGGCCGGCCGGCACTTCGATGAAGTCGAGCTGGATCTTGTGCGGCGTGCGCAGGGCGGCGCGCGGATCGTTGGTGGCGATCAGGCGGCGCAACAGCAGCCCGCCCACGTGTTCCACCTTGAGGTCGGCGAAGCGGGCGATGTGCCTGGCTTCAGCCTCGTGCGTGGAGAAGTCCAGCAGGTCGTTGCTGATGTCGAAGTCCTGGGGCAGCCCGGCCGCGGCATCGGCGGCCGCGATCTCCGGCGTGACCTTGATGCCCTGCTTGGCATCGTCCAGCGCGGTGTCGAAGACGGAGAGCATCTGGCTCTCGCGCGGTGCTACCTCGGTTGCCTCGAACTTGCGCAGCACGTTCAGCGGTAGCGAGAACGCATCATAGGTGTCCAGGCGCGCGCGATGGCGGCCGCGGTCGCCAAAGTCCACGAAGTAGCCCGAGCGCACCGGGATGAAGATCTCGGGGTAGTCGTGCGCATGCAGCGTGGGGCCGTTGCCGCTGGAGGAATCGATCGAGCCGACCTGGAAGTTGTGGCGCACGCGAACGGGCGCGTTGGCCGCGCGGCTGACCATGCGGATGATCTTGCGGCGGCGCCCCTCCTCGGATACGTCCGCGTAGGCGGCGCGGTCCCAGTCGAGAGTGGCGTAGCGGGCGAAGCAGCCGTCCGGCAGGAACGCGGGCACGGGTGCGGAAGAGGTGGTTTGCTGGGTCATGTGTGGGGCTAAGATGTGGTGGAACGAATGGATGAGAAGGCGCGATGGCTGGCAAGGACTTGTTGCGGAAACTGGATCTGCATGCGCTCAGGTGCCTGTGCGTGCTGATCGATGAGTCCCACGTCTCGCGCGCGGCTGACCAGCTGGGCATCAGCCAGCCGGCGATGAGCGCGACGCTGGCGCAACTGCGCGAAGTGTTTCAGGACCCCCTGCTGGTGCGCACCGCCAAGGGCATGGCGCCCACGCTCAATGCCGTGCGCATCGCCGCCAGTGCACGGGCTGCATTGGAACTGATGGAGGATTCGTTCGCGCTCACGCGAGAGTTCGACCCGGCGATGGCCGATCGAACATTTCATCTCAGCGCCACGGAATCGGTCGGCTTCATGCTGATGCCGCGCCTCACGCAGGCGCTGGAGCGGCTGGCGCCGAACCTGCGGCTGTCGATCAGTCCCTCCGAACCCGCACGTCTGCGCGAGCAACTGGAAGAAGGCGAGGCCGACCTGGTGGTGGCCTACCAGCCGCACGCACCCGAGGCGCTCTATACAGCCACCCTGTACCAGCAGGAATTGCGCGTGGTCGCCGCGAAGTCGCACCCGCGCATCCAGGGTGTGGTCACGGCCGAGCAATACCTGGAGGAGCGCCATGTCCATTACAAACCGCAGCACGGGCAATCGAGCATCGAGAGGCAGGTGGATGAGGCTTTCGCCGCCCACGGTCGCACCAGGCGCATCGGCGTGACGGTTCCCTCCGCGCTCGCCTCGGCGCCCATCGTCGCCGCCTCCAGCCATATCGCCACGCTCACCCGCGCGGTGGCCGAACATGCCGCGCGCGCCGACGCGCTGCAGGTGCTGGAGCCGCCGTTTGCGCTCGGGGCGGTGCGCGTCGCCATGTTCTGGCACGAACGCACCCATGCGAGCTCCGCGCACGTGTGGCTGCGCCAGGTGATTCGGGAGTTGTTTCACGGGGATTGAACCGAACTGCGCGCTCGATGCGCGAGCTCACGGGCCAGGAAGTAGACGATGTCGTCCAGCCGCGCGCCGCTGGGATTCAGGTGCCCGCCCGGATAAATGGACATGTGCTTGTTCTGACTTGCCAATGCGTCGAACACCTCGAATTGCCCCTCGCGCGTGAACAGGGGGTCGTCCCACTGCAGCGAAAACATGGTGGGGCAACGCACGCGCCGCGCGTCGTCCATCAGGCGCTGGCTGTTCGCCCGCGAGGTGCCCCACATGCCGATTGCCGCGGCGTGGATGCGGGGCTCCCCGGCGAGGAATGGCAGGCCGTAGGCCGTGCCCATCGACAGGCCGTAGTAAGCGACCGCGGAAGCGTCGATCTCGCGGAAGGAGCACAGCGCGTCCAGCACGCCGCGCCAGTCGGCCACCATGGGCTCGACACTGCCGCCCGCTTCCCACAGCGCGCGAAATTCGTCACGCACCGCCTCCGGCGCGGCCGGGGTGGCGCGGCGGTCACCGTGCACCGGCCCGTCGATGGCGGCCACGGCGAAGCCATGCTCGCGCACCAGCGGCGCAACCACGTCCAACACGAATTCGGAACGCTTGTGGCCGGAGCCGCCGTGTCCCACCAGCACCAGCGGGCTGCGCTGCCGGCTCATCGGCAGCCACACGGCCACCGGCACGCTGCGTCCTTCCACGGAGCACGTGAAACTGCGCTCGGCAACGCCGCGCGTTTCGGGTTGCTGGGGGTCGCTCTTTGCCATGGGCGCAATCATCCCGGCGACCCCAGCTCGGCGCAATCCTGGGATCTGGATATGGGTATCAGGGTTCCCGGATACCCGGGTGTAGGAAGGAGACTTGCGCCGGCCGGCCATCCACGACCAGGCTGGTTTTCACCTCGGCCGTGGAGGCCAGCAGCCGGCCCGTGCGCCATACTTTCAGGCGATTCGCCCGCAGCCGGATCGCTTCCCCTGCGTCGCGCGCCTGCAGGAGCAAGAAGCTCGCGTCGCAACCCGGCTCCAGGCCGTAGCCTTGCAGGTGCATCACCTGGGCCGCACGGGTGGTGACGGCGTCGAAGCAGGCCTGGATGCCCGCCTGGCTCGTCATCTGCGCCACATGCAGTCCCATGTGCGCCACTTCCAGCATGTCGCCGGAGCCCATGCCGTACCAAGGGTCCATCGCGCAGTCGTGGCCGAAGGCGACGTTGACGCCCGCCGCCATGAGCTCCGGTACGCGCGTCATGCCGCGGCGCTTGGGGTAGGTGTCGTGGCGGCCTTGCAGCGTGATGTTGATCAGCGGATTGGCCACGATGCTCACGCCGCTCTCGGCGATCAGCGGCAGCAGCTTGCTCACGTAGTAGTTGTCCATGCTGTGCATGGAGGTGCAGTGGCTGCCGTTGACGCGGCCCTGCAGGCCCAGGCGCTGGGTCTCGAACGCCAGCGTCTCGATGTGGCGCGACATCGGGTCATCGGTTTCGTCGCAGTGCATGTCGACCGGCTTGCCGCGCTCGGCGGCGATCTCGCACAGCAGCTTGACGCTGGCGGCGCCCTCGGCCATGGTGCGCTCGAAGTGGGGAATGCCGCCGACGATGTCCACGCCTTTGTCCAGCGCACGCTTCAAGTTCTCCACGCCACCTGGGGTGCGCAACACGCCGTCCTGCGGGAAGGCGACCAGTTGCAGGTCGATGTAGGTCGCGACTCGCTTCTTGACCTCCAGCAGCGCGTCCACTGCCAGCAGGCTCGCGTCGCTGGTGTCCACATGGCTGCGGATGGCCAGCAGGCCCTTGGCGACGGCCCAGTCGCAGTAGGTGAGGGCGCGTTCGATGATGGCTTCGGCCTTGAGCGTCGGCTTGAGCTCGCCCCACACCGCAATCCCTTCCAGCAGCGTGCCGCTTTCATTGACGCGCGGCAGGCCGTAACTTAAGCAGGCGTCCATATGGAAATGCGGGTCGCAAAAGGGCGGGCTGAGCAGGTAGCCGGCGGCGTCGACGGTTTCTGCCGCTGGGGCCGACAGGCCGGGCGCTACCTCCGTGATGCGGCCGTTCTGGACGGCCACCGACATGCCGGTGCGGCCGTCGGGTAACGAGGCGTTGGTGATGAGAAGGTCTAGCATTTGGGCTTCCGGTGAGGTAGCTTGTACAGGCTAGATGGATTGCGGGTCAAGCCCGCAATGACACCTCCTCAGGCCGGTGCGAGATCGAAGGCGCGCTCGATGAACCACCAGGCGGCGACCAGGGCGACCATGATCGAGCCGACCGTCAGCACGCCTGCCCGGTAGAACCGCGTTTCACGCAGGTTGAATGCCAACGGCAGGAATGCGGCCACGATAGCCAACTGGCCCAGTTCGACGCCCACGTTGAAGCCCACCAGCGCCAACACCAGCGCGTTTTGCGGCAGGCCCAGGTCGGCCAACACCGAGGCGAAGCCGAAGCCGTGGATCAGGCCGAACACGAAGGCCAGCACCCAGCGCCTGCGCTCGATGGTGCCGCGCAAATTGTTCAGCGCGGCCAGCACCACGGACGCGGCGATCACCGATTCCACCAGGCGCGAGGGCAGGGAGATGACCTGCAAGGCCGCCAGGCTCAACGTGACGGAGTGCGCCAGGGTGAACGCCGTGACCACCTTGAACACTTCCATGGCGGCGCCACGCAGGTCGCCGACCGGTTGCCAGCGGCCTTCCCGCCGCACAACCACGGCGGGCAGCAGCAGGGCCAGCAGGAACAGGATGTGGTCGAAGCCGATCCAGATGTGCCATACGCCTTCGACGATGTATTGCCGCAGCGTCTGCCAGGCGTCGGGTGCCTGCAGGGCCAACCTTTGTTCGGCCGACTCTGTGGCGAAGACCAGGGCCTGGGCGGCATCGCCGCCGGGTGCGATCCATTGCACCAGACCGCGATGCGAAGGGTCCACATCGAACAGCAGCGAATAGCGGGCCTTGAGGTTTCCCAGCAGGCTCTCGCAGCGTGCTGTGAGCGTGAGCACGGCGTAGGTGCCGTCGCTGTGCTTGTCCAGCATCAGCGGGCCGGCCGATTCGACCGGGCAACCCTTCTCGCCCGAGGAAAGCTCCAGGTGGCTCGTGGCGTAGCGCGCGATGTCGTCGCCGCGCTGGCGCACTTCGCCCCAGGTCAGCTCGCCGTTGCCGTCGCGGTCCAGCTGCAGAACGTAATCGAGGTCGCGCAGGGCGATGTCCCAGCGCACGGATACATCCGAGCTGTCGGCGGAACCGCGCAGGGTGAGATAGCTGTCGCTGGGCTTGTGGGCCCAGGCCGCGGTGTGCAGCAACAGCGCGGCGAGGATGGCGAGCCAACGCATCATCGCTTGGCTCCCAGTGCAACCAACTGGTCGGCCAGGGGCGCCAGAACCGGGTCTTCGTACTTGTTGGTGCGCAGCCAGTCCAGCGCCGGTTGGGCAGCCTTGGTTTGCTTGGCGGCGATGGCGGCGCGGATCAGAATTTCCGCGTCGCGCGGCTCCTTCTGGTCCTTGTAGTTGCGCTGCGCCAGTTCCAGCGCCTTGGCCGGGTTGCCCTCGATATCGAGTTCGAAGCGCGCGGCTTCCTGCTCGTGCAGCCGGTCGCCGCGCTGCGCCGCCGCGGCGAAGCGGTCACGCAGCTGGGCGGCCCAGCCGGCGGCGCGCGGATCGTTCAGCGCGCGCCCGGCCAGGGCCAGGCGCAGCAACAGGATGTCCGAACGTTCCCAGCCGGCCAGCAGCGTCAGCACTTCGGCGGGCCGCTTTTTCTGCAAGAGGAAGTCGGCGTAGGCGCCCAGCAGGAACTGGTCGGTGACGCCCAATTGCAGCGCTTCCTTGAAATGCGCTTCGGCGTCGGGCCAGCGTTGCAGGCGCATCGCCATTTCGGCCAGTCGTGTGCGCACCCACAGCGCGAGTTCGGGCGCTATCGGGCCAGCGGCCGCCAACGACTTGCCCAGGGCCTCGTACGCCGGGGCCAACTGCCCCGTGCTGGCCTGGACATAGGCAGTGCATCCCTGGGCGTGCAGCGGATGGGCCAGCGGAACGAGACGCGTGCACTCCGACAAGGCGTCGTCGTAGTTGGCCTGCACCATATGGATGGCCGAACGCCATGCGGTGGGTTCCACCAACTGCGGGTCCAGCTCCCTGGCCTTGGCCAGGCTTTGCAACGCGCCCGCGAAGTCATGGCTGTACTGCTGGATCAGCCCGCGCACCGTCCAATAACCGGCATTGCCGGCGGCAGACTGTGCCACCGGCGCGATAGCAGCGGAGGCGTAGCCCACATAGCGCGGATCGCCCTGGGCCATGGCCAGGTCGAAGTAGCGCCTGGCGATCTCCAGGCGCAGCGGTATATCGTTGGGCTGCGCCGCCAACTGCTTGCGCAGCGAATCGACGCGGCGCACGGCCGGATCGTTGCTGCCACTGGGCAGGCGTTCGACCACCTCGCTGTCGCCGGCGGGAGTGAAGGGAGCAGCGGCTGTGGTAATCGACAGGCCGAGGAAGAGGATCGCGGCCAGCGGCCGCGCCAGAAAAACACTCATCATGGGGTCTATTTGGTACCGAAGATGCGGTCGCCGGCGTCACCCAGGCCCGGCAGGATGTAGCCGTGGTCGTTGAGCTGTCGGTCGATGGCGGCCGTGTAGATCGGCACGTCGGGATGGGCGCCTTGCAGCGCCGCGACCCCTTCCGGGCAGGTGAGCAGGCATACGAACTTGATCGACTTGGGACGCAGCTCCTTCAGCCGCTCCACGGCGGCAATGGCGGAGTTGCCGGTGGCGAGCATCGGGTCGACGACGACCACGTCGCGCTCGTGCATGTCCTGTGGCATCTTGAAGTAGTACTCGACGGCCGTGAGGGTCTTGGGGTCGCGGTAAAGGCCGATGTGGCCGACGCGCGCGCCCGGTACCACGCTGAGCATGCCGTCCAGGATGCCGGTCCCGGCGCGAAGGATGGACACGAACACCAGCTTCTTGCCGTCGATGACCTTGGCCTTGGTTTTTTCCAGGGGGGTCTCGATCTCGACCTCCTGCATGGCCATGTCGCGCGTGACCTCGTAGGCCATCAGCATCGCGAGCTCATTGAGCAGCCGCCGGAAACTGTTGGTGCTGGCCTCCTTCTTGCGCATCAGGGTCAGCTTGTGCTGCACCAGCGGATGGTCGATCAGGTGGACGTTGCTCAATTCGATTTCCTCATCATGGATTGCGGATCAAGTCCGCAATGGCAGCCCAATTCAAAATACCGTTCCGTCACTCGCCACGTTCAGTGGTGGCAGGCCGCCGCGATGGCGCTGTGCCAGTTCACGGCCGGCGGCCCAGGTTCCGCCTTCCAGTACGCAGGCCAACGGCAATTGGGATTCACTCAATCGTAACTGCTGGCGAACGGCGTGGGCTATCTCGTCCAGCAGCGCCACGGTCATGGCCCGCCATTCCACGATGATTTCGTCGCCCGGCTGCCAGATTTCCTTAGCGGCCGCCTCGTCGCGAAGTACCAGCAGGCCGCTGTCGATCAGGAGGCCCCCGTTGCGGTATTCCGGCAGGCCCGTCAGGCCATCGAGCCCGCGCACTTTGACGCCGCTCCATTCGAAGGGCTCCAGCAGCGAATAGGTCATCCACTGCGACAGCTTGTGGAAGGGCATCCAGCCATCGGTCAGGCCTTCTCCGCGCACCGCGGAGTGGCGCCAGCAATCGCCCAGCGGCACCGCGCCGATCGAATTGCTCGCCGGCCAGATCCCGGACAGGCTGATCAGGAGCTGCGAAAGGATGTCGTGGGCCACTACGTCGGCGGTGTGGGGAACATCCGGGCCCAGGGGGCTGATGATCATGTCCATCAAGCCGCCGGGCCGCCCGTCCTCGCCGAAGACCTCCGGCTGCTCGGACATGACCTCGCCGAGCCGCCGCAGCAGGATGGCGCGCTCTTCGATTCCAACCAACGGGTTGTGCTCGCCCACCTGAAACGCCGAGGCAAGGTGATCGGTAACCAGGCCGCGCAGGCCCGCTGAGTCCGCTTGACAGGGCCGGTTCTTGTCGCTTGAGAACAAGCCGGCGGTGAAAGCATGGAAGCTCGCCACGCCCAGGCCTTCGGAGCGGGTAAAGGTCTGGCCGGTGGCGGGCTCCACGTATTTCCACTCAGGTCCCGCGCCGGCGTCGAGCAGCACGCTCACCACCGCCAGGTCGATCATGGCGTGGCCGCGCGATGCGAGCGGCAGGCCTTGGAGCAGCCGGTCCAGCTCGGCCTTGCGATTCACGCCGCCTGCTTCGAAATGGCGCCAGCGGCTGTGAAAGGGGATGTGCAGCTTGGGATAGCGCTTGCGCGTGGCCGCGACCACCTCATTCGCCGCGGTCCCCAGGAAGCCTTCGTCGACGATGAACCAGGGCGATTCGCCCTGGCGGGCCCGCGTCAACAACTGCTTGGCACGCTCGCGGATGGCGACGGTCGTGCGCAGGGCGGACGCCGCTTCTTCGGCCTCCGCTTGGTGCGAACCCAGATGCGTGCTGCCCATGCGCTACAACCCCCGGCCTTTGGTTTTCTTGAGTTCCTCGGCGTCGGGGACGGCGCCGGGCGTGAAGTAACCCGCAGCGACCTTGGCATCCATCTCCACTCGCGCGTCGGCCGGAATCAGCTCATCGGGGATGTTGACGCGTTCGCCAATCTCTATGCCCGAGCCGGTGATGGCGTCGTATTTCATGTTGCTCATGGACACCAGGCGGTGGATCTTCTTGACGCCGAGCCAGTGGAGCACGTCGGGCATCAGCTCCTGGAAGCGCATGTCCTGCACGCCGGCCACGCATTCGGTGCGGGCGAAGTACTGGTCGGCGGTGTCGCCGCCCACCTGGCGCTTGCGCGCGTTGTAAACCAGGAACTTGGTCACCTCGCCCAGGGCCCGGCCTTCCTTGCGCGAATACGCGACCAGGCCGACGCCGCCGCGCTGCGAGCCCTGGATGCATTCCTCGATGGCGTGGGTCAGGTAAGGGCGGCAGGTGCAGATGTCTGAGCCGAATACGTCCGAGCCGTTGCACTCATCGTGCACGCGCGCCGTGAGTTCGACATCGGGGTTGGCCAGATCGCGCGGGTTGCCGAAGATATAGATGGTCTGCCCGCCGATGGGGGGCAGGAACACTTCCAGGTCGCTGCGGGTCACGAGTTCGGGGTACATGCCGCCCGTTTCCTCGAACAGCACGCGGCGCAGATCGGCCTCGGAGCAGCCGAAGCGCTTGGCCACGCCCGGCAGCCACCACACCGGCTCGATCGCCGCCTTGGTCACCATGGCGGCGCCGCCGGCCGTGAGCACCTTGCCATCGGCCTTGAGCCGGCCCGCCTGCAGGCCTTCGATGACCTCGGGCAGGATCACATGGGCTTTGGTGACGGCGATGGTGGGCCGGATGTCATAGCCGGCCGCCAGCTCGGTGGAGAACACGTCCGCCACCAGGGCGCCCCAGGGATCCAAACTGACGATCTTGCCGGGATCGCCCCACTGCGGGTACGGCCCGATCACGTCGGTGGGCGAGGTGTTGGTGAGATCGGCCTTGTGCTGGCGCGAGAGGGCGCCCGACGCGACGGCCAATGCGCGATAAACGCTGTAAGAGCCGCTGTGCGTGCCGATGACATTCCGATGGCTGCGCTGGGTGGTGGTGCCCACGATGGGCCCGCGCTCCGCTGCCGTGGGCGCGCCCCAGACGATGGGCAGCGCGCCGTAGCCGCCGGCGTGCGAGGTCAGTCGGATGTGGCGAGGTGCTTCGATGGACATAAAAGGCAATGTACACCCGTGCAGGGCCGCGCAGGGCCGTTCAGCGCCGTTTGCTTCCCAGGATGCTTCCCAGAACGCCGCGCACGATCTCCCGGCCGACGCTGCTGCCGATCGTTCGAACCGCGGACTTGGCCATGCTCTCGGCCAGCCCCTCGCGCCGCCCGCCGCGCGGCCCGGTGGACCCGAACAGGATGTCGCCCAGGCCGCCCATCACGCCGCCCGATCCTTCTGCGCCGGGTTTGGCCGCTGCCGCCTCGGCCTGCGCCTGCTCGGTGCGCACTTTTAATTTCTCGTGGGCCGATTCGCGGTCCACGGTCTTTTCGTACACACCGGCGACGAGCGAGTTGGCCAGCAAGGCCTGGCGCTGAGGCCCGGTGATCGGTCCGATCTGGCTGCCCGGGGGCAGCACATAGGCGCGCTCGGTCACGCTGGGGCGGCCCTTGGCATCCAGCAGGCTGATCAGCGCCTCGCCGACGGCCAGCTCGGTGATCGCGGTTTCGATGTCCAGCCCGGGCTTTTGCCGCATGGTCTGGGCGGTCGCCTTGACGGCTTTCTGGTCGCGCGGGGTGAAGGCCCGCAGCGCATGCTGCACCCGGTTGCCCAGCTGGGCCAGCACGCTGTCGGGGATGTCCAAGGGGTTCTGCGTCACGAAATACACGCCCACGCCCTTGGATCGCACCAGCCTCACCACCAGCTCGATGCGCTCGACCAGCACCTTGGGCGCCTCATTGAAGAGCAGGTGAGCTTCGTCGAAGAAGAACACCAGCTTGGGCTTTTCGGGGTCGCCGATCTCGGGCAGCTGTTCGAAGAGTTCGGACAGCATCCACAGCAGGAAGGTCGCATACAGACGCGGCGAGTTCAAGAGCTTGTCGGCAGCCAGGATGTTCACCACGCCCTGGCCGGACGCGTCGGTCTGCAGGAAGTCGGCAATGTTGAGCATGGGTTCGCCGAAGAACCTGTCGCCGCCCTGGGCTTCGATTTGCATCAGCCCACGCTGGATGGCGCCCACGCTGGCGGCACTGATGTTGCCGTAGGCGGTGGTGAATTCCTTGGCGTTGTCGCCCACGTACTGGAGCATGGAGCGCAGGTCCTTCAGGTCCAGAAGGAGCAGGCCGTTGTCGTCGGCGATCTTGAACACCAGTTGCAGCACGCCGGCCTGGGTCTCGTTGACGTTGAGCATGCGCCCCAGCAGCAAAGGGCCCATGTCGGACACCGTGGCCCGGACCGGGTGGCCCTGCTCGCCGAATACGTCCCACAGCGTGACGGGGCAGGCGCGGGGCTCGGAAGGCGTGATGCCGCGTTCCTTCAGC
The DNA here is from genome assembly GCF_013155545.1 of Caenimonas soli. Taxonomy (GTDB): domain Bacteria; phylum Pseudomonadota; class Gammaproteobacteria; order Burkholderiales; family Burkholderiaceae_C; genus Ramlibacter; species Ramlibacter soli. The sequence continues at coordinate 282,387 of NZ_JABJVV010000001.1, read as the reverse complement.
AGCGCCGCCAGCTTCTCGCTCACAGACCCGACTTGGCTGATGCCGGTCAGGTCGCCCTTGACGTCGGCCATGAACACCGGCACACCGATTTTCGAGAAATTCTCGGCCATGGTTTGCAAGGTCACGGTCTTGCCGGTGCCCGTGGCGCCGGTGATCAGGCCGTGCCGGTTGGCCAGGCCCGGCAGCACATGGCACTCGGTTTGCGCGTTTCTGGCGATCAAGAGGGGTTCAGCCATGGTTGAAAAGTAAAATGGGGGATAGCGCCAATATAGCGCCGACTAGAAACAAAGAAGGGGTCCCCAGTGGCCGGACACAGTAAATGGGCAAACATCCAGCACCGGAAGGGCCGCCAGGACGAAAAGCGCGGCAAGGTCTGGACCCGGGTCATCCGTGAAATCATGGTCGCGGCCCGCCTGGGCGGCGGCGACTTGGCTATCAACCCGCGCCTGCGCCTGGCTGTCGAGAAGGCCAAGGCCGCCAACATGCCGGCCGATACCGTCAAACGCAACATCGACAAGGCCACCGGCAACCTCGAAGGCGTGCAGTACGAGGAAATCCGCTACGAGGGCTATGGCATCGGCGGCGCGGCCATCATCGTGGACACCATGACCGACAACAAGGTGCGCACCGTGGCTGAGGTGCGGCACGCGTTCAGCAAATACGGCGGCAACATGGGCACCGAGGGCTCGGTCGCCTTCCAGTTCAAGAAAGTGGGCCAGCTCATCCTTGCGCCCGGCACCAGCGAGGACAAGGTCATGGAAGTGGCGCTCGAAGCGGGCGCCGAGGACGTGGTGGCGGACGAGGACGGCGCGATCGAAGTCATCACCGCTCCGGCGGACTTCGAGGCGGTGAAGAATGCGCTCGAAGCTGCCGGGCTGAAACCTGAAGTGGCCGAGGTCACGATGCGCCCCGAGAACACAATCGAACTCACGGGCGAGGATGCGGCGAAAATGCAGAAGCTGCTCGACGTGCTGGAAGACCTGGACGACGTGCAAGACGTCTTCCACAACGCATCCCTCGAACAATAACAATAAGGACTAAATGAAAGTACTCGTGATCGGCGGCGGCGGCCGGGAACACGCGCTCGCCTGGAAGCTCGCGCAATCGCCCAAACTGCAAGCGGTCTATGTCGCCCCCGGCAACGGCGGGACGGCGCTCGATGGCCGGCTTGAAAACGTAGCCATCACCGACATCCCGGCGTTGCGGCAGTGGGCGCTGAAAGAGAAGATCGTCCTGACGGTGGTTGGCCCTGAAGCACCGCTGGCAGCGGGCGTGGTCGACGATTTCCGCGCCCACGGACTGCGGGTGTTCGGACCGACCCAGGCGGCCGCGCAGCTGGAAAGCTCCAAGGCGTTTTCCAAGGCCTTCATGAAGCGCCACGGTATCCCCACCGCCGAATACGAAGCCTTCACCGACCCGGCGGCAGCGCACGCGTACGTGGACCGGAAGGGCGCGCCCATCGTGGTCAAGGCCGACGGCCTGGCGGCGGGCAAGGGCGTGGTCGTGGCCATGACGGCGGCCGAAGCCCACGAAGCCATCGATTTCATGCTGCTGGACAACAAGCTGGGCGTCACGCATGTCACAGGAGAAGACGGACAGGCGGCGCCGCGCGTCGTGATCGAGGAGTTCCTGCAGGGCGAAGAAGCCAGTTTCATCGTGCTGTGCGACGGCAAGAACGTCACCGCGCTGGCGACCTCGCAAGACCACAAGCGCCTGATGGACGGCGACCAGGGACCCAACACCGGTGGCATGGGTGCCTATTCGCCCGCGCCGGTCGTGACGCCGCAGATTCATGCCCGTGCCATGCGCGAGATCATCTTGCCCACCATCAAGGGCATGGAGAAAGACGGCATCACCTACACCGGGTTTCTCTACGCCGGGCTGATGATCGACCCCAAGGGCGCAGTGAAGACACTCGAATTCAACTGCCGCATGGGTGACCCTGAAACGCAGCCGATCATGATGCGGCTGAAGTCCGACCTGTTCGACGTGATGATGGCCGCGACGTCCGGCGCGCTCGACCAGGTGGAGCTGGAATGGGACCGGCGGCCGGCCCTGGGCGTCGTCATGGCGGCTGCGGGCTATCCGCTCAATCCGCGCAAGGGCGACGCGATCACGGGCCTGCCGCAGCCGACCGAAGATGCGGTCGTCTTCCACGCGGGCACGGTGCGAAAGGACGGAGCCACGTTGACTGCGGGTGGCCGCGTGCTATGCGTGACGGTGCTGGCCGGCAGCGTGAAGGAGGCGCAGCACCGCGCCTATGAGGTCGCCCAAGGCATCCATTTCGATGGCGCCCAGTACCGGCGCGACATCGGGCATCGGGCCGTGCGCAGCTGAGGTGGGCATGACCAACGTCGACATGGTGCGCGAATACCTGCTGGACTTGCAGGATCGCATCACCACGGCTTGCGCACAGGTCGACGGCGCCAGCTTCGTGCAGGACAAGTGGAACAAGGCCAAGGACGAGCCGCTGCAGGGTGATGGCATCACGGCCATCCTGGAAGGCGGCCAGGTGTTCGAGCGGGCGGGTTGCGGGTTCTCGCACGTGGTCGGCCCGCGCCTGCCGGCCTCGGCCACGCAGAATCGCCCCGAGTTGGCCGGCGCTCCGTTCGAGGCGCTCGGCGTTTCGCTGGTGTTCCACCCGCGCAATCCTTACGCGCCCACGGTCCACATGAACGTGCGCATGATCACGGCGGCGCCGCTGAACGGCGGCGAATCGGTGTTCTGGTTCGGCGGCGGGATGGACCTGACGCCGTGCTACGGCTTCGAGCAGGACGCAGTGCATTTCCACAGCGTGTGCAAGAAGGCGCTGGAGCCCTTCGGCGCCGACAAATACGGGCGCTTCAAGACCTGGTGCGATGACTATTTCCACCTGAAGCATCGCGACGAACAGCGCGGCATAGGCGGCATCTTCTTCGACGATTTTGCCGACGGCGGCTTCACGAACAGCTTCGCGCTCATGAGTTCGGTGGGCGACGCGTTCCTGGACGCCTATCTTCCGATTTTGAAAATTCGCAAGGACACGCCCTACGGCGAGCGCGAACGGGATTTTCAGCTGTACCGGCGCGGCCGTTACGTTGAATTCAACCTGGTGTGGGACCGTGGCACGCATTTCGGATTGCAGTCCGGCGGTCGCACCGAATCCATCCTGATGTCGATGCCGCCCCTTGCCAGTTGGGCCTACCAACGGCAAACCCGCCCCGGCTCGCCCGAGGACGACCTTTACAAGAAGTTTCTGGTGCGAAGGGACTGGCTTTGACGGCAGTCGCGATGCGCCTCGGGGTCTTCGGTGGAGCCTTCGATCCGCCACATGTGGCCCATGTGGCGCTCGCCCAGGCCGCCGTCGAACAGTTGCAGCTGGACGAATTGCGAATATTCCCCACCGGACAGGCTTGGCACAAAGCACAGTCGCTCACCCCGCCTGAGCATCGGCTGGCGCTCGCCGAGGTTGCCTTCGGCGGCCTGCCGCAAACCGTCATCGACGACCGCGAGCTGCGGCGTCCCGGGCCGACCTACACCATCGACACCTTGCGCGAACTCAAGGCCGAGCACCCGGCGGCCCAGCTTTTCCTGGTCATGGGCGAAGACCAGGCGATTTCGCTGACCCGCTGGCGCGAGTGGGAGGCCATCGTGCAGCTTGCGATCATTTGCGTGGCGGGCCGCCCGTCGGCCCAAGCGCATGCAGGATTGCGGCCTCCGGGTTTGCCTGCCCAGGCCGAATTACGGCTGCTGCGCCTGCCGAGCATGACCGAGAGCGCCACCGAAGTACGTGGACGCGTGGCACAGGGTCAGGGCATCGCCCATCTGGTCCCGCCGGGCGTTGCAAGTTATATTGAGCTACATAACCTTTACCAACCTGCCTGATGACCCAAGAAGCCGCCGCAAGAAAAGATACGCAAAAACTCCAGAGAGCCATCGTGGACGGCCTGGAGGATGTGAAAGCGCAGGACATCACTGTTTTCAACACCGAACATCTGTCGCCCCTGTTCGAGCGCGTGATCGTTGCCTCGGGCACCTCGAACCGGCAAACCAAGGCGCTGGCCGCCAGCGTGCGCGACTCGGTGCGCGAGGCCGGCTTCCCCAAGCCACGCATCGAGGGCGAGGAAAACGGCGAGTGGATCATCGTGGATTGCGGGGCCGCTGTCGCCCACATCATGCAGCCGGCCATCCGGCAGTACTATCATCTCGAGGAAATCTGGGGCGACAAGCCGGTTCGCCTGAAGTTCGGCGCACCCAAGCCGGCGATGCCCCAGCCTGAAAAACCCGCGGCGAAGAAAGCCCCCGCCAAAAAGGCGTCCGCGAAGAACAGCCCATCGGGCAAGACTGCAGCAAAGGCAACTGCGAAGAGGACGGGTACGGCAAGTAAGGCAGCATCTGCCGGTACGGCCCGAGCCCCTGTGAAACCGGTGGCAAAGGCGCCTGCGAAAAAAGCGCCCGCCAAGAAAGCCAGCCCGGCACGCAAACCGGCGGCCAAGAAGAGTCCCACGCGCAGGGGATGAAACTCTGCGTGGTGGCGGTGGGCCAGCGGGTGCCCGACTGGGCCCAGACCGCCTGGGACGACTATGCCAAGCGCTTTCCGCCCGAACTTCGGGTGGAACTGAAGGCCGTCAAGACCGAGCCGCGTGCGTCCAAGACGTTGGAAACCCTGTACGCGGCGGAGCGTCAGCGCATCGAAGGCGCCATCCCCAAAGGCGCGCATGTGGTCGCGCTCGACGAGCGCGGCACGGCCCTGACCACCGTCGCGCTCGCGGAGCGGCTGAAGGCCTGGCAGATGCAGGGTTGCGACGTGGCCCTGGTCATAGGCGGCCCCGACGGGCTCGACCCTGGTTTCAAGCGTGCCGCCCACGAACGCGTCCGCCTGTCCGACCTGACCTTGCCGCACGCCATGGTGCGCGTGCTCCTGATCGAACAGCTGTACCGCGCTTGGTCGATCAACGCCAATCATCCGTACCACCGGGAGTAGCCGGGACTATCTCACCGGGATTGCTCCGTTGGCCAGAATCACCCGGTCGCCGTCCGCGCTCAGGGCAAATTCCAGGAACCTCGCGACCGGAGGCGAGGGCGGCGCCTTGACGACGAAAAGAAAATCACGGGTCAGGAAGTAGCGGCCGGTCTTCACGTTGTCGGCGGTAGGAGCGATTCCGTTCACGGCCAAAGCCTTGAGCTTGCCGCCACTTTGCTCGACCACCGTCATGCTGGTCATCCCTATCGAATGCATTGTTTCGGCGAGACCCTTGGCCATATCGGTGCCTCGCGCCATGACCCGGGCAGACTCTACCTCCTTCAGCTCCTTGAAACAGCCGATCTTTGCGCGAATCACCTCCGGGTCAACCTCCGTGGGAGGCCTCGTCATCACGACCACGGCCGCATCCGGCCCATTCAGCGCCTTCCAGTTGCCGGCCCTGCCGCTGTAGAGGTCACACAGCTGCGCCTCGGTCACTTCGGAAAGGGGTACTGAAGCGTTCACCGCGAACACGATCGCGCCTTTCGCGATTTCAATCGCGCGCAGATTGTCTTTCGCGAGGTCTTCGGCCTTTATTCCGTGACTTGCCAGTGCGACCTGGATCTTGCCGTCCGCCAGGGCTTTCAAACGCGCACCGGTTCCCAGGCCCTGTCCGATTTCAATCTGGGGATCAGCGGACACCTGCTGGTAGGCGATGCCGATGGCCTTGGCGAGGGGAATCATCCCGGTCGAGCCGTCCAGCACGATCTTGTTCTGGCCCCAGCAGGGCAGCGCACACAGGGCTGCCAGGATGGCCGGGGCTGCGCGCGATAAGGATGAGCGCATCCGGAGGGATGTCATGGACGACTCCTTTCCCGTTGTAGTCGGCCATGATGCACCAGCGGACCACGCACGGCAAGGAGGTGCAAGGCCCAGCTACCATCGCGTCTTGATGACCGCATTTATCTATCTCGCATCTCAAAGCCCGCGCCGGCGGCAACTGCTGGAACAGCTTGGCGTTCAACACGAGCTGCTGCTGCCCGACGACGGAGAAGACACCGAGTCCCTAGAGGCTTTGCTGCCGGGCGAGGCGCCGGCGCCTTACGTCAAGCGGGTCACCGCTCTGAAACTGGACGCTGCGCTGGCGCGTCTGCAGCGGCGCGGGCTGCCGCCTGCGCCGGTACTGTGCTCCGACACCACCGTCGCTCTGGGCCGCGTGATCTATGGCAAGCCGCAGAATGAACGCGACGCCGCCCGCATGCTGCGCGAACTTTCGGGCGCGACACACCGCGTGCTGACGGCAGTGGCCGTACAGCACGGCAAAAAACGGCGGGACGTGCTGAGCGATTCGCGGGTGACCTTTGCCGCACTCACGGCGCCCCAGATCCGCAGCTATGTGGACAGCGGCGAGCCCCTGGGAAAGGCGGGTGCCTACGCGGTGCAGGGCAGGGCGGCGGCTTACATTTCGCACATCAGTGGCAGCTACTCTGGCATCATGGGCTTGCCGATGCACGAGACGGCGCAGCTCTTGCGCGCATTCGGCTTCAAGCTATAAAAAAGACATGCAGCAGGACATCCTGATCAACTGGTCGCCGCAGGAGACGCGCGTCGCCGTCGTCGAAAACGGGGCCGTGCAGGAGTTGCACGTCGAACGCACGCTCGAACGCGGCCTGGTGGGCAACGTCTACCTCGGCAAGGTGGCGCGGGTGCTTCCGGGCATGCAATCCGCATTCATCGACATCGGCCTGGAACGCGCGGCGTTCCTGCACGTGGCCGACGTCTGGCACCGCCAGCCAGAGGGCGAGCCGCCCGGATTCGTACGCAACAGCCAGCCCCAGGTGCCCATCGAAAAGCAGGTGTTCGAAGGCCAGTCGCTGATGGTGCAGGTGATCAAGGATCCCATAGGCACCAAGGGCGCGCGGCTGTCCACGCAGATCAGCATTGCCGGCCGGCTGCTGGTGTTCCTGCCGCAAGACGACCACCTCGGTGTTTCGCAGAAGATCCCGGCTGACCAGCGCGATGCGCTGCGCGCCCGCCTGCAGGCCCTGGTCGGAGCGCAGGGTGGCGGCTTCATCCTGCGCACCAACGGCGAGGACGCCACCGACGCCGAATTGGCCGAGGACATCGCCTATCTGCGCAAGACCTGGGCCCGCGTGCGCGAGGCCGCCACCCGCCTGCCGGCGACCTCGCTGCTGCACCAGGACCTGAGCCTGCTGCAGCGGGTCCTGCGCGACCTGGTCAGCGAGGGAACCCAGACCATCCGCATCGACTCGCACGAGCAGTTCACACACCTGCAGGCCTTCGGGCGCGAGTTCATGCCCGCGGCCGCCGAACGCTTGCAGCTCTACAAGGGCGAGCGGCCGATCTTCGATCTGTACTCGATTGACGACGAAATCGCCAAGGCGCTGGGCCGCCGGGTGGAGCTGAAATCCGGCGGCTACCTCATCGTCGACCAGACCGAGGCCCTGACCACGGTGGACGTCAACACCGGCGGTTTCGTCGGCGCGCGCAACTTCGACGACACCATCTTCAAGACCAACCTGGAAGCGGCGCAGGCCATAGCGCGGCAGCTGCGGCTGCGCAACCTGGGCGGCATCATCATCGTGGACTTCATCGATATGGGGCGCGAGGACCACCGCGAGGCGGTGCTGGCGGAATTTCGCAAGCAGCTGGCACGCGACCGCGTCAAGACCATGTCGGGCGGCTTCTCGCAGCTGGGCCTGGTGGAGATGACGCGCAAGCGCACCCGCGAATCGCTGGCCCACATGCTGTGCGAGCCCTGCTCGGCCTGCCAGGGCAAGGGCACCGTCAAGACAGCGCGCAGTGTGGCCTACGACATCCTGCGCGAGATCCTGCGCGAAGCGCGGCAGTTCAATCCGCGCGAGTATCGCGTCGTGGCCTCGCCCAAGGTGATCGAGCTGTTCCTGGACGAGGAAAGCCAGCACCTGGCGGGCCTGTCGGACTTCATCGGCAAGCCGATCTCGCTGCAAAGCGAAAGCGCGATGGGCCAGGAGCAGTACGACATCGTGCTGCTCTAGGCGTTCGCCAGGATCGCTCTTGCCTCTTCGAGCACCCGTTCGGGTTTGATGTCCACCAGGCAGTCGCTGCGGCTTTGCCGGTGGTCCTCGCAGCCGGCACGGCCACAGGGCACACAGGCCAGGCTGCCCTGCAGCAACGTCACATTGCCCGCCCGCTGAACGCTCGCCGAACGGACGAACAATTCCCGGGTACTTGCACGCGCCGGCCAGGGTGCCCAGCGCATCGGATTCGTGGGACCGAAGATGGCGATCACCGGTACCCCGGTGGCCGCGGCGAGGTGCGAAACCGAGGTATCCGGCCCGATGTACAGCGCCGCGCCCTGCAAGAGGGTCACCAGTTGGTTGAAATCGAGCTGGCCCGAAAGGTCCAACAGTTGCGGTGGCGATGCCAGGATGCGCAAGGGCGCGATGCACTCCCGGTCGCGCTCGCCGGCGCTGCCGGTCAGGATCACTTGCCGCCCCTGCGCCAGCAAATCGTTCAGCAGCACCTCGAAGTGGGCGATCGGCCACTGCTTGTATGGCCACATGGACGGTGCGTGGACCACCACGGCGCCGGGCATGACTTGCGCCTGCACATTCGGTGGTAGCGGGGCGGACGCCGGACCAACGACCTCGGGCACGGCACCGTACACGTCGAGCCAGGGCGCAAGCAAGGACTGCTTCTCCGTCGTGACGTGCACGGCCCCGCGATCACCGCCGGCGACGACGACATGGTCCAGCAGCTGCTTCTTCCACCAGTTGCTGCCACCGGCCGCCGGAATGATTCCGCTGCGCCGGCTCGCCGCGAGCCAGCCCAGCAGGTGGGCCCGGTCGCCGGGATCCGTGACAAGAGCCAGGTCGTAGCGCCGCCAGACCTTGGGGACAAAGGCCCGCAGGCCGCGCCACCCGAACCGCGACGGCGACTCGATCAGGCCGTTCACGTCGGGGTTGCCGCGCAACATGCCCAGCGTGCCCTGGAAGCCGAGCACCTCGATATGGGCTCGTGGCCAGCGCCGGCGCGCGGCGCGGATCAGCGGCGTGGTGAGCAGCACGTCGCCGATCTGCCGCGTCGCGATGACCAGGATGCGGTCCACGCCGCCTGCGTGCTCATCGTTTTGGGCTGCATAGCGGTTCTCCGCCAGAAGCAAGGCGAGCAGGGCGATGTAGAGGTGCGCCTCGACGAAGTCCATCAGGAGGGAGTTGAAGAGGCAGCCCACGGCGAAGGCAAGGGCCACGCCGCCAAGCGGTCCGCTCACTTGCGGCCGCGCGTGGAGGGCTTGTCGGAAAGTGAGGCCCAGCCATGCCAGAAACAGCGAGAGCGAGACGGCGCCCCCACCAATCAGCTGCATCAGGTACTCGTTGTGCGGATTCGAAACCTCCGGCCAGTGGGTCTGCACGTAAGCCGCCGCGCTGCCTTTGGGGCTGTTCATGGCGCGAGCGGCCTGCTCGTGCGCGGCAGAGTAGTTTGCGAATCCCGCGCCCGTGACCGCGTGCCGGCGGACCAGGTCCCCGGCCACCCGCAGGAGTTCAATACGAATGCCCGTGGAGCTCAGCGTCCCGCCCGGCCCGACGGGCTGCGTCCCGGCGAGCGTCTCCTGGATGCGGGTCTGCATCGCGGCGGAGCCCATGGCGAGCGCCAATACCAGCAGCGGGCCTGCCACGGCAGCCGCCCAACGCCAACGTGGCGGGCTGTGGAGCCACGCGGCACACGACACCAGCACTATCACTACAACGTGGCCGGTTCGTCCCTCGATGGCCAGCAGCACCGTCAGGGCCATGAAGGCAGCCAGCGCCCGCGCCGGCCAGGGCCGCGCTTGGCCGCGTGCGCGCATCAGCACCAGGAATGCGCAGACGGCCAGCGCGAAACCGGCCGAAATACGCCGGCTCTCCAGTATCGGCGCCAGGCTGGGTACGAGCAATGCCACCCAATGCGCAAGGGCCAGCAACACGGCACCTGCCAATAGGGCACGCATGAAAATCAGGCGGTGCCGACCATCCTGCATCAGTGCGAGCAGCAGCGGAGCGAACAGCAACTCGTGATACCGGTTGATCGCTTCCCAGGAGGCCGCTGTCGCGCCCGTAGTCCACAGGGTATGCGCCACGATGTAGGCCAGCAGCACCAGCCCTGCGGCCATCACCGGTTCCTTCCAGGGAGCCAGGCGCCAGATGGCGTGGGCGCGCGCGAGTCCCAGAACCAACAGGACGCCCAGTGACATTGCAACCCCGGCGGGGGAGAACGGCAGGAAGAAGCCCAGCGCTCCCAGGGCCACCGCCAGTACAGCTTGCCAGACCGGCATGGTCATGTCGTCCCGAATTGCAATGCGTGCAGCCGCGCGTAGAGCCCATCCCGGACAAGCAGTTGCGCGTGGCTTCCGCTTTCGACCAGCTTGCCGTGGTCCAGCACGACGACGACGTCCGCGTGCTCGATGGTAGAGAGGCGGTGAGCCACGATGAGCGTGGTGCGCCCCGCCATCAAGCGCTGCAGCGCCTCCTGGACCAGGCGCTCCGATTCGCTGTCCAGGGCCGAGGTGGCTTCGTCCAGGATCAGAACTGGCGCATCCTTGTACAGGGCGCGGGCGATCGCCAGCCGCTGGCGCTGCCCACCCGATAGCGTCACGGCGTTGTGGCCGACCACGGTCTCGATACCCTGGGGCAAGCTTGCCACGAGTCCACCCAGGTTCGCCGCGTCGACGCAGGCAGCCAGGCGACCGGCGTCGCGAGGGCTGCCCAACACGATGTTGGCCGCCAAGGTGTCGTTGAACATGACGACGTCCTGGCTGACCAACGCGAATTGGCTGCGCAATGCGTCCAGGCGCCAGTCGGCGACGTCATGCCCATCCAGCAACACGCGCCCTTCGGTCGGCTGCACGAAGCGAGGCAACAGGTTCGCCAGCGTGGTCTTTCCCGAACCGGACGGCCCCACCAGGGCGACGACCTGCCCCGGTTCGATGGCCAGCGTGATGCCGTCGAGAGCGGGCGAGCCGTCGTCGCGATAACGCACCACGACCGACTGCAACTGGATGCGTCCCTGGGCGCGCCCCGGCGCGTGCGTACCGCCGGCTTCGGCGGGTGTCTTCTCGATCAGGTCCATGGCCCGCTGCACGGCGGCCAGGCCACGCGAGATGGGGCTGGCGACTTCGGAAAGGCGCTTGATCGGCGCGATGAGCATCAGCATCGCCGTGATGAACGATGCGAAGGTCCCCACGGTGATGCCCGCGCGGCTTTGCCATAGCGCGATGCAGATCACCGCCGACAGCGCTGCTGCCGCTAGCATGTGGGTCAGCGGAGTGATCGACGCGGACGCGACCGCGGTTTTCATGGCCAGGCGGCGCAGCGAAGTGCTCAGCGCGGCGAAGCGGCCGGCCTGCAGCGGCTGCGCGCCATGCAGGCGGACGACGCGAGCCGCCAGCACGTTTTCCTCGACCACGTAGGCCAGGTCGTTGGTGGCGGTCTGGGTGGTCCTCGCGATGCGATAGAGGCGCCGCGAGACGGTGCGAATGAGGAACGCGACACCCGGCACGATGAGAAAAACGATCAGGGTCAGCTGCCAGTTCAGGAACAGCAGATAGGCCAGCAGGGCGACGAGCGCAACGCTGTCCTTGAGCAAGCCGATGACCGCGTTGACCAGCAAGGTCGCGCCGTTCTGCACCTCGAAGACGACGGTGTTGGAAAGCGCTGTGGCGTTCTGCTCGCGAAAAAGGGACAGGCGCGCGTCGAGCAGGCGGGCGAACATGTCCTGGCGCAGCGACAGCAGGCCGCCCTGGGTGATCTTGGCCAGGGCGAGATCGGCCACGAAGCCGGCCACGCCCCGTACCGCGAACAGCAGCAGCAGGCTGGCGGGCACCATCCAAAGGGCGATGCCACCGGGTTGAAAGCCACGGTCAAGCAGCGGCTTGATCAGGGCGGGCACCAGGGGCTCGGTCGCCGATGCCACCACCGTGGCAAGCACGGCAAGAGCCCAGGCGCCGCGAGCCCGGCCGAAGTAGGGCAGGAGCCAGCGCAGGGTGGCCGTGTCTGGCCGGATCGTAAGCAACAGGCTAACCCTTCATAATCTTGTGAACCTCAAATTATCTTCGACTTGCAAGAGCGTCCCTTGGCCACGAGCCTGTCCGTCATCGTCATCACCCACAATGAGTCGGCGCGATTGCGCGCCTGCCTGGAGTCCGTCGCCTTCGCCGATGAGGTGGTGGTGGTCGATAACGGCAGCACCGACGACACCGTGGCGATCGCCCGGGAGATGGGGGCACGGGTCACCCAGACGGCCGACTGGCCGGGCTTCGGCCCCCAGAAAAACCGCGCGCTGGACTTGGCCACCCGCGATTGGATCCTGTCCATCGACGCCGACGAACGGGTCACCTCCCGGCTGCGCGAACAGATACAAGCCGCCATCGGCGCGCAGCAGTTCGATGCCTACATGGTCAATCGGCGCTCCAGCTACTGCGGCCAGTACATGGCGCATTCGGGCTGGTACCCGGATCGCCTGCTGCGGCTGTTTCGGCGCGGGACCGGCCGTTTTTCCAACGCGCTGGTGCATGAGGCGCTGGAGGTCAAAGGGGCGGTGGGCCAGCTGGAAGGCGAGTTGTTGCACGAGAGCTATGCCAACTTCGAGGCCGTCCTGGACAAGATGAACCGCTACTCCACGGCCGGCGCGCAGGCCCTGCATCGCAAGGGCGTCAGGGGCTCCCTCGGCAAGGCCCTGGGCCACGGCCTGTGGGCGTTCCTGCGAACCTATCTCTTCAAGCGCGGGTTCCTCGACGGGCGCCTGGGCCTGGCCCTGGCCGTTTCCAACGCCGAGGGCACGTACTACCGCTATCTCAAGCTGTGGCTGCTGCAGCGCAACGCATGAAGGTCGGGTTCGTCGTCCTCACCTACAACCGATCGGATGCCCTGCTCGCAGTGCTGCGCGGTTTGGCACCCCAGTGCGGCGCCGATGCGGTGGTGGTGGTCGCCGACGATGGGTCGCGGCCGAAGCATGTACAGGCCCTCCAGCGCGGCTTGCCGCCCTTCGCTTGCCCGGTGCGCCATGTCTGGCATCCGGACACCGGGTTCACTGCCGCTCGCACGCGCAATCTGGGCGCACACCACGCACAGGCCGACTACCTGATTTTCCTGGATGGCGACTGCGTGCCGGGGCAGGGCTTTGTCGAACATCACCTGCGCCTGGCGCAGGAAGGGCATTTCCTGAACGGCAGCCGCGTTCTGCTGTCGGAGACTTTGAGCCGGCGAATTCTGAGCGGCGAAGTGCAACCCGCCGACCTGCGCCCGTCGGACTGGCTGCGCCTGCGCCTTTCCGGCGACGTTAACAAACTGACGCATCTTCTTTACTGGCCGGGTGCGCCGGGCCGTGTACAAGACGGGTTTTCCTGGAAAGGCATCCGCAGCTGCAACTTCGGCGTCTGGTATCGTGACTTCGAGGCCGTCAACGGCTTCGACGAGACCTTCAACGGCTGGGGGCACGAGGATGCGGACCTGGTGCTGCGCCTGCATAACCATGGGCTGCGGCGCAAGAACGGCTTTCTGGCCACCGAGGTGTTCCACCTCTGGCACCGGGAACACAGCCGGGCACAGGAGGCGGACAACCGCGAACGGGTGTTGCAGCGCATGCAAGGGGGGCTGGTGCGCGCCGAGGTGGGGGTGGCAGAGCTGGCCGACAGCCCCGCCGCCACCGTGACTGAACTGAATCGATGATGGAGAGACTAAGAAGCATGAAAAATCCTGCGCAGTGGCGGCGACGCCAGATGGTGGGCCTTCTGGGCGCGGCGGCGGTCATGCCGGCGCTGGCCCAGTTCCGTGTCGAAGTAACCGGCGTGGGCTTGACCCAATTGCCCATCGCCATCGCCCCATTTCGCGGCGAAGCGCAAGCACCGCAAAAGATTGCGGCGATCGTCCAGGCCGACCTGGAGCGAAGCGGCCAGTTCCGCGCCATCGACTCCGCCGGCGCCGCCCTGGATGAAACCAGCCGTCCCGACGTGACGCCCTGGCGCCAGAAAGGCGCCGATTCGCTGGCCGTGGGCAGCGTGGCCCGCCTGGCCGATGGGCGCTACGACGTGCGCTTTCGGCTGTGGGACGTGGTGCGCGGCCAGGACCTCGGCGGCCAGAGCTACGCCGTCACCACGGCCGATCTGCGTCTTGCGGCACACCGCATCGCCGATTTCATCTACGAGAAGCTCACTGGCGAAAAAGGCGTTTTCTCCACCCGCATCGCCTACGTGACCAAAGCCGCCAATCGCTATAACCTTTGGGTAGCCGACTCCGACGGCGAGAACGCGCAGTCGGCGCTGGCAAGCGGAGAGCCCATCATCTCGCCGGCCTGGTCGGCCAACGGGGCGCAACTGGCTTACGTTTCTTTCGAATCGCGCAAGCCCGTGGTCTACGTGCACGAGGTCGCCAGCGGCAAGCGCCGGCTGATCGCCAACTTCCGCGGTTCCAACAGCGCGCCGGCCTGGTCGCCCGATGGCCGCACCCTGGCAGTGACGCTCAGCCGGGATGGCGGTTCGCAGCTGTACACCATCGACGCCAACGGCGGCGAGCCGCGGCGCCTGACCCAATCGGCCGGCATCGACACCGAACCGCTTTATTCGCCCGATGGGCGCAGCATCTTCTTCGTAAGTGACCGCGGCGGCGCGCCGCAGATCTATCGCATGCCCGCAGGTGGCGGCAATCCCGAGCGCGTTACCTTTACGGGGGGTTACAACATATCGCCCACCCTCAGCCCCGACGGCCGGTGGCTGGCCTACATTTCCCGCATCAGCGGGGCCTTCAAGCTCCAGGTGATGGAACTCGGCAGCGGCACGGTGACCTCAATCACTGACACCAGTGCCGACGAGAGCCCGAGTTTCGCGCCCAATGGCCGCCTGATTGTCTATGCAACACGGCAAAATGGCCGTGAAGCGCTGATGACCACGACGCTCGATGGCAAGATCAAGGCTCGCCTGGCCGGCCAGGGTGGCGACATCCGCGAGCCGGACTGGGGTCCTTTCCAGAAATGAAACCAACATGAAACTAGCAGAAGGAACTTGGATGATGAAACGCATGCTCCCGGCTTTGGCCGTCGTGATCGCTCTGGCGGGTTGCTCCAGCGTCAAGCTTGATGACGTTCCGGTGGAAGACAAGCGCGCCGGTGGCGTCACCGGCCAGCCGGGGCCCGGAACGGGCGGGGGACAAAGCAGCGTGGCGCCCGTCGTCACCGATCCCGCGGCCGCTACCCGTTCCGGCCCGGTCAACGTGGCGCGCATCGTCTACTTCGACTACGACAGCTACGTCATCAAGCCGGAGTTCCAGAACCTGATCGAGGCGCACGCACGATTCCTCAAGGCCAACAACGGCCGCAAGATCGCGATCGAGGGCCATACCGACGAAAGAGGCGGGCGCGAGTACAACCTGGCGCTGGGCCAGCGGCGCGCCGAGGCCGTGCGCCGTTCGCTCGGCCTGCTGGGCGTGACGGACAGCCAGGTCGAAGCCGTGAGCTTCGGCAAGGAAAAACCCGCCGCGCCGGGCAGCGACGAAGCTTCCTGGGCGCAGAACCGCCGCGCCGAGATCGCCTACCGCTGATGAGCATCCACCGCAATCCATCCCCCTGGCGCCACACCGCTGCGGCCGTCGCTGCGGCACTCTGCCTGGGCGCCAGTTCGCTGGCGTCGGCGGCCCTGTTCGAGGACGACGAAGCCCGGCGCGCCATCCTCGAGCTGCGCCAGCGCACCGAGGCCCAGCGCCTCAACGCCGAGCGGGTGGCCGAGGAGCAGCGCCAGGAAATCAGCCAGCTGCGCCGCAGCCTGCTGGAATTGCAGACGCAGATCGAAGCGCTGCGCGGTGAAATCGCCCGCCAGCACGGCCAGAACGAGCAGCTGCTGCGCGAGCTGGCCGACATCCAGCGGCGCCAGAAGGACATCGCCCAGGGCGTGGACGAGCGGCTGCGCAAGGTCGAACCCGCCAAGGTGTCGGTGGACGGGCGTGAGTTCATCGCCGACCCCACCGAGTCCCGCGATTTCGAGGCGGCCCTGGCGATCTTCCGCAAGGGCGAGTTCCCGGCGGCGCAGGCCGCCTTTGCCGACTTCATCAAGCGCTATCCGCAAAGCGGTTTCCGGCCCACGGCTCTGTTCTGGCTTGGCAATGCGCAGTACGCCAACCGCGACTACCGCGGGGCCATCGCGAATTTCCGCGCTTTGCTGACCGCGTCCCCGGATCATCCGCGCGCACCCGAGGCCGTGCTGTCCATCGCCAACTGCCAGATCGAGCTGAAGGACAACGCCGGCGCGCGTCGCACGTTGGACGAGCTGGTCAAGGCTTATCCGCAGTCCGAAGCGGCCGTTGCAGCCAAAGAACGGCTGGCGCGCTTGCGCTAGGTGACCCACCTCGACGAAACCGCCGATCTCCAGCGCCGCTTCGGCGGGCTGGAGCGCCTCTATGGTGTTGCGGGCGCAGCGGGCATACGTTCGGCGCACGTGGCGGTTGTCGGCATTGGAGGCGTAGGCTCCTGGGCGGCGGAAGCCCTGGCGCGCAGCGGTGTCGGTGAGCTGACCCTGATCGACCTGGACCACGTGGCCGAATCCAATATCAATCGCCAGGTCCACGCACTGGAAGGCACTCTCGGCCAAGCCAAGGTGCAGGCGATGCAGGAACGCATCGCGCAGATCAACCCCGGATGCGTCGTGCACGGCGTCGAAGAGTTCGTGGAGCCGGAGAACTGGCCGCAGTTGCTGCCTGCGGGCGTGGACGGCGTGATCGACGCGTGCGACCAGGTCAAGGCCAAGGTCGCCATGGCCGAGTGGGCGCTGAAGGCGCGTGCGCTGTTCATTTCGGTAGGCGCAGCCGGCGGCAAGCGCTTGGCGCACAAGGTGGATGTGGACGATCTGGCCAACACCACCCACGACCCGCTGCTCGCCCAACTGCGTTATCGGCTGCGCAAGTTCCATGGCGCGCCGCGCGAAGGCAAGAAAATCGGCGTCGCCTGTGTCTTCAGCCGCGAGGCCGTGGCGCCCCCGGATCCGTCCTGCGCCATCGAGGGCGATGGTTCGCTCAACTGCCACGGCTATGGATCAGTGGTCAGCGTCACGGCAACTTTCGGGCAATGCGCGGCCGGGTGGGTGCTCGATCGCCTCGCAGCTTCGAAAGCGCTGAATTCGACGATATAATCATAGGCTTTGCGGGACGTTAGCTCAGTTGGTAGAGCAGCGGACTTTTAATCCGTTGGTCACAAGTTCGAATCTTGTACGTCCTACCAGTTCTCTTAAGAGGGACAGGCTGTCATGGCCTGTCCCTTTTTCTCTTTGCCCGTGAGCGACAGCATGCCCAGAGGTTTCCGCGAGTTGGATGTCACAAGCACAGCCGCTATCGTTTCCTGGTTTGGGTTCGCCATTTGGGCCACCTACTTGGTTTTCGTCGAGGGTTACGTTCAGCTCTACGCCGAGAACGGACTGATCGAGACCACGCAGGCGTATCTGCTGGCGGCCGCGTGCGGCATTTATCTTGCGACTTTGGCGCTCGAAAAACGCTCGGACAAGCTGCTTCTTCTGGCTTGTTCGCTGCTTTGCTACGGCTTCATACTCAGGGAAGTGGACGTCGAGACCTTTGATATCCCTCGCGCGCTTGTATTGATCTGGTCGGGCGTGGGCCGGAACACGACCCTGGCGGCGGCCATCCTGGCAATCTGCCTGTATGCCGTGCTGACCGATCTGGCCCACTACCGAAAGGCAGCCGCTGCGTTTTGCAGGTCAGTGCCAGGCGTGCTGCTGATGGCAGGCGGTGTGTTCCTCATCATTGGGGAACTCATCGAGAAGAACAAGATGATCGGCCAGCGTGTCTTCTTCGAGGAAATGGCTGAGCTCCTCGGATACGTCCTGATCCTGTTGTCGTCCATCGCAGCGAATGCTTATTTGAGCGGAATGTCGATTCGCTCCATGCGTCCCGGCAAGCTGCGCGGCTGAACTCATGCGTCACGCGGCTCGGGAGCGCTGAGAGCCGGCAACGGGTCCTTGGCGGGCGCCGGCAGTGCCAGTTGCGCCATCTGGTACACGCGCACGCAATCCTTGATGTGCTCCTCGCCCAGGTAGCGGATGGCTGTGTATCCCATGATCGCCGCCACGGCCTGGCCCGCGAGCGGCACGTACTTGGCGGCCTGTCTGGCGGTGAGGCGCTTGCCGACGGTCTGGGCCATGCGGATGACCAGATCGCGAGTGACAAACTTGCCGACCACGACCGAGCCGACCATCGCCAGCGCCTTCTGGACCTGCTCGCGCTTGTGGGCGGGCAGCGAGTCGAGCTGCGCCGGGGTCAGGCCGAATTGCGCGTTGATGGCGGGAACCAGCCGCGAGAGCAGTGCGGCGTCCACGGCCCAGTCCAGGCCAGGCACAGGAACCGCGCTGGCAGCGGCGCCCACGAGGGCCCGGCGGTTCAGCAGCTTGCGGCTGCGGCGCACCGCGTCCATCAGGATAGCGTTGCCTTCGGCGAGTTGCAGCGAGGTAGCCATGACGCCAGTGTGGCGCAAGTGACGCTAGCGCGCTGTTTCAATCGCTTCGATGTCGCCGGAAAGCAGTAGCCAGCGCTCTTCCAGCTCATGCAATTCGTCGCTGAGGGTCTTCAAGCGCTTGCCTGCCTGGGCAATTTCGGCCGGCGGCAGGGAGGTGGCCATGCGCGCCTCGAGCCCGGCTTTCTCGGCGTTCAGCTCAGCCATTCGCTTTTCCGCTTGTTCCAGTTCACGCTTGAGTGGCTTGGCGCGCTGCGCATCCTGCTTGGCCGGCGCCGGGGCGGGCATCGGAGGGGGCGGGGCTGCAGCGAGGTTCTCCTGCCGTGCCAGCTCACGCAGGCGCTTGGATTCGTCCAGCAGGTAGCGCTGGTAGTCGTCCAGGTCGCCGTCGAAGGGCGAAACCTTGCCCCGGCCGACCAGCCAGAACTCGTCGCACACAGCCCGCAACAGGTGCCGGTCGTGGCTGACCAGCATGACCGTGCCTTCGAACTCGTTCAGGGCCATCGACAAGGCCTCGCGCGTCGCCAGATCCAGGTGGTTGGTCGGCTCGTCCAGCAGCAGCAGGTTGGGGCGCTGCCAGACCATCATGGCCAATACCAGGCGGGCTTTTTCGCCGCCGCTCATGGTGCCGACGGTCTGCTTGACCATCTCGCCCGAGAAATTGAAGGTGCCCAGGAAGTTGCGCAAGTCCTGCTCGCGGCCGGATTCGCCGGAGTTCGGCCCAGCCTCGCGCGCCAGCCGGAACATGTGCTCCAGCGGCGTATCCTGCGGCCGCAGCACATCCAGTTCCTGCTGGGCGAAATAGCCGATGTTCAGGCCCTTGCCTTCGGTGATCGTGCCGCCCAGCGCGGCGATATCGCGCGCGATAGTCTTGACCAGGGTGGACTTGCCCTGGCCGTTGGCACCCAGGATGCCGATGCGCTGGCCCGCCATCACCGAGCGGCTCACGCCGCCGACGATGAGCTTGGGCTGGCCGTCCACCATGTAGCCGAACTGGCCTTCGTTGATGGCCAGCATGGGGTTGGGCAGGTTGGCCGGCTCCTTGAACTCGAAGGTGAACTCGGCGTCGGCCAGCACTGGCGCGATCTTCTCCATGCGCTCCAACGCCTTGACCCGGCTCTGCGCTTGTTTGGCCTTCGAAGCCTTGGCCTTGAAGCGATCGATGAACTTCTGCAGGTGGGCGATCTTTTCCTTCTGCTTGGAAAACGCCGACTGCTGCAGTTCCAGCTGCTGCGAGCGCAAGGTTTCGAACGCGCTGTAGTTGCCGCCGTAGCGCGTGAGCTGCTGGCGTTCGATGTGCAGGGTGACGTTGGTCACCGCATCGAGGAACTCGCGGTCGTGGCTAATCACGATCATGGTGCCGGCGTAGCGCTTGAGCCACGCCTCCAGCCAGACCAAAGCGTCCAGGTCCAAGTGGTTGGTGGGTTCGTCGAGCAGCAGCAAGTCGGACGGACACATCAGGGCGCGCGCCAGTTGCAGCCGCATGCGCCAGCCGCCGGAGAAACTGTTGACGGGTTCGTACAGCTGCGCCGTCGTGAAGCCCAGGCCCAGGATCAGCGACTGGGCACGGGGCACGGCATCGTGCTCGCCCGCGTCGGCCAGGTCGGAGTGCAAGTGGGCGATCTCCATGCCGAGCTCGGCGTTGTCCATGTCCTGGTCGTGGCGTTCTTCAGCGCGGGCCAGGGCATCGCGCAGTTCGACCAGCCGGGTATCGCCGCCCAGCACGAAGTCGGTCGCCGGCTCCTCGGTTCCCGGCATGTTCTGGGCGACCTGGCCCAGCCGCCATTGCGAGGGCATGGAAAAGTCGCCACTGTCTTCGTGCAGGGTGCCGTTGATGAGGCCGAACAGCGTGGACTTGCCCGCGCCGTTGCGCCCGACCAGGCCGACCTTTTCGCCGGGGTTCAGGGTGACGGACACGTTGTCCAGCAGCACCTTCGCGCTGCGGCGAAGGGTGAGATTCTTCAGAATGATCATGGGGTCAGCGCAGCTGCAGCTCGTCGCCGCCGAATTCCACGCCGAGTGGCTCGATGACGACGCGCTTGGCGCCTTGCTCGATGTGGCCGGCTATCAGGGCGGGGATGCCCAGGCCTTGGGCGATCTCGACTGCCTTCGATGCGTCGGCTGCGTCCAGGTACAACGCGAAACCCGCGCCCATGTTCAGCGTGCCATAGGCTTCGTGGTCATCCAGGCCGCATTCGCGTTGCATGAAATCGAGCACCGCGGTTTTCGGGGGGAGGGCGGTGATGCGGTAGGTCAATGCCTTGGGGTGGCGCATCAACTTGCGCCAGCCATGGCCGGTGACGTTGGCGCTGTAGTGCGGCACGATGCCCGCTGCCGCCAGAGCTTCGGTCACGGGTGAATACAGCACCGTGGGCGCAAGCAGGGCCTCGCCGTACTTCAGTCCGCCACCGATGTCGGTGTTGTAGCCCTCAGGCAGCCGCTCGGCCAGCTTGCGGGCGAGTGACAAGCCGTTGGCGTGGATGCCGCTGGAAGCCAGCAGCACGATGGCGTCGCCGGCGCCGAGCTTGTCGCCCAGCGACAGGCGAGTCTTGGGGCTGACGATGCCGGTGCACGAGGCCGCCAGGTCGACCCGGCCGTCCGCGACGATGCCGGCCAGCGCCGGCGTTTCGCCGCCGCCCCAGGCGACGCGGCAGGTGTCGCAGGCCTTCTTCCAGCCGGCTACCAGGGCTTGGGCGCGCGCGGCGTCCTTGAACCAGTCGGAGCCGCCGGCCGCCCAGTACGCCTGCACCACCAGTGGCGTCGCGCCGACGGTGATGAGGTCGTTGACGGCCATGGCGATCGTGTCCTGGGCAATGCCGTCGTAGTAGCTCTTGCCGGTGAGCCTTGCCATGTCGTCGGCCACCAGCGTCTTGGTGCCCAGGCATTCGACGATGGAGGCCAGGTACATCGGTCCCACGTCGACCACATAGGCGGACTCGCCGCGGGAGGCGGCGACTTCGGAAAAACCGTGGCCACCCAGGTGGGCACCGGTCTGGGCGGCGGCTCGCTGGGCGGCGATCTTCAGCGGATCGATCAGGTCGTAATTGACGCCGGCCTGCTCGTAGGTCAAGGGCGGCACGGGCGTGGGTGAACTCATGGGAATGCTAAGGCGGAGGGGGAAAACCCTCGATTATCCCCTTTGCGCGAGTCGCCCGAACGCTTGTCCGAAGTCTGCCAGCAGATCCTCCCTGGATTCGATGCCCACCGAGACGCGAATCAGCGAGTCCGCGATCTCCATGCTGGCGCGCTGCTCGGCGCCCATTTCCCAAAAGATGGTGCGCGCCACGGGCAGGGCCGAGGTGCGGTTGTCGCCCAGATGGCTGGACTTGATCACCAGCTCCAGCGCGTTCAGCACCTCCGACGGATCGACACCGTCGACGGTCTCGAAACTCAGCAGGGCGCCGAAATCCTTGAACAATGCCTTGGCCCGCGCATGTTGTGCATGGCTGGCCAATCCCGGGTAGTGCACCTTGGACACCAGCGGCTGGGCCTGCAGCCATTCGGCCAGAGCGCGCGCGTTGGAGCAAGCTCGCTCCATGCGCAGCGAAAGCGTCTCGGCGCCAGCCGCGATGCGATGACCGTGTTCGGCGCTGAGCGTGGCGCCCATGTCGCGCAGGCCCTTCTTGCGAATCTGGAGCAAGCCCCATGTCGTAGGCGGGCCCTTGCGGTAGGCCGGCAGCAGATGCGGATAGCGGCTCCAGTCGAACAGGCCGGTATCGGAGATCGAGCCGCCCAGCGCATTGCCATGGCCGCAGATCGATTTGCTCAGCGAGTGCATGACCAGCGAGGCGCCCACGGCCTTGGGCTGGAACAGGTGAGGTGTGGACATGGTGCTGTCCACCACATACAACAGGCCGTGCTGCGCGCACAGCTTGCCGATGCCCTCCAGGTCCGCCACCTGGGTGCGTGGATTGGCCACGGTCTCCACGAACACCAGGCGCGTTTCCGGGCGCAACGCCGCTTGTACGTGGGCTGCTTGGGTGGCATCGACCAGGCTCACCTCGCAGCCCATCTGCGTCAGGGTGTTCATCCAGCTGGCGGTATTGCCGAACAGGAAGCGGCTGGCCACTACGTGGTCGCCCTTTTTCAGCAGGGCCATCATGGTCGAGCAGATCGCGGCCATGCCGGTGGCAAAGCAGACGGTGCCCACGGCATCTTCCATCAGGCTGATCTTGGTTTCGAGCACCGCCGTCGTGGGGTTGCCTTGCCGGCCATAGACATGGCCGGAACGCTCGCCCTGGAACACAGCCGTGAGTTCCTCGGCCGTGGAATAGCCATACGCCGTGGCGATATGCAGGGGTTTGAGCACGGCGCCATGCTCGACCGAACCCAGCCGGTCGGCATGCAGGATGCGGGTAATGATGTCTTTTGCCATTTCGGTATTGTCATCCCGGACTCGATCCGGGATCCATGCCGTGGATTGCCGGTCAGGCCCGTAACGACAGCAATTCTTCGCGCGTGACGAGCAACACCTGATCTTCGCCCGCGCTGGTTTCCAGCCAGACCGCCTCCAGCCTGGGAAATGCGGTCTCGAAATGCACGCGCTCATTGCCGATCTCCAGCACCAGCACGGCTTGCTCGTTCATGTGATCCGGCGCGTCGCGCAACAGCGCGCGGATGAAATCCATGCCGTCGGGACCACCCGCCAGCGCGAGTTCGGGCTCGGCCAGGTATTCGGCAGGCAGCTGCGCCATGCTCTTTGCATTGACGTAGGGGGGATTGCAAAGGATCAGGTCGTAGGGTCCTTTTACCGATCGCAACCCGTCGGATTCGATCAGGCGGATGCGATCCTGCAACCCGTGCCTGTCGACATTGATGCGGGCGACTTCCAGGGCCTGCGGCGAAATGTCCGCCGCATCCACAGTGACGTCGGGGTAGGTCATCGCCGCCAGCACGGCCAGGCTGCCGTTGCCGGTGCACAGGTCCAGCACACGGACGGTGTGCTCCCCCAGCCAGTAATCGATGGCGCCGTCGGCCAGCAGTTCGGCGATGAAGCTGCGCGGCACGATGGCCCGTTCGTCCACGTAGAAGGGCACGCCTTGCAACCAGGCCTCGCGGGTCAGGTAGGCGGCGGGCTTGCGGCTGCGGATGCGCTCGGCAACCAGCTCGCGCACGCTGTCTTCCTGCTGCGGCGAGACGGCCATATTGGCGACGCCGTCCAGGTCGTCCAGGGGCAGCCCAAGTTGCCACAGCACCAGCCAGGCTGCTTCGTCGAAGGCGTTGTGGGTGCCGTGGCCGAAGGCGACGCCGGCATCGGAGAGCTGCGCGGCGCTCGCCTCGACGAGTTCGACCAATCGCATTACTTCAGCGCCGCTTCGAGGTTCTCGAGGGTGCGGCGGTAGATGTTCTTCAGCGGCTCGATGTCCGCGACACGCACGTGCTCATCGATCTTGTGGATGCTGGCATTGATGGGCCCGAACTCAATGACCTGGGGGCAGATGCGCGAGATGAAGCGACCGTCGCTGGTGCCACCGGTGGTGGACAACTCGGTCTCGATCCCGGTTTCGGCACGGATCGCATTCTGGATCGCACCGACCAGTTCACCCGGCGTCGTGAGGAAGGGCAAGCCGCCAACCACCCAGTCGAGCTGATAGTCCAGGCCGCGGCGGTCCAGCACCTCGTGCGTGAGCTTTTGCAGGCCTTCGGGCGTGGACTCCGTTGAATAGCGGAAGTTGAAATCGACGACCACCGTGCCGGGGATCACGTTGCCGGCGCCCGTTCCGCCATGGATATTGCTGATCTGCCAGCTGGTGGGCTGGAAGAAGTCGTTGCCCCAATCCCATTCGATGGTCGCCATTTCGGCCAGTGCCGGAAGCGCGAGGTGGATCGGGTTTTTCGCAAGCTGGGGATAAGCGATGTGGCCCTGCACGCCCTTGACGGTGAGCTTGCCGCTCATGCTGCCGCGCCGGCCGTTCTTGATCATGTCGCCGACCCGCTCGACACTGCTCGGCTCGCCCACGATGCAGTAGTCCAGCCGCTCGCCGCGCGCCTTGAGCTGCTCGCAAACCACCACCGTGCCATCGACGGCCGGGCCTTCTTCGTCGCTGGTGATCAGCATGGCGAGAGACAGCGCCGGATCGGGGTGGGCGGCCAGAAATTCCTCGGCCGCGACCACGAAGGCGGCGATGGAGGTTTTCATGTCGGCCGCGCCACGGCCAAAGAGCTTGCCGTCGCGGTGCGAAGGCGTGAAAGGGTCGCTGGTCCACTGCTCCAGCGGACCGGTGGGCACCACGTCGGTATGTCCGGCAAACACCAAGGTGCGGCCCGCGCCCGCTTTGCCCTCGAGCCGGCCACGGCGCTTGGCCCACAGATTGGTCACGCGGAATTCGGCTGGCCCGCTTTCGATGGTTTCGCACGCGAAGCCGAGGGGCGTGAGCCGATTGCCGATGATCTGTTGGCACTGCGCATCGTCGGGCGTGACGGAGCGGCGCGAGATCAGCTGCTCGGTCAGGTGCAGGGCTCGGGTCATCTTGGGCTAGTGTTTCACGTCGAGTGTGATTTCGGTGAAGGACGGCTCGTCGGCCATGTCGTCGTCCGAGGCGCCGTCTTCCACTTCGGCCTTGTCCTTGCCCACGAAGTCGTTCTGCAGGCGCCACTGGAGGTTGGTGGGAGAGTCGGCGTAGGCCAGGCCCTCCTTCTTGTCCACGGTGCCCTCGATGATCAGCCGGGCAATGTCCTGCTCGAAGGTCTGCGAGCCTTCGGCCATGGATTTTTCCATCGCTTCCTTGATACCGGAGAAGTCGCCTTTTTCGATGAGCTCGGAAATCAGCTTGGTGTTCAGCAGCACTTCGACCGCCGGGGTCCGGCTGCCGTGCACGGTGCGCAGCAGGCGCTGCGACACCACCGCCTTGAGGGCGGCGCCCAGGTCGCCCAGCATCGTGGGGCGCACTTCGACGGGGTAGAAGGACAGGATGCGGTTCAGTGCCTGGTAGCTGTTGTTGGCGTGCATGGTGGCCAGGCACAGGTGGCCCGACTGCGCATAAGCAATGGCGGCCGACATGCCTTCGCGGTCGCGGATCTCGCCGACCAGGATCACGTCCGGCGCCTGGCGCAGGGCGTTCTTCAGCGCGGTCTGCATCGATTTGGTGTCACTGCCCACCTCGCGCTGGTTGACCACGGACTTCTTGTTGGTGAACAGGAACTCGACCGGGTCCTCGATGGTGAGGATGTGGCCCGACACCTGCTCATTGCGGTAGTCCATCATCGAAGCCAGCGTCGTGCTCTTGCCGGCGCCGGTGGCACCCACCATCAGCAGCAGGCCGCGCTTTTCCATGATCAGGTCGCCCAGGATCAGCGGCACCGACAACGAGGCCAAGGGCGGGATGTCGGTGGTGATGTAGCGGATCACCGCGGCGTAGGTGCCGCGCTGGCGCATGGCCGAAACGCGGAAGTTTCCCACGCCGGGAATCGCGTGGGCCATGTTCAGCTCACCGGTTTCCTCGAGTTCTTCGATCCGTTTGGGAGGCAACACCTCGGCCAGCAGGGCCCTGGGTGCATCCGGGGGCAGGAGCTGGTTGTTGATCGGCAGGCACTGGCCGTTGATCTTGATCAGCGCCGGCGCATGGGCCGACAGATACACGTCCGATGCCTTCTTTTCGCCCATCAGGCGAAGAATCCGTTCCATTGTGGACATCAGTCCTCCGTTAGTCGCGCAGCAGGTCGTTCAGGCTGGTTTTGGCGCGGGTTTGCGCGTCGACTCGCTTCACGATCACCGCACAGTACAGGCTGTACTTGCCATCCGCGCTCGGCAGATTCCCGGAGACGACCACCGAACCTGCCGGGATGCGGCCATAAGTCACGGTGCCGGTGGCGCGGTCGTAGATCTTGGTGCTCTGGCCGATGTACACGCCCATGGAGATAACGGAGTTCTCTTCGACGATCACGCCTTCGACCACCTCGGAGCGGGCGCCGATGAAGCAGTTGTCCTCGATGATGGTCGGCCCAGCCTGCACCGGCTCCAGCACCCCGCCGATGCCGACGCCGCCGGAGAGGTGCACGTTCTTGCCGATCTGGGCGCAAGATCCGACGGTGGCCCAGGTGTCGACCATGGTGTTCTCGTCCACATACGCGCCGATGTTCACGTAGCTAGGCATCAGGATCGCGCCCTTGGCGATGAAGCTGCCGCGACGGGCAACTGCGGGCGGCACCACGCGCACGCCGGTGGCCGCCATGTCCTCCGGCGAGAGGTGAGCAAATTTGGTGGGCACCTTGTCGTAGAAGCCCAGGTCGCCGGCCCGAATGATCTCGTTGTCGCGCAGGCGGAAAGACAGCAGCACGGCCTTCTTGATCCACTGGTGGACCGTCCACTGGCCCACGCCCTGGCGCGTGGCAACCCGCAGCTGACCTTTGTTCATCTCGGAGATCACATGCTCCACGGCGTCTGCCACTTCCTTGGAAGCGGATTTGGCGGAAATGTTGGCGCGGTTCTCCCACGCGGTGTCGATGATTTGCTGGAGCTGTTGGGTCATTGCTTTACTTCGGTCTGGACTGGACGAACTGGACGATGCGTTGCGCGGCTTCCACGCATTCCGCGGTTTCGGCCACCAGGGCCATGCGGATGCGGCCGGCGCCGGGATTCGAGCCACCGCTTTCGCGGGCAAGGTAACTACCGGGCAACACCGTGACATTGTATTGAGCCAGCAAATCCCGGGCGAACTCAATGTCGCTTCCACGCACACCGGCCCATAGATAAAAGCCTGCGTCGGGCAGCTTGACGTCCAGCACCGCGCCCAGCATGGGGGTTACTTCAGCGAATTTGCGCTGGTAGAGGGCGCGGTTTTCGATGACGTGCTGCTCGTCGCCCCAGGCCGCGATGCTGGCTTTCTGGACCACCGGGCTCATGGCGCTGCCGTGGTAAGTGCGATACAGCAGGAACTGCTTGATGATGGCTGCGTCGCCGGCGACAAAGCCGCTGCGCATGCCGGGAACGTTGCTGCGCTTGGACAGGCTGGTGAAGGACACCAGGTTGCGGAAATCGGCGCGGCCCAGCTTGGTGGCGGCCTGCAGGCCCCCCAGCGGCGGCTCGTTGCCGAAATAGATCTCGCTGTAGCACTCGTCTGAAGCGATGACGAAGCCGTGGCGATCGGACAGTTCGAACAGTTTTTTCCACTCGGCCAGCGGCATCACGGCACCGGTGGGGTTGCCCGGCGAGCACACGAACAGCAGCTGGGTGCGGGCCCAGACCTCGATTGGCACGCTGTCCCAATCCACGGCGAAATTGCGGGCCGGGTCACTGGGTGCGTAGTAGGGCTCGGCCCCTGCGAGCAGCGCCGCGCCTTCGTAGATTTGATAGAACGGGTTGGGGCACACCACCATCGGCTTCTTGCCGGGGTCGATCACGGTCTGGGCAAACGCGAACAAGGCCTCGCGCGAGCCGTTGACCGGCAGCATCTGCGTGTTGGCATCCACCGCCATCAGCCCATAGCGGACCTGCAGCCAATGGCGAAACGCCTCGCGCAGATGCGGTTCTCCCGCCGTGCCCGGGTAGCTCGCCAGGCCATTCAGCGAGCCAACCAGGGCCTGCTTGATGAATTCCGGCGTGGGGTGCTTGGGCTCGCCGATGCCCAGGCTGATGGGCCGATAGGCGGAATTGGGCCTCACGCCCACGAAAAGTTGCCGCAGCCGCTCGAAGGGGTAGGGCTGCAGCCGGGACAAAAGGGGATTCATGCCTGGGATTATCCCGTCCATCAGGAGTAGCTCATTTCGATGCTTCGGGTACTTAAGATCGGTACATCATGCGTCATTTCGATACTTTTGCCCCGGCGCCGACAGAATCCGGACCACAAGCATGTGCTTGGGTCACCTGGAATCGCAATGAAGACTTCTTCGCGCCTTGTCCGCAAGGCATCGCTGGCGGCCATCGTCGCCGCGACCGGCATGCTGACCGGCTGCTATGTGGTGCCGGTGCACCCGCAGCCAGCCCCCTCGACCGGCATTTACTTACCCGCCACAGCGCCCGTGCCGGGGCCCGTCACTTTCTCGGCTCGCCTGTACCCGGTCAACGAAACAGCCGCTGTGTATGGCACGGTCATGGCGGCGGTGACGAACGACCTGAATGGCCGCGGCCACTTCAGCACCAACATCAACGGCGAGAGCTTCTCGGGCGAAGCCACGCGGGTGGCGGGTTCTTCCCGCGATGGCGTGGCCAATGGCGCAGGGCAACGCGGCAGCTACATCAACTGCCGCTACACCATGAACTCGCCGACGCTGGGTACGGGCACCTGCCGCCTGTCCAACGGCGCCGTGTTCAGTATGCACGTGGGCAGCTAGGAGCCGGTAAGAAAGCATTACATGGGGCCGACCGCCTTAGGATCAGGCGGCCCTGGCTTCGCCGGGGCGCCCGACCGGCGGGAGCGCCCCTGGAGCGCTCGGGTAACATCGTGCGTTTCGCGCGTGGCCAGGCCGCCGCGGACAGTTCAAACCACAGGCTTTTTGCGTGCGTCTCAATTCCATCAAGCTATCCGGGTTCAAGTCCTTCGCCGAACCCACCAACTTCATGTTGCCGGGCCAGCTGGTGGGCGTGGTGGGCCCCAACGGTTGCGGCAAGTCCAACATCATGGACGCCGTGCGCTGGGTGCTGGGCGAGTCGCGGGCCAGCGAGCTGCGCGGCGAGTCCATGCAGGACGTGATCTTCAACGGCACCAATACCCGCAAGCCGGCCTCGCGGTCGTCGGTCGAACTGGTGTTCGACAATGCCGACCACCGCGCCGGCGGCCAATGGGCCCAGTTCACCGAGATCGCCGTCAAGCGCGTGCTGACGCGCGACGGCACGTCCAGCTACTACATCAACAACCAGCCGGTGCGTCGGCGGGACGTACAGGACGTGTTTCTGGGCACGGGCCTGGGGCCTCGCGCCTACGCCATCATCGGCCAGGGCACGATCAGCCGGATCATCGAATCCAAGCCCGAGGAGCTGCGCCTGTTCCTCGAGGAAGCCGCGGGCGTGTCCAAGTACAAGGAACGCCGACGCGAGACGGAAAACCGGCTCACGGACACGCGCGAGAACCTGACGCGGGTCGAAGACATCCTGCGTGAACTCAACTCCAACCTCGACAAGCTGGAAAAACAGGCCGAGGTCGCGCAGAAATACAACACGCTGCAAGCCGAGGTCACGCTCAAGCAACAGCAACTGTGGTTCTTGAAGCGCGCCGAGGGCGAAGCCGACCAGGCCAAGGTGAAGGCCGACGCCGAGAAATCCGTCAACGACCTTGAATCGCGCGTGGCCGATCTGCGCCGCGTCGAGAGCGACCTCGAGACGATCCGGCAGGCGCACTATGCGGCCGGCGACCAAGTCAACCAGGCTCAAGGGCAGCTGTACGAAGCCAGCGCGGAAGTGGGCCGGCTGGAGGCCGAGATCCGCTTTGTGGTCGAGGGCCGCCAGCGCGTGGAGCAGCGCCTCGTCCAGCTGAAGGAGCAAACCACCCAGTGGGCCGCACGCAGGGACGATGCGGCCGCCGAAACCGAGAACCTGGCTGCGCAGGGCGTAGACGCCGAAGAGAAGGCAATGCTCCTGGCGGCCCAGGTCGAGGAGCAGGCCCAGCAGCTGCCCGATCTGGAAGAGGCTTTGCGCCAGGCGCAAGCCAAATCGAACGAGCAACGCACCGGAGTGGCCCAGGTACAGCAGCAGATCCAGGTGCTGGCAGCCGATCAACGCAACATCGAAGAGCAGTCCCGCCAGCTGAACCAGCGCCGTGAGCGCCTGGTGGTCGACCGCAACGCTCTCGCGGCTCCCGATGAAGCGCGCCTGACCAACCTCCAGGCGCAACTGGCTACGGCGCAGGAGGCCGCAGAAACCGCCGACGCCCGCCTGCACGAGTTGCAGGAACAGGTGCCGCAACTGGACGAAGACCGCCGCGGCCGGCAACAGGCCGTCAACAGCGAAAGCCACAAACAGGCTGACCTGTCGGCGCGCATGGAAGCCCTCAAGGCGTTGCAGGAAAAGGTCAAGACCGACGGCAAGCTTCGGCCCTGGCTGGCCAAGCACGGCCTCGAGGGATTGCAGGGCCTGTGGAGCCGAATCCATATCGAGCAGGGCTGGGAAAACGCGTTGGAAGGCGCGCTGCGCGAGCGCATGAATTCGCTCGAGGTGTCGCGGCTGGACATGGTGCGGGCATTCGGCAACGATCCCCCTCCGGCCAAGCTGGCTTTCTATAACCTGCCGCAAGCGGCCGCGCCGGATGGCGAGTCCGCCTTGCCACGCCTGTCCGACCTGCTGCGACTGAACGACGCCGGACAGAAAGCCCTGCTGGTTGACTGGCTGCACGGCTGCTACACCGCGCAGAGTTTCGAAGATGCGCTGGCCGCACGCGCCATGCTGCAGGCGGGCGAAGTGATCTACGTGAAGAGCGGCCATGCCGTCACAGCGCACAGCGTGAGCTTTTACGCGCAGGATTCGGAGCAGGCCGGCCTCTTGGCACGGCAGCAGGAAATCGAGAATCTCGAGAAGCAGCTGCGCGCGCAGGCCCTGATCGCCGAAGAGGCACGGTCGGCCCTGGTTCGCGCGGAGGCCGCGTACAGCGAAGCCTCGCAGCGGCTGGTATCGGCCCGGCGCGAAGCTGCGGAGACGCAGGACCGTGCCCATGAACTGCAAGTCGAGACGCTGCGCCTGACGCAGCTGGCCGAGCAGACCCGTGCCCGCAGCGAGCAGATCGCCGGCGACATGGCGGAACTCGATGCCTTGCTCGAAGAGCTGCAGGAACGCCGGGTCACGGCGGAGGCGCGCTTCGAAGAGCTGGACATGCAACTGGCCGACAGTCAGGAGCGGCACGCGCAACTCGGCGATCGCGTCATCGAGGCCGAGCGCAAACTGGCGGAATGCCGCGAGCAGCAGCGCAGCCTGGAGCGGCAAGCCCAGGAGGCTCAGTTCTCGCAGCGCTCGGTCGAGGCCCGCAAGGCCGAACTGCAGCGCGCCATCGAAACCGCCACCCAGCAGGCGCAATCGATCGCCGCCGAAGAAGAGCGCGCCAAGGAAGAACTCTCGCGCCTGACGGATGCGGCGGCCCAGGCCGGCCTGCAAAGCGCGCTGGCCTTGAAGCTGGAGCGCGAGCAGTCGCTGGGCGCCAAGCGCAGCGAATACGACGACCTTACCGCCAAGCTGCGGGCGAGCGACGAACGCCGGCTGCAACTGGAGCGCGAACTCGATCCCCTGCGCCAGCGCATCACGGAGTTCCAGCTCAAGGAGCAGGCGGCGCGGCTCGGCTTCGAGCAATACACGCAGCTCCTGGTCGATGCGCAGGCCGACCTCGAGGCGGTGGCCAGATCGATCGAGGAAGGAAAGGTCAAGCTGTCCGGCATGCAGGGCGACATCGACCGCCTGCACCGCGACATTGCCGCCCTGGGCGCGGTGAACCTGGCGGCGCTGGAAGAACTGACCACGGCGCGCGAGCGCAAGCAGTTCCTGGACGCGCAGTCGGCCGACCTGAACGAAGCCATGGCCACGCTGGAAGACGCGATCAAGAAGATCGACGGCGAAACGCGCGAACTGCTGGCCGGCACTTTCAACACCGTCAACGAGCATTTCGGCAAGATGTTCCCCGAGCTGTTCGGCGGCGGCAACGCTCGCCTGGTGATGACCGGCGACGAAATTCTCGATTCAGGCGTGCAGGTCATGGCCCAGCCGCCCGGCAAGAAGAACCAGACCATCCACCTGCTGTCCGGCGGTGAGAAGGCCCTGACGGCCATTGCGCTCGTGTTCGCGATCTTCCAGTTGAACCCCGCGCCTTTCTGCTTGCTGGACGAGGTGGACGCGCCGCTGGACGACGCCAACACCGAGCGCTATGCCAAGCTGGTGACCAGCATGAGCCGCGGAACCCAGTTCCTCTTCATCAGCCACAACAAGATCGCCATGGAAATGGCCGAGCAACTGATCGGCGTGACCATGCAGGAGCAGGGCGTTTCGCGCATCGTTGCGGTGGACATGGAGTCGGCCGTGTCCATGGCCGAGGCGGCTTGAGCAGTTTCACGCTAGGCCTGGCGATTCTGGGCGGGCTGGTGCTCGCCCTGCTGGTAGCCTACAACGCTTGGACATCGCGCAGGAACACGCCGCGCCAGCCGGAAGTCGCCATGGTGGTCGAGCCCCGGGCTCCGGCTGAACGCGAGGACCCGGTGTTCGACGACGCGAGCCTGGCCCCGCCGCTGCCCGCCATGGAGCGCAAACCTGGACTGGATGCGCTGATCGACGTGCTGACGCCGATCGTGGTGGAAGGCCCGGTTTCCGGTGACGCGGCGCTGGCCGCCATGCCGCCGACGCGCCGTGCCGGCAGCAAGCCTTTCGCCGTTGAAGGCTTCCACGACGCGACGCAGCAGTGGGAAACCCCGCAGGCAGGCCACCGCTACAGCGCCTTCCAGGCCGGCGTGCAGCTGGCCAACCGAACCGGCGCACTCAACGAGATCGAATTCTCCGAATTCGTGATGAAAGCCCAGGCCTTCGCCGATGCCATCAATGGCGCCCCCGATTTCCCCGACATGCTTGATGAGGTGGCGCGGGCGCGCGAGTTGGACCAGTTCGCCAGCGGCCACGACGCCCAACTCGGCTTCACGCTGCGCGCCACCAACGCCGCCTGGAGCCCCGGCTACGTGCAGCAGAACGCGGCTCGCCTGGGCTTCGTGCCCGGCGCGATCCCGGGGCGGATGGTGTTGCCGGCCAGCTCGCCCGGCGCGCCGCCCGTGCTGGGCCTGTCGTTCGACACCCAGGCTGCATTGGCCGACGATCCCGCCCAGTCGGCCCTGCGCGAGTTGACGCTCAGCCTGGACGTGCCGCAGGTACACCGCAGCGAGCAGCCCTTCGTTCGCATGCGCGAGTCCGCCATCGCCCTGGCAGCCGCCATGGAAGGCATCATCACCGACGACAACGGCGAGGTGATCCGCGCCGAAGGCATGGACGTGATCGGCTCGGACCTCGAGCAGCTCTACGACACGCTGGACGCGCGCGACCTGGCGGCGGGGTCGCCGTTGGCGCGCCGGCTGTTTTCCTAAGGTATGGCCGTCACCGCCAAAGTCCAGGAACGGGTCGATGCGCTGCGCGAGCTGCTGCATCACCATGCACACCGCTATTACGTGCTGGACGAGCCCGAGATTCCGGATGCCGAGTACGACAAGCTGTTTCGGGAATTGCAGGATCTGGAGGCGCGGCACCCCGAGCTGCTGACCCCCGGTTCGCCGACCCAGCGGGTGGGCGCGAAGCCGCTCGAAGGTTTCACCAAGGTGCGCCACAAGGTACCCATGCTGTCGATCCGCACCGAGACCGACATCGAGGCCAGCGGCGCCCGCAGCTTCGACGCCCGGGTGCGGCGCGAGCTGGGCCTGGCCGAATCGGCGCCGCCCATCGAGTACGTCGCCGAGCTCAAGTTCGACGGGCTGGCGCTCAACCTGCGCTACGAAAACGGCGTGCTGGTCCAGGCGGCGACCCGCGGCGACGGCGAAATCGGCGAAGAGGTCACGCAGAACATCCGCACCATCGGCCAGATCCCGCTGCGGCTGCCCAAGGACGCGCCGCCGGTGCTCGAGGTGCGCGGCGAGGTCTACATACGTCGCGACGACTTCGAAAAACTCAACGAACAGCAGCGCGAGAAGATCGCCAAGGGCGCCAAGGGCGAGAAGACCTTCGTCAATCCGCGCAATGCGGCGGCGGGTGCGGTGCGCCAGCTGGATCCGGGCATCGCGCGGCAGCGGCCGCTGAGTTTCTTTGCATATGGCTGGGGTGAAGTGTCGGCGCCGGAGCAGGGCGGCCCGGCATTCACCACGCACTTCGAAATGTTGCTGACGCTGCGCTCCTGGGGCTTTCCGGTTTCCACGCGCACCCAGGTCGCGACGGGTTCCGAAGAGCTGGTGGCCTTTCACCAGGCTGTGGGCAAGGAACGCGACAGCCTGCCATTCGATATCGATGGCGTAGTCTACAAGGTCAACAGCCTGGCCCTGCAGAAGCAGCTGGGCTTCGTATCGCGCGAACCGCGCTGGGCCGTCGCCCACAAGTACCCGGCCCAGGAACAGATCACCACGGTGGAATCCATCGACGTTTACGTGGGCCGCACCGGCAAGCTCACCCCCGTGGCGCGGCTGGCGCCGGTGTTCGTGGGCGGGGTCACAGTGACCAATGCCACTTTGCACAACGAAGACGAGGCTCGCCGCAAGGACGTGCGGGTGGGCGACACCGTCATCGTCCGGAGAGCCGGCGACGTCATCCCCGAGGTGGTGGCGGTGGTGCCTGAGAAGCGCGTGCACGAGGCCCAGCTTTTCACCATGCCACGCAAATGCCCGGTCTGCGGCTCCGAGGCGGTGCGCGAGGAAGGCGAGGCGGATTACCGCTGCACCGGCGGGTTATTCTGCGGCGCGCAACGCAAGCAGGCCATCCTGCATTTCGCGCAGCGTCGGGCCATGGACATCGAGGGCCTGGGAGAGAAACTGGTCGATCAGATGGTGGAGGGCAACGTCATCAAGACACTGCCCGACCTGTACCGCCTGGGCCTTTCTGCGTTGTGCAGCCTGGACCGCATGGCCGAGAAATCGGCGCAAAACGTCCTGGCGGCACTGGAGAAATCCAAGCACACGACCTTGCCGAGGTTCCTCTTCGGCTTGGGCATACGCCATGTGGGCGAGGCCACGGCCAAGGACCTCGCGCGCCACTTTGGCCAGCTCGACGCGATCATGGACGCCAGCGTGGAGCGCCTGCTCGAAGTGCCCGACGTCGGCCCCGTGGTGGCCGAGAGCATCCATAAGTTCTTCCAGCAGCCGCACAACCGCGAAGTGGTGGTGCAGTTGCGGGCTTGCGGCCTCACCTGGGAAGAAGGCGAGCCGGCCGCGCGGGCGCCCAAGCCGCTGGCCGGCAAGACCGTGGTGCTGACGGGCACCTTGCCGACGCTCAGTCGCGACGAGGCCAAAGACATGCTGGAAGCGGCCGGCGCCAAGGTTGCCGGATCGGTCAGCAAGAAGACCGACTACGTGGTTGCAGGGGCCGAGGCGGGCAGCAAGCTGGACAAGGCAAGGGAACTCGGCGTCGCCGTGCTGGACGAAGAAGGATTGAAGGGATTGCTTGATGGCGGTGCGTGAAATTATCAAGATGGGCGACCCGCGGCTGCTGCGCGTGGCCCAGCCGGTGACGGAATTCGATACCGACGAGATCCACCTACTGGTCTCCGACATGTTCGACACCATGCGCGCCGTCGATGGGGCGGGCCTGGCCGCGCCCCAGATCGCCGTGGACCTGCAACTGGTGATCTTCGGCACCGAGGCCGTGAATCCCCGCTACCCCGACGCGCCGCTGGTCCCTCGCACGGTGCTGCTCAACCCGGTCATCACGCCTATCGGCGACGAGGAGGAAGAAGGTTGGGAGGGGTGCCTGTCCGTCCCAGGGTTGCGTGGCGTCGTGCCACGCTGGTCACGCATCCGCTATACCGGCTTCGACCAATACGGCGACGCTATTGATCGCACCGTCGATGGCTTCCATGCGCGCGTGGTGCAGCACGAATGCGATCACCTGATCGGCAAGCTCTACCCCATGCGGGTGCGCGACTTCAGCAAGTTCGGCTTCACCGACGTCCTGTTCCCGGGACTGGACGCGGGCCAGGACGACTAGGGGCTCGTCCGGCAGTCAGCCCAGGGCCGCGAGCCAGGTCACCCCCACTGCGCAGACAGCGAACACCGCCGCGGCCAGCGTGCGTGAATGGGAGTCGTCACGCGAGGGCGGCACCGGAGTGACCATGGCCTCATCTCCGTCGAGCATGGGCTTGATCAGGTTCTTCTTCTTGCGCACGAGGTAATAGGCGATGGCGGCGATGTGCAGCACCACCAGGGCCACGATCGTCCACTGGCCTACCTCCTTGTGAAACCAGGTAGCGCTCAGCGACTGGCTGGCGGTAACGAAGCTGCTGAGCGGGCCGGTGAATGAAATTTCGTCGTCACTGACCAGGCCGGTTCCCACCTGCACCAGCAGCACCGCGAGCATGCCAAATACCGACAACGCCCCGAGGGGGTTGTGGCCTGCTTTCGGCTTGCCATCGTCCTTGCCGCGCAGGTACGCGATCACGCGGGCCGGGGAATACAGGAACGAGGTGAAGCGCGACCATCGGCCGCCCACGAATCCCCACACTATGCGAAATACTAGAAGGGCCAGCACGGCATAGCCAAAGCGCGCGTGCCAATGCATCGCGGCCCCGCCGGTGTAACCGGTGGCCACCAGCCCAACGAAGCAGGCGACCAGGCTCCAGTGAAACAGGCGGGTCGGCAAGTCCCAGACCCGCACCCGGCGCATGCCGGTCCAAACTCGCGGGACCGTAGCCCTGATGGGTGCTGCCGGGATGGCGACACCCGCGTAATGGCGTTTAGTTGTTGCGGTAGGCATCATGGCAGCCTTTGCAAGTTGCGGCCGTGGAGGCGTAAGCGGCCTTGAGTTGATCGAGGTTGTTGACCCGGGCAGCCGCCAGCAGCTTGGCCGACTCGCCGACGAGTTTGTCGTTGTGCTCCCTGAAGCGGGCCTGCTCGGTCCATATCTCCGGCTTGGCCTTCGGGGAAAGGCGCTCGGTACCCGGGCCGAAGGCCGTCGCCGGCAGCTTGGCCAGGGCCGCTACCAGTTCGGCGTTTTCCAGCGCACCGCGGGCATCGTAGGGCGCACGGCCGTTGACCATGGCACCGATACGGGCGAAGTGCTGCGACAGCACATACCATGCGCCCTGCCGGTACTTCACGGCATCCTCCGCCCGGGCGAACTGAGCCCAAGCAGGGGCCGCGACCGCAGTGGCGAGCGTGAACGAAACGATGAGTCGCATGTGCCTGGTCATTCGCCCGTGTACTCCAGCAACGCGAGATATTCCTTCCGCTCGGCCTTGGCCCACTGCTTGACGCCGATGTCGGACAGCAAGCCGCCGCTCGCCTGGCCGTTCATCGCCAGCAGCGAATTGGTGAGCCGTGCCACCATCTCGGGGGAGGCCTTGGGCGACGCCAGGACCGACCAGTTCACGACCGGTTGGGTCTCGCCGATGATCCGCCCGCCCGCTTCCTGCCATTTCCTGGCAATGGTGGGATTCACGACGCCGGCTTCCGCCATTCCCGCGGCCACCTGTCCGGCCACGCTGTCCTGGAAGCGCGTGTGCGACATGTAGGGCTCGCGGATGTCCTGTCGGCGAATCTCGGCCCGCGCCATGGCGGCCGTGGCGGAGTACGTGTCCGGGAGCAGCAGCTTCCGGCCGCCCAACTGGGTGAAGTTCTGGATGGGCGAGTCCTTCGGCACGATGAAGGCGGCCTTGTACGGCTCGGGGCGCCGTACCAGCGGCTGGTAGCCGTGGTCGCGCACCAGCTTGGATAGCTGGTTGACCGACTTGCCGAAGACCAGCAGCGGCTTCTGTTCCGATTGCGCCTGCTGGACGAAGCGCGGAATGTCGATGATGGGGTCCACCAGCACCTGTTTATTCTGGATCTGCGAACCCATGTACTCCGCCCAGCCGCGATAGCGCATGGCCAGCATCGAGATGCTCAGGTCGGCCGTGACGGCTTCGTTCACCAGCAACCGCCAGCGGTCGCCCGACTGCTGGGCCCAGCCCACGGGCACGGCACAGACTGCGGCGGCAGCGGCGCCACGCACGAGGAGGGTGCGCCGATTGAGGCGCGATTCTGAATTCGGAAGATTCATGTCATCACCTTTGCTGGGTTGGTTGGAACGCGGTTTGGGGAGGGGCGCTGGCGGAGGCCGGGGAGGCGTTCTTCTCCCAGTCCTGCGCTGCTTGCACGACGGCGCGGAAGGCCTCCGCGCGTTGCAGCAACCATTCCCTCTTGTCCGCAGCCAGCGGCGTGGCGAGCCGGAACTCGTCCACCGGCATGCGATCCTCGCGCACGGACTTGATCAGGCGGTCGATTTCCCCGGCGGCATGCGCAGGCGTGGACAGCAGCACCAGGCGGCTCATCTTGTCGGGGTTGTTGGGCACGTGGCACTGGGTGCACTGCGATTCGCGCATCTGAAGGGCCAGGTCGCGGTACTGCCGGTCCATGGCCTTGATGTGCGGGTTCTCGGGCCGGTACACGCCATCGAACAGCGTGACCGCGGGCTGGGTCTTGCCCTTCTCGTCGGTCCACAGCCATTGGCCTTCGTGCTTCGCGTGGCGCACCGGCTCCACCGGCTGCAACATGGCATTGGGCGCGCGGTCGGTGAATTGGGCGGCGCGGATCTTCGCGGTGTTCGGGGCCATCCACAGCATGAGGCTGTTGGCGTTCTCGTACATCGCCCACTTGGATTCCTCGTGCCAGAAGGGATAGGGGAATTGGCCAGGGGCCAGCCGGTTGCGGAAGGCGGCTTCCAGCTGGACGCGAAACATGCGCTCCTCAGGGACCCACTCCACCGTATGGCGGCCGTTGAACATGAACAGGGGGGCGTACATGTTGGTCCAGACGTCCGGTGCGAACTGGGTCAGGTTGGTCTGCCGCAACGTCGCTCCGGCCGCCTTGCTCTGGCGTCCCCACAGCAGGAAGTCCGGCAGGTGCGAGCGCAAGGCACTCGGGCCGAACAGGGCACGCCTGCAGGCGTTGTAGGCAGCCGTGTCGCCGGCCGGTGCCACCGGGCAATGGCGCCCCAGTTCCGTTGCGATCTCGCGTGCCGCCTGCTCGATGGCCGGCGGTATCGGCGAGGTCGGCTGGGCATTCGCCATGCCGGCCAAGGCCAGCAGTCCTATCGCTGCGGCCGTGGCGAACCGCGCACGCCGGGGGCTGGGCCTGTCGAACATGGGCCCGCGACTTTTCTTTTCCATCCCTTACTCCTTCGTGTAATCCAGCAAAGCCAGGTACTCCTGGCGTTCGGCCTTGGCCCATTCCTTGACGCCCAGAGCGCCAAGAATGGGGGCCGCTTGCGTGTTCATGCCCAGCAGCGCTTCCTGCAGCTGGCGGACCGTATCCGCGGGCATGGCAGGCGAAGCCAGCACGGACCAGTTCACGACCGGCTGGGTTTCGGCGAGGACGCGGCCGCCTTCGTCGGCCCATTTGCGGGCGATGGTGGGATTGACGACGCCGACCTGGCCCATGCCGCTTGTGATCTGCTGGGCGACAGCCTCCTGGTATCGGACATGCAGCACGTCCGGCTTGGGGATGTTGTGCCGGCGCAGCTCGGCGCGTGCCACAGCGGTGGTGGCGGAGTATTCGTCGGGCATGATGATGCGGGCATTGGCGGCTTCGGCCAGCGTCTTGATCGGCGAGCCCTTGGCAACGATGAACGCCGCCTTGTAGGGCCCGGCCCGCCGCACCAGCGGCTGGTAGCCATCGTCGCGGACCAGCTTCGCCAGCTGGTTGACCGATTTGCCAAATACCAGCTCGGGCTTCGTGGTGCCCTGCGCCATGGACATGAAACGCTTGATGTCGACCACGGGCTCGATGCCGATCGGCCGCCCCTTGAGCTGGCCCGTCATGAATTCGGCCCAAGGCCGATAGCGGGCGGTGAGCAGGAAGAGGTTCGTGTCCCCGGTAACCGCCTCGTTGATCATCAACCGCCAGGGCGTGGTAGGAGCGGCCTTGCGGGGCGAGGTCGACTGGGCCCAGGCCGGAACGGCAGAGGCGAGGGCGGCAAGCGCCATGGATTGGCACAGTTGCCGCCGCGAATTCGATTGAGCTTTCATTTTCGATCCTCCCTTTTTTATTGATGCCGCCACTGCGGTTTGGGAGAACTCTAGGAAGCTCAGCGGCTTCGGTCAAACGAGAGGGCGGTCGGCCACCTGTCAGAGTTGACAGGGTCGGGACGCCCACCATGGCGGCACAGAAACAACTGCTAACGAGTGCAACAGGTTGTGTTGAATATGGCGGCTGCCTTACGGTTGCAGTAAGTCATACGGCTGAGGTTGAGCCCATTGGTACGCATGAATAGGGACTTACCCTTAGTTGACAAGGCTGCCAGTGGGAAAATGCCTAAGCGAAGCCCGCGTTTTGGCGCGGCCCTGATTCAGGCGGCTAGCGCCTCCAGCAGCTCGGTCTCTATCTCGATCTGGCGCTTGTTCTGCTGCAACTCGGGGCCATCGATGAGGAAAGTGTCTTCAACCCGCTCTCCCAGCGTGGACACCTTCGCCAGTTGGAGATTGATGTGATGCCGGGCCAGCACCCGGGCCACGCAATAGAGCAAGCCGACGCGATCGCTGGCCGAGATCGACAGCAGCCAGCGCTGGGCTTTCTCGTCGGGGGCGAGATGAACACGCGGAGTGATCGGGAAGCTCTTGACCCGGCGTGAAACGCGGCCGCGGCTGGGCGGCGGCAGCGGGCCCGCCTGCTCGATGGTGTGCTGCAGCTCCGACTCGACCATGCTGATCAGCTCGCGGTTGTGTTCCGGCAGCATCGAGCTCACCACCTGGAAGGTGTCCAGGGCATAGCCGTTGTTCGCCGTATGCACCTTGGCATCCAGGATGCTGAAACCGGCCTGGTCGAAGTAGCCGCAGATGCGGGCAAACAGGTCAGGCTGGTCGGGCGTGTACACCAGCACCTGCAGGCCTTCGCCTACCGGCGAGAGGCGCGCGCGCACGATCGCCTTGGCTTTGCCGGCGTGGCGCGCCAGGTGGCGGGTATGCCAGACGATGTCGGCCGCCTCGTGCCGCATGAAGTAGCCCACGTCCAGCGTGTCCCACAACTTCTTGTGGCCCTCGAACGGAAGCGCATACAAGCCCAGCTGCACCAGGGCCTCGCGCTTGCGGGCCTCGATCTCTGCGTCGCGGTCGGGCGCGCGGCCGCCCAGCATGCGCAGCGTGTAGCGGTACAGGTCTTCCAGCAGCTTGCCCTTCCAGGCGTTCCACACCTTGGGGCTGGTGCCGCGAATGTCGGCCACGGTCAGCAGGTACAGGGCGGTGAGGTTGCGCTCGTCGCCCACTCGCTTGGCGAAGGCCGCGATGACGTCCGGGTTGCTCAGGTCTTCTTTCTGGGCGATGCGGCTCATGGCCAGGTGTTCCTTCACCAGGAACTCCACCAGCCGGCAGTCTTCCGGCTCGATGTGATGCTGCCGGCAGAAGAGGCTCACTTCGCGAGCGCCCAATTCGGAATGGTCGCCCCCGCGGCCTTTGGCGATGTCGTGAAACAGTGCGGCGATGTAGAGGATGTATGGCTTGTCCCAGCCCGCGGCCAGCTGCGAGCAGAACGGGTATTCGTGCGCGTGTTCGGCGATGAAGAAGCGCCGGACATTGCGCAGCACCATCAGGATGTGCTGGTCCACGGTGTACACATGGAACAGGTCGTGCTGCATCTGGCCCACGATCTTGCGGAACACCCACAGATAGCGCCCCAGCACCGAAGTCTGGTTCATCAGGCGCATGGCGTGGGTGATGCCCTCGGGCTGCATCAGCATGGCCCGGAAGGTGGCGTGATTGACCGGATCGCTGCGGAACTTCCCGTCCATCACCGCTCGGGCGTTGTACAGGGCCCGCAGCGTCCGCGCGGACAAGCCTTTCACGCCGACGGTCGTCTGGTACACCAGGAAGGTTTCCAGGATGGCGTGCGGATTCTTCAGGTACAGGTCGTCGCTGGCGACCTCGACCATCCCGGCCTTGTTGAAGAAGCGCTCGTTGATCGGTTGCGGCGCTTGCTCGTTGGGATTGAGCCGCTCCTCGATGTTGAGCAGCAGGATCTGGTTGAGCTGCGTCACGGCCTTGGCCGCCCAATAGAAGCGCTTCATCAACGCCTCGCTGGCGCGCGAAATCACTCGCCCGCGGTCGTTGACCACGGATTCGTAGCCGAAGGATTCGGCGACCGCGGTCTGCAGGTCGAACACCAGGCGGTCTTCCCGCCGTTTGGCGATCACGTGGAGCCGCGCGCGGATCAGGCTCAGCAATGCCTCGTTGCGCTTGATCTGGCGCGCTTCGAATGCCGTGGCCAGGCCCGTGCGAGCCAGCTCATCCCAGCTCTTCCCGAAGCCCGCGGCGTTGGCCACCCACAGGATCACCTGCAGGTCGCGCAGGCCGCCCGGCGATTCCTTGCAATTGGGCTCGAGCGAGTAGGGCGTGTTCTCGAATTTGGTGTGGCGCTGGCGCATCTCCAGCGTCTTGGCCACGAAGAAGGCCTTGGGATCGATCGTCACCTCGAAGCGCTTGCGGAAAGTGCCGTAGAGCTTGCCGTCGCCGGTGATGAGTCGCGACTCCAGCAGCGAGGTCTGCACCGTCACGTCGGATTCGGCCTGGGCCACGCATTCGGACACAGTGCGCACGCTGGAGCCAATCTCCAGGCCTGCGTCCCAGCAGTTGCCGATGAATCCCTCGAGCCGGCGCTTGAGTTCCGGGGCGTGCTCCGCCGAGGTGCCGTCAGGCATCAGGACGACTACATCGACGTCCGAGTGGGGAAACAGCTCGCCACGCCCGAAGCCGCCCACGGCCAACAGCGCGAAACCGGCAGGCAAGCCGGCAGCATTCCACAGGGTCTTGAGGGTGTCGTCGGCCTCACGGGCCAGGCGCTGGAGCAGGCCGCGAATGCCTCGTGTCGAACTGCCTTGCGCTTGCAGCGAAGCCAGCAGCGCATTCTTGCGGGCCCGGTGCCCTTCGCGCAGTGCCTGGATGTCGGGCACTGCCGGGTTTGGCGCCAGCGCCGCAAGGATCATGCGTTCACGAACGGCGGTGGAGGCGGGCTGCCGGCCGAGAGCGTGAGCACCTCGTAGCCGGTTTCCGTGACCAGCACCGTGTGCTCCCATTGCGCCGACAGGGAGTGATCCTTGGTCACGATGGTCCAGCCGTCGCTGCCGAACTCCTTCACGTCCTTGCGCCCGGCGTTGATCATGGGCTCGATGGTGAAGGTCATGCCGGGCTTGAGCTCCTCCAGGGTGCCGGGCTTGCCGTAGTGCAACACCTGGGGCTCCTCATGGAAGTTGCGGCCGATGCCATGGCCGCAGAACTCGCGCACCACCGAAAAGCCATTGCTTTCGGCGAACTTCTGGATGGCGAACCCGATGTCGCCCAGGTGGATGCCGGGCCGCACGCGCATGATCCCCTGCCACATGGCGTCGAACGTCAGTGCGCACAGGCGCTTGGCGGCGATGGAGACCTCGCCGACCATGAACATGCGGCTGGTGTCGCCATACCAGCCGTCCTTGATGACGGTGACGTCCACGTTGACGATGTCGCCCTTCTTCAGCGGCTTGTCATTGGGGATGCCGTGGCACACCACATGGTTCACGGAGGTGCACAAGGAGGCGGGGTAGGGCGGATAGCCCGCGGGCTGGTAGCCCAGCGTGGCGGAGATCGTGCCCTGCTTTTTCATGCATTCGGCAGCCAGCCGGTCGATCTCCTTGGTGGTGATCCCCGGCTTGATGTGCGGCGTGAGATAGTCCAGCACCTCGGAGGCCAGCCTTCCCGCCACCCGCATGCCCTGGATGCCCTCAGCGTCTTTGTACGTAATGCTCATGGCTTCAATTATCCCATTGGGCGAAATCCCTTGCCGGTAAAATGCCGGGTTAACACCGAGAGCCCGTTCATTGTGACCCTGCACATCACCGAGTTCGAGGGCGGCAATGCCCTCAGCGAGTTTAGAGTCCAGCAACTCCTTCCGCGCCTGCAGGCCATCCACGACAAAGTCAGCGGCCTCAGCGCCCGCTTCGTCCACCTGGTTGCCGCAGATAACGCGCCCAGCGCAGCCGAGAATGAGCGGTTGGCCGCACTGCTGACCTACGGAGATCCTTACCAGCCCGCGGGCGAGGGTTCGCTGGTCGTCGTATCGCCGCGCTTCGGCACCGTTTCGCCCTGGGCTTCCAAGGCGACGGACATCGCACACAACTGCGGCATCGCGCTCAAGCGGGTGGAGCGCATCACTGAATTTCGCGTCAGCGTGAAAAGCGGGTTGTTCGGCAAGGGCGGGCTGGACGCATCGCAATTGCAGGCCATCGCAGCCTTGCTTCACGACCGGATGACGGAAAGCGCGATGTTCGACCGCGCCACGGCCCGGGGCCTGTTCGCCGAGGTGGAGCCGTCGCCGATGGAATACGTGGACGTTCTGGCCGGCGGCCGGGCGGCGCTGGAGAAAGCCAATGTCCAGTTCGGCCTGGCCTTGGCCGACGATGAGATCGACTACCTGGTCCAGTCGTTCAAGGGCCTGGGGCGCAACCCCAGCGACGTGGAGCTGATGATGTTCGCGCAGGCCAACAGCGAACACTGCCGGCACAAGATATTCAACGCCTCGTTCACGATCGATGGCGTGCCGCAGGAACGCAGCATGTTCGGCATGATCCGGCACACCCACCAGGTCAGCCCGCAGCACACGGTCGTCGCATACTCCGACAACGCGTCCATCATGGAGGGCTCGGCCGTAGAGCGCTTCGTCGCCACATCGGGGCAGGCCTCGCGCTATCGGAAACAGGATGCCCTTCATCACGTGCTGATGAAGGTGGAAACACACAA
This sequence comes from Caenimonas soli, assembly GCF_013155545.1. GTDB lineage: Bacteria > Pseudomonadota > Gammaproteobacteria > Burkholderiales > Burkholderiaceae_C > Ramlibacter > Ramlibacter soli. The sequence continues at coordinate 237,648 of NZ_JABJVV010000001.1, read as the reverse complement.
CCACCCGACGGCGATTTCACCTTTCCCCGGCGCTTCCACCGGTGCCGGCGGTGAAATTCGCGACGAAGGCGCCACGGGGCGTGGCTCCAAGCCCAAGGCCGGCCTCACGGGCTTCACGGTCTCCAAGCTGTGGGGCGGCTGGTCGGACGAAGCAGGCGGCAAGCCCGAGCACATCGCCAGCCCGCTGCAGATCATGACCGAAGGTCCGCTGGGCGGCGCCGCATTCAACAACGAGTTCGGCCGGCCCAACTTGCTGGGCTATTTCCGCGAATACGAGCAGCGAGCGGGCGACGTCATGCGCGGCTATCACAAGCCGATCATGATCGCCGGCGGCCTGGGCACGATCGACGCGGGGTTGACCCAGAAGATCGAATTCCCGGCCGGCACCTTGCTGATCCAGTTGGGCGGACCGGGCATGCGTATTGGCATGGGCGGCGGCGCGGCCAGTTCGATGGCGACGGGCGCCAACGCAGCCGAGCTCGACTTCGACTCGGTACAGCGCGGCAACCCGGAGATCGAGCGCCGTGCCCAGGAAGTCATCAACCATTGCTGGGCCGAAGGTGAGGCCAATCCCATCCTCGCGATCCATGACGTAGGGGCCGGCGGCCTGTCGAATGCGTTTCCCGAGCTGAGCAACGACGCCGGCCGCGGCGCCCGGTTCGACCTGCGCAAGATTCCCCTGGAGGAATCGGGCCTGGCGCCCAAGGAAATCTGGTGCAATGAAAGCCAGGAGCGCTATGTCCTGGCCATCGCCCCGCAATCGCTGCCGCAGTTCAAGGCTTTCTGCGAGCGCGAACGTTGCCCGTTCGCCGTCGTGGGCGTAGCTACCGAAGAGCGCCAGCTGGTGGTTGCCGATGAAGGCGCGCCACCCCCGGTAGACATGCCCATGAACGTGCTGCTGGGCAAGCCGCCGAAGATGCACCGCGACGTGAAGAGCGTGGCACGCCAGTTCAAGCCGGTCGATCTGACGGGCGTCGGCCTGCAGGACGCAGCCATCAAGGTGCTCAGCCACCCGACGGTGGCCTCCAAGCGCTTCCTCATCACCATCGGCGACCGCACGGTGGGTGGCATGTCGCATCGCGACCAGATGGTCGGGCCCTGGCAGGTGCCGGTGGCGGATTGCGCCGTGACCCTGGCCGACTACAAGGGTTTCGCCGGCGAGGCGATGAGCATGGGCGAGCGCACGCCGCTGGCGGCTATCGATGCCCCGGCGTCGGGCCGCATGGCGGTGGCCGAAGCCATCACCAACCTGCTGGCAGCACCCATCGAGCTGACCCGGGTCAAGCTCTCGGCCAACTGGATGGCCGCCTGCGGCGAGCCGGGCGAAGACGCCGCCTTGTATGAGACCGTCCGGACGGTCGGCATGGAACTGTGCCCGGCGCTGGGGATTTCCATTCCGGTGGGCAAGGACAGCCTGTCCATGCGCACGCAGTGGAGCGAAGGCGACGCGAAGAAAAAGGTCACGTCGCCGGTCAGCCTGATCGTCACGGCTTTTGCGACGCTGGGCGATGTGCGGCCGACGCTGACGCCGCAGCTGGAAGCAACGCAAGACACGACGCTGGTGCTCATCGACCTGGGCAAGGGCCGCAACCGCATGGGCGCCGGCATCCTGGCGCAGGTGCTCGATCAGGTCGGCGACGAAGTGCCCGATCTGGACGATCCCAAGGACTTGGTGAGCCTGGTCAGCGCGGTGAACACACTGCGGGGGCAGGGCAGGATCCTTGCCTACCACGATCGCAGCGATGGCGGCTTGTTTGCGGCTGCCTGCGAGATGGCTTTTGCCGGCCAGGTCGGGGTAGCGCTCAACGTCGATCTGCTGGTGACAGAAGGCGACGGCATCAGCGACAGCCGCGCTGATTTCGGCGATGCCAAGAACTGGGCATCGCAAGTCGGGCCGCGCCGCGACGAGCTCACGCTCAAGGCGCTGTTCAACGAAGAGCTCGGGGTGGTGCTGCAGGTGCCCACCGAAGCGCGCAACGATGTGATGCAGGTCCTGCGCGCGCACGGCCTGTCGAAGTTCAGCCATTTTGTCGGCAAGACCCGGCCCGCCTCGTCCGGCATCGAGATGGGCAAGGGCGAGGTGCAGGTCTGGCGCGACACCAAGGCGGTGTTCTCCGCCAAGCTTGCCGACTTGCACCAGGTCTGGGACAGCGTCAGCTGGAAGATCTGCCAGCAGCGCGACAACCCGGTGGGCGCGGGTGCGGAGCATGCGGCCGCGGGCGACCCGACCGACCCGGGCTTGCAGTTCGCCCCGGCTTTCGATCCGGCCGAAGATGTGGCGGCGCCGTACCTGAACCTGGCCCGCCCGAGGGTGGCGATCCTGCGCGAGCAGGGCGTCAACTCGCATGTGGAGATGGCCTACACCTTCACCGAGGCCGGCTTCGAGGCGTACGACGTCCACATGACCGATCTGCAAACGGGCCGCGCGCGGCTCGAGGACTTCAAGGGTTTCGTCGCCTGCGGCGGCTTCAGCTATGGCGACACACTGGGTGCGGGCATCGGCTGGGCCCGCAGCATCATGTTCAATCCGCAGCTGGCCGAACAGTTCAAGTCCTTCTTCGACCGCCCGGACACTTTCGCATTGGGCGTTTGCAATGGTTGCCAGATGCTGGCCGAATTGGCAGACATCATTCCCGGGGCGCAGGCTTGGCCCCGATTCACCACCAACCGCAGCGAGCGCTACGAGGCCCGTCTGTCGCAGGTGGAAGTGCTGGAGTCGCCCAGCCTGTTCTTCGCGGGCATGGCGGGCAGCCGCCTGCCGATCGCCGTGGCCCACGGTGAAGGTTTTGCCAACTTCGCTTATCGCGGCGACAAGAGCAAGGTGATCGCCGCGATGCGTTTCACTGACCACCATGGCCAGCCGACCGAAACCTACCCCTTCAACCCGAACGGCAGCCCGGGCGGCTTGACTGCCGTGACGACGGCCGATGGGCGCTTCACGGCCATGATGCCGCACGCGGAACGGGTGTTCCGCAACATCCAGATGAGCTGGACCGCAGGCGACAAGAGCGAGTTCAGCCCCTGGATGCGAATCTGGCGCAACGCGCGCAAGTGGGTGGGCTAAGCCAGCCTGCGCAGCACCATGTAGCCGACGAGGCAGACGAGCACCAGGACTATCACCCACCAGATGCCCGATCCCGTGTCGCCGACCTGGCCGGGCGAAAGCCCGCCCGCTGCCGGCAGGTGCATTTGCTGGTAACCGTCCACAGCGTCCTTTGCTTCCTTCAGGCCCAGGCCGGTCTGTTCACGCATGAGCCGGATCGCCTCGATCTTGTGGCCTTTCTGGAGCGCGTCCACGACGTCCGGCGGAAGGGATTGGCCCATCGAGGGCGCGGAGAAAGAGGGTGCGTGAGGCGCGGGCTTGCCGCGCGCATGCGCGTCGAGGGCATCCTTGGCTTCTTTCAGGCCCATGCCGCTGCTGCGCAGCAGTTTGATGGCCTCCATCAGGTTGCCTTTGCTGAGCGCGTCAAGAACGGCTGTGGGAAGCCGGTCCCCTGGTCCCGTCAAAACTCCACCTTCTGACCCGGCTCGACCACCAGCATCTGCACGGGGCTGTTGCCGAGGGCCGTCCTGTATTCCGCAGGGGTGCCGCGAAGCGCCGGGTTGGTTCCGTAATGGACAGGCAAGGCGTACTTCGGGCGAATCATCTCTCGCGTCGCCAGCGCGGCGTCCGCCGGGTTCATCGTGAAATGCCCACCGATAGGGATGATCACCAAATCGGGCCGGTACATATCGGCTATCAGGCGCATGTCGCCGAACACGCTGGTATCGCCCATATGCCAGATCTTGAAGCCGTTCTCCATTTCGATGATATAGCCCACGGGTTCGCCGCCGTAGCGCGCTTCGTCCTTGTTGGTGGCGGGGTTCTTCCAGACAAACTCGGAAGCGTGCTCCGCCCTGACCCCGGTGATTTTCACCCCGGTGGGGCCGAAGGGCATCACCGTGCCGCCCTTGCCGAATCGCTGCACCAATGCGGGCGGCAGCACATCCAGCCCGATCAGTGTCGCACCCAGGCCTCCCGCGTTATAGACCGGGACGTTGTGCATCTTGGCCAGCGCCGCGGCGTCGGCGGAGTGGTCGAAGTGCGCGTGCGTCACGAGGATCAGATCCACCTTGCCTATGGACTCCAGCGCCTTGAAGTTGGCGGGCGTCTTGGGGTTGGACGTGAGCCACGGATCGACGACGATGACCTTGCCGCCCGGCGTGGTGATGCGCGTCGCGGATTGGCCCAGCCACAGCACTTCGGTCTTGCCAGCCGTCTGGGCCGAAACGAGGGTGGCGCTAAACAGTACGCAGGTGGCGAGCAGGGCGCGTAACGAAGACATCGTGCTTCTCCTTAGGGGTGGCATGCCACCGCATTGGAGCGCCCGGCGGCCGCTGCGTCAATCGGGTCTGCGCCGGGTCTGCGTCTAAACTCCCAGCCCATGCCCGGCCAGCGCTTCGACTCCATTGATGCCCTTCGCGGCGTCGCCATCGTCTGGATGACGGTGTACCACTTCTGCTTCGACCTCAACCATTTCGGCTGGATCAAGCAGGATTTCTATACCGACCCGTTCTGGACCTGGCAGCGCACAGCCATCGTCAGCCTGTTCCTGTTCTGTGCGGGCCTGGGCCAGGCCGTGGCCGTGGAACAGGGCCAGAGCTGGGCTCGCTTCTGGAAGCGCTGGGCCCAGATCGCCGCGTGCGCATTGCTGGTGACCGCAAGCTCGTACTGGATGTATCCGAAGAGCTTCATCTACTTCGGCGTGCTTCATGGCATCGCCGTGATGTTGATCATCGTGCGATTGACGGCGGCGTGGGGCCGCGGCCTCTGGCTGGCGGGCGCAGTCGCCATCGCGGCAAAGCCACTGGCTTCATTGGCGCATGGCTATTGGCCAGAACTGGAATTTCTCAATCATCCGGCGTGGAACTGGCTGGGCCTGATTGGGCGCAAGCCCATTACCGAGGACTATGTGCCCCTCATCCCGTGGCTGGGCGTGATGTGGTGGGGCATGGCTGCAGGACAGTGGCTGCTGAGCCGCCGGCGCAGCTCCATCCAGCAACCGATTCCACGTGCCGCTTCGCCATTGGCGTGGCTGGGCCGCTGGAGCCTAACGTGGTACATGTTGCACCAACCGGTGCTCATGGGCTTATTGCTGCTACTGCGATAGCTGACGGCTTGCTCGGCATGGGCGATAGGGGAATCCGTCCTACAGGATGGCGAGGGGCAGGGGACTTACCGTGGCCGCTGGCAATTTCGCCGACCCTATTGCAGTAGTCCAATGCCCAAGACACCCAAGCCCAATTCAAACATCACCCCGCCCAAGAAAGCCGCCGCCAAGTCGGCAGCGCGCAATACCGACAGCGGCCCAGGTCGGGTCCGTTCCGCCGGTGCGGGCGATCTGCCCGCCGAAAAAATGGCGCAGGTCGAAGCGCTGGCCGCTTCGATGCCTTACAACCCCAACAAGGCAGGCGAACATGGATTCGCGAACGGCCTCGCGCCGCAGCCCGGCGCCACGGTGGAACCTGCCTCCCGCCTGCCGGGCGCCAGCACCCTGTCCGAGGAAAACGGCAGCGAGAAGACCGGCAGCGTCGCGCCCGAAGGCATCAACGCCACCATCGAGCCGCTGGATCGCGTCCGAGTCGACTCCGCGGGCCAGATGCTGACGACGAACCAGGGCGTGCGCATCGCCGACAACCAGAACTCGCTGAAGTCGGGCGTGCGCGGGCCGGTCCTGCTGGAAGACTTCATCCTGCGCGAGAAGGTCACGCACTTCGACCACGAGCGGATCCCGGAGCGCATCGTGCACGCACGCGGTTCCGGCGCGCACGGCTTCTTCGAATGCTACGAAGCGCTGACCGATATCACCAAGGCCGCGCCCTTCAAGGAGGCTGGCAAGGTCACGCCGGTGTTCGTCCGCTTCTCCACCGTCCAGGGCGAGCGCGGCTCCAAGGACACGGCCCGCGACGTGCGGGGCTTCGCCGTGAAGTTTTATACAGACGAAGGCAACTGGGACCTGGTCGGCAACAACATGCCGGTCTTCTTCATCCAGGATGCGATGAAATTTCCCGACCTGGTGCATGCGGTCAAGCCCGAGCCGCACCACCAGATGCCGCAGGCGGCGAGCGCGCACGACACCTTTTGGGATTTCGTGTCCCTCATGCCCGAGTCCACGCACATGCTGATGTGGGTCATGTCCGATCGCGCCATCCCGCGCAGCTTCGCCACCATGCAAGGCTTCGGCGTACACAGCTTCCGCATGGTCAACGAGGCGGGCGAGTCCGTCTTCGTCAAGTTCCACTGGTCGCCGGTGGCCGGGACGCACTCGCTGGTCTGGGACGAAGCCGTGAAGATTTCCGGCGCTGACCCGGATTACCACCGGCGCGACCTGTGGGAACGGATCGAGGCGGGCGCCTATCCGGAGTACGAACTCGGGCTGCAGGTATTCAGCGAGGAGACGGCGGACAAATTCAGCTTCGACATACTCGACGCGACCAAGATCATTCCCGAAGAACTGGTGCCGATCCGGCCGGTGGGAAAGATGGTGCTCAATCGCAATCCCGACAACTTCTTCGCCGAGACCGAGCAGGTAGCGTTCTGCACCGCCCACGTCGTGCCGGGCATCGACTTTTCCAACGATCCGCTGCTGGCCGGCCGGATCCATTCCTACGTGGACACGCAGATCACCCGGCTGGGTGGACCCAATTTCCACGAAATCCCGATCAATGCCCCGGTGGCGCCGGTGCACAACAACCAGCGCGACGGCATGCACCGCCAGGCCATTCCGCGCGGCCGCGTCTCTTATGAACCCAACTCCTTGGCCGGCGGTTGTCCTTTCCAGGCCGGGGCCGCACAGGGCTTCGTCTCGGTTCCGGCGCGGTTGCAGGCCAAGGAAGAGCAGGGCAAGGTCCGCGCCAAACCGGAGAAATTCGCGGATCACTACACCCAGGCGACCCTGTTCTTCGAGAGCCAGAGCCCCGTCGAGCAGGCCCACATCGCCAATGCCTTTCGCTTCGAGTTGAGCAAGGTCACCGTTCCGGCGATCCGCGAACGGATGGTCGCCTCGCTGCGCAACGCCTCCGAGGATCTGGCGCGCAAGGTGGCCGCCGGTCTCGGCATGGAGCCGCTGCCCGCGCCCATGCCGCGCGCGCTGGCGAAACCGCCCAAACCGGAAGTCGACTCGTCGCCGGCGCTGTCCCTGCTGGCGCGACCGGGCGACGGAAGCATCCAGGGCCGCAAGATCGCGATCCTGGTGGCGCCCGGGGTGAACGGAGCCGAGATCGGGAAGGTGCAGCAGGCCCTGGTGGATAAGGGTGCTGTCGCCAGGCTGGTCGGCCCCCGCATCGGGCCGGTCAAGACCGCCGACGCGCAGACGCTGGACGCCGACGCCTCCCTGGAAAACGAGCCCGGATTCCTGTTCGATGCCTTGGTGCTGCCGGATGGCAAGGAGGCCGCGGTGGCCCTCGCGGCCGATGGCCACACGATGGAATTCATCAAGGACCAGTACCGGCACTGCAAGACCATCCTGGCCCTGGGCGCATCGAAAGCATTGCTGGAGAAGGCCGGTATTCCGCTGAAGGCCGCGGATGGCAAGGCAGACCCGGGGCTGATCCTGTCCGACGGCGCGGCCGGCCCGGCCCTCGAGGCGTTTGTCGACGGTATCGCCAAGCACCGCCACTTTGGCAGGGAGACCGACCCGCCGATGGTCTGACGCAAAAAAAAGCGGCCACCTGGGCCGCCCTGGATCCCGGATCAAGTCCGGGATGACAGACTTATTCGATCTTCGCCTTGCCGCGCAGGTCTTCCTGGAACTTGGCCAGTTTCTGCTGCTGCAGCTGCTGGGCGATCTGGGGCTTGACCTCGTCCAGCTTGGGCAACTGCGCGTCGCGCACGTCGTCCAGGCGAATCACGTGCCATCCGAACTGGCTCTTCACCGGCGCATCGGTAGTCTGGCCCTTCTTCAGCTTGATCAGCGCGCCGGAGAACTCAGGCACGTAGCTCGCCGCAGTGGCCCAGTCGAGGTCGCCGCCGTTGGCTCCGGAGCCCGGGTCCTTGGACTGCTTCTTGGCGATGTCCTCGAACTTGCCGCCCTTCTTGAGCGAGCCGATGATGCTCTTGGCATCGTCTTCCTTTTCCACCAGGATGTGGCGGGCACGATATTCCTTGCCGCCGTTCGCCGCCACGAACTTGTCGTACTCGGCCTTGATGTCGGCGTCGGTCACGGGATTGTTCTTCTGGTAGTCGGCGAACAGCTCGCGGATCAGCAGCGTTTGGCGCGCCAGTTCCATCTGGGCCTTGAAGTCGTCGCTGGCGTCCAGGCCGCGCTTTTGGGCTTCCTGCATGAAGACCTCGCGCGCAATGACCTCATCCTTCAGCTGGCCCTGGATCTCGGGCGAGACGGGGCGGCCGGACTTGGCCAGCTGGGCGGCCAGCGCATCGACGCGCGCCTTGGGCACCGGCTTGCCGTTGACGATGGCCACGTTCTGGGCCGCAACGGGCAGGGCGATGCTGAGGATGGCCGCTGCCAGGGCGGACAGGAAAACTTGCTTCATTTGGGGAGTCCCTTGAGAGTCAGGAGGGTGGTCAGAGGGTTTCAATCGCGAGGGCGTGCAGCCCCTGGTCGACAAAATCTTGCAGCGCATCATACACAAGGCGATGACGCGCCACGCGCGAGCGGCCGGCGAACAAGGGAGAGGCGATCCGCACCCGGAAATGGGTGCCAAATCCGCTGCCATCGGCCCCGGCATGGCCTGCATGGGCGGCGCTTTCGTCGAGTACTTCGAGCACTGTGGGCTCCAGGAGTTCCGCCAGCCGCTGGTGCAGGGCTTGGGCGGTGATGCCGGTACTCATGCTGGCAACCTCACGGCTTGGGCGCTTCGTCGGCCTTCATGTAGCGCCCCAGGTAGAGCGCCTGGCCGATCACGAACAGGGCCATCAGGCCCAGGCCACCGAACAGCTTGAAGTTGACCCAGGTATTGGTGTCGAAGTTGTAGGCCACCCAGAGATTGACCACGCCCATGGCCCCAAAAAAGGCGATCCAGCTCCAGTTGGTGACGCGCCAAGCGGCATCGGGCAATTCGAGCTGGGAGCCCATCAGGGACTTGAGCAGGTTCTTCTTGAAGAAGAGCTGCCCGGCCGCGAGCGCTCCGGCCATCAGCCAGTACAGCACCGTGGGTTTCCATTTGATGAAGGTTTCGTTCTGGGCCACGATGGTCGCGCCGCCGAAGAGCACGATCACCCCCAGACTGACCCATTGCATGGGCTCGACCTTGCCGGTGCTGTGGCGCAGCCAGGCGATCTGGGCGATCGTGGCGACGATCGCCACCCCGGTTGCTACGTAGATGTCCGCGAGCTTGAAGGCCGCGAAGAACAGGATGATAGGAAAGAAATCGATCAGCAGTTTCATGAGTCTTGGTCAGTCTTGTTCTTCGGCTTTGAAATCCAGCGAGGCTGAATTCATGCAGTAGCGCAGCCCGGTGTCGGTCGGTCCGTCCGGGAACACATGCCCCAGGTGCGCGCCGCATTGCGCGCAGACCGTTTCGGTGCGCACCATGCCGTGGGTGGTGTCGGTAATCTCCTTGATGGCGCCGGGCAGCGCCTCGGAGAAGCTCGGCCAGCCGCAGCCGGCGTCGAACTTGGTGGTGGAGTCGAAAAGCTTGGCGCCACAGCAGATGCAGTGGTAGCTGCCGTCGTCCCACACCGCCTCGTACTTGCCGGTGAAGGGCCGCTCGGTCGCTGCGTGGCGAGTGACCTCGAAGGCGCCTCGCTCAGCGCCCTTTTGCGCCAGCAACGCTTTCCACTCGGCTTCGGTTTTCTGGATTTTGTAGGTCATGAGGAGCAGCTGATTTCGATGTGGGTGGCCCAGTCCGGGGGAAATCCGGCTTTTTGATCATGCGCTGGATGTTCCTCATATGGGGCCTGGACCAGCGCGAGCAAGGCTTCGACTTCGGAATAGTCCTTAAGTTTCGCCTGGCGGATGGCCAGTTCTCCCAGGTGATTACGAAGCACATATTTGGGATTGGTCCTGAGCATCAGGCTGGCAGATTCCTCAACCTCAGCCTTGTCCAGCCGCTCCGAATATTGTAGCAACCAGGCATCGAAGGCCTCTCGTTGGAGGAACAGGTCGCGCACCGTTTCGGCCGGCTCGCCTGCAACATGGCGCGACAGCCGACGCCAGAAAATCGTGTAGTCCACGCGGTCCTTGGCCAACAGCTTCAGGACGCCCTCGATCAGCTCCCGATCGCCTGGCTGGTTGTCGAGCAAGCCCAGCTTGGCGCGCATGGCGGCCTCCAGTTCGCTCGGGAAGACTGTCTTGTACGACTCCAGGGCGGCCAGGGCCAGTTCCTGGTCGCCAATTAGCGGAAGCAGCGCCTGGCCCAGGCAAAACAGGTTCCAGTAGGCCACGTTCGGCTGCTTGTTATAGGCGTAGCGCCCCTGCTCGTCGCTGTGGTTGCAGATGTGGCCGGGGTCGAACGCATCGAGAAACTGGAACGGACCGTAGTCGATGGTCAGCCCCAGGATGCTCATGTTGTCGGTGTTCATGACGCCGTGGCAAAAGCCGACGCCCTGCCACTGCGCAACCATGGCCGCGGTGCGCTCACTTACCTGTTCGAGAAACGCCGCATAAGTGTTGCCGGCGAACGCCTGGGTGCTCCGGCATTCCGGATAGAACTTGTCGATGACGTAATCGGCGAGCTTGCGCAGTTCGTCGTACTGCTCGCGCGCCGAGAAATGCTCGAAATGCCCGAAGCGGATGAAACTGGGCGCGACGCGGGTGACCACCGCCGCAGTTTCGATTTCCTCGCGGCGCACCGGCGCATCCGAGCCGGTGACCATCAGGGCGCGAGTCGTGGGTATTCCCAGGCCGAACATCGCCTCCGAACCGAGGAACTCACGGATGCTGGACCGTAGCACCGCGCGCCCATCGCCCATGCGCGAGTAGGGGGTCCGGCCGCTACCCTTGAGCTGGAACTCCTGTGCGCCGGCGGCGGTTTGCGCTTCGCCCAGCAGGATGGCTCTGCCATCGCCCAGCTGACCCGCCCACACCCCGAATTGGTGGCCGCTATAGACGCTGGCCAGCGGCCGCGCGCCGGACAGGGTCGCGTTGCCGGTGAACGCCTCCACGCCCTCGGGCCCGGCAACGAGGCTGGCGGCCAGCCCCAGCTCGGCGGCAAGACGCTGGTTCAGCCCGACGAGATAGGGAGAAGGCAGGGGTGTGGGCGCCAGTTCGGTATAGAACGCCGGCCCCAGCCCGGCAAAGCTGTTGGGCCAGGCCAGGCCCAGTTCCAGCCGGGGGGGAGTGTCGACGACTTGATCCATGGACAGCATTGTCCTTGGTCCTGCGGCGCCGGAGTGCCCGAAGGGCATTTGCGTTGTTGAGCCAAACGTCGATAATGCTGCTGAGCCGATCGATACGTACGTACACGGCTCCCAGGGAGGATTCATATGGATGCACATTCGGCCTTACCGTATTCGCGCAGCGGCTTTGTCCTGCCCGACACGAATTTCGCGATACCGCCTGCGGCACGCCCGCCGCGCGTCGAGCCCCCAGCCGGCAACGTCGATGTGCCGTTCGCTGAACTCGTCTTTCGCCAATTGCGAACACCGCGCGAGATCGCCCAGATCAGTCACCTGCGCGAAGCCATCCAGCTCCCCGACGCGGTCCTGTCGGACCCAGGCTTTGCCGTGCGCGAAAAAAAAGAGACGAGCAGGGGGTGGTGGGTGCGTTCGAGTGCCGGGGCAGGATTATCGGAACCGTCCGCATCATTCCTATGAACCAGGGGCTCGCGCCGTGCGAAGCCGTGCTGGAGCGACAGTCGTTGCTGCCCGGGCATTACTATGAAAACAGCTGGGAGATAGGCCGCCTGGTGATCGGGCCGCAGTACAGGCACGGCTACGAGACGGTAAAAAAATGCCTGCAGCTGACATTGCTGCACCTCGTTGAGGCCGTGAACATCAAGAACGGCTTCGCGTTATGCAACCCGGTGCTGGGCCGGCTGTATCGGCGATTCGGCTTTTCCGTCGTCGTCAAGAACGCCTGGGAAGGTTCCACCGGCTCTTTTTCGCTGATCCACGGGCCGGTGGCAGCCGTCTTGAACGCTCTGGCCGAACCCGGCGCGAGCGGGCCGTCGCCCCACGAAGTAACGCAATGAGCAGCCTGAGCGGTCTGTGGGGCAGGCTGTTTGCGCACTACGAGTCTTATCACGCCTACGGACCGCCACGGCTGAAGTACGCGGGGTACATCGGCGCGATCTCGTACTCACTCTTTTACTTCCTGCGATTCACGAGGCCCGGCGCGCAGCCGTTCGATGACCTGCTGGTTCGGACGATTGCGATAGCACTTCTCCTGGGTCTGGCACTCAAGGACTATTGGCCGGAGAAGTTCAGGCGCTACTACATCGCCTATTCGTACCCGGCGCTGTTGTATGCCCTGCCTTGCTTCACCGTCCTGACCGGCCTGCAGCGCGGCGGGGGCATCCCTGCGATCTCGAACGCCTTCATCATCCTGTGCTTCCTCGTGCTCCTGACTGATTGGCGTAACACGCTGGTCATGCTCGGGGTGGGAACGTCGGCGGCCGTGGCGCTCTATCTCGCCACCAGCCCCGATCCCAAGCTGCCCATGGACCTGGTGGCGCAGTTGCCCGCGTTCGCTCTGATCGTCATCGGCGGGAACCTCTTCAAATTTTCCACCGAGCAGATCGATGCCGAGCGCAAGCTGCGCGCAACGCAGGCCCTCGCCGGCTCCATCGCGCACGAGATGCGAAACCCGCTCAGCCAGATCAGGCACAACCTGGAGAGCATGCAGCAGGCCCTGCCGCCGCCGACGACTACGGCGCGGGCCCAGACATTGGCTGCGCTCCAGGTCGACACCTTATACCGGCAGCTCGCCGAGAGCGAAATGGCCGTCAAGCGAGGCCTGCAGGTGATCGCCATGACCTTGGACGAGGTCAGTGCCAAGCCCGTCGACACCAGCGCGTTTTCCTATCTCTCCGCCGTCGAAGCGACCGACAAGGCCGTCCAGGAATACGCGTTCGCAAGCGACGCCGAACGGCGCCGGGTCAGCGTGCAGGTGATCGAGGATTTCACGTTCCGCGCCGATGAAACCGCTTACCTGTTCGTCCTGTTCAACCTCATCAAGAATGCGCTTTATTACCTGGCGCTCGATGAGTCTGCAAAAGTCACCATCACCGTCGTCGATCACAAGGTGAAGGTCCGCGACACGGGCCCGGGCATCGCGCCGGAAGTGCTGGCCAAGCTGTTCCAGCCGTTCAGCTCGGTCGGCAAGGCTGGTGGCACCGGCCTGGGCCTGGCCTACTGCCGCCGGGTCATGCGGGCATTTGGCGGGGACATCGAATGCGAGTCGGTGCAGGGCCAATACACGCTGTTCACTTTGCGCTTCCCGCAAGTAAGCGCACAGGAAAGCCAGGCCCATCATTTTGCGGTGATGACGCGCGCCCGCGAGGCCTTCGCCGGCAAGCGCCTGCTCATCGTCGACGACGATGCGGCCCAGCGCATGACCACGCGCCACAAATTGGCACCCCTCGAAGCCGAGATCGATCAGGCCGCCGACGGCCAGCGCGCGCTGGAAGCGCTGGCGAGGCAGCGCTATGACCTCGTGCTGCTCGATCTGAACATGCCGGTTCTGGACGGCTATGCGGTCGCGGCCAAGGTGCGGCAAGGCCAGGTGCCCGCCAATCGCGACGTAGCCATCGTGGCCTACACGAGCGAACCGGCCCATTTGGCGAGCGTCAAGACCCAGAAGGCCGGCATGGACGGCTTCATCGCCAAGCCCTGCGCCCAACTGCCCCTGGTGCAGGCGCTGCACCGCGCCCTGGATCGCCCCACAGCCCAGCCGGCCGGCGTGCTGGCCGGGCGGCGCGTGCTGCTTGCCGACGACAACCCCTTCAATCGCAAGGCGGTCGCGGCCTACCTGAAGCATGCCGGAGCGACGGTCGTCGAAGTAAGCCACGGCCGGGCCGCGCTCGAACATCTGCAATCACCGGGACCGTGGGACGCCGTCCTGCTGGATATCAACATGCCAGGCATGGACGGGCTTGAAACCACCCGGGCGATCCGGTACGGCGGGATGCCCTCCAGCAACGTTCCGATCGTCGCCCTCACGGCCCATTCAGACGCGCGTACCGTGGGGGCCGCGCAGGCGGCCGGCATGAACGGCTTCATCACCAAACCGGTGGAGGCGGCTGCGCTCTATCGAACCCTGGGCAATTTTTTCAGCGGAGTGGCACTCCCCACGTCCAAGGTGCTGGCGGCGCAAGGCTCGGCGCCGGCGCATGAGGGCAGGCTGCTCGATGTCGACCGGCTGGAAAGCTACAGGCGCATCGGCATGCTGGACGAACTGCTCGATGACTATGTGCCGGAAATAGCGCGGCTGGTCGAGCGGTTGCAGCGCGGGGTGGCTGCCGAGGACCTGGCCCAGAGCCTCGATGCCCTCCATTCGCTTTTGGGCATGAGCGGTGAGGCCGGTGCGTCGGCTTTGTACCGGCTGGTGCGCGCGGCCTACGTGCCTATGGTCGAGGCGCGAAGCTGGCCCGCGCAATCCGGCTGGCTGGAACAGATCAGCGCAGCCACCACCCAGACCCAATCGGCGCTGAGGGCGTATGCCCGAATGCAGCCTACAGATTGAAAGCCCCTCCAGTCATGTTGCCTCCAGTTTCTGCCAGCGAAGCCGGCGCCATCCTCTTCGTCGACGACGAAGCGACCTCGCGGAAATGGTTCGCACGGACATTTGGCGATGAGTTTTCCGTCGTGACCGCTGCCGGTGTCGGCGAGGCGCTGGAGGTGCTGGGTGAGCGCGGGCCCGAGTTCGCCGTGCTGGTCACCGACTACCGCATGCCCGAGCGCGACGGGATGAAATTGCTGCGGGCGGTGCAGCGGGATTTCCGGCACCTGGTGCGGCTGCTGGCGACGGCCTATGCCGAGAAGGATGTAGCGATAGCCGCGGTGAACCAGGGTAAGGTGCTGCGCATCCTGGAGAAACCACTGGACGAGGCCGTGACCCGCGAAGCATTGCGCGAGGCCGCCGCCCTGCACCGGGCACAGGCGTTCGAACGCGCGCTGAATGAAGGCAGGGTCGCGGCCCTGCGCGAGACGCTGGGTTTTCTGGCGCACGAGCTCAATACACCGCTGGCCACGGTACGGGGGTGCGTCCACCTGGTGGCGACGCGC
This sequence comes from Caenimonas soli, assembly GCF_013155545.1. Taxonomy (GTDB): domain Bacteria; phylum Pseudomonadota; class Gammaproteobacteria; order Burkholderiales; family Burkholderiaceae_C; genus Ramlibacter; species Ramlibacter soli. The sequence continues at coordinate 222,482 of NZ_JABJVV010000001.1, read as the reverse complement.
TATGAGCCCGCCGCCCCCGATGCGCGGGCGGGCGTGGCCCAGTTCACCGAACACCATCCCGGGGAACTGCTGGCTGCGCTGGAACGCGCGGAGCGCAGGGCGCTTTATTGCCAGTCACTGGTGTCGACGTTCGTGCAATCCGCCCGGGACGCCTATCCCGGCGCCGCGGCACAGACGGTCAGCGCGGCGAGCCTGGTCGCGGCCTTGCTCGACGAGTTTCCCTTCGAAGAGAATGAACGGTCGTGGGTGACTAGCAGCGTGGAGGAAGACTTCCGCTTGCCCGGCCGCCGCGACCTGCTCTACCTCGTGCTGTGCACGCTGACCAAGAATGCACTCATTGCCCTGCGCGGCACCACCCAACCCAGTTTGCGGGTCGAGGTCGGGCAGGGCGCCGGGGCGGAAGGCGCGCGGCCGTGGATCCGCTTTACCGACAACGGACCGGGCATTCCTTCCGAGGTACTGGCGAAGCTCACGCGCGAGCCGATCACGACTCGAGCGCAATCGGGCGGCAATGGCATGGGCCTGATGTTTTGCCAGCGTGTGGTGCAGACGATGGGCGGGTCCATCGAGATAGCGTCCACTGTCGGCCAGGGTACGGCCGTTTCGCTGTTCTTCAATGGGCTTCGGGCTGGGCCTCCTGCCGGCTGACGAACGCGACCAGCCCGTCCTCATCCAGGATGCCAACGCGCCCGAACTCGAGCGAAACCAGCTTTTCCTGCTCGAGCAGCTTGAGGACCCGGTTGACCGTCTGGCGCGACAGGCCGACCAGGTTGCCCAGCTCTTCCTGCGAAAGATTGAGCTTGCGCATGCCATGCCAGAACAGCCGGCTCAAGTAGAGCGCCACGCGCTGCTCGGGTGAACGGATGCGGCCCGCCTCGATGATGGACATGGCCTGGGCCAGGCGCATGTTCATCTGCGACACGAGCGCCTGGTTGAACTCCAGGCTGGTGGCCCGCAACTCGTCGAACTCCGCCCGCGGCAGGCACAGCAGCTCGGAATCGCGCAGCGCAATCACGTCGTAGCGGCGTGGCTCCGTCTTCATGGCCGACCCTTCGCCGAACCATTCGCCGCCCGGCACCCCCAGGAAAACGGAAAGGCGGCCCTGGGCCGACTGGCTCTGCAACTTCACCAGCCCCGACAGCACCGCGTACCAGCCATCGACCTCGTCACCCGCCCTGAGCAGAACGCCGCCCTTGCTCCCGCGCCGGGTGAAGACGCGCTGCACCAGGCGCTCCTGCATGGGTGCAGGCAGCTGCGCGAACCAGGATTGCATCTGCAGGAATCGTGTGGATGGCCGGCTGATGTCGTGGAACATGGCGGTATTGTGCCGCCGCCGCGGCCGGGTCAGGGAGTCACTTGGTCGGCGGCGGCTTGCCGCTGGCGATACTGCGTCGGCGCGAACCCGAACCAGCGCTTGCACGCGGCATTGAAGGGGGATGGCGTGGTCCAGCCCAGCAGGCCGGCGATGTGACCCAGGGTATGGGTGCCTTGGGACAGGTAGTGCTCGGCCAGTTCCCGGCGCACGCCGTCCAGCAGTTCCTCGAATGAACTTCCCTCGGCGCGCAGGCGCTGCTCGAGGGCAGCATCGGACAGGTCCAGGTGGCGCGCCACATCCTGGCGGCGCGGCTCACCCAGGTGCAGCCGCCGGATGATCTCCTCGCTCGCGCGATAGCTGGTACGAGCCTTGCCCAGGCGCGCGACCCGGTCCTCGATCAGCCGCTCGTGCACGGCGAACAGCGATTCGCTGGCATTCGCAATGGGAAGCGCCAGGTCCTCGCGGCCCAGCCGCATCCTGTTGGCGGGCTGGCCGAACCGCAGCGGGCATTGGAACGCCATACGATAGGGGTGCAGGTCGGCGGGCTCGGGAAAGACGAACTCGACGGACAGCGGGCGCAGCTGCCGGCGGGTGGCGCGCTGGCAAAGCAGCAGTAGCGCCAGCATGCCGAACTCGACGCGCTGGCGTGGGCTGGCGCCGTTGCCTCCATGCGCGAGGAGCAGCCAGCAGTCGGTGCGCTCGGCTTGCAGGGTGAAACTCGCCGAGTCGCCGATGAGAAGCAGGTAGCGCGAAAGGCTTTCCAGGCCTGCCAGCAGGCTGGGACTGGGCCACATGGCCTCGGCCGGGATGTCGAAGTTGATGAAGCGGCGGGCGAGCTCGCTGTCCAGTCCAAGGGAGGGCTGGCCGGACCGGGCGATGGCCAGCTCCCATAGCCGGTTGATGTCGGCGGTGCCAAAGCGTTCGTGCCGCTTTTTGAGCCGGCTCATGTCGAGGCCGGCCTCTTCGAAGAGCCAAGCCGGGTCGACGCCCTGCGAGGCGAACAACTGTATGACGGCTCGAACCCAGGCGGATGAGCTGCTGATGGCGACGGGCATACCGCATTGCAATGCATCCAAAGCGGCGGCGCAAGTGTTATGCGTGTCCGCCAGGCGACAGTTGTTGCGCGCGCGCCCGCGTTCGCCGAAACTTCCCCGCCCGCAGCAACCCTCTGTTGCCGGGCGGCGCAAGCCACTACGATAAGGAGCTACCGAGACATGCTTTCCAAGGAGTGCCCATGCTGGGTTTGATGCAAAGCCAACCGCTGTTGATTTCTTCCCTGATCGACTTCGCCGAGCGCCATCACGGCGACGCCGAAATCGTGTCGCGCCGCGTGGAGGGGGACATCCACCGCTACAACTGGCGAGGCGTGGCCGCCCGGGCACGGCAGGTGGCCAATGCGCTGGACGGGATGAACCTGCTGTTCTCCGACCGCGTCGCCACCCTGGCCTGGAACGGCTATCGCCACCTGGAAATCTACTTCGGCGTGAGCAGTTCGGGCCGCGTGCTGCACACCATCAATCCGCGGCTGCACCCGGACCAGATCGCCTGGATCGCCAACCACGCCGAGGACCAGGTGCTGTGTTTCGACATGAGCTTCCTGCCGCTGGTGCAGGCCGTGCATGCCCGCTGCCCCACCATCCGGCAATACGTCGCGCTGTGCGATGCGGACAAGCTGCCCACGGACAGCGGCATCCCCAACCTGGTGAGCTATGAATCCTGGGTCGGCGGACAGCCCACCACGTACGAGTGGCCGAGCTTCGACGAGAACTCGGCCTCGAGCATGTGCTACACCAGCGGCACGACCGGCAACCCCAAGGCGGCGCTTTACAGCCATCGCTCCACCATCCTGCACGCTTACGCCGCGGCCTTGCCCGACGTCATGTGCCTGTCGGCGCGCGACTCGGTTCTGCCAGTCGTGCCGATGTTCCACGTCAACGCCTGGGGCATCCCGTATTCGGCGGCGCTGGTGGGCGCCAAGCTGGTGTTCCCCGGACCGGCGCTGGACGGCAAGTCGGTGTATGAGCTGATCGAGGCCGAGAAAGTGAACTATGCGGCCGGCGTGCCCACGGTCTGGCAGATGCTGCTCGGCCATATGAAGCCCAACCAGCTGCGCTTCTCCACGCTCAAGCGCACGGTGATCGGCGGCTCGGCCTGTCCGCCGGCCATGATCAACGCCTTCCGCGAGGAATATGGCGTGGAGGTGCTGCACGCCTGGGGCATGACGGAGATGAGCCCGCTGGGCACCTTGTGCACGCTGAAGAACAAGCACCTCGCCATGCCCGCCGAGGAGCAGATGAAGATCCGCCTCAAGCAGGGCCGCGCGATCTGCGGTGTCGACATGAAGATAGTCGGCGAGGACGGCGGCGAGCTGCCCTGGGACGGCAGGACCCCTGGCGACCTGTACGTGAAGGGGCCCTGGATCGTTCGCGAATACTTCAAGGGCGAAGGCGGCGACCCGCTGGTCGACGGCTGGTTCCCGACCGGCGACGTGGCCAGCATCGACCCCGATGGCTACATGCAGATCACCGACCGCAGCAAGGACGTGATCAAGTCCGGCGGGGAATGGATCAGCTCGATCGAAGTGGAGAACATCGCCGTGGCGCATCCGGCAGTCGCCATGGCTGCGTGCATCGGCATGAAGCATCCGAAATGGGACGAGCGGCCCATCGTCGCGGTGGTCAAGAAACCCGGGGCCGACGTGTCGCGCGAAGAGCTGCTCAAGTTCTACGAGGGCAAGACCGCGAAATGGCAGATACCGGATGACGTGGTGTTCGTCGATGCGATCCCGCTGGGGGCCACCGGCAAGATGCTCAAGACCCGGCTGCGCGAAATGCTCAAGGACTACAAGCTGCCCACCACATGAGCTGATTGCGGGACCCATTTGCCCTGTCACATCCGCGATAGAAATGCCCCTGCCTTAGGGGCAATCCCTGAGCGTTGCGCTGCACAATAACTTGTACCCTGCGCGCTGTTGATCCACAAGGAGATGTCCATGAAATTTGCCATCAAGACAGTTGCTGTTTCCGCCCTGATCGCCGTGTCCGGCGTGGCCCTTGCGCAAAAGGGCGAAACCGTCCGCATAGCGTTCATGGACCCGCTGTCCGGCCCGTTCGCCAATGTCGGCCAGAACCAGCTCAAGAGCTGGCAGTTCATCGCCGAGCGCTATTCGGGCAAGAACCCGGCGGGCGTGAAGTTCGAAGTCGTGGGCTTCGACAACAAAGGCTCTCCGCAGGAAAGCCTCAATACCCTCAAGGCCGCCATCGACCAGGGCTTCCGCTACGTGACCCAGGGCAATGGCTCGGGCGCCGCCACCGCCATCCTGGACGCGGTTGCCAAGCACAACGAGCGCAACCCCGGCAAGGAAGTGCTGTACCTGAATTACGCTGCCGTGGATCCGGCCCTCACCAACGAGAAATGCGATTTCTGGCATTTCCGCCTGGATGCCGATACGAGCATGAAGATGGAAGCGCTGACCTCCTTCATGAAGGAGCAGCCGAAGGTGAGCAAGGTCTACCTGCTCAACCAGAACTACTCGCACGGCCAGCAGGTCGCCAAGTACTTCAAGGACGCGATCGCGCGCAAGCGCCCCGACGTGAAGGTGGTCGGTGAAGACCTGCACCCCATCGGCCAGGTCAAGGACTTCTCGCCCTACGTCGCCAAGATCAAGCAGTCCGGTGCCGACACCATTGTCACCGGCAACTGGGGCGCCGACCTCACGCTGCTGGTGAAGGCGCTGAACGATTCCGGCCTGAAGATCCCGATGTACACGTATTACGCCGGCGTGACCGGAACGCCCACGGCGCTGGCTGCCGGCGGCGACAGCGAGGTGTATGTCGTGGCCTACGCCCATGCCAACCACACCGGCGAGTTGGGCCAGATCGCCGCCGACTTCAAGAAGAAGTTCAACGACGACTACTACACCTTCGCCACCTACAACGGCATCCAGCTGCTGTCTTCCGCCATGACCAAGGCCAAGTCCACCAGCCCGGTGGCCGTGGCCAGGGCGATGGAAAACATGCAGTTCAAGAGCTTCGCCGGTGACGTGACGATGCGCGCCTCCGACCATCAGCTGCAGCAGAGCATGTTCATCACCAAGTGGCAGAAGGCCGACAAGAAATATCCGTACAGCGTGGAAAACACCGGCTACACCTTCGTGCCCATCAAGCAGATGGATCCGTATGTGTCCAGCACCCCCACCAGCTGCCAGATGAAGCGGCCCGCCAGCGCTTCCTGAGCGCGGGCCTCGATCAACGCCGGGTGACGCGTCAAGGCAGCCCGGCGTTTTTCTTTCCGCTTTTTTCCTGAATTGAACGGGTAAGCCATGGAGTTCTTCACCATCTCGCTCCTGAACGGCATCAGCTACGGGTTGCTGCTGTTCATGCTGAGTTCCGGCCTCACGCTGATCTTCAGCATGATGGGCGTGCTCAATTTCGCTCACGCCAGCTTCTACATGCTGGGCGCGTATTTCGCATACACGACCACGCAGCTGGTGGGTTACTGGCCCGCGCTGTTCGTCGCCCCGCTGCTGGTGGCGCTGCTTGGAGCGGGCTTCGAGAAGTACTGCCTGCGCCGTGTGCACAAGTTTGGCCACGTTCCCGAGCTCCTCATCACCTTTGGCCTGTCCTTCATCATCCTCGAGATGGTTCAGCTGGTCTGGGGCACGAGTTCTGCGGATTACCGCGTTCCCGTCGGCCTGGAAGGCCCGCTGTTCACGCTGTACGGCACCCAGTTCCCGGCTTACCGCGGCTTCATGATGCTGGTGGCGGTGCTGATGCTCATCGCGATCTGGTTGCTGCTCACGCGCACACGCATCGGCCTGGTAATCCAGGCTGCGCTCACCCACCCGGAAACCGTGGAGGCCCTCGGGCACAACGTGCCGCGCGTGTTCATGCTGGTCTTCGGCGGCGGCGCCGCGCTGGCCGGCCTGGCCGGCGTGATCGGGGGCAACGCCTTCGTCACGGAGCCCGGCATGGCGGCGACGGTGGGCTCCGTGATCTTCGTCGTCGTGGTCGTCGGTGGAATGGGATCGCTTTCGGGCGCGTTCGTCGCCTCGCTCCTGATTGGCATCATCCAGACCTTCGCCGTCGGCGTCGATAGCTCGCTCATGGGCGCAGCGTCGTCAGTGGGCCTGGACGTCACGGACAAGACCTTCGGCTACGCGCTGTGGAAGCTCAAGATCAGCCAGATCGCGCCCATCCTGCCTTACCTGTTCCTGGTGTTGATCCTGATTTTCCGGCCCAAGGGCCTGCTCGGCACGCGGGAGGGCTGAAACCATGAGTACCTTGACCGACACCCAGTCCACGCCGGCCGTCAGGGAGGCCGCCTCGCCGCTATCGCCTGCGTCCATGCCCACCGGCCTGCCATCAGCCATTCCGGCCATACCGCACGCCGGGTATTACCAGTTCAGGCCGTTCAATATCGGCCGGTGGGTCGTCTGGGGCCTGTTCGCCTTGATCCTGCTCGTGGCGCCGCTGGTGTTCACCAGCAGCCTTTCGCAGACGATGCTCACCCAGATGGGTGTTGCCATCATCGTCTGCCTCTCCTACAACATGCTGCTGGGGCAGGGCGGCATGCTCAGCTTCGGGCACGCCGTTTATTCGGGCCTGGGTTCGTTCCTGGCGATCCACACCCTCAACATGGTCGGCAAGGGCCTGCCGCTGCCGGTGAGCCTGATCCCCATCGTCGGCGGCCTGGCCGGCGTTGCTTTCGCGGTCTTGCTCGGCTGGGTGACCACCAAGAAGGCGGCGACGCCCTTCGCCATGATCACGCTGGGCATCGGCGAGCTGGTGTGGGCCATGTCGCTGATGTTCCCCGAGTTCTTCGGCGGGGAGGGCGGCATCTCGGGCAATCGCGTGACCGGGCCCAAGCCGTTCGGCATCACGTTCGGCCCGCAGATCCAGCTGTACTACCTGATTGCCGTGTACACCTTCATCTGCACCGGGCTGATGTACGCCTTCACGCGCACTCCGCTGGGCCGCATGCTCAATGCAGTGCGCGACAACCCGGAGCGGGTCGAGTTCGTGGGTTACGACACCCAGAAGGTGCGCTACATCGCCTTCATCATTGCGGCCTTCTTTGCCGGTATCTCAGGAGGTCTGGCAGCGCTGAACTTTGAGATCGTCACATCCGAGGTCGTGAGCGGCCCGCGCTCGGGCGCCTACCTGCTGTTCACCTTCCTCGGCGGCGCGACCTTCTTCTTCGGACCCATCATCGGCGCGATCCTGATGGTGCTGGCCTTCGTGCTGCTGTCCGAACTGACCAAGGCCTGGCTGTTGTACCTGGGCCTCGTGTTCCTCTTCATGGTGATGTACGCGCCCGGCGGCATTGCCAGCCTGATCATGATGAACCTGCGCGTGGCCGCCTTCGGCAGGCTCAAGGAACTGTGGGTGAGTTACCTGGCGCTGGCCGTGACGGCGCTGATCGTGCTGCTGGGGGCGGCCGGAATGATCGAGATGGTGTATCACCTAAAGCTCAATGCGGCACTCGGCCCCGAGCTGAAATTCCTGGGCGTGAACCTCAATGCCCACGGCGTCAACAGCTGGTTCGGCTGCGCCTTCGTCATGATCACCGGCTTGGGATTGTTCGAGCTGACACGCCGCCATTTCGTGCGGCAATGGGGCGACATCCAGGAGTTCATCGAGAAGGAAATGAAGCGGAGGGAGTCGCTATGAGCGCAGTGCCGGAAAGTATCGCAACGGCCGACAGTACGTTCGCAACGAGAACCGATGTGCCCGCGGCGAAGACCGCCGGCGCGCCGTCCTATGCGCTGGAGCTGAAAGAGCTGCGCAAAAGTTTCGGCAAGACCGAGATCATCCGCGGCGCCAGCCTGGCCGTGAATCCGGGTGAGCGCATCGCCGTGATCGGGCCCAACGGGGCGGGCAAATCGACGCTGTTCAACCTGATCAGCGGCCGCTTTGCCCCCACCAGTGGTGAAGTGCTGCTCAATGGCCACCGCATCGACGGCAAGAAGCCCTATGAGATCAATCGGATGGGCCTGTCGCGCAGCTTCCAGATCACCAACATCTTCCCCAAGCTGAGCGTGTTCGAGAACCTGCGCTGCGGCGTGCTCTGGAGCCTGGGCTACAAATACACGTTCTTGAAGTTCCTGGCGGATCTGGACGATGCCAACGAGCGCGCGGAGCAGTTGCTCGACATGATCAAGCTGCATCGCAAGCGCGACGTGCTGGCGATCAACCTGACGTACGCCGAACAGCGCGCGCTGGAGATCGGCATCACCATTGCGGGCGGCGCCAACGTGATCCTGTTGGACGAACCCACGGCCGGCATGAGCAAGAGCGAAACCCGGCGCTTCATCGAGCTGATCAAGGAAGTGACCGTGGGCAAGACGCTGTTGACCGTCGAGCACGACATGGGCGTCGTGTTCGGCCTGGCCGACAAGATCGCGGTGGTGGTGTACGGCGAGGTGATCGCCTTCGACAAGCCCGAAGCCGTGCGCGCCAACCAGCGCGTGCAGGAAGCCTATCTGGGATCACACGTGGCCGACGCACAGGTGGGACGCTAGCATGCTCAAGATCGAAAACCTTCACGCCTACTACGGCAAGAGCCACGTGCTGCACGGCGTCCAATTCGAGGTGGGCGAGGGCGAGATCGTCGCCCTGCTCGGACGAAACGGCTCCGGCCGCTCCACCACTGCCAAAGCCATCATGGGCATGGTGGATTGCACCGGCACCGTCGACTGGAAAGGCCAGCACACCCTGGGCAGAAAGCCCTACGAGATCGCTCACCTGGGCATTGGCTATGTGCCCGAGAACCGCGACATCTTCCCCAAGCTGACGGTGCACCAGAACCTCATGCTCGGCCAGAAGAGAGCGAACAGCTCGGGGCGCTGGTCGTTCGACGACATGTACCAGATGTTTCCCCGGCTCAAGGAGCGCCAGCACACCGAAGCCGGCGTGCTCTCGGGCGGTGAGCAGCAGATGCTGACCCTCTGCCGCACGCTGATGGGCGACCCTGACCTGATCATCATCGACGAGCCGACCGAAGGGCTGGCGCCGAAGATTGTCGAGCTGGTCGGCCAGTACCTGCAAAAGCTCAAGGAACGCGGCATCTCGGTCCTGCTCATCGAGCAGAAGCTCACGATCGCCATGGCAATCTCCGATCGCGCGCTGGTCATGGGCCATGGCAGCATCGTGTTTCAAGGAACGCCAGACAGCCTGCGCGCAGACGCCTATATTCGCAAGGAATGGCTCGAAGTCTGAAAGGCTGTCATCCCGGACTCGATCCGGGATCCACAGTGGCGGACGGCGCAACCCTTGTCGCTACCGAGACAAAGCCCATTGCACCGCAGCATATTCCCCCTACAATCAAAAACGAACGACCGTTCTTTTTCTTCCAGGAGCCTCCAGCATGACCGCTGATTACAAGGTCCACGGCGACGTGGCAGTGATTACGATGAACAACCCGCCCGTCAACGGGCTGGGTCACGCAACCCGCGTCGGGTTGACCACCGGCCTGGAAAAGGCCAACGCGGATTCGTCCGTCAAAGCCATCGTCATCACGGGCGCCGGCAAAGCGTTCTCGGGCGGCGCCGACATCAAGGAATTCGGTTCGCCCAAGGCGGTCGCCGAACCCAACCTGCTGTCCGTCATCCTGGCGCTCGAAGCTTCGTCCAAGCCGGTGATCGCCGCGATCCATTCCGTCTGCATGGGTGGCGGCCTGGAGCTGGCGCTCGGATGCCACTACCGCATCGCCGCACCGGGCACGCAGGTGGCCTTGCCCGAAGTGAAGCTGGGCCTGATTCCCGGCGCCGGCGGCACGCAGCGCCTGCCGCGCGTACTGGGCGTCGAGACCGCCTTGAACATGATCGTGAGCGGCGAGCCCGTCAAGAGCGAACTTCTGGCCCAGCAACCCGGCCAGAAGCTGTTCGACAAGATGGCTTCCTCGCCCGAGGCTCTGGCCGAAGAGGCGCTGGCCTTTGCCCGCTCGGTGGCCGACGCGCGTCCGCTGCCGCTGGTTCGCAACCTGCCTTCCAAGCATCCGCTGGGCGACGCGTACTTCCAGTTCGCGCGCAACATGGTCAAGGGCATGGCCAAGAATTTCCCGGCCCCCGTCAAGTGCGTAGATGCCGTGGAAGCTTCCACCAAGAAGAAGTTCGACGAAGGCATGGCCTTCGAGCGCGAGATCTTCACCAACCTGATGTTCACGCCCGAGAGCCGGGCCCTGCGCCACATCTTCATGGCCGAGCGCGCCGCATCGAAGATTCCCGACGTGCCGGAAGATACGCCCAAGCGCGAGATCAAGTCCGTGGCGGTGATCGGCGCGGGCACCATGGGTGGCGGCATCGCCATGAACTTCCTGAACGCCGGCATTCCCGTCAAGATCCTCGAGATGAAGCAGGACGCGCTGGACCGCGGCATAGCTACCATCAAGAAGAACTACGAGTCGCAGGTCAAGAGGGGCAAACTCAAGCAGGACAAGTACGACCAGCGCATGAGCCTGCTGTCCACCACGCTCGACTATGCCGACCTCAAGGACGCCGACCTCGTGATCGAGGCCGTGTTCGAGGAAATGGGCGTCAAGCAGAAGGTGTTCGAGAAGCTCGACGAAGTGATGAAGCCCGGCGCGATCCTGGCATCCAACACCTCCACGCTGGACGTGAACAAGATCGCCTCCTTCACCAAGCGCCCGCAAGACGTCGTGGGCCTGCACTTCTTCAGTCCGGCCAACGTGATGAAGCTGCTGGAAGTGGTGCGCGGCGCCAAGACCGGCAAGGACGTGATGGCCACCGTCATGGCCGTCGGCAAGAAGATCAAGAAGACCTCGGTGGTTTCCGGCGTGTGCGATGGCTTCATCGGCAACCGCATGATCGAGCAGTACAGCCGCCAGGCCGGCTTCCTGCTGGACGAGGGTGCCACGCCGCAGCAGGTGGATCGCGCGATCGAGAAATTCGGCTTCGCGATGGGCCCGTTCCGCATGGGTGACCTGGCCGGCAACGACATCGGCTGGGCGATCCGCAAGCGCCGTGCTGAAGAAAAGCCGAACATGCTGTACAGCCGCACCGCCGACAAGCTGTGCGAGCTGGGCCGCTTCGGCCAGAAGACCGGCGCAGGCTGGTACGACTACCAGGCCGGCAAGCGTGACGCCATCCCGTCGGATCTGGTCAACAAGATGATCGAGAACCACCGCAAGGAACTGGGCATCACGCCGCGCAAGATTTCCGACGAAGAGATCGTCCAGCGTCTGGTGTTCGCCCTGGTCAACGAAGGCGCGCACATCGTGGAAGAGGGCATTGCCTCCCGCCCGAGCGACATCGACATGGTTTACCTCACGGGCTACGGCTTCCCGATCCATCGCGGCGGCCCCATGCTCTACGCGGACCAGGTCGGCCTGTTCAACGTGGTCCAGGCCATGAAGCGCTTCCAGAAGAACCCGCGCGACGATGCCAAGTTCTGGGAGCCGGCACCGCTGCTGGCCCGCCTGGCGGCCGAAGGCAAGACCTTCAATTGACGTCTGGAAGGCTCCGCGAACGCGGAGCCGCCGGACGTCATCCCGGCGAAGGCCGGGATCCAGACATCAGATGATCAAGCGCTCTTTACTCGTCGTTCTCGCAATCGTGCTGCTGCTCGCGGCAGCTGTGGCCGTCAATACGCTTCGTCACGGCTCACGCCAGCTCGAAGTACCGCCGGCGCCCCCGCTGGCGGTGGACGAGCAGGGCGTGGCCGAACGCTTGTCGGGCGCGATCCGCTTCCAGACCATCGCCAGCCGCGACGATGCCGACGCCAACGCCGCCGAATTCCGCAAGCTGCATGAGTACCTGCAGCAGCGCTACCCGAAGGTCCACGGAGCCCTCAAGCGCGAAGTGGTGGGCGGCTACAGCCTGCTCTACACCTGGCCCGGCAGTGACGAAAAGGCCAAGCCGGTTCTGCTGATGGCGCACCAGGACGTGGTGCCGATCTCACCGGGTACCGAGGACAAATGGGAAGTCCGGCCGTTCTCGGGCGAGGTGAAAGGCGGCTACGTCTGGGGCCGCGGTTCCTGGGACGACAAGGGCAACCTGATCGCCCAGATGGAAGCCATCGAGATGTTGCTGGCCAGCGGCTTCAAGCCGCGCCAGACCATCATGCTTGCCTATGGCCACGATGAAGAGGTGAGCGGCCAGCGCGGTGCGGTGCAGATCGCCAAGCTGCTGCAGGACCGCAACATCAAGCTCGACTTCGTGCTCGACGAGGGCTTGCTCATTACCGACGGCATCATGCCGGGCCTGGCCAAGCCGGCCGCGCTGATCGGCATCGCAGAGAAGGGTTTCTTGTCGGTGGTGCTGAAGATTCCGGCCACACCGGGCCATTCATCCATGCCACCTCCCAAGGGAACCAGCGCCATCGGCATGATGAGCGCGGCCCTGCGCCGACTCGACGACGAGCAACTGCCCGCCGGCATCCGAGGCGTGGCCCGCGAAATGTTCGAGACCGCGGCGCCCGAGATGTCGGGCTTCGGCCGCGTGGCGCTGTCGAATCTGTGGCTATTCGGCCCGCTGGTGCAGGCGCAGCTGGAAAAGGGCGCCAGCACGAATGCGATGCTGCGGACCACCACGGCCCTGACGGTAGTGAAGGCCGGCAATGCGGAGAACGTGATCCCCGGCATGGCCGAGGCCACGGTGAACTTCCGCATGCTGCCGGGCGACACCATCGCCAGCGTGACGGAACACGTGAAGAACAAGGCAGGCAGCGAACGGTTCGAGTTGATCGCACTGCCGGGGGCGTCCGAAGCTTCTCCGGTTTCACCCACGCAATCGAGCTCCTACCAGCTGATCAACCGCACCATGCGCTCGCTGTTTCCCGACGTCATCGTGGCCCCGGGCCTGATGGTCGCCGCGACCGATTCGCGCCATTTCACCGGCGTCAGCGACCACATCTACCGCTTCTCCCCGGTGCGCGCCAAGCCCGAGGACCTGGCGCGCTTCCACGGCACCAACGAGCGCATCGCCACCAGTAACCTCGCCGAACTGGTGCGCTTTTATCACCAGCTGCTGCGCAACACCGCAGCGGCTCCGGCAACGACTTCCACATCTCCGTAGATTGTCCCTAGAAAGGCCCATGCCATGTCCAAAGCAGTTATCGTTTCCACCGCCCGCACGCCCCTGGCCAAGAGCTGGAAGGGTTCTTTCAACATGACCCATGGCGCCACCCTGGGCGGCCATGCCGTCAGGCACGCGATCCAGCGCGCCGGCATCGACGCTGCTGCCGTGGAAGACGTGATCATGGGCTGTGCCAACCCCGAAGGCGCCACGGGCGCCAACATCGCCCGCCAGATCGCCATCATGGCCGGCATGCCTGTCACCGTCTCCGGCGTCACCGTGAACCGTTTCTGCTCCTCCGGGCTGCAGACCATCGCCCTGGCAGCCCAGCGCGTGATCGCCGGCGAAGGCGATGTGTACGTGGCCGGCGGCGTGGAGAGCATCTCCTGCGTGCAGCAGGAAATGAACACCCACATGATGGTCGACCCCGAGCTGAACAAGATCAAGCCCGAAATCTACTGGTCGATGCTGCAAACGGCCGAGCAAGTCGCCAAGCGCTACAACATCGGCCGCGACGTGATGGACGAATACGGCGCGGCCAGCCAGCAGAAGGCCTGCGCAGCACAAGCGGAAGGCCGCTTCGACGCCGAGATCGCACCGATCACCGTCAAGGCCGGCGTGGCCGACCCGGTGATGGGCCTGCGCACCAAGGAAGTCACCGTCAGTAAGGACGAAGGCACCCGCGAAGGCACGACCAAGGAAAGCATCAGCGGCATCAAGCCCGCGCTGCCCGGTGGCGTCATTGCCGCCGGCAATGCCAGCCAGTTCTCCGACGGCGCCGGCGCCTGCGTGGTGGTGAGCGAGGAGTACGCCAGCAAGCACAACCTCAAGCCCCTGGGCCGTTTCCTGGGCTTCGCGGTAGCGGGTTGCGAGCCCGACGAAATGGGCATCGGTCCGGTCTTCGCCGTGCCCAAGGTCCTGAAGAAGCTGGGCCTGACCGTCAACGACATCGACCTGTGGGAACTGAACGAAGCCTTCGCCGTGCAGGTGATCTACTGCCGCGACAAGCTGGGCATCTCCAACGACCGCCTGAACGTCAATGGCGGCGCCATCGCCCTGGGCCATCCCTACGGCGTGTCAGGCCAGCGCCTGACCGGCCATGCCCTCATCGAAGGCAAGCGCCGCGGCGCCAAGCGCGTGGGCGTGACCATGTGCATCGGCGGCGGCATGGGCGCTGCCGGCATCTTCGAAGTCTTGTAATCACAACCTCCACCATGAGCCTTCGTCCAACACTTGATTTCCTGCTGTACGACTGGCTCAAGGCGCAGGAGCTGACGGCTCGAAAGCGTTTCGCCGATCATTCGCGCGAAACCTTCGATGCCGTGTTCGACACCTGCGAGCGGATCGCGCGCGAGAAATACGCGCCGCACAACCGCACGCTGGACATCGAAGAGCCGCGCTTCGACGGCGAGAAGGTGATCCTGCCGCAGGTCACGCACGACGCCCACAAGGCCTATGCCGAGTCGGGAATGCTCAGCGCGGCGCAGGACTATGAAATCGGCGGCATGCAACTGCCGTACACGATCGAGGCTGCCGCCAATTCCTTCTTTGCGCTGGCCTCGGTCAGCATGGGCTCGGGCCTGCTCACGGTTGGCAATGCCAATCTGCTGATGGTGCACGGCACCGAGATGCAGAAGAAGGTGTTTGCGCTCAACGAATTCTCGGGCCGCTGGTCGGGCACCATGTGCCTGTCCGAGCCGCAAGCTGGTTCGTCGCTGTCTGATGTCGTGACCCGCGCGGTGCCCGATGGCCAAGACTTCGAAAGCGATCCGCTTGGTGCGCGCTACCGCATCAGGGGCAACAAGATGTGGATCTCGGCAGGCGAGCACGAGCTCACCGAGAACATCATTCACCTGGTGCTCGCGAAGATCCCCGGACCGGACGGCAAGCTGATTCCTGGCACCAAGGGCATCTCGCTCTTCATCGTGCCCAAGAAACTGGTGAACGCCCAGGGCGAGCTCACTGGCCACCGCAACGACGTGGCGCTGGCCGGCCTGAATCACAAGCTGGGCTGGCGCGGCACGACCAATACGCTGCTCAACTTCGGTGAAGGCAAGTTCCCCATCGAAGGTGAAGCAGGGGCGGTGGGTTATCTCGTGGGTCGTCCCCACGAGGGCCTGCGCTGCATGTTCCACATGATGAATGAAGCGCGGATCGGCGTCGGCACGGCGGCCGTGATGCTCGGCATGGCCGGTTACTACGCGTCCCTCGACTACGCGAAGAACCGCCCGCAGGGCCGACCGGTGGGCCCCGCCGGCAAGGACCCGGCCCAGCCGCAGGTGCGCATCATCGAACATGCCGACGTGAAGCGAATGCTCCTGGCGCAGAAGTCCTATTGCGAAGGCGCACTGGCGCTGGAGCTCTACTGCGCGCGGCTGGTGGATGAGCAACACACCGCCGAACCCAAGACCGCCGACGAGGCCCGCCTGCTGCTGGAAGTACTGACGCCGATCGCCAAGAGCTGGCCGAGCGAGTGGTGCCTGGAGGCCAACTCGCTGGCGATCCAGATCCATGGCGGCTACGGCTACACCCGCGATTTTCCGGTGGAGCAGTACTGGCGCGACAACCGCCTGAACATGATCCACGAGGGCACACACGGCATCCAGGCGGCGGATCTGCTGGGCCGTAAGGTGCTGATGGAAGGCGGCCGGGGGCTGCAGCTGCTCGCCGGACGTGTCAACGCCACCATAGAACGCGCCATCCAGCGGCCCGAACTTGCCGCGCACGCCAGCGCGTTGGGTAAAGCCTTGCAACAGGTAGGCGCGGCGACCAAGGCGGCCTGGGCTACCGGCGATCCGGGCGAGGCCCTGGCCAACGCAGTGCCCTATATGCAGGCCTTCGGCCACATGGTGCTGGCCTGGATCTGGCTGGACGTGGCGCTGGCGATCCCGCCCGAGAACCGCCAGCCGCCTCACGTCGGCCGCCTGGCCGCCACGCGCTACTTCTATCACTACGAATTGCCCAAGATCGGCGCCTGGCTGGGCGTCGTCGCCAACCGCGATCCGACCTGCGCGCAAATGCCCGAGGAGGCTTTTTGATGGCCTCGGCAAAGACCTTGGCGCGGATCGAGCGCCTTATCTGGATCCTGATCTACGGCGGCCTGTTTACCTTGGTCCTGGGCTTGGCGACTTTGTCGCGCGCGCCCGCCACCGCCTGGTCGCTCATCGTGCTGGGCGGCTGCGTTGCGGCAGTGGGCGTCGTGTTGATCTGGGTTCGCTCGCGGCTCGACCAAGCCGCTTGAGGCACAGGGGCATATCGCTGTTGGGACACACAAAGCCCGGCGGCAATCGCACAATGGGCAAAGCACAATCTACAAGGAAAGACGAATGACACGCACCGTTTCGCAACTGTTCGACCTCAAGGGCAAGACCGCACTCGTCACCGGTGGCTCCCGTGGGCTGGGCCTGCAGATGGCCCACGCACTGGGCGAGGCCGGCGCGCGAATCATGCTGACTTCGCGCAAGGCCGGCGACCTGGAAGAAGCCACGGCCGAGCTGCAGGCCGCGGGCATCGACGCCCGCTGGATCGCCGCGGACTGCGCCAAGGAAGAAGAAATCCGCCGGCTCGCCGAAGAAACCTTGACCCGTATGGGCGACGTGGACATCCTGGTCAACAACGCGGGCGCTGCCTGGGGTGCTCCCGCCGAAGACCACCCGGTCGAAGCCTGGGACAAGTTGATGAACCTGAACGTGCGCGGCTATTTCATCTTGTCGCAGCACATCGCCAAGCGCAGCATGATCCCGAAAAAGTCCGGGCGCATCGTCAACATCGCTTCCATCGCCGGCCTGGGCGGCAACCCGCCCGAGATGACCATGCTGGCCTACAACACCTCCAAGGGCGCCGTGATCAGCTTCACCGAGGCCCTGGGCTGCGAATGGGGCAAGTACAACATCACGGTCAACGCGATCTGCCCGGGATTCTTTCCGAGCAAGATGACGCAGTCCACGCTCGACCGCCTGGGCGAGGACAAACTGGCTGCGCACGCGCCTCTCAAGCGCCTGGGCGACGACGAGGACCTCAAGGGGATCACGCTGCTGTTCGCGTCCGACGCCGGCAAGCACATCACCGGCCAATGGCTGGCGGTCGACGGCGGCGTGAGCGTCATTACCGGCGGTTGAGCCGAGAAGCACATGAAATTCGGCGTAGACATTCCCTTTGTCCATCACCTGGGCTTCGAACTCATCCTGTTCGAGGGCGGTCACTCTGAGATTCACTTTGAAACCCAGCCCGAGCATCTGAACTCGTTCGCGGTGACCCACGGCGGCGCCTGCATGACCTTGCTGGACGTGGCGATGGCCGTGGCCGCGCGCAGCGTCGACAAGGAGATGGGCGTGGTCACCATCGAAATGAAGACCAGCTTCATGCAGCCGGCGCGCGGCAAGCTCAGCGGCAAGGGCCACCTGATGCATCGCACCGCGAGCATGGCTTTCACCGAAGCCACCATCTACGACAGCGAAGGCCGCGCCTGTGCGCACGCCACCGGCACCTTCAAGTATGTCAAGCGCCTGCCCGCCGGGGCGAAAAGCGCGAACGCGCTCAATGTCATTTCCACCGATTAGGAACCCGTCATGCCACAGAACAAGCAGATCCACCTGGACAGCCGCCCGCAGGGCGAAGCCGCCGCGACCAACTTCAAGCTGGTCACCGGCGAAACGCCGCCCCTTCAGGACGGCCAGGTCCTGGTTCGCCACCATTTTCTGAGCCTGGACCCGTACATGCGCGGGCGCATGAACGACGCCAAGAGCTACGCCGTGCCCCAGCCGCTGGGCGAGGTCATGGGCGGCGGCACGGCCGGCGAGGTGGTGGAGAGCCGCTCGCCCAAGTACCAGGTCGGCGACAAGGTGGTGGGCATGGGCGGCTGGCAGGAATACAGCGTCGTTAACGTGGATCAACCCGGCGCGCTGCGCAAGGTGGACACCACGCATGTCCCGCTCTCGCACTACCTGGGCGCGGTCGGCATGCCCGGCGTCACGGCGTGGTATGGCCTCGTCAAGATCATCGAGCCCAAGGCGGGCCAGACCATGGTGGTCAGCGCTGCCGCCGGCGCAGTGGGAAGCGCATTCGGCGCGTTGGCAAAAGCGCGCGGTTGCCGTGCCGTGGGGATTGCGGGCGGCGCCGACAAATGCAAGTACGTCACGGACGAACTCGGCTTCGATGCCTGCATCGACTACAAGGAGCACAAGGACGCCGCGTCGCTGTCCAAGGCGCTCAAGGAAGCCTGTCCGGATGGCGTAGACGGCTACTTCGAGAACGTAGGCGGAATGGTGCTGGACGCCGTGATGATGCGCATGAATGCCTTCGGCCGCATCGCCTTGTGCGGAATGATCGCGGGCTACGATGGCCAGCCGGT
This sequence comes from Caenimonas soli, assembly GCF_013155545.1. Lineage (GTDB taxonomy): Bacteria > Pseudomonadota > Gammaproteobacteria > Burkholderiales > Burkholderiaceae_C > Ramlibacter > Ramlibacter soli. The sequence continues at coordinate 203,783 of NZ_JABJVV010000001.1, read as the reverse complement.
GCCGATGACCTACCCCCAACTGCTGCTCACCAATCGCATCAAGCTGCAGGGTTTCATCGTTAGCGAACACATGGAAGTGTGGCCCGAGGCACTGAAGGAGTTGGGCACCTTGGTCGCCACCGGCAAGCTGAAGCCCCGCGAATCCGTCGCCCAGGGCATCGCATCGGCGCCCGAGGCCTTCCTGGGCCTGCTCAAGGGCAAGAACTTCGGCAAGCAGCTGGTCAAACTGACCTGAATTCCGTATGGAGGGCCCGCATGGACGTTACGCACGAGGTCGTCAACCAGCCGGAGCCGCTGGCGGACTACAACCTGTTCGAAGGCAACCAGGGCCTGCGCGCCGCGTTGAAGCTGAACGCACCGGACCTGGATACCGCTGAACTGGCCGCGCTCGGCGCCAGCCTCGGCAGTTCGGAAATGCAGACACACGCGCGGCTCGCCAACACACACCCGCCGCAACTGCACAGCCACGACCGGTTCGGTCGGCGCGTGGACCAGGTCGAATTTCACCCCAGCTATCACGCACTGATGGCAGCGGCCACCGGGGCGGGACTGCATGGAACACCCTGGGCGCGCAAAGGTCCGTCCCCGCACGTCGCGCGCGCCGCCGCCTTCATGCTCTTCACCGAGCTCGAGCCGTCGGTCCTGTGCCCGATCTCCATGACCTACGCGGTCACCCCTGCACTGCGCGGCAATGCGGCGATCTATGCCGACTGGGGACCCAAACTCGCCAACCGCAGCTACGACCCGGCGCTGAAGCTCTGGCGCGACAAAGCCGGCTTGACCATGGGCATGGGCATGACGGAGAAGCAGGGCGGATCCGACGTTCGTGCCAACACCACGCAGGCAGCGGCTGACGGACAGGACGGCTGGGGCCAGCGCTTTCTGGTCACCGGACACAAATGGTTCTTCTCTGCACCCATGTGCGACGGCTTCCTGATCCTGGCCCAGGCGCCCGCGGGGCTGACCTGCTTCTTCCTGCCACGGGTGTTGCCGGACGGCTCGCTCAATGCCATCCGCATCCAGCGGTTGAAGGACAAGCTGGGCAACAAGGCCAATGCCAGCTCCGAGGTCGAGTTCCATCAAGCGCAGGCCTGGCTGGTGGGAGACGAAGGGCGGGGCATTCCCCAGATCCTCGAGATGGGCACCATGACTCGCCTGGACTGCGCGCTGGGTACCAGCGGCTTGATGCGCCAGGCCCTGTCCATTGCCCTGAACCACACGGCCCAGCGCCAGGCTTTCGGCAAGCGGCTGATCGATCAGCCCTTGATGCGCAATGTGCTGGCGGACCTGGCCCTGGAGTCCGAGGCTGCGACGATGCTCGCGATACGCCTGGCGCGCGCTTTTGACCGTGCCGGCGATGCGCACGAATCGGTGATGGCGCGCCTGCTCACGCCGATCGCCAAGTTCTGGATCTGCAAGCGCGGCTCGCATTTCGCGCAGGAGGCGATGGAATGCCTGGGCGGCAACGGCTACGTGGAGGAGGGCGGGGAAGGCATCATGGCCCGCATCTATCGCGAGATGCCGCTCAATTCGATCTGGGAAGGCGCCGGCAACATCATGGCGCTGGACCTCTTGCGCGCGCTGCGCAAGGCCGACGTGGCTGCCGCACTGGCCCATGAGCTGGCGCCGGCGAAAGGCGCTCATCCGGCACTGGACCGCCTGGTCGCCGCACTGCCGGCACGGGTGGAAGAAATGGCCAGCGAGCTCGAGGCGCGCCGCCTCGCACAGGACGTCGCGCTGGCCGTGCAGGCCGCCTTGCTGTACCAGGCCGCTCCCAGCGCGGTGTTCGCGGCCTTCTGCGATTCCCGGCTCGCGGGCAACTGGGGCCAGGCTTTCGGCACGTTGGGCGCGGGCACCGATTTCGATACCATCATCACGCGAGCCATGCCGCGCTGAACAACAAAAGGAAGAACGATGCCCGACCTGATCCTGCACCACTACCCCAGTTCGCCGTTCTCCGAGAAGATCCGCCTGGCCCTGGGCTACAAGAAGCTGGCCTGGAAATCGGTGATCATCCCGGCCATCATGCCCAAGCCGGATGTGCTGGCGCTCACCGGCGGCTACCGCAAGACGCCTTTCCTGCAGGTCGGCGCCGACATTTACTGCGACAGCGCCCTCATCTGCGACGTGCTGGAGCATGTCCAGGCCGAGCCCCCGCTCTATCCGCCGCATCTCAAGGGCGTCGCGCGCGTGTTCGCCCAGTGGGCAGACACCACCCTCTTCTGGGCGGCCATGGCGTATAACCTGCAGCCCAAGGGAGCGGCCCACGTCTTCGCCAAAGCGCCACCGGAAGCGGCCAAGGCATTCGGCGAGGACCGCAAGGCGATGAGCAGCAACATGGTGCGGCTACGCCCAGGCGACGCGACGTCAGCCTACCGCTCCTACCTGCGGCGCATTGCCCACATGGCCGAAGAACACGACTACCTGTTCGGAACCGACCCCTGCGTCGCCGACTTCGCCGCTTATCACGGGCTCTGGTACACACGCGCGCAGGTCCCTTTGATGGCCGACATCCTGAATGCGACGCCCGCTGTGGGCGAATGGATGGATCGCATGGCAGCCATCGGCCACGGGGCCATGGACAAGTTCGGCTCCGCCGATGCGATCACGGTGGCAAAGGCTGCGGAGCCCATGCCTGCGGGCCAGAACCTGCTGATCGACAGCGCGTTCCAGGACGACCATGGCATCCCGCTGGGCAGCGCTGTGTCCATCACCGCTGAGACATTCGGTCCGGAGCCCACCCAAGGTGTGCTGATCGCGGCCACCCGCACCCACTACTCGCTGCAGCGCGAGGATCCTCGCGTGGGCACCGTCCATGTGCACTTCCCGCGCATCGGCTACGTGCTGCGCAAGGCCGAAGGCGCCTGACCGCGGCCAGGCTTGCATATGGGGCCGGATTCCGGTTTCTGCCTGTTCGGGACAGCCCTCGGCGCCTGCGGCATTGCCTGGAACGTGCATGCCCTGCTGGGCGTGCAATTGCCCGAAGGGGACGAAGCCGCCTGCCGGGCGCGCATGCGCCGGCGCTTCCCGCTCCTGCCTGAAACCGCTGCGCCCGGCTGGGTGCAGGCGGCCATGGTTCGAATCCAGGCGCTCCTTGCCGGGCAGCCCGACGACCTGGCCGACATTCCGCTGGATATGGAAAACATTCCGCCGTTCCACCAGCGTGTCTATGAGATCACCCGTGCCATTCCGCCGGGCCGCACGATGACCTACGGCGAGGTGGCGCAGCAACTGGGTGAACCGGGGGCGGCGCGGGCGGTGGGGCAGGCTTTGGGCCGCAATCCATTTGCGCCGGTGATCCCCTGCCATCGTGTGCTGGCTGCCCATAGTGGCGCGGGCGGCTTCTCGGCAGAAGGCGGTGTGGCCACTAAATTGCGCATGCTGCAGATCGAGAAGGCCCAGCTTGGCCCCGAGCCAGGCTTGTTCGACTAGCGGCTGTGCCGAAAAGCCCGCCACCAGCCACGCACCTGGGCTTTCCTGCCTGCCACTGCGCGCCATAGGGCCGAAGCCCGAACCTGGGCAATGACGCCGTCCTTCCAGGTTTTCCAGCGCGGGTACCAGCGGGCAAACCAGGGCAGCCGCATCAACGCCGGCTGCGTCAACGTGAAGAGGCGCGCCAGCACTGCGGTTCCCAGGATCTTGGCTGCGAGCAAGACGCCGAGACCCAGCAGGGCGTGGCCCTTGCCGAGCAGGAACAGCGCCAACAGCTTGACCGGCAGCAGCGCCAGCGCCGGTGTCGCGAAGACCGCCAAAGCGGCCCACGGAGGAAGAGCCGCAACGTGACGCTCCACCCACGCCAGGAACGGCAAGCGGGCGAGCCTTGCCAACAGGGCCGCCAGCGGCTCCCAGCCCCATTCCTCGAACAGCAGAACGAGTGCGATCAGCGGCGTGAGGGCGAGGCGCAATGCGCGCCGCAGCAAGGGCATGCGCCGCAGTGTAAGGCCCGGCGTCGCAGGCTCAGCAGCCCAGGCTAGCCAGCGGGTCTTATACCTTCACGCGGTCGCGCGGCGGCACGTCGACAGGCCGGTGGCTGACGTCCACCGCGGGATTGAAACGCTCCAGCCGCGAGTCGATGTGGCTTTCGATCTCGCCGAGGCGCGCGGCCAGCGTTTGGTTCATCTGCTCCAGCTGGTTGCGCAACTCACGCTGGCTCTGCACCATGGCCTTCTCGAATTCGGTTGCGGCGATCGCTTCGCGCTGGCGGTTTTCACGCAAGTGGGTGTCCAGGTGCTGGCGCAGGTCGGTGAAGCGCGAGGCCTCGGCCTTGTCGGCGAGAGCGCGCTGGGCTTCCAGCGCCTTGGCGTGACGACGGTGCTCGAAGAGGTATCGCGATTCCTGGGTGGCGCTGCTGACGAGGAAGACCGCAAGTGTGAGCGCGAGCAGGCCCAGCATGATCAGCCCCAGCGGCGCTTCGGACACGACCAAACCGAAACTCAGCGGCGTGGTGTGGTTGAACTCGGACCAGTTTTGCGCCGCGAATCCTGCGACCAGCAGGATAGCGACGACAATGAAGATAAGTCGGGCACGCATGTTCTGTCTCCTTGGATGGAATCAGCCCATTTTGCGAAGCGCCATTGCCGCGTAGGTGTAAGTGAATGCGCCGATTTTGTGTCCGCAGCCTGTGGCAAACTTCCGCGTCCTCGAGTTTCTCAGCAGTACCAGCATGCAAAAAATCATCCGGCAGATCGCTGCCGAAATCCGGGTCCAGGAAAATCAGGTCAAGGCCGCGGTCGATCTGCTCGATGGCGGCGCCACGGTGCCGTTCGTGGCGCGTTATCGCAAAGAGGCGACTGGTGGCCTGGACGACATTCAATTGCGCGAGCTGGAATACCGGCTGGGCTATCTGCGCGAACTCGAGGACCGGCGCGAGGCGGTCCTCAAGAGCATCGACGAACAAGGCAAGCTGACGCCTGAGCTTCGGGCGGCTGTCGAAGCCGCGCCGACCAAACAGGAACTGGAAGACCTGTACCTTCCCTACAAGCCCAGGCGCCGCACCAAGGGCCAGATTGCGCGCGAAGCGGGCATCGAGCCGTTGGCCGACATGCTGTTTGCCAGCCCCTCCCTCAACCCGGCCGAGGCCGCAGCGCCCTTCGTCAAGCAGGAAAAAGGCGAGGGCGGCGAGGACTTCACCACTGTGGCGGCCGTCCTGGATGGCGTGCGCGACATCCTGTCCGAGCGCTGGGCCGAGTCGCCGGCCCTGGTTCAGCAATTGCGCGAGTGGCTCTGGAGCGAGGGATTGTTCAAGTCCAAGCTCATGGCCGGCAAGGACGAAAACCATCCGGATGTGGCGAAGTTTCGCGACTATTTCGACTACGACGAGCCGATCGGCCGCGTCCCATCGCATCGCGCGCTCGCGGTGTTTCGCGGACGGCAGCTCGAGATCCTGGACGCCAAGCTGGTGTTGCCGGTCGAGCCGGAGCCGGGCAAACCATCGCTTGCCGAGGGAAAAATCGCCCTGCATCTGGGTTGGAGCCATCAGGGGCGCCCCGCAGACGACCTGCTACGCAAGTGCGTCGCCTGGACCTGGCGCGTCAAGCTATCGCTATCGACTGAGCGCGACCTGTTCGCACGCCTGCGTGAGGAGGCGGAGAAAGTGGCCATCAAGGTCTTCGCCGACAACCTGCGTGACCTGCTGTTGGCCGCGCCCGCCGGGCCGCGCGTGGTGATGGGCCTCGACCCAGGCATCCGTACCGGCGTGAAAGTGGCGGTGGTCGATGCCACGGGCAAGCTGGTCGACACCTCAACCGTCTATCCGCACGAGCCGCGGCGCGACTGGGAAGGATCACTGCACCAGCTGGGCCTGCTGTGCCGCAAGCACGGCGTCAACCTGATCGCCATCGGCAACGGTACCGCCAGCCGTGAGACCGACAAGCTGGCGGCCGATCTCATGAAGCGCCATGAAGGTATGCAACGCGTCGTCGTCAGCGAGGCCGGCGCATCGGTCTATTCGGCCAGCGAATTCGCATCGCAGGAAATGCCCGACGTCGATGTGAGCCTGCGCGGCGCGGCCAGCATTGCGCGGCGCCTGCAGGACCCGTTGGCCGAACTCGTCAAGATCGATCCCAAGTCCATCGGCGTGGGCCAGTACCAGCACGACGTGAACCAGAGCGAGCTGGCCCGCACGCTCGAAGCGGTGGTGGAGGACTGCGTGAACTCGGTGGGGGTGGATCTGAACACCGCCAGTGTCCCGCTGCTGGCACGCGTCTCGGGCCTGTCGGCCAGCGTCGCCAAGGCCGTGGTGCGCTGGCGCGAGTCGAATGGTGCTTTCCGCAGCCGCCAGCAGCTGATGGAAGTCAGCGGCCTGGGCGCCAAGAGTTTCGAGCAGAGTGCTGGGTTCTTGCGCATCCGCGATGGCGAGAACCCTCTCGACATGACGGGCGTACACCCGGAAACCTATCCCGTCGTGGAAAAGATGATGGCCGCCACGGGCAAGCCGGTGACCGAACTCATGGGCCGCGCGGAAATGCTCAAGACGCTGAAGCCCGAGCTGTTCGCCAACGAGAAATTCGGCATCATTACCGTGCGCGACATCCTGGGCGAGCTGGAAAAGCCTGGCCGCGATCCGCGCCCTGATTTCAAGGTGGCGCGATTCAACGACGGTGTGGAAGACATCTCCGACCTGCGCGAAGGCATGGTGCTGGAGGGCACCGTGAGCAACGTCGCCGCCTTCGGCGCTTTCGTCGATCTGGGCGTGCACCAGGACGGGTTGGTCCATGTCAGCCAGCTGGCGCACAAGTTCGTCAACGACGCGCGCGAGATCGTCAAGACCGGCGACATCGTCAAGGTCAAGGTCATGGAAGTGGACGTGGCGCGCAAGCGCATCGCCCTCTCCATGAAGCTGGGCGATGCCCCTGCGCGCCGAGACGGCCCCAGGGACAACCGCTTCGAAGGCGCCGCAAGAGGGCAGCGCGCGCCCCAGAACCAGCCTGCCAATACCACCGCAATGGCGGGCGCCTTCGCCAAGCTGCAGGGCCTGAGAAAATAGGCGAACCCAACTTCACGCGCGGGTGGAAGCTCTCTAGAGCGACGCCGTCAGCATTTCCTCGTAGTCCTGCACGGAGGCGATGCGCGGGTTGGTCTTGTGGCAGTGATCGGCCAGGGCGCCCTCGATGATCTTGCCGAACCAGTCGCGCTGCACCCCCATGGCTGCCAAACCTGTAGGCAGGTCCAGCCGGGCATTCATGTCCTTGATCGCCTCCGGGATGTCGCCGGCCGATGGCAAGCCCATCGCATGCGCCATCCGTTCGAGACGCCTGTCTTTTTTCACTGATTCAGCTTCTGCGTTGAAGCGCACCACGGCCGGCAGGAACATCGCATTGAGGGTGCCATGGTGCAGGCGCGGGTCGACGCCGCCCAGGCTGTGGCTGAGCGAATGCACGCAGCCGAGCCCTTTCTGGAACGCCATGGCGCCCTGCATCGAGGCGCTCATCAGGTTGAAGCGGGCGTCGCGGTCGCTGCCATCGCGCGTTGCACGCTCGATATGTGCCCAGCCGCGCTCCAGCCCGTCCAGCGCGATGCCGTCGGCCGGCGGGTTGATCGCCGCCGACATGAAGGTTTCCATGCAATGCGCGATCGCATCCATGCCGGTTGCGGCAGTGAGCTTGGGCGGCAGGCCGAAGGTCAGCTCGGGGTCGCAGATGGCGGCCTTGGGCACGATGTGCCATGAGTGAAAACCGAGCTTGCGGTGGTCGTCCACGATGATGATGGCGCCCCGCGCCACTTCGCTTCCGGTGCCACTGGTGGTGGGCACGGCGATCAGCGGCGCGACCTTCTCGGTGATACGCGGGGACCCGCCCTCGATGGTGGCGTAGTGGGTGAGCGGGCCTTCATGGGTGGCCGCGATCGCCACACCCTTGGCGCAATCGATGGCCGATCCGCCGCCCACGGCGATCAGGCCGTCGCAGCGGTTGGCCTTGTACACCTCCACTGCCGCTCGAACGGCAGCCTCGGTGGGGTTGGACGGCGTCTGGTCGAAAACGGCGATCGGCATGCCGGGCAAGGCATCCAGCGCCTTTTGCAGGACGCCCGCCGCCTTGACGCCGGGATCGGTGACGATCAGCGGCCGTGTGATGCCGACTCGTTCGCACTCTTGCTTGAGCAGCTTCACGGCGCCGAAATCGAACTGGATCTGGGTGACGTAGTAGATGAAGGCCATGTTCGCGATTCCGATTACGATGGAAAGTCCAACTTTAAGCCTTCCGCACCCCCTGTGAGCTTCCTGCCCCAATATCCTCAGCTCACATCGCCCATGCGTTCGGTGCTCGAGCGCATGGACCGGGCCGGCTACCAGCCGCTTTACACGCAGACGCCCCAGCAGGCCAAGGCGGCCTACGAAGCCGGATCGGGCGTACTGGAGGTGCCCAAGGCGCCGCTGCCGCGTGTGCAGGATTTGCGCATTCCAGCTCGTGATGGGCATGTGCTGTCGGCTCGCCTGTACGCGCCCAGCGATGCCGCTCTGCCTGTGCTGCTCTACTTTCACGGAGGCGGGTTCACCATCGGCAGCGTCGCTTCCCACGACGTGCTATGCCGCGAGCTCAGCCGCCTGAGCGGCTGTGCCGTGATTTCCCTGGACTACCGGCTGGCGCCCGAGCATCGTTTCCCCACCGCCGTTCACGATGCCTGGGACGCCACACAGTGGCTTGCCGCGTATGGGAGCGAGCTGGGCATCGACGCCACCCGGATGGCCTTGGGCGGCGACAGTGCCGGGGGCACTCTGGCGACGGTCTGCGCGATCCTCGCGCGTGACGCCGAATTGCCGATCGCGCTGCAGTTGCTGTTCTACCCCGGCTGCGCCGCCGGTCCGGATGCGCCTTCCCACGAGCGATTCGGCCATGGCCTGGTACTGGAAAAACCGCACATCGACTGGTTCTTCGACCAGTACATCGACCGGGGCCAGCGCGAAGACTGGCGCTTCGCCCCGTTCAACGCCGACGACGTCGAAGACGTAGCGCCCGCCTGGTTCGGACTGGCCGAGTGCGATCCGCTGGTGGACGACGGACTGGCGTACGCGGATAAACTCCGTGCCTCGGGCGTCGCGGTCGATCTGGAGATCTACCGCGGCGTGACCCATGAATTCATCAAGATGGGGCGCGCTATCCCTGAGGCTCGACAAGCTCATGCCGATGCGGCCCGCGTCCTGGCCGGCGCCCTGAAACCCTGAACTATGAAACGCCAAGACTTCCGTTTTTTCCACCGCCTGCGCGTGCGCTGGGCCGAAGTGGACATGCAGAAAATCGTGTTCAACGCGCACTACCTGATGTATTTCGATACAGCGGTGACAGACTACTGGCGCGCACTGGCCTTGCCCTACGGGGAGGCGATGCACCAGTTGGGTGGTGACCTGTACGTGAAGAAGGCCACCGTTGAATTCAACGCCTCGGCACGAATGGATGACCAGCTCGACGTGGCGCTGAAGTGCGGCCGCATCGGCAACACTTCCATGGCGTTCACCGGCGCCATCTTTCGCGGCGACGAGTTGCTGATCACCTGCGAGCTCATCTACGTCTTCGCCGACCCTGCCAGCCAGACATCCAAGCCGGTGCCGCCGCTGTTGCGCGAGATCCTCTCCGGCTTCGAGGCGGGCGAGGGCATGGTGCAGGTCAAGACCGGCAGTTGGTCCGACCTTGGAAAAGACGCAAAGAAGATCCGCACCGAAGTCTTCGTCGAGGAACAGCGCATCCCGGCCGACATGGAGTGGGACGAGGCCGATGGGGCAGCGGTTCATGCGGTCGCCTACAACCGGCTGGGCCAGCCCGTGGCCACGGGGCGGCTACTGCAGCCCAAGCCCGGCGTCGCGAAGATCGGCCGCATGGCAGTTCACAAGGTGTTGCGCGGCTCGGGCGTGGGCCGCCAGGTACTTGAAGCATTGCTGGCCACTGCCACCGCGCGGGGCGACCTGGAAGCGGTTCTGCATGCACAGCGCAGCGCCGAAGATTTCTACCTCGGCCTGGGATTCAAGCCTCGCGGCCCAGCGTTCGAGGAAGCAGGAATCGCCCATATCGAGATGTCACGGGCGCTCGCCCGCTAGCCATGGCTCGCAAGAAAAGAAACCAGCCGGAGTCAGCCGCCGGCTCCGCAACCCGGCCAGTCGCGGCTGCGATGGCTGCTCCCAGCAGCTTGCCGGCCGAAGCCGAAGGCAGCAGCACGGTGGCCATGTTCGCCCTCATGATGTTCCTGGCTCCCGCCCTGGGCGTTCCGCATGAGGAGATGCTCCAGGACACACTGAAATCCATCGTCGTTTCGTTCTGCGCCCTGGGCGCGGCCTTGCTGTTCTTCTGGCAGAAGCGCGGCCGGCGCGAGCCGTTGCGCTGGCACGCCGTCATGTGGCTTCCGTTGGCGCTGATGGCCTATGCGCTGGGCAGCATGGTCTGGTCGCACACGTACCTGGGTGGCGTGGAGGCCATCCGATGGTTCGTCTTCAGCCTGCTGCTGTGGCTGGGCGTCAATACCTTGTCGCGCGAGCGCTTGCCCACGCTGGCCTGGGGCATTCACGCCGGGGCGGTCGTGGCTTCGCTCTGGGCGGCGTTGCAGTTCTGGGTGGATTTCCAGTTTTTCCCACAGGGACCCCACCCGGCCTCGACCTTCGTGAACCGCAATTTCTTTGCGGAGTTCGCCGTCTGCACCCTGCCTTTCGCGGCCTTGCTGCTGGCGCGGGCACGGCAAAGCGCGCAGGTCGCGCTGCTATCGGCCAGTTCAGGGCTCATCATCGTGGCGATCCTGATGACGGGCACCCGTGCTGCCCTGATCGCACTGTGGCTGCAGCTGCTCGTGCTGTTGCCCTATGTCGCCTGGATGTACCGGCGCCAGTTCGCCTTTCCCAGCTGGGACCGCGGCACGCGCCTGGTTGCCGTTGGCGTGCTTCTGGCGACCGTCGTCGGCCTGGGGCTGATTCCCACTGGCGACCCCAGGATCGTCGAGGAAGGGCGCGGCGTGAATGCGCTGGAGCGCGGTGTCAAGCGCACAGGCTCGATTTCATCCAACGACTCCTCTCTGGGCATCCGGATGGTCATGTGGAAGGCCACGAGCCGGGTCATCGCGCAACGGCCCCTGTCAGGGGTTGGGGCGGGCGCGTGGGAAAGCGATATCCCGCTGTACCAGGCCGAAGGCTCCCAGCTGGAAACCGACTACTACGTGCACAACGAGTTTCTGCAGCTGCTGGCGGAGTACGGTTTGGTGGGCTGGCTGTTCCTGCTGGCGCTGGCGGCTTACCTGCTGGCCGCCTTCCGGCGCACCCTGCTGGGCAAGGGGCCGGAGGCACAGGCCGAGGCGCCTTGGCGCGCCGTGTTCCTGTGCACCCTGCTGACCTTGCTCGTCGTCAGCAACATCGGCTTCCCCTGGCGAATGGCCACGACCGGTGCGCTCTTCGCTCTGTGCCTGGCCGCGCTGGCCGCTTCGGACGCGCGCCTTGGCCATGCAGCCCCCTGGTCGGCCGTGCGGCTGGCATGGAAGCCGGCTTTCTCACGCGTCGCCGCGGGGCTGTCACTGGCCGGCCTGGCATTGGCCATCCATGTCAGCCAGCTGGCGGCCGACAGCGAGCAGAAGATCGTCAGGGCTACCAAGATCGCCTTGACCATCTCGGCGTCCGGGAGCCCCAATCATCCAAGGTGGGACAAGAGCAAGGCAGAAATGCTCAAGCTGATCAGGGAGGGCGTGGCGATCAATCCCCACTACCGCAAGATCACCCCGATGGTCGCGGACGAGCTGGCGCGGTGGGGCGACTGGAGGAATGCCACCTGGATCTGGGAAAGCGTGCTCTCTTCACGCCCGTATGTCGTGGCGATCCTGGCGAACGTGGCCCGGGGCCATACGACGATGGGCAACCCGGCCAAAGCCATGGAATACCTGGAGCGGGCCAAGCGGCTGCAGCCCCGAGCCCCGGCGGTGCGGTCACTGGAGGTCATCCTGCTCAGCCGCGCAGGGCAAACCGCGCGCGCACTCGAACTGGGCCGCGATGCCATCACCGACAACATCTACGACTACGACCTGGCCAACGCAACTTTCGTCCTGGCCTGGCGGGCGGGCGACTACGCATTGGCGTCGAAGGCGATGGAATTGCGGATGGCTGGCTGGCCGGCGAGCCGCGCCGAAGGCCATGTCCAACTGGGCAACATGTATGCGTCGGGTGGTCGGGAGCCGGAGAAGGCGTTGAACGCGTTCAAGCAGGCGATCGCGCTGGCATCGGAGTCCGAGCGGCCGACCCTGTTGGCCCAAATACCTGCCACCTATCGCGCCAGGCTCGCCGAGCCCGACGCAACCCAGCCGCCCGCGACACCTCAGACGTCGGCCAGCAAAGGATAGGGCGGCGCCTGCACCCTGATCGCCGGTCCCTCCGGGCCGCCGGCCGCCAGCCCGCCGCCTTGCGAGGCGGTTATCTGGATCGAAACGATCGCATCCCAGCCGCCGCCGGGCGCGGGGGCGGCCTGGGCCACCAAGCCACAGGGCTGGCCCGGGTCGGATTCGTGGAAGATTTCCTGCCCTGCGTGCAAGGCCTCCGGCGAGTGGGCGAGGTAGGCCCGCTTCTTGAGCGTGCCGCGGAACTGGCTGCGTGCCACGACTTCCTGGCCGGGATAGCAGCCTTTCTTGAAGTTGACGCCGCCCACCGATTCGTAGTTCAGCATCTGGGGTACGAACGCCTCGGCGACGGGCGCGGTGATGGTGGTGATGCCGCTTCGCACTTCGCCCCACAGCCAAAGCTCGTGGCTAAGGGACGGGCCTTGCGGCGCCGCTTCGCCTGCCGGAACCAGCCAGAGGGCACGCGCCTGGCCGTCGGCGGGATAGAGCGAAACGACACTGGCGCTTCCAACATCCACCTTGCTCCAGGGCCCCGACAGGCCCGGCGCCAACTCCTTGGCCGCGTCGCCGGCCGCGCCATAGAGGTCGAACTCGGCCGTCGCGTCGCGCAGCTTGGCCTTGGCACGCAGTACGAACATCGACAGGCGCTTGAGGGTTGGCGCGAGGACGTCACGACTCACGACCAGCAGGATGTCGCCGTGAGCGCGCTTGAAGCCGATGAAACTGGCTTGCATGCGGCCCTTGGCTGTGCAATAGGCCGCCAGGCGCGCTTCAGACAATCCCAGCAACGCAAAGTCCTGCGTCAGCTGGCCTTGCAGGAAGCTGGCCGCGTCGTCGCCTTGGACGCCGATGATGCCCAATTGGGGCAGGGTGGTTACACCGTTCAATGGATGGCTCATTGTGTGAATTATCATCGTCGTTCCAATTCACTCCATGGCATAGGGGCAGCGGTCGATGCGGCGTTTCCTGTTGACGGTGTTCCTGCTGGTATCCCTTGTGGTTCTGGGCGCGGGCGGCTGGGGCTTGTGGTGGGTGTACCAGCCTCTGCGCCTGTCCGCGCCGACGGTGGAATTGTCCATCGAGGCCGGCACCCTGCCGCGCGGGGTTGCCCAGGCCGTCAAGGACGCCGGAGTGGACGTGCATCCCGAGCTGCTCTATCTGTGGTTCCGGGTCTCCGGTCAGGATCGGGCCATCAAGGCCGGCAGCTATGAGCTGGAACAGGGGATCACACCCCACAAGCTGCTGGCCAAACTCGCGCGGGGCGAGGAAACCCTTCGTGCCGTGACCTTGGTGGAAGGCTGGAACTTCCGCCAGGTCCGCGCCGTGCTCTTGAAAGAGGAAGTGCTCAAGCCCGATACCAAGGGCTTGGCGGACGATGCCCTGATGAATCTTCTAGGCCGCCCAGGCCAGCACCCCGAGGGCCGCTTCTTCCCCGACACCTACACCTACGCCAGGGGCACGAGCGACGTCGCCGTGCTGAAACGGGCCTTGCGCGCCATGGACAAGCGGCTGGCGACAGCCTGGGCTCAGCGTTCGCCCGAGGCGGCCGTCAAGACGCCCGACGAAGCGCTGATCCTGGCCAGCATCATCGAGAAGGAAACCGGCAAGGCAGCGGACCGCACCATGGTCGCGGCGGTCTTCAACAACCGGTTGCGCGTCGGCATGCCGCTGCAGACCGATCCGACCGTGATCTACGGCATGGGCGCGGCATTCGACGGCAATTTGCGCAAGAAGGACCTGCAGACCGACACGCCGTGGAATACCTACCTCCGCGCCGGCCTGCCGCCCACTCCGATCGCCATGCCGGGCAAGTCTTCGCTGCTCGCCGCCGTGCAACCGGCGCCGAGCAAGGCGCTGTACTTCGTCGGGCGTGGCGATGGAACGAGCCAGTTCAGCGCCAGCCTGGAAGAGCACAATCGCGCCGTCAACAAGTACCAGCGCGGGCAATGATCGCAGCGCCGAACCGCTTCAAGCAAGCTCGGGCCCCCTCGGGGGGCAGCGCAGCAAGCGTGGGGGCTCCATGAACGCACAGGGCCTTTTCATCAGCTTCGAGGGCATAGACGGCGCCGGCAAGTCCAGCCACGTCCAGGCCCTGGCCGACGCGTTCCGGGCGCAGGGCAGGGCGGTGACCATCACGCGCGAACCCGGCGGCACACCACTCGCGGAAAAGCTGCGCGTGCTCGCCTTGAATGAAGCAATGGACCCGCTGACCGAAGCGCTGCTGATGTTCGCGGCCCGCCGCGACCACCTGTTGCAGGTCATCGAGCCCGCGCTGGCGCGAGGCGAGGCAGTGCTGTGCGACCGCTTCACCGACGCCACCTTCGCCTACCAGGGAGGAGGGCGCGGCTTCGACTGGAAGGTGCTGGAACAGCTGGAATCTTGGGTCCAGAAGACGCCGGCCCAGCCGCTCCGCGAACCCGACCTCACTCTGTTGTTCGAACTCCACCCCTCGATCGCGGCCAGCCGCCTGGTGGGCGCCCGCGTGCCGGACAAGTTCGAATCGCAACCCGTCGAGTTCTTCACCCGGGTGGCCGCCGGCTACGCCCTGCGCGTCAAGCAGGATCCGGCGCGCTTTGCGCGCATCGATGCAGACCAGCCGCGCGAGGCGGTCTGGAACGACGTGCTGGCTGCACTGCGCAGCCGAGGCTGGCTCCAATGACGGCCCAGGCGCCCTGGATCGCCAGGCAGGCCCGGCAACTGCTGGCCCAGCGCGGCCATGCCTGGCTGTTGCAGGGTCCGTCCGGCCTCGGCCAGTATGGCTTGGCCATGGAGCTGGCACGGGCCTGGCTCTGTGACCAACCCGGGCCGGCGGGCGCCTGCGGCCAGTGCTCCAGTTGCCACGCCATCGAGGTTCGTGCGCACACGGACCTGTGCGTGCTGATGCCCGAAACCATCATGCTGGAGCTGGGCTGGCCTCTCGGTGAGAAGGCGCAGAAGGAAATCGACGACAAGGCCCGCAAGCCGAGCAAGGAGATCCGCATCGAGGCCATGCGCGATGCCGTGGAGTTTGCCCAGCGCACCAGCGGGCGAGGGCGCGGCAAGGTAGTGCTGGTCTATCCGGCAGAGCGCATGAACCACGTGACGGCCAACGCCCTGCTCAAGACCCTGGAAGAGCCGGCCGGCGATCTGCACTTCGTGCTGGCCAGCGAGGCCGCGCACCAATTGCTGCCAACCATCCGCAGCCGCTGCCTGGGTCACACCATGGCCTGGCCCGCCGAGGATGAGGCAACGGCATGGCTGCAGGCGCACGGCGTCAAGTCCGCCGAGGTCACCGCCTTGCTGCGCGCAGCCGGTGGCCGGCCCGACGACGCGCTGTCGTCTTCGAACGCAGGCCGCGACCCCAAGATCTGGGCGCTACTGCCCAAGGCCCTGGCTCGCGGCGACAACGCTGCGCTGGCCGACTGGACGCCCGCCCAGGCCATCGATGCACTGCTCAAGCTCTGTCACGACCTGCTGGTGGTCAAGGCGGGCGCCGAACCCCGTTTTTTCCAGGCGGCCGACCTGCCCGCCCCGGCGTCGTTTGCGGCTTTGGGCGCATGGTCTCGCGAATTGACACGCATGGCACGAACCGTGGAACATCCCTTCAACGCCGGGCTGATGCTCGAAGCCCTTGTGAGCCAGGCCCGCTCGGCCCTAAACTCTAGGCCTTGAGCAGTACTTCCCCATGAGCAATCCCTCGCCCACCACGCCCCGCCCCAGCGTCATCCAGCTCGCCATCAAGGAAAAGGCAGCGCTGTACGCGGCCTACATCCCGCTGTTCGCGGACGGTGGCATTTTTATTCCCACCACGCGCGACTACAAGCTGGGCGACGATGTCTACGTGCTGCTGTCCTTGCCCGACGACCCGCAGCGCTATCCGGTGGCCGGCAAGGTCGCCTGGGTCACACCGGCGCGGGCCGCCGCCAATCGCACCCAGGGTGTGGGCATCCGGTTCCCCTCGGACGAAAAGTCACGCCTGCTCAAGATCAAGATCGAAGAAATCCTGGGCGGCCACCTGGCCTCCGAGCGACCGACCCAGACCATCTGAAGCGGCCCGCAGGCGCCGATGTTTGTCGATTCCCACTGTCATCTGACCTTCCCCGAACTGGCGTCCAGGCTGCCTGAGATCCGGCAAGCTATGGAAGAGGCGCAGGTGGACCGTGCGCTGTGCATCTGCACCACGCTGGAAGAGTTCGACGCGGTACACGCCCTGGCCCTGCAATACGACAACTTTTGGGCCAGCGTCGGCGTGCACCCGGACAACGAAGGGGTGACCGAGCCCAGCCTCCAGGACCTGGTGGGACGTTCAGCACTCCCCAAGGTGGTGGCGATCGGCGAAACGGGGCTCGACTATTACCAGATGGAGGAGCGCAAGGGCGGCCGCACGGTCGCCGACATGGAATGGCAGCGCGAGCGTTTTCGCACCCATATCCGAGCGGCCCGGCAGGTCGGCAAGCCCCTGGTAATCCACACCCGAGCCGCCTCGGCCGACACGATAGCCATCCTCAAGGAGGAGGGCGAAGACGGATCCGCTGGAGCCGCCGGTGGGGTGTTTCACTGCTTTACCGAAACGGCCGAGGTAGCCCGCGCCGCGCTGGACCTGGGCTTTTACATCTCGTTTTCCGGCATCCTGACCTTCAAGACCGCGCAGGATTTGCGTGACGTCGCCGCATTCGTCCCGTTGGATCGGCTGCTGATCGAGACCGACAGCCCCTACCTGGCGCCTGTGCCGTACCGCGGCAAGACCAATAATCCTTCCTATGTTCCTTATGTTGCACGGCAGTTGGCCTACCTGCGCAAAATACCGGTGGAAGACGTCGGCAAGCTGACCAGCACCAATTTCGAGCGCTTGTTTCGAGCCGTTCAAACATGAGAAATCACATTAGAAAACTCGTTTATCTTGTTGTCCTGCTTGGACATTCTCTCCTGCATGCCGGTTCTTACGAGGACTTCTTCGCAGCCATTAAGCAAGACGACGGCGGGGCCATCACGAATCTGCTCAAGCGCGGATTCGATCCCAACACGCCCAATGCAGAAGGTCTGCCCGGCCTGTACCTGGCCCTGCGCGAACCGTCGCCCAAGGCCGCCGAGGCGCTGATCACCTGGCCCAAGACCAACCTGGAGGTCCGCACGCTCCAGGACGAGAGCCCGCTGATGATGGCGGCGCTCAAGGGCCATCTGGATCTGGCCAGGAAGCTCATAGAGCGTGGCGCCGACGTCAACAAGACCGGGTGGACGCCGCTTCACTATGCGTCCACCAACGGACATCTGGCCATCATGGAGTTGCTGCTCGAGAACCATGCGTACATCGATGCCGAATCGCCGAACGGCTCGACGCCGTTGATGATGGCGGCGCATTACGGCACGCCGGCCGCCGTGAAGCTGCTGCTGGAGGCAGGCGCCGATCCGATGCTGAGGAACCAGCTGGGCCTGACGGCCATCGACTTTGCCCATCGCGCCAACCGCAAGGATTCAGTGGACCTGATCGCCGCATCGGTACGGGCGGCCCAGCCAAAAGGCAAATGGTGACTTGATACGATGTATATTATGTCAAATAGCATCCGCCATTAACAGCCGGTCAAAGGCCTAGGCTCAGCAATGAACAGCAAAGATTGACGGTTCGTTACGAAGCAGTTGGTCTCGCCTGTCGCTTTTCGTTAACTAATTCACGATTCTGTCTTGCACTTTTGTCATTCTCCTTATAACTTGCGTCCAAGAAGACAAATTTGTTCCGCCAGGGGGACCAAAACTACATCATGCGTTGGCTTAAACCGAACCTCAGAAGCAGCATCTACGGCCTGCTGGGCAACCCCGTAGAACCGACAGAATCCATCCTTGAGAACGGGACGGAGGACATTCGGGAATCGATGCTCATCGTGCTCGGCGAGACAGGCCCCAAGCACTTCCCGCAGGTCACCCGCCGCATCCGCTATGCGAGTGACATCCAGGCCCTGTGGTACCTGCGGGGCGACCTCATGGGAGCTTTGGCCGCCATCCATGGCGAGATGGCGGCCCGCGAGAAGGTCTCTTCCATAACGCGCCAGTTCCAGGGCCTGCTGCCCAACGGACTCAATTCGCGTCCCAGCCCCCTGGTGGGCTGACCCCGCCAGCCGCCTAGTGGCGGTGGCCCCAAAGCACGAACGCATCCCGGCCTTCCACCGCCAGGTGAACCTTGGCGCCCACCGGCAGCGCTACCTTGGTCGCCACATGGCCAAAAGGCAGGTTGGTGAAGACGGGCGCCTTGATCTGGCGCCTCAGCCAATCGACGACGGTCTGCAGCCGGTAGCCCTTGTCATGCGGATAGGGCTTGTAGTTCGTGAAGTGCCCCAGCAGGATGGCCTTTTGCCGGCCAAGCACGCCCGCGTACAACAGCTGCGTCAGCATCCGCTCGACGCGGTACGGATGCTCGTGCACGTCCTCAAGAAACAGGATGCCGTTCTTGATGTTCGGCATCCACGGGGTACCCACCAGCGTGGTGAGGACAGCCAGATTGCCGCCCCACAGCTCGCCCTTGAGTTCCATGGCCTCGCCGGCGCCCTCCAGCCGCGGCAACTGCCAGCCGGTCCCCTCCCCCTGCCCGCTTGCCAGATCCTCGAAGCACGCCTGCATGATGTCGTCGGGCTCACCCTTCACGCCGAAGTCCTCTTCAAGGGCCGGGCCTGACCAGGTCACGGCGCCGGTTTGCGCGAGCACGGCATTCTGGAAGGCGGTGAAATCGCTCAGGCCGACGAAGTGCATGCCCTTGCCGATCGCCTTGGCCACCGCCTTGTAGCGGATGCCAGGCAAGAGGCGCGTCAAGCCATAGCCGCCGCGCGTGATGAGCGCAATGTCGGCGCCGCTGTCCGCTGCGCGGTGGATCGCCGCCAGGCGGGTTTCGTCGTCGCCGGCGAATCGCATGTGCCTGGCAAAAACCGCTTCATCGAGTTCGACTTCGTAACCCAGGGCCTCGAGCCGGGCCACGCCGCGCCGGATCACGGACTTGTTGCGCACGGCACTGGAGGGCGAATAGATGTAGATATGTTTTTTTGTCACGGGCGGAAGTATCCCACCGCCGCGCGCGCTATCGACTCGCCGTGCTCCTGTACGAAGTGGCCCGCTTGATCGAGCACGATGGGCTCGGGGCAGCCGCGAATGATCTGGCGTAACCCACGCATCACCGGAAGGCCCAGCACAGGGTCTTGTGCGCCGACCGCCATCAAGGTCTGGCCGGTCCATTGCTCGGACCAAAAATCGCGGGCCGCTCGCGACACCGAAGCTCCATCCTGCTCGGTCGTCTCGGGGACCATGGGCGGAAACGCCCGCAGTGCCGCGCGATGGCCGCGATCCGGGAATGGGGCGTTGTAGGCGGCGCACTCGTCCGCGCCCATGTGCGGGTTGCCTCGGGCAAAAAGGCGGGCCACATCGAAGTCCGGGGTCTTGGCGCACATCTCGCGCCATGCCAGGAAACCCGGGCTGAGGGGTGTATCACCAGTGGCGAGCGCGGTGTTCATCACCAGCAAGCCCCGGTAGCGCTCGGGCGCCGCCATGGGCAGGGTCAAGCCAAGCAGGCCGCCCCAGTCCTGCACGGCCAGCACCACATTGCGCAAGTCGAGCCGTTCGACAAATTCGAGCAGCACCTCGCGGTGCCAGCTGAAGCTGTGGGCGCTTTCCTTCTTGGGCTTGTCGCTCTTGCCAAAGCCCACCAGGTCGGGTGCCACCACCCGATGGCCGGCGGCCAGGAAGATGGGGATCATCTTGCGGTACAGGTAGCTCCACGCCGGGTTGCCATGCAGGCATAACCAGGTCAACGGGGCATCGGCCGGGCCTTCGTCGAGGTAGTGCATGCGAAAGCCGTCCAGAGACGGCAAATCGCTGAGATAGCGGGGTTCCCAGGGATAGCCTGGCAAGCCGGTGAACCGCTCGTCCGCGGTGCGCAATGCATCCTCGCGCAAGGGATGGCTGCCCATGCGCGACTGCTGCCTGCGGGTCTTGAAGAATTCGGTCAGAAGCGCCCCGCATTCCGGCGCCAGGACGCCGCCCTGCAGTTGCGTGCGGTGATTGAGCTGCGGCTGGCCGAAAAGATCGACGACGGAGCCGGCAGCGCCGGTCTTGGGGTCTGCTGCGCCAAACACCACTCGCGCCAGCCGCGCGTGCAGCATGGCGCCGCTGCACATGGCGCAGGGCTCCAGCGTCACGAACAGCTCACAACCATCCAGGCGGTAATTGCCCAGCACTTCGGCGGCTGCCCGCAAGGCGGCAATTTCGGCGTGAGCGGTCGGGTCGCTGCTGCCGACCGGTGCATTGCGCCCGACCCCAACGACCTTCCCGTCTTTCACCACTACGGCACCAACAGGCACCTCGCCCGCCGCGGCGGCCAGGCGGGCCTGCTCCAGGGCCAGGCCCATGAATTGCGCGTCGTTCACTTTTCGTCGGGCATGGGCCGGGCCTGATGCATGGTGCTCTCGACCGCTTGCTTGAACTGCTGCACCTGCTGGGCGGGCGTACCCGTGGGCGGCGCCATCGTGCCTGCCGGCGCCGCCGAAGTGGCAGGCGCGGCCACGATGGCGGCCCCACCCAGCTGCTTCTTGGCCAGAACTCCAATGACTGCCACGACGAAGAGCAGGCTCAATACGCCCAATACCATTCGCATCCTATTTCTCCTCTACGCCCATTCCCAGGCTGTCCATCCATCGGGCGAGTTCGCGCTCTTGCTCGTTGCCTTGCGCGTAGCCGGCCTTGAGGGCCGCGTGGGATTCGGGACGGTGCTGATTCAGCTTGAGCTTGCACTGCAGGTCCACCACCTCGAGCTCGAAGGCCATGATGCCCGCCAGCAGCTTGCGCGCAAAGTCCTCGCCCAGTCCGCGCCATTGTTCCGCGTACGGCGGCTCATGGTCGCCTATGAGTTTCTTCAGTAGCCCGTCCTTGGCCACCGGATCCTCGATCAGCGTGGCAGACACGGTGCAGTGGACCGCCAGGTAGTTCCAGCTGGGCACGCGGGCGAGGTCGGGATAAATCTTGGGCGACTGGTAGGCATGGGGGCCCAGGAAGGTCACCACTGCGGTGGGCCGCGCCTCCAGATAGCGCCAATGCGGGTTGGGCCGCGCGCAGTGGCCCAGCAGGACGAAGGCGTCGCCCCTATCCTCCAGATGCAAGGGCAGGTGCGAGACGAACGGCAGCCCGTTGTCGTCGTTGGAGATCAGGCTGGCAAAGGGGTGCTCTCGCATCAACCGCGCCGCCAGCGCGCGGTCAGTCGACCTGAATTGGGGAGGCTGGTACATAGTACAGATTGTGCCCCGCCCGCGCCCTCCCCCCTATTCCCACTCGATGGTGGCGGGCGGCTTGCTGCTCACGTCGTAGGTCACGCGGTTGATACCGCGCACCTCGTTGATGATGCGGCTGGAAACTTTCTTCAGCAGGGCGTAGGGCAGCTCGGCCCAGTCCGCCGTCATGAAGTCGCTGGTCTGCACGGCCCGCAAGGCCACCACGTAGTCGTAGGTCCGGCCATCGCCCATCACGCCCACGCTCTTGACCGGCAGGAACACCGTGAACGCCTGGCTGGTGAGGTCATACCAGCTCTTGCCGGTGGACGGGTCCTTGAAGTTGCGCAGCTCCTCGATGAAGATCGCGTCGGCGCGGCGCAGCAGGTCCGCGTACTCCTTCTTCACCTCGCCGAGGATCCGCACGCCCAGGCCGGGGCCGGGGAACGGATGGCGATAGACCATCTCCGGCGGCAGGCCCAGGGCCACGCCCAGTTCCCTGACTTCATCCTTGAACAGGTCGCGCAGCGGCTCCAGCAGCTTCAACCCCAGCTGCTCGGGCAAGCCGCCGACATTGTGGTGGCTCTTGATGGTGACGGCTTTCTTGCTCTTGGCGCCGCCCGACTCGATCACGTCGGGATAGATGGTGCCTTGCGCCAGCCACTTTGCGCCTTTATGCGCTCCGTCCAGCCCGGCTTTCAGTCGCGCGGCTTCCGCCTTGAACACCTCGACGAATTCGCGGCCGATGATCTTGCGCTTGGCTTCCGGATCGCTAACGCCCGCAAGTTTCCCCAGGAACACCTCGCTGGCATCCACCCGGATCACCTTGGCGTGCAACTTGCCGGCGAACATCTCCATGACCATGTCGCCCTCGTTCAGGCGCAGCAGGCCGTGATCGACGAACACGCAAGTGAGCTGGTCACCGATGGCGCGATGGATCAGGGCCGCAGCTACCGAGGAGTCGACACCGCCGGACAGGCCGAGGATGACTTCTTCATCGCCCACCTGCTTGCGAATCGCTTCCACCGCTTCGGCCACATGGTCCCGCATCACCCAGTCGGGGCGGGCACCGCAGATATCCAGCACGAAGCGATCGAGGATCGCCTTACCCTGTGTGGTGTGCGTGACTTCCGGATGGAACTGCACGCCGTAGTAGCCGCGCTCCTCATCCGCCATGCCGGCAATGGGGCACGATTCGGTGGATGCCATCAGCTTGAAGCCGGGCGGCATTTCGGTGACGTTGTCGCCGTGGCTCATCCAGACATGCAGCATGCCGTGGCCCTCGGGCGTGGCGTAATCCTGGATGCCGTCGAACAGGCGGGTGTGGCCGCGCGCCCGCACTTCGGCATAGCCGAATTCGCGCTTGTGGCCGCCCTCCACCTTGCCGCCCAGGGCCTCCGCCAGGGCGTACATGCCAAAGCAGATTCCCAGCACCGGGACGCCCAGTTCGAACACGGCGCGAGGCGCGCGCAGCGTATCGTCTTCCCACAAGCTGGCGTGGCTGCCCGAGAGGATGACGCCCTTGAGCTTGCCATCCTTGGCGTACTCGCGAACCCACTCGTCCGACATGTCGCAAGGATGGACCTCGCAGAACACATGGGCCTCGCGCACGCGCCGCGCAATGAGCTGGGTGACCTGGGAGCCGAAATCGAGGATGAGGATCTTGTCGTGTTGCATCGGCGGCTAAGGGTCAGTCTGCGCGGTAGTTCGGCGCTTCTTTGGTGATCTGGACGTCGTGGACGTGGCTTTCGCGGATGCCCGCTGCCGTGATTTCCACGAACTCGGCCTTGCTGCGCAGTTCCTCGATGGTGGCGCAACCGCAATAGCCCATGCTGGCACGCAGGCCGCCGGCCATCTGGAACACGATGGAAACCAGCGAACCCTTGTAGGGCACACGCCCTTCGATGCCCTCGGGCACCAGCTTGTCCGCGTTCGGGTTGCCAGTGGTGGCTTCCTGGAAATAGCGGTCCGCACTGCCCTGCTGCATCGCGCCGATCGACCCCATGCCGCGGTAGCTCTTGTAGCTACGGCCCTGGTACAGAACGATCTCGCCCGGCGCTTCCTCGGTGCCGGCGAACATGCCGCCCATCATCACCGTGTGCGCGCCGGCCGCGATGGCCTTGGAGATATCGCCCGAGTAGCGGATGCCGCCGTCGGCAATCAACGGCACGCCGGTGCCTTGTAGCGCCGTCGCCACATTGTCGATGGCCATGATCTGGGGCACGCCCACGCCCGCCACGATGCGCGTCGTGCAGATCGAGCCGGGGCCGATGCCGACCTTGACCGCGTCCGCGCCCGCTTCGACCAGCGCCAGCGCCGCCGCGCCGGTGGCGATGTTGCCGCCGATCACGTCGACCTGCGGATAGTTTTGCTTGACCCAGCGCACGCGCTCGATCACGCCCTTGCTGTGACCGTGTGCGGTGTCGACCACGATCGCATCGACGCCCGCCTTGACCAGCGCCTCGACACGCTCCTCGGTGCCCTCGCCGACACCCACCGCCGCGCCCACGCGCAGGCGGCCCGCGGGGTCACGCGCCGCGTTCGGGAAGCTGGTCTGCTTGGTGATGTCCTTGACCGTGATGAGGCCCTTGAGCTCGAAGGAGTCGTTGATCACCAGCAAGCGTTCGAGCTTGTACTTGTTCAGCAGAGCCTTGGCCTCGACAGGGCTGGTGCCCTCCCTGACCGTGATCAGCTTTTCGCGAGGCGTCATGATCTGGCTCACCGGCACTTCGTAGCGTGTCTCGAAGCGCAGGTCGCGGCCCGTGACGATCCCCACTACCTTGCCGCCATCGATCACTGGAAAGCCGGAGATGCCCAGCTGCTCCTGCATGGCGATCACCTGCCGCACGGTGTGGGTGGGCGTGATGACGACCGGATCGCGCAGCACGCCCGACTCGTAGCGCTTGACCCGCGCTACTTCGGCTGCCTGCTGCTTGGCCGTGAGGTTCTTATGGACGATCCCCATGCCCCCCTCCTGCGCGATGGCAATCGCCAGGCGCGCCTCGGTCACCGTATCCATGGCGGCGGACACCAGTGGAAGGTTCAAGGTGATGTTTCGGGAGAGGCGGGTCGCGAGCGAGGTGTCCTTGGGCAGGACCTGGGAGAACGCCGGCACCAGCAACACATCGTCGAAGGTGAGCGCTTTTCCTAAGAGGCGCATGTCTAAGCTCCAAAAGACGGATTGTACCCGTGGCCCTCGGTACTTACCCTGTGCCGGGGCAAGTACAGGTTCGTGACGTAGTTCCAACGCGCAGGAAAAGGAGGCTGGCGTGCCTCGATACTGCAGCGCTACACTGGCGAAATGAAACTGCTCCGCGTAACCCTGCTTGGCCTCGCATGCACCCTCCCCGCTGTCTGCCTGGCGCAGTGGCAATGGATCGACAACGGTGGCCGCAAGGTCTTCAGCGACCAGTCCCCGCCCGCTGATATCCCGGCCAAGAACATCCTGCGCCAACCGGGCGTGAAGGGCACGCCGGTTGCGGCCGAGGCGGCAGCTGAACCCGTGAAGGTGCAGGCGAACGCGCCCAAGATCACGGGCAAGGACAAGCAGCTGGAAGAAAAGAAAAAGCAGGCCGACGCGGCCGAGGCCGAGAAAAAGAAGGCCGAGGAAGAACAGCTGGCGAAGGTCCGTGCCGATAATTGCACGCGCGCCAAGCGTGCGAAGGCCGAAATGGACTCCGGCATCCGCATCGCGCGGATGAACGACAAGGGTGAGCGGGAAATCATGGACGACGCCGCGCGGGCTGTCGAATCCAAGCGGATCGGCGGGATTGTCGCCAGCGACTGCAAACCGGCCGGCGGCTAAGGCTTTCGGGCGAAAAGGCCCGCCGCGCGCACACCCTGGCGGCGGAAGCGCTCGCGGCGAGCGAGCTTCGGGTCCACCTTGAGCGGCCGGTAAACCTCGATGCGGTCACGGTCGCGAACCAGGTGCTCCAGCCGGGCCTTGCGGCCCCAGATACCCACGGCAACCTCGCGCAAATCCAGATCCGGAAAGGCCATCGGCAGGCCACTGCCCTGCAGGGCCTGCAAGACGGTGGCACCGGGGGCAAGCACGACTTCCCATTCGAGCACTTCACGCGGTGCCGGCGAGTACAGCACGCTCACGCGCGAAACCCCGCCTTCAGCCATAGACCTGCTCCGCCCGCTTCACGAACGCATCGACCAAGCTGCCCGCAATCTTGTCGAAAACCGGCCCCACCAGCGCGCCCAGGGCCGCGTTCTCGAAGCCGTAGTGCAGTTCCAGCTCCACTTTGCAGGCACGCTGCTTATCCCCGCCCAGGGGAATGAATTTCCACTGGCCGTCCAGCCGGGAAAACGGCCCGTCGACCAGTTTCATCGTCACTTGGCGCCCCGGCACATGTTCGTTGCGAGTCCGGAAAACCTGGCGGATCCCGCTGAAGGAAATCCCTATTTCGGCCTTCATGCCATGCTCGTCCTGCGCCAGGACCGCCGCATGGTCGCACCATGGCAGAAACTCGGGATAACGGGCGACATCGACGACCAGGGAGAACATTTCCTCGGCGCTGTACCAGATGAGAACGGACTTGTGAACAGTTTTCATAGAGAATGCGGAGCCCGCGAGGCATTGTAGATACGGCCACGCACCCCATTTGTAAGCCCATGGCCAAGAAACCCGAAACTGCAAGCCGCATCGCCGACAACAAGAAAGCGGCGTACAACTACTTCTTCGAGGAGAGGTTCGAAGCCGGCATGGTGCTGCAGGGCTGGGAAGTCAAGGCCCTCCGTGAGGGGAAGGTGCAGCTGACTGACGGTTACGTCGTGGTCAAGGGCGGGGAGCTGTACGTGATCGGCTGCCAGATCAATCCGCTCAAGACGGCGTCCACCCACGTGAGCCCCGATGCCGTGCGGACCAAGAAACTGCTGCTGCACAAGGAAGAAATCCGGCGCCTCATTGGCAAGGTCGAGCAGAAGGGCTACACCCTGGTCCCGCTCAACCTGCACTGGAAAGAGGGCAAGGTCAAGTGCGAGATCGCCCTGGCCAAGGGCAAGGCCGAGCACGACAAGCGCGACACCATCAAGGATCGGGAAGGCAAGCGCGAGGTCGAGCGCGCCATGAAGAGCCGCAATCGCTAGCGCAGGTCGCGCAGCGGGTGCGCGTGCGCCGGCCAGGGGCTGTCGAAGAAGGCCTGCACCAGTTCCGGCGGGACCTCTTCGATCCGCGCCGGATTCCATCGGGGGCTGTGGTCTTTGTCGATGGCCAGCGCCCGGACGCCCTCCACCGTTTCGCTCGCGGCACCCGGTCGCAGGTGAAAACAATGCCGCACCATGTCGCGTTCCATGCGCAGGTCGTCGGCCAAGCTCATCTGGCGGCCACGCCGCACCTGTTCCAGCACGACGTGCAGCATCAGCGGTGAGCGTTTGCGCAGCGCGGCGACCGTTTCGACCGCCCAGGGCGACATGTCGGCTTCGAGTGCCGCAACGATCTGGGTCACACTAGCCAGGCCAAACACGGCATCGATCTGGCCCCGCGCCAGCGCCAACTGGCTTTGGCCCGCTTGCGCCTGCCCAGCCGGCTCGGCCGTCGCGCCCTGGGCCGCCAGCCGGTCCCACCAGCCAGGAAGGTCGCTTGATGCGACGAAGACGTCAGCGAGCCCCGCAGCCACTGCATCGGCACCGCTGATCATGTGGCCGGTCAGCGCCAGGTATTCGCCCAGGCGGCCGGGACAGCGCGACAGGAAGTACCCGCCGCCGACATCCGGGAACAGGCCGATGTTGGTTTCCGGCATGGCCATCTTCGTGCGCTCGGTGACGACGCGCAGCCTGGCCCCCTGCGAGATCCCCATCCCACCGCCCATCACGATGCCATCCAGGAAGGCCACATAGGGCTTGGGGTACTGGTGGATCAGGTGATTGAGGCTGTATTCCTCGGTGAAGAAGTCCTCCAGCCGGGGATCGCCTGCCAGCGCCGCCTGGTGGAAGAAGCGGATATCGCCGCCGGCGCAGAATGCGCCGAACGGCCCTTCCTTGCCTTGGCCCCGAATCGCTACCGCCTGGACAGCCGCGTCATCGCGCCACGCCAGCAGCGTGGCCGTGAGCTCGCGGATCATGGAAAGCGTCAGCGCATTCAGCGCCTTGGGTCGATTCAGCGTGATCAGGCCCACGCCGGCACGAATTTCGAAGAGGATGTCGCTCATGCCCTTAATCTCCAGCTCACCAGTTCATT
Source organism: Caenimonas soli (assembly GCF_013155545.1). GTDB lineage: Bacteria > Pseudomonadota > Gammaproteobacteria > Burkholderiales > Burkholderiaceae_C > Ramlibacter > Ramlibacter soli. Next base: position 176,093 of record NZ_JABJVV010000001.1, on the reverse strand, counting down.
GACCACCAGGGCGCCGATCACCAGCGCCCCGCCTGCCAGGACCGTGTGGCTCGGCACTTCGTCAGCGCCGACCCAGGCCAACAAGATCCCGAAAATCACTTCCAGCGACGCCAGCAGCGCAATCTCGGGCGCCTTGAGCACGCGGGCGCACATCACCGACAACGCGCAGGGAATCGCCAGCTGGACCAGGCCCAGCAGGGCCAACAGCCCGATATCGTGGCCCGAGGCCTGGAACGGCATGGCCAACGGCAGCGTGGTCAGGCACGAAATCACCGCCCCGACCAGCACTGCAGGAACCAGGTCAATGTTCAGCCCCCGGGCTTGGGAGCGCTGCACCACAGTCCAGTTCACGGCGCCGGCCAGAGGCACGCAAAGCGCCACCAGGGTGCCGGCGAGCTGTCCGCCCGACATTTGCGCCGCGTACATGTAGGCGATGCCGCAGCCGGCCACCAGGATCGCGATCCAGGTGCGCATGGGAATGCGGTAGCCGATGAAAACGCGGGCCATCAGGGCCGTGAGGAAGGGGCCCACCGACATGGTGACCAGCACATTGGCCACGCTGGTGAGCGTGAGCGCCACCATGAAGGCGGTGAACATCACGCTCCAGCAAACCCCCGATATCCAGAGCGCCCGGCCGCCGCTGCGGATCTTGGCGAAGACCTGGCGTCCCTGGAAGAACGGCAGGATCACCAAGAGCGACAGTACGGTGAAGAAACTGCGCCAGAAGGTGATCTCGAAGCTGCGCGCATGCTCCAGCTGGCGCGTGATCACGCCAGCGATCGACCACATCAGGGTCACGGCCACCATCAGGAAGACCGCCTTGGTGTGGGTGAGCTTCATGCCTCGCGAGGCATTCCTAGGCGGCGCGCAACGAGCGCTTGCGCTCGTGCTCCTTCAGGAAGCGCTTGCGCAGGCGCACGCTCTTGGGCGTGATTTCGACCAGTTCGTCGTCCTCGATGAACTCCACCCCGTATTCCAGCGTGAGCTCGATCGGCGGCGTGATCTTGATCGCGTCTTCCTTGCCGGAAACGCGGAAGTTGGTCAGCTGCTTGGTGCGCGTGGCGTTGACCACGAGATCGTTGTCACGGCTGTGGATGCCGACGATCATGCCTTCGTAGACCGGGTCGTTCGCCCGGACGAACATGCGGCCGCGGTCGTCCAGCTTGCCCAGCGCGTAGGTGAAGATTTCGCCATCATCCATGGAAATCAGCACGCCGTTCTTCCGGCTCGCGATCTCGCCCTTGTAGGCCTCGTAGCTGTCGAAGATGTTCGAGATCAGGCCCGAGCCGCGCGTCAAGTTCAGGAATTCGTTGGTGAATCCGATCAGGCCACGTGCCGGGATGCGGTATTCCAGGCGCACACGGCCGCGGCCGTCCGGTTCCATGTTGACCAGTTCGCCCTTGCGCTCGCCCAGTGCCTGCATGACGCCGCCCTGGTGCTGGTCTTCGATGTCGGCAGTGACCAGCTCGATGGGTTCGTGGCGGGCGCCACCCACGTCCTTGAACACCACGCGCGGCTTGGACACCGCCAGCTCATAGCCTTCACGGCGCATGTTTTCCAGCAGGATGGTGAGGTGCAATTCGCCGCGGCCCATGACTTCGAAGATGCCTTCTTCGTCGGTTTCCTTGACGCGCAGCGCCACGTTCGACTGCAGTTCTTTTTGCAGGCGGTCCCAGATCTGGCGGCTGGTGACGTACTTGCCCTCGCGGCCGGCCAGCGGCGAGGTGTTCACGCAGAAGTTCATGGTCAGGGTCGGCTCATCGACCTTGAGCATGGGCAGCGGCGCCGGATTGATCGGGTCGGTAATGGTGACGCCGATGCCGATGTCGGCAATGCCGTTGATCAGCACGATGTCGCCTGGGCCGGCTTCGGTCACCTGCACGCGGTCCAGGCCCTGGAACGTGAGCACCTGGTTCACCCGGCCTTTGATGGATTTGCCGTCCGGGCCTTCCATCACCACGACGTCCATCATGGGCTTGACGGTGCCGGCATTGATGCGGCCAACACCGATGCGGCCCACGAAGCTCGAAAAGTCGATAGCGGAAATCTGCAGCTGCAGCGGCGCTTCCGGGTCGCCTTCATGGGGAGGCACATGCTTCAGGACGGTATCGAACAGGGCCGACATGTCGGGACCCCACTGCTCGCCCGGCTCGCCCTCTTCCATCGAGGTCCATCCGTTGATGCCCGAGGCGTAGACCACGGGGAAATCCAGTTGGTCGTCGGTGGCGCCCAGCTTGTCGAACAGGTCGAAGGCGGCGTTGACCACGTGCTGGGGCCGAGCGCCCGGCTTGTCGACCTTGTTGACCACCAGGATGGGCCGCAGGCCGAGGGCCAGCGCCTTCTTGGTCACGAAGCGCGTCTGGGGCATGGGGCCTTCCTGCGCATCGATCAGCAGCACCACGCCATCCACCATCGACAGGGCACGCTCCACTTCACCGCCGAAGTCGGCGTGGCCGGGCGTGTCCACGATGTTGATATGCATGCCCTTCCAGCTCACGGCGCAGTTCTTGGCCAGAATCGTGATGCCGCGCTCTCGTTCGATCGCGTTGTTGTCCATCACCGTGTCGACGACTTTCTCGTGCTCGGCAAAGGTGCCGGACTGGCGCAGCAATTGGTCGACCATGGTCGTCTTGCCGTGGTCAACGTGGGCGATGATGGCGATATTGCGGATTTGCTTGTTGGTCATAGGTTGCTTTCCAAAATCTGTGCGACTTCCGGCGGGCTCAGCAGCCGACCGGGAATGAGTTCGCCGCCCTTGATGTGGGCCGTGCCGAGCAATGCCCGGGGTTGTTCGCCGAAAACGGCGATGTGTTCGTTGTCCTGCCAGTTTCCGCGCCGGCGCAAGCCGCTCAGGAACCGGCCCGCATTGTCCGCGTCCAATGTGACGGGCGTGTGGTCGGGCAACAGGGAATCGACGGGTCTGAGGCAGGACAGCCGTTCCTGTTCGCTCAAGGCTTCCAGGCGGTCCAGCGTGATGCACCCCGACAAATCGAAATGACCGGTGGCGATCCGGCGCAGCGACGTGAGATGCCCGCCGCAGCCCAGGGCTTCGCCGATGTCCTCGCCGAGTGTTCTGATGTAGGTTCCCTTGCTGACCTTGGCCAGCAGCTTGAGGGTGTCCGGGGTCTCGCCGAAGGCCAGTTCCAGCGACCAGACGACTACGTCGCGCGCTTCGCGCTCGACTTCTTCGCCCGCCCGCGCGTACTCGTACAGGGCCTTTCCGTCCTTCTTCAACGCGCTGTGCATGGGAGGCATCTGGCGCATTGCGCCGGTGAACTGCGCAACCACCTCGGCCAGGCGCTCGGCGGTGATCGTCGGGACCGGACGTTCTTCGATGACTTCGCCTTCGGCGTCGCCGGTGGAGGTTTTGACCCCCAGCCGCACGGTAGCCTCATAGGTCTTGTCGGCATCGAGTTGCAGCTGGCTGAACTTGGTCGCAGCGCCGAAGCACAGGGGCAGGACGCCGGTGGCCAGCGGATCGAGCGTGCCGGTGTGGCCGGCCTTTTCGGCGCGCAGCAGCCATTTGCACTTCTGCAAAGCGTTGTTGCTGGAAAGACCCAGCGGTTTGTCGAGCAGCAACACCCCATGCACAGGGCGCCGCTGCACCCTGGTGCGTGGCGCGTTCATGGCTAGTCTTCTTTTGCGCGCGAGGAAACGGCCTTGGCGATCAAGGCGTTCATGTCCGCCGCACGCTCGGTCGTGCGGTCGAACTGGAAGTGCAGCGTGGGCACCGTGTGGATGTGCAGGCGCTTGAACAGGCCGTTGCGCAGAAATCCTGCCGCCTGGTTGAGCGCTTCTTCACATTCCTTCGGGTCGCCGACCAGCACACTGAAGAAGATCTTCGCGTGGGCGTAATCGGGTGTCACCTCGACGGCCTGGATGGTGACCATGCCCACCCGCGGATCCTTCAGCTCGCGCGCGATCAGCTCCGTCAGATCGCGCTGGATCTGATCGGCAACCTTGAAGCTGCGGTTGGGCGTGGATGACTTCTTCGCGGGCATGGCACCAGGCCACACGCTTTACAGCGTGCGGGCGATTTCCTTGATCTCGAAGAACTCCAGCTGGTCGCCTTCGGAGATGTCGTTGTAGCCCTTGATGTTCAGGCCGCACTCGAAACCTTCCTTGACTTCCTTGGCATCGTCCTTGAAGCGCTTGAGCGACTCCAGCTCGCCGGTGAACACCACCACGTTGTCGCGCAGCAGGCGCAGGCGCGCCGAGCGGCGAACCACGCCGGAGGTGACCATACAGCCGGCGATAGAGCCGATCTTGCTGACCTTGAACACCTGGCGAATCTCGGCCGTACCGATGACTTCTTCCTTCTTGTCCGGCGTTAGCATGCCCGACATGGCGACCTTGAGCTCGTCCACCGCGTCGTAAATGATGCTGTAGTAGCGGATGTCCACGCCGTTGCCTTCGGCCAGCTTGCGTGCGCCCGCATCGGCGCGCACGTTGAAGCCGATGATCACGGCCTTCGAAGCAATAGCCAGGTTGACGTCCGATTCGCTGACGGCGCCCACAGCCGAGTACACCAGCTGCACCTTCACCTCGTCGGTGGAAAGTTTCAGCAGCGACTGGCCCAGCGCTTCCTGCGAACCCTGCACGTCGGCCTTGATGATGATGGGAACCATCTTCACTTCGCCGGCGGTCATGTCGGTGAACATGTTCTCCAGCTTGGAGGCCTGCTGGCGGGCCAGCTTGGTGTTGCGGAACTTGCCGGCACGGTAGGTCGCGATTTCGCGGGCGCGCCGCTCGTCGGTCATCACCATGAATTCGTCGCCGGCTTGCGGCACTTCGGTCAGGCCCTGGATTTCCACCGGGATCGACGGACCGGCCGTCTTGATCGGCTTGCCGTCCTCGTCCAGCATGGCTCGCACGCGGCCATAGGTCTGGCCGGCCAGCACCACGTCACCGGTCTTGAGCGTACCGGACTGCACCAGCACGGTGGCCACGGGACCGCGGCCCCGGTCCAGCTGGGCTTCGATGACCAGGCCCTTGGCCATGGCTTCGACCGGCGCCTTCAGTTCCAGCACTTCGGCTTGCAGCAGAACCTGCTCCAGCAGGGCATCGATGCCCTCGCCGGTTTTGGCCGACACCGCCACGAACGGCGATTCGCCGCCGTACTCTTCCGGCACGACCTCTTCGGTCACCAGTTCCTGCTTCACGCGGTCCGCGTTGGCATCTGGCTTGTCGATCTTGTTGATCGCGACCACGATGGGCACACCGGCCGCCTTCGCGTGCTTGATGGCTTCCTTGGTCTGAGGCATCACGCCGTCGTCGGCCGCGACCACCAGGATCACGATGTCGGTGGCTTGCGCACCACGGGCACGCATGGCGGTGAACGCTTCGTGGCCCGGGGTGTCCAGGAAGGAGATCATCCCGCGCTCGGTCTGTACGTGATACGCGCCGATATGCTGGGTGATGCCGCCGGCTTCGCCCGCCGCCACCTTGGCGCGGCGGATGTAGTCCAGCAGTGAAGTCTTGCCGTGGTCGACGTGGCCCATGACGGTGACCACCGGGGCGCGCGGAAGGGCTTCGCCCTCGGTTGCTCCGACGTCTTCTTCGGTGAAGGCTTCCGGGTCGTCCAGCGCGGCCGTGACGGCCTTGTGGCCCATTTCCTCGACCACGATCATGGCCGTGTCCTGGTCCAGCGGCTGGTTGATGGTGACCATCTGGCCCAGCTTCATCAGGTGCTTGATCACCTCGGAGGCCTTGACGGCCATCTTGTGCGCCAGTTCGGCGACCGTGATGGTTTCGGGCACGTGCACTTCGATCACGCGTGCTTCGACCGGTGCGGCTTGCACATGGTCGTCGCGATGATCGCGCTCGTTGCCACGGCGGCCACGCGGGCCTCCGCGCCAGCTGTTGCGGCCCACGCCGCCGGTGGCGTCGCCACGGGTCGGAATGGCCTTCTTCTTGGAAGGATCGCCGGCCCAGCTGGACGACAGCTTGGCCGATTTGACTTCCTTGCCTGCGCCCGGTCCACCGGCCGGTGCCGGAGCGCCCGTGGCGGGACGGCCGGTGCCGGTGCCGACGGCCGGCTTGTGCAGCGTGCCTTTGGCGGCGGGCTTGGCCGGCTCGGCCTTGACCACGATCTTTTCGGGCGGCTTGTGCGCGACCAGCACCTTCTTGGGTGCGGACATCATCGAACGGATAGCGGCAGCCTCGGCCTCGGCCTTGCGGCGGCGATCGCCGAGGTCGGCCGCGCGGGCGGCTTCCTCGTCGGCACGCGCCTTGGACTCAGCGGCAGCCTTCTCACGCGCCTCGGCCTGGGCTGCAACGCGTGCAGCAGCTGCGTCAGCGGCTTCCTGGTTGGCCTCGGCCTTCTCGGTGCTGGCCTGGACCTTCTTCTGGTCTTCGTTGGCGGCGTAGTTCGCGGCGCGCTCTTCGGCTTCGCGTTCGCGCCTTTCGGTTTCTTCGCGCTGGCGGCGCTTTTCCGCCAGGTCCTCTTCCTGCCTGCGGATCAGCTCGGCCTGACGCCGTGCTTCTTCCTCGCGGCGGGCGAGTTCGGCATCTTCGGCACGCGAAGGCGCCGGGGCTTGCACCTCGGGTTCGGGCGCCTCGATCACGGCCGTGTCGCCGCCCTCGTCGCGCTTGACGAAGGTGCGCTTCTTGCGCACTTCCACCTGGATGGTGCGGGCCTTGCCGGACGAGTCGGCCTGCTTGATCTCGCTGGTGGATTTCTTCACCAGGGTGATCTTCTTGCGTTCAGGCGCGGCAGTGCCGTGACTGGCTTGCAGGTAACCCAGCAGCTTCTGCTTGTCGGCTTCGCTGAGGGCATCGGTCGTGGCGGATTTGGCCACGCCGGCGCTGCGAAGCTGTTCAAGCAGCGTGTCCGGAGATTTCTTGAGTTCGGCGGCAAACTCGGCGACGGTGGTACTTGACATGTGTTGTGGTGCCTTCCATCACATTACTCGTGAGCGGCGGTGGCGCTGGTGAACCAGTGCTCGCGCGCTTTCATGATCAGGGTCTTGGCCTCGTCCGCGGACTGGCCGGTGATTTCGGTAAGTTCATCGACGGCCAGGTCGGCCAGGTCGTCGCGGGTGTGGACGCCGGCCTCGGCCAGCTTGGCGATCAGTTGCGGGCTCAGGCCTTCGAGGTCGCGCAGGTCCTGCGAGACTTCCTCGACGCTCTCTTCGCGGGCGATCTCCATCGTCAGCAGCGCATCCTTGGCGCGTGAACGCAGCTCGTTCACGGTGTCTTCGTCGAAGGATTCGATCTCCAGCATTTCCTGGATCGGCACGTAGGCCACTTCCTCCAGGCTGGTGAAGCCTTCGGAGAACAGGATGTCGGCGATTTCCTGGTCGACGTCGAGCTTTTCCATGAAGAGCTTGCGGATCGTGTCGGTCTCCTCGGCCTGCTTCTGCGCCGATTCGTTCGCATCCATGATGTTGATCTTCCAGCCCGTCAGGTCGGAGGCCAGGCGCACGTTCTGGCCGCCGCGGCCGATGGCGATCGCGAGGTTTTCCTCGTCGACCACCACGTCCATGGCGTGCTTCTCTTCGTCCACGACGATGGAAGAAACGTTGGCCGGGGCCAGCGCACCGATCACGAACTGCGCCGGATCTTCGCTCCACAGCACGATGTCGACGCGCTCGCCGGCCAGTTCATTGGTGACGGCATTGACACGCGTGCCTCGGACACCGACGCAGGTGCCGATCGGGTCGACGCGCTTGTCGTGCGAGAGCACGGCGATCTTGGCGCGCGAACCGGGGTCGCGGGCGCAGCTCTTGATCTCCAGCAGGCCCTGCTCGATTTCGGGCACTTCCTGGCGGAACAGCTCGATCATGAATTCCGGGGCGGAGCGCGACAGGATGATGGGCGCGCCGCGCAGCGTCAGGTCCACTTCCATGATCATGGCGCGGACGCGGTCGCCGTTGCGCAGGTTTTCCTTGGGGATCATCTCGCCGCGGCGCAGGCGCCCTTCGACGCGGCCCGATTCGACAATGATGTCTCCCTTGTCCATGCGCTTGACGGTGCCCACGAAGATCTTGTCGCCGCGCGACATGAAGTCGTTGAGCAGCATCTCGCGCTCGGCGTCGCGGATCTTCTGCAGGATCACCTGCTTGGCGGCCATCGCGCCGATGCGGCCGATCGGGACCGAATCCACCGATTCCTCGATGTAGTCGTCCACGTCGATGTCGGCGATTTGCTCCTTGGCTTCGAACAGCAGGATTTCCTGGTCGGGCAGCTGCAGGCCGGCCTCGTCCGGAACGACGTGCCAGCGGCGGAAGGTTTCGTAGTTGCCGCTATCGCGGTCGATCGCCACGCGGATGTCCACGTCGCCTTCGTACAGCTTCTTGGTAGCCTGGGCCAGCGCCGATTCCACCGCGCCGAAAACCACGTCGCGTTCGACGTTCTTCTCGCGCGAGATCGCTTCGACCAGCATCAACAATTCGCGATTCATTTCACGACTCTCCTACTGCCTTGGGCTTTCTGCCCTTGAAATCAACAACCGGTGCCAGCCGGGCTTCCTTCAGCTCGTCCAGCGCAAAACCCAATGCCCGCAGGGGCGCGGGCTCCCTCTTCTTGCTCACCTTCTGGCCCGGCTTGACGGTTGGCTCATCGCTCCAGACGATCTGCCAGCCACCTGCGTCAGCGCGCTCCAGCGTGCCGCGAAACTTCTTGCGGTTGGCGGCCACCTGGCCGTCCGCCGCGGCGCCCATCGGCGCCTTGAGCGTGATGTCGACCATCTGGCCGGCAAAACGCTCGAAATCCTTGTCGCTACGTAACGGCCGGTCTATGCCCGGCGACGACACTTCCAGCCGCTTGTACTCGGCGCCCTCGACCTCCAGGGCGAACTGCAACTGCCGCGTCACCTTCTCGCAGTCTTCTACATTGACAAACTGCTCCTCGCCCGGGTTCCACGGCAGGTCGATCGTGATGCGCAGCAGGCCCCCGGCGGAGCGCTCGATCTCCACCAATTCGTAACCGAGGCCGGCTACTGTTTGCTCTACGATGTCCTGCAGCGCCACTGTTGTGCGGTATCCCTTGAAATGCGATCGACCAAAAAAAACGGGCGGTGATTACCCGCCCGTTTGGTCGTGAAGCAAGGATTGTACCGCGTAACGCATTGTTCTGCAAGGCATTACGCCCCTCTGTTGGCAGTAGAACTGCCGAGCTCCGCACGGGCAAAAAAGCTTGACAGCGGGCGGCCTCGAACCATTATCAAAGGTCCATAGCGTCCTGGCTTGGGGAGGTAACTGCCATGTTGGAAACATTGCGCCCGGATCCCACGTTCCACCCCTCGCCACGCTTGGCGATGGAGGCCGAAGCCGAACATATCGCCTACACGGCGCTTTTGTCACCGGACCGGTCTCGGCCCGACGCATTGGCGGTCGTCGATGTCGACCCGACGTCGAAAACCTATGGGAAGGTGCTGAACCGGCTCGAGATGCCGAATCGCGGCGACGAATTCCACCACTTCGGCTGGAACGCCTGCAGTTCAGCTCTGTCGCCGATGTCGGGGCACGCCTTCCTGCAGCGCCGCTACCTCATCATTCCCGGCATGCGCTCGTCGCGCATCTACGTGGTCGATACCCAGCCCGATCCGAGCGCGCCCAAGCTCATCAAGACGATCGAGCCGGAAGAGGTGATGCACAAGACCGGCTACTCGCGGCCGCATACCGTGCATTGCGGCCCCGAAGGCATCTACGTCAGCACCCTCGGGGGCTCTGGTCCGGACGGCACCCAGGGGCCGCCAGGCGTGTTCGTCATGGACTGCGAGACCTTCGAGCTCTTGGGGCGCTGGGAGATCGACCGCGGTCCGCAACAACTGCACTACGACTTCTGGTGGAACCTGCCGCGTGATTACATGGTGTCCAGCGAATGGGCCCTGCCCCCGCAGTTCGAAAACGGCATCGTCGCGGAGGACCTGCTCGCCAACAAGTATGGCCACGCCGTGCATTTCTGGGATCTGCGCGGCCGCACCCACGTGCAGAGCATCGACCTCGGCGCCAACCACCAGATGGCGCTCGAGATTCGCCCCGCGCACGATCCCACGCGCGAGTACGGTTTTATCGGGGTGGTTGTCGATACCACCAATCTGGAAGGATCGATCTGGACCTGGTACCGCGAGAACGGCAAATTCAACATCAAGAAGACGGCCACCATCCCGCCCGAGCCAGCTGATGCAGCGAATCTTCCGCCGCTCTTGAAGGGCTTTGGCGCCGTGCCGCCGCTGATCAGCGACATCGACCTCTCGCTTGACGATCGCTTCCTCTACGTCGCGTGCTGGGGCACCGGCGAACTGCGACAGTACGACGTGACCGATCCGATGAAGCCGGCCTTGGCCGGCAGCGTGCGCATCGGTGGCATCGCGCAGCACACGCAGCATCCGAACGGCCGGCCCTTCGGCGGCGGCCCGCAGATGACGGAGATCAGCCGGGACGGCAAGCGCGTGTATTTCACCAATTCGCTCTACAGCAGCTGGGATCCGCAGTTCTATCCCGACGGTGTGCCCGGCGTGCAAGCGATGTGCAATGTAGGCGCCGGCGGTGGCATCAAGATCGACCCGGATTTCCACGTCGATTTCGGGCCGGATTACGCCGCGCACCAGATCCGCCTGCAGGGCGGCGACTGCTCGACCGATTCGTTCTGCTACCCGTCGGCTTGAACGCTACCGCGGCGCTCTGGCTCGCGATTCTCGCAATCGGGTTCTATCACGGTCTCAACCCAGCGATGGGATGGCCCATCGCGGTCGCCAACGGCATGGCGGCACGCCGTGCCGGAGCGGTGTTTTCCACCCTGCTGCCATTGGGCGGCGGGCATTTCGCCGCGATGGCGGTCGTGCTGGTGCCGTTCGCCTGGCTCAGCTGGTATGTGGAGTGGAGCCGCGCGGTCCGCCTGGGAGCGGGCACGCTGGTCCTGCTGTTCGGAATCTACAAGCTCATCGAACGGCGCCACCCCCGGGCATTGGCGCGGATTCGCCCGACGCAGCTTGCGTGGTGGTCGTTTCTGATGGCTACCGCGCAGGGTGCGGGGCTGATGCTGGTGCCGTTCATGCTGGGGCTGTGCGTGGCGGGGCCTGCCGACGCCGCCGTCATGAACTACCTGGCGCAATCCAACGTCGCCACCGCCGTGGCCGTCGCGCTGGTGCATACGCTGGCGATGATGCTCGCCGGAGTCGGCATGGCCTGGGCGGTGTACCGCTACCTGGGACTGCAATTCCTGCGCCGCGCCTGGTTCGATCTGGACCTGGTGTGGGGCGCCAGTCTGGTGATCGCTGGAGCGGCAGGAGTCGCCGGGGCATTGTGACCCCGGACATCGCCGCGCCGTGTCCGCTATTCGCTGACCTTGCCGCGCAGCAGCTTGACTTGCGAACGCAGGTTCTTGGCTTCCAGCCGGCGCTTTTTCGAACCCGGCGTCGGCTTGGTGGGGCGGCGCACTCGCGGGGGAGCGGCGACGCTGTCCACCAGCTCCTGCAACCGGCCCAGGGCTTCGGCCCGGTTCATGTCCTGGCTGCGGTGGGTCTGCGCCTTGATGACCAGGACGCCGTCGCGGGTGATCCGCTGATCCGGCAAGGACAACAGCCGCTCTTTATGGTCCTCTGCCAAGGATGAGTTGCGAATGTCGAAGCGCAGGTGGATGGCGCTGGAAACCTTGTTGACGTTCTGGCCCCCGGCCCCCTGGGCCCGCATGGCCGTGAGCTCTACTTCCGACTCGGGAATGACCGTGGCGGGCTTGGTCGGCATGACCGCCCTCACGACGCTGCCGCCACCAGCGTGCGGGTGTACTCGTCGCGCGGAGCGTCCAGCACCTGCAGCACCGGGCCGGATTCCACGATGTCGCCATCCTTCATGACCATCACGTCGTGGGCCATTGCCCGGATCACGTCCACGTCGTGGGTGATCAGCAGGTAGCTCAGCTTTTTTTCCTTTTGCAGCTTCTGCAAGAGGCGCAGCACCTGCTTCTGGATCGTGACGTCGAGCGCGCTGGTCGGCTCGTCCAGGACCAGCAATTCGGGCTGGACGATCAGTGCCCGGGCGATCGCCAGCCGCTGGCGCTGGCCGCCGGAGAACTCGTGGGGATAGCGCTGCAGCAGGCCGGGGAACTGCGCCTCACGCAATCCGACGTCGGCCAGGGCCTGGATCACGCGCTCGCGACGTTGCGGAAGCGGCAGACCGGGCTCGTGAACCAGCAGGCCCTCTCCGACGATCTCTTCCACTGTCATGCGGGGAGACAGGGATGAAAAAGGGTCCTGGAAAACCACCTGGACCAACCGCCGGATCGCCTTGTTGCCCGCCGCGTCCGGCCCCCAGCGCCGACCGACCACCTCGATCTGACCGCCAAAGGGGATCAGGCCCAGCGCGGCAAGCGCCAAGGTGGATTTGCCGGAGCCCGACTCCCCCACCACGCCGAGCGTCCGTCCCGGCGCGATGGCGAAGCCGGCATTTTTCACGGCGACGAATTCATCCTTCTTGAACCAGCCCCGGATTCCCGCAATCGGGATCGCGTACTTCACGCGCAGGTCGGTCGCGCGCATCACCGGCTCGGCGCCCTTGGCCGGCGCCTCCTCGAGCTCGCGCGCCGGACGGCTTTCGATCAGCTTGCGGGTGTAGGGATGCTGTGGGTTGCTAAAGACATGCGCGACGCTGCCCTGCTCCACCAGCCAGCCATCCTCCATCACCGCCACGCGGTCGGCGAACTTGCGCACCAGGTTCAAGTCGTGCGTGATCATCAGCACCGCCATGCCGTAGCGCTGCTGCAGATCGCCGAGCAGGCCCAGGATCTGCCCGCGCAAGGTCACGTCCAGGGCCGTGGTCGGCTCGTCGGCCAATAGCAGCTTGGGCCGGCAAGCCAGGGCCATGGCGATCATGGCGCGCTGCCGCTGGCCGCCCGACAGCTGGTGCGGATAAGCATCGGCGCGCCGCTCCGGCTCGGGGATGCCGGTGTCCGCCAGGAGGCCAATGGCCGCCTGATGCGCTTGTTGCCGCGAGAGCGATTCCTTGAGCTGCAGGACCTCGGCGATCTGGTTGCCTACGGTGTACAGCGGATTGAGCGCCGTCATCGGCTCCTGGAAGATCATCGCGATCTCGCGCCCGCGCACGCCCAGCAACTCGCGTTCCGGCAGCCCAAGCAGGTCGCGGCCGGCAAATTCCGCCTTGCCCGTGATGTGGGCGTTGTGGACCAGCCGCAGCAGGCTGAGCGCAGTCACGGTTTTACCGGAGCCCGACTCGCCCACCAGCGCCAGCTTCTCGCCGGCACCGATGCTGAAGTCGACGCCATGCACGACCTCCTTGCCACCGAACGAGACGCGTAAATCCTTGACGTCGAGCAGAGGCGCCGTCATACATCGGCCTTTCGTGGGTCGAGCGCATCTCGAAGCGCATCGCCCATGAACGTGAGCAGCAGCAAGGTGATCACCAGCACGGCGAAGGTGGACAGCGATATCCACCAGGCGTCGATGTTGTTCTTGCCCTGGCTCAGCAGTTCACCCAGCGACGGCGTGCCGGGTGGCACCCCCAAGCCAAGGAAATCCAGCGATGTCAGGGCCAGGATTGCACCGCTCATGCGAAATGGCAGGAAGGTGATGACCGGCGTCATGCTGTTGGGCAGGATGTGGCGCCACATGATGCGGCCGTTACCCACGCCAAGGGCGCGCGCCGCCTTCACGTACTCCATCTGCCGGTTGCGCAGGAACTCGGCGCGCACGTACTGCGACAGCCCCATCCAGCCGAACAGGCTGAGCAGCACGAGCAGCAAGGCCACGCTCGGCGCGAAGATGGCGCTGAAGATGATCAGCAGGTACAACTCCGGCATCGAGTCCCAGATCTCGATAAACCGCTGGAATGCCAGGTCGGTCTTTCCGGCAAAGAACCCCTGGATCGCACCCGTCACGACTCCGATCAGGATGCCGATGGCCGTGAGGGCCAGCGCGAACAGCACGCTGAGGCGAAATCCGTAGATGAGTTGGGCCAGCAAGTCGCGCCCGCGGTCGTCGGTTCCCAAGAGGTTGTCGCGGGTGGGCCGGGAGGGGTTGGGCTCCTTGGCGAAATAGTTGATGGTCTTCGACCCATAGGGGTTGGGCGAGTAGACGGCCCAATTGCCGCCCTTGGACAACTGCTCGCGGATGAAAGGGTCCAGATAGTCGGTGGCGGTCTCGAAGTCGCCGCCGAAAGTCTTTTCCGAATAGGTGGTCGTGATCGGGAAATAGAACGAGCCGTTGTAGCGGACGATCAGCGGACGGTCATTGGAGATGACTTCGGCGAACAGGCTCAGGACGAGTATGGCGCCAAACAGCACCAGGCTCCAGAAGCCCAGCCGGTTGCGTTTGAAGCGCAGCCACGCTCTGCGGCCCGGCGACAGGTGGGGCCCGACGGCGGCAGTGGCCACGGTGCCACCCACAGGCGCGCTCGCCCCGGGGGCCAGGCCGCCCGGTGTGAGAAAAGGTGCGGCGGCTTCAGTCGAATTTGACACGGGGGTCTACCCAGACGTAGCCGAGGTCGCTGATGAGCTTGGTGACCAGCCCGATCAGCGTGAACAGGTACAAGGTGCCCAGCACGACCGGGTAGTCGCGCCGGATCACGCTCTCATAGCTCAGCAGGCCCAGGCCATCCAGCGAGAACAAGGTTTCGATCAGCAGCGAGCCCGTGAAAAAGGCGCCCAGGAAAGCCGCCGGAAAGCCCGCGATGATCGGCATCAGCGCATTGCGGAACACGTGCTTCCACAGTACCTGGCGTTCGGCCAGGCCCTTGGCGCGCGCCGTCAGCACGTATTGCTTGCGGATCTCTTCCAGGAACGAGTTCTTGGTCAGCATGGTGGTCACGGCGAAGCTGCCCACCACCATCGCCGTCACCGGCAGCGTGATGTGCCACAGATAGTCGACGATGCGTGCGCCCCAATTCAATTCATCCCAATTGCTCGATGTCAGGCCGCGCAGCGGGAACCACTGCAGCTGGCCGCCAAACACCACCAGCAAGGCCACGCCCAGGACGAAGCCGGGAATGGCGTAGCCCACCAGTACCAACAGGGTGGTGACGAGGTCGAAGCGCGACCCTGCTCGAACGGCCTTGGCCACCCCCAAGGGTACGGCGATCAGGTAGCTGATGAAAAACGTCCACAGTCCCAGGCTGATGGACACGGGCAGCTTCTCTCGAATCAGCTGCCAGACGTCCTTGTTCTGGAAGAAGCTGCGGCCCAGGTCGAAGCGGGCGTACTGGCCCAGCATCTGCCAGAAGCGCTCATGCGGCGGCTTGTCGAAACCGTATAGCTTCTTGATCTCCTCGACGCGCTTGGGGTCCACGCCTTGGGCGCCGCGGTAGCTCAGGCCCCCGCCTTCGGCGGCACCGCCCCCACCGGCCTTGGCTTCGGCCAGGTACTGCTCCACCGGCCCGCCCGGCACGAACTGGGTCACGACGAAGGTCACCAGCAGCACGCCCAGCAGCGTCGGCAGCATCAGCAACAGGCGTTTGAGGATGTACGAGGCCATGCTTCAGGGCTGCGCGGCGGGGGGCGTGGAAGACCCCGCCGGTTTGGCCCACCAGGTGTCGATGGCCCAGGCTTCGCTTTGCGCATAGGGCGGCATGGCGGGCGGTAGCGCCAGGCGCCACGCGTTGTAGGCAATGCGGTGGGTGCCCGCGGTCCACTGCGGAATCAGGTAGTGGCTGTGCGCGATGATCCGCTCCAGTGCACGGCAGGCCGGCAACAGTTCCGCCTTGGTTCGAGCGCCCGTCATGCGCGAGATCATCGCATCGACCGCCGGGCTCTTCACCCCGGCGTGGTTGCCCGAGTCTTCTATGTCGGCCGCCTTGCTGCCGAACAGGTCTGCGAATTCCTGGCCCGGCGTGTGCGTGCCCTGGTATGCCAGCGAGGTGATCTCGAAGTCGAATTTCTGCAACCGCTGCTGATAAAGCGCGAAGTCCACGGGGCGGAAGTTCAGCTGCACACCGAGCTTCTCCAGGTTGCGGATCCAGGGGCTGACCACCCGGGCGCCGCTCTCGTTGCTGTCGAGGTATTCCAGCACCAGCGGCTCGCCCTTGGCGTTGCGCAAGGCGCCATCGCGTACCTCCCAGCCCGCCTCCTTCAGGAGATCGCGTGCCCGCCGCAGGTTGTCGCGCAGGGAGGATTCGCCGTCGGTGCGCACCGGCTGGTACATCGGGCCGAATACCGCCGGAGGTATCTTGCCGCGCCAGGGCTCCAGCAGGACCAGTTCCTCGGGCCCCGGCGAACCCGTGGCCTGGCAGTCGGTGTTGCCGAAGAGGCCCACCACCCTCTGGTAGGAGTTGTAGAACATCTGGCGATTCATCCACTCGTAGTCGATCGCCATCCCCAGCGCCTCGCGCACGCGCACATCCTTCAGCTTGTCCTTGCGTGTGTTGAGCACGTAGCTCTGAAAGCCCGAAGGCAGCTTGTGCTTGAACTCGCCCTTGACCAGCTCGCCGGTCTTGAAACGCTTGCCGTTCACGCGGCGAGCCCAGTCGCCGGCGGAGAAGAAGCGCATCAGGTCGAACTCGCCGGCTTTCAGGGCCTCGAGCCGCGCGGTGTTGTCCTTGTAGATCTTGACTGTGATGCGCTCGAAGTTGGCGCTGCCGCGGCGCACATTGAGATCGCGGGCCCAGTAGGCTGGGTCGCGCACGTAGGTGATGTCCTTGCCGAATCGAACCGGTCCGATCTTGTAGGGGCCGCTGCCGATCGGAATATCCATCACTACCTGGTCGAAGGGTTTGGCTTTGCCGTCCTCCATGCCCCATTTGCGGCTGAACACGGGCAGCCCGCCAACGGTGAGCGGCACCTCGCGGTTCAGGCGCTTGAAGCGGTAACGCACCGTTCGCTCGTCCAGCACGTCCAGGCCCGCCACATCCTCCAGCGCCGTCTTGTAGGCCGGGGATGTGAACGGGCCCATCAAGGTGTCATAGCTGTGCTTCACGTCCGCCGCGAGGACCGGGTCGCCGTTGTGGAACCGGGCCTCCTTGCGCAAACGGAAGGTGGCGGACAAGCCGTCGGGCGCCATCTGGACATCCTCGGCCAGCAGGCCGTAGCCCGAGCCGGTCTCGTCCAGGGCGCCGATCAGCAGGCTGTCGAACATGAGGGCGGCCAAGTACGCTGGGGCTGAGCCCTTGATGGTGAACGGGTTGTACTTGTCGAAGGTCGACACCCGCAGGTTGCTGACCAGCCGCAGCTCGCCCCCCTTGGGTGCGCCCGGGTTGACGTAGTCGAAATTGGCAAAGCCGGACGGATACTTGAGGTCGCCCCAGAGCGCGTACCCGTGCGCAGCCCAGGACGGCACAGCCAGCATCGACGCCAGGACAAGCAACAAACCTCGCATGCGACAATTCTGCCGACTTTTTACCGATTCGAGAGACTTATGGGCTTCCTCACTGGCAAGAAATTGTTGATCACCGGCGTTCTGTCGAACCGCTCCATTGCTTATGGCATCGCCAAGGCCTGCCACGCGCAGGGCGCGGAACTCGCCTTCAGCTATGTGGGCGAGCGCTTCAAGGAGCGCATCACCGAGTTCGCGGCGGACTTCGGCTCCAACCTGATCTTCGACTGCGACGTCGGCGACGACGCGCAGATCGACAAGCTCTTCAAGGACCTGTCGGCCGCCTGGCCGAAGTTCGACGGCTTCGTCCACAGCATCGGCTATGCGCCGCGCGAGGCGATCGCCGGGGATTTCCTGGAGGGCTTGTCGCGCGAGGGCTTCAAGATCGCCCACGACATCAGCGCCTACAGCTTCCCCGCCATGGCCAAGGCCGCCCTGCCCTACTTGAATGACAAGTCGGCCCTCGTCACCCTGACCTACCTGGGCGCGATCCGTACCGTCCCCAACTACAACACCATGGGGCTGGCCAAGGCCTCGCTGGAGGCCTCGGTGCGCTACCTGGCCGAATCGCTGGGACCCAAGGGAATGCGGGTCAACGGCATCAGTGCCGGCCCGATCAAGACCCTGGCCGCCAGCGGCATCAAGGGCTTCGGCAAGATCCTCTCGGTCGTGGCCGAGGCCTCGCCGATCCGCCGCAACATCACCATCGACGACGTGGGCAACGTGGCGGCTTTTCTGCTGAGCGACCTCGCCGCCGGTGTGACGGCCGAGATCATGTACGTGGACGGCGGCTTCAGCCACGTGGTGGGTGGCATCGCCGAATAAGGCTGTCATTGCGGGGCGCTGGCAATTGCTCGTGGATGTGAGCTTGCCCCGGGACCACGATGAGTCTGAAGCCCGCAAGTCCGTTCCCCGGCGCCGCTTCCGCCCCTTGAAAAGGCGCGGAACGGGCTGGCCGCGCGTCACAGCCCGCCCGCACGCGGCTTCGCCGCCCACACGCAGGCCTGCAACAGCAACGAACCGCTCGCCGACCTCCGCATCGTTTCGGCGCTCCCAGCGCCGAACGGCTGGTCCGCGCGCCGCAGCCGACCGGCGCACAGCCTTGCCGCGAGGTGTTGGCGCGCAACAGGTGGATTGCGGGTCAAGCGCAGCAACAACTTAGCGATCGAATGAGAATTCCTCTCCGGACAATAGTGGGCTTGACCCGCAATCCGTCCCTGGATCCCGGATCAGGTCCGGGATGACATTACTCCTCCCGCACGCAGTCGGCGAAGTAATTCAGCTTGCCGTCCGGCCCGGCCTCTTCCACCAGGCCGTGGATGTCGGTCTCGAAACCCGGGCACTGCGCATTGAATTCGCGCGAGAACTTCAGGTAGTCGACGATCTTCTTGTTGAAAACCTCGCCCGGGATCAGCAGCGGGATGCCCGGCGGGTACGGCGTCACCAGTGAGGTCGTGATGCGGCCTTCCAGTTCGTCGATGGCCACCCGCTCCGTCTTGCGGTGGGCGATGTAGGCGAAGGCATCGCTGGGCTTCATGGCCGGCGTCAGGTCGCTCAGGTACATCTCCGTCGTGAGGCGGGCAATGTCGTACTTGGCATAGAGCTCGTGCACGTGCTGGCACAGGTCGGCCAGGCCCATGCGCTCGTAGCGCGGGAACTGCTGGCAGAACTCGGGCAGGATGCGCCACATCGGCTGGTTGCGGGCGTAGTCGTCCTTGAACTGCTGCAACGCCGTCAACAGCGTATTCCAGCGGCCCTTGGTGATGCCGATGGTGAACATGATGAAGAAGCTGTACAGGCCGGTCTTCTCCACGATGATGCCGTGCTCCGCCAGGAAGCGGGTCACGATGGAGGCCGGGATGCCGGTCTTGGCGAACTTGCCGTTCAGGTCCAGGCCGGGCGTGACGATGGTGGACTTGATCGGGTCCAGCATGTTGAAGCCCTCGGCCAGGTTGCCGAAGCCGTGCCACTTGGCAGTGCGTGCCTCGCCCTTGATGATCCAGTCGTCGGCGCGGCCAATCCCTTCTTCCACCAGCTTGTCCGGCCCCCAGACCTTGAACCACCAGTCCTTGCCGTATTCCTCGTCGACCTTGCGCATGGCGCGGCGGAAATCCAGGGCTTCCAGGATGCTCTCTTCCACCAGCGCGGTGCCGCCGGGCGGCTCCATCATGGCGGCAGCCACGTCGCAGCTGGCGATGATCGCGTACTGCGGGCTGGTGGACGTGTGCATGAGGTAGGCCTCGTTGAACAGGTGCCGGTCCAGCTTGCGGTTCTGCGAGTCCTGCACCAGCACGTGGCTGGCCTGGCTGATGCCCGCCAGCAGCTTGTGGGTGGACTGCGTCGCAAACGTCAGCGACTCTTTCGGCCGGACCCGGTTGCGGCCCATGGCGTGGTAGGCGCCATAGAACGGGTGGAAGGCCGCGTGCGGCAGCCAGGCCTCGTCGAAGTGCAGCGTGTCCACATAGCCGTCGAGCATCTTCTTGATGGTCTCGGTGTTGTAGATCACGCCGTCGTAGGTGGACTGGGTCAGCGTCATCACGCGCGGCTTGACGCTATCCGGATCCACGCCCTTGAGCAGCGGGTTGGCCCTGATCTTTTCCCTGATCGCGGCCGGCTCGAACTCGCTTTGCGGGATGGGCCCGATGATGCCGAAGTGGTTGCGCGTGGGCTTCATGAACACGGGAATGGCCCCGGTCATGATGATGGCGTGCAGGATGGACTTGTGGCAGTTGCGGTCCACCACCACCACGTCGCCCGGCGCCACCGTGTGGTGCCAGACCATCTTGTTGGAGGTGCTGGTGCCATTGGTGACGAAGAAGCAATGGTCGGCATTGAAGATGCGCGCGGCGTTGCGCTCGCTGGCCGCCACCGGTCCGGTGTGGTCCAGCAGCTGGCCGAGTTCGTCCACCGCGTTGCACACGTCGGCGCGCAGCATGTTCTCCCCGAAGAACTGGTGGAACATCTGCCCCACCGGGCTTTTCAGGAACGCCACGCCGCCCGAATGGCCCGGGCAGTGCCAGGAGTACGAGCCATCCTCGGCGTAGTCGAGCAGCGCCTTGAAGAACGGCGGCTGCACGCCCTCCAGGTAGCTCTTGGCCTCGCGGATGATGTGGCGGGCCACGAACTCCGGCGTGTCCTCGAACATGTGGATGAAGCCGTGGAGCTCGCGCAGGATGTCGTTGGGGATGTGGCGCGAGGTCTTGGTTTCACCGTGCACGTAGATCGGCACGTCGCTGTTCTTGCGCCGCACCTCCTCGATGAAGGTGCGCAGGAGCACCACCGCCGGGTCCAGGTCGGGGCCGGGCGTGAACTCCTCGTCGTCGATGGACAGGATGAAGGCGCTGGCGCGGCTTTGCTGCTGTGCAAACTGCGACAGGTCGCCGTAGCGGGTCACGCCCAGCACTTCGAAGCCTTCGGATTCGATGGCCTGCGCCAGTGCGCGGATCCCCAGACCGGAGGTGTTCTCCGAGCGGTAGTCTTCGTCGATGATGACGATCGGAAAGCGGAATTTCATGGGCAAAGGCCTTGGCTGGGGCAGCCGAAAATGGGAAAACAGGCGCGAAGTGTATGCAAATACGGAGGCACCCTCCTTGCGCAGCTTTGTAATTCACCCAAAATGTGGTGGCTTCAATACATAAACACGAACCACGAGGAGAAGCCATGGCTGAATCGACCATCTGGTGGCTGCTGGCGGGAACCGCGGTTGCCGTTGAGTTGGTGACCGGCACCTTTTACCTTCTGATGCTCGCCATCGGGCTGGCGGCCGGCGCCCTGGCCGCCCATGCCGGGGCGCCGCTGACTGCGCAATTGATCGCCGCGGCCCTCGTCGGCGGCGGCGCGGTCGCTGGCTGGCACCTGAAGCGCGGCAAGCGCCCGGATGAGCCCGTCGCTTCGGCGAACCGCGACGTGAACCTGGACATCGGGGAGGTCGTCCAGATCGACGCCTGGAACCGCGATGGCACGGCCTCGATCAAGTACCGCGGAGCCAACTGGACCGCCATCCCGGTGGAGGGGGCCATTCTTGTCACGGGCCCGCATCGGGTCTGTGAAGTCGTCGGAAACCGCCTGGTCGTCGAGCAAATCTGAACAACAAAAGGAAAAACCCAATGGAAATCGCACTCGTCCTGTTCGTCATTGCCGTCATCTTCGTGGTGCGGGCCATCAAGGTCGTCCCCCAGCAGAACGCCTGGGTGGTCGAGCGGCTTGGCAAGTACCACGCCGCGCTGACGCCGGGCCTGAACTTCCTCATCCCCTTCGTCGATAAGGTCGCCTACAAGCACAGCCTGAAGGAAATCCCGCTGGACGTGCCCAGCCAGGTCTGCATCACCCGCGACAACACCCAGCTCCAGGTGGACGGCATCCTGTACTTCCAGGTGACCGACCCCATGCGCGCCAGCTATGGCTCATCCAACTACATCGTGGCCGTGACGCAGCTGGCGCAGACCTCCCTGCGCAGCGTGATCGGCAAGCTGGAACTGGACAAGACCTTCGAGGAGCGCGACATCATCAACGCCCAGGTGGTCCAGGCCATCGACGAGGCGGCGCTGAACTGGGGCGTGAAGGTGCTGCGCTACGAGATCAAGGACCTGACCCCGCCCAAGGAAATCCTGCATGCCATGCAGGCGCAGATCACGGCCGAGCGCGAGAAGCGGGCCCTGATCGCCGCCTCCGAGGGCCGCCGCCAGGAGCAGATCAACATCGCCACCGGCGAGCGCGAGGCCTTCATCGCCCGCTCCGAGGGTGAGAAACAGGCCGCCATCAACCAGGCGCAGGGCGAGGCGGCGGCCATCACGGCGGTTGCCGACGCCACGGCCTCGGCCATCGAGCGTATCGCCGCGGCGATCCGCCAGCCCGGCGGCGAGCAGGCCGTACAGCTGAAGGTGGCGGAGCGCGCCGTCGATGCCTATAGCAAGGTGGCCTCGGATTCGACGACCACACTCATCGTTCCGAGCAACATGACCGAGGTGTCGGCGCTTATCGGCTCGGCGATGCGGATGGTTCAGGGAGCTAGGACGACGGCTTGAACCCGGAATCCGGGGTGCCGTCCGCCCGCGCCAGCGGCGAGCCCTCGGAGTTGCGGAAACTGGAGCTCAAGGGGCTTGGCCGCGATCGAAGTCCGTCAGGCAACAGATCCTCGAACATCTCGCTCAGGGTTTCGAGCTTCTCCCGGGCGACGGCCTCCCCGTGGCTGCTTGCCAGCGCGGCCATCAGATCGCCCCGAAGGAACCACAGGCCCGGTACGTCCGGCGCGTAGCGGATACGCCGCAGGACCTGCGGGAACCGGGCGTCCTCGACGTCCGTCATGAGATCCAGCATCGCGCGGCGGATGTCCTCTATGTCTATTTCCATTTCCATCGTCTCCGGGGGCACCGAGGGGTGACCCAAAGACAATATGGCGTGGATGCTGCTTCTGAGATTCGGCTTGAAGAAACGCATAGGTCGCCTCTTTTCGTAGACGTCAAACGGACAGGGGACCGGCCGCCCGGTCAGGGTCGCCGCTTGCCTGGGCAGCGACTTCGAAAATTTCGGTGATGGGCAGCCGGGCGATCGCCCCCAGGGCTTCGCTGCCCGGCTCGGTCATGTCGACAAGGTTCCCCACCCTGGTAAAGGTCGACGCCACGACGGTGTCGCGGCCTTCCTTGTCCAGCCGGCGCACACCGTATTGGAGGCGCCGGCGCTCGTCGGCGCGCAGCCTGCCCACCAGGTTCCGGGTGACCCAGATCGCTCCACGCTTGGCAATATTCGAGATGCCCAGAGCTTGATCCACGGCATTGCCGAGCACGGTGAACTCTCGCGATCCTGGCCGCAAAGTGCCATGCCACTCCTGCCCCTCATCGATCCCGATGTTCATGTAGAGCTCGGTGGTCCAGCCCTTTCGCAACTGCCATTGCTTGCTCACCCGCCGCATGGCCTCGCGTACCTGTTGCGCCGCAAGAAGCGCATTCAACAAATGGCTCGAGCCGGGCCGCGGCAGGAAATAGCAGACCATCCCTTCCCCAGGGTGCTTGCCGCTGGCGCCTTGGTGGCGCTTGAAGATCGGATCGACGGTCAGCCAGATCTCGTTGATCAGCTCGAAATACTCCTCGGGCGGGAGTTCGGACCACAAGCGGGATGCCTGCTGCAGTTCGGCGGCCAGCACCGCCACCTGCGTCAGGGCCGGTGCCTGCCTGTGCCCCGCGTCGCCGACCGATTGCACGGATGGCGCCAACAGCGTGGACACTTCCAAAAGGCCGGCGTCGCCTGGAACGTAGATGAAGAGGATCCCCTCGCGGAAATTCAACGCGTACAGAAAGAGCGGGTTGGCCGCGCCGGGGCGGCTAGCGATAACAGGCGTGCGGACCACCAGCGGGAATTCAAAGGGCTCGGCCTCGCTATAGAGGCGCTCCATGACAAGCATGTCGTCACGCGAGACCTCCCGGCAGAGCTCGGAGAGGCTGGCGCCGCGCTGCCTGGCAAGTCCCAGGTGCAGGCGCAGGATGGCTTGGCGCGATTCGGCGGCGACCGCAAGGCTTTGGCTCTGGCCCTTGAGGAGATACGGAAAGACGCCGTGTGACACCGCTTGGGACGGCATCGGCACGAAATTCGGCCACGCCGCAGAGCCGGCGGCTTCATTCAGCCAGACCACTTCGAAGCGGCTGTTGACCAGGTAGGCCGGATGGGCGGTCTCCCCGAAGGACAGGCTCGGCATCGCACCGCCCGGCCTCTGGCCAGCGGAAATCACAGGGGCCTCGGTCGTTTCATCCAGGGTCTCGTCTGGCGCCGTCCCCGCCACCCCCGTGAAATGCTGCGTGATCCTCGTGATGCTCCAGCCTTCCCGTTTCAGGCGCTGGATCTCTTCGATGCGGTCTATGGTCTCGGGCGGGAAATAGCCGATGCGAGGCGCGGCGCCGTCACTCGGCTCCGGTGGCAGGACATCGGGCCGGGGCACGATTCCACAACTGATGTAGTTGTTCAGTGTGGCCCGGGATATCCCGGTCTTTTCCAATACCTCTTTGCTGGTCAACAAGACGGCCTCGACATTTAGTCTGTCCAATTACATTATTAGACAGTCCATTCAATTTGTCAAGACTGTCTAAATACGTCTAGCAAAGCCATTTGGACAGACACACTCTATCTTGGACAGTCAAGGGCGGAGGGCAAGCTCAGTGCGCGTGAGATTCTGCGGGCCGCGCCTCGAAGACCATCGTCTCGAAGGCCGCCATGTCGTCGTCGGCGATGTTCCTGCCATGCGACTCGATGCCCCTTAGGGCGGGATCATCCGACTCGCCGGTCGGCCATTGCCGTATATCCGTGAAGCCCGCCTCGCGAAGCGCCATGGCCAACAGCTCTGCGTCGTAGAGGAACTGGTGGCCCCAGTTATGGAACGCGTTGTTGATCACGAACGAAGGCTTGTAGACCTTGACGCCGTCCAGGAACGTGTCGGTGATCCAATGGATGTACCTTTCCTCGACCGGCTTGTGCGGGCCTGCGTACAGGTCGAGCAGGACCTTCAGGTCGGGCGTCGCAACGCGCAACACGCCACCCGGCTTCAATACGCGCCGGCATTCGCGGAGCATGAAGAGCCCTTCCCTCCACGGGATGTGCTCGATCATGTGTTCGCTGTAGATGTAGTCGAAGGTGCCTTCTTCGAACGGAAATGGCTTGGTGGCGTCCAGGTAAGCGGTCGTCTCGGACTTAGGGTCGATGTCCGTGCAGAGCCACCCGTCCAGCGCCGTGGGGCCGGCACCAATCTGCAGCTTCCTGACCTCGTGAGTTTCCAGGTAGCGCCTTATCAACCTGCCGTTCGGCCCGAGGCTGCTGTGGCGCAATGCCCCCAGGATCCTGCGTGTGTCCTTCACGACGCCCACTACGGCGTCGGACTGTTTCAGCATTTCTCGGAGCGGCATATGAATTTATGGCATCGCAAGCTGCAAGGCCACGCAATCTAAGGCATCCGCAGTGGCCGGGTTGCTTCAGGCTATTGAAGAGATCGCCGCTACCGTCGCGCCATAACCTCAAGCCGGGCGCCGGAGTCGGGCCCAGCCAGCGCGAGCGGGCCAAACATCTGAAAACAAAAAATGACCGCCTCCCGCGCTGCCCGCTTCGCGGCGCAGAAGCCGTTCCCGCCACTGCTACAATCGTGGGCTCAGGAGCGGTGGATGAGTGGTTTAAGTCGCACGCCTGGAAAGCGTGTGAGGGTTAATAGCCCTCCGCGGGTTCGAATCCCGCCTGCTCCGCCACGAAGCCACATGGAAAAAGCCCCGCAGTGCGGGGCTTTTTTACGGGCGTTGGCTTTCAGGCCCCCTTGGACCTGCGCGCCTTCTGGGGATTGGCCAGCATCGACAGCAGCAGGTTCACGTCGGCCGGCTTGACCATGTGGAAGTCAAAGCCTGCCTGAACCGAGCGCGAGCGGCTTTCGGCCTCTCCGTAGCCCGTCAGGGCGATCATCAGCGCGTCGCGGGATTCGGGCTGGGTGCGCAGGCGATTCGCTACCTCGAAGCCGTTCATGCCGGGCAAGCCGATGTCCAGCAGCACCACATCGGGACGGAACTCCTCGGCGATCTTGAGAGCGGCCATGCCTTCGCTGGCCACCTTCACCTCGAAGCCTTCCATCTCCAGCAACGTCATCAGCGTCTCGGCCGATGCCGCGAGGTCATCGACCACCAGGATACGGGCGGGCACTTTCCCGAGCACGACCGGCGCGCGGCTGCCGGAAGCGGGGGTGGGAGTTTCGCCCGGCTCCGCCAGCCGCGCCGGCAGGTACACCGTGACTTCCGTGCCCCGCCCAACACCCTCGCTGTGAGCAGCTACCCTGCCCCCGTGCAGTTCCACGAGGTGCTTGACCAGTGTGAGGCCAATGCCCAGGCCCCCTTGGGAGCGGTCGAGCGACTGGTCGGCCTGCGCGAAGAGGTCGAAGATGTGCGGCAGGAAAGCCGGGTCTATGCCCGCGCCCTGGTCCTTCACCGAGATCTTCAACTCGCCATCGGCGTACGTGGCGCTCAAGACGACCTGCGTATTCGGTCCCGAGAATTTCGAAGCGTTGTTGATGAGGTTGGCCAGCACCTGCGCCAGCCGGACGGCGTCGCCGTTCAGGACGACAGGCTGTTCCGGCAGCTCCACCTTGAGCTCCTGGTCCCGCGCGGCCACCCGGGGCGCGCTGGCCTCGACCGAGCGCTCGACCAGCGACGCCAGGCTGAGTTTTTCGGGCCTGACCACGACCTTGCCCTGGACGATGCGCGAGACATCGAGCAGGTCGTCTATCAGCCGCGCCATGTGATCGGCCTGCCGGCCAATCACATCGCGAGCCCAATTCATCGTGGGCAGCGAAACGTCGCCGCCCTGCATGATGTGCACGGCATTGCGAATCGGGGCAAGCGGGTTGCGAAGCTCGTGAGCCAGCATTGCCAGGAACTCGTTCTTGCGCCGGTCGGCATCCTGGATGGCCGTATAAAGGCGCGCGTTTTCCATGGCTATCGATGCGCGGCTCACCACCTCCTTGGCCAGGGCGACCCGCGACGAATCCATGCGCGCAGCGGGAGCCAGCAGGATCAAGGCCCCCAGGACACGGCCACCCGCCAGCAGCGGGCAGACGGCGGCGGCCTGGTCGCCCTCGCGCCAGAGGTCGAACTGCTTTTTCTCCAGTACCCGTGTGAGAACGTCGCGCAGGCTCTGCGGCAAGGATTCGGTTGCGTCGCCGGCCGACGCGGGATGCGCTTCCATGCGCCCCAGCGATCCGTCGGCGTTTGCCAGGGCCAGCACGGCCTTGTCGGCGAGCATGGGCACGGCCACGTCGAACAACGCCTTGATGGTGTCTTCGATGTGGAGCGAGCGCGAGAGCTGCTGGCCCGCTTCGGAAAGGTAGTCGGCCCGGTGGATGGCCTCCTCCGCCGCCGCACGCGCCGCCTCGGAACGGGCCAGGGCTTCGCGCGCAGCCGCCTGCAGCTGCAGCTGGCGATTCATGCGGAAGAGCTCGACGAACACCCTCACCTTGGAACGCAGCACCTCGGGAACGACCGGCGAAGGGATGTAGTCCACCGCGCCCAAGGCGTATCCCCGCTTGGCCTGGACCTCGTCCACGTAGGCGGTGATGAACACAATGGGAGTCTGCGACGACTTCTTGTACTGGCGGATCAGGCTCGCCGTCTCCAGGCCGTCGATATCCGGCATGTTGACGTCAAGCAGGATGACGGCGAATTCCTGCTCCAGGATGTGGCGCAGGGCTTCCTGCCCGGAGCGGGCGCTGACGATGTTCTGGCCCAACTCCTCCAGGATGCTGCCGAAGACGACGTGCTTTTCCGGGAGGTCGTCGACCACCAGGATGTTGACTTTTTCCTGCTCGAGCGGCGGCGTCTTGGAAGCCACCGCCGGACTCACTGGTGCAGCCAGGCGCGCAGCACCGTCAGAAGGTCCTGCGTGTTGACTGGTTTGGACAGGTAGTCCCATGCGCCCGCTTCGATGCATTTTTCCCGATCGCCCTTCATGGCCTTGGCCGTTACCGCAATCATCGGCAGGTTCTTCCCCGCCGGTAGCTTGCGTATTTCCTTCATGGTCGCCATGCCGTCCATCTCGGGCATCATGATATCCATCAATACAACTTTGATGTGGGGATCCGTCGCCACGCGAGAGATCGCATCCCGGCCATTATCCGCCCAGACAATATCCATGCCGTGCTCCTCCAGCACGGTGGCCAGGGCAAAAATGTTACGCATGTCGTCATCGACGATGAGGACGCGCTTGCCGGCCAGCGGCTTGCTCGATTCATGGATATTGTTGATGAGCGTCCGCTTGGCCTCCGGCAACCTGGCCAGGTTGTGGTGAAGCGCCAGCAGCGTGTTGTCGAAAAGCTTGGGAACGGTGTGGGCTTCCTGGACGGTGATGGTGTCGTCCGAGTGCCACGCGAACTTGCCGGCATCCTTGCTCGCCCCGCGGTAGATCAACAACTGCAGC
The DNA here is from genome assembly GCF_013155545.1 of Caenimonas soli. Classification (GTDB taxonomy): domain Bacteria; phylum Pseudomonadota; class Gammaproteobacteria; order Burkholderiales; family Burkholderiaceae_C; genus Ramlibacter; species Ramlibacter soli. The sequence continues at coordinate 147,907 of NZ_JABJVV010000001.1, read as the reverse complement.
GGCCCGATCTCGGCCTGCGCGGCAAGCAGGCGGCGGAACTCGCCGCCCTCGATCCCGGGGAATCCATCCTCGAGAACCACGCAGTCGAAGCGGCTTTCCTCCAGCGCCTCCTGCAGCTTCTCGGCGCTCTTCACCACCGTGGACGCGATCTCGTCTTCCTCGATCTGGGCCAGGAATTCGCGTCGCGCTGCGACATCCTTCAGCGCCACCAGCAGGCTCTTGTGCGGGCGCGCCAGGTAGCGTTGCAGCTTGTCCAGCATCGCGTCCAGGACTTCCTTGGACTGTATCGGCTTCTCCACGAAAGCCATCGCGCCCGAGCGGAACGCGCGGTCCTTGGAATCGTCGGTGGAGATGACGCAGACCGGCAGGTGACGGGCACCCATGTCCTGCTTGAGGCGATCCAGCACCCGCCAACCGTCCATATCGGGCAGGTACATGTCCAGCGTGATCGCCGAAGGCTTGTACTGGGTCGCCAGCGTCAAGGCGCCGGCGCCCATCGAGGTAACCAGTCCCTTGAAGCCCTTCGAGCGCGCGGCGTCCAGCAGGAAGCTGGCGAAAGCCAGGTCGTTCTCCACGATCAGCAGCACCAGGTCGCCCTGCTGGATCGAATCGCGGTCGTCACTGGCCTCGTTCAACGCCGAGCCTTCGTCGCCCACCACCACGGCGTCTTCGACCTGCGGCGGCTCGGGGCGCAGCATGCGCTTGAGGCCGGGCATCGTCATATCGCCGCGGGACTCGTTCGAGGCCTGCGCCACGCGGCGGGTCGCGCGGGCGCCCGAATAGACCAGGGGCAGGTACAGCGTGAACGTGCTGCCCTGGCCGGGCGCGCTCGACAGCCGGATTTCCCCGCCCAGCAGCTTGGACAATTCGCGGCTGATGGCCAGGCCCAGCCCTGTGCCGCCGTATTTGCGGCTGGTCGATCCATCGGCCTGCTGGAAGGCCTCGAAGATGATCTGCTGCTTGTCGCTGGAGATGCCGATACCGGTGTCGGACACAGCGAAGGCCAGCACTTGCTGGGCGCGGTTGAGGTCGTCGTTGTCCGGCGTCCAGCCGGTGAACACTTCCTCCACCGTCAGGGTCACGTTGCCCTGGTGGGTGAACTTGAAGGCATTGGACAGCAGGTTCTTCAGGATCTGCTGCAGGCGCTTGACGTCGGTGACCATCGAGGTCGGCAGGTTCACCCCGGTATGGATCATGAAGTCCACGTTCTTGGCCTCGGCCACGTGACGGAACGTGCGCTCCACATACAGCTGCAGGTCTGACATGCGCAGTTCGTTGATGTCCACGACCACCGTGCCGGACTCGATCTTGGACAGGTCCAGGATGTCGTTGATCAGCATCAGCAGGTCGTTACCCGACGAATGAATGGTCTTGGCGAATTCAACCTGCTTGGGCGACAGGTTGCCGTCCGGGTTCTTCGACAGCTGGTCCGACAGGATCAACAGCGAGTTCAGGGGCGTACGCAACTCGTGCGACATGTTAGCCAGGAACTCGGACTTGTACTTGGAGGTCAACGCCAGCTGCTTGGCCTTGTCTTCAAGGGCCTGGCGGGCCTGCTCCACTTCCTGGTTCTTGCGTTCCACCTCGTGGTTCTGGTGCACCAGGAGACGGGCCTTTTCCTGCAGTTCCTCGTTGGTCTGCTGCAGTTCCTGCTGGCGGCTCTGCAACTCCTGCGCAAGAGACTGCGACTGGGTCAGCAGGTCTTCCGTGCGCATGTTGGCCTCGATCGTGTTGATCACGATACCGATCGATTCGGTCAGCTGGTCCAGGAAGGCCTGGTGGGTCGGGTTGAAGCGCTCCACCGACGCCAGCTCCACGACACCGCGGACCTGGCCCTCGAAGATGATGGGCAGCACGAGCACGTTCAGCGGCTCCACCTCGGTGAGGCCCGACGAGATCTTCAGGCTGTCCGGAATGGAAGAAGTCAAGAGGATCTTCTTCTTGTCATAGGCGCACTGGCCGACCAGGCCCTGGCCCATGTCCACCTCCTTGCCGTAGGAGCCGTGGCCATCCGAGGCGTAGCTGGCCATCAGGCGCAGCTTGGGCAGTTCGTGCGTGTAGCGCAGCACGTAGAACTCGGCCTGCTGCGCGCCCACCACCGGGGCCAGCTCCGACAGGATGAGGTGACCTACGGCCACCAGGTCCTTCTGGCCCTGCAGCATCCGGGAGAACTTGGCCAGGTTGGTCTTGAGCCAGTCCTGCTCCGTGTTCACCTGCGTCGTGTCCTTCAGGTTGCGGATCATCTCGTTGATGGTGTCCTTCAGCGCGGCCACCTCGCCCAGCGCTTCCACCGTGATCGACCGCGTCAAGTCACCCTGCGTCACGGCCGTCGCCACCTCGGCAATGGCTCGCACCTGCGTCGTCAGGTTGGCGGCCAGCTGGTTCACGTTTTCCGTCAGGCCCTTCCAGGTGCCCGCGGCGCCCGGCACCTTGGCCTGGCCGCCCAGCTTTCCTTCCACGCCCACCTCGCGCGCCACCGTCGTCACCTGGTCGGCGAAGGTGGCCAGCGTGTCGGTCACGGAGTTGATGGTGTCGGCCAGCGCGGCGATTTCGCCCTTGGCTTCCACGGTGAGCTTCTGGTCCAGGTCGCCGTTGGCCACGGCGGTCACCACCTTGGCGATACCGCGCACCTGGGAGGTGAGGTTGCCGGCCATGAAGTTCACGTTGTCGGTCAGGTCCTTCCAGGTACCGGCCACGCCCTGCACGTCGGCCTGGCCGCCCAGCTTGCCTTCGGTACCCACTTCACGGGCCACCCGCGTCACTTCCGAAGCGAACGAGGAGAGCTGGTCCACCATGGTGTTGATGGTGTTCTTCAGCTCCAGGATTTCGCCCTTGACGTCCACCGTGATCTTCTTGGACAGGTCACCGGCCGCCACGGCCTTGGTCACGTCGGCGATGTTCCGCACCTGGGAGGTCAGGTTACCGGCCATGAAGTTCACGTTGTCGGTCAAGTCCTTCCAGGTGCCGGCAACGCCTTGCACATCGGCCTGGCCACCCAGCTTGCCTTCGGTACCCACTTCCCGGGCCACCCGCGTCACTTCCGACGCGAAGGACCGCAGCTGGTCCACCATGGTGTTGATGGTGTTCTTCAGTTCGAGAATCTCGCCCTTCACGTCCACCGTGATCTTCTTGGACAGGTCGCCGGCCGCCACGGCCTTGGTCACGTCGGCGATGTTCCGCACCTGAGAGGTCAGGTTGCCGGCCATGAAGTTCACGTTATCGGTCAAGTCCTTCCAGGTACCCGCCACGCCTTGAACATCGGCCTGGCCGCCCAGCTTTCCTTCGGTACCCACTTCCCGGGCCACCCGGGTCACTTCCGACGCGAAGGATCGCAACTGGTCCACCATGGTGTTGATGGTGTTTTTCAGTTCCAGGATTTCGCCCTTCACGTCCACGGTGATCTTCTTGGACAGGTCACCGGCCGCCACGGCCGTCGTCACCTCGGCGATGTTTCGCACCTGGGCCGTCAGGTTCGAACCCATGGAGTTCACCGAATCGGTCAAGTCCTTCCAGGTACCGGCTACGCCCTGCACATCGGCCTGGCCGCCCAGCTTGCCTTCGGTACCCACTTCACGGGCCACCCGCGTCACTTCCGAAGCGAACGAGGAGAGCTGGTCCACCATGGTGTTGATGGTGTTCTTCAGCTCCAGGATTTCGCCCTTCACGTCCACCGTGATCTTCTTGGACAGGTCACCGGCCGCCACGGCCGTCGTCACGTCGGCGATGTTCCGCACCTGGGACGTCAGGTTACCGGCCATGAAGTTCACCGAGTCGGTCAAGTCCTTCCAGGTGCCGGCTACGCCCTGCACATCGGCCTGACCACCCAGCTTGCCTTCGGTACCCACTTCCCGGGCCACCCGCGTCACTTCCGACGCGAAGGACCGCAGCTGGTCCACCATGGTGTTGATGGTGTTCTTCAGTTCGAGAATCTCGCCCTTCACGTCCACCGTGATCTTCTTGGACAGGTCACCGGCCGCCACGGCCGTCGTCACCTCGGCGATGTTTCGCACCTGGGCCGTCAGGTTCGAGCCCATGGAGTTCACCGAGTCGGTCAAGTCCTTCCAGGTGCCGGCCACGCCCTGCACATCGGCCTGGCCGCCCAGCTTTCCTTCGGTACCCACTTCCCGGGCCACTCGGGTCACTTCCGACGCGAAGGATCGCAACTGGTCCACCATGGTGTTGATGGTGTTTTTCAGTTCCAGGATTTCGCCCTTCACGTCCACGGTGATCTTCTTGGACAGGTCACCGGCCGCCACGGCCTTGGTCACCTCGGCGATGTTTCGCACCTGGGCCGTCAAGTTCGAACCCATGGAGTTCACCGAATCGGTCAAGTCCTTCCAGGTGCCGGCCACGCCCTGCACATCGGCCTGGCCGCCCAGCTTGCCTTCGGTACCCACTTCCCGGGCCACCCGCGTCACTTCCGACGCGAAGGATCGCAGCTGGTCCACCATGGTGTTGATGGTGTTCTTCAGTTCGAGAATCTCGCCCTTCACGTCCACGGTGATCTTCTTGGACAAGTCGCCCGTCGCCACGGCCTTGGTCACGCCGGAAATGTTTCGCACCTGGGCCGTCAGGTTCGAGGCCATGAAGTTCACCGAATCGGTCAAGTCCTTCCAGGTACCGGCCACGCCCTGCACATCGGCCTGGCCGCCCAGCTTGCCTTCGGTACCCACTTCCCGCGCCACCCGCGTCACTTCCGCGGAGAAGGTGCCCAGCTGCTGCACCATCTTGTTAATGATCATGGCCGTGCGCAGGAACTCGCCTTCCAGCGGCCTGCCATCGGCCTCCAGCGCCATGCTCTTGGACAGGTCACCCTGCGCCACCGCACCGATCACTCGCGCGACTTCAGACGTCGGGTGCACCAGGTCGGCGATCAGGGAGTTGATGGACTCGGCGGAATCGCGCCAGAAGCCGCTGGCATTGGGCACGAAGGCCCGCTCCTTGAGCTTGCCTTCCTTACCCACCACGCGGGACAGGCGCGACAGCTCGTGCGACATGCGCAGGTTCTCGGCCACCACGTCATTGAAGGCGTCGGCGACCTTGCCGAAGACGCCGGTCCAATCCTGCGGCAGCTGGGCCGAGGCGTTGCCCTTCTTCAAATCAGTCAGTGCGGAGAGGAAGGTGCGTGTGTGCTCGGACAAGCCATCGACTTCATCGAGAACTGAATTGACGACGGCCACGTCGTTCTGCCAGAAACCGGTCAGCTTCTCATCGGTCACACGCCGTGATTTGGCCGTGCCGCGAGCCGCAGTCTCGATGGCCTTGAGTTTGTGGGAGGTGCGCGCCGTCTGCGCGGTGAGATCGTTGAATTCAGCGGCAATCTTGCCGTACACCCCGTCCCATTCCGTGGGCAGCGTGACACCGCTTTCCCCCCGCCTGAAGGCGCCAAGCGCCTTCAACACCTGCTTCAGCTCGCTGTCGCGCTGATCCGCCGAAGGCAATTTCGCCACTACTTCCATTGCTGTTCCCCATACGTAAGTAGCCGTAACGCGGCTACAAGTCGAAGCAGAGTACTGTGTTCGGCTAGGCGCCACAAGCCGGAGGGAATACCGGCCTCCGGCAAACGCAGCGCCCGCGCGCTCTGTAGGACGAAACCTACGTTAACAATCGCAGAGTCCTGACAGGCCCCTGTAGGGACCGAGGCACAGCTACCTTTGTTCCAGCCCATGAAAAAAGCCGCCCGAAGGCGGCTTTTCATACAAGCTTTACGCTTATTCCAGAGGGACCTTCTTGCCGTCCTTGTAGACGTACAGGGTGATGGCCGGGTTCTTCAGCTCGCCGTTGGGCTCGAAGGCGATGGTAGTCGTCACGCCTTTGTAGCTGGTCTCCGGCAGCTTGGCGGTGTAGACCTTCGGATCGACCGAGTTGGCGCGCTTCATCGCGTCCACCAGCACGAACGTGGCGTCATAGGTGTACGGGCTGTAGACCTGGAACTGGTTCGGGTACTTTTCGTCGTAACGCTTCTTCCAAGCCGTACCGCCGGGCATTTTCGCGAGCGAAGCGCCGCCTTCGGCACAGATCACATTGCCCAGCGTCTTGGCGCCGGCCGCGATCTTGGCGATCTCAGCCGTGCAGATGCCGTCACCGCCGAAGAACTTGACGTTCGACATGCCGAGCTGCTCCAGCTGGCGCAACATCGCACCGCCTTGCGCGTCCATGCCGCCGTAGAAGATGGCGTCCGGAGCCTTCGACTTGATGGAAGTCAGGATGGCCATGAAGTCGGTGGCTTTGTCGGTCGTGAACTGCGAGTCGACGACCTGCAGGCCCTTAGACTCCGCGGTCTTCTTGAACACCGCGGCAACGCCCTGGCCATAAGCCGTGCGGTCGTCGATGATCGCCACTTTCTTGAGCTTGAGCTTATCGGCGGCATAGAGTGCCAAGCCCGCGCCCAGCGCATTGTCGTTGGCAAGGATGCGGTAGGTGGTCTTGTAGCCCGGTTTGGTCAGGTCGGGGTTGGTGGCCGCGCCGGTGACGTGGGGGATGCCGCAGTCGTTGTAGACCTTGGAAGCGGGAATGGTGGTGCCCGAGTTCAGGTGGCCAACCACGCCGGCGACCTTGGAGTCGCACAGTTTTTGTGCGACGGCCGTGCCCTGCTTCGGGTCGGCTGCGTCGTCTTCAGCCTGGATCTCGAACTTGACCTTCTTCCCACCGATGGTCACGCCCTGCTTGTTCAGGTCCTCGATGGCCATCCGCACGCCATTTTCGTTGTCCTTGCCGTAGTGGGCCTGGGCACCGGACATGGGCGCGACGTGGCCAATCTTGACCACTTGTTCTTGAGCGGACACCATGCCCGCAACTGCGGCGATGGTGGCGACAACCGTCAATTTCAACTTCATTTGCATAACTAACCTCCAGAGTAGGGAAAAGGGTTGAGATATCTTTTTAGGCTCAACGGCGGCGAACATATCGCAATTTCCGGACCCGAACCATAGGGAAAGGTCTAGGTTGGGGCCGATAAGGGGGAATACCCCAGTCGCCGCGGCGCTAATGAACAGTGTCTCGCGAGCGCTATTTCCGGGTGTGCTGCCCGGCCGCCAGCTCGTCGACAAACGCCTGCGACACGGTCTCGCGAACGACCGACTCGATTTCATCGCGCAGCAAGGGGGCGATGGATCGCGTCTGCTCCAGCACCGTGGTGGCGATGGCCTCGCGCAACCGCCGCTCCAGGACGAGATCGACGCGCTGCATCACGCGGGCAATGAGCTGCTCCTGCGACACGCCCACTGAGACCGCCGCCTCGGGGGCGGCGGAGGACTTGACCACCTCGGTGAGGGTGGGCACATAGCGCGGCGGGTTGCGGCTGGACATCAGCCGGCCTCCCTGGCGCGATCGTGGCGCGTGATGGCGTAACCCCGGTCGGCATAGTGCTTCCAGCGCTGGCGGGCCTGCTGCCGGTCGTCTTCTTCGAGGGTGACGACCTCGATCAATCGCTCGTAGCGCTCGAAGCCTTCGGGCACCCCTGCTCCCAGGTTGACCAGCACCTGTTGATGCGGCGCCGTGCGGGCGGAATCGGCCAGCACCACCGGCGAGGCCTCCACGACCGCCGGTGCGGCGGCGGCCCCATAGCAGTGCGGCACGAAGTCCAGCGCCGAGAAGGTCCACAGTGCCGTGTCGAGTTCGCGCAGCAGCCCGGGATCGCCCGTCACCACCACCTTGGCACCGTTGGCAACGGCCTTGCGCAGCAGACGGCATGCATAGCCAAGCTTGTCGGGCGCATTGAAATGGAAGGCAACCTCAGTCATGGCCCTGCTATTTGCGTTTGGCGCCACGACGGGCCGGCTTGGCGGGCGCGGCGCCCAGCTGGCTCACGAGGAATTGCACCAGCAGTCCGACCGGGCGCCCGGTCGATCCTTTGGCGGCGCCGCCCTTCCATGCCGTGCCGGCGATGTCCAGGTGGGCCCAGGGATACTTCGTCGTGAAGCGCTGCAGGAACTTGGCCGCATTGACGGCGCCGCCGGCGCGGCCCGCGACGTTCGCCACGTCGGCAAAGTTGCTCTTCAGGCCATCGGCATATTCGTCATCCAGCGGCATGCGCCAGCAGGGGTCGAGCGCGGCATCGCCGGCGTCCTGCAACGATTGCGCCAGCCCGTCATCCGTCGCGAACAGGCCGCTGCGCACCCCACCCAGCGCCACCACGCAGGCGCCCGTCAAGGTGGCGATGTCGATCACCGCGCTGGGCTTGAACCGCTCGGCATAGGTCAGTGCGTCGCACAGGATGAGGCGCCCCTCGGCATCGGTGTTGAGGATTTCGATGGTCTGGCCGCTGAGGCTGGTGACGATGTCGCCCGGCTTGACCGACTTGCCGTCGGGCATGTTCTCGCAGCTCGGGATGAGGCCGACCACGTTGAGTGCCGGTTTCAGCTCCCCAATGGCGCGGAAGGTGCCGAGCACGCTGGCTGCGCCACCCATGTCGAATTTCATCTCGTCCATGTCCTGCGAGGGCTTGATGGAGATGCCGCCCGAGTCGAAGGTGATGCCCTTGCCGACCAGTACCAGCGGCGGCTCGCTCGCCGCGGCGCCCTGGTACTGCAGCACGATGAAGCGCGGGGGCTGCTCGGAGCCCTGGGCCACCGCCAGGAACGAACCCATGCCGATCTTGCCGATTTCCTTGGGCCCCAGCACTTCGCACAGGAAGCCATGCGTCTTGGCGAGCTTCTTGGCTTCGTCGCCCAGGCGCGTGGGTGTCGCCAGGTTGGGGGGCAGGTTCGCGAGCTCGCGGGCGAATTCGATGCCGTTGGCCGCGGCTTTGGCCGCACCGAAACCCGCCTTATAGCGGGCAGCGTCCGCCACCGCAATGGTCACACGCTGCAGTTCGCGGCCTTCCGGCTTGGATTTGGTTGCCACATACACGTAACTGGCCTCGGCCGTTGCAGCCACGGCGGCGCGTACGGCGTCGTCCCCGGCGTCGGCGGGCAGGCAGATCACCAGGCGCTTGGCGCCCGAGGTGCGCAAGCTGCCCACGGCCGCCTGGACGGCAGCCTGCACGCGTTTGCCCGTGCCGTCGCCCGCCCCGGCCAGCACGACGCGCGGCGCGGCAATGCCGGCACTGCGGTACGCCTGCAGCAGCTTGCCGGGCTTGGTCTCCAGGTCGCGCGCCTTCATGGCGTCGGCAACCAGCCTGGAAAGGGGGTCCTTCCCCGGCTTGAAGGATTCGCCGACCAGCACCACGATCGCATCGCATTTCTCGGCGGCGGCGCCTGCCAGGGTCAGGGTCTTGAGTTCAAAGTCCATAATTCGCTGTTTTTCTTTCGCAACTTCAATATCGCGCCGATGTTATTCCATTCGACCCTCCGCAAGGAGCTCGCCCGCAGTTTCGGCGCGACGCTGGTCGTGCTGGTGACCATCGTGATGACGATGACGCTGATCCGCACGCTGAGCCAGGCCAGCCGCGGCAGCGTCAATCCCCAGGAAGTCCTGATGGTGATGGGCTACACGGTGCTGGGCTATCTCCCCCCCGTGCTCACGCTGTCCCTGTTCATCGCCATCGTCGGCACCTTGTCGCGCATGTACCGCGACAGCGAAATGGTGATCTGGTTCTCGGCCGGCCGGGGGCTGTCGGCCTTCCTTACGCCGCTGTTCCGCTTCGCCTGGCCGATATTGCTGGTGATCGCCGCCCTCGCGCTGGCCGTATGGCCCTGGTCGAACCAGCAGACGCAGGAACTCAAGGACCGCTATGGCAAGCGCGGCGACCTGGAGCGCGTCGCGCCCGGCCAGTTCCAGGAGTCGGCCAGCGGAACACGCGTGTTCTTCCTGGACAAGGACACGCCCGACAACAAGTCGGGCAAGAACATATTCATCTCGACCAACGAGCGCGGCAAGGAAACGGTGACCTCGGCGCGCAGCGGCCGCATCGAAACCATGGGCGACAACCAGTTCCTGGTGCTTGCCAATGGCCAGCGGCTGGAAACCACCGAAGCCGGGCAGCTGAAGATCAGTGAGTTCGAGGAATACGCGAACCGCGTCGGCGCCAATGAGCTGGTGGCGCGCGGGAACCTGCCGGCCAAGACGCGTTCCACGTTCGACCTCGTGATGGAACCCACGCGGCCCCATCTGGGCGAGCTGGCGTGGCGCCTCGGCCTGGCGCTGGCGGCGCTGAACTTCGTGGTGATCGCCATCGCGGTGTCCAGCGTGAACCCTCGCGCCGGCCGCAGCGGCAACCTGGTGTTCGCCCTGTTCGCCTTCGTCGTCTATTTCAACCTGCTGAACCTGGGGCAGAGCTGGATCAGCACCGGGCGCGCCGGCTTTGGCACCTTCCTGGTGGGCCTGCATGGCGGCGTATTGGTGGCGGGAGGGCTGTGGCTGGCCAAACAGCACAACAACTGGACGCTACGGCAGTTGCTGCGTCACCGCGCCGCACCGCGCCCGGACACCCCATGAGAACGATCAGGCGCCTCATCTATCGGGAAGTCTTTGCCTCGGTCCTGTTCGTGACGGTCGGATTCCTGGCGCTCTTCTTCTTCTTCGATTTCGTGGACGAACTGCCGAACGTCGGCAAGGGCGTTACTGGCTACCGGCTGACCCAGGCCTTGGCGCACGTCACCCTGATGCTGCCCAGCCATCTCTATGAGCTGCTGCCGATCGCCGTGCTAATAGGCACCATCTTCGTGATGGCACGGCTGGCCCAGAGCTCGGAGTACACCATCCTGCGCACCAGCGGGCTGGGGCCTTGGCGGGCGTTGCGCACGCTGCTGGTACTGGGCCTGGTGTTCACCCTGCTGACCTTCGCCGCCGGCGACTACCTGGCGCCGGTCGCCGACCGGGCGGCCCAGCTCCTCAAAGCCCGCTTGCAGGGCCGCATCAGCATCGGCCAGACGGGGGCGTGGCTGAAGGAGCGGCAGCCTTATCACACGTACAACGTCAACGTGAAGGCGCTCACGCCCGACGGCGACATGCAGGACGTGCGCATCTTCGAAGCAGACAGCCGCGGGTTCCTGGTGTCTGTCTCCCAGGCCCCCAAGGCCCGCTTTACCGACAGCGGCTGGCTGTTGCAAGACGTCGAGCGCAGCGAATTCAACACGGGCGGCACCGAAGCGGCACGGGTCGAACGGTTGAAACTTCCCAGCATGCGTTGGCCGACCGAGATCACACCCGAAATGGTGTCGGTTGCCTTGCTCAAGCCCGACCGCATGAGCACCATCGACCTGTTTCACTACATCCGCCACCTGGAAGCCAATGGCCAGACCTCCCAGCGCTACGAAATAGAGTTCTGGCGCAAGGTGTTCTATCCACTGAGCTGCATCGTCATGGTCGTGCTCGCCCTGCCCTTCGCCTATCTGCATTTCCGCTCTGGCGGCATCACCAGCTATGTTTTTGGCGGCGTGCTGATCGGCATCAGCTTCTTTCTGCTCAACAACGTGTTCGGCTATATCGGCAACCTGCAGAACTGGTGGCCATGGCTGACCGCGGCTGCGCCGGGGCTCATCTATTCGATGTTCTCGCTGGGCGCCTTCGGCTGGCTGGTGTTGCGGCGGTAGCCCCATGCAGGAACGCAAGGCGATCATCCTTTTTGGGCACGGCTCGCGCGACCCCCTGTGGCGCCGCCCCATCGAGGCGGTGGCCAGCCGGCTCGCAGCGCAGCAGCCGGGACTACTGGTGCGCTGCGCCTACCTGGAACTCGACCAGCCCGACCTGCCCGCTGCCTCGGCGCAACTCGCCGCCCAAGGTGCGACCGAGGTCACCATTGTTCCCATGTTCCTCGGCGCCGGCAGGCACGCGCGCGAAGACTTGCCTCGCCTGGTCCAGGCCCTCCGCGATGCAAACCCGGCGGTGCAATTCAAGCTGCAGCAGCCGGTGGGCGAAGACCCGCGCGTGCTGGATTTGCTGGCAACGATTGCCCTCGAATAGCATAGACGGCTCGGGCATAATGAATTTCTCTCTTAGAAGAAATTCGGTATGAATCTCCATCAATTCCGATTCGTCCAGGAAGCGGTGCGCCGCAACCTGAACCTGACCGAGGCGGCCAAGGCGCTGCACACGTCGCAGCCTGGGGTGTCCAAGGCCATCATAGAACTGGAGGAGGAGCTGGGGGTGGAAATCTTCGCCCGCCACGGCAAACGCCTCAAGCGCGTGACGGAGCCGGGCCAGCACGTACTCAAAAGCATAGAACTCATCATGCGCGAGGTCGGCAACCTCAAGCGCATAGGCGAACAGTTCAGTGCCCAGGACAGCGGCACCCTGTCGATTGCGACCACCCATACCCAGGCGCGCTATGTGCTGCCGGTACCCGTTGCCAAACTGCGCGAGGCCTTTCCCAAGGTGAACGTCAGCCTGCACCAGGGCTCGCCCGACCAGGTGGCGCGCATGGTGATCGACGAAGTGGCCGAGATCGGCATCGCCACCGAGTCGCTGTCGGACTACCAGGAACTGGTCACCCTGCCCTGCTACGAGTGGCAGCATGTGCTGGTGCTGCCGCTGGCCCATCCGCTGGCCAAGAAGGAGCGCATCACCCTGGAGGACCTGGCCTCCGAACCGATCATCACCTATCACCCTTCCTTCACCGGCCGCACACGCATCGACCATGCTTTCGCGCAGCGCAAGCTGGAGCCTCGCATCGCGCTGGAAGCGATCGACTCGGACGTGATCAAGACCTATGTGCGCCTGGGACTGGGCATCGGCATCGTCGCGGAGATGGCCGTGCGCGACGACGGCAGCAACAGCGACCTGGCGGTCCGGCCGCTGGGCAGCTTGTTCGGGCAGAACGTGGCGCGGGTGGCTTTCAAGCGCAGCGCCTACCTGCGCAACTTCGTCTATAAGTTCGCCGAGCTGCTCTCAGACCGGCTCGACCGCAACCTGATCGCCAAGGCCATGACAGGCCATGTAAACGACTATGAGCTCTAACCTCGCACGCACGCCGATTCTCCAGACCAAGCTGCCCTCCGTGGGCACCACCATCTTCACCGTCATGTCGGCCCTTGCGACCGAAAAAGGCGCCGTGAACCTCGGCCAGGGATTTCCCGATTTCGATTGCGACCCGCGGCTTGTCCGGGCCGTGACCGAGGCCATGACGCAGGGGCTGAACCAGTACCCGCCCATGCCCGGCGTGCCCACCTTGCGGGCCGCAGTGGCGGCCAAGATGGAGGCGATGTACGGCCACAGCTATGACGCCGCCTCCGAGATCACGATCACTGCGGGCGCCACACAGGCCATCATCACCGCAATCCTCGCCGTCGTCCGGCCGGGCGACGAGGTGATCGTGCTGGAGCCCTGCTACGACAGCTATGTACCCAACATCGAGCTCGCGGGCGGAACCGTGGTTCGCGTCCCGCTCACGCCCGGCAGCTTTCGACCGGATTTCGACAAGATTTCCGCTGCGATCAATGGCAAGACCCGCGCCCTGTTGATCAACAGCCCGCACAACCCCAGCGCCACTATCTGGTCGAACCAGGACATGCTCAAGCTGCAGGAGCTGCTGGCGCCCACCGACGTCCTGCTGATCAGCGACGAGGTGTATGAGCACATGGTGTTCGACGGCCAGGAACACCAGAGCGCGGCCCGTTTCCCGGGCTTGGCGGCACGGGCCTTCATCGTGTCGAGTTTCGGCAAGACCTATCACGTGACCGGCTGGAAGGTCGGCTATGTGGCGGCACCCGAACCTCTCATGGCGGAATTCCGCAAGGTCCACCAGTTCAACGTGTTCACGGTCAACACGCCGGTGCAGCATGGCCTGGCCGCGTATATGGCGGACCCGCAGCCCCACCTGCAGCTGCCTGCCTTCTACCAGCGCAAGCGCGACCTTTTCCGCCAGGGCCTCCAGCGGACCAAGTTCAAGATCCTACCCAGCGAAGGCAGCTACTTCCAGTGCGTCGATATCTCCGAGGTGAGCAAGCTGGGAGAAGCCGAATTCTGCAAGTGGCTCACCACCGAGATCGGCGTGGCGGCCATTCCGCTATCGGCGTTCTACGGCAACGGGTTCGACCAGCGCGTGGTGCGTTTTTGCTTCGGCAAGAAGGAAGAGACGCTCCATGCGGCGCTCGAGCGCCTGGCGAAGTTGTAGGAAAAAGGCTGTCATCCCGGACTCGATCCAGGATCCATGAATTTGTTGCGCGCCAAAACCTCGCGGCAAGGCTGTGCGCCGGTCGGCTGCGGCGCGCCAACCAAGTCCGAGCGAAGCCGCGTGTGGGCGGGCTGACCGCGCGTCACAGCCCGCCCGCACGTGGCTTCGCCGCCCACACGCAAGCCTGCAACAGCAGCGGACAGCGAACCGCTCGCGACCATGGGTCCCCGGTCAGGGCTCTCATCCACGAGCAATTGCCAGCGCTCTGAAATCTCCGGACAGTAGCGGGTCATGCCCGCAAGGACAAATCACTCAGCACTGGATCGGGTTGCGGCAGAACTTCTCGAGTTCGCGCACAACGGCCTCTCCGGTGACGGAGTTCCTGGCCTTGGGACCCACCTCCAGGCTCAGCTTCATCTCGTACTTCCTGAAGAAGTCGTCGAACAGCTCGCCGCCCAGCGTGGCGTAAGCCGTGAGGGTATCGGCCTTTGTGTCGTGGGCCAGCAGCACGGCGCATAGCGGCTGCGATGCAGGCCCGGACAGGACCCGGGCGCCCCGCGCCGGGTCGTACTGGCTGTGGTCCGCGCAGCAATGGATCAGTTCGTCCTGCACGCCGCGCTGGGCCCGGGTCTTGCGAAAGCTGATGAAACTCACGTCCCGCGTGGGATAGACGAGCTGGTGCGCGCAGATCGCCGAATACGCCACCACGCTGCGCCGCGGCCCCACGCCGCCTGGCCAGGCATAGGCGTCGCGGTTCTTGGTGCTCAGTGACTGCGGCGGCGCGGGCTTGCCCAATTCCAGCAGGAACACCGGGGTGGCTTCGAAGGGATAGTGGAAGACATAGTTGGTGAGCGGCTTCAGGCTGGAGGCCTTGAGCGGCTCGCCCTTGTCGTTCATCAGCAGGGCCTGCGGATAGGCCCGGGGCTTGGCGTCCGCGGCGAACACGGGCAATGCAGCCGCGGCGGATATACAAGCCGCCCCGGCCGTGCATGACTCTATGAAACTGCGTCGATCCATGGGTGGCCGAAGTACACACCATGGGCACCTCGGCTGTCAAAGGGGCTTTGTACCGAAGAACAAAGTAGCCATGTGCCCACACGGCGTCAGGAAGCTGCCTGACCCGAGGCAGGGATGGCCTCCGGCGCGCCGGCCCGGCGGGCGGTGCAAGGATTGAGGCCCAGCGATAACCAAGGAGCCCACATGTCCGTTTCGATGATTCTCCTGATCGTGCTGATCCTCTTGCTGGTGGGCGCGCTGCCCACCTGGGGACACAGCCGCAACTGGGGCTACGGTCCTTCGGGTGGCCTGGGCCTGGTTCTGCTGATCCTGCTGGTCTTGCTATTGATGGGCAAGATATAGCGACTGAGCCATGGGTGTCAGCTGTTGAGCTGCACCCAAAGCTTGTCGAGCCGTTTGACGCTCACCGGCTGGGGCGTACGTAATTCCTGCGCGAAAAAACTCACGCGCAGTTCCTCGAGCAGCCAGCGCAACTCCTGCATTCGGTCGTCCACGGCCCCTTTGCGTTCGGCCACCAGCCGCCAGTAGCGCTGCTCCTGCGGTCGCAGTTCAGCCATCCTCGTGGTATCGCGCGCGGGATCGCTGCGCAGCTTGTCCAGGCGCAGCGTGATGGCCTTGAGGTAGCGCGGGAAATGCTGCAACTGGGCCCAGGGCGTCGCCGCCAGGAAGCGCTTGGGCATCAGGCGCTGCAACTGCTGAGCGGCATCGGCAGTCGCATCGGGCTGGTTTTTCGTGTCCTTGATCTTTCGCACCGCCGCGGCGTACTCCACCAGGACCGTGCCGGCCAGCCGCGCCACCTCATTGGCGATCAAGGTAAGGCGGCCACGGCCTTCCTCGATCCGGCGCTTGAAGGCGATCTCGTCGGCGGGTAAGGGCTCCAGCATGAACGCTCGTTCCAGCGCCACCTCGATGATCTGCTCGCGCAGTTCCTCCTGCGTCCCCAACGGCATGAAGGCGACGGCCATTTTCTGCAGGTCGGGGATGTTCTTTTCCAGGTACTTGAGGGCGTCCTTGATCTGCAGGGCAAACAGCCGGCGCAAGCCCGCGCGGTGCTTTGCCGCCGCGACGTCGGGCTCGTCGAATACCTCGATCGTCACCGCATCGCCCTGGTCGATCAGCGCCGGGAACCCGATCAGGCTGGTGCCGCCTTTGCGAATTTCCATCAGCTCGGGCAGTTCGCCGAAGGTCCAGGCGGTGTAGCGCTGGTCGCCCACCAGGCGCTTGGCTGTTGGCTCCGCCGCAGTCACTGGCGCAGCGTCGGCATGAGCGCCGGCATGAGGGCTCGCCGGCGAGGCAGGCAAGGCCTTCATGCCGGCCAATGCCTGAAAAGCCCCACGCGCCTGCGCGCCCAGTTCCGCCTTCAGCGCTCCCAGATTGCGCCCCATGCCCAGCTGGCGTCCGTGCTCGTCCACCACGCGGAAATTCATGAACAGATGCGCAGGCAGCATGTCGAGCTTGAAGTCCGCGCGCTTCACGTCCAGGCTGGTATCGGCACGCACGATCTTCAGCAAGGCATCGGTCAGCGACCCATTGGCCCAGAACTCGGGCTGCGACAGCTGCGTTGCCAGCCGATTAGCTGATTCCGGCAGCGGGACAAAGCGCGAACGGGGTCGTTGGGGCAGGCTCTTGAGGAGGGCCTGCACTTTGTCCTTGAGCATCCCGGGCACCAGCCACTCGGCGCGGTCCTCGTTCACCTGGTTCAGCACGAACAGCGGCACCGTCACGGTGATGCCATCGCGGATGTCGCCGGGCTCGTGCAGGTAAGTCGCGGCGCAATCCACGCCGCCCATGCGGATGGACTTCGGGAAGGCCTCGGTCGTGATGCCCGCGGCTTCATGCCGCATCAGCTCGTCGCGCGTCAGTTTCAACAGATCGGGATGTCCGCGGCTGGCTTCGCGGAACCAGCGCTCGAAACTGGCGCCACTGAACACGTCGCGGGGAATGAACTTGTCGTAGAACGCATAGATCAGTTCTTCGTCCACCAGCACGTCCTGCCGGCGCGACTTGTGCTCCAGCTCCTCCACCTGCTTGACGAGCTTCTGGTTGGCGGCCAGGAACGGCAGCTTCGTCTCCCACTGGCCGGCCACCAGGCCCTCGCGGATGAATATCTCGCGTGCACCCTGCATATCGACGCGGGCGAAAGGCACCCGCCGGCCGCTGTAGATCACCAGGCCGTACAACGTGGCGCGCTCCAGCGACATCACTTCGGCAGCCTTTTTCTCCCAGTGCGGATCGAGCAGCTGCTTCTTGAGCAGGTGCCCGGCCACCTGCTCTATCCACAGCGGCTCGATGTTGGCAATGCCGCGCCCGAACAGGCGGGTGGTTTCCACCAGCTCCGCACTGACGATCCAGCGGCCCGGTTTCTTCTTCAGGTGCGCGCCGGGATGGCGATAGAACTTGATGCCGCGCGCGCCGAGGTACACGTCCTCCTCGTCCAGCTTGCAGCCGATGTTGCCCAGCAGGCCCGCCAGCATCGACTTGTGCAATTCCTCATAGCTGGCCGGTGCCGCGTTCAGCTGCCACTTGTGCTCCGCCACCACGGTGTGCAACTGGCTGTGGATGTCGCGCCACTCGCGCACCCGCCGCACGTTGATGAAGTTCTGGCGCAGCAGCTGTTCGTACTGGCGGTTGCTCAGTTTGTGCTGCTTGTCATGGCCGCCGCGCGATTCGTCCAGCCATTTCCACAACCGCAGATAGCCGGAAAACTCGCTCTTCTCGTCGTCGAACTTCGCGTGCTGCTGGTCGGCCTGGGCCTGCAACTCCATCGGGCGGTCGCGCACGTCCTGCACCGAGAGCGCCGACGCAATGACCAGAACCTCGTCGAGCGCGCCTCGCTCGCGTCCTTCCAGGATCATGCGGCCGACGCGCGGGTCCAGCGGCAGCTTGGCCAGCTCGCGGCCCATGGCCGTGAGCTCGTTGGTATCGTCCACCGCGCCCAGCTCGTTGAGCAGCTGGTAGCCGTCGGCAATGGCGCGGCGCGAAGGCTCCTCGATGAAGGGGAAGTCTTCGACCGAACCGAGGTGCAAGGCTTTCATGCGCAGGATGACGCCGGCCAAGGACGAACGCAGGATTTCCGGGTCGGTGAATCGCGGCCGGCCGGCGAAATCCTTCTCGTCGTACAGGCGGATGCAAATGCCGTTGGCAACGCGCCCGCAGCGGCCGGCGCGCTGGTTGGCCGCCGCCTGGCTGATCGGCTCCACCAGCAGCTGCTCCACCTTGCTGCGGAAGCTGTAGCGTTTCACACGAGCCGTGCCGGCGTCGACCACATAGCGAATGCCCGGAACGGTCAGCGAAGTCTCGGCCACGTTGGTCGCCAGAATGATGCGGCGCCCGCTGTGGTTGTCGAAAATGCGGTCCTGCTCGGCCTGCGACAGCCGGGCGAACAGCGGCAACACCTCGGCATTGCGCGTCAACGGCTGGTGCGACAGGTGCTTGCGCAGATGATCCGCCGCCTCGCGGATTTCGCGTTCGCCCGGCAAGAAGACCAGGATGTCGCCGCCACCACCGCCCTGCCAGAGCTCGTCCACGCCATCGGCAATCGCCTCGTTCAACCCGTAATCGCGTGAATCCTCGAAGGGCCGCCAGCGCTGCTCCACCGGGTACATCCGCCCCGACACGTAGATGACGGGCGCTGGCCCCTTCGCTGACTGGAAATGCTTGGCAAAACGATCGGCATCGATGGTGGCCGAGGTGACGATGATCTTCAGGTCGGGCCGGCGTGGCAGGATTTCGCGCAGATACCCGAGCAGGAAATCGATGTTCAGGCTGCGTTCGTGCGCCTCGTCGATGATGATCGTGTCGTAGGCCTTGAGCAGCGGGTCGGTCTGGGTCTCGGCGAGCAGGATGCCGTCGGTCATCAGCTTCACCGATGCATCGCGCGACAGCCGGTCCTGGAACCGCACCTTGTAGCCCACGACCTCACCCAGCGGCGTGTTCAGCTCTTCGGCAATGCGCTTGGCGACGCTGGAGGCCGCGATGCGGCGTGGCTGCGTGTGGCCTATCAGCCGGCCCTGGCCCTGTGGGTAGTTCAGCTTGCCCCGGCCCAGGCCCAGGGCGATCTTGGGCAGCTGCGTGGTCTTGCCCGAGCCGGTTTCGCCGCAGACGATGACGACCTGGTTGGACTCGATCGCGGCCGCGATCTCGTCGCGCTTGGCCGAGACCGGCAGGGATTCGGGGAAGGTGATGCTCAGGGACGACAAGACACGCGGCTCAAAGCCCGTGATTATCCCCCGCTCAAGCCGCGTCGGCAGCCGGCAGCTCCGCTATCTCCCCCAAGGCCTGATCATGCCAGGCCACGCGGCTGGCGTAACTCCAGGCGGTGCGCGCCATTGCCCGGGCCATTTTCACAGCGGCCGAAGGCCGTACCTGCGCCGTGGTGGCGAGCACGCCTACGCCCACCTGTGCCACCCAATGGGCCTGGCCTGCCTCGAGGTCGGCGGGCGCGCCGCTGGTGCTCAGCTTCACGGGGCGCGACAGCCGCTCCGCGACCAGCCTGCCAAGACGGACCACCCGCTGCATATCGGCCGCATCGCGCAAAAGAAGGAGGAAACCATCCTCACCCAGGCGGCCCATCTCCACGTCGCCGGGCATGCAGCGGCGCAGCCGGCTGGCGCAAACGAACAGAGCGTGGTTGAGCGCCGGCCGGCCGTGCATTTTTTCCAGCATGTACAGGTTGCCGATGGCAATGCCGATCACGCCCACCGGGTGCGTCGCATCCTCATGCTGGCGAAAAAAAGCCAGCCCGACCATCTGACCGGTTTCGGTATGGGAGCGCATACGCGTGATCGGGTCGTAGCTCGGCCCGTGGATCACCACCTCGCGCAATTCGATCAGGTAGGAATAGCGGATCCACAGCGCCGTGGCCATGGTGGAGAGATAGGCCATGCCCGACAGCGCGCTCAGGGCATGGACCTGCCAGGGCGCGCCCTCGCGATCCAGCGCAATCCAGCTCAATCCGCTCACGGCGACGAGCATGAACGAGACGCCGGTGACAGCCACCCATGCCAGGCGGTCGCCGCGGCGGGCGCTCCGGATGCAGATCACGAGCATGACGGCACCGACGATGAACGCCAGCATTGAACTGAGCGCAAGCGATTCGGGCGCGTCCAGCGTCCACCCGAAGGCCAGCACCAGGGCGCCCACGACCACCATCACGGCGCGGACCCGCTGCGCCACCACGGGGTCGCGCAGCAGGCCCAGCATGGCCAGCAGCATCAGACCCAGCACCACCGAAGTGAACGTGGCCACGTGAGCCAGGAAACGCGATTGGTGCGCGGGATTTTCAATGGGCAGCAAGCCCAGGTACGCCACGACAAAGAGCGCCGATACCAGCGAGGACAGCGCCGCCGTCAACGCCACGCGCTGCAGCGAGCGTGCAAACGCAGCCAGCGAGCCGGCCAACATGAGGGCGACGGTGCCAAAGAATGCGCCCCAGAAACCCGCGACCAGCA
Source organism: Caenimonas soli (assembly GCF_013155545.1). GTDB lineage: Bacteria > Pseudomonadota > Gammaproteobacteria > Burkholderiales > Burkholderiaceae_C > Ramlibacter > Ramlibacter soli. The sequence goes on along the minus strand of NZ_JABJVV010000001.1, from coordinate 127,447 downwards.
TGTCCATGGGTGCGTACGATACGGCAAACCCAGCCGCCGCGGCACAGGCCTATCCCTTACACTTTCGGCCAACCCTTAGTCACCGCCATGTCCACCGTCTTCAACTTCACCTTCGTACCGTGGTTCCGCTCGGTGGCGCCGTATATCCACATGCACCGGGGCAAGACCTTCGTGGTGGGTATCGCGGGCGAGGCCATCGCGGCGGGCAAGCTGCCCCACATCGCGCAAGACCTGGCGCTGATCCAGAGCATGGGCGTGAAGATCGTGCTGGTCCACGGCTTCCGCCCGCAGGTCAACGAGCAGCTCAGGGCCAAGGGCCACGCCGCCAAGTATTCCCACGGCATGCGCATCACCGACGAAGTGGCGCTGGACAGCGCCCAGGAAGCCGCCGGCCAGCTGCGCTACGAGATCGAAGCGGCTTTCAGCCAGGGCCTGCCCAACACGCCCATGGCCGGCGCCACCGTGCGCGTGATCTCGGGTAATTTCATCACCGCGCGGCCCGTTGGGGTGCTGGACGGCGTGGACTTCCAGCACTCGGGGCTGGTGCGCAAGGTCGATGTGGGCGGCATCACGCGGACGCTGGACTTCGGCGCCATGGTGCTGTTGTCCCCCTTCGGCTTTTCGCCGACCGGCGAGGCCTTCAACCTCACCATGGAAGAAGTCGCGACCAGCGTGGCCATTGCCTTGCAGGCCGACAAGCTGATCTTCCTGACCGAAATTCCCGGCGTGCGGGTCAAGCCGCTGGAGCCCGAGGGCGAGGACAACCCCATCGACACCGAGCTGCCACTGGCCGCCGCGGAGCAGCTGCTGGCCAGCCTGCCCGGCGCGCAGCAGCCCACCGACACGGCCTTCTACCTGCAGCATTGCGTCAAGGCCTGCAAGGCCGGCGTAGAGCGCAGCCACATCATTCCGTTCGCCACCGACGGTTCGCTGCTGCTGGAAGTCTATGTGCATGACGGCATCGGCACGATGGTCATCGACGAGAAGCTGGAAAGCCTGCGCGAAGCCACTCCCGACGACGTGGGCGGCATCCTGCAGCTGATCGAACCGTTCGAGAAGGACGGCACGCTCGTCAAGCGCGACCGCACCGAGATCGAACGCGACATCGCCAACTACACCATCGTCGAGCACGACGGTGTCATCTTCGCCTGCGCGGCGCTGTACCCGTACCCCGAAGCCAAGACCGGCGAGATGGCAGCCTTGACGGTATCGCCCCAAAGCCAGGGCCAGGGCGATGGCGAGAAGATCCTGAAGCGCATCGAGCAGCGTGCCCGCTCCATGGGACTGGAAAGCATCTTCGTGCTGACCACCCGCACCATGCACTGGTTCCTGAAACGCGGCTTCGTCCAGGTCGACGCCGACTGGCTGCCCGAGGCGCGCAAGCGCAAGTACAACTGGGACCGCAAGAGCATGGTGTTCGTCAAGAAGCTGGTGTGAAGATTTCCTGCTCGTCGGACGGCGCCAGCCACCAAATGGCTCGACCGTGCCTGCGGCGGTTCTACCGCCGAGCCAACACCTGACGCGAGGCGTCTCCTACACAGGAATCGACCCGGTCCGACAGCGCAGCGCCGCGTGAGCGCCTAGCTTGTATTGGCTGAGGTCCGATGAATACCGCCACGCAAGATTCGACTGCCAGGGAGGTCCGCATCGCTGCGGGCGACGCCCGGCTTTACGGCGACCTGGTGACACCGCCCGGGTTCGCGGGTTTGGTGCTGTTCGCGCATGGCAGCGGCAGCGGCCGCCACAGCGCGCGCAACAGGCAGGTGGCGCAGAGGCTGCAGCAAGCGGGGATTGCGACGCTGCTGTTCGACCTGCTTACCGCCCAGGAGGAGCAGGTGGACCTGCAGACCCGCGAACATCGATTCGACATCCCCTTGCTGACCCGGCGCATGCAGGACGCCACCGAATGGGCCTGCGCCCAGCCTGAGTTGCACCACGCGCCAATCGGCTACTTCGGCGCGAGCACCGGCAGCGCGGCTGCCATCATTGCCGCGGCGCGGCTGGGCGAGCGCATCAAGGCCGTGGTGTCCCGCGGTGGCCGGCCGGATCTTGCAGGGCCAGCGGCCCTCGCAGCGGTCACCGCGCCGACGCTGCTGATCGTTGGCGGGGCCGACCACGGCGTGATCGAACTCAATCAGGAGGCCTTGCAGCGCCTTCAGTGCGACAAGGACCTCATCATCGTTCCCGGCGCGACCCACTTGTTCGAGGAGCGCGGTGCCCTGGAGGAAGTGGCTCAGGCGGCAGCCTCCTGGTTCATCCGGCACATGGTGCCGGTGGAGCACGCGTCATGAGCCGCCGGGCCGCTCCCAAGGCGAATACCGCAGCGCGTAGCGCGGAGGTTTCCGAATGAACGAAGTGCGCCTTCCGTTCAAGGATCGCAGGCAGGCCGGACGGGTGCTGGCCGAACACCTGGAGCACTACCGCGGCCGCCCCAACCTGCTGGTGCTGGCTTTGCCGCGCGGCGGCGTGGCGGTCGGCTTCGAAGTGGCCCATGCGTTGCAGGCCCCGCTGGACGTGTTCGTGGTGCGAAAACTCGGTTTCCCTGGGCACGAGGAATACGCGATGGGCGCCATTGCCAGCGGAGGCGTACGCGTGATGAATCCCCTGTCCGGCGCGACCGTGTCTGCCAAGGAAGTGGCCGTCGTGGTGGAACGTGAACAGGCAGAGCTGGTTCGGCGCGAGCGGCTCTACCGCGGCGACGGCCCGGCGGTGAGCCTGCGGGGTCGCAACGTGATCGTGGTGGATGATGGCGTGGCAACAGGCTCGACCATGCGGGCGGCCGTGCTGGCGATCCGTCAGCAGCATCCCGCGCGTTTGGTGGTGGCCGTTCCCGTCGGCGCCGACGACACCTGCGAGCAACTGCGCACCGAGGCTGACGAAGTGGTTTGCTGCGCAACCCCCACGCCATTCCGGGCCGTGGGCTTGTGGTATCGCAACTTCCCGCAGTCCAGCGACGATGAAGTCCATGAGCTGCTGGAAGAGGCGCGGCGCGAACACGCTTTTTCCGTCCATTGAAATTCTCGGGGGAGGAGTGACACATGGCCCCGCGCCTGTCCGAGCCCGTCCGCGCCGGCGGCAAGCTGGTTGACAACCTTCGTTCGCATCTTGAACCCTTGTCGGGCGAGCCGAGCGACTACAACACCCTGCTGGACCTGATCGGCAACTCCCGGCTGGCCTTGTTGGGAGAAGCCTCGCATGGCACGAAGGAGTTCTATCGCGAGCGCATTCGCATCACCCAGCGCCTGATGACCGAAAAGGGGTTCACGGCGGTTGCGGTGGAAGCCGACTGGCCCGACGCCTGGCGCGTCAATCGTTATGTGCGGGGCTTGTCCGACGATGCGGATGCCACAGCGGCCCTGGCCGGCTTCAAGCGCTTTCCGGCCTGGATGTGGCGCAACACCGAGGTGCGCGATTTCATCGAATGGCTGCGCGAGTACAACGCCGGTCACGGGCGGCAAAAACAGGTGGGCTTCTACGGCATAGACCTGTACAGTCTGTTCAGCTCGATGCAGGCGGTGCTGGAGTATCTCGACCGCACCGACCCTGAGGCCGCCCGCAGGGCACGGGCGCGCTACGCCTGTTTCGATCACGCGAAGGAGGACAGCCAGGCCTATGGCAATGGCGCGAGTATCGGCCTGTCCGCCAGCTGCGAGGACGAGGCCGCTGAGCAACTGCGGGAGATGAACCGTCTGGCCGCGAACATGCCGGCGACACGGGGGCTGGAGCGGGATGAAGTCTTCTGCGCCCAACAAAACGCCCGCCTGGTGCGCAACGCCGAGGTGTACTACCGCAACATGTTCCGCGGCCGCGTGTCATCGTGGAATCTTCGAGACAGCCACATGATGGAGACGCTACGGGCCCTGGATGGACATCTGGGCGCGAGCGGGACGCCCGCGCACATCGCCGTGTGGGCTCACAACTCGCACCTGGGCGACGCCAGCGTCACGGAGTTGGGCGAAATCGGCGAATGGAACGTAGGCCAGCTCGCCCGCGACCACTACGGCGGCGATGCGGTGCTGGTCGGCTTCAGCACCCATCGAGGTTGGGTTACGGCTGCCGCCGAATGGGATGAACCGCCGCAGCGCAAGCGCGTGCGCGCGGGTCTTGCGGGCAGCTGGGAGGACGTTTTCCACCAGACCGGCGCCGCTCGATTCCTGTTGCCGCTGAGGGGAAACACCTCGCTCAGGCCACTGCTTTCCGAACGCAGGCTGCAACGCGCGATCGGCGTGATCTACCGGCCGGAGACAGAGCGCCAAAGCCACTACTTCCACACCCGGCTGGCGGACCAGTTCGATGCCGTCATCCACCTCGACCAAACCAGCGCCCTGGAACCCCTGGACAGGGGGCACGTCTGGGCCAACCCCGAGCCGCCGGAAACCTACCCGTCAGGCGTATGAGTGCTGAGCGGAACGGCGCCGGCCCTGCCGCAGCAGCAGGACCAAGGCCACCACTGCGAAAAAGCAGAACCACAGGAACGACCAGTTGGCGATGGAGCCGCCCAGGAAGGTCCAATCAATCTTCGTGCAGTCGCCGCTGCCCTTGAAGATCATGGGGATGGCGCGCTTGAGCGGGAAGGTCTCGATCATCCCGTAGAAGTCGCGCCCGCAGGACGCGGTCTCGGGGGGATACCACTGCAGCCAGCTCTGGCGCGCCGCCACGAAAGCGCCGAAACCCGAGACCAGCAGCATGAGCCCGCTGCCCGCCAGCAACGCGCCGCGGCCACGCGCAAAGGCCGTGATGCCCGATATCAGCGCCACCAGGACCAGGGCGTAGCGCTGCACGATGCACATGGGGCAAGGCTCGAGGCCCACCACGTGCTGCAGATAAAGCCCGAAAGCAAGCATGCCCACGCAGGCCACGCTGACAAGCGCGAGCACGCGGCGCGGCGCGGTATCAAACCATTGGATCAAGATCTTTCCTCGCCTATTCCACAAACACACGGGCCCGGCGCGGCGTCACCACCAGCGTCTCGCCCTCGCGGAATCCCATCTCCTTGAACTGCTGCGCAGGAATCTGCGCTTCGATGATGGAATCCTGATTGTCTCCCGCTGGTTTGTTGTCATCCGCGGGAATAAGTTCCAGCCGGGCAATGGGGCCGACCACGATGGCCCGGCTCAATTGGACCACGATGCCGCGCGGCCGGCCCGACGCATCCACGCCTTCGCCCGGCGAATAGCGGCGAACGTCCAGGTCATGCGGGCGGACATAGGCGAAAGCCTTGGCATTCTGGGCGTCGGCGTGTTCGGGCGACTGCAGCTGCATCCCTTCCAGGTGCACCTCGCCTTCGTGGGCGCGGCCATGGAACAGGTTCACGTCGCCCAGGAAACCATAGACGAAGGGGCTGGCCGGATGGTCCCAGACGTCCTGCGGGGATCCTATCTGCTCCACGTTGCCCGCGTTCATCAGCACCACGCGGTCGGCGACTTCCAGGGCCTCCTCCTGGTCGTGGGTGACGAAAATGCTGGTGACGTGCAGTTCGTCGTGCAACCGACGCAGCCAGCGCCTCAGCTCCTTGCGCACCTTGGCATCGAGCGCGCCGAAAGGTTCATCCAGCAGCAGCACCTTGGGCTCCACGGCCAGGGCCCGGGCCAGGGCGATACGCTGGCGCTGGCCGCCCGAGAGCTGAGACGGAAAACGGTCGGCTAACCAGTCGAGCTGCACCAGGCCCAGCAGGTCGTGCACCTTTTTCTTGATCTGGTCTTCGCTCGGGCGCTGGCCGCGCGGCTTCACGCGCAGGCCGAAGGCCACGTTCTCGAACACCGTCATGTGGCGAAACAGCGCGTAGTGCTGGAACACGAAGCCCACCTGGCGATCGCGCACGTGCACGTCGGTGGTGTCTTCCCCCGCGAAAAGGATGCTGCCCGTGTCCGCCGTTTCCAGGCCGGCGATGATGCGCAGCAGCGTGGTCTTGCCGCAACCCGAAGGGCCCAGCAAGGCGATCAGTTCGCCCGATTCGATGTCCAGGGATACGTCGCGCAAGGCGTGGAAATCGCCGAACTTCTTGCTGACGTTGCGAATTTCAATGCTCATACTGCTTCCTTGACGGCCAGCGGCCGTTCCGGCGGAATCTCCGCCGCGGCCTTCATCTCGCGCTCATGGCGCCACTCCACCACCGACTTGATGACCAGGGTGACCAGGGCGAGCAGCGCCAGCAGCGAGGCCACCGCGAACGCCGCCACCGACTGGTACTCGTTGTAGAGGATTTCGACGTGCAGCGGCATGGTGTTGGTCTGGCCGCGGATATGGCCCGATACCACGGACACGGCGCCGAACTCGCCCATGGCCCGCGCGTTGCACAGAATGACGCCGTAGATCAGGCCCCATTTGATATTGGGCAAGGTGACGTACCAGAAGGTCTGCCAGCCGGTGGCGCCCAGCACGATGGCGGCCTGCTCTTCGTCGTTGCCCTGCGCCTGCATCAGCGGGATCAGCTCGCGGGCGATGAACGGAAAGGTCACGAAGATCGTGGCCAGCACGATCCCCGGCACGGCAAAGATGATCTTGATGTTGTGCTCCGCCAGCCAGGGGCCGAACCAGCCCTGCGCGCCGAACATCAGCACATAGATCAAGCCGGCCACGACTGGCGAGACCGAGAACGGCAGATCGATCAGCGTGGTGAGAAATGCCTTGCCACGGAACTCGAACTTGGCAATGCACCAGGCCGCCGCGATGCCGAACACCAGATTCAAGGGAACGGCTATGGCTGCCGTGATCAGCGTGAGGCGGATCGCCGACCAGGCGTCGGGTTCACGCAGGCCTTCCAGGTAGGCGCCGAACCCTTTGCGGAGCGCCTCGGCGAACACCGCAGCCAGCGGCAGCACCAGGAACAACAGCAGGAACGCCAGCGCCACGGCTATCAGGGTGTAGCGCACCCATGGCGCTTCGGTGGTGACCACCCGTTTGGTGGTGAGGGAGCTCATTGGCCCCCCGATCGCCGGCGCTGCCAGCCTTGCAGCGCATTGATGATGAGCAGCAGCACGAAGGACACCACCAGCATCACCACGGCCACGGCGGTGGCGCCCGCGTAGTCGTACTGCTCGAGCTTGCCGATGATGATCAGCGGCGTGATCTCCGACACCATGGGCATGTTGCCGGCGATGAAGATCACCGAGCCGTATTCACCGATGGCCCGGGCAAACGCCATGGCGAAGCCCGTGAGCAGCGCCGGGGCGATCGAGGGAAAGATCACCTTGGCGAAAGTCTGCCAGCGCGTCGCGCCCAGGCACATCGCGGCTTCTTCCAGCTCTTTCTCGGTATCTTCCAGCACCGGCTGCACCGTCCGCACCACGAACGGCAGCCCGATGAAGATCAGCGCGATGACAACACCATTGGGATTGAAAGCCAGCTTGATGCCCAGCGGCTCCAGGTACTGGCCGATCCAGCCATTGCCCGCCAACAGCGCCGTGAGGGAAATACCGGCCACGGCAGTGGGCAACGCGAACGGCAGGTCGACCAGGGCATCGACGATCTTCTTGCCGGGAAAGCTGTAGCGAACCAGCACCCACGCCACCAGGAGGCCGAACACCACGTTGACCAAGGCAGCGATCAGCGAAGCACCGAACGTCAGCCGATACGACGCCAGGACGCGCGGCGAACTGATGGCTGCCCAGAACTGGTCCAGGCTCAGCGTGAAGGTCTTGAGCACCAGCGCCGAGAGCGGGATCAGCACGATCAGGCTCAGGTACAGCAGGGTGTAGCCCAGGGTCAGGTTGAAGCCGGGCAAGACTTTCTTGCTCCCGCCTCTGGTGGGCACGGCCGCGCCGGGCAGCGGCACCCCCAAACTCGCAGCAGTCATCGCATCACTTCACTGTGTAGATCTTGTCGAACTGGCCGCCGTCGTTGAAGTGCACTTTCTGCGCTTCCGACAGCGAGCCAAACAGCTCCTGCACCGTGAACAGCTTGATCGGCTTGAACGTGTCGGCGTATTTCTTCACGATCGCCTGGTTGCGCGGGCGGATCGAGTGCCTGGCGGCGATTTCCTGCCCTTCTTCGGAGTACAGGAACTGCAGATAAGCCTTGGCCAGGTCCGCCGTGCCCTTCTTGGCCACCGTGCGCTCGACGATGGCAACCGGGTTCTCGGCAATGATGCTGATGGACGGATAGATCACGTCCACCTTGTCCTTGCCGAATTCCTTGTTGACGGACTCGACCTCCGATTCGAACGTGACCAGCACGTCGCCGGTATTGCGCTGCAGGAAGGCGGTGGTCGCGTCGCGGCCGCCGCGCGCCAGGATAGGCACGTTCTTGTACAGCTTGGACAGGAATTCCTGCGCCTGGGCGTCGGTGCCGCCCTTCTTCTTGATGTAGCCCAAGGCGGCCAGGTAGGTATAGCGCCCGTTGCCACCGGTCTTGGGGTTGACCACGACCACCTGCACGCCCGGCTTGATCAGGTCGTCCCAGTCCTTGATGCCCTTGGGGTTGCCGTTGCGCACCAGGAACAGCATGGTCGAGGTGGTCGGCGCGGCATTGTCGGGGAAGCGCTTGGCCCAGTCCTTGGCCACCACGCCCTTCTCGGCCAGGAACTCGATGTCGGTGGTGGTGTTCATGGTCACCACGTCCGCATCCAGGCCGTCGGCGACTGCGCGTGCCTGCGCGCTGGAGCCACCGTGGGCCTGGTCGATTTTCACGTCCTTGCCCGTGGCCTTCTTGTAGGCCGGCACGAACGCCGCGTTGATGTCCTTGTAGAACTCGCGCGCCACGTCGTAGGAGACGTTGAGCAAGGTTTGCTGGGCGCCGGCGATGCCGCTGGCGGCCAGCGCGAAGCCGGCCAATAAGGTCTTGATTTTGAGGTTCATTGCTCGGTTGCTCATTTATTCGGTTGCGCCGTCATGCGCAGGTAGGGCCTGACGGCCTTGAATCCCTTGGGGAAACGCTGGGCGAGCTCAGCCGGGTCCTGCAGGCTGGGGATGATGACCACGTCGTCGCCGTTCTTCCAGTTGGCGGGCGTCGCGACCTTGTGGCTGTCGGTCAGCTGGAGGGAGTCGATCACGCGCAGGATCTCGTCGAAATTGCGCCCGGTGCTCGCCGGATAGGTCAGCGTCGTGCGGATCACCTTCTTGGGGTCGATGATGAAAACGCTGCGCACCGTGGCGTTGGCCAGCGCATGGGGGTGGATCATGTCGTAGAGCATGGCCACCTTGCGGTCCGGATCGGCCAGGATTGGGAAGTTCACCGTCGTGTCCTGGGTTTCATTGATGTCCTTGACCCATTTGCCGTGCGATTCCAGCGGGTCCACGCTTACGGCGATAGGCTTGACTCCGCGCTTGGCGAACTCGCCGGACAGCGCCGCAGTCTTCCCCAATTCGGTGGTGCAGACGGGCGTGAAGTCGGCCGGATGCGAGAACAGCACCGCCCACGAATCGCCGGCCCATTCATGGAAGTGAATCGGCCCCTCGGTGGAATCCTGGACGAAGTCGGGGGCAATGTCGCCCAGTCGCAAAGTGGCCATCGTTGTTCTTTCTGTCTGAGAAAAGACGCATTTTGGGACCAAGCCTTAAAACCCCAACGACTATATAGTTGTTAATTAATGCGCATTGACGCATAAGGACCTACAACAAAGGGCGCAATTCGCGAGCCGCCTCGAGCAGCAGCGGCAGCAGATCGCGCTGCATCGCCCGCATCTCCAGCCGGTGCGGCGCCGCAACGACATTCAAGGCAGCCACGGTCAGGCCCTGCATGTTGCGCAGTGGCACCGCAAGGGCGTGGACACCTAGTTCATGTTCCTCGCTCGCCACGCAAAAGTCTTGCGTGCGCACTTCTTCTATCAGTGCCCGAAACTTGCGCGGCTCCACCGTGGTGTGCGCGGTCAGCCGTGGCAGTTCCCTGCCCTTCATCCACGCATTGAAATCGGCCTTGCCCTTGGCGGCCAGCAGCACCCTCCCGGTGGACGTGGCATGGGCGGGCAATCGCGCGCCCAGATGCAAACCGTAGGCCAGCACCCGCGTGGAGCCGCTACGCGCCACGATGACGACCTGGTCGCCATCGAGCACCACGGCCGAGAATGACTCCGCTGTTTGCGCCGCCAGGCGGTTGAGCGTGGGCTGCAGCACACGCGGCAACCGGGCCGACGCCAGGTAGCTGCCCGAAAAGCGCAGCACCTTGGGCGCCAGCCAGAAGTAGCTGCCGTCGGTTTCCAGGTAACCCAGGTGCGTCAGCGTCAGCAGGTGGCGGCGGGCGGCCGCCCGCGTGATGCCCGCGCGCTGCGAGGCCAGCGTCGCGTTCAGGCGCTGGCGCTCGGTGTCGAAACTCTCCAGCACGGCCATGCCCTTGGCCATGCCTTCGATGAAGTCTGCTTTGGCGATCGTCATTGTGAAGGGCTGCGCGATGATCGCGCAGCTCGGGCAATCATCGCACAGCGCCGCGCGCGCGCCCTGGCTGAAAACCCTGTGCCCGCCTAAGCTGAAGGCAGATCACCGGAGACACTTCATGCGCACCCAGGTCGCCATCATCGGCGCCGGCCCCTCGGGCCTGCTGCTCGGCCAGCTGCTCTACAAGGCCGGCATAGACAACATCATCATCGAGCGCCAGAGCGCCGAATACGTGCTGGCCCGCATCCGCGCCGGCGTGCTGGAGCAGGTCACCACCGACCTGCTCGACGAATGCGGCGTCAGCAAGCGCCTGCACCAGCAGGGCCTCGTGCACGACGGTATCGAGCTGCTGTTCAAGGGCGCGCGGCATCGCATCGACATGCGCACCCTCACCGGCGGCAAGACCGTGACCGTGTATGGCCAGACCGAGGTGACGCACGACCTCATGGACGCGCGCAAGGCCGAAGGCTTGACCACGATCTATGACGCCGGCGACAGCGTGACCTTGCACGACTTCGAAGGAACCCGTCCCAAGGTGCGCTACGTCAAGGACGGCCAGGCGCAGGAAATCGAATGCGATTTCATCGCCGGGTGCGACGGCTACCACGGCGTCAGCCGCGCCAGCGTGCCCGCCGGCGCCCTCAGGACCTACGAGAAGGTCTACCCCTTCGGCTGGCTCGGCATCCTGGCCGACGTTCCACCGGTGTCGCATGAGCTGATCTATGCCAACACGGAGCGCGGCTTTGCGCTTTGTTCCATGCGCAGCGCCACGCGCAGCCGCTTCTACGTACAGGTGCCCTCCAACGAGAAGGCGGAGGATTGGTCCGATGAAGCCTTCTGGAACGAGCTGCGCGCCCGGCTGGACCCGCAAGCCCGCGAGCACCTGGTCACCGGCCCTTCCCTGGAAAAAAGCATCGCGCCGCTGCGCAGCTTCGTGGCCGAACCGATGCGCTTCGGCCGGCTGCTCCTGGCGGGCGACGCCGCCCACATCGTGCCGCCTACGGGCGCGAAGGGCCTGAACCTGGCGGCCTCGGACGTGAAATACCTCTCCTCGGCGCTGATCGAACACTACCGCGATATCAGCAGCGCCGGCATCGACCACTATTCGGAGCGTTGCCTGCGCCGCGTCTGGAAAGCCGAACGATTCTCCTGGTGGTTCACCTCGCTCATGCACAAGTTTCCGGAAACCGGCGACTTCGGGCAGAGACTGCAGGAGGCCGAGCTGGACTACCTGGTCGGCTCCAAGGCGGCTTCAACGGTGCTGGCCGAGAACTATGTAGGCTTGCCGCTTTGAGCTTATTCACGCGCAGCCACAACGGCGCCACGTATTCCAGCCCTCTCTATTGCCGCTTTGACCAGCCCCTCGGACTTTGCGCTTTCGACGAAGCCCCGCGCGTAGGCCAGGCCACGGTTCCGTCCCTTCGGCATGGCCATGGCGTGCGGATCGAGTCCGGCCCGGCCGTCGAGGACCACAGAGCCGGGTAATTGGCTCGACGCCTCGAAGAGGCTGGGCTTGATGCTGAAGATCGCGTCTGCGCGCCCGGATTTCACCGTTTCCAATGTGCCGGCGAGGCTGGGTGCCCGGACCACCGTGGCGTTTTTCAGCGTGCGAGAAAGAAAGACATCCGGCTGGGACCTCTCCTGCACGGCGACGCGAATCCCGGGCTTATCCACATCAGCGATTGTCGAGATGGAAGAACCTCCAGGGACGAGGTAGCCGAATTCGATTTCCAGGTGCCGCGGCGCGAAGTCCCACTCCTGCGCCCGCGCAGGACTGAACCCGACAAAGGCGACATCCCAAGCGCCGGTCTTTCCGCTGTCGAGAAGGGCCCCAACCGACGGGTACATGACCGGCTCGAACGGAACGCCCATACGCCGGGCCAACTCTTTCCCCAGGTCGAACGCCACGCCCTTCAGCTCCCCTGACACAGGGTCACGTACGACGTTATGTGGGCTGCCTAACTGGAGCGCAACACGGAGCTTACCGGCTGGGGCCAAAGCCTGTCGCTCTTCTGGTGATGGCGCGGTACTGATGCCGGCGCAGCCCGAAAGCAGAAATCCGAGTGTCAAGGTCATCAGCCAGTGGGTTGGTCGCATGGCGCCCTCCTTCGGACTTGGACTGCTCTTAGACTGATCTGGCTCGCCTTTGGTTCGAGAAGTTTTAAGTTGGCTGCCGCGCATAGCTCACGGTCAACATCTCCCACTGGTGTCCCTCGGGCTCGTTCCAGTAAATCCCGCGGCCGCCGAACTGGGTATCGACTTTCATGTCGACAGGGCCGCGCACCGTGCTTCGGTACTTGATGCCCGCGGCCTTGATGCGCGCGAGGATGGCGTCGAACTCCTGCTCGTCGACGCGAAAGCAGAAGTGCTCGACCGGGAAATCCTCGTCGGTGTCGATGAAGTCCAGCGTCAACCCATCGTTGAGGTACACGGCAGTGAACGGCCCCGCCGCAGCCTCCCCCCACGGGACGCCCAGGAGCTCGGCCAGAAGCTTTGCCGAAGCGGCCTTGTCGCGGGACGAGACGATGAAGTGATCAAGCTGTATGGTCATCCAAATCTCCTACTCCAACTCCATCACACTTGCGGACACCGACATGCCCCGGATTGTGATCTCACCGACGCTGATAGGCAGCCGAAACCGGCGAGGGCCAGCACTTCCCGGGTTGACGTAAAGAACCCTGCCCTTCTCCTCGATCAGCGGTTTGTGCGAATGGCCAGATACTACGGCCCGAACGCCCGCGGCCTCCAGGTCGATGTCCAGTTCGGCGAGATCGTGAATCACATAAATGAAGATCTCGCCCACCTGAACAAGCTCGGTTTCCCGAAGCTCCTGAGCCCACGCGCCCTTGTCGTTGTTTCCGCGCACGGCAATGACAGGCGCGATAGAAGAAAGCTCCGCGAGCACACCCGCGTCGCATATGTCGCCGCCATGAATGATGATGTCGCTCCCCTGCAGAAACACCTTCGCATGCGGCCGAACCAGGCCATGCGTGTCTGAAATTAGGCCAACGCGAAAGGGCGGCATGCAGTCTTGTGTTTAGCGCAACGCCACGGCCTCGAAGCGCGCTATCGCCGTGCCGGCCGCGTCCAGCATGTCGAGGTGGCTGCCGCTGATGCGATAGCGCTGCGCCTTCTCCATCGACTTCAGGAAGCGCTGCTCCTGCTCCATGCCGGCCAGGCAGGCCATCCTGGTGCTGGCCACGCCACGGAAGCGCAGCTTGTCACCGTCAAGCTCGAAGCTGCCCCGCAGGCCGTTGCAGCCGCCGCTGCCGGAAATGCGCAGATCCAAGTTGGCCAGGATCAGGTGCGGTTCAGGTTGTTTCTCGGCCACCCGCACGGGCGTTTCGCCCAAGCGCACCAGCTTCCAGTAAGTGCCGCGCAACGGGCTCTCAACCTGCGGATTGCCGCAACTCTCACGCGGCCAGACGTTGATGAAGCGTTCCACCACGAGGCTGAGCCGTGGCGGTTGATTGGGCTCCATGGACGCGCGCGGAGCAATCTCCCCTTCGAGGCTGACGAGCAGTTCCTGGCCCGGCTGGGTGCGCTCCTTCAAGTACGCGGCCTCAAGGGCCTTGTAGTCCAGCTCCATCGCTACCGGCAGCCGCTGGGCGTCCGCGCACAGAGAGATCGTCGCGGCATCGGCCATGTAGGCAAACATTCCAGTCAGCGCCGGGCGAGCCTCGCTGAGTGCGGGCTGGGATGGACGGCGTCCTGTGGATACCAGCCGCAGCGTGAGCGGCGCGTTGGCAGCACCCTGGAGTACAGGATAGGCCCGGTCGGTCGTGAAAAGTACCTGCCCTTGGTGCCGGACCGTGGCGCGCACCACATAGCGCCGTCCCGGGCGCACGGCCGCGTCGTCGTATGCGATCTGGAAACGGAATGGCAGTTGCCCCGCAGGATCGATTTCCGTCCGGCCGAGTAATTCCGCCGGCGCGTCGGCTTTCGAGACGTCCTGCAGCACGGCTTCGAAGACAGCGTCGGGCGGCAAGGCGACGCGCTCGCGATAGGCAGCCGTACCTTCCAGCGTGCCGGCCCACGCAGCCGCGCAGCCTGCCCACGCAAACGAGGCCAGCAGCAAGCATGGTCGAACTCGAAAGAACTTCAAAGCGTCAGACATCATTTTCGTCCGGATCCGCCGGCGCTCCAGAACCGTTCCATCGAGATGTAGGCGAACGATGCGGACCAGCCAATCAATAGCAAACCATTCAATGCTTCGGCCCCGGCAAGCAAGCGCACGGGACCCACTGGCGTAATGTCTCCGAATCCCAGCGATGTGTAGGTTTCGGCAGACAGGTAGAGACAGTTGGCGAGCGAGAATCCGGCGGGGCCGCCGATGCTTCCAACCCCCGTGTATTCGACCAAGGCAAAGAACGCCAGCCCATAGACTCCAATCTCGATCGCATGGGCAAGAAAGGTCGAGAAGATAACGACCAGCAGCTTGGCGCGATCGGGAATGGAGAGCGAAGGCAGGCCGGCGTTCAAGGCGCGGAGAACCTCATAGTGAATCACCGTCGTCAACGCGATGAGCATGACGCAGGCGACGGCGACTGTGAGCATTGGTGGGTGCTTGGGATTTGATCAGCGCATGAGCAGGCTGTGAAGCTCCTGCACCGTGCGCTTGGGATGAATTCCGGGTGGCAGGTTGGGGGCAACGTTTTTCGCGAAGTACTGATTCGCCTCCGCCTTCGACTCCCACATCTCAATGACCCGCCACCCCCCTTCAACGGGATATGCGGTGTGAAGAATGAAGCCAGGGGCTTGCTTGAGACTGTCCGCGAGAACGGAGAACATGCCGTCGTAGCCCTGCTGGGTTTGCCCTTGCACTTCCGCCGTGACTAGCACTGCCATGATCGTTCTCCTTGGTCTTCATATGATCCGAACCGGCACCTCTTGTATGGCGTTGTTGCCATAGCCCAATCGGTTCCACTCGGCTTGCTCGGGCTGAGTGCGACCGGCAAGGTCGGTGGCCCGGGCGCGCAGGGTGACAACACCCGGCTGCGGAACCCGGATGATCAGTTCCCACCATTGCCAGCTATGGCGCTTGCGCTCGCCGACGAGATGGGCCGCCTGCCAGCTTCCGCCGCCCACGCTGATCTCCACGCGCGCAATCGAAGCCGCCCCAGACCAGGCCACGCCGCGGATCGCCAGTTCACCACGAGGGGCCTGCTGCTCAAGCGCGGGCTCGGTGATCAAAGCCCGCACCTGCTGCAGCATGACTGGCTCGCGGACGATCTGGCCATCGCGCTCCGATTCATACCAGTATTTGTCGGCCTGGTAGTGCCCGGTGAAGGGCCGGTCGATGAGCTGGATTTCGGTCAGCCATTTGACCGACGCCACGGCGTACCAACCGGGAACGACGAGGCGCACGGGGTAGCCATGCTGGATGGGCAGTGGCTCGCCGTTCATCGCATAGGCGAGAAGCAGGTCGGCTTCACGGGCCTGATCCAGCGGCAGGCTGCGCTCGAAGCGGATGGGGCCTGGGCGGCCCTCCACGGTCCCGCCGTCCGCGCCCCGGAACAGGACCTCGAGCGCGCCCGGCCGCACACCCGCCCGATCCAGCACTTCCCTCAACGGCACGCCGGTCCACTCCGCTGTACTGACGGCGCCCAGGTTCCATTTTTCCCCCTCGATGGGTGGCTGAAACAGCGTGCGGCCGTTGCCGGCGCATTCAAGGGTCACGATCCGCGATTGCGACGGCATCGTGTGGAGATCGCGCAAGCTCAGGCTCAGCGGCCGTTCGACGAGCCCGGCTACCTTCAACTCGAAGGTAGCCGGATCGAGATTGGGAATCTGGAAATGATTTCGAACGTAGAAGTGGGCGTTTGGCATGACCACGCCGCCCAGCAGCGCCGGGATGGAAGTCTCGCAGTTGAGCGGATGCGCGCGATGGACCACCAGCCCTGCTTCAATCGCCTGCTGGCAGGCCTCGTCCGGATGCAGCGCCGGCACCGAGTCGCTTACCGGCATCGCAGCGCCGCAACCGCCACTGGCGACCACGCGGGCACAGGTCGAGGCGGGGTAGATGTCCAGGCTGCCGGCCATCTGAAACGGCTGCATGAACTCGCGCAGGCACCCCTCGTCTTCAGCTTCCACAATGAAGTACAAGGTGTGCTCGCCCTGCACGACCGCCTCGCCCTTGATCTCCACCCCGTGCTGCCTGACATTGGGACGGCTCAGGTGATTCAGGAGCATGGCCCCCATATAGGGATCCTGAGCGGGGCAGCGCTCGGCCGCATGTTGATGCCGCACAACGAACAACGCCATGGTCGCCTCCGTCGAAAGAGGAAGTCCATGGCTATTATCTCTCTGGGGATTGCTGTCGGGCACCGTGGGGCTAGGGCCTTGGTTGACCCGAGTCGTTCAGTTCCGCGCCGTGGATCATTCGTGCAACTCGTGCTTCGGCGGCAGCGGCCTCGCACTGGCGACATGGCCGAGAGGTCGAGTACAGGACGCTGCCTGCAAGATCCGTGCGGCCCAACCGTCTTTGTGCATCGCGAATTGCCTCTCTTTCGGCGTGGGCCGTTGGATCGCCTCGTTGGACCACTCGGCTCGGGCCTTCGCCAATGATGGCTCCATTTGCCACCAACACGGCGCCATACGGCTGGTCGCCCCACGATTCGGCGAGACGTTTCATGGACGCAGCGGCTTCAAACCAACGTGGCTCTGGCTTGGGTAATGGGTCCGAGCGTTCCGAGGGCGAGGCAAGGCGCCCGGTAATCAAAAGCGCCGTACCGGCCACCACTCGCGCCAAAACACTGCGACGAGCGCGACTGGGAGTCGAGGGGCACATTGACGCTTTCTTTCCATCGGTGCTCAAGGCTGTGACCTGGCCACCAACGCCGCGCGGCGTTCAAGACTTTCCTTGGGCCAGAACTCTGACGCCCTGTAGTACTGGGGGACTGCCGGTGCGCCCGGTGGAAGGATGACCCATGGCTGCTTGGATTCGGTGTAGATGTGGATGTCCGGCGGCAGTCGATCGGGCTCGTCGAGCGTTCCGACCCGCATGAAGCGAACAGCATCGCCGGCGCCGGCGTAGTTGCTCCAGACGGCAATGCGACACCTGGGGCAGCGAGAGATCTTCTGTCCCTTGCCGCTGTTGGATGGCGTATTGATGACTTCAACCTCTCCGGCAAGAAGCTGAACGCGATCAGCCTCGATGAGCGCGTTCAGGGCAAACGAAGCGCCTGTTTCGCGCTGGCACCAGCGGCAGTGGCAGCAGTGGACGAACAGCGGCCTCGAAGACATACGATAGCGCACGAAGCCACAAGTGCAGCCACCCTCGTAGGAAGAATTTTCGGAGTTCATGATCAGGCTCCACGGTAGACGACCTCGAACTGCTCGCAAAAGACTGGCATTCTCAGGTCAGGCACTCTTCCGATGCGCTTGCATTCTCTTCCAAAATACGCCCAGTGGGCTTCGCGCCAATAGCGCAACGAGCCATCGCCTTCGCCCTCGGCCGCGGCAAACTCCTCACCGACCTCCTCGAAGGGAACGGTCGCCACAGCCTTGGTTTCGATGACACAGAGCGGCTCACCTTGCCAGTTGGTCACGACGCTAAGGTCACCGCGCTTCGGAGGTCGCTTGTTGTCCGCTTCGAAGGACCACACCAACCCGGCAGTGGCGCGCTTTGTTCCGGCAAGAACGAGCTGTGCCAGCGCATTTGCACTTGGTTCGTTATCGTCGAAGTGGAAGGCCTCATAGAAACGGGCCAGAACGTCACCTCCAACGGTGGCATGAAACTCGTTCCAGAAGGGCTGGATGAGGCGGGGGATGCTCACGAGGGCCTCGGTCTAGGTATTGGGCGGACCCTTGAGCTCAACGACATTGTTCTCGGGATCAGTGACATAGATGGAGGGACCTTCACCCTCCGCCCCGTACCGCTGCTCCACGGGGCCGGCCGCATAGCCATGCTTTGCCAGCTGGTTGCGGATTTCCGACTCATCGAACGGCTCGACCCGGAGACAGAAGTGATCCATGTTCCTGCCTTCCGCCCCAGGTGCCGCACCACCGGCGCGACCCAGTTTTCCATCGACGGGCACAAGGTCGATCAGGGAGTCCCCAGCGCGCAGCTGCACCAAGCCAAGCGAGTCTTGGCGGCGCTCGATGCTGCACCCGAGCGTGTCGCAGTAGAAGTGAAGCATCTTGTCCAGGTCGGCAACGCGAAGGACGAGATGGTCAATATTGCGAATGTGGATCATTAGTCTGCGAAGGTACCGCTGGCGCGGATGATAGGGCCCCACTTGTCGATCTCGGCCTTCAACCAGATTTGCAGGCCTTCGGGGCTGAGCTTGCTGTCGGGCACGATCTCGGCGCCCAGGTCGGCCATGCCCTTCACCACGTCGGGATCTTTCA
This sequence comes from Caenimonas soli, assembly GCF_013155545.1. Lineage (GTDB taxonomy): Bacteria > Pseudomonadota > Gammaproteobacteria > Burkholderiales > Burkholderiaceae_C > Ramlibacter > Ramlibacter soli. Next base: position 108,788 of record NZ_JABJVV010000001.1, on the reverse strand, counting down.
ACGCGGCGCGAACGGCGGCGTTCATCCGCTCGATGATGGACTTGGGCGTTCCTTTGGGCGCGTAGATGCCGTGCCAGACCACCACCTCGAAGTCCTTCAAGCCCTGCTCTTGGAGCGTGGGCGCATCGGGCAAGGCCTTGATGCGGGACTTGGTGGTCACGCCATAGAGCTTGACGGTGCCGGCATTGATCTGCGGAATGGCCTGCGTGCTCTGGTCGCACAGGATGTCGACCTGGCCGCCCAGCAAGGCGTTCATGGCCGGCGCAGTGCCCTGGAACGGCACCGCCGTCAGCTTAACGTCCAATGCGCGCTCCAACAGCAGGCCGCACAGCTGCGAGACCGAGCCCAGTCCGGCATTGGCCAGGTTGATCCTTTCCTTGTTGGCCTTCAAATAGGCGATCATTTCCTGCAGGTTGCCGGCCGGGAAGTCCTTGCGGGCCAGCAGCGTCATGGGTACGTCCACCGCCTGGCTGACGAACTCGAAATCGGTCAGCGGGTTGTACGGCAGCTTGCGGTACAGCGCCGGGGCGGTTGCCATGCCATTGTGGTGGATGAAGAAGGTGTAGCCGTCGGGCGCTGCCTTGGCCACATAGGCCGCTGCCACAGTGCCGCCCGCACCCAGCTTGTTTTCGACCAGCACCGTCTGGCCGAGCGTCTTGCTCACGGAGTCCGCCAGCGTGCGCGCGACCACGTCGCTAGGTACGCCTGCGGCGAACGGCACGACCAGGTCGACGGGCCTGGCGGGCCAGGCTTGCTGGGCCCAAACGCCCCCGGCGCACAAGGCAAGCAACAACAACACGACGAAACGAAGCGGATTCATGCAGCCTTCAACGTGGGTCAGATCGCTTCTCCGCAATGGATGGGCTCTCTGATAGTCTTGCACAGAATCACCTGGTAAGCACAATGGCCCGCCCTATCCGCGTCCTCAAAGGTACTCGCGTTCTCAGCCTCGCGCTCAACCTGCCCGGCCCGGCCGCATTGATGCGCTGCCGCCAGATGGGCGCCACCTGCGTCAAGCTCGAGCCACCGTCGGGCGACCCGATGGGCCACTACAACAAGGCGGCCTATGCGCAGCTGCACGAAGGAGTGAAGGTGCTGGCGGCCGACCTCAAGACCGAAGCCGGCCAGAAGATCCTGCACCGCGAACTGGCCAAGACCAACGTGCTGCTCACGTCGTTTCGGCCGTCGGCGCTGGAGAAACTGGGACTCGGGTGGAGTAAGCTGCATCGCCTCTACCCTGCCCTGTCGCAGGTGGCCATCGTGGGCGCGCCGGGGCCACGAGCCGAGGAGCCCGGCCACGATCTCACCTACCTGGCCGATAACGGCCTGGTGCCCGGCCTGGAACTTCCTGCCACGCTGTACGCCGACATGAGCGGCTCGCTGATGGTCAGCGAGGCCGTGCTGCAGGCGGTATCGCAGGAGCGCGGCGTTTTCATTGAAGTGGCGCTGTCGGATGCGGCGGCCTATCTGGCGCTGCCGCGCCAATGGGGATTGACGCAGCCCACTGGCTCGGTGGGCGGTGCCCATGCGGGCTATCGCATCTATCCCTGCAAGGACGGCAGGGTCGCGGTTGCCGCGCTCGAGCCGCACTTTGCCGCTGCCTTGTGCACGGCCGCCGGTGTGGCGGCCGCGGATATGCGCGCGATGCTGGCCCCGGCAACGCACCAGGCCATTGCTGCCTTTCTGCTCGGGCAAACACGCCTCGAGCTGGACAGGCTGGCCGTAAAAAAAGACATTCCGCTGCACACGATGGCCTAACCGTCGGGCTGAACTCCGGCGTTGTTGCGCTGCTCCAAGCTGTAGGACAAAGCCGGAAGTTAGCGTCGAACCCTGCCGCCGTAACCCGCAGCGGCCGTTTGCGGCGCACACTTCGGGCTGCTGAGGCACTGTTACATACCAAACATGAATGATTCCATCGTCAAAGTAGCCATCGTCGACGACCACGCCATCGTCCGCGCGGGGCTCAAACAATTCCTATCCGAAATGGTGGACCTTCGGGTCGTTGGCGAGGCGTCCAGCGGGCGCGAAGCCATCGACCTGGTGCGAACCACCGAAATGGACGTGATCATCATGGACCTGTCCATGCCCGGGCAGAGCGGCATCGACGCGCTGGCCATGATCCGCGCCAAGGCGCCCGACGTCGGCATCCTCATCCTGTCGGGCTATCCTGAAGAGCAGTACGCCGTGAACCTGATCCGGCAGGGCGCCAGCGGCTACCTCAACAAGGAATGCGAGCCGATGGAGATCGTCAACGCCATCCGCACGATCGCGCTGGGCCGGCGCTATATCTCCCCTTCGGTGGCGGAGCTCATTGCCCAACAGCTCAATCGCAAGGAAGGCAGCGCCGCGCACGACCTGCTGTCCGAGCGCGAGTTCCAGGTTTTCCTCAAGCTGGCCAAGGGCGAAACCGCCGGTGACATCGCGAGCGCCCTGTCGCTGAGCGTCAAGACCGTCAGCACCTACCGCACCCGCCTGATGGAAAAAATGGGCCTCACGTCCAACAGCGACCTGACTTACTACGCGCTCAAGAACAAGCTGATCGACTAATCCGTCGCACACATCCTTTCTGCGATGTCCTACAGCGCCCGCGGCCCAAGCGGCTAGGGTGAGAAGATGCCAGCACCCTCCAGCACCCGTACGCTTTGGAAAGGCGCGATCAGCTTCGGCCTGGTCCATATTCCCATCACCCTGCATTCGGCGACTGCCGAGAACAGGATGAAGTTCAATCTGCTCGACAAGCGCACCATGAACCCGGTGGGCAACAAGCAGGTGAACAAGGCCACCGGCGAGGCCATGACCAAGGAAGAAGTCGTCAAGGGCTTCGAGTACGAGAAAGACCAGTACGTCGTGCTCACGCCCGAGGAGATCAAGGCGGCGTTGCCCAAGTCGACCCAGACCATCGAGATCGAGGCCTTCATCGACGGCGGCCAGATCCCGACGGCCTACTACAACAAGCCCTATTACGTGGCTCCGGCGAGCAAGGGCCAGAAACCCTACAAGCTGCTGCAGGAAACCATGCGCCGCACCGGCAAGGTCGGCATCGCCCGCGTCGTCATCTCCACCCGCCAGCACCTGGCGGCGCTGATGCCCTCCGAAGAGGGGCTGGTGCTGGAGTTGTTGCGGTGGGAGGACGAAGTCCGCGACACCGCCGGCCTGCCACTGCCCGACTCGGACACCAAGGTGACCGAGAAAGAACTGAAGATGGCCGAGCAGCTGGTCAACGAGCTGGAAGACAAGTGGAAGCCCGAGGCCTTCCACGACGAGTTCCGCGAGAAGCTGGAGCAGGTGGTGGAGCAAAAGGTGAAGGCCGGCGAGGGCGAGCACATCATGAAGCCGCTGGAAGGCGAGGAGGTCAAGACCAGCGCCGACATCATCGACCTGACCGAACTCCTCAAACGCAGCCTGCGCAAGGGCGGGGGCAAGGCGGCCGAGGAAGCTGCCGAAGAAGCGCCCAAGACCACATCGCGCCGCAAGGCCGCCAACGACGAAGATGCGCCGGCTCGCGCGCGCAAGGCCGCTGCGACCAAGAGCAGTGCCCGCGCCACGGCCAGCGTCAAGCCCAAGCCGCGCAAGAAGGCAGCCTAGAAGGAGTATCAATGAGGTCTCTATGGAATGTGGCGGCGGCTTTTGCCGCTGGTGCGGCGGCAATGTATTGCGTGGACGCCGCGATCTCGCGCAATCGCGCGGGGGCCGCCGATCGCCCTACCGACGCCCAATTGCGTGAGCAGATCAAGGCGCGGCTACCCGAGTTGGTCAGCCAGCCGGAAGCGATCGACATCGAAGTGGAATCCGGCGTGGTGCGGGTTTCCGGGCGCGTACCGGCTGACGAGCGCAGCGTTCTGTTGATGCAGCTGACCGATATGCCTGGCGTGCGGATGGTGCGCAATTCCATTTCGGCCTTCGACGTCGGCGGCCAGCCCAGCAATTTGCAGGTTTAGTCCTACAAAATCGCCCCACCTTGGCGACTACCATCGCCCGATGACCCTTCCCACCGAGCCGATCGGCAGCATTCCGCGGCCGCTTGGCCTCCTGTCCGCCATCCAGCGCGTCGGCAACGACGACCATCCCGACCTCTCCGCCCTTTATGAAGAAGCCGTGCGCGACACCGTCGCGCACTTCGAAGCCACAGGCTCGCCCGTGGTCACCGACGGAGAGCAGCGCAAGTATCACAACTTCTGGACCTATTGCGTTCACGGCCTGCGCAATACGGCCCCCGACGGCTTTGCCATTCCGTTCGCCGCCGGCCATACGCGCCGCATGCCGCGCCTGACGCAAGGACCCTTTCGCTACAAGCGCTACGCCGACAGCTTCATGGACGTCGCCATGAAGTACACCAGCCTTCCGGTCAAGCAGGCTGTCATTTCGCCCTCGGCACTGAGCCTGATGTATCCCGCGGACGGCATGCCCGATTATTCGCGTGAGGAATTCATCGACGACCTGCTGCGCGAGCACGAAACCGAAGTAAGGCGCTGCCTGCAAAAAGGTGCGCACAAGGTGCAGATCGACTTCACCGAAGGCCGCCTGGCCATGAAGATCGATCCGACCGGTATGTTGCTTGGCAGCTTCATCGACCTGAACAACCTCGCCCTGTCCCGCTTCTCTGAGGCCGATCGAAAGCGCATCGGCATCCACACCTGCCCCGGCGGCGACCGCGATTCCACGCACAGCGCCGACGTGGACTACGAAGAATTGCTGCCCAGCCTGTTCGAGCTGAAAGCCGGCAACTTCTACGTGGCCTTGGCCGGCGAGCGCGATCGCATCAAGGTCCTCAAGATCATCCGGAAGTACATGAAACCCGACCAGCGCATCTTCGTGGGCGTGGTGGCGCCGATCGACCCGCGCGTGGAAAGAGCAGAGGAAGTCCGCGACCGCATCCTGGAGGCGGCGGAGTTCATTCCGCCTGCGCAACTGGGCACGACCGACGACTGCGGTTTCTCGCCGTTTTGCGACGACACTTCCACCAGCCGCGAAACGGCATTCGCCAAGATCCGGGCACGGGTGGTTGGCACTGCACTCGCCTCGGCGGTACTTGGGGTCTAGTATGGCCACCGCCGATGAAGACGAGCTGCTGAAGGCAGTCGCGCTACGCAATGCTTCCAGCATCCTGAAGGCGCGCCAGCGGGCCGAGAACGAACTGCTTCAAGCTCGCGACGCACTGGAGCGCAAGACCGAGGAATTGGCGCTTTCGCTGGCCATGATGAAGGCCACGCTGGATTCCGCCACCGACGGCATCCTGGTCACCGACGAGCACTATCGGGTCACCGGCTACAACGAGAAGTTCGTGCAGATGTGGCAGCTGCCGCGCAGCACCATGGAAGACCGGGACCATCGCCATCTGCTGGAAGCGATGGCCGCCTGGTTTGAGCGGCCTGAGGAATTCAAGGCTCTCGTCCACGCCATCTACCGCGCCGCCCCGCCCACGAGCTTCGATGTCCTCACTCCAACCGACGGCCGCGTGCTCGAGCGCCAGTCGCGGCCGCAGGTCGTCGATGGCCGCATCGTCGGGCGAGTCTGGAGCTACCGCGATATCACTTTGCAGCGCAAGGCAGAGGAAGCCCTGCGCGATGAAACCCGGGTGCTCGAGCTGCTCAACCGCACCGGCCGCAACCTGGCCTCCAAGCTCGACCTGCGTTCGCTGGTCCAGGCCGTGACCGACGCCGGGACGCAAATCAGCGGGGCGAAATTCGGCGCGTTCTTCTACAACGTGGTCGACAGCAAAGGCGAATCATTGCTGCTGTACACCTTGTCCGGCGCGCCACCCGAAGTCTTCGAACAGTTCGGCCAGCCGCGCGCGACCGAGGTGTTCGGCCCCACCTTCCGCGGCGGCCCACCGATCCGCAGCGACGACATCCAGAAGGACCCGCGCTACGGCCAATGGGCGCCGCATCACGGCATGCCGGCTGGCCACTTGCGGGTGCGCAGCTATTTGGCGGTGCCGGTCGTTTCGCGTTCCGGCGAAGTGATTGGTGGCCTGTTCTTCGGCCACCCCGAACCAGGCGTGTTCACGGATCGCAGCGAAAGAATCGTCGTGGGCGTGGCGGCGCAGGCCGCGGTCGCCATCGACAACGCCCGCCTGTATGAGGCGGCGCAGCAGTCGGCCGAGGAGCGCAAAATCCTGCTCGAGAGCGAACGCTCGGCGCGCAACCTTGCCGAGCGCATGAGCGCCCTGAAGGACAATTTCCTGGCCACGCTCTCGCACGAACTGCGCACGCCCTTGAGCGCGATCATGGGCTGGGTCCACATCCTGCGCCGCGGGCTTGGCGCGCCGCAGGATCTGCAAAAAGGCCTGGACACGATAGAGCGCAATGCCCGGCTGCAGGTGCAGCTGATCGACGACCTGCTCGACATGAACCGCATCGCCTCCGGCAAGGTCCGGCTGGACGTGCAACCGGTGGAGCCCATCATGTTCATCGAGGCCGCCCTGGAAACCGTGCGGCCCGCCGCCGAAGCCAAGGGCGTGCGCCTCGAGCGCATGCTGGAGCCTTCGGTGGCCGCGATCCCGGGCGACCCCGGCCGCCTGCAGCAGGTGATGGGCAACCTGCTGTCCAACGCCATCAAGTTCACGCCCACGGGTGGGACCGTGCGGGTGACGCTGGCGCAAGAGGAAGCGAAGGTCAAGATCACGGTGACCGACAGCGGCATCGGCATCAAGCCGGACTTCGTCGATCATGTGTTCGAACGGTTCCGGCAGGCCGATGCTTCCACCACACGCCGCTATGGCGGCCTGGGGCTGGGCCTGTCCATCGTCAAGAGCCTGGTCGAACTGCACGGAGGCAGCGTCGGCGTCAGCAGCCCGGGCGAAGGGCTGGGCACCAGCTTCAGCCTGTCGCTGCCCGCGCCCTTCGCCCAGGACCACGCCGAGCGCCGGCCCGAGGAGCATGACTCGATCCGCCTCACGGCGGCCTATGACGCGATCGACCTCTCGGGCTTGACCATCCTGGTGGTGGACGACGACGACGACGGCCGCGAACTGGCGCGGCGCGTGCTGGGCGAATGCGAGGCAAAGGTGCTGACTGCCGGCAATGCGGCAGAGGCACTATCGCTGATCGAGTCGCACAGGCCCGACGTGCTGGTGAGCGACATCGGCATGCCGGACGTGGACGGATTCTCGCTGCTGCGAACCATCCGCAACCTCGGCGAGGCGCGGGGCGGCGGGCTGCCCGCGGTGGCGCTTACCGCCTTCGCCCGCCCGGAAGATCGCACCCAGGCCCTACGTGCCGGTTTCGCCGCGCACCTGACAAAGCCCGTGGAGCCGCCTGAATTGCTGGCGACGGTGGCCAATGTAGCCGGGCGAACCGCCCTCACCCTCATCTAGCAATCGGTCCGGATCCACGATCCGCGGACTTTCGGGGCCCGCGGGTCACCTCGCCCATCACGACATGGAAAAGATCGTTGGCGATTTCCCGGCGGCGCGCGGCTTCCTTGAGCTGCTCCTGCGTCGGTGGCGATCCCTTGTTGCTGAAGTAGCAAACGAATGCGTCCGAAACAGCCCTCTCCGCAGCGAATGCGGCCTTCGCAGCGATTCGCCATTCGCTTAGAAGCTGTTCCTCTGGAGTCATGCCAAGCTGCCTGGGAGGACCATACTATGCCGCTGAGTCGTGTGGGCGCAATCAAAACTCAGTGGCGGGCCGCGCTCTCCGCGGAGCCATCCAGCGATGCCGCAAATGCTTGCTGCAGCGCTTCCAAAGAAGGCTCGGCGCCCGTGTCCAGCGCCCGCCCGGCGCTGCCGACCAGATCGACCTGGGTCTTCAATGCCGCGCTGGCCAGCTGCTGCCAGTAGTGCACGGCCTCCTGTACGTTGAAGCGCAGCAGGTCGGCCTGTATGGCCATTATTTCGCCCAAGTCGCACGGGCCGCGCAGTTTTTCGGCGGCTTCCTCATGGTGGACTGAAGCCCGATGTGCCGCCTGCAGCTGGATTTTTCGCAAGGTCTCCGAGCCGCGGTACACGGCTGTGGCCGAGCGAGTCACGAGCTCGAGCTGCTTGCGCGGGAGGTCGGTAAGCATGTTGAGGGGGGTCCAGGCTGCGGCTTGCGAGTCGTCGCCTGAAGTGGAGCGGGAATTCCTTGAGCTCATGTGCATATCCTCTCTGGTTTGGAGCGGGCACCTTATCAGCGCGGCTCCGGAAATCCTGGTCAGCAATGCAACCGTCGAGGGGCTTACTTTCTGCAACCGCACCGGCTGTAGGACAGGTTGAGGGCGCGGTGCTAGCCCGCGCGCTTGCTGCCTCCGAGGATAGGAGGCAGTCGTACGGCCTGGGGCCATCCCCTTCCGAAGAGCGGTGGCCGCTGAGTGGGCTTGGTGACGACTGCAATGGTCGTCCTGGCCTTCGCTGCGGCCTTGTCCGCCTCGTCCACCGCCCTGCGCCAGCACTGCCAGCGCTCCTGGTCGAAGGCCAACGAACCGGGCAGTTTGCCTCGCACCGCTTCCCACGCCGCCCTTTCGCGGGCGAGGGCCGTTGCGTAATCTTCCAGCTGGGTCAGTCCTGTGTCCATTACAACCCCCTAAGTTGCTTACGGGGAGTTGCAATACGCGTGCCTGAGCCGTTGTAGGTCTAAAAGCTGCGGTTATCCGATCTGACGCTGAAACAGGCGCTTTTCCTACGCGACCGCTTGTAAAAAGTGCCGCAACAAATGTTGCTGCGGTGCGAGATTACTGGCTGGCCGTATCAGGGCGCTGGTGGCGCTTTTTGCCTGCAGCGCGAGCCTCTTCGGTGCTGAACTGGTGGGCACGTCCGGCGGCGTGCGCGGCACGGCCACCCATTCCTGCGATTTCCTTCTTCTTTTCCGGCGACATGGCTGCGAAGCCGCGCAGGCGGCGCTGCTCAGTGGGATTGCTGTCTTGCATTGCTGTTCTCCGGTGGGTGTAACGAAGTGGCAATATTTGTACAAGCTCAGCGGCTTTCATGTAGGACGCAATCTCGCACCGTTGTCCAAAAGCGCTGATCTCGCCGTCCGCCGAGGGATCAGCCAAAAACCCCGTCACGCCGCCGTGTATAACGACCCCAGCACCTTGCGGGCAATTGTTTCCAGCTCGTGAGCCAGGGCCATCGCCAGTCTTCCCGAATCGGGTTGCGTCCGCGCGGCCGTCCAGAAGGGCGGCAGGAAAGTCTCGCGGGCCTCCACTGCGGCCACAACATCGCTTTTCCAGAATTGCTGCAATTCGCCTTCGGCGCCGGCGGGTCCGCGGCCGTAATGCGCCACCGCCAGGTAGCGCAGCAACGCCGCCTCCACCATCGCTTGCATCATCTCGTCGCTGAGCTGAATCACCGTTGCGCCGCCCGGGGTCGCGCGGTTCTTCCATGCTGCTGCGATGAAAGCAGCGCTGCCGCCCACCAGCGCACCCAGCGCGGTTGCGGCTCCCAGGGTCAGGCCACCCACCAGCAGGTCCACCGACGCACCCATGGCGGCACCGGTGGCGGCGCCCGCCATTCCCGCTTGCGGCGTGTCGATCGCCTGTTGCACGACGAATTTCTCCCGCATGCGCTCGTGCAGGATCTCCGCCGTACTGTCGTCCAGGCCATGCAATTTGCGCAGTCGGGAAAACATCTCGGACGCCGAGGCATCCAGCCGCTTGACGACGGCGTCCATCGCCGCCTGCCGGGCTTGCGACTGGGCCTGCCGCTCGGTGGGGATCAAGCTCTTTACCGTGAGCGCGTTGCTGCGTACCTCTTCCACCTGGCGCGCGGCATACAGCAAATGCTCCGCCAGTACGGCCATGGCGCGGGCGAAGCGCGCCTGGTTGCGCGCCTCCCAGGCGGTCACGATCCTCGCGAACCCCGCTGCCTTGGCCTGCGGCAGCAACCGCCCTATGGCGTCCAGCAGCGTTCTTTCCTGGACCCAGCACCGGGCGAAGGCATCGAAAGGGAGCTGCCCCGGATCGGGCGGCCCAGGCCGATTCCAGAGCGCCAGCACCGGCTTGCCCAGCCATTGCAGCAGGGGCTGCGCGGCAGCGGGGTCGCCCGCTGCGCCGGATACGTGAAGCACGACGTCGCAGTCTTCACGTGCGGCGCCAAGCGTTTCGCCCACTGGATTCACGCTTGCCTTGCCTCGCGACACCAGGCCGAGCAGCCGCCCCATCCAGCCGGCCTCGGCGGACGATGCTGGGGAAGATGGAGCCGGCGCCGGCGCGCCCGAAAGGTCAATCAGGCGCAGGACATCATCGTGGCCCGACCTGATCAGTGTGCGCCCGGTATCGGGTTCCTGCGACAGCACCCGAAGCAAGGCGCTGCGATCCTCTTCGCGATGCGTGATGAGGCCGAGGTGGACACGAGCGGAACTCAGCAGCGAGACCAGCCGCTGGAAATACGGGTCGCCCAGATCGACCCGCACTTTGCGCGCAAGCATCCGTTCGCGCGCGTACGCGGCGGCTGCGAGCACCACTCTAGGCACTACCACCAGCACCAATAGCAGGGCAACATACATGTACACCCATCGCGCGCCTGCCACGCCCCCACCCTGCGTGAACTGCAGGCTCGCCACTTCCTGCACCGTGAATGGCTGGAACGGAAAAACGAGGAGAGCGGGAAGCCGCAAGAAACTGAGGATGGCGTGCACCTGTCCGGCGTTGAGAAAGGTGCTCTCCCATCCCACCCGATACTCCACCACCAGGCCCCGCGTCAGCAGCGAGAGGGCCACGCCCACCGCCCAGGCCGCCGCGGCCAGATGCAGCACCCGCTTGCACCGCTGTATATGCAGGGCCTCAGTTGCCTGATACCAACGCAGGTGGAACAGCGCCGTGACTTGCGATTGCAGGTTGCCAGGACGCCGCTTGAGAGCGCGCGGGCCGTCGGTCCAACGACCCAGTCCCGCCAGTAGCGGCCGCTGCCGTCCACGGCGCGCCAGCATCCAGCCACCGATGAGAACGAGGTACATCGCGAGGTTCCAGGCGACGATTCCCAGAAGCGGCAGCGATACAAGATCGACCCGGTGCGGGTTGGCGATGACGTCCGTGAGTACGCCCAGCACGAGCGCGGCCATCGGTATGCCGACCGTCAGCCATCCCCTGAGCGATCCTGGTTCCTGCATGGCGGCCAACGTCGGGTTGCGCCGTTGCACCGTTGCGAGGACGCGCTGGGCGCGCACGTCGACGAAGTGCTCGGGCGCGACGGCTTGGCGCTCCTCGCCGGCTACGCCGGCATCGTGCCGCGCCTGGCGATCGATCTGGTCGCGCTCGACCTCGCTGAGCAGCCCTCCTTGCGTGTCCGCGGTTTCTATGGCTTGGGCCAGGAGGACTCGCCTCGCGATCAACTCATCCATTCTCATGCGTGCGGGGCTTCTTCATTTCCCATTATGTTGGCGCCGCCTTCTTCGAGGGGGCTCATGTTGCGTGTTTTTCCGACGTTGAGTTCGACGTTTTTGGAGTAGCTTTGGTGAGTGAATACCCGCCCCCCGGCCCCGATTCTGCTTGTCGATGACGAGCCTGCCAATTTGTTGGCTCTCGAGGCGGTGCTGCAGGAGCTGGGTGAGCCGCTGGTGCCCGTGTCCTCCGGTGAAGCCGCGCTCAGGCAGCTGCGCGATGCGGATTTCGCCGCGATATTGCTGGACGTGCGCATGCCGGGCATGGACGGCTTCGAAACCGCGCGCCTGATCCGCGCGCAGAGGCGTTCGCGCGCCACGCCCATCATTTTCATCACGGCCGATCCGTCCGACGTTTCCATCGAAGAGGCTTATGCCATGGGCGCGGTCGACTTCCTGGGCAAGCCGCTGATGCCCGCGGTGCTCAAAGCCAAGGTCGCCTTCTTCGTCGAACTGCATCGCAGCAAGCAGGAACTCCAGGCAGCCGAGCAGCAGGCAGTGCAGGATCGAGTCTTCCTGTCCGCGGTGCTCGAAGCGGTCGAAGACGGAATCGTGGCCTGCGGCCCCGATGGCAAACTGACCCTGTTCAACCGGGCGACACGCGAATTTCACGGCCTCGCCTTCCGCTCGCTGGATGCCGAGCAGTGGGCCGGCGAGTACGACCTCTACGCCGCCGACGGCAAGACCCCGCTGGCCAAGGAGGAAACACCGCTGTTTCGCGCCCTTTCGGGAGAGCAGGTCCACAACACCGAACTGGTCATCGCTCCCAAAGGCCGCAAGCCTCGGAGTGTGGTCGCCAGCGGCCAGCCCCTTTATGACGAAACCGGCCACAAGCTCGGCGCCGTGGTGTCGATGCATGACATCACTTCACGCCAGGAGGCGCAGTCGGCACGCGAGGCGGCCGCCACCGAGCAGGTGCGGCGTGAGGAGGCCGAAGCGGCCGCAGCCCTGATCCGCGAAAGCGAGGAGCGGCTGCGCGCCAGCGAAGAGCGTGTGCGGCTGGCGACGGATGCCGCGGGGCTGGGCATCTGGGTCTGGGACGCCACCAACAACAGCATCAGCTGGGAGAACGAACGCGTTCATCAGTTGTTCGGGATGACGCCTGCCAACGAGCCTGCCACGGCGGAGCAGTTCGTCACGGGGTTCGTGCATCCTGACGACAGCGAATCGTTCGAGCAGGCCATGATGTTCACCGCCACGCTGGGCATGCGCCTGCAGTTCGAGGGCCGCTTCGTCAATCGTGAAGACGGCGAGGTGCGATGGATGGAACTCACGGGCATCCTGCGGCCCGGCGCGGACGGCTCGCCGCGGCGCATCCTCGGCACGGCCGCGGACATCACCGATCGCAAGCGCGCCGAGGAAGAACTCCGCGCCAGCGAAGAGCGCTATCGCACGCTGTTCGACTCCATGGACGAGGGCTTCTGCGTGATCGAGCTGATGTCCGACGAGTCCGGCCGGGTCGTCGATTTCCGGTTCCTGGAGATGAACCCGGCTTTCGCCAAGCACACCGGCCTGGTCGGGGCGGCAGGCAAGAGCGTCAAAGAGCTCGTGCCCAACCACGAACAGCATTGGTTCGACACGTATTCGCGGGTTGCCGCCACCGGGGATGCGGTGCGCTTCGAAGAGTACGGCAGCGCCTTGGGACGCTGGTTCGACGTCTATGCGACTCGCCTGGGCGGGCCCGGCAGCGACAAGGTGGCGATCCTGTTCAACGACATCAGCGAACGAAAGCGCACCGAGGAGAACCTGCGGCAACTGGCGACCGAGCTGGCCGAGATCGACCGGCGCAAGACGGAATTCCTGGCGACCCTCGCCCACGAGCTGCGCAACCCGCTGGCGCCTCTGACCAATGGCTTGCAGCTGCTGCGGAGGGCGATGAACAACCCCCCGGCGCAGGAACGCGCCCGCGAGATGATGGAGCGCCAGCTCAAGCACCTGGTGCGGCTGGTGGACGACTTGCTCGACATCGCACGGATCTCGAGCGGCAAGGTCGAGCTCAAGAAAGAGCGGGTCACTCTCAAGAACGTGCTGAGCAGCGCGGTGGAGACCAGCATGCCACTGATTACGTCGGCAGGCCATACGCTGGAGGTGCACGTCCCGGAAAGCACCCTGCAGATCGTTGCCGACGCCACCCGCCTGGCGCAGGTGGTGAGCAACCTCTTGAACAATGCCGCCAAGTACACGCCACACGGCGGGCATATCGAGCTGACGGTGCGCAGGGAAGCCAGCCGGGTAGCCATAGCCGTGTCCGACACCGGCGTGGGCATCGCTACCGAATCACTGCCCGAGGTGTTCGAGATGTTCACGCAGGTCGGGCGCAACCGGGATCGCTCACAGGGCGGCCTGGGCATCGGTCTGGCGCTGGTGCGCCGCCTGGTGGAACTGCACGGCGGTACGGTGACGGTGGAGAGTGCGGGCAACGGCGGCGGCAGTACCTTCACCGTCCGGCTGCCACTGGCCGAAGCGCCCAAGGAGCGCGAGCTTCCGATCCTTCCGGAAGGCGCAGCCGAAGGCGCGCCATCCCGCCGGGTGCTGGTGGTGGACGACAACGCGGATGCGGCCGAGAGCCTGGCGGCGCTGCTGGAATTGAGCGGCCACAGCACACGCGTGGCCAATGACGGGGACGAGGCGGTGCGAATGGCCCACGAATTCCATCCCGACATCGTCTTCCTGGACATCGGCATGCCAGGCAAGGACGGCTACGAGGTTGCCAGGGAGTTGCGCGCGTCGCCGCACACCCGCGAGGCGGTGCTGGTGGCCCTGACCGGCTGGGGCGCGAAGGACGACCGGGCTCGCTCGCGCAAAGCCGGGTTCGACCATCACCTGACCAAGCCCGCCGGGCTCGAAGCGGTGGATGAACTCTTGGCCCACATCACCGACCCGCGTATGTCACAGGACCCGGTGCACTCGGCCTGAAAAAGAGGCCGCCAGCCCGCGCAGTGCCATGCAAGCGACTCCGTTACGGCTTTCTCCGCCCCGGGCCTTTGCGATAGCCGTTGTGCTGCTGCTGCTTGCCGTGTTCCTGCAGTGGTCGCTACGGCCCCTTCTGGGCACCCGGACGCCCTTCCCCTTTTTCCTTGCCGCGATTGGGATCGCCGCAATGTGGTTGGGATGGCGGCCCGCGCTGATCGTTCTGGTGGGCGGCCTGATCAATTCCATGTTCTGGCTCGATCCCGCCGGCTTCGGCGTAGCGAACGTCGGCGACAGGGTTTCGATCGCGCTCTACGTGGCGGCCGCGGTCGTGCTCCTGGTGGTGGGTGACAAGCTGCATCGGTCGCGTTTCCGCGAGCAGGACCTCAACTCGCAGGTGCAGGACCTTCAGGCCCTGCAAGAGCTCGGCAACCGCATCGCCTTGCTGCCCGACCTGAGGGGCCAGCTCACTGCCATCTTGCGATCGCTGTGCGAACTGCAGAGTGCCAGGCACGGACTGGTTTCGCTCTGCGACACCAATTCGGCAACGCTCACGGCCGCTGCAACACTGGGCTTCAGCCCGGAAGCCGAGATCGCGCTGAGTGCCCTGCCGGTCGGGCAAGGGGCCTGCGGCGTCGCCTTTCTCGAGCAGCGCGTGGTCGTGGTGGAGGACATCGAGCAGGACCCCAACTTCGCCGAGTTTCGCGAGCTAGGCCGCCAGGAAGGTTTCCGGTGCATCCACAGCAGGCCCATGTTCAACCGGGCCGGTGAAGCGTTCGGCGTGGTTTCGATCTATTTCCCGGAGCCCAAGGAACGCACGCCGCGCGATGACCAGCTGGGCGACCTCTGCTCGCAGATGGCGTCCGTTCTGATCGAACATGAAGCGCTGCGCCAGAACGCCCTGGCCTTGTCGCGGCAAGTCGAGGTGGCGCTGGAAAGTTCCGCCGTTGCGTTCTGCCTGTTCAAACCGCTGCGCGATGCGGACGGGACCGTTGTCGACCTGCGCTGGGACTACATGAACAGTGCGGCTGCGCACCTGCTGGGCCACGAGGTGCCCGAACTGGTCGGCCACGCCGTTCGTGATGTCCTGCCGGGCGCCTGGGATGAGCCGGGTGTGCTATCCCAATACGTGATGGCGCTCGAAAAGGACGCAACGGTCGAGTTCGAATTCCGTTCCACCCATCCGTCCGAGGGTTGGTTCCACGTCATCGCATCGCCCTGCGAAGGCGGCTTGGCGGTCTGGTTCACCGACGTGACCGAGCGAAAGTTCCACGAACAGACCCTGCGCGAAGCCGACCAGCGAAAGGACGAGTTCCTGGCCACGCTGGCGCATGAGCTGCGCAATCCATTGGCTCCGATCCGGCAGGCCGCGATGATCGCCCGATCGCCGGAGGCGAAGCCGGAGCAGCAGCGCTGGAGCCTGGAAGTGATCGAGCGCCAGGTCGGCAACATGGCGGTGCTGCTGGACGACCTGCTGGACGTGTCGCGCATCACCCGCGGCAAGCTCGAGTTGCGAAGGATGGTCAGCGACCTGCGCCAGGCCGCCGACTCGGCGCTGGAAGCGGCCCGGCCGGTTATCGAAGCGCGCAAGCAGCAGCTGATCATCGAGTGGCCGGACGCCCCGTTGTGGGCCATGGTGGATTCCATACGCATTGCCCAGGTGATTTCCAACCTGCTCACCAACGCGTCCAAATACACGCACCCTCGAGGCACCGTTCGCCTCACGGCCCGGCGTGAAGGCAATGACGCCGTCATCGAGGTCAGCGACAACGGGATCGGCATCCCGCGCGACTCGCTCGAGCGCGTATTCGAGATGTTCACCCAGGTGCGCAACCCGCATTCGGGTGGCGCTACGGGGCTTGGCATCGGCTTGGCGCTGTCGCGCGGGCTGGCGCAGATGCATGGTGCGACGCTGACCGCCCAAAGCGAGGGCGTGGGCCGCGGCAGCACCTTCACCTTGCGGCTGGACCTTTGCGAAGCCCCCGCCCACGCCGTTTCGGCCAAGCCCACGGTGAACGGGGCCGGCCGCTCACGCCGCGTACTGGTGGCCGATGACAACCGGGACGCCGCCGAGAGCCTGGCGGAAGTGCTGCGGCTGGAGGGCCACGATGTGTCGCTCGCCTTCGATGGCGAGGCGGCGCTGCAGCAGTTCAACGAGCAAGCACCCGAGGTCGCCCTGCTCGACATCGGCATGCCCCGCATGAGCGGCAACGAGGTCGCCAGTGCCATCCGCTCCTCGCCGGGCGGGGAGTCCACCCTGCTCGTCGCGATCACCGGCTGGGGACAGGAGCGGGACCGGGCCGCGGCGAAGAAGGCAGGCTTCGATTTTCACTTCACCAAACCCGTGAATCCCGACCACGTGTTACGGCTGATCGAGGACCCCGAGGCTGCGCGCCTGATCGAAGACGCACACGGCTAGAGCGGGCTGTCAGCGTGGCTTCCTGGAGCCCGTCACGCGGGGCGGCAAGCCGGTGTGCTGGGTCAGCAAACGCCCCTTCACCGGGGCGCTCGGCTTGACTGCCGTCGGCGTGGAATTCTTGCGCCGCGCGCTCTGGTAGCTGCCATCCGTGATGGGCTGGTAGGCCGGAATCAACTGGTGTTTGCCGTTGCCGATCAGGTCGGCCCGGCCCATCGCCTTGAGCGCATCGCGCAGCAGCGGCCAGTTGTTGGCGTCGTGGTAGCGCAGGAAGGCCTTGTGCAGGCGCCGGCGGCGCTCGCCGCGCACGATGTCCACCGTTTCGCTGTCGCGGGTGATCTTGCGCAGCGGGTTCTTGTTGCTGTGATACATGGCCGTGGCCGTAGCCATCGGGCTGGGGTAGAAGGTCTGCACCTGGTCGGCACGGAATCCGTTCTTCTTCAGCCACAGCGCCAGGTTCATCATGTCCTCGTCGCTCGTGCCGGGGTGGGCGGCGATGAAGTACGGGATGAGGTACTGCTTCTTGCCGGCCTCGGCCGAGTACTTGTCGAACATCGCCTTGAACTTGTCGTAGCTGCCGATGCCGGGCTTCATCATCCGCGACAGCGGACCCTGCTCGGTGTGCTCAGGGGCGATCTTCAGGTAGCCGCCCACGTGGTGCTGCACCAGCTCCTTCACGTACTCGGGCGACTGCACGGCCAGGTCGTAGCGCAGGCCGGAGCCGATCAGGATCTTCTTGACGCCCTTCAGGGCCCGCGCGCGGCGGTACATCTTGATCAGGGCCGAGTGATCGGTGTTGAGGTTCTGGCAGATGCCGGGGTACACGCAGCTGGGCTTGCGGCAGGCCGATTCGATCTCGGGGCTCTTGCAGCCGATGCGGTACATGTTGGCGGTGGGCCCGCCCAGGTCGGAGATGACGCCGGTGAAGCCGGGAACCTTGTCGCGGATCTCCTCGATCTCGCGGATCACCGACTCCTCGCTGCGGCTCTGGATAATGCGGCCCTCGTGCTCGGTGATCGAGCAGAAGGTGCAGCCGCCGAAGCAGCCGCGCATGATGTTCACCGAGAAGCGGATCATTTCCCACGCGGGAATTTTGGTCGCGGCGTCGTGGCCGCCGCTCTCGTCGGCATAGCTCGGATGCGGGCTGCGCGCATAGGGCAGCCCGAACACGTAGTCCATCTCGGCGGTGGTCAGCGGGATCGGCGGCGGTGTCAGCCACACGTCGCGGTCCCCATGCGCTTGAACCAATGCACGTGCGTTGCCCGGATTGGTTTCCAGGTGCAGCACGCGGTTGGCGTGGGCGTAGAGCACCGGGTCGCTCTTCACCTGCTCGTACGAAGGCAGGCGGATCACCGTGTGGTCGCGCGGCGGGACCTTCAGTTTTTGCTTTAGCGCGGGGTTGGGAACGAACGTCAGGGGCTGGATCGCCGGGTTGGCTTCGGGCATGCCGCTGCCCTCTTCCTTGACGCAGGTCGTGCCTTGCGCCTCGGCCTGCTCCGAAGTGGTCTGATACGGATTGATGTGCTCTTCGACGCGGCCCGGCGTATCGACCGAAGTGGAATCGATCTGGAACCAGCCCTCGGGCTTGTTGCGCTGGATGAAGGCCGTGCCGCGCACATCGGTGATCTGCTGCACCGGCTCTTTCGCGGCCAGGCGATGCGCGATCTCGACGATGGCGCGCTCGGCGTTGCCGTACAGCAGGATGTCGCACTTGGCATCGACCAGGATCGAGCGGCGCACTTTGTCCTGCCAGTAGTCGTAGTGCGCGATGCGGCGCAGCGAGCCTTCGATGCCGCCCATGACGATGGGCACGTCACTCCAGGCTTCCTTGCAGCGCTGGGAATAGACCAGCGACGCGCGGTCGGGCCGCTTGCCGCCGACGTCGCCGGGGGTGTAGGCGTCGTCGCTGCGGATCTTGCGATCGGCCGTGTAGCGGTTGATCATCGAATCCATGTTGCCGGCGGTGACGCCGAAGAACAGGTTCGGCTTGCCCAGCGCCTTGAACGGTTCGGCGCTTTGCCAGTCGGGCTGGGCGATGATGCCCACGCGAAAGCCCTGCGCTTCCAGCACGCGCCCGATCACGGCCATGCCAAAGCTCGGGTGATCCACGTACGCGTCGCCCGTGACGATGATGATGTCGCAGCTGTCCCAGCCCAGCTGGTCCATCTCGGCCCGGCTCATCGGCAGGAATTTCGACGTGCCGAAGCGGCTCGCCCAGTACTTGCGGTAGCTGGTGATGGGCTTGGCGGCGCGCGCGAAAAAGGAAACGTCGACGGGGGCGTTCATCGGGGCTTTATTGGGGGGAACCCTCGATTTTACGATTTAAGGCCTCAAAGCGCCAGCCTTATGGGTATTGGGGCCGCGCGTGCTCGATCAGGCGGTCCAGCATGCGGCCCAGTTCTTTCCGCTCCGCCGGGCTCAGGCAACCGAATATCTCGCTGTTTCGCTGCCCGATCAGGTCCATGACGCCGGCCCACAGCTTGCGGCCGCGCGGGGTCAAGCTCAGCACCACGCTGCGGGCATCGCTGTCGCTGGGCCGCTTGGCAACCAGGCCACGCTCCACCAGGGCCTGCGAGGCGCGGCTGGCCTGTGCTTTGTCGAGGTTTGATTTGCCGGCGAGGTCGACCACCGAGAGTGGAGCAAATCGGCCGATTGCCGCCAGGCAACGCGCCTGGCCGACCGGCAGCCCGAATTCCTGGGCATAGGCGTCGGCGCTGGATTTGTCGGTGAGCTTGTTGACCAGGTGCAGGCGATAGCTCAGCGTCCGGTCCAGCGACGCGGGACTGGCTGGCTCAGGCACCATCCTCCACCTCGGCCGCGCATTGGGCGTGGACGTTGTCGATCAGGGTCAGAACATCTTCTGCACGCTCATAGCGGGCCATGAGCGACAGGCAGACCATGGAGAGGAACAACTCGCCTTTGCTCTCACCCACGCTGGCCAGCGATTCGCACAGCGCCGAATAGCTGCGGTCCAGGTCGTTATCCGTCATTCCGTAAATCCTTTCTTGTTGAATGCATCCAGCAGCGCCCGCGGCTCGAGGCCTCGCCAGCGGCCCATGACATAGCCGTCCGGGCGCACCAGCACCAGGCCGGCAGCCTGCGCATCCGGCAGGCCATAACGCTGGCGCGCTTGGCCGAGGCTATCAGCCTGCGGGGGAATATCCAACACCGCGATGCCGTGAGTTGCCAATTCCTTCACAGCCGTGGGCAAGGCGCCGTCGCTGAAAACGAGACAAATGAAGTCCTTGCCGAAGCGCTGAGTCAGGTGAAAGTTTCCATGCGGCCCTTGCAACAGGGCTTCGGGCGCCGGCAGGCCCGGTTCGGCGAGGCCGTTGGCCCACTGGCCCTGCTGGAGGACGTTGAGGGGCGATCCGACATAGGCGATCGGCGACGACTGGCGCGGATTGATCAGGGAGCGGACCTTCGCGTCCGACACCGCCAGGCGCAGGGTCGCCTCGCGCATCAGCTTGAAGGCGAAGTTGGGCGGGGCCATGAACTCGGTGCTCTTGGCTCCGTAGGCGATGTTCTCGCGCGTTGCATGCACCCGCTCGGTGGAGTAGCTGTCCAACAATTCGTCGGGAGCGCTACCTTCGATCACGCGCGCCAGCTTCCAGGCCAGGTTGCCCGCATCGTCCAGGCCGGAATTGAGCCCGCGCACCCCGAAGATCGGCACCAGGTGGGCCGCGTCTCCGGCAAAAAACACCCGGCCATAGCGGTAGCGAGGCAGCGTCAGGCACTTGGCGTTGTAGATCGAGATCCACAGTGGTTCCCAGGGCTCGTTCTCGCCGATCATCGCCAGGTGGCTGCGCACGCGCGGCAGCACGTTCTCGGGCTTGACGGCTTCGGCCGGGTCCTCGTCGTCCCGGATCTGGTAGTCGATGCGCCAGACGTCATTGGGCTGGCGGTGCATGAGGATGGTGGAGCCCGGGTTGGAAGGCGGGTCGAACCAGGCCAGGCGCTCGATCGGCCGCCTGGTTTTCTGCACGACGTCGACGATCACGTAGCGGCCCTCGTACTGGGTGCCCTCCAGTTGCAACCCGAGCTGCTCGCGCACCGTGCTTCGGCCGCCGTCGCACGCGACGACCCAGCCGGCGCGAATCGTTTGCCGGCCCGTCGGCGTCTGGATATCGACCTCGACGCCCTCCTCGTCCGGCTTGTCGCGCACACCCACAACGCGGCTGCTCCATTGCACCTGGGCCAGTTCGGGCGCCCGCTGCAACGCTTCGTGCGCGAACTGTTCTATGTAGTACTGCTGGATGTTGACCATGGGCGCGAAGCGCTGGTTCAGCTCGCTGGGCATCTGGAAATGCAGCACCTCGGTGTCGCGCCAATAGCTGCGTCCACCCGTCCACGGCAGGCCCGTGTTCACCAGCGGCCCGTCGGCGCCGGCCCAGCCCATGATTTCCTGCGACCGGCGCGAGATGCAGATGGCGCGGCTGCCGGTGCAATAGCCCTCGTCCGCCTCGATCACAAGGCTGGCGATGCCGTGGCGTGCCAGCAAAGCGGACAGGGTCAGCCCCACCGGGCCACCGCCCGCGATGAGGACGGGGACGCCGTCAGGTGCGATGGAAGATGGGGATTGAGGCACGGGCGATATAGTTGCGTGGGCAACTATATCGCCTCGATCGCGGCCGCGCAACCGCGGCCATCAGCAGCTTACTGGCGGCGGCGCAGCTGGCCGCGGATCTCGCCGCCCGGGGATTGCGCGGTATGCAGGTTCACATACCAGAGGCCGGCAGCCAGGTCGCCGAACTGGGCCGGCGTGATGGTGGCCTGCCCCTGGATCGGCTGCGCATTCAGGTTGCCGCTGAAGGGAACGACGATGCCCGCGTTCGCGCCGGCGGCCGCGGGTCCATGAATATGGGCGCCGGTGAGCGGGCCCGAAAGGCCGCTATAGGTCACCTTCCAGGTCAACGCGTTGGTATTGCTGTTGAACTGGATTTCGGCCGTGCCTCTGCCTGCTGACGTGCTGGGCGGAACCTCCTGGGCGCCAGTGAGGGTGGCCTCATAGATGTCCATTTTTTGCGAGGGTCGCATCTGGCCGCAGCCGGCCACGGTGAGGGCGACGAGGCCCGCAGCGAGGGCGGTGCGAAGAACGGTGTGGCGGGTCATCATGGCTTTCTCCTTGGTATTGCCGGGATGGACCGTAATTTTGGGCATGGCCTGTTCGGGCTGTCTGTAGGACACGCCCGACAGCTCAGCCTTTGCGACTAGGCAGTTCCCCGGGGGTCTTGGTGGAGGGTTGCCGCTGCTCCTCCTGCTCGAGGATCAGGTCGTTGCCCGCCGGCGGCTCCTCCTTGACCGTCTCTCCGAAAGTCTTGTTGAGCGGATCGCCGTCGTGATTTTCGTTCCCGCCGTGCGCCGGTCCACGGCCCACGCTGGTGTTGCTGCTGCCCATGCTTCGCTCCCATCGAAATTCAAGGTGGCTTCACTCTAGAAGGCGGAAGTCACGGGCGTTGCAGGCAGGCAAGCCAGTGCCGTGTAGGCTGCAACTGTCACGAAAGGAGATAGCCCATGCCTGACTTCAGCACGCTGCGAATCACCCAGGATGCGACCAACCCGCGCATCGCCCGCCTCCTGCTCAACCGGCCCGAACGCCTGAATGCCATCAACGACGCGACACCGCGTGAAATCCGCGCCGCAATCGATTGGGCGAACAGCGAGGACGAGGTGCACGTCGTCGTGGTCGAAGGCGCCGGCAAGGGCTTCTGTGGCGGCTACGACCTGACGATGTTTGGCGAAGGCCGCATCGACCATCCGTGCCAGCAGGAACGCCATCCCTGGGACCCCATGAGCGACTACGCGTACATGAAGCGCAACACCGAGGACTTCATGAGCCTGTGGCGCAGCCCCAAGCCCACCATTGCCAAGGTCCACGGTTACGCCGCGGCGGGCGGAAGCGACATCGCCCTGTGCTGCGACCTGCTGGTGATGGCCGATGACGCTCACATCGGCTACATGCCCACACGTGTCTGGGGCTGTCCCACCACGGCGATGTGGACCTACCGGCTGGGGCCCACACGCGCCAAGCAGCTCATGTTCACCGGCGACACCATCGACGGCAAGACAGCCGCGCAATGGGGCCTGGCCAACGAGGCAGTACCAGCGTCCGAGCTGGAAGCGGCGACGATGAAGCTCGCCGCGCGCATCGCCGGCGTGCCGCGCAACCACCTGGCCATGCACAAGATGGTGGTCAACCAGGTCATGCTCGCCATGGGACTGGAGCAAAGCCAGCAGATGGCGACATTGTTCGACGGCATCACCCGCCACAACCCCGAAGGCCTGTGGTTCCGCCGCTATGCGCAGGCCGAGGGCTTCAAGGCCGCGGTGGAATGGCGCGACAGCGGCCGGCCGATTCCCGAAGGTGACGAAGCGCGCGAACAGATCCGGGCGTTGGAGGCGCGGTCTGCCGGCAAGCTATAGGGGGGATCGTCCTCGCGTCGCGGCAGGCGGTACCCGGCAGGGGCTCCCAGACGCTCAGAGCATCGCCACACCCAGCTTTTTCGCCCAGGGCTCCAGTGACGGCATGATCGTCGGATAGAGGGCGACGCCCGCCTCGCGCTGCTTCTTGGCCTGGGCCAACCCCTTCTCGCCCGGCGTACGCACCGGTGAGCCTTCGCGTGCCGGGCGCGACGCATGGCACTGCTGCGTTACCGCGCCCGTTTGGCGGGTGAAAGCATCCAGCCCGGCGAATGCGCGCGGATCGATCACCTGCAGGTACACGGTGGCGCCCCAACCTTCCCTTGCGTCGGCGCGGCCGTGGCCGGCCAGGCCGCCGGTCAGGGCCTCCACCAGCAACGACAGGCCGTAGCCCTTGTGCCCCGAATCGATGCCGCCCAGCGGAAGAATCGTGCCCTTGGGCTCCTTGAACAGCACGCCGGGATCATCGCTGGGCTGGCCGTGCCCGTCGATCACCCATTGCGCGGGCAGCCGCCCGCCTTCCTTGTGCAGGCGCCCGGTCAGGCCGTTGGTCGTGGCCGACGTGGAAATGTCGATCAGCACCGGTGTCCCTGTCGTCGGGATGCCGGCCGAAATGGGATTGGGCGTAAACACGGGATCCAGGCCACCGAAGGGCGCCACGCTGGCCACGTTCGGGTCGGAGCAGGTCAGCACCATGAGCAGGCCCTGGTCCGTCGCCCGCTTGAGGTAGGCGGCCAGGCAGGCGATGTGGTGGCTGCGCCGGATCACCACGGTTCCGGTGCCGCAATGCCGGGCCCGTTCCGTAGCCAGGGCCATGGCCTTGAGCACCAGCCAGGGACCGGGCAGGCGCCGGCCGTCCCAGGTGACGGCCGCCGGCGCATCCGCCAGCACCTCGGGTTCGCCTTCGCGGGTCATCGCCCCGCTCTCGAGTTCGGCGAGGTAAGGTCCCAGCAACTGCAGCCCGTGGGTGTTGTGGCCCATCAGGTCGCCTTGGACGAGGATCTGCGCGACCGCATCGGCCTTGTCGGCGGAAAGGCCGGCGGCTGCCAGCAGGCGTGTGGCGAAGCTTGTGAGGGAATCGACTGAATAGGTGGAGCTCATGGCAATCAGGTGGCGAGTGCGCGTGCGCGCAGGGAGCGCACGCCGCGCAGGATAAGGGGGACGAACCAGACCAGCATGGTAACGACAGCCAGCGCCAGGGCAATGGGCCGCGAGAAGAACGCGCCCAGGTCGCCGTTGCTCTTGATCATGGACGTGATGAAGTTTTCCTCGAGCATGCCGCCCAGCACGACTCCCAGGATGGCCGGCGCGATCGGGAAGCGGTTGGCCTCGAGCAGGTAGGCGATGATGCCGGCGACCAGCATCACGCCCACTTCGAAGGTGGTGTTGTTGATGGCGAAGGTGCCGACGATGCAGAACAGCAGGATCATCGGCATCAGGACCTCGCGCGGCACGCGCAGGATGCGCCGGGCCACCTTGATGCACAGGATGCCCAGCGGGATCATGATGATGTTGGCCACGATGAACAGCAGGAACACCGCGTAGATGTTCTGCGGATTGGTGGTGAACAATGTCGGCCCGGGGTTCATGTTCTTCATGTAGAGCACCCCGATCACGATGGCTGTGATCGAGTCGCCCGGGATGCCGAACACCAGCGCGGGGATCCAGGCTCCGGCCAGTGCGCTGTTGTTGGCGGAACCCGATTCGACGATGCCCTCGACATGGCCGGTGCCGAACTTCTCGGGCTCCTTGGAAAACTTCTTGCTCATCGCGTACGACATCCACGCAGCGATGTCGGCCCCAGCCCCGGGCAATGCGCCCACGGCCGTTCCCAGTGCGCTGCCGCGCAGGATCTGCACCGGATATTTCTTGGCCAGCGCCCACTGCCCCGCCATCACGTTGCCGACCTTCTCGACCACCAGTTCGGCGGGCGGGCTGGTATCCACCACGAAGCGGATGATCTCCGAGATGGCGAACATGCCGATCATCATGGCGATCATCCCGATGCCGCCGGTCATCTCGGCGTTGCCGAAAGTGAAGCGCGGGAAGCCCGCCGGATTGCCCAGCCCCACGCAAGCCACCAAGAGGCCCAGCAACAAGGTCACGACGCCCTTGAGCGGCTCGTTCGAGGTGATGAACACGGCGCAGGTCAGGCCCAGCAGAACCAGCCAGAAATACTCGAACGAACTGAAGTTGAGCGCGAAATTCGCCAAAGCCGGCGCCGCCACGATCAGCACCAGCGTGCCGAACAGGCCGCCCACCGCCGAGAACACCAGGCCGGCGCCCAGCGCTATTTCGGCTTCGCCCTTGCGGGTCATGGCATAGGCTTCGTCGGTATAGGCGGCCGATGCGGGCGTGCCGGGGATGCGCAGCAGGCAACCCGGGATATCGCCGGAGAAGATCGCCATGGCGGTGGCCGTGACCATGGCCGCGATGGCCGGGATCGGCGGCATGAAGAACGTCACCGGCACGAGCAGAGCGGTCGCCATGGTGGCGGTGAGTCCCGGCACCGCGCCGACGAACAGGCCATACAGCGACGCGATCACCATCACCATGATGGTGTATGGCTCGAACACCATCGAGAAAGCCTGGGCGACGGCGTCCATTACCAGGAGTAGGGCGTGAGAACGCCCCAGGGCAGCGGCACGCGCAGCAGCTTGTAAAAGGCGAAATGCACGACCGCGGCCGTGACCACCGCCATCAGCACCGCGCGCCAAAGCGGCACGCGCAGGGTCGAGAACATTGCGAGCAGGATGATGACCGCCGTGGGCAGGAAGCCGAGCCACCTAGAGGCCAGGATGTAGAACAGCACCGACCCGAGCAGGACCAGCAACGCCACCACATGGCGCGGCGAACGGACCCACGGGTCCCAGACCAGCCAAGGTTGGCGCGCGCGATCGCGTACGCCGTGCACGATCAGCAGCAAGCCTGCGACGCACAGGCCCGCGGCGATCAGGCCCGGAAAGAGAGCGGGCCCCACCGGCTGGCCCGGTATCTTGGGGAAGGCCTGCACCGAGACCAGCACAGTCGAGCCCAGGGCCAGCAGCACCAGCCCGAAGATGGCGTCGTTCAGTTTCATCTGCGGCGGTCTATTTGACCAGGCCGACGGCCTTCATCGTGGCGCCCAGGTCGGTGTCGGACTTCGCCATGAAGCGGCCGAAATCTTCGGGGCCCGCGTAGATCACGCCGAAGCCGCGGCTGGCCATGAAGTCTGTGTACTCCTTGCTGGCCGCCACCTTGCGCACCGCCGCACTGAGCTTGTCGCGCGCGTCGGCGGGAATGCCCTTGGGCGCAACGATGCCCCGCCATGCCGCCATGGTCCAATCGCTGCCGATCGCCTCCTTCAACGTCGGCACGTTGGGGTACAGCGCGGAACGCTTGTCATTCATGATCGCCAAGCTCTTCACCTTGCCGGCATCGATCAACGAGCGAGCCTCGGGCAGCGACACCGGCGCCACCTCCACGCCGCCGGCCACCATGTCCTGCAGGCCCGGCGCGGCGCCGTTGCTCGGGACCCAGGGCAGCGCCGCGGGATCGATCTTCTGGTCGCGCAGCAGGCCGGCGATAGCCAGGTGCCAGATGCCGCCCTGCCCCGTGCCCGAGGCCTTGAACTTGCCCGGGTTGGCCTTGATGGCGGCCAGCAGTTCGGAGACTGTCTTGTAGGGCGCATCGGCCCGCACCTGGATGCCCGCCGGATCGGCGTTGACCAGGCCGATGGGCGTGTACGAGGCGCCGGTCAACTCGGTGAGTCCCTGCCAATGCATCATCCCGATCTCCACGGTGGCCAAACCCAGCGTGTAGCCATCGGGCGCCGCCGACGCGATGGCCGCATGACCGACCACGCCGCTACCGCCGGTGCGATTCACCACCGTCACCGGCTGCGCCAATTCCTTTTCGAGCAGGCTGGCGATGATGCGCGCCGTGGCATCGGTGCCACCGCCCGCACCCCAGGGAACGATCAGGGTAATGGGGCGGCTCGGATAAGCCTGTGCGGCGGCTGGCAGCGGTGCGGCGGCCAGGGCCAAGGCCGCCAGAACACCAGCTATCAGGGAACGCCGGGAGCGGTTGGACATGCGGGTCTCCTTGGATTTGAGGAAAAATTGAGGCCAGTCAAGTTGTCGTACAACTTTCGCGAATTTAGCGCAGGCCTGAGTCCGACCCATTAGGGTGAACCATAGTTTGGGAGCTTTAGTTGTCGTACAACTTGGTCAGCTCGAGCGCGTCGCTGGGTTTCGTCCTACGCCAGATGCGCCGTCCTGTCCGACAAGGAGGCTCAGCCAGCAGACCTAGAGTCCTGTCACCCCAATCCGACACCGGGAGTCCCAGATGAACAGCAAGCTCATGCATATCGCCGCCTTGATGGCCGCAGCCGCCGCACTTAGCGCGTGCGAAAAAAAGACCACGGTGGTGAATCCGCCCAGCACGGCGCCCGCGCCGTCCTCGTCGACGACCGTGGTGCCGGTGCCGGGGCCCGCCGGTGCGCCGGGTGCCGCAGGATCGCCGGGAGCGCCCGCCGCCCCGGCCGAGTCGTCGTCCACGACCATCGTGATGCCGCCCGCCGCCCCCGCTTCGGCGACCAAGTAGCGGCGAGCAAAATGGCCGGATGTCCCCCTCACTCCTGTTGACGGTTCAACCCGAGGACGTCCTGGCCTTTTGGCGCGATGCCGGCCCTTCCCGCTGGTTTCGCAAGGACGAGGCATTCGACCACGACTTTCGCACCCGCTTCCTGGGTGCGCATGAGGCTGCGCAGCGCGGCGAGCTCGATGCATGGGCGCAGGATGCCGAAGGCGCCCTGGCCCTGCTGATCCTCCTTGACCAATTTCCCCGCAATGCGTTTCGCGGCACGCAGCGCATGTACGAGAGCGACCCTAAGGCACGCGAGATCGCGCGCCTCGCCGTCCAAGCCGGCCACGACACGCGGGCAGCCCAGGAGTTGCGCAACTTCTTCTACCTGCCGCTCTCGCATTCCGAGGACCTGACCGACCAGGATCTGGCCGTGCAGCTGGCCCAGGCGCTGGGCGATGAGGCGCTGCGGTGGGCCGTCATCCACCGCGACATCATCCAAAAATACGGGCGATTCCCGCATCGCAACGCGATGCTGGGGCGAACCACGACGCCCGAGGAACAGCGGTTCCTGGACGAGGGCGGCTTTGCCGGCTAGGCGCGCTCGAGCCAGGCGCCGTAAAAGTCGATGAAGGCCCGCACTTTGGCCGGCACGTGCCGGCCGGGCGGATAGACCGCGTAGACGCCGCCTTTGGGCAGCGACCACTGCGGCAGAACCCGCACCAGACGGCCGTCGTGCACGGCCTGGGCACTGCTCAGGCTGTCCATCACGGAAATGCCCATGCCGTTTTCCAGCAGTGCCCGCAAGGTGGCGCCAGAGTCCGTGCGCAGCCGCGCGTTCATGCGCACCGTCCGGGTCTGGCCCCGCGCCGATGCAAACTTCCAGGTCAGCGGAGTGGGCAGCAGGGTCAGCGCCACCCAGGCGTGCTGCGCAAGGTCGGCCGGCACCTTGATGGGCCCTGCCGCCTCGAGGTAGGCCGGCGCAGCCAGCACATGCTGCTCGAAGTCGCCGAGCTTGGTGGCTCGCAGGGTGGAGTCGCGCAGCCAGCCGAGCCTTATCGCCAGGTCGATGCCTTCCTTGAGCAAGTCCGCCACCCGGTCGCTGGTGCGCACGTCGATTTCCAGGCCGGGATGCCTGGCGGCGAACGCCGCCAGCGCCGGCGAGAGTGACTGCGCCGCATAGTCCACTGCCGCACTGATGCGCAGTACGCCGCCGAGATTTCCTGCGTTACCCACCTGTGCCAGCGATTCCTGGACTCCGCGCAAGGCCGGCACGCATTCGGCGTACAGGGCCTGGCCCGCTTCAGTCAGCACCACACGGCGTGTGGTTCGCGCGAACAGGCTGGTTCCCAGTTGCGCCTCCAGCCGCGCCACCGTCAGGCTGACCTTGGCCTTGGCCATGCCCAGCTTCTCCGCGGCCGCCGTGAAGCCCCCGGCCTCCGCCACCGCGGCGAACACCGGTAGCGAATTCAGGTCGATATGGGTGCGATCAGGCATGCAAGTGATTGTCTTCTATTTCTAAACAATCAATTGTGGTTGTTGCTGTTTATCAATAAAGCAATGAGAGCGACAGTCCACGCATCGTTACCACCTCACAAGGACACACCCCATGAACATCGCATTGATTGGTGCCACCGGCTTCATCGGATCGGCGCTGCTGAAGGAAGCCCTCTCGCGGGGCCACCGCGTCAGGGCGCTGGTGACGCAGCCGCACAAGCTCGCGCCTTCGGCCAACCTCGATCCAGTCAAGTCGGACGTGAATGACACGGATGCGTTGGCAGCCCAGTTGAAGGGCCACGACGCCGTAATGAGCGCATTCAGCGGGCACGCGCAGGCCGACACCGAGGCGTACTACCTGCGAGGGATGCGTTCGATCATCGCCGCGACGCGGCAGGCCGGCGTCAGCCGCCTGTTGGTGGTCGGTGGTGCGGGCAGCCTGGAAGTGGCGCCCGGCGTGCAGTTGTTGGACACGCCGCAGTTTCCGGCCGCGCACAAGGCCAGTGCGGAAGGCGCGCGGCAGGCCTTGCGCCTGCTGCGCGGCGAGGACGGCCTCGACTGGACGATGCTGAGCCCGAGTGCCCTGATCGCGCCGGGCGAGCGCACGGGCCGGTACCGGCTCGGGAGCGACCAGCTGATTCGCAACGCGGCAGGCGAAAGCCGGATCTCGGCGGAAGATTACGCCGTGGCATTTGTGGATGAACTCGAAAAGCCGGCGCATCCGCGCCAGCGTTTCACAGTCGGCTACTAGAGGCCCAGGCCTGCGAAGGTGCTGAGAACGTGCTCGCCCTTCTGGGGGGTGGGCGTCAGGCAGATCTGCGCCAGGTCGCTGTCGTGGAATTCCTCCGTCAACAGGCAGCCTGACGTGTCGGTCTGGATTTCGTCCCTGACCAGCACATAGGTCTCGGGGGAAACGGCGATGCTGCCGCTAGCAGCTGTAGCGGCCACCTTCGCCGCCAGCCCGGTCTCGATCCCAATAAGGGTGCAGCGGCCTTCATAGTCGCTGCGGAAGGTGCCGATATCGCAAATGCCGGTGTGGATGCCCATTCGCAGGTGCAGCTCGTTCGCGCTGCGCTGCAGGTCCATCGCCATCCTGACACAGGGACCGGGCTCGTCGAAGAAGATGACGGCCGCGCCGTCCACGAAACGGTCCACCACGCCGCCATGCCGCGTCGCGAGCCATTCGACCTCGGCGGCGAAGCTGTCGCGGTCGCGCTCGCTCAGGTTGCTCGCTCCGGCCGCCTCGGCGTAGAGCACGGTCTGCTGCTTCTGCTCGAAGCGGATGGCCTCGAGTTCGGCGCCGTAGAACAGCCGTTCCCAACTGGCGGGCGACAGGTGGCGGGCGAGTTTCTCGGACAGTTCCTCGACCCGGCGGGCGTGGGCCGTGGCGCGCACATGCGCCTCGACCCGCTGCACCACCAGTTCGGGGTCGACCGGCTTGGTGAGGTAGTCCACCGCGCCCAGGTCCATGCCCAGGCGCTCGTCCTGTTGGCTGGCCAGGGCGGTGAGGAAGATGACCGGGATGTTCGCGGTGGGCGTGTGCTGGCGGATACGCCGCAGCACCTCGTAGCCATCCATGTCCGGCATCATGATGTCCAGCAGCACCATGTCGGGCGGGCTGTCCGACATCACGATCTTCAGGGCGTCCTTGCCCGAGGGGGCCTGGATGACCTGGTAGCGGTCCTCGAACAGGCCGTTCATCAGGAACAGGTTGTCCGGCATGTCATCGACCACCAGGATGCGCGGAATCTTGACTTCTTGTGTGGGCTGGCTCGGATTCATCTCTGTCCCCTTGTTATGAGTGGGTGAGCTGATGAAACCATGGCCGAGCTGGCCACCCCTAGGCAAAACGGCCGCGTGCCTTAGGGGAATTGCCTACGGTGCAAGCCGTGGCAAAGAAACTAGCCGTCGAGTTGTGGATACCGGCGGAAGAGATCGTCTTCGCTGAACGGCACGCGGCGGTCGCTCGCCAGGTACGCAGCCACGCGTTTGTGCCGTGCCACTCCCGCGTGCAGCGCCTGCACCAGTGGTGCCTTGCCCAGGGCCTTGCGAGTTGCCTTGGGCAAGGCGTAGTGCAGGCCTTCGACCCACTGGAACAGCGACAGATCCGCATACGAGAGGCGCGCGCCCACCAGATGCGGCATTGCGCGTCCGCGGTTGCGGGGATTGCGGCCCAGTACCGCCTCGAACCAGGCCAGGAACTTCGGCAGGCGGGTCTTGCGGAAATCCTGCGCGCGCCTGGCCGCTTCGGGCTTTTGCTCCTCGTAGTACAGGCTGCTGCCGATGGGGTGATGCATGTCATGCGCCTCGGTCACCGCGTCGGCGATGGTCAGCTGGATCTGGTGCGTCCACAACTGGTCGCCTTCGCTCTTGCCCACCAGGCCCAGCCGCGGCCCGAGGTACAGCAGGATCGCCGCCGACTGGCCGATCACCCGCTTGCCATCGACGAGGAAGGGGCAGGCAAAGGGCGGACGCGCGACCGAGATGTCTTCGAGGTAGTGTTCCATCGCCGGCATGCCCTGCCCCACCGCCTCGTCGCCTCGCGCCACATCGACGTAAGGCGCCCCCGCAGCTTCCAGCGCCAGCCGGACGAATTCGCCGCGGCCCTGGATCGTGGGCCAATAGTGGAGTTCATACGCCACGGGCAGCTCCCTTGGCCCTGGGCTTCTTGCCCAGCTTCGACAGATCCAGCCTCACCCAAGCCGGCGCATGGTCGCTGGCATGCTCCTGCCCGCGCACCCACCTGTCCACCCCCGCCTCGACCAGGCAGGGCGCCAGGACCGAATTGAGCAACAGGTGGTCGATCCGAAGCCCGGCGTTGCGGTCCCAGTGCTTGCGAAAGTAATCCCAGAAGGTGAACACGGCCTCATCGGGGTGCAGATGGCGCATGCAATCGATCCAGCCCTGCTTCAGCAGGCGCTGGTAGCACTCGCGGGTCTCCGGCTGCAGCAAGGCATCCTTCAGCCAGGAGCGCGGGTTGTAGATGTCGAAATCGGTCGGCACCACGTTGTAGTCGCCCGCCATCACCACCGGATGGCCTGACTTGTACAGGCCCGCCGCATGCTTGATGAACCGCTCGAACCAGGCGAGCTTGTAGTCGAATTTCGGGCCGGGCTGCGGATTGCCGTTGGGCAGGTAGAGGCAGGCCACGACCACGCCATCCACCGCCGCTTCCAGGTAGCGGCTCTGGTCGTCGAGCAGATCTCCCGGCAGCTCGCGGCGAATCTCGACCGGATCGATGCCGCGCGCCAGGATAGCCACGCCGTTCCAGGATCGCTGGCCCTTCCACAGTGCGTGGTAGCCGGCCTCGCGCAACGGAGCGTGCGGGAACACGCCGTCCAGCGCCTTCAACTCCTGCAGGCAGGCCACGTCGGGCTGCTCGCGCTCCAGCCACTCCAGCAGATTGGGCAGCCGCGTCTTGATGCCGTTGACGTTGAATGTGGCGATCTTCATGCGCCCATCATCGCGCGAGTTGGACTGGACAAAAGCGCATGAGGCGCCGTCCTACAGCCGAGAAGATGGGCCCGGCGCATAGTGGCCTTGAACACGATCGCGCGAAAGCGCGCTGGTATCTATTTTCACGAAAGAGTTCACATGCCTATCCGATTCAGCACCCAGGCCGCCAATGCCGATTTCCTGGGTGACGACACCGAAATGACGGGTGCGCCTGATGGCATGCCCCAGGGTGTCGGGGCCGACGGCACACAGCGGGACCGCTCCGACCGGAAACAGGAGCGCGAGGGCCGCTCGTCCGAAGCCAAGGGCGAGGCCAAACCCGGCAAGGACATCAATGCCGCCGGCTTCGTCAAGGACAAGGACGCAGGCAAGCCCTGAGTCATTTGCGGCGCTTGCGCTTTGCACGGCTGAACGCTTCGCCGCCGCCACCTCCGCCGCCGTCCCCGAAGTCGTGGGCATCCAGCGGGTCGCGCCGCGGCTTCTGTGGCGACTCGATCAGTTCACTCGCGCTGTTTTCGCCGATGTCGCTGCGGGCGGGCACCGACGAGGTCGGCTGATCCCCCTGCTTGGCGCGGGTCGGGCTGGTATCGCGGCGTGAAGCCATGGTGGTTCCTGGTTCCTGAGGTCGGTTGCCCCGAGGTTAGGTATGCCCCGGCGGCGGCCGTGTCGGACAAAGCCGCGACAGAACCGCAAGCCGCCGGAGTGCTCCAAACTTGATGATGCTTCCGGTCATTGCCGCGCTGCTTCTGGCAGCACCGCTGGCGACGCAGGCCCAGCCACGCGATCCGTTGAGTTCGGGCGAGTGCATGGCTGCGCGCGCCGAACTGGAAGCCGCATTGGGCGACAACGTGTCGAATTCGAGGGCCCGCGCCCAAAGGCTGGCGGCGGCCCGCAAGCAGGCGGCCGTGGCTTGCCTGGGCCCAAGCAGTGGCGAACGCGAACGTTCAGGCGCCCCACAACCGGTGCAGGTCGTTCCCCCGCCGTTGATAGCCGCCCCGAGCGTGCCGCCGCCCGCGCCTCCTCCGGCGCCCCCGCCGCAATTGACGATCCCGAGGCCCGCGGTGATCACCACCTGCGACCCGGCCGGCTGCTGGGACAGCGATGGCCAGCGGCTGAACCAGATGGGTCCGATTCTGATGGGGCCGCGAGGACCATGCAGCCTTCAAGGCGGGGTGGTGACCTGCCTGTGATGGCGCACCCC
This sequence comes from Caenimonas soli, assembly GCF_013155545.1. GTDB lineage: Bacteria > Pseudomonadota > Gammaproteobacteria > Burkholderiales > Burkholderiaceae_C > Ramlibacter > Ramlibacter soli. The sequence continues at coordinate 75,031 of NZ_JABJVV010000001.1, read as the reverse complement.
TTAAACTCAACGACTTCTAAAACTGGAGAACTCCATGGGAAACAAGATCGTCACCGAAGCGGATCGCAAGCGCACCCCGGCCCCCAAAGCCCTCGAAGGCTATGCCGTGCGCCGCAACGGCGGTGGCCAGAAGGTCAGCCTGGAACGCGGTACCGCTACCCGCAACAAGAAGCAGCCCGGCAAGCGCCCGCACAAAGGCGGTTGAACCCAGCCGCTGCGGCTGAACGTTTGGTAACCCTTCGACACTCCCGCTGTACATATGGACATAGGCCCGACACCCCAGGCTCGTCCAATGTAAGCATCCGGGCATCCGTTGCCCGCAGAGGAGAACAGTATGAAGGTGCTCATCGCCTTGCTCGCCGTTGCCGGCCTTTCGGGCTGCGTAGCCTATGGCGTGCCCTACGGTTCGGCTGAGGTTTATTACGGCAGCGGCTCGCCCTACTACGGCTACGGCGGCTATGGCGGCTATTACGGCAACAGCGTCCCGTACGTGATCGATCAACGACCGACCTACATCTACGGTGGCCGTGGCTATAGCCATGGCCCTGGCCGCGGATATCGTGACCGCGACGGCGACGGTATCGCCAACCGCTACGACCGGGACCGCGACGGCGACGGCGTTCCCAACCGCCGCGACGCTTACCCGAACAACCCGCGCAGGCAGTAAGCCGCGCTCACCCTCGCAGTATTGGTGCCGGGCTTCGTCGCTCGGCCATAGCCGTCGCCTATGGCTTCAGCGAGCAGCAAGCCATCGTTCGCGAAAATCGATCTTCCGGGGGTGCGGGCGCTTCCGAAACCCTGCGGCCTGCAGCAGGCGGTCGATGCGCTCAACGACGCAGCCGCTTACAGCTGAGCTTGCCCGCCGGTTTAAGATGGCTCATGTTGAAAAAATCCCTAATCACCCTTTCGATCCTGCTGGCCGCTGTCGCGGTGCAGGCCCAGCCCAGCCCTGCCAAGAAAGACTTGGTCGCCAAGATTCTCAAACTGCAGCAACCCGGCATCGAAGCCATGGCGCGCGGCCTGGTCGAGCAGCCCGCCGCCGAGCTGCTGAACAATGCTGCCGCCGCGTTGCCGGCGCGCGTTGCCAAGGACAAGCAGGAATCCGTCGCCAAGGAGATAAAAGGCGACGTTCAGAAATACCTCGACGAGGCGGTCCCCGTGGTCCAGACCCGGGCCATCAAGCTCGCACCCACCACCATCGGCGCGCTGCTGGAAGAAAAGCTCACTGAAGAGGAGCTCAAGCAGGTGGTTTCCATCATGGAATCGCCGGTTTACGCCAAATACCAACGTATGGGCGACGATATGCAAAAGGTCCTGGTCGAGAAGCTGCTGGCCGAAACTCGCGGCACGATCGAGCCCAAGGTTCGCACGCTGGAGCAGACCGTCGCCAAGCGCCTGGGCGTGACGTCCGCGCCCGAGGGCTCGGGCGCCGGCGGCGGCACCGCGCCGCGCGCTCCTGCCAAGCCGGCAGCGAAGTAAAACGGGGGGCCCTAGCGGGCCTGTCGCAGGAAGCGCCGGACGTTGTCTGCGTCGGAGCCGACCGATTCAACGGCGTGGCGCAGCTCCTGCTCGCTGCAATGCAGCCATCGGGTCCAGTTGTGCCGCTCCCATTCGTGCTCCAGGCTCACCTGGAGCTCGTCGTTCCCATGCCTTCCTTTGTCTTCGGACATACAGCCTCCTAAACATGCCTCCAGGCTAGGCTGGGCGCACCGCCGCCGACGCCGGAGAACACACGGGCTTGCCGTGCGTAAACGGGGCTGGCGGGTGTAGGACGGCGCTGAGCTTAGCGGACGCCGGCCAGGCCTGCGCGGCTGCTGAATTCGAAGCATGCCGCTTCGAAGCTGCGGATCTCGAACAGCGCTTCCTTCAGGCTCATCTCGCCCTTGTCCATCAGCTTGCCGGCAAGGTGCTCGGTCAGGGGCTTCAGGCGCATCAACAGGGCCTTCGTCTCGCCGTACAGGCGCTCGCTCTGGGCTTCCATGATGCTGCGGGTTTCCTCGTCGAGGTTGCGGCCATGCCCGTCGTTGGACAGCGCGCCGAAGTTCAGGCGCGTCTTGCGGTACATGCCCATCTCGCCGACGGCGTGGTGCAACAGCTTGGTCACGCGGGTGATGTCGTTGTGCGCGCCGTTGGTCGTGCCTTCCTCGCCGAAGAACAGTTCCTCGTTGGCCATGCCGCCCAGCAGCACGCGCACGTCGTGCTCGATGTCGCCCTTGGTCTTGAGCAGGTTCGCACCCTGCTTGTGGAACACGAAGCCCAGCGCGTTGTTGCGCGGATTGGCCTTGAGCGAGATCTTGATGGTCTTCATATCGGACTGGATACGCTCCCAGTCGCCGCCGGCCTGCTTGCGCTCCAACTCGAAGTCCACCAGGAAGTGGCCCCACTCGTGGATGGCGATGACGCGGCGATCGCGCTCACGCTCCTTGGTGGTGTTGGCGTTGACGTTGCCGACCATCACGCGCTCTGCCGCCTGCATCAGCGTGTCGGCACCGATCATGCCGCCCGCCTGCACCGCGGTGATGCCGGCCTGGTTGACGATGGTTTCCAGGTCGGCCGGGCTGCGGCCCTCGGTCAGTTCGACCAGGTGGCGCAGGTCCATGTCGGGCAGGACCTTCTCGGCGCGCTGGCTCAGGTAGTGCTCGATGATCGCGAGGCGCTCTTCCTTGTTAGGCATGCGGAAGTCCACCTTCATCTGGAAGCGACGCAGCATCGCCTCGTCCATTTGCATGGATTCGCTGTTGAAGTTGCTGGCGACGATCCAGATGATCTCGGCTTCGCTCTTGGTGCGCACGCCGTCCAGCACTGCCAGCAGCGTGTTCTGTGTGTCGTCGTCGAACTTGCGGTGGCCGCCGCGCTTCATGAACAGGTCTTGCGCTTCGTCCAGGAACACGATGCAGCGCTTGCGCCGCTTGGCCATGGAGACGATGCGCGACAGCGTGTTCGAGCCGCCGGCGACGAAACCGGTTTCCAGGTTGGCCGCCGAATGGAACAGGATCGGCAGGTTCAGCTCCTTGGCCAGGTAGCTCGCCAGCTTGGTCTTGCCGGTGCCGGCGGGGCCGCTGAACATCACGTTGAAGGGCTTGCTGATGCCGTACTCGGCGTACGCGGCGCGGCGCTGGTACTGGTCCTTGATCTGCGCCACTTCGGTCTTGATGTCGTCCATGCCCACCAAGTCGTTGATGCTGCCGTGCACCTGTCCCGGCTCGAGGAACTTGAGCGACTTGAACTGGCCCTTGAGCTGGAACGCCAGGAAGCCCAGCAGGCCCACAGTCAGCGCGGCAGACAGCACGCCGCTCACGCCGGCCTTCCAGCCATCCTTTTCGGATTGCGGGCGGGCGCCGGCGAAACGGTTGTCCAGGCGCTCAAGCACTTGGAGGCTGCTCTGGTCCAGGTCGGCGCGCGGCACGAAGCCCAGCTTGCCTCCCCAAGGCGCATGCACGGCCTTGTCGGCGAAGATCTTGGTTTCCATGTCGCTGGGGTAGTAGGCGTACTGCTTGCCCTGCGACTCGATCAGCACGATGCGATCGGAAACGTTCCACATGAGCGGCTTGTAGATCACCGTGATGCGTTCCACCGGATTGGCATCGAGGAAGCTCAGCACGGAGCCGCTGCCAAACACCACGGGGAGCTTCGAGTTCAATGTCCAGGGGACGGCCGCCGCCGGCTCGCTCGCGGCCATCTGCTTGACCTGCTCGGCTACGGCTGCCTGCCTTTTCGTGAGGACCGTCGAGTAAATGCTCGTCGCGGCGATCAGCACGGCCACGGCGACGACCATGACCTTGACGGCAATCGATTGGATGACGAACCAGTCCTGCAGTCGGGCGGCAGCTTTCTTGACGGTGAGCCAGATGCTTCCCTCGGCTGCGGCCGCGGCTTCGTTGGGGGGAGGAGAGTTCGCCGATAAATCCGACATGGGCTGTCTTTCGGAACGCAATATGCGTTAGCTGCGCTTACGGGAAAGCGCGAGGTTGCTCAAAAAATTCTGGGAAGCTCGTCCGGCGGGACCGCCGCGGCTGCTGATTTTTGTTGGTCTTGCCGCTTACTTTGCGTGTCGCGTCGGGCTTGAGCCTCTTGTCAGCGCTATCCTACAGATTAGCAAGTGCTGAGGCCAGCACAAGGGTTAAGGAAATCCCTTGTGAGCCGTCCGCGCGTGACAAATTCACGCGGGCGGTATACGGTCGAGTCGCTGTTATGCGTCAGCGGTGTTTGCGATGCGCGCCGGCTTCCCGAAAATTGTCGGGCTCTCTTCCAACCGATGAGGCATCGTCACTAAATTGTGATGAGTGCTACCAGATGTTTTTGTAGGACAAGCGCTATTTATGGATGACTTGGCAGAACCCCCTGGATGCCGCACACTCCAACTTATGCGGCCGGGTTTTCTTCAAGTTTCTTCCCCCGGCCCTTCAATCCCTCGGCCTAAAACCCGAGGGATTTTTTCTGCGTGCTGCAGATGGGCCTATTGCAGGCTCAGCCAGTTGAGCGCATCGCCCTCGGCGCCGAACAACGCAATGTCCGGGCACTGGTCCAAGCCTTCCGGCACGAACTCGGTGTCGACGAGCTCGGGCGGTCCGACCAGCACCACCCGCGTCTTGGGGGCGAGGGCACGGCGAAGCCGGTCACAGATGAGGAACTTGCCCTCGGCATCGGGCGGGGTGGCCACGCGGCGCAGGTCGATCAGCACATGGTCCTGGCGCAGGCGCGTGACGGCGGCCTTCACCATATAGGCGAGCTTCAGGGCATCGCCGTTGTGCCAGCGGCCCTCTACATCGAAACGCATATGGCGGCTATCTTGGCGGGAGGCGACTACGAGGTTCATTTAGCTCTACAGGAAAGTTCACCTGAGAGTGCCACATTCTTTTGTAGCTTTGGTGCGTGCAAGCGCATCAGTAGTTGCTAAGCGTGTCAGCCCGGCCTTGGCGGAAAGTCTTCCGCCACCCCCGCAGACTGTTACGCCGGCTGCTCGCGCGCCGCCTGCTCATGGGCTGCGCGGGCTTCCTGCCGCAGCTCCTCGACACTGCGCCGTTCGCGCAGCCGCTTATCCACCAGCACGCGGAAGAACCAGGGAACGAAGAAGATCGCCAGGAAGGTGGCGGCCAGCATTCCGCCCATTACGCCCGTGCCCACCGAGGTGCGCGCACCGGCACCGGCACCCGTGGACACCGCCAGCGGCAGCACGCCCAGGATGAAGGCCAGCGACGTCATGACGATGGGCCGGAAACGCAAGCGGGCCGCCTCCAGCGCCGCGGCCGGCGCGCTCATTCCTTCGCTCGCTTTGAGGGATGCGTATTCGACGATCAGGATGGCGTTCTTGGCCGCCAGGCCCAGCAGCGTCACCAAGCCGATCTGGAAATAGACGTCGTTGGTCATGCCGCGCAACCACACCGCCGCCAATGCGCCGAAGGTGCCGAACGGCAGGGCCAGCAGCACCGACAGCGGCAGGGACCATTTCTCGTACTGCGCCGAGAGGATCAGGAACACCATGACGGCGCCCAGGCCCAGCGCCAGGCCCGAAGTGCCGCTGGAGCGCTTCTCCTGGAACGACGCGCCGCCCCAGTCGTAGCTGAAATCGGGCGGCAGGGTCTCGGCCGCGATGCGTTCCACCTCGGCAATGGCCTGCCCCGAGCTCACGCCCGGCGCGCCTTGCCCGAACAGCTTGACGGCAGGCAGGTTGTTGAAACGATCCAGCGTTTCCGGGCCGGCCGAATAGCGCACGGTGGCAATCGCGGATACCGGCACCATCTCGCCCTTGTCCGAGCGCACCCACATGCGGCCGATGTCGTCGGGCTGGTTGCGATAGGACGGGTCGGCTGACATCAACACCTGCCAGGTGCGGCCGTACTTGTTGAAGTCGTTCACGTAGTGAGAGCCGAGCGTGGCAGCGAGGGTGTCGAACACGGCGTCCACCGGCACGCCCAGCGCCTTGGCGCGCGATCGGTCCACGTCCACGTACAGCTGCGGTGTCGCCGCGCGCCACAGGGTCTGCACGCCGGCCAGCTGCTTGGACTGCGCCACGGCGGCCTGGAACTTCTGCGTCACCTCCGACAGCTTGGCCGAGCCGCCATCGCCGCGGTTCTGGATATAGAACTCGAAGCCGCCGGCGTTGCCCAGGCCGAAGATCGGCGGCGGATTGAAGGCCAGCACCAGCGCTTCCTTGACGCCGGCGGTCTTCATGAAGAGCTCGCCGACCAGGGCCTGCACCGGCACCTTGCGTTCATCCCAGTGCTTTTGCGTGACGAAGATGGTGGCTGCGTTGTTGCGAAAGCCACCGCCCAGGAAGTCGAAGCCGGCAAACGAGATCGCGTCCAGGTTGTTGGGATTGGACTTGATGATTTCCAGCACTTCGTTGACCACCTTGTCGGTGCGCTGCAGCGAGGCACCATCGGGCAGGATCACGGCGGCGATGTAGAAACCCTGGTCTTCATCGGGCACCAGGGAGCCGGGCGTGTTGCGCCACAGGACCGTGGTCACCAGCACCATCGCGACGAACAGCGTGAGGGCCACGCCGCCGCGGCGGATCATCCAGCCCACGCCTTCGGTGTAGTGCTGCGATATCCAGGCGAAGCCGCCGTTGAACTTGTCGAACACGACGTTGGAGCCCTTGTGCTCGCGCTTCAGGATCAGCACGCACAGCGCGGGCGTGAGCGTCAGCGCGACGATGCCCGAGATGACCACGGCGATAGAGATCGTGATCGCGAACTGCCGATACAGCTCGCCGGTCAGGCCGCCGAGGAAGGCGATCGGCACGAACACCGCGCACAGCACCAGCACGATGGCGATGATCGGGCTGGTCACTTCCTTCATGGCCTGGATGGCGGCCTCCCGCGCCGGAACATGCTCCTCGTGCATGATGCGTTCGACGTTTTCCAGCACCACGATCGCGTCGTCCACCACGATGCCGATCGCCAGCACCATGCCGAACAGCGTGAGCGTGTTGATCGAGTAGCCCAGCAGGAACAGGCCGGCGAAGGTGCCGATCAGCGAAACCGGTACCGCGATGGTCGGGATCAGCGTGGCTCGCCAGTTCTGCAGGAAGATGAACACCACCAGGAACACCAGCACCATGGCCTCGCTCAGGGTGATCAGCACTTCGCGGATCGACACTTCGACGAAGCGCGTGGTGTCGTAGGGGATCGAATAAGTCAGGCCGTCGGGGAAGCGCTTGGACAGGCCTTTCATGGTGTCCTTGACCTCGCCCGCCACGTCCAGCGCATTAGCGCCGGGCTGCAGGAAGATACCGACCAGCGTCGCGGGCTTGCCGTTGATGCGTCCGATGAAGTCGTAGTCCTTGCCGCCCAGTTCCACCCGGGCCACATCGCGCAGGCGCACGGCTTCGCCATTGCCGTTGGCCCGCACGATGATCTCTTCGAACTCGCGCGCTTCCGAGAGACGGCCCTTGGTCGTGATGGTGTAGACCAGCTCCTGCGGGCTGGAGGTGGGCGACTGCCCCACCTTGCCGGCCGCGAACTGCGCGTTCTGCTCGTTGATGGCGTTCACCACGTCCGTCGTGGTCAGCTTGAGCTGGGCCAGGCGGTCCGGTTTGAGCCAGACCCGCATCGCGTAGTCCTTGGCGCCGAAGATCTGCACATTGGTGGTGCCCGGCACCCGCTTCAATTGGTCCAGCACGTTCAGCGTGACGAAGTTGCTGGTGTAGATGTCGTCGTAGCGGCCGTCCGGCGAATAGAAAGCCAGCACCTGCAGGAACGACGACGAGCCCTTCTCCACCGTCACGCCCTGCCGCCGCACCTCTTGCGGCAGCTTGGCCTCGGCCTGCTTCACGCGGTTGTTGACGTTCAGCGCCGCCTGGTTGACGTCGGTGCCGATCTCGAAGGTCACCTGGATCTGCACCACGCCGTTGCCGGCCGAAGTCGAGCTCATGTAGAGCATGCGCTCGACGCCGTTGATGGCGTTTTCGATGGGCGCTGCCACGGTCTGCTCCAGCACCTGGGCACTGGCGCCAGGGTAGATAGCCTGCACCTGCACGACCGGCGGCGCGATCTCGGGGTATTGCGCGATCGGCAGGCCGCGCATGGAAGCCAGCCCGGCGATGATGATGAAGATGGACAGGACCGCCGCGAAGATGGGGCGGTCGATGAAGAAACGGGAGAACATGCGCCCTCCTTACTTCGATGCGGCCTGTGCGGGCGCCGAAGCTCCAGCGGCGGGCGCCTGGGCAATCTGGACCGGCGCCCCCGGCCCGATGCGCATCAGCCCATCGACGATGACCTTGTCGCCCGACTTCAATCCTTCGCGGATCACCCAGCCCTTGCCGCCCGGCAGGTCCACCCATTCGCCCGCCTGCACGGGGCGCGAAGTGGCCACCACGGCGCCCTTCATCTCGGGCTTGTCGCTCGGGGCCGCCACATAGACGAACTTGCCCTGCGGGCCCTCCATCACGGCGCGCTGGGGCACCTGCACGACGTCGGGGCGCGTCGCACCGATCAACCGAACCCGGACGAACTGCCCGGGCTTGATGGCCTCATCGCCGTTGGGCAGTTCGGCCTGCGAGCGCACCATGCCGGTGGCCGAATTGACCAGCGGCTCGCTGAACTGGAGCTTGCCGCCTTTTGCCAGCAGCGAGCCGTCCGCAGCGGCGACTTCCACGGCGAATCCGCCGGGCGGCAGCACCAGGCGCCTGGCCTTGATGTCGGCCTGCATGCGCGCGTGCTCGGCGTCGGGGATGCCGAACACCGCCTTGACCGGGTTGATCTGCACGATGGTGGTGAGCAACACGTCCGGGCCCGATACCAGGCTTCCCTCCGATTTGCCCGCGCCGCCGGCCAAGCCGGAGACGGGCGCCACGACGCGCGTATAGCCCAGGTTGAGCCGCGCTTCCGTGACCCGCGCATCGGCTGCTTTCACGTCGGCAGCGGCGACCTGCTCGGCCGCCAGCGCATCGTCGTAGTCGCGCTTGCTGACCATGCCCTGGTCTGCCAGCGGCTTCACCCGCGTCAGGTGGCGCTGTGCGTTGACATGGCGGGCGTGGGCGGCGCCACGGTCAGCCTCTGCGCGGGCCAGGGCGGTCTGGAACGGCACTGGGTCGATGGTGAAGAGCGACTGCCCGGCGCGCACGGGCGAGCCTTCGGTGTAGTTGCGCGTAACAAGGATGCCGGTGACCCGGGCTCGAACCTCGACCTCGCGCGATCCCTGCGTCTGGCCCGTGTACTCGAAGCTCACGGGCAGCGACTGGGGCTGCACGACCATGATGTCCACCTGCGGTGGCGGCCCGCCGGAGCCGTGCGGCCCGCCCGCTCCGCGGGTCTCGCCGCAGGCGGTCAATACGCCGGCCAGAAGAACGGAAAAAAGAGCGCCCCCTGCCAGGCGCGCGGGTCGCGAGCTGTGCGAAAACATTCGAGCATCCTTGTGAGATGGCGGGGATATTAACGATATTTGAGTAATTACGCTGCCGTGCATTTCGCCGGCCACAACCCTACTGACAGAACTGATGTCATGCCGGACTCAAAGCTCCAGCATTGTCTTGAAGCCACCCCAGAACATGCGCTTGCCGTCGAATGGCATCGCCTTGGGGTCCATCATCGGCGCCAGCCGCGGATCCTTCATGACCTTGGCGTTCACGCTGTCGCGGTGCGAGCGCGATTTGTAGACGATCCAGGAGAACACGACCGTCTCGTCGGCCTTGAGCTTCACGGCCTGCGGGAACGACGTGGTCTTGCCGGGCTTCACGTCGTCGGCGACGCACTCCACGTATTCCAGCGCGCCGTACTCCTTCCAGATGTTGCCGGCCTTGCGCGCCATGCGGCGGTAGGCGTCGAGATTGTTCTTGGGAACGGGAACGACGAATCCATCGACATAACGGGGCATGGGAACCTCCTTGAAGCAGGGTTGAGACAAGCCTTAGCCGTGGGCCAGGCAGAGGATGTTGCCGTCCGGGTCCTGGCACCAGGCAACTTTGCGGTCGCCCGCGACATGGATGTCGCCCCGGCGGGTGGTTTGCGGCATGTCGTCGTAGTGCAGGAACGGAACACCGCGAGCCCGCAGCGTGCGCACCAGCTCTTCGAGGTCCCCCGTCACCGACCAGGTGGCCGAGGTCGCCTTGTTGGTGCCCGCGTAATCAGATTCGTAGACCATGACGGCGGAGTCGCCGCTGCGCAAGATCAGCATCCCCGGCTCGCTGGCAGCAGGCTCCAGGCCCAGCTGGCCCTCATAGAACTTGCGGGAGGCCTCTACGTCCTTGACGGCGATGGTGTCCATGGCATTGCTGTGCTTCAACATGATTCACTCCTTTTCAGCAAGAAAGTCGTCGAGCTTGGCAAAGGTGAGATTCCAGCCGCGCTCGTGGTTGTCGCGAGCCGCCTGGTCGAAGAATCGGTCGTGGCGGAACGCCAGTTCCGTGCCCTGGTCCGTGGGGCGGAGTTCTAGGGTGACCAGGGAGACGCGATGGGGCGTGCTCTGCCAGGCCCAGGTGAAGGAGAGCCTGCGGTTCTCCACGACCTCCTGGTAGGTGCCCGACACGCTGTGCTCCTCGCCGTCCTGGGTACGGAAGGCGATGAGGTAGCGGCCACCGGTGCGCACATCCAGCTCGGCCCTCGTGACCGAGCCCGGCTCGCCCGGCCCGAACCAGCGGCTCAGCGCTTGCGGCTCGGTCCAGGCCCGCCAGACTTTTTCGGGCGCGACGGCGTACTGGCGGGTGATGTTGAGGCTGGACCTGTCTTGCGTGGTGCTCTGGGCCATGGGTTGACCTCCTCTTCGTGGTACAGAAAGCGGCCCAGCGCATCGAGCTGCGCCGTCCAGAATTTCTCGTAATAGGCCAGCCACATAGCCGCCTCCTGCATCGGTTCGGCCGCGAGTTCGCAGCGCACGACCCGTCCTTCCTTCTGGCGCGTCACCAGGCCGGCATCTTCCAGCACACGCAGGTGCTTCATGAAGCCCGGCAAGGACATGCCGTGCGGCGCCGCGAGTTCGGTCACCGTGGCGCCGCCCTGCCCCAGCTGCCGCAGCACGTCGCGCCGGGTCGCGTCCGACAGCGCCCAGAACACCTTGTCGAGTACTTCCGTCACTCAAGCGCCCGCCATCATCGGCAAGGGTTGCAGCATGCTCAGACGGTTCTTCTCGGTGTCGAAGAACGACACGTACTTGCCGACCCCGGGGATGTCCATCGGCTCGCCCAGCACCTCGCCGCCGGCGGATGCCACGGTCTTCATGGCGGCCGCGATATCGGGCACGGCGATCACGATCGATGGGTACTGGGCAGGCCAGTCGGGATTGCGCGGATAAAAGCCGCCATTGATGGCGCCCGCCGGTGCACCGGGCTTGGCGTCCGCCTGCGCGGTGGTGGCGAGCACATAGTTGCCCATGTCCTCGCCCAGCATCTGGAGTTGCCAGCCGAAAGCCGACTGGTAGAACTTGGCGATTCGGTCGCGATTCTCATAGGGAATTTCGAAGTGGACGACTGGATTCATGACTGCTCCTCAGCGGCCTTCATACGCGCGCTTCAGCTCCGCGATGTCGAGTTTTTTCATCTTTAGCATCGCCGTCATGGCGCGCTGCGACTTGCCTGCATCAGTGTCGAGCAGCATTTCGACCAGCGCACGGGGCACCACCTGCCACGACACGCCGAACCGGTCCTTGAGCCAGCCGCACTGCTGCGCCTTCTCGTCACCACCCGCCGAAAGCTTGTTCCAGTAGTGATCGACTTCTTCCTGGCTTTCGCAGGAAATCTGCAGCGAGATGGCCTCGTTGAACTTGAACACCGGGCCCCCGTTGAGCGCAGTGAACGACTGCCCCTCGAGCTCGAATGCCACTGTCATCACCGTGCCGGGCTTTTGTCCGTGGATTTCCTGCCCGGCCTCGCCATACCGGCTGACGGCAACGATCTTCGAATCCTTGAAGATGCCGGTGTAGAACTTGGCGGCCTCCTCGCCCTGGTTGTCGAACCAGAGGCACGGTGCAATCTTCGAACTGATTTTCATGGGCGCTCCTATAGTTAACCAGTCGGTTTAGTATATCGGCGAGAGGGGACGTGTCAAGCCGGTTCCTCGTTAACCGAGGTAACTACGCCTGTGATTCTTTGGCATGCAACTTTGCCGCGATGTACTCGCCGTGCGTTACGTGCAGCAGCCCGGCCACTTTGGAGATCAGGTGGTTCTCGTGCGCGTCCAGATGCCCGTCGGCATACGCCACCTGCCACATGTACTCGACGATGCGGATCTTTTGCTCATGGCTGAAGCCATCATTGATGACCGACGTGAACTGATGGAAGTCCGATGCCGTGCGTGCGGTCTGCTCGGCCAATTCCACCATTCGTGACAGCTCGTCGTCCGCCAGCAAAAATTTCTGCCGCAGCGCCGAGACCACCGCGAGCCGTTCCTGCGGCCCGAGTTCCGGATCGGCACGCATGACTTCGACCAGCAAAACCGCGGTGGCCAGCTGGAGAGAATGTTCGTTGCGCGCGCCGCCGGCGCCCGGCGAGGCCGAGACGGAGTTGAAGAGGTCTTTCAGCGTTCGCAGCATCAGGGTGCTCCTTTGCGCCACGCAGCCGGCGAAACGCCGAGGTGACGCTTGAACGCGCGGCTGAATGCGGCCTCGGAATCGTAGCCGACACGCTCGGCAATGGCGGCCATGCCCAGTTGCGGCTGGTCGCGCAGGAGATTGGCCGCCAGCTGCAAACGCCATTGCGCCAGGTAGCGCATGGGCGAGACACCCAGCGCCTCGACGAACCGGGCGGCCAGGACGGATCGCGACACGGCAACGCTGCTCGCCAGCCGGTCCACCGTCCAGGCGGTTGCGGGCTGTGCATGCAAGAGCATGATCGCGCGGCCGAGCATCGGGTCCTTCAGCGCGCCCAGCCATCCGGTCTGTTGCGCCGGCAGCCCTTCGACGTACTGGCGCAGGCAGTCCACCAGCACCAGCTCCGGCAGCCTGGCCAACAAGGTTTCCCCGCGGCTGCCAGGACGGTCCGCTTGCTCCACCACGTAGCGCAGACTTGCCTCGCGCCACTGCACGGCCTGGTCCGAAGTCGGGCGGACGTGGATCAGCCGCGGCAGCGCCTGCAGCACCGGATTGAACAGCAGATCATCGCAATGCAGATAGCCGCACAGGATTCTTGTGCGTGGGCCACCACCCCCATGCCGCACCACCGGCATCTCATGCCAGGGCGGCATCGGCAGTAGCGAGGCGATCGGCACCGGTGGCACGCCGTCCGGGCATCCCATCGAGTGCCGGTCGCAATACGGCAGCACCACCGCATCGCCGGCCCGGGCTGTCGCCTGCTCGCCGCTGTCAAGCCGGATGGTGAACATGCCCTCCACGGCCACGTGGAACAGGACAAGGCGACGGGCGCCGGGCTGCACGATTTGGCACAGCGTCGCCGCATCGGTGGAGGCAAAGGCCCAGGGTTCGGAGAACTCGCCGCGCAGGAATACCGCGCTGGAAAGGTGGATGCGGCCGAGCACGTCGGCCAGCACCTCGGCGCCGCCTGCAAACGACGACGTCTTCGATCCCGGAGTTTCGAGCATGAATTTCGGAGTCGTCGTCATGGTATTTGCGCGAATCTCGCACCATAGTCTGTTCCCCCAACCACCGCAACGTGAGGAGATCGATATGCCCAAATTCGTCATCGAGCGCGAGTTCCCCGGCGCCGGCAAGCTGTCGGGCATGGAACTCAAGGGAGTGGCGCAGAAGTCGTGCGACGTGCTGCGCGAGATGGGCCCCAAGGTCACCTGGCAGCAGAGCTATGTGACCGACGACAAGATCTACTGCGTCTACATCGCCGACAGCGAGAAAGAGGTGCGCGAGCACGCCGAGAAAGGCGGCTTTCCGGCCAACAAGATTTCCAAGGTAAGCGCCGTGATCGACGGAGCCACGGCCGAGTGATGCGTCGGGGCTGCGGCGCTACTTTGCGCCCAGCCCCATAGCGCGCGTAATCACCTCTTTCATGATCTCATTGGTGCCGCCGTAAATGCGCTGAACCCGCGCATCCGCATAGGCACGGGTGATCGGGTATTCCCACATGTAGCCGTAGCCACCGTGCAGTTGCAGGCACTCGTCCATCACCTTGCACTGCAGGTCGGTCGTCCAGTACTTGGCCATGCTGGCGGTGGCGGTGTCCAGCTTGTCCTGCACCACCAGCTCGTTGCACTTGTCGACGAACACCTGCGCGATCTGCACTTCGGTCTGCAGTTCGGCCAGGGTGTAGCGGGTGTTCTGGTAGCTGGCCACCGGCTGGCCGAACACCTTGCGCTCTTTCACGTACTGCACGGTCCAGTCGATCGCGGCCTGGGCCGAGGCCACGGCCGTCACGGAAATCTGCATGCGCTCCCAGGGCAGCTGCTCCATCAGGCAGATGAAGCCCTTGTTCTCGAAAGCCGCGCCACCCAGCAAGTTCTCGGCCGGCACGCGCACGTTGTCGAAGAACAGTTCGCTGGTGTCCTGCGCCTTCAAGCCCAGTTTCTTGAGCCGCTTGCCCGTCTCGAAGCCCTTCATGCCGCGCTCGACCAGCAGCAGGCTGGTGCCCTTGGCGCCGGCGTCGGGCTGGGTCTTGGCAACGACCACCACCAGGTCGGCGTGCCAGCCGTTGGTGATGAAGGTCTTGCTGCCATTCAGCAGGTAGCTGCCGTCGGGCTGCTTGATGGCGGTGCTCTTGATGCCTTGCAGGTCGCTGCCCGCGGCCGGCTCGCTCATGGCGATGGCGCCCACCATCTCGCCGCTGGCCAGCTTGGGCAGGTATTTCTTCTTCTGCTCCTCGGTGCCGTAGTGCAGGATGTACGGCGCGACGATCTCGCTGTGCAGGCTGTAGCCGATGCCGCTCCAGCCGCCGCGCGCCAGTTCCTCCATCTGGACCACCGAATAGAGCTTGTCCACGCCCGAGCCGCCGTACTCTTCCGGCATGGTCGCGCACAGATAGCCGTTGTCGCCCGCCTTGTTCCAGACGGCGCGGTCCACGTAGCCCTGCTCTTCCCAGGCTTCGTGGTGCGGGGCGATCTCTTTCTCGCAGAATTTGCGGAAGGCGTCGCGGAAGGCCTCGTGGTCGGCCGTGAATAGCGTGCGAGGGATCATGGGACTGCTCCTTGGGAATCAGGTTTTGGCGGCGCCGTTCATGGCCGCCTTGACGATGCGCGCGTAGTTGCCGATGAAGATGTTGTGCAATGTCGTCTCGTCGATGCCACGCTTGAGCAGGTTGTCGATGACGTCCCGCAAATCGCTGTAGTCGTTCAATACCCGGTTGGGCCAGACGCCCTCCATGTCGGTGCCGAAGGCGACGTGCTGCGGCCCGATCAGGTCGCACATGCGCATCATTTCGTCCGCGAACGTGCCCTTGCTGTTCACGGGATACGCGGGGTCATTGCCCAAGCGAAGGCACCACAGGCCCACGGCGCCGCCGCGGGCCGCGATCTTTTTGGCGGAAGCAAGAGAGAGTGAACGGGCGATATAACCCACGTCCTTGTGCGTGCCGCCTTGCGGGGAAATCCAGGAGTGCGACCAGACCATGGGCGCATCGGAGGCGTCCAGGGCTCCGTCCACCAGCGCCGGCGTGCCGTGCGCGAGATCCACGACCATGCCCAGCCGCTTGCACTCGGCCACGACCTTCGCCCCCACGGGCGTCAAGCCGCCGTGGACAGGCTCGGCGGTCTGGTGGTCGCCCAGCGGCGTGCGAATGTAATGCACCAGTTGCAGGTGGCGAACTCCCATCGCGTGGGCCTGCGCCAGGCGCTCGGGCTGGCCTTCCAGGAAGTTGGCCGATTCACAGGCCAGCAGCACGCGCGGTTCGCCCGCTAGCGCCAGATCGACGTCACCCGCGGTGAGCGCCTTGGCCACCTTCCACTGTGCAAGCCGCCCCTCGTAATCGGCCATCAATTCCTGGAAATAGGCCCAGATCTGGCCGGGCTGCGGCTCAGCGACCTGGCGTAAGCCGGCGGCAGTGGACGAGATCCAGCGCCTGTCGTCCACCACCGCCCAGGAAAGCAGCACGATGCCGTTCTCGCGCATGTGCTTGTCCAGGTCCATACCGAACAGGCGAGGCAGGAACATGCCGTAGTGCGAGTGCATGTCGGCGATGTAGGGCTTGCGCACCGGCGCAGGTGCCTGGCTCCGGGCAGGCAAGGCCAGACCCGCCGCCAGCGCCGCGCCCAGTGCGCCCAGCTGGCGCCGGTTGATTTCGTGCTTTTTCATTCGTTGATCCCCTCAAGTGTCGCTATTTTTACAGAGCACCCGCTTGGTGAAATGAATATACTGGCTTTTTGCCGCCCTGCCAGGAGAAAGATCATGACCGAAGCCTACGTATACGACGCCATCCGCACGCCTCGCGGCAAGGGCAAGAAGGATGGGAGCCTGCACGAAGTCAAGCCGGTGAACCTGCTGGCCGGCGTGCTGGTCGAGCTGCAGCGGCGCAACGATTTCGACACCTCGCAGGTCGATGACGTGGTGATGGGCGTGGTCTCGCCCATCGGCGAACAGGGCTCGGTCATCGCCAAGGTCGCGGCGCTGAAGGCCGGCTGGGATTTCCGCTGCTCGGGCGTGCAGCTGAATCGCTTCTGTGCCTCCGGGCTGGAGGCCGTGAACATGGCCGCCCAGAAAGTGCGTTCCGGCTGGGAGGACCTGGTGGTGGCAGGCGGCGTGGAAAGCATGAGCCGCGTGCCCATCGGCTCGGACGGCGGCGCCTGGGCGCAGGACCCGGAAACCAACTCGGCCACGGCCTTCGTGCCGCAAGGCATAGGCGCCGACCTGATCGCCACGCTGGAAGGCTTCTCGCGCGAAGACGTGGATGCCTTCGCCATGGAAAGCCAGATGCGTGCCGCCAAGGCGCGCGAAGGCGGCTTCTTTGCCGGTTCCGTGGTGCCTGTGAAGGACTTCCTGGACCAGACCATCCTGGAGCAGGACGAATTCATCAAACCCCGTACCACCATGGAGGCACTGGCTTCGCTGCGGCCAGCGTTCGAGCAACTCGGCGCGATGGGCTTCGACGACGTCGCGATCAGCCGCTATCCGCAGGTCGAGCGCATCAACCACGTGCACCATGCCGGCAACTCGTCCGGCATCGTCGATGGCGCGGCCGCTGTCCTGATCGGCAGCGAGGCGGCGGGCAGGACCCACGGCTTCAAGCCGCGGGCGCGCATCGTCGCCGCGGCGCTGTCGGGCGCCGACCCGACAATCATGCTCACCGGCCCGATGCCCGCAGCACGCAAGGCCCTGGCCAAGGCCGGCATGACGATCGACCAGATCGACCTGTTCGAGGTCAACGAGGCCTTCGCCGCTGTGCCGATGAGGTTCATGAAGGAGATGGGCGTGCCCCACGACAAGGTCAACGTCAACGGCGGCGCCATCGCCATGGGCCACCCGCTGGGCGCCACGGGCGCGATGATCCTCAACACCCTGATCGACGAATTGCATCGCCGCAAACTGCGCTATGGCATGGCCACGCTGTGCGTGGGCGGTGGCATGGGCATCGCGACCATCGTCGAAAGAATCTGATCTCATGAAAACCATCAAGTACGAACTCGTCGAGGGCATCGCCACCATCACCTTCGACGAGGAGGGATCGCCCGTCAACACCATGTGTGCGCAGTGGCAGAACGACCTGACCGAAGTCACCGGCCAGGTCGTCCGCGACAAGGAGGCCATCAAGGGCATCGTGCTGGCCTCGAACAAAAGCACCTTCTTCGCCGGCGCGGACCTGAAGGGCACGATGCGCCTGCAGTCCACTGACGCGCCGAAGGTGTTCCAGGAGATCCAGCAGACCAAGAAGAATTTCCGCACCTTGGAAACGCTGGGCAAGCCCGTCGTCAGCTGCCTCAACGGCACAGCCCTGGGCGGAGGCTGGGAGGTCGCGCTAGTGGGCCACTACCGCGTGGCCGTGGACAACCCCAAGATCCAGTTCGGCCTGCCCGAGATCACGCTGGGCCTTATCCCCGGCGCCTCCGGCATCACCAAGATGACCCGCCTCTTGGGCTTGATGGGCGCGCAGCCCTACATCCTGGAGAGCAAGCTGTTCACGCCGCGCGAAGCGCTGGAGATGGGCGTGGTGCATGAACTGGTGCCTGGCGCTGCGGCCCTCCGGCCGGCAGCCCTGGCCTGGATCGACGCGCACCCGCAATCGCAACAACCCTGGGACGACAAGAACTACAAGATGCCAGGCGGCACACCCAGCAATCCCAAGATCGCCGGCATGCTGAGCGTGGCCCCCGCCGTGCTCAAGCAGAAGACGCGCGGCTTGTACCCGGCGCCGGAATACGCGCTGGCCGCGATGGTCGAAGGCGCGCAGGTCGATTTCGATACGGCCCTGCGCATCGAGTCGCGCTACCTGGCCAAGCTGATCGCCAGCCCGGTCGCGAAGAACATGATCAACACGTTCTTCTTCAACATGAACGCGATCAAGTCGGGGCAGTCGCGGCCCAAGGACGTGCCGCGCTACAAGCCGCAGAAGGTGGGCATCCTGGGCGCCGGCATGATGGGCGGGGGCATCGCCTACGTGCAGGCCAGCCGCGGCGTTCCTACCGTGCTGAGGGACGTGACCGCGGAGAAGGCCGAGGCCGGCCGCAACTACAGCGTCAAGGTGACCCAGCCGCGGGTGGAGAAGGGCCGCATGAGCCCGCAGGACCAGAACGCCCTGCTCTCGCGCATCACGGCCAGCGATTCGATCGAAGATTTGAAGGGCTGTGATCTCATCATCGAAGCCGTGTTCGAGAACCGCGAACTCAAAGCACGCGTGACCCAGGAAGCCGAGCCCATGCTGGCGCCCGGAGGATTTTTCGCGAGCAACACCTCGACCCTGCCGATCACCGGCCTGGCCAAGGCCAGCCGGCGCCCGGAAAAATTCGTCGGCATCCACTTCTTCAGTCCGGTGGACAAGATGAAGCTGGTGGAAATCATCCGCGGCAAACAGACCGACGATGAAACGGTGGCCCGCGCCTTCGACTATGTCCAGTCCATCGGCAAGATCCCCATCGTGGTCAACGACTCGCGTGGCTTCTTCACTTCTCGCGTGTTCGGCACCTTCGTGATGGAAGGTTCGGCCATGGTCGGCGAGGGCATCCCCGCTGCGGTCGTCGAACAGGCGGGCATCCAGGCCGGAATGCCGGTGGGACCTTTGGCCGTGCTGGACGAGACGGCGCTGTCTCTGTCGGTGCACGTGCTGGACCAGACCCGCGCTGACATTCGGGCCGAGGGCGGCACCTACATCCCGTCGGCCGGCGAGTTGCTGGTCGAGCGCATGGTCAAGGAGTTCGATCGCAATGGCCGCGCGGCCGGTGCCGGCTTCTACGAGTACCCGGAGGAAAAGGGCGCCAAGAAGTACCTCTGGCCGGAACTCAAGAACCTGTTCGAGCAGCCGGGCATCCGCTGGGACATGCAGGACCTGAAAGACCGGCTGCTCTATCGGCAGGCCGTCGAAACCGCGCGCTGCCTTTCGGAGAATGTGCTGACTACCGTGCACGACGCCAACATCGGCTCGATCTTCGGTATCGGCTTTCCCGGCTGGACGGGCGGCGCCATGCAATTCATCTACGGCACCGGCATCGACGCGTTCTGCGCACGCGCGGCTGAACTGGCGGACAAGTACGGCCCCGGATTCTCAGTCACGGCCAACGTCAAGGAAGCCATCCGGAACCACCAACCGACGTACTAACCAGTTTACAAACGACGCCTAGCGGCGGCTACTTCCTGGTTGCCTGCTCGACGTAGCGCGCCAGCGCCTGGATCTGCGCTTCCGTGAGCTGCGGATAGGCGGGCATCTGTCCGATGCCGTTCTTCAGTGCCTTCACCACGCGCGCCGCATCGGGTTTGAGTTCGTCCAGCGAAGGGCCCACCGCGCCCTCCGCCCCCGCATCCTTGAGCGCGTGGCACAGCATGCAGGCGGGCGAGGCGCCGCCCATGAACAGGCGCTTGCCCTCTTCCTCGGCAGCCATGCTGGCCGAAGCGGCCGCAACCAGCGACAGCAGCAGGGCTGCGCGCCAAAACATCCGCATCGTCAGGCCACTGTGACGGGCAATGCGTGGGCGCGCCAGCCGCTATTGAGATAGCCACCTGCGTTTTCCGGCGTGGTCTCGGCCTGCCAGCTGAACTTGACGTCCTGCACGCGCGAAGCCAGCACGTAGTTGCCAGGCTCCAGCTTCACCGGCAGCACGAATTGGCGCCAGGCGAAGCGGCCCAGGTCGGGGCCGACCAGCCGCGCCTCGCGCCAGGTCTGACCACCATCAGTGGAAACGTCCACGCGGCGCACGGCCTGCATGCCGCCCATGGCCACGCCGTGGATCTGTACCCAGCCGGCCTTGAGCGGGCCCGCTTCGGGCGCAGGCCCGTTGATCCACGACTTGGCATCCATCTCCCAAACCGCGGGATGGCTCGGTTCGCCCTTCTGCCCCGGCGGCGACATGCGATAGCCAGTCTTCTGGATGGCCGCGTCGGTTTCCTGGGCCGTGAACGCAAGCCGCTTGACATACTTGATGTTGTTGACGCCGCTGTAGCCCGGCACGATCAGGCGCAACGGCCCGCCGTGCGCGTGGGGCAGTGGCTCGCCGTTCATTTCCCAGGCGAGCAAGGCATCTTCCATCGTCTTCAGCGGAACCGAACGCTCCACCATCACGCTCTTGGGGTCCAGCCCATCGGGCAGCTTCTCGCCGCCGGTTCCCGTCATGAAGCGCGCGCCGTCGGCAAGACCGCCGAGCGCGGCCACGACGGTGCGCACCGGCACGCCGCTCCAGATGACACAGCCGGCCGCGCCCACCTGCCATTTGGTGCCGCTGGGCTTGCCGGCGAAGTAGCCGCGCCCATTGCCCGAGCATTGAAGCACCGTGGCCATGGTTTCGATGCCCATTGCCTTGAGCTCGGCGACGGTGAGTATGCGCGGCCCGCGCACTCCCTCGACGGCGAGCGCCCAGGCATCGCGGTCGGCGACGATGGCCACGTCCGGAGCCGGCAGGTTGTTGCGAATGTACAGCCGATCGTTGGGCGTGATCACGCTGGTGCCGAACGCACTGCGCTTGGTTTCTATGGTCGTGGCGGTGTGCTGGATGAGGAGCTCGGCATTCTTCCAGCTCACGTAGGCCGGAAGCGGCTTGGCGCCAGGCGGTGTCGCCGCCGGTGTTTGCGCTTGCGCTTGAGTCGTCACTGGTGCCAGGCCGGCAGTGGCCAGAGCGCCGGCGCCGGTGGCCAGGAGGTGGCGGCGGGTGAGATTGATGGGCGAAGTGCTCATGTTGCCTCCAGCTATGTTTGCAAATCCAGCATAAGCCAATCGAAGTGCGTTGTCATTGGGGGGAATGCTAATTACTTGACGACGGCAAGCAATTGCATGACGATGTCAGGTATGCCCCCCACCGCTTCCGTGGTCGAGCCGGCCCAGGTCAAGGCCGTGCGCGGCTTCAACCGCTTCTACACCCAGCGCATTGGCGTGCTCGACCCCTATCTCGGCAGCGAACTGTCGCTGACCGAGGTTCGCGTGCTGTACGAACTGGCGCACCGCGACCAGCCCACGGCGACGGAACTGGGCCGTGACCTGGCGCTGGACGCCGGCTACCTCAGCCGCATCCTGCGCCGCTTCGAGACCCGCGGCTGGCTCGCCCGCGCGCCCTCCCCGGCCGATGCGCGGCAGAGCCTGCTCAAGCTCACCGAGGCCGGCCATGAAGCCTTTGCGCCCTTGCAGCAAAAGTCGCGCGACGAAGCGGCAGCTCTGTTGGCCGAGTTGTCCGCCCCCGAACGCGACAAACTGATCGCCGCGATGGACACGGTCCAGCAGCTGCTTGACGCCTCGCACAAACCCGCCACCGCAACCCGCACCGTGGTGCTGCGCGATCCGCGCCCGGGCGACATGGGCTGGGTGGTGATGCAGCACGGCGAGATCTACTCGCGCGAATATCGGTTCACTAACGAATTCGAGGCGCTGGTGGCCGATGTCGCCGCCAAGTTCATCAGGAACTTCGACCCCGCCTGGGAAAAGGGCTGGATCGCGGAGATCGATGGCGAGCGGGTCGGCTCGGTCTTCGTGGTACGTAAGTCCGCCACCGTCGCGCAACTGCGTCTGTTGATCCTCACGCCCGGCGCACGCGGCCACGGGCTGGGCGGGCGGCTCACCGACGAATGCATCGCCTTTGCGCGCAGCAAGGGCTATCGCAAGATGACGCTGTGGACCAACGGGCACCTGGAGGCGGCGCGCGCCATCTACAAGTCGCGTGGCTTCAAGCTCGTCCAGAGCGAACCTTTCCATGCCTACGCTCAGGACCTGATCAGCGAGATCTGGGAGTTGAAGCTATAAACCGCGCCCTCGTCGCCGCTGCCGGCGCCAGCGTGCTGGTGGGCGCGGGCATCGTAGCTTCGCGTTTCGCAGTGGCGGAAGTGCCACCGCTGACGCTGGCGATGCTGCGCTACGCCATCGGTTTTTGCTGCCTGCTGCCGTTCGCCTGGAGCGGCTTGCCGCGCATGCGTGGCCGCGACCTGTGGGCCATGGCGGCGCTGGGCATTGGGCAGTTCGGCGTGCTCATCGCCCTCTTGAACTTCGGCCTGCAACACGTTGGCGCAGCCCAGGCGGCGCTGATTTTCAGCCTGTTCCCCTTGCTGACACTGCTGCTCTCTGCCGCATTGGGCCGGGAACGCATCAGCTGGATGCTTGCGCTGGGCGTCCTGATCTCGATCGCGGGCGTGGCCATGGCGCTCGCCTCCAAGGTGGGTGCGAGCCATGCCGGGCATTGGTGGGGAGAGTTGGCAGTGGCGGCCTCGGCCGCCATTGGCGCGCTGTGCACCGTGCTGTATCGCCCCTACCTGCAGCGCTACCCCACCGTGCCCGTGTCGGCATTCGCCATGCTGTCCTCGGTGCTGTTCCTGGCGGTGGTGGCGCTGGGCGAGCAATGGCCCGCCCGTGTGCCCACGTTCAGCGGCCAGGCCTGGGCGGCGATTGTTTTCATCGGCGTTTCCAGCGGCGTCGGCTATTTTTGGTGGCTCTTCGCGCTCAAGCACGAGTCCCCGACGCGGGTGACGGTGTTCCTGGCTCTCAACCCCGTGACGGCAGCGCTGCTGGGATGGGCGCTGCTCGGAGAAGGCTTGCATTCCGCTGACCTCGGCGCGCTGGCACTGGTCGCAGCCGGGCTATGGCTGGCAACTCGGCCGACACCGGCGCGATAATGGGCTCATGAGTTTATCGCCCGAGGCGCCCGCCGATGCGTCAATCGAGAAGCGGCCTCAGCCCAATTCCCTTTCCGACCTGTTTTTTTCGTTCACCATCCTGGCCCTGCAAGGCTTTGGCGGCGTGCTCGCCGTCGTGCAGCGCGAACTGGTGGAAAAGAAGCGCTGGATGACGCGCGAGGAGTTCGTGGAGGACTGGGCCGTGGCCCAGATCATGCCGGGCCCCAATGTGGTCAACCTGTCGCTGATGATCGGCGACCGCTACTTCGGGCTGCGCGGCGCCATGACGGCACTGGCCGGCATGCTGACCGTTCCCCTAATCGTGGTGCTGGGCCTGGCGCTGGTCTATGGCCAGTTTGCGGACAAGCCTGAAGTCGCCGGCGCGCTGCGCGGCATGGGCGCGGTGGCTGCCGGCCTCATCACGGCGACCGGCCTCAAACTGTCCACCGCGATCAAAAAACATCCGATGGGCGTGCCGGTGTGCATCGTGTTCGGCATCGCCTCGTTCGTGGCCATCGCGCTGCTGCGATGGCCGTTGGTGTATGTGCTGCTCGGCCTGGGTGGCCTGGCCTGCGCCATGACCTACCGCAAGATGGGAAAGACCGGCGCATGACGATCACCATGACCGGCGCCGACTGGCTGTCCCTCTTCGTTCACTATCTTTCGCTGTCGCTGTTGTCGGTGGGCGGCGCCATCACCACGGCGCCCGACATGCATCGCTACCTGGTGGATCGCCAAGGCTGGCTGACAGATCCGCAGTTCAGCGCCTCGATCGCGATCGCCCAGGCTGCCCCCGGCCCCAACGTGCTGTTTGTCGGCCTGCTGGGCTGGAACGTGGGCCTGAATGCCGGCGGCCTGCCCACGGCGTTTCTCGGCCTGGCCGTCACGATGGTCGGCATCATGATCCCCAGCACCACCCTCACCTACCTGGCCGCCCGCTGGGGCCACGAGAACCGCGAGTTGCGCGCGGTGCGGGCCTTCAAGCAAGGCATGGCGCCCATCGTCATCGCGCTGCTGATCGCCACCGGCTGGATTCTCGCCACCGGCAGCAACTACGCGGTGCGCGACTGGCCGATCTGGGCGGTGGCCATCGTCACGGCCATCGTGGTCTGGCGCACCAAGGTGCATTTGCTCTGGCTGCTGGGCGCCGGCGCCGTGTTGGGGTGGATGGGCTGGGTGTGAGGCGCCCCCGGGTTCATCGGGCGCCGCGCACGATGTCCAGGTAGACCGGGTTCATCGAAATCGTGTTGTGTCCGGTGCCGGGCAGGATGACGAACCGCGCAACGCCCTGCGCGAACCGGGCGTGAAGCTGGTTGGTGCTCCACCTCGGGATCACCTCATCGTGCTCGGCCGCAACGATGGTGGTGGGCGCAGTGACCAGCGGCGCGTAACGGCCGGATTCGTATTTGTCGTAGAGCAGCCAGCGCACCGGGAAGATCGGGAACTGCGCCGCCGCAAGGTCCTGCAGGCTGTCGTACGGCGTGACCAGTACCAGGCGTGACACCGGCCGCTGGGCCGCCAGCCGGATGGCGATGCCCGTCCCCAGGCTGCGGCCCACCACCACGACATTGGGGTGGTCCGCATGAATCTTGTCGAACAGTTTCAGGGCATCGTCTTGCAGCGCCGGCTCGGACGGAGCGCCCGAGCTGCCGCCGTAGCCTCGGTAGTGCATCAGGAAAAGCGCGTGATCGGGAAACGCGGTCGCGAGCGATGGCAGGCTGGCTGAGACATCCTCCGCATTGCCGCCGAAATAGATCAAGGCGTCGGGGCCCGCGCGGGGCCGCACCGAAACCCGCAGTTCGGCGCCATGGACGGGCAGCTGGATTTGCGAGGAACTGCCGAGCAAGCTTGGCTGCGGAAAGTAGATCAGCGAACGCTGGAAGAAGAACAGCGCCGCGCAGGCAGCCAGGTACACGAAGGCGGCAAGGGCCACGACGACGACCGTGCCTCGCATCATCGACGCGACCTTCCCGCACCCGGCGGAAAGTACCACCAGGTGGCCAGCACGAGCAGGCCGAACAGCGAATAAACCAGTGTGAAGACCCAGGCCGGCGCGTCGTAGTAGAGCAAGCGCTGCAGCCAATGCTCGATGAAACTGCCGCTGTAGGTGAGCCCGGCGCCTTTGGCGCGCAGCCACATCTCCAGCGTGGTGAGCGGGCACGTGATGGCAAACCAGGTCTCGGCCACGACCACTGCAATGGCGCCCAGGTGGGCCAGGCGAAACCAGAGCTGGTTAACCCAGCGCCAGCCGCGCAAGTTGCCCGCAATCACCAGCACCAGTCCGGCCACCACGAACAGCACCACGGCGACGTGCAGCGCGAGCACGGCATCGGCGAGTTGCTGGTATGGCATCGGTCATTCCTGGATCAAAACCTCGGTGCCGGTCTCGACCAGATCGAACAGATCGACAATCTCGCGGTTCTTCATTCGCACGCACCCATGAGACAGAGCAACACCCATGGGCGCATTGTCCGGGCAGCCGTGGATGTAGATGTATCTGCGCATGGTATCGACAGGGCCGAACCGGTTCTTCCCCGGCTCGCGGCCGCACAGCCAAAGGATGCGGGTCAGGATCCAGTCTCGCTGGGGATTGGCCTGGGCCAGATCGTCGGAATAGATCTCCCCCGTGGGCCGCCGGCCGACGAACACGGCGCCCTCCGGTTGGCCCGCCCCTATCTTGGCGCGGATGACGTGAAGGCCGCGGGGCGTGCAGCCGGTGCCCTGCTGCTCGCCGGGGCCGTTCTTGGCTGTGGAGATGCGATAGCGGCGCGCGACTTCGTTCTGCCGGTAAAGGCAGAGGGTTTGATCCCCAAGACTGACGACGATCCGCGACTCATTCATCTTGCCGCTGCATGTTACTTGTACTGGGCGGCAGTGATGAACTGGCTGAACGACTCACACCAGACGATGACCGTCGTGAACTTGCCCGGGTCGACATTGGCAGGCACCGGGACTATGAAGTTGTCGAAAGTCTTCACATCACCCACCCGAACCATCTGGGGCTTGAGGCGCATGAAGTCGGCCTCGGTCTCGACGAACTGGGGCGAGAGGTACAGCTTGTAGTCGGGCCCAGGCGCGATTCTCCCTTGAAGCGAAATCGCCTCGCGCCCGATGCTGACAGCTCCCTCGCCCCAGTGCAGCGGGTCGCTGTCTTTGAGGTTGCGCCGGAACTCGCCCTTGTATGCGGCCCGCTCGGCGGTGGAGCGCAACGCGGACGCCTCTGGCGAAGAAGGCGCAGTCAGGATCGGCAAGACGTAGATGCCCGCCGCGAAGCCGACAAGGGCTACCGCAGCGTGGGAGAGCAGGAGTAGTGCTACGCGGTTCATCGCTGAGCTGGGTTCGGTGCGGCCACAACCGCGCCGCGTATTCCGGCCCTCTCGAGCGCGGCTTTGACCAGCCCCTCCGACTTCGCGTCCTCAACGAATTTTCGTGCATAGGCCATTGCGAGCTCCCGACCCTTCGGGATGGCCATGGCCACCGGATCGGTAGCAAACCGACCGTCGAGAACTCGAAAACCGGGCATCTGATCCGATATTTCGAACAAGCTTGGCTTGTTGCCGGCAAATACGTCTGCTCTCCCGGATCTCACAATCTCCAACGTGCCAGCGATGCTTGATGCTCGAACCACCACGGCATTTTTCAGTGTGGGAGAAAGCAAGGTGTCCGCAAGGCCCTTCTCCTGCATGGCAACTCGAATGCCAGGCCGATCCACATCAGCCGCGGTTGCGATGGAAGAACTGCCAGGGATGAGGTAGCCTAATTCGACTTCCAGGTGCGGCGCGGTGAAATCCATGTCCTTCGCTCGCGCAGGACTTAATGCAATAGAGGCGACGTCCCAACCGCCGGATTTGGCGCTGCCGACGAGGGCTGCGACCGATGGGTACACGACCGGCTCAAACGGAACTGCCATGCGTCGGGCCAACTCTTTTCCCAGGTCAAATCCCACCCCTTTCATTTCACCCGATGCGGAGTCCCGCACCACGGACAAGGGATTTCCCAGATACAGCCCAACTCGAAGTTTTCCGGTTGGGGCCAGGGCTTGTCGTGCTTCCGGAGCAGGCGCAGTGTGGATGCCCGCGCAGCCCGTAAGAAGCAGTCCAAGTATCCCTGCCATCAACCAGTGCGTTCGCAT
Source organism: Caenimonas soli (assembly GCF_013155545.1). Taxonomy (GTDB): domain Bacteria; phylum Pseudomonadota; class Gammaproteobacteria; order Burkholderiales; family Burkholderiaceae_C; genus Ramlibacter; species Ramlibacter soli. Next base: position 47,838 of record NZ_JABJVV010000001.1, on the reverse strand, counting down.
CGCGTTCTCCGTTCCGATATTTTTTTCATGATCCTCTTTCAAGAATGGAGGCGTCGGCTCAATGGAAGGGTTAGACCGCATTCTCGCCCACGGCATGGCGATCGCCCCCCAGCGCGAGGGACCGGGTGTCCGTCAAGCTGTTTCCTCGCGAGACTTGAAATAGGCAGCCAGGCGCATCCGTTCCCGCTCGAACGCGGGCATGCCGCTCAGGATCGCCTTCCAGTCGCCGGCGCGGCTGGCGCGGTCGATGTGCTCGCAGGCAGCAGCAAAACCGAGCGCGCCGATCATCTTGCTGGCGCCCGCCATGCGGTGGGCGGACTGCGTCACCCGGGCAACGTCGCCGGCTTCCAGCGCGTCTTTGAGGACGGCCGCGTCCTCCTCGCACGTGTTCCGGAAGGCTGCCAGGACCTCGTTCACGACCGCTGCGTAACCGCCGCAGTTCTTCATCAGAAACGCCTGATCGATCGGGGTGACGGAGGGCTCGGCGTCCTCGCTTGGACCGGCGGCCGCGGCAGGCGCGCCGGGCTCCGGCGGAATCGGCAGCCACTGATCGAGCTTTTCGGTGAGCTGCGACAACTCGACCGGCTTGACCAGGTAGTCGTCCATGCCGGCGGCCCGGCATGCCTCGGCCTCTCCCTGCAGCGCGTTGGCGGTGCAGGCAATGATCGGAACGCGCTTGAGGTCCTTGGCGGATTCGAGGCTGCGGACGCTGCGCGCCAGTTCGTAGCCATCCATCTGCGGCATGTGGCAGTCGGTGATCACCAGCCCGAAGCGGCCCGACTTCCACTTCTCCAGGGCCTCGATGCCGTGTTCGGCGGTCTGGGCGGCATAGCCCAGCGTTTGCACCTGGCGCAGGAGCAGCATGCGGTTGACCGGGTGGTCATCCACCAGCAGCACGAGCGTCCCTTCCGTCTCCGCCTGCGCGATGCTGGGAGCCGTGCGGCGCGCGGAGATGGCCGCCGGCAGCGCGCGCGCGCTTTGGGCGCCGCTGTCTGGCAGCGCCTCGACGATCGGCAGCGACAGGCTCAGGATCAGGGTCGTGCCCTTGCCAGGCTCGCTCTCCAGGGAGATGGTGCCGCCCATCATCTGCGCCAGCTGGCGGGAGATGACCAACCCCAATCCCGCGCCGCCCGAGTTCCGGTCACCGAGCGCCTGGCTGAAAGGCTGGAACAGCCGCTGCTGGTCCTCCTGCGAGATGCCGATGCCGGTGTCCTTCACCACGAAGCGCAGGCTCTCCTGTCCGTCAGCCCGCCCCACCCATTGCGCACTGATCTCGATCGAGCCTATAGGGGTGAACTTGATCGCGTTGCTGACGAAGTTGTTGAGGATCTGGCGCAGCCGCACCGGATCGACCCAAAGCGCCGGGCTGATGCGAGGATCGACGATCCGCCGGACGATCAGGCCCTTGCTGCTGGCGTTGCCCAGGTAGATGCTCTGCACCTCCTCGATGACCTGCCTGATGGAGACCACATCGGGGCGGACCTCCAGTTTGCCGGCCTCGATCTTCGAGAAGTCGAGGATGTCGTCGATGATGCGCAGCAGCGACTTGCTCGATGCGCGCACGATCCCGAGGGTCTCACGCTGCTCCGCATCCAGGTCGGTCAGGCTCAGGAGTTCCAGCATGCCGAGCATGCCGTTCATGGGTGTCCTGATCTCGTGGCTCATGGTGGCCAGGAAGGTGCTCTTGGCGCGATTGGCCGCTTCGACATCCGCGGTGCGCTGCGCCAGGGTCGCATTCAGCCGCTCGACCTCACGCTCCTTTTTCACCTTCTCCGTCACGTCCTCCGCGATGGTCAGCACGTACCGCGGCTGTCCGGCGTCATCGAAGATGGGGATTTTCTTCATGTGCAGGATGCGCTCGCCCCCACCGGGCGGGTGCAGCGTCGCCGCCGGGACGTCCAACTCGCGGCCCAGCGCCAGGGCTTGCTTGTCGCTCGCTGTGTAGAAGGCGGCCTCTTCCTTCCTGGGGTGGATGTCGTAAGCGGTCTTGCCGATCACCTCCTGCGCGCTGCGCCCCGACGTTTGCTCGTAGCCGCGATTGACGCGAACGAACGTCAGGTCGCTGGCGTTCTTTACGATGACCATGTGCGGGATGTGCTGGATCACCGAATTCAGGAAGCTGTTGGCCGTTTCGAGTTCGGCGGTGCGCGATCGCACGCGCTCCTCCAGCTCGGCGTTCAAGGCGCGAAGGTCTTCTTCCGCACGGCGCAGCGCCGCGCGCTCCTCTTTCTCGATCAGCGCTCGCCGAACCTGGGCGCCCAGCCGCCACGGCCGCTGCTTGAGGACGTAATCGGTGGCGCCAGCCTTCATGCACTCCACCGCGTCTTCCTCACTCCTCAGGCCTGAGGAACTGATGATCACCGGAAGCTCCGGCTGCTGCTCGCGGACATGGCGCAACGCCTGCAGGCCGCTGTAGCCCGGCAGTTCATAGTTGCATATCACCACATCGAAGGCTTGCCCTTGCAGGCTGGATTCGAAATCCCCCTTGCCGCGCACCCACACGATCTCGCAGGCAGGGTGGTCGGCCTGCAACCTGAGCCGCAGGCGTTCGGCGTCGAGCGGGTCGTCTTCCAGATGCAGCAGTCGAATGGCGGCGTTCATGTCGGCCTTTGGTGAGCGAGCGCGGATCAACCCGTGTCGCCGCGAAGTGACTCCACCACCCCGCGGAATTCCTCGCGGTTGCTCTCGCTCAGCGCCGAAAGCGCTTCGTGCGCATGCAGGATCCGCTTACGCACCGCCGCCGGATCGGACCCGGAGCCCAGCGCATAGAGTTGGCGCGGGGCGGGAACGTCCTCGCGGATGCAGGCCAGCACCTGCTCCATGCTCAGTTCCTCGAACAGCGCACGCACTCCCGGCGTCACCCCCGTCAGTACCACTCCGCCCCGGGCTACCAGCTCGTGCACGGTGCCGAGGAAGGTGCTGTCCAGATATTCGCAGTCGGAGAGGTCCAGCACCAGCGCGTGCCCCTCGTCCAGCACGGCCTGCGCCGTTTCATGGAAGGCATCGCAGTGCATCCATGTGGCCCGGCGCCGCAGCGCGAGATACGCGGCGTTCTCCGTCTCGCCGTAGAACACCACCTCGCCACCCGGTGGCGCCACGGCTGGCACGGCAGCAGCGGGAAGCGCGGCGCCGTTGTCGAACCAGGAGATCCCTGCATGCGCGTCGATGAGGAGGATGGTCACGTCATCACGCTCTGCGCCGGCCGCCGCGCCAAGGTCAAGCTGCGCCATCACTTCCTGCGCGCTGGAGAGTGGTCGCGAGAGCACCCACTCCAATCGTTGCAGGTCCTGCTCCGAACCCGAGGGAAGCAGCCCGTCGGTGTAGAGGAAGATCCGGTCGCCCGCCGCGATCTGCAGACGCTCCTGCCGGAACTGCGCGTCCGGCGCGAGCCCGAGCGCGGGCCCCGTGCGGCGGATGAGGCGCGTTTCCCCGTTTTCGCACAGGTGCAGCACGGGCGGGTGGCCCGCGGATGCCAGCGTGAGGCTTGCGTCCGCCGTGTCCAGCAGGCCCAGGACGGCCGTCAGGAACAATCCGGGCGCGGCGTGCGACTGGCAGATCGAGCGGTTCACCGTCTCCAGCACCGTCGCCGGCGGCAACACGAGGTCCGTCTCGGGATCCACCAGGACCAGCCGCTGCTTGAACAGCACCGAAAGCATCGCCGAAGTGACGCCGTGGCCCGTGGCGTCGGCCAGGTAGAAGGCCAGGTACCGCTCGCCCAGCCGGATTACGTCATAGAGGTCGCCGCCCACATGCTGCCCCGGCCGGTAGACGGCTTGGATGCAGTACCCTTCCAGGGATGGTGGACTGCGCGGCAGCAGCGCGCGCTGGATCACCTCCGCTCGCTCCAGGTCGCGACGCAGCAGCTCGGAGGTTTCCTCGAGCTCGCGCACCTTGCGCTGAAGTTCCCCGTGCAGCCGCTCGCGCTCCGCGACGAGCCGCCGCCGCTCGAGCGCGTTGCGAACCGCGACCTCCATCTCTTCCTTCCGCGGCGACTTTGGCAGGAAGTCGAATGCCCCCAGCCGGATCGCAGCCACCGCCGAGTCGAAGGTTTCCAGCCCGGAGAGGACGATCCACGTGGCGCCTGGCACCGCCTCGCGTCCCCAGCTCAGCAGTTCCAGCCCGTCCATCCGCGGCATCATGATGTCCGTGAGCACCAGGGCGACGTCCGGGCGCTCGCGCAGGACCTGCTGCGCCGCGACGCCGTCGGCAGCCTCCAGGACCGGAGCGCAGCCGAAGCTTTCCAGTGCGCGCTTCACCAGGAGGCGGGTCACAGGCTCGTCGTCCACCACCAGCGCGAGGGGAGGGACAGGATCGGGGCTCATGACGTGCAATCGTAGGCAGTGTGCCGTACCAGAATGGATTCTGCGAGCCGCCGGGGGCGATAGCAAGTGTCACGGCCCAATCTGAATGGACACCTCGACAGGGATTTTCCCCCAATGAGGACAAGGCCTTTGGCGTGGCGCAGGTGTGCCGCGGCCTCACGGGGGTCCCTGGCAAGCGATGGGCAACAGCTCGGCCTGTGCCAGACGCATCCCGATAATCACGCCATGACCCTCCCCCCTCCTCCCCTCAAGCTATTCGCCGACCTCACCGTGCTGGTGGACAAGCCGCAGGAAATCGGACGCACTGCTCGCGGTTTGCGCCGGCTTATTCCCATCCTGGGCGGCGAAGCCATCGGCGACGGCTGGCACGCGCGGGTGCTGCCGGGCGGGGCGGACTTTCAGTTGGTGGTGAGCGACACCCTGGCTGAACTCGATGCGCGGTACGTCCTGGAGACCGATGGCGGCGACATGATCTATGTGCAGAACCGGGCCATTCGTTCGGGCTCTCCTGATTTGATGGCGCGGCTGGTGGGGGGCGAGCCGGTGGATCCGGCGTTGATCTACTTTCGCTGCAGCCCTAGCTTTGAGACTGTGTCAGCGTCGCTGGGGTGGATCAATGAGCGGATGTTTGTGGGGACCGGGGCGCGGTACCCGGATAAGGTGGTGATGACGTTTTTCGAGTTGGGGTGAAAGGCATGGATGCCGGATCTAGTCCGGCATGACAACCTCCCCGGGGGCATGACAACTAGTGCGGGTTCTCGAAGAACACGTAGTGGCTGAAATCGCTGACTTCGAAGTACACCTTCTTCTCCGTCGGCTCGGCTACGAAGTTCAGGTTCTCGTCCAGCACGCCATAGCCAAAACGATAGGCGCGCGGCTTGTTATCGTCGGTGCCTAGTGCGGTGCTCAGCTTGTCCACCTTCAGCCAGCGCCGCACGACCTTGTCGCCGGCGTAAACCTCCAGCACGCCGTTGGTGCCGGTCCAGTTCTGGATGTCGCGGCCCAGCTTGTTTTGCTGCTCCTGCGTGCAAGAGGCCAGCAGCAGCGTGGCCGCCAGGGCGGTGATGATGGTGTAGCGCATGACTAATCCTCCAGGAGTTGCGGCAGCAATTGCGCCGCCTTGCCACGCAGCACGGCGTCGGCTGCGTCGTCGAGTTCGGTGGGCTCGGGGTTGACGATCACTACTTTGCCCGCGGCCATGCGCGCAAGGCCGGCCGCCGGATAGACCACGCCCGAGGTGCCCACCACCAGCATCAGGTCGCATTCTTGTGCGGCGGCTTCGGCGGCAGCCAAAGTTTCCAGCGGCAGCATTTCGCCGAACCACACCACGGCCGGCCGCCGCAGGTTGCCGCAGACCTTGCAATACGGCGGCCGGGCCGCAGCGGGCTGGCTTGCGTTGCAGCAGGCCTTGGGCTCGTCCAGCCATTTGTCTTCGGAGATGTTGCCGTGCAAGGCCAGCACGCCGACGCTTCCGGCCCGCTGATGCAGGCCATCCACGTTCTGCGTGATCAGTGTCAGGCGCTGCGGATGGCGCTTCGCGAAGGTGGCCAAGACGCGATGGCCGGCATTGGGCTCGACCTTGGCGACCATCTCGCGGCGCATGGCATACCAGTCCCACACCATCGTCGGGTTGGCGCGGAAGGCTTCTTCGGTCGCCAGTTGCTGCGGATCGAACTGGGCCCACAGCCCGGTCTGGGCATCGCGGAAAGTGGGCACGCCCGATTCCGCGCTCATGCCGGCGCCCGTCAACACGGCGACACGCCTGGCCGCACCCAGCCAACCGCGGGCCTGCTCGATCATGTTCGTTGCCGCAGCGCCTCGTACAGGCAGACGCCGCTGGCCACCGAGACGTTCAGGCTTTCCACGGAGCCCCGCATCGGGATGCTCACCAGTTCGTCGCAGGTCTTGCGGGTCAGCTGGCGCATGCCCGCCCCTTCGGCACCCAGCACCAGGGCCACCGGGGCCTTCAGGTCGGCCTGGTAAACGGTTCTGGGGGCGTCGTCGCTGGTTCCTATGCACCAGATGCTGCGTTCCTTGAGCTCGCCCAGGGTTCGCGCCAGGTTGGTGACCATGAAATACGGCACGGTTTCGGCCGCGCCGCTTGCCACCTTGGCGACAGTGGCGTTCACACCTACGGCGTGGTCCTTGGGGGCGATCACGGCGTGCGCGCCCGCGCCGTCTGCCACGCGCAGACAAGCGCCCAGGTTGTGGGGATCGGTCACGCCGTCCAGGACCAGCAGCAACGGCGGCTCCTTGATTCCGTCCAGCAGGTCGTCCAGCGAGTTGGCCGCCTTCAGCACCTCCACCCGGGCGGCTACGCCCTGGTGGCCGTGGCTGCCGGCCAGCTTGGCCAGGCGCATGCCGTCGGCCTCGATCACGCGGGCGCCAGCCTCGTTGGCGCGATCCAGAAACTGCCGCATCCGCGCATCTTTTCTGGTGGGATCGACGTAAATCTCGATGACGGAACGCGGGAAGGTTTTGAGCCGAACGCCGACTGCGTGGAATCCGAATAGCACTTTTGGTGAGGACATCACAGAATTATCCCGTGGTCTTGAGTGCTACCCCTGTATAAAATGGTGTTCATTATTAGGAGAGAGGGTATGGGGCTCAGGCTTAAGTTCAATCTTGTGTTGATTGTCGTCTTCTTGGCCGGCTTTGCCGCGGCCGGCCTGGTTTCGCGCCAACTTTTGCAAGAAAACGCCCGCGAAGAAGTGATTCGCGATGCCCGCCTGATGATGGAAGCCGCCATTTCGGTGCGCACCTACACCGTCGAACAAGTCCGCCCGCACCTGATCCAGATGATGGACGAAGTGTTCCTGCCGCAAACGGTGCCGGCCTTCGCCGCCACCGAGGCCACCAACCACCTGCGCAAGAAGTACAAGGAATACAGCTACAAAGAGGCCACGCTCAACCCCACCAACCCGCGCAACCGCACCCTGGACTGGGAGGCCGACGTGGTCAACCGGTTCCGCAACTACGCGGACGTGAAGGAAGTGGTGGCAGAGCGCGCCTCGTCCACCGGCCGCAGCCTTTTCATCGCCCACCCGATCCAGATCAGCAACCCGGCCTGCCTGCAGTGCCACAGCACCCCCGCAGCCGCGCCGCCCAGCATGCTCAAGATCTACGGCGAGGCCAATGGCTTCGGCTGGAAGCACAACGAGATCGTTGGCGCCCAAGTGGTCACGGTGCCGATGGAAGTGCCGCTACGCAACGCCGACCGCGCCTTCACCACCTTCATGGCTTCGCTGGCTGCGGTATTCGTCGCGGTCTTCATCGTGCTGAACATCATGCTGTCGTGGCTGATCGTGCGTCCCATCCGCAAGATGTCGGAGTCGGCCGACAAGATCAGCACCGGCGAATTCGGCGAGCCCGAGTTCAACGAAAAAGGCGGTGACGAGGTCGCCGTCCTGGGCAGCTCGTTCAATCGCATGCGCCGCAGCCTCGAGAAGGCCATGCAGATGATCGGCGACCAGTAGGCCTGTGGCTGACGCAGCAGTCACGCCCAAAGCACCGACGGCGCCGCCGGCGGACGCCGCTTGCTTGCCTGCCGGCTACCGTATCAACGAATACAACATCGAGCGGCCGCTGGGCGGCGGCGGCTTCGGCATCACCTACCTCGCCCGCGACAGCAACCTGCAGCTGCCCGTCGCCATCAAGGAATACTTCCCCAGCGACCTGGTCACGCGCGGCCCCAACCAGGAAGTGCAGGTGCGCGGCGCCAAGCCCGAGCACCAGGAACAGTACGACTGGGGCCTGGAGCGCTTCCTCGACGAAGCGCGGGCGCTGGCCACCTTCCGCCACCCCAACATCGTGCGGGTGCTGCGCTACTTCCGCGAGAACGGCACCGCCTACATCGTGATGGAGTACGAGTCGGGCCTGTCGCTCAAGCGCTGGGTGCCGCAGAACGCACCGCTGTCGCGGCGCGCCCTGCTGTCCATCGTCTATCCGGTGCTCGATGGCCTGGAGGCCGTCCACAAGACGGGTTTCCTGCATCGCGACATCAAGCCAGACAACATCTACGTGCGCGCCGACGGCACGCCGGTGCTGCTCGATTTCGGCGCGGCCCGCCGCGTCACGGTCGACCGGGACATGACCAACATCGTCAGCCCCGGCTTCGCCCCTTTCGAGCAATACCATTCGCAGGGCAACCAGGGCCCGTGGACCGATATCTACTCGCTCGGCGCGGTGATGTACTGGATGACCACGGGCAAGAAGCCGGTCGAATCGGCGGCCCGCGTGAAGAACGACACCATGCTGCCGGCTTCCAGCCTGGCCGAGGTCAGCGTGTACGGCGCCACCTTGCTCGATGCGATCGAATGGGCGATGCACCCGGACGAAAGCCGCCGGCCGCAGACCCTGGCCCTGTTCAGGGCCGCGATCCAGGGCTCGGAAAAGTCCGACGCCGCGCAGTCGCAGCCCCAGCAGCAGCCCGACCGGCCCGCCATCACCGCTGCGGGCCAGGCCGCTTCCGTGCCTAGCACCGGCACCGCCACATCCGGGCCCACCAGCTCACAACGTCGCAACCTGCTGTGCACCATCATGTTCCTGGACCTGGTGGGCTACTCGGTGCGCTCCGTCGATGACCAGGTGACGCTCAAGAAGTTGTTCAACGAGTTGATCGCCAAGGCGCTCAAAAGCGTCCCCGAGGACACGCGGATTTCCATAGACACCGGCGACGGCGCGGCCATCTGCTTCATGGGCGACCCGGAAGAGGCCCTGCACTCCGCCATGCTGCTGCGCGATCTGTTGGGCCAGCGCTATGGCAGGTTGCTGTCCGCGCGTATCGGCCTGCACATGGGGCCTGTGCGCGTCATTTCCGACATCAACGACCGCGTGAACGTGGTGGGCGACGGCATCAATGTGGCGCAGCGCGTGATGGACTTCGCCCAGGGCAACCAGGTGCTGGTCTCTCGCTCGTACTACGACGTGATCTCGCGCATCACCGACGACACCGCCGACCTGTTCCAGTACCTGGGCCAATACGAAGACAAGCACGGCCGCCTGCACGAGGTGTACGCCGTGGCCAACCAGCGGGGTGGCAACACGCGTCGCGAAGGCCCGTCCACCGGCTACACGCAGACGCTGCCGGTCAAGAGCATCAGGGCGCTGGAGCCGGACGAAGTGCACGAGGTCGAGATGGATCTCGCCCGCAACATCGGCCCACTGGCGCGGGTGCTGGTGCGCAAGGCACAGCCCCTGGCGCCGACCATTCAGGCCCTGCGCGAAGCGCTGGCGCCGTCGATCCAGGAGCCGAAGGCCCGCGAAGCTTTCGTCCTCGGCACGCAAAGCCAATCCAGCCAAAGCCTGCCCGTGAGCAAATCTTCCGGCAGCTTGAACAAGCCGTCGATTTCCAGCCGTACCGGGGGCCGCCTCCTCGAGGTCGCCGCGGACGAATTGACCGTCATCGAGCAGACGCTCAGCAAGTTCATCGGCCCCATGGCCAAGATGCTGATCCGCAAGGAAACGGGCCGCGCCGGCACCTTCAAGGATTTCATCGAGGCGATCGCGGGCAACGTCGATCACCCCCAGCAGCGCAAGCTGTTCCTCCAAGCCCTCAAACGCGCCCTGCCCCGGCGCCAGCAGTAGGCGCCGGCCCTAGTCGGCGATGCGGCCGGCTTCGATGGTGATGCGGCGCTCGCAACGCGCCGCGATCGCGCGGTCGTGAGTAACCAGCACCAGGGTCGTGCCCTGTTCCCGGTTCAGATCGAACATCAGTTCCATCACGGTCTCGCCGGTCGCGAAGTCCAGGCTGCCGGTGGGCTCGTCGGCCAGCAGCACGGCCGGCTGCACCACGAAGGCCCGCGCCAGCGCCACACGCTGCTGTTCGCCGCCCGACAGTACCTTGGGATAGTGGCCAAGGCGCGATGACAGCCCGACGCGGGCCATCATCTCGGACGCGGCCTTGCGCGAGTCTTTGCGCCCTGCCAGTTCCAGCGGCAGCATCACGTTCTCCAGGGCCGTGAGGTTGCCCAGCAGCTGAAAGCTCTGGAAGACGAAACCCACCTGCCGGGCGCGCAGCGCGGCCCGCTCGTCCTCGTCGATGCTGAACAGGTCGTTGCCGGCCAGGCGCACCGTGCCGCGGCTGGGCGTATCCAGGCCGGCGATGATGGACAGCAAGGTGCTTTTGCCAGAGCCCGAGGCGCCGACGATGGCGGCGGTTTCCTTGGGTGCCAGGGTGAAGTCGATATCGCGCAAAATGTCGAGCGTACCCGTCGAGTCTGTGACCGATTTGTGGACGTGCTCGACGGAAATAATGGGATCAGACATGTTTGCTGGAAATTGGAACCGCCGCCACTTTATCGCGGCTGGGTTAGCTGGCTGTTATGCCTTGCCGGCCGTGGCCGCGGCGGGCAAGACGATTCTGGTTCTTGGCGACTCCATCAGCGCCGAGTATGGCCTGAAGCGGGGCACGGGCTGGGTGCCGCTGCTGGAAAAGAGGCTGGTGGCCGAGACATCGGGCGCCCGGGTCGTCAATGCCAGCATCAGCGGCGAAACGACGTCCGGCGGCCGCTCGCGCCTTCCGGCCCTGCTCGACAAGCACAAGCCCGACATCCTGGTGCTGGAGCTAGGTGGCAACGATGGCTTGCGCGGCCTGCCGCTGGCGATGACCGAGGACAACCTGTCGCACATGACCCAGGCCGCGCAGAAAGCGGGCGCCAGGGTGCTGCTGGTCGGCATCCAGGTGCCGCCGAACTACGGCGCCGACTACTCGAGCCGCTTCGCCGGCCTCTACGACAAGGTCGCCAGGAAGCACAAGGCGGCGGTCGTGCCCTTCATGCTCAAGGGCGTGTTCGATGGCCCGGAGCCCATGCGCATGTTCCAGCCCGACCGCATCCACCCCACCGAGGCCGCGCAGCCGCTGATCCTCGACACCGTGTGGCCTGAGCTGAAAAAGTTGGTCAAGTGAGCGTGCACAAGGTTCCCGCGGCGGAGGCGATCGAGCGCCTGGACGATTTCGGCGCCATCATCGACGTGCGCAGCGAGGGTGAATACGCCGAGGACCACCTGCCCGGCGCGCTGAACTGGCCGTCGCTCAACGACGAGGAGCGCAAGCTCATAGGCACGATCTACAAGCAGGTCAGCCCCTTCGAGGCGCAGAAGCGCGGCGCCGCCCTGGTGGCAGCCAACATCGCGCGCCACATCGAGCGCGAGGTGATCGACAAGCCGCGCACCTGGCAGCCACTGGCTTATTGCTGGCGCGGCGGCAAGCGCAGCGGCTCCCTGGCGCTAATACTGGGGCAGATCGGCTTCAAGGTCAGCGTCATCGAGGGCGGCTACAAGGCTTTCCGCACGGCGGTGCTGGCCGCGCTGCCCGAGCTGGCGGCGCGATTCGAGTACCGCGTCATCTGCGGGCCCACCGGTTCCGGCAAGACACGCCTGTTGCAGGCGTTGGCGCAAGCCGGCGCCCAGGTGCTGGATCTCGAAGCCCTGGCCAGCCATCGCAGTTCAGTGCTCGGCATGATTCCCGGCCAGCCGCAGCCCACGCAAAAGCGCTTCGACACACTGGTCTGGGACCAGCTGCGCCGGTTCGATCCGGCGCGGCCCGTGTTCGTGGAAAGCGAAAGCCGGAAAGTCGGCAACCTGGCAGTGCCCGACGCCCTGATCGAGCGCATGCGGGCCAGCGCCTGCCTGCGGCTGGAACTGCCCGACGACGAGCGGGTGTCATTGCTTCTGGAGGACTACGACTTCTTCGTGAAGGACCAGAAGCTCTTTTGCGAACGGCTGGATGCACTGATCCAACTGCGCGGCAAGGCCGTGGTCGAAGGCTGGCAGGCGCAGGTGGCGGCGGGCGAGATCGAGGCGGTGGTGCGCGAGTTGCTGCTCAAACACTACGACCCGGGTTATGCATCGTCGATAGCCCGCAACTTCACGCAGTACACCGATGCGAAATCCATTGCACCGGCGGACCGGTCGGCGGAAGCTATGGCTGAGTTGGCCCGGGAAATCCTGCGAATGGGCTAGGTCTGCGGCGGGGTGTTCGGTGGCTGGTTGCCAGGCCCGGCCCCGCCGGGTTCGTCGGACGAAGCATCACTCTCGCCGGGGCCAGTCTTGCGGTCGGCCTTGGCCTTCAGCTTGTCTTCCTTCTTGCGCTTCTTGGCCAGCTCTTTCTGCCGCTTCTCGTATCCGTAATTGGGTGTAGCCACAGGGCCTTCCGTTTCTATCTGTCGATGGGGCCAATGTAAGCGATAAAAGGCGTCCCGGATAGCCGACAGCTAAGCCAAGGCACCCAGCGCCTGCTCGACATCGGCGCGCAGGTCCTCGACCGCCTCCAGGCCCACGGAAAACCGCACCAGAATGCCCTTGTGCGTCCAGCAGCCCAACCTGGCGCTGCGCATCGACGGAACGTCGTAAGGCACCACCAGGCTCACCGGGCCGCCCCAGGAATAGCCGAGTTTGAAGAGCTTGAGGGCATCGCAGAACGCATCGACCTGGGCCGTGCTGTAGCGCTCCTGGAAGACCACCGAAAACAGGCCGGCGGCCAAGCCATCGTCGCCGCACAGCGCGCGCCAATGCTCGTGGCCCGGCGAGCCTTCGAATGCGGGATGGAGCAATTGCGCGATTTCCGGACGATGTTGCAGCCAGGCTGCCAGCTCGCGCGCAGCAGCATCGTGCGCACGGTACCGCAGCGGCAGGCTGGGCAACGAACGCAGGATGGCTTCGACGTCGTTGAGCCCGACGCCCCAGCCGACGCGCATATGGGTCAGCTTGAGCCGCTGGTGAAGTTCTTCGTCACGGGTGACGATTGCGCCCATCAACACATCGCCGCCCCCGCTGGGATACTTGGTCAAGGCATGCACGACCACGTCGGCGCCGCTGCCGGCCACGCGGCGCTCGCCATGGCCCAGGTCGAAACCATTGAAGGCGATGCCGCCCGCCCAGGTGTTGTCCAGCGCCGTGAGCACGCCTCGTTCGCGGCAGATATGGGCCAGGTGCGCCAGCGGCACGAACTCCATGGTCACCGAGCCGGGCGCCTCCAGCCAGACCAGCTTGGTCTGCGGGCCGATACGCGCCTGCAGATCGGCCGGGTTCATGGCGTCGTAGAACTGGTAGGTGATTCCCCAATTCTTCAATTCGCCGTCGGCAAACGCCTTGTTGGGCCCGTAGGCGTTGTCGGGGATCAGGACCTCGTCACCGGTCTTGAGCAGCGCCATGCTGACGTTGGCGATGGCCGCCAGCCCGCTGGGCACCAGGATGCAGTGCGTGCCGCCCTCGAGCGTCGCGATGCGCTCTTCCAGCGTGAAGGTGGTGGGCGTGCCGTGCAGGCCGTAGGTGTAGCCCTGCTTGTGCTTCCAGTCGCGCGCCCGCATGGCTGCGACGTTGGCGAAGAAGACGGTGGAGGCTTTGTAGACGCCCGGCTGCGGCGCCCCGAAGCTGCCCGGCGGAACGTAGGGATGGTGGATGAGGTCAGTGATCGGCTTGCTCATCCAGCCATGTTAGCGCGGCCTCAGACTTTCCACTTTTCGAGGAGCTTCTCGGGGCCCATGCTGTCGTAGGCCTCGAAGGGCTGGTGGATCCAGGGGTTGGTCGGCAGGTATTCGACCGAATAGTCCGGGGTGAACTTCGACAAGCCCTTGGTCCAGATCACGGCGCTGCGCAGCTCGGTGATCAGCTTGTAGTTTTTCTTCAGCATCTCGATCACGGCGTGCAGCGTGTGGCCCGAGTCGGCCAGGTCATCCACCAGCAGCACACGTCCGGCGATCTCGCCCTTGGGGGTGGTGATGTAGTGCGCGATGTCCAGGTGGCCCTGCACCGTGCCGGCTTCGGCCCGGTACGAGCTGGTGGACATGATGGCCAGCGGCTTGTCGAAGATGCGCGAGAGGATGTCGCCGGGCCGCATGCCGCCGCGTGCCAGGCACAGGATGGTGTCGAACCGCCAACCCGACTGATGCACCTTGATGGCGAGCTTTTCAGTCAGGTTGTGGTACTCGTCATAGCTTACGTAAAGGTGCTTGCCGTCTTCCGTCAACATACGCAACTGCTCCTGCTCAAGGGCTCAAGGCAAATAGGGGTGCCGCATCATGATCGTGTGATCGCGGTCCGGGCTGGTCGAGATCATATCGATGGGCACGCCGGTTACCTGCTCGATTCGCTGCAGGTACAAACGCGCATTGACAGGAAGCTTCTCGTATTGGGTGACACCCACCGTGCTTTGGCTCCAGCCTTCCATCACTTCGTAGACGGGCTCGCAGCGGGAAATCTCGTCGGCGCCCAGCGGCAGGATGTCGGTGTATTCACCGTCGAGCTTGTAGCCGGTGCACAACTGCAATTGCTCGATGCCGTCCAGCACGTCGAGCTTGGTGATGCACAGGCCCGACAGGCCGTTGACCTGGGCGCTGCGCTTGAGCAACGCCGCGTCGAACCAGCCGCAACGGCGGCTGCGGCCGGTCGTGACGCCCTTTTCGGCGCCCACGGTCGACAGGTGGTAGCCCACGGTACCGGGCTTTTCCCAGTCGAGCTCGGTCGGGAACGGCCCGCCGCCCACGCGGGTGCAATAGGCCTTGGTGATGCCCAGGATGTAGTGCAGCATGCCGGGGCCCACGCCGGCGCCGGCCGAGGCGTTGCCGGCCACGCAGTTGCTGGAGGTCACGTACGGGTAGGTGCCATGGTCCACGTCCAGCAGCGTGCCCTGGGCGCCCTCGAACAGCAGGTTGTCACCGTGGATGTGGGCTTCATTCAGCTCGCGCGAAACGTCGGCCATCATGGGCTTGAGCAGCTCAGCGTGCTTCATCGACTCGTCGAACACCGCCTGGTAGTCCACGGGCCGCGCATTCAGGAACTTCGTCAGCACGAAGTTGTGCAGTTCCAGCACCACCTTCAGCTTCTCGCCGAAGCGATCGGGATGCTTCAAGTCCTGCACGCGCAGCGCGCGGCGGGCGATCTTGTCTTCGTAGGCCGGGCCGATGCCGCGGCCGGTGGTGCCGATCTTCTCGGTGCCGCCCTGCTCGCGCAGCGTCTCGCGCGCAATGTCCAGCGCCGCGTGGAACGGCAGGATCAGTGGGCAGGCCTCGCTGATGCGAAGGCGTGAACGCACCTCGACGCCGGCTTTCTCCAGCCCCTCGATCTCCTCGAACAGCTTGGCCGCCGACAGCACCACGCCGTTGCCGATGTAGCACTTGACGCCCGGGCGCATGATGCCGCTGGGGATCAAATGCAGCGCCGTCTTCACGCCGTTGATTACCAGCGTGTGGCCGGCGTTGTGGCCGCCCTGGAACCGAACCACGCCCTGCGCCATCTCGGTCAGCCAGTCCACCAGCTTGCCCTTGCCCTCGTCGCCCCATTGGGTGCCGACCACGACCACGTTGCGGCCCTTTGTCTTCGTCATCAAAACCTCAATCCAAAAAATAAAGATCAGCCGCCGCCGGGCCGCCCCAAGGCGGCTGGGCCCCCTCGGGGGGCAGCGCGGCACGGAGTGGCAAGCGTGGGGGCCACATCAAAGGGGCCTGACGATCCACGCGCTGCCGTTCTTGGTCAGCTCGCGGTCGTATTGGAATTCGTCGATTTCGCTCTCATGGCCCGGCAGCACGCAGACCACGGTTTCGCCCTGCCCGCGCAATGCCGCGATGGCGGTGCGCAGTTCGGCCGCGTCCTTCGTGCCGTCCAGCCAGGGGGCGCGGATCACCGCCTTGAGCGGCCGCTTGGCGACGACGGCCACCAGTTCCTTCACGTCGAGGCTGAAGCCCACGGCGGGCCGGTTGCGGCCAAACACGGCGCCCACCTCGTCGTAGCGGCCGCCCCGCACCAGCGCGTCGCTGGCACCCGGCGTATAGACCGCGAAACGGGCGCCGCTGTAGTAGGCGTAGCCGCGCATGTCGGCCAGGTCGAAGCTGACCTTGGCTCCCTGCAGGTGGCCCGCCAGCCATTTCAGGTTGGCCAGGGCCTCGTGCAGGGCGGGCCCGGGCGGCAGGCATTTGTTGGCTTCGAGCAGGACCTTCTCATCGCCGTACAGCGACACCAGCGCCCGCAGGCCCTCGCGCGCCGCCGCCGGAAAATTCTTCGTCAGCGCAGCCAGCTCGCTGGAGTCCTTGGCGGCAAGTGCGGCATGCAGCCGGGCCAGCGTCGCTGCGTCCACCGCCACCCCGGCCAGCAGCGACACGACGATGCGGGCATCGGCCATATCGACGGTCAGGTCGGTGACTTGCGTGGCCTTGAGGCAGTCCAGGGCCAGCAGCAGCGCTTCCAGGTCGGCTTCCAGGCCGGCGTGGCCATAGATTTCGGCGCCGAACTGCAAAGGTTCGCGCGTGGCATGGGGGCGATCCGGGCGGGTGTGCAGCACCGGGCCGCAGTAGCACAGGCGCGCCACGCCCTGACGATTGAGCAGATGGGCGTCGATGCGGGCGACCTGCGGCGTGGTGTCGGCCCGCAGGCCCATCATGCGGCCCGACAGCTGGTCCACCAGCTTGAAGGTCTGCAGGTCCAGCGCTTCGCCGGTGCCGGAGAGCAGCGACTCCAGGTGCTCCAGCAACGGTGGCATGACCAATTCGTAACCGTAGCCGCGCGCCGTGTCTAGCAATTCGCGTCGGAGTTCTTCGATGTGCCGGGCCTCGGAGGGCAATACATCGGCGATGTGATCCGGAAGGACCCAGGCGGACATGTGAAAAGGGGGAGGCTGTTAAAAACGGTATTTTACCGGCCCCGCGAGACAGCCCCTTTTAGGAGACCACCCAGAGCAGCAGCAAGCCCAGCAGGATGCTGCACAGCCCGAAGAAGCGCAGCTGCCCGTCCTGCATGGCAAGCAGCCGCTGGAAGGTGTTGCGCCAGCCGCCCGGGGAAATGAACGGGAACAGCCCTTCGAGCACCAACACCAGGGCCAGCGCCGCCCAGAACGTGTCGCTGTCCAAGTTATTTCTTTGCGGGAGCGGCAGCTGCCGCACCGCTGCCACTGCTGCGGAACGCCTTGAAGAAATCGGACCCGGACGGGTCGAGAATCACCACGTCGCCCTTCTTGTTGAAGCTGGCCTTGTAGGCGTCCAGGCTGCGATAGAACTGGGCGAATTGCGGGTCGCGCCCGAAGGCTTCGGCATAAATGGAAGCCGCCTGCGCATCGCCTTCACCCTTGATCTTCTGTGCATCGCGGTAGGCATTGGCGATCGCCACTTCGCGCTGGCGGTCGGCATCGGCACGGATCTTTTCGCCTTCCGCCGCGCCGGTGGAGCGCAACTCGTTGGCCACGCGCTTGCGCTCGGCCTCCATACGGCGGTACACCGATTCGGTGATGGCATCGACGTAGTCGGCGCGGGTGATGCGCACGTCCACCACGTCCACGCCCCAAGGCTTGGCGCCCTTGACGACCTCGAGCACCTCGCGCTTGACGTCGTTCATGAGCTGTTCGCGCTTGACCGACAATAGCTCGCGCACCGTGCGCCGGTTGATCTCTTCCTGGAAGGCATTGCGCACCACCCGGTTGAGCTGGTTGGCGCCCGCCGCCTCGTCCAGGCCCACGTTGCGGATGTACTGGAGCGGATCGGTGATGCGCCAGCGAACGTACCAGTCGATCACCACGCGCTGCTTCTCGGCCGTCAGCATGGGTTCCTGGTCGGGGCTGTCGAGCGTGAGCAGGCGCTTGTCGATATACGACACGTTCTGGAACGGCGGCGGCAGCTTGAAGTTCAGGCCCGGCTCGGTGATCACTTCCTTGATCTGGCCCAGCGCATAGACCACGCCGAACTGGCGCTGGTCCACGACGAAGAGCATGGAGCTGAGCAACGCCAAGCTCACCAGGGCCGTGGAGACGATGAATCCGATTCTGTTCATGTGTTTTTCTCCCGGTGCTTAGCGCGTTTCGCGCTCGCGGGTGCGCGAGTTGTCGCGGGTGCGTGAGTCGGCGGGGCTGCCGGCGGGAGCGCTGGGCGCCGTGGGAGCGGCGGCGGGCGATTCAGGAGCGACCACGCCGCCTCCTGCTACCTGCTGCATGATCTTGTCCAGCGGCAGGTACAGCAGGTTCGAGCCCTGGCGCGACTCGACCAGGACCTTGGTCACGCTGCTGTAGATCTGCTGCATCGTGTCCAGGTACATACGGTCGCGAGTGACCTGGGGAGCGCGCTGGTACTCGGCCAGCACGGACTTGAAGCGCTGCGCATCACCCTGGGCCTGGGCCACGATGCGGGCCTTGTAGGCGTCGGCTTCTTCCTTCAGGCGAGCTGCCGAACCGACGGCCCGGGGAATCACGTCGTTGGCATAGGCCTGCGCCTCGTTCTTGGCGCGCTCGCGCTCCTGGCCGGCCTTGAGCACGTCGTCGAAAGCGGCCTGCACCTGCTCGGGCGGACGCACGCCGCCTTGCTGGAGGTTGATGCCCACGACTTCGACGCCCACCTTGTAGCGATCGAGGATGGCCTGCATCAGGTTGCGCACGCGCGGTGCGATCTGGTCGCGCTCCTCGGCCAGGGCCGAGTCCATGCGCATCTTGCCGACCACTTCGCGCACGGCCGTTTCGGCGGCCTGAACCACGGCGTCCGCCGGGTTCTTGCTCTCGAACAGGAAGGCGCGGGCATCGTTCAGGCGGTACTGCACGGCGAACTTGATCTCGACGATGTTCTCGTCCTCGGTGAGCATGGCCGAATCGCGCAGGCCGGTGGCCTTGACCACGGTGTCGCGGCCCACGTCCACGGAGCGGATCTGGGTGACGAACACCAGCTCATGGCGCTGGATAGGGTACGGAAGGCGCCAGTTGAAGCCCGCGCCGACCGACGACTTGTAGCGGCCGAACTGCGTGATCACGGCCTGCTGGCCTTCCTGGACGATGAAGAAACCGGTGCCCAGCCAGATCAGCACGACCACAGCGGCCACCAGGCCGGCGCCGATGCCGGCGCTTTTCATGTCGGGCTGGAAGCCACCGCCGCCGCCAAAGCCGCCGCCGTTGTCGGGGCGCTTGCCTTTGCCGCCGAACAGGCCCCCGAGCTTGCGGTTGAAGTCGCGCCACAGCTCGTCCAGGTCCGGCGGGCCCTGGTTGGGTCCCTGGCCTCGGCCGTTCTCGGGTTTCTGCGGATCGGGCCGGTTGTTTTCCTGCTTGTCGTCCCCGCCTCGCCCCCAGCGCGGATCGTTCAGGTTGAACATGCCCCTGATCCGGCCTTTCAGCCCTGCAAGGCTGGGTAAATGAAGGTTCATTTGTTGTTGGTCTCTTGGGGGGATTTCATTCTCAGCCGCATTGTGCCCAATCAGGCGGTGGTTTCGTGAGTTTCGGGATTTTGGGGGGCTTGGGCCGCATCGCCATTGCGCTGGTTCACCTCTTGCGCCAACTGGCGCCGCAGCTCCGGCACCCCGGCGGATGTGCGCCCGCTCACGAACAGGCGGGGCACGGCAATGCCCTCGAGCTCGAACAAATCGCTGGCCTGGCGCGGCTGCTGGCCCGGCGCCAGCGCATCCATCTTGTTGAACACCAGCACCTGGGGCACCTGCGCAGCGCCGATTTCGTGCAGCACGCGCTGGACTTCGACAATCTGCTCGGGGTGATTGGGATTGGCGGCGTCCACCACATGCAGCAGCAAATCGGCATCGGCCGCCTCCTGCAGGGTGGCCTGGAAGGCGTCGATCAGGCCGTGCGGCAGGTCGCGGATGAAGCCGACCGTATCGGAGAGCGAAACGGATCGCCCGGCCCCCGAGGTGCTTTCGGCATCGGCCAGGTAGAGCTGGCGCGTCGTGGTGTCGAGCGTGGCGAACAGCTGGTCGGCGGTGTACGCCCTGGCCTTGACCAGCGCATTGAACAGCGTGGACTTGCCGGCGTTGGTATAGCCGACCAGTGAAATGTTGAAGGCGCCGCGGCGCTCGCGCTGCCGGCGCTGGGTGTTGCGCTGCTTCTTGACCTTTTCCAGCCGCTCGCGGGTGCGCTTGATCGCGTCGCCGATCATCCGGCGGTCCAGTTCGATCTGCTTTTCACCCGGACCGCCGCGTACGCCTGCGCCGCCGGTCTGGCGTTCCAAGTGGGACCAGCGGCGTACCAGCCGGGTGCTGACGTATTGCAGCCGGGCCAATTCCACTTGCAGCTTGCCCTCATGGCTGCGCGCGCGCTGGCCGAAGATTTCAAGGATCAGCAGTGTCCGGTCGTTGACCGGAAGGTCCATGTGGCGTTCAAGGTTGCGCTGCTGCGCCGGGCTCAGCGCCTGGTCGAAAAGGATCTCGGTGGCGCCCAGCTCCTCGGCCAGGGCCTTGATCTCGTCGGCCTTGCCCTTGCCGATGAACAGCGCGGCATCCGGCGCCTTGCGTTTGCAGGCCACGCGCGCAACCGGCTGCAGGCCCGCGGTTTGCGCGAGCAGGCCGAGCTCTTCCAGCTCGGCGTCGAAATGGGGCAAGCCCAGGTCAACACCCACCAGGATGGTGGGAGCGGTTGGGCGGTCGGGCGATTCGGAACTCAAGTCCAGGAGATCAGGTAGGCGCCGGGCGCCTGGCGCGTGAAGGTCAAGCCGCGCCGGCTTCGGGACCTTCGGCCGTCGAGAAGTTCACGGCGCGTCCGGGCACGATGGTGGAGATGGCGTGCTTGTAGACCATCTGGGTCACGGTGTTGCGCAGCAACACAACGTACTGGTCGAAAGACTCGATCTGGCCTTGCAGCTTGATGCCGTTGACGAGGTAAATCGACACTGGCACGTGCTCACGACGCAAGGTGTTTAGAAATGGGTCTTGTAGAAGCTGCCCTTTGTTGCTCACGATATTCTCCGTGTTCCGCATTCGGAATGTGTTGTTGGAAACTGCACCTTACCACAGCAACAGGGCCATGCAAGTAGGCAGGTGCCTGCAGAGCTCACTATTTGGTGACAGTCCCGGCGGCTTCAAGAGCTCAGGAGTTCTCTTTGCCTGAGTATGGGTTTTTCGAGGTCTTCATCTCGATGCGCAGGGGCGTGCCGACCAGGTTGAATTCCTTGCGGAACCGGCCCTCCAGGAAGCGCTTGTAAGCTTCGGTGACGTGCTCCAGCGAATTGCCGTGCACGATGATGACCGGCGGGTTCATCCCACCTTGGTGCGCGTAACGCATCTTGGGGCGGTACATGCCCGAGCGCTGCGGTTGCTGGAACTGGACGGCTTCCAGCAGCAGGCGGGTCAGCACCGGCGTGGGCATCTTCACCATCGCCGATTTGTGGGCCAGGCCGATCGCCGTCCAGACCGGGCCCAGGCCCTGGCGTTTCTTGGCCGAAATGAAATGCAGCGGCGCGAACTTCAGGAAGGCCAGGCGGGTTTCGATCTGGCGCTGCAGCTGCTCGCGCTGGTATTCGTCCACCGCGTCCCATTTGTTGATGGCCAGCACCACGGCGCGGCCGCTTTCCAGGATGTAGCCGGCGATGTGCGCGTCCTGATCGGTGATCCCCTGCGTCGCATCCAGCAACAGCAGCACGACGTTGGCCGACTCGATGGCTTGCAGCGTCTTGACGACCGAGAACTTCTCGATCGCTTCGAACACCCTGCCCTTGCGCCGCAGTCCCGCGGTATCGATGAGCTCGAACTTCTGCCCGCCCCGCTCGAAGGGCACGGAGATGGCGTCGCGCGTGGTGCCCGCCTGGTCGAAGGCGACCAGGCGCTCTTCACCCAGCCAGGTATTGATCAGGGTGGACTTGCCGACGTTCGGACGCCCGGCGACCGCCAGCTTGATGACGCCGGGCTCCTCGGCTTCGCCCTCTTCGTCCTCGTCCGGAAGATTCAGCGGCTCGAAGGCGTTGTCGACCAGGCTGCGGATGCCCTGGCCGTGCGCGGCGGAAACGGGGTGCACTTCGCCCAGGCCCAGTTCGTAGAACTCGGGCAGCTGCACGCCCTCGGTCATGCCCTCGGCCTTGTTGGCCGCCAGCAACGTCGGCTTGCCCAGCTTGCGCAGGTACTTGGCGATGTCATAGTCCTGCGCCGACAAGCCGCCGCGCGCATCGACCACGAAGACCACGACATCCGCTTCGGCCACGGCCTGCCGCGTCTGCTTGGCCATCTCCATGTAGATGCCGCTCTCGGCCGTCGGCTCGAAGCCACCCGTGTCGATGACGATGAATTCGAGCTTGCCCTGCCTGGCATTGCCGTAGTGGCGGTCGCGCGTGAGCCCCGCGAAGTCGGCCACGATCGCATCGCGCGACTTGGTCAGGCGATTGAAGAGCGTCGACTTGCCGACATTGGGACGGCCCACGAGGGCCATGACTGGTTTCAAGATATCTTTACTGGGGCACGAAGCCGTAGATGCCGCCGTTGCGGGTTACAACCACGAGGGTATTGCCGGCGACGACGGGCGCGGCCACGATCGGCGAGCCGTCCGTGGGCAGGCGATTGAGCATTGAGCCGTCTTCGCGCGACAGCATGTGGACCAATCCGGTGTTGTCACCCACGACGACGGAGCGACCCAGGGCCAGCGGCGCGCTAAGCCCGCGGTACTGGAGCTTGTCAGTCACCCAGGCGCGCTCGCCGCTTTCGCGGCGCCAGGCCACGACCTTGCCGTCGGCTTCGCTGCCGAACACCAGCTTGTCGTCACCGTGCACGCCTTCTGCGCCATTGGCCGGCTTGGTCCAGAGCAGATTGCCGCGGCCCGCGTCGACGCAGCCGACGTTGGCCTGGAAGGCCCGCGCGCAGACCACATCGCCGACCCGGGAGACACTGCCCACCAGATCCACCAGGCGTTCCACGTCGTTGATGCCGCGCGGAGACGCCAACGGGGCTTCCCAGCGCACACTGCCGTTCAGGGGATTCAGTCCCGCCATGCGGCCGGACAGGCCCACCACGAGGGTATCGCCCACCGCCGTGATCACGCCCGCATGGCGCAGCACCAGGGGCTCGCCAGGGCGTTGCTGGGTCCAGAGCTTGCGGCCCGTCTGGCCATCGAAAGCGCTGACGGCGCGGTCGGCGGTGAGCACGAAGACCCGGCCTCCGGCCACGAGCGGCGGGGCGTAGGACACGGCTCCGAGCTTCTGGCGCCAGGCTTCCGTGCCGCCCGATATCGCGACCAGTTCATTGGCGCGGGTCACCACCGCAGTGAGCTTGCCATCGCTGCCGACCCCGGCTGCCAGCGGCGCTTTGATGTTGGTGCGCCAGATATCGCGGCCCGTCGCTCCGTCGATGGCGGCGATGGTGCCGTCGCTGCTGGCAACGGCGACCGTGCTGCCGTTGACGTTCACGGTGAGCGGCAGGTTCACTTCGCCCACACGGGCGTTCCAGGCTGGCCGCACGGCGATCAGGGCCGCGTTGGGCGGCAATTCGGCGGGCTTGGGCTTTTCCGCCCCGCCGAAGAACGGCAGGTTGGGCAGCATCGAACAGCCGGCCAGCCCGACGGCGAGTGCGGTCACGCAAGCCGCGCGAGTGAAATGCCCTAGGCGCAATCGCATCATGGTTTGGCTCCGGACGCCGCAGGCGCGGGTGCCGCCACCAGCCCTTTCGCGTCCACGCCAAGAGCGCTGAGCTTGACCTCGATCAGGCGGCGGTACTCCGCGCGCTCGTCGGAAATCTTGTAGGCCTTGATGTATTCGGCCTTGGCCTCGGCCTTCTTGCCTTGCAGGTTGTACACGTCACCGCGCCGGTCTGCCGCCAACGCCTCGAAGGACTTGGGGAATGGGCCCGACAGCTGCTTGAGCGCGTCGTCATAGGCTTTGGCCTGCACCAGCACGCCGGCCAGCCGCAGCCGCGCCACCGCCTGGTAGCCCTCGTCCGACGACTTGTCGGCGACCCAGGCCAGTGCGGACTTGGCTGCGTCGGTGTTGCCCTTTTCGATGAGCACTTTGGCCGCCAGCATGCCGGCCTGCTGCGCGTAGGTCGTGCCGCCGAACTTGTCCTTCATGTCGGAAAACGCGCGCTCGACCCTGGCCGTATCGCCGGCCTGCGCCGCCCGTTCGACCTCGTCGTACATCGTCGCGGCCTGCGCGGCCTGGGTGCGCTGCCAGTATTGCCAGCCGTTCCAGGCGGCGATGGAGCCGAAGACGGCGATCAGCGCCCAGGTGATGAGGTTGCCGTATTCCCTCCAGAAGTGCTTGATCTCGTCAAGCTGTTCCTGTTCTTCGAGGTCGAGATGTTTTGCCATTGTGTTCGTTGTCCTGCCGGGAGCCTGCGATTGTAGTTAGGTGAGCAAGGAGGCGGCCCAGGCGCCCGGATCGGCCAAGGGCCGCTGTACCTGGCCACCGGAGCCATCGCGCAGCGATTTGACTGTTACCTGGCCCTGCGCCAGTTCGTCGGCGCCGAAAATCAGCGCATAGCGCGCGCCGCTGGCGTCGGCCTTCTTGAACTGCGACTTCATGCTGCCCATGCCTTCGCCCGAGCTGGCGTGCATCTGGACGCTGGCACCGGCGGCGCGCAAGGCCTGCAGGCTGCGCAGCACCAGCGGCATCGCCGCCGCGTCGGGAACGACCGCATAGGCATCGGGCGTCGGCACGGGAACCGGCGTTCCGCGTTCCTTGACCAGTTCCAGCACGCGCTCCACGCCCAAAGCCCAGCCCACGGCGGGAGCGGGCTTGCCGCCGATCTGCTCTATGAGGTAGTCGTAGCGGCCGCCTGCGCAGATCGTGCCCTGGGCGCCCAGGCTGTCGGTGATGAATTCGAAGACGCTGAGGTTGTAGTAGTCCATGCCGCGCACCAGGCGCGGATTGACCTTGTAGGCAATGCCATTGGCCTCGAGCATGGCCTTGAGGCCATTGAAGTGGGCGAGCGACGCCTCACCCAGGAAGTCGATCAGCTTGGGAGCACCCTCCACCAGGGCCTGCATGGCCGGATTCTTGGTGTCCAGGATGCGCAGCGGGTTGCTGTGCAGGCGCCGGCGGGCGTCTTCGTCGAGCGTGTCGGAATGCTTCTCAAGATAGGATATCAACTCGGTGCGGTGCTGCCGGCGCTCTTCGGGCTGGCCCAGGCTGTTGATTTCCAGGCGCACGTCCGAGATGCCCAGTTCCTTCCAGAGCGCGTCGGCCAGCAGGATGATTTCGGCGTCCACGTCGGGCCCGGCGAAACCCAGGGCTTCGGCGCCGATCTGGTGGAACTGGCGATAGCGGCCACGCTGCGGACGCTCGTGCCGGAACATGGGGCCCATGTAGTAGAGGCGCTTGCCGCCGTCGTAGAGCATGGAGTGTTCGGCCACGGCCCGCACCAGGCCGGCGGTGTTTTCGGGGCGCAATGTCAGCTGCTCGCCATTGAGGCGGTCCTCGAAGGAATACATCTCCTTCTCGACGATGTCGGTCACTTCGCCCAGCCCGCGCACGAACAACGCCGTGGGCTCGACGATCGGTGTGCGCACATTGCGGTAGGCGTAGCGCGCCATCAGCGCGCGAACCTTGTCCTCCAGCCATTCCCAACGCGCCGAGTCGGGCGGCAATATGTCGTTCATGCCCTTGACGGCACTCAGTTTCTCAGCCATGTTGTTCTTCAGGCGTGTTCGGCGATCTGGCCGAAGCGCTTCTCAATGTAGTTTTCGACGATCTGGTGGAACTCGTTGGCGATGTTGTCGCCGCGCAGGGTCAGCGCCTTCTGGCCGTCGATGAACACCGGCGCTGCGGGCGCCTCGCCGGTGCCGGGCAGGCTGATGCCGATATCGGCATGCTTGCTCTCGCCGGGGCCGTTGACGATGCAGCCCATCACGGCCACCTTCATCTTCTCGACGCCGGGGTATTTGGCGCGCCAGACAGGCATCTGCGCGCGCAGGTAGTCATCGATCTGCTTGGCCAGTTCCTGGAAAGTGGTGCTGGTGGTGCGCCCGCAGCCGGGACAGGCCGTGACGCTGGGCACGAAGCTGCGCAGGCCCAGCGACTGGATGATCTCCGATGCGATCACGACTTCCTGGGTGCGCGACTCGCCCGGTTGCGGTGTCAGCGAAACGCGGATCGTGTCGCCGATGCCCTCCTGCAGCAGGATGCCCAGCGCCACGCTGGACGCGACCGTGCCCTTGGTGCCCATGCCGGCCTCGGTGAGGCCCAGGTGCAGCGCATAGTCGCAGCGCTTGGCCAGTTCGCGGTAAACGGAAATCAGGTCCTGCACGCCGCTGACCTTGCACGACAGGATGATCTGGTTGCCATCCATGCCCATTTCCTGCGCACGATGCGCGGATTCGATGGCCGACGTGATCAGCGCCTCGTACATGACCGACTTGGCGTCCCAGGGATCCGGCCGGGCGCTGTTGATGTCCATGAGGTGCGCCAGCAGTTCCTGGTCCAGGCTGCCCCAGTTCACGCCGATGCGCACGGGCTTGCCCCAGCGCATGGCGGCCTCGATCATCTGGCCGAACTGCTTGTCGCGCTTGTCACCCTTGCCCACGTTGCCCGGGTTGATGCGGTACTTCGACAGGGCCTGGGCGCAGTCGGGGTAGTCGGTGAGCAGGCGGTGGCCGTTGTAGTGGAAGTCGCCGATCAGGGGCACGTCGATGCCCATGCGGTCGAGTTGCTCGCGGATGTACGGAACCTGAGCCGCCGCTTCGGGGGTGTTGACGGTGATGCGCACCAGCTCTGAGCCGGCGACAGCCAGCTCTTTCACCTGGATCGCCGTACCGATGGCGTCCACGGTGTCGGTGTTGGTCATGGACTGGATGCGCACCGGCGCGTCGCCACCCAGCGTGACTACGCGCGACCCCCAGACCGCGTTCGCTTGCCGCGAACGGCGCGGCTTGGGCGACGCAGGTTCTATTGGCAAGCAGAATTGCATCATTTCACCTCGAAGCGGGCGACGTTGTCGCGCGAGACCGGCCGCAGGTCGAACGGTTTGCCGCGCACCTCCACCTCGGTGGCATCGACCCTGCCGATGGTTACCTGCAAGGGCAGCGCGCCGGAAGCGCCCGCGGCTTCGCCGGCGGCCAGGAGCTTGCGGACAGCCACGACGCCCTTGGCATCGGTTACTTCAACCCATGAGGGCGCCTTGGCCTTCAAGACCACGGTCCCGGAAGCTGCGGTTGCGGGGGCGGACGCGGCGGCGACCGCATCCACCGGCTGCGGCGCCGTGACGACGGGTGACACCACGGTGGTAACCGCTTGGCCGGCGGGCGGCAGCGAAACCGCCGGTTCAGCCGGCGCCACCGTGCTCACCACCGGCGAAGGCAAGCCTGGCGTTGGCGGCTGGGTCACGTCTGCCGCGCTGCTCTCTTGCTGGCGAGCGGGCAACAGCACGACCACCAGTGCGGCGAGCAACAAGCCAAACACCGCCAGGAATACCGGCCGAGTCAGCTGGTGCAGCCACCCGGGCGGCCCGCTATCGTTGGGGGCGCGGAACGGTGCGTTGATGCCGTCGACGTCGCGTGCGAGCCGGGGCACGGTGGTTTGCGGCAGGCGGTCCAGCACCGGCTGGGGGTCGACCTTGAGTGTGCGGCATATGCTCGAAGCCAACGCGCGCACGAACACGGCATCGGTCAGCAAGTCGTACCGGTCCTCTTCCAAAGCCTCGAGCTTGCGCACCGGCACCTTGAGCGAAACCGCCAGGGCCGCCACGTGCAAGCCCGCCGCTTCGCGCGCGCGGCGCAGCAATACGCCCGCGGTCACGCCGTCTTCACTCATCGAACGCCCTCCGCTCATAGGCGGTAGCCTCGCGCGATTGGGAGAAACGCTTGCGCAGCTGTTCGCCCAGCTGGTTCATCGCGACCTGGTCGTTCATGCGGCGTTCGACCTTGATGCCAAGCCACAGAGTCTCCGCATTGGCGAATTCGCTATTGTTCAGGCGCCGCGTATAGAACTGGGCGCGGACAAAATCGCCGCGCTTGTACAAAAGGCCGGCCAGGTTGTAGCCGGTGATGGGATTGCCGGCATCCAGCTCGTAAGAGCGCGAGAGGCTGCGCTCGGCGTCCGCCACGTTGCCGGCGCGTGCCTGGCACAGGCCCTGGGCCATCAGCGTCTTGGCGCGGCCGCCGTAAAGACCGTTGGACATGGCGATGTCGAAGGCGCGCTGGGACTCGGGGTAGCGGCCCTGCTGGCACAACAGCCAGCCGTAGTTGTGCTGCACATTGGAATCGCGCGGGTTGAGCGCGACGGCCCGGCGAAAACTTTCCTCCGCCTGCCGCACGTCGTTCAGGCGCATGTAGATCAGGCCGCGCAGGTTGTACGCATCGGGAAAGCTGGGATCGGAGGCGATCACCTGCTTGAGTTCGTCGAGCGCCACGTTGGTCTGGCCCTGCTCGAAATAGCCCACCGCCAGTTCCATGCGGATGCGGGCGCGCCTGCGGGCCTCGGGTTCGTCGGACTCGGTGACGATGTCACGCGAGCCGCCGGTATCGCCGGACTGTGTGGAGGCGCAGCCGGCCAGGGCCAGCAGCGTTGCGCCGATAGCCGCCCAAGCCAGGCGTCTCCTGGAATCCCGGGATCCCGGGGCGGTCGTTGTCATGAGTTCATGTCTCCTTCGCGCCGGTCGCCAGCGCCGGCACCTGTTTCAGCATCACGGTGCGCTGCTGGGCGATTCGCTCGCCCACCCGGGTGCGGTCCTTGACGTCGCCGGCCAGCTGGCCGCAGGCGGCGTCTATGTCGTCCCCTCTGGTCTTGCGCACAGTGGTGACGATACCAGCATCACTCAGGATTTTTGCGAAGGAGAGCACCTGTTTGTGGGGCGAACGCGTCAGGCCCGACTGCGGGAACGGGTTGAAGGGAATGAGATTGAGCTTGCACGACACACCATTGCCGGCGTGGTGGCGCACCAATTCCACCAGCTGGCGCGCATGTTCCGGCTGATCGTTGACGCCATCGAGCATGCAGTATTCGAAGGTGATGAAATCGCGCGGCGCGTGGGCGAGATAACGGTTGCACGCATCCAACAGTTCGGCCAGCGGGTACTTGCGATTCAGCGGAACCAGGTTGTCGCGCAGTTCGTCGTTCGGCGCGTGCAGCGATACCGCGAGGGCCACCGGGCAATCCTCGCCGAGCCGGTCGATCATGGGCACCACGCCGGAAGTGGAGACCGTGACACGGCGCCTGGACAGGCCATAGCCATGGTCATCGAGCATCACGCGCAAGGCGGGAACCAGCGCCGAATAATTCTGCAGCGGCTCGCCCATGCCCATCATCACCACGTTGGAAATGACGCGCTCGTCCTTCTTGAGGTGGCCGCGCAGGAAATGCTCGGCAAACCACAGCTGGGCGACGATCTCGCCGGTGGTGAGGTTGCGTGAAAAACCCTGGTGGCCGGTGGAGCAGAAACGGCAGCCCACGGCGCAGCCAGCCTGAGACGAGACGCAAAGCGTGCCTCGGTCGTCCTCGGGGATGAACACCGCTTCCACGGCATCGCCGTTGCCGACGTCGAACAGCCACTTGATGGTGCCGTCGGTGGATTCGTGCTGGGTGAGGACGGACAGGCCCTCGATGCGGGCGCTGGTCTTGAGTTTTTCGCGCAGCGACTTCGCCAGGTCGCTCATCTGGTCGAAATCGCGCGCACCGCGCTGGTGGATCCAGCGAAACAGCTGCGTCGCGCGAAAGCGCTTTTCGCCCAGGCGCTCGCAGAACGCGGCCAGACCCTCCAGGTCGAAATCGAGAAGGTTGGCCGTCATCGCATGGGAGATTCCCGTGTTAACGGGAATAGATGTTCATGCCCGGGAAGAAGAAGCTGACTTCGACCTTGGCGGTTTCGGGGGCGTCGGAACCGTGCACCGCATTGGCGTCGATGCTGTCGGCGAAATCGGCGCGGATGGTGCCGGGAGCGGCCTTCTTGGGATCGGTGGCACCCATCAGGTCGCGGTTCTTCATGATCGCGTTCTCGCCTTCCAGGGCCTGGATCATCACCGGGCCGGAGATCATGAACTCAACCAGGTCCTTGAAGAAGGGACGCTCCTTGTGCACGGCGTAGAACTGCTCGGCCTCGCCGCGCGACAGGTGGGCCATGCGGGCGGCGATGACCTTCAGGCCGGCGGCCTCGAAGCGGGCGTAGATCTGGCCGATCACGTTCTTGGCCACGGCGTCGGGCTTGATGATGGAGAGGGTGCGTTCGATAGCCATTAGATTTTCCTGAACTTGAAGTTATAGGTTTCGCCAGAATGCAAAAGTTCGGCAAAGCCTCGAATTTTAACCCGCGAGGGTGACCTTGTCGTGACGGGGGGCTGAGGCAGCTGCTCTAACGGCTCCGGCCGCCGCGACGCTGGCCGCCACCTGAGCCGCCCGCCGAGCCACCGCCACCGCCGCGCCCGCCACCTCCACCGCCGCCGAAACCTCCACCGCCACCGCCGCCACCCCGTCGCTGGCCCTGGCCTTGCCCCTGGCGCTGGCGGGTGAAACTGTCCGCGCCGATGTATCCCAGCGAGGTCTTCATCGGATCGGGCTGGGCGCCGGCGCCGCCTTGGCGGTCGCCGCGGTCGCCCCCGCGGTCCTTGCGCCGTTGCTGGCCCTGGCCGCCGCCATTGGCGCCCTGCCCTGGCTGGCCCTGGTTGCGCGGCTGGCCTTCCTTGCCGGGGCCACGGCCGCCATTGCGGTTGCCGCGGCGGCGGTTGCGGCCCGGGCCCTGCCCTGCGTCGCCCTCGCCCGCGCCTTCACGCGGCATCCTGGGCCCGCCGTTATCACCGGCCGCCTGCATCAGCGCGCGGATATCGCGCTCGTCCAGCTCCATCCACGCACCGCGCTTGAGGCCGCGCGGCAACATCATGGCGCCGTAGCGGATGCGGATCAGGCGGCTGACGGCGTGGCCCAGCGCTTCGAAAAGGCGGCGCACCTCGCGGTTGCGGCCTTCGGAAATGGTGACGCGGTACCAGGTGTTGGCACCCTCGCCGCCACCGTCCTCGATCGAACCGAACTGCGCGCGGCCGTCTTCCAGGTCGATGCCGTCAAGCAGGCGCTGCTTTTCCTCATTGCTGAGCGCGCCCAGCACCCGGACGGCGTACTCGCGCTCCAGGCCGAAGCGCGGATGCATGAGCCGGTTGGCCAACTCGCCCGAGCTGGTAAACAGCAACAGGCCTTCGGTGTTGAGATCGAGCCGTCCGACCGATTGCCACTTGCCCTGCGGCAGCTTGGGCAGCTTGCGAAACACTGTGGGGCGGTTTTGCGGGTCGTCGTTGGTCACGACCTCGCCGACCGGCTTGTGATAGGCGATGACGCGCGCCGGGGGCGGCGCAATGCGAAAACGGATGGGCTTGCCGTTGACCTTGATCTGGTCGCCGAACTGGATGCGCTGGCCGATGTGGGCGGGCTCGTTGTTGACCGAGATGCGCCCTTCCATGATGAGCTGCTCCATCTCCAACCGCGATCCCAGCCCGGCCTGGGCCAGCACCTTGTGCAGCTTGGGCGTCTCGGCCTGGGGCAAGAGCACGCGCTTGGGCAGCGCGACCTCGGGGCTTTCGACTTCGGCATCGAACTGGCCGGAGACCACGTCGGCGAAGCTGATCGGCGGCGCGGGCGGCTCTGCCGCCTGGGTGATTCCGGCCTCTCGCTCCCGGCGCTCGTCGTCGTAATCGTCGTCGTCGCGGTCCTCGTCGTAGTCGGCGTCCTGCTCCTCTTCGGTGCGCAGGCGAACGGCTGGCTCGGGGGCAGGCGCGCCCACAGCCGCCCTCGGCTTCTCTTCGATCTCATCGTCCGCGGGTACGCGCACGGTGTCAGGCAGGGGTTCGTTCATGCTTTATGTCTCGACGGCTTGCGCCGCATCGTTGCTTTCCGGTTCCGGGTTGCCCTCGATCGCAAGGCCGGGCTGAGCCTCATCGGCTACAGGCCCCAGCGACGCGGCCAGGGCCGCCTGCTGGCCAGGGCTGTCCAGCAGGGGCAGCTGGTCCAGCGATTCAATGCCCAGGTCGTCGAGGAACTGGCGCGTGGTGGCGAAGAGGGCCGGGCGGCCCGGTGCCTCGCGGTGGCCAATGACTTCGACCCAGCCGCGATCCTCCAGCTGCTTCAAGATCAACGCGTTGATCGTGACGCCGCGGATATCTTCCATGTCGCCGCGCGTGACCGGCTGGCGATAGGCAATGATCGCCAGCGTCTCGAGCACGGCGCGCGTGTACTTGGGCGGCTTCTCGGGATGCAGGCGGTCCAGGTATTCCCGCATCTGGGGCCGGCTCTGGAAGCGCCAGCCGCTGGCGACATGCACCAGTTCGACCCCACGCTGGGTCCAGTCGTTTTGTAGGTCCGCGAGCAGCGCCTTGATCGTGTCCGCGCCCAGTTCGTCATTGAACAGGACACGCAGCTCGCGCACCGGCAAAGGCTGCTGCGAGCAAATCAAGGCTGTTTCGAGGACGCGCTTCGCATCCGTCGTATTCATGGTCTGGCCGTTCCGGGAAAAGGCGCCACCGGGCGCACAAATCAAAGGGAAATCAAAGGGCTAAACAGGGGCGATTTTCTTTTTCGCGGCGCCGCGGGCAACCGGAGTTGCGCAGCACACGCCCCGCTGGCTAGGGGGCCTGGCTCGTGAGCCATTCAAGTTCATTGTAACGCAGGCCCCACGACCCCAGGGCCTGCCGTAAATCCGGCGGCAGCGGAGCGTGAAACTCGAGCATTTCCCCAGTGGCGGGATGTTGGAAGGCCAGACGGTAGGCATGAAGCGCCTGCCGGGCCATTCCCGCCGCCGGAGCGCCCCCGTAGAGCTCATCGGCCACCAGGGGATGGCCGATATGGGCCATGTGGACCCGGATCTGGTGCGTGCGGCCGGTTTGCAGGGTGGCGCGTACCCAGCAGCCGGCGGGCGCGTCCTGGAGCAGCTCGAACGCCGTGGAAGCCGCCTTGCCGTTCTCGACCACACCCATGCGCAGGCGGTTGCGCGGATCCCGGCCGATCGGCGCCTCGACATGGCGAATCCTGGCCCCACCCCAGGCGCGATTAGCCAGTGCCACGTACTGCCGTGCCACGTCCCGCGCGGCAATCAGCTGCACCAATGCGTCCATGGTGGCGCGAGTGCGGGCCACCACCATCAGGCCGCTGGTGTCCTTGTCCAGCCGATGCACGATCCCGGCCCGCGGCATCAGCGCGGCCTGGGCATCGCGAGCGAGCAACCCGTTGAGCAGCGTGCCGCTCCAATTGCCCGGCGCCGGATGAACCACCAGCCCCGCGGGCTTGTTGACCACCAGCAGGTGCTCGTCTTCGAACACCACGTCCAGCGCCATGGGCTCGGGGCGAAAGGCCTGGCTTTGCGGCGTGGGCCGCAGCTCGATCTCGCCTTCGTCGCCGGCCTTCACCTTGCCGGCCGAACGGGTGGCCGGCGCACCGTTGAGCGTGACGGCCCCGGATTCGATCAGCTGCTGCAGGTAGCTGCGCGAGAACTCCGGCGCCAAGGCGGCCAGGGCGCGGTCGAGCCTGTCGCCGTGATGCGCTGCCTCGATCACGAAGGGCCGCAGTTCCGCATCAGGGCCCGCGTCCGCAGCGTCCTCGAGCCCGCCTGGCGCCTCTGGGGGCTGGGGGTCGGCCGATATAATGAATTTGCCCTGTTTCAAGAAAGTTGCGTAGTAATGTTCCGAGCCAAATTATCGGTGGTCCCTGCGATGGCGCTGGCCGCTGCCGCCGTGCTGTCGGCCTGCTCTTCGACGCCGGAAGACAAAACCGCGACCTGGAGCCCCAACAAGATCTACGCCGAAGCCAAGGACGAACTCAACTCGGGCGGCTACGACAAGGCGATCCCGTTGTTCGAAAAACTGGAAGGGCGCGCCGCCGGCACGCCGCTGGCGCAGCAGGCGCAGCTGGAAAAAGCCTATGCCCAGTACAAGGCCAACGACCAGGCGTCCGCGCACGCGACGCTCGACCGCTTCATCAAGCTGCACCCGGCCAGCCCAGCGCTCGATTACGCGCTGTACCTCAAGGGCATCGTCAACTTCAACGACAACCTGGGCATGTTCTCGTTCCTGACGCGCCAGGACCTGTCCGAGCGCGACCAGAAAGCCGCCAAGGAATCTTTCGAGTCGTTCAAGGAACTGGTGACGCGTTTCCCGGAGTCGCGCTACACACCGGACGCGCGGGCGCGCATGACCTATATCGTCAATTCGCTGGCCCAGTACGAAGTGCACGTGGCGCGCTACTACTACAGCCGCGGTGCCTACGTGGCAGCGATCAACCGGGCGCAGCATGCCGTGACCGACTACCAGGACGTGCCCGCGCTGGAAGAGGCGCTATTCATCCTGATGCGCTCCTATGACGCCCTGGGCATGACCCAGCTGCGCGACGACACCCGCCGGGTCATGGAGAAGACCTATCCGCAGAGCGAGTACCTGACCCGCGGCGTCAAGTCCACGCAGGATCCGTGGTGGAAGTTCTGGTAACGGCTGCAAAGCCGTCCAGCGTTTCCAGGAATTCCTCTTTCGAGCCCAGCTTGCGCATGGGCGGCAGCGCGGCCAGCAGGCGCCGGCCATAGCCCATCGTCGCCAGGCGCGTGTCGCAGACCACCAGCACGCCTTGATCCGATTCGCGCCGTATCAGGCGGCCCGCGCCCTGCTTGAGCGCCACCGCGGCTTCGGGTACGAAATAGTCGTTGAAAGCGCTTCGGCCCTGCGATTCCAGGCGTTGCGCCCGCGCTTCCACCAGCGGATCGCCGGGCGGCGGGAACGGCAGCTTGTCGATGACCACCAATTGCAAGGCGTCGCCCGGCACATCGACGCCTTCCCAGAATGAAGCCGAGGCTACCAGCATGCAACCCGGCCGCCCCTGGGAGCTGCCCTCGCGAAAGCGTTCGATGAGGCGGCGCTTGGGCCATTGGCCCTGCACCAGGACCTCCACTTCGCCTGAACCCTCGAACTTGCGCTGCAGTTCCTCGCCGATGGCGCGCAAGGCACGCAAGGTAGTCGTCAGCACCATCGTCCGGCCTCCGAGCCGGCGCGCGCCTTCGGCCGCAAGCAACGCGACCTGGGTGCTGTGGGCCGGATCATTCGGCTTGGGCAAGTCGCGCGGCACATACACGGCCGCCTGGGTCGCGTAGTCGAAGGGACTGCCTACCTTGAGTATCTCGGCCTGCGAGAGGCCGCATGGCTCGGTGAACCACGACAAGCGCGCGTCGTCGCCGAGGGTGGCCGAGGTGAAGATCCAGGCCCGGGTCGAGGCTTCTTCCTGGCCCGTGCGCAACAGCTTGTCCTGCACGGCCTGCGCGATGTCCAGCGGAGACTCCACCAGGCGCAATTGCGTGCCCACGTCCACCCAGCGCACGGCGCCCGGCTCGCAGGGTCCGGCAAAGCGCTGCACACGCGAGACAAGCTCTTCGGCACGCTCGAACAGCCGAACGAAATCCGGTGCGATCTCGCTCACGGTAGACAGCGCCGCCACGGCTTGCGAACAGGCAACATGCAAATCATCCAATCCCTGCCGCCAGTCCTGCGGGGACACTTGGCCAGGAGCCTCATCGACCCAGCGCAACCGGGCACCGGGCGCGTTCTTGCCGACGACGAGACGCAGGTCGCGCGTTGCGCGCTCCACCGTTGAAACCACCTGCTGCCAATCCACGAGCCCGCGCGCCAGCTGCAGGCCGGCGGCCAGCATGTCGCGCCCGAAATCGAGCAACTGGCCCGTGGACAGGTGCACGCCCAGGAACTGGACGCCTGTTTCGTTGAGCTGGTGGGCTTCGTCGAAGATCGCCACGCGGACGGTGGGCAGCAATTCGGCCATGCCGGATTCGCGCACCGCCAGGTCAGCGAAGAAGAGGTGGTGGTTGATGACCACCACATCGGCTGCCAATGCTTCGCGGCGCGCCTGGTTGACGTGGCAGCTGCGGAACTTCGGGCATTGAGCACCGAGGCAGTTCTCGCGTGTCGACGTCACCAGCGGAATCAGGGGCGAGCGCTCGTCGAGGCCGGGCAGTTCGGCCAGGTCGCCGGTGCGCGTCACGATCGACCATTCCTCGATCTTCGCCAGAGCCCGCACCGAGGCGCGGTCCGGAGAGGCCCATGGGCCGACCGTGGGGGCCATCTCCTGTCGAGCCAGTTCCATGCGATGCAGGCACAGGTAGCTGCCGCGGCCCTTGAGCAGGGCCGTGCGCACCGGTAAGCCCAGGGCTTCGACCAGCCGCGGCAAGTCGCGGCCGAACAACTGGTCCTGCAGCGTCTTGGTGGCGGTGGACAGCAGCACACGCTCGCCGCTCAGCAGCGCGGGCACCAGGTACGAGAAGGTCTTGCCCACACCCGTACCCGCCTCCACGACGAGAGCGCCGCCGTCGGTAATGGTGCGTGCCACCGCCATGGCCATGTCGGTCTGGCCGCTGCGGGGGCGGAAGTGGTCGGCGGCTCGCGACAGCACCCCTTCGGGCGCGAAAGCCGCCGCCACCGGCGTTTCGAGACTCGTCACGCGGGTTCTTTGGGGTCTAGCGCCAGCTCCAGGCGGGCGATCTGGTCGCGCAGCGCCAACCGGCGCTTCTTGAGCCGGCGCATCATGAGCTCGTCGACCGGAGTCTCTTCGGCGGCACGGTCGATCAGGGCGTCCAGATCGGCATGCTCCATTCGCAATTCGATCAGGCGGCGCTCGGGGGAATGAAGGTTGGAATCCAAGTAATCTGGGGCGCTGGCGCGCCCACGGTCGGGTTCGTTCAATAATACGTGTTTCGCAGGCAATAATCGAGCATGGTCAGCAAGGGTTATCGACTCACCGCAGCCACGGGCATCCACAAGGGTGACCGCGAATACCAACAGGACCAGATCGCCCTGATCAGCCACCCACGCCTGACCGGCTGTGTGCTGGGGATCGTCGCCGATGGCATGGGCGGCCGCAGCGGGGGCCGCAAGGCCTCCGACCAGGTCATGATGACGGCCAAACAGCTGTTCGAGCGCTATTCGCCCGATCACGACGACGCCTCCTCGCTGCTCAAGCAGATGGTGCACGAAGCCCACATCGTCATCAAGCTCACCGCCATCTCCTCCGAGCAGGAGCCGCACAGCACCTTCGCCGCCTTCCTCATCAACCCGGCGGGCGATTGCCACTGGGTGCATGCCGGCGACTCGCGCATCTACCATTTCCATGGCGGCCAGCTGGTCAAGCGCACCATGGACCATTCGTATGTCCAGACGCTGGTGGACAGGGGCGAGCTGACCGAAGAGGAAGCCAACGTCCATCCGCAGTCGAACATCCTGATGGGCTGCCTCGGCGCCGAAGACGATCCGCCTGCCGACCTGCATTTCATTCCCCAGCTGAAGCCGGGCGACGTGCTGTTGGCCTGCAGCGATGGCGTCTGGCACTACTTCAGCCCCAGCGAGCTGGGCTCGGTGCTGTCTTCGTTGTCCCCGCGCGAAGCCACTGAGTTCCTTATCGAAAAGGCTCGCTCGCGCGGCCGTGGGGGCGGCGACAACCTGTCGCTGGTGATCGTCAAGCTCGACCCGCTCGACAGCTAGCGCGGCACGGGCAGCGGCGCGGCGGCCGGCTTCTTGCGCTCGGCCAGCCGCTTCTCGAACTTGGCCTTGCGCTCCTGTGCTTGCGCCATCCGCTGTTCCTGCTGCATGCGATTGCGCTCTGCCTCGCTGTCTTTTTGCGCCTGGCCCTTGCCCTGCTTGGTCTTTTGCAGCGCGACGGGTGCCGCACGCTCTTCGCGGGCGGCGCGCTCGGCCGCTTTCGCGGCGGCGCGGTCCTCTCGGCCCTGCTGCTGGGCCAGGGCCTTGGCTCGCTGTTCGGCTTGGCCGCTCTGCGCGTCGCCTGCGTTGCGTTCCTCGATTTCGCGCACGCGCTCCTCGGCCTTGCGCCTGCGCTCGGCATCGTTGAGCGCGATCTCGTGTCGCCGCAGTTCCGCCATCACTTCGCGCCGCTTGGCCCGGGCCTTGTCGATGCAATCGTTGACGGCGAATTTGCGGTAGCAGGCCTTTTCCTCGGCCTGAAAGACGGCCTCCGCCTGGGCGCGCTCGGCG
This sequence comes from Caenimonas soli, assembly GCF_013155545.1. Lineage (GTDB taxonomy): Bacteria > Pseudomonadota > Gammaproteobacteria > Burkholderiales > Burkholderiaceae_C > Ramlibacter > Ramlibacter soli. Next base: position 9,918 of record NZ_JABJVV010000001.1, on the reverse strand, counting down.
CTGATCCGCGCCTTCTCGGCGGCCACTCCGTCGGCTTCTTGCGCGGGCCAGCCCCAGGCGGGCCCCAGCAGGGCGAGGATGACAAGCAGCTTTTTCATGTGAGGCGGGTGTCGACCATGCGGTGTTGCAGCCCCAGGAATTCGGCTGACTGCATTTCATTGAGCCGCGAAACCGTCCGCGGAAATTCATGGGCCAGCGGCCCTTCGGTGTACAACGCCTCGGGCGGTGCCTCGGCCGACATGATCAGCTTCACCCTGCGGTCGTACAGCACATCCACCAGCCAGGTGAAGCGCCGGGCCTCGGAAGCCATGCGCACCGGCATGTAGGGCACGTCGCTGAGCAGGACGGTGTGGAACTGGGTGGCGATCTCCAGGTAGTCGTTCTGCGACCGGGGCCCGCCGCACAGCGTCTTGAAGTCGAACCAGACCACGCCTCCAGCCTTGCGCCGGGCCCGGATTTCGCGCGCCTCGATGTGCAGGATAGCGTTTTCGTCGTGGGTTTCGGCCAAGCGGGTGAACGCCTCGTACATCTGGGCGTCGGCTTCCGGCCCCAGCGGCGTGTGGTACAGCTTGACCTGCTCCATGGTGCGGCGCCGGTAGTCCACCCCGTTGTCCACGCTGATCACCTCGAGCTTGTCGTTCAGCAATGCGATGGCCGGCAGGATGCGGTCGCGGTGCAAGCCGTCGGGGTAGAGATCATTGGGCTTGAAATTGGACGTGGTGACGAAGCCCACACCGTTTTCGAACAAGGCGTCCAGCAGGCGGTGCAGGATCATCGCGTCGGTGATGTCGGCCACGTGGAACTCGTCGAAGCAGATCAGGCGATAGCGCTTCGCCATGCGCTCACCGAGTTCGTCCAGGGGATTGACCGTTCCCTGCAAGTCGGCCAACTCGCGGTGCACTTCGCGCATGAACTCGTGGAAGTGCAGGCGTGTCTTGCGCACCAGCGGGACCGCCGTGTAGAAGCAGTCCATCAGGAAGCTCTTGCCGCGGCCCACGCCGCCGTACATGTAGACGCCGCGCGGAATCTCGGGCCGGTTGATCAGCTTCTTGAACACATTGGAGCGCTGCTCCTTGAACTCCGCCCACTCGCGGGCGCAGCGGTCCAGCGCAGCGACGGCACGCAGCTGCGCCGGGTCGCTGGCGTAGCCGCGCGCCTTCAGCTCGGCTTCGTAGACTTCACGGACCGAGGGCACTTTGTGGTGCCGACTAGAAGTTCAGCGTCCGCTTGTCGATGGCCAGCGCCGCTTCCTTGGTCGCCTCCGACAACGAGGGGTGCGCGTGGCAGATGCGGGCGATGTCCTCGGCCGAAGCGCGGAACTCCATCGCCACGACGGCTTCGGAGATCAGTTCGCTGGCCATTGGGCCCACGATGTGCACGCCCAGGATTTCGTCGCTGGTGGCATCGGCCAGGAATTTCACCATGCCGGTGGTGTCGCCCAGCGCGCGCGCCCGGCCATTGGCCATGAACGGGAAGGTGCCGGCCTTGTACTTCACGCCGGCCGCCTTGAGCTGCTGTTCGGTCTGGCCGACCCACGCGATCTCGGGGCTGGTGTAGATCACCCAGGGGATGGTGTTGAAGTTCACATGGCCGTGCTGGCCGGCGATGCGCTCGGCTACCGCCACGCCCTCTTCCTCGGCCTTGTGCGCCAGCATCGGCCCGCGCACCACGTCGCCCACCGCCCAGACGTTGGGCAGGTTGGTCTTGCACTCGTCGTCGACCAGGATGGCGCCACGCTCGTCCAGCTTCAGGCCGACGCCTTTGGCGTTCAGCCCGATGGTGTTGGGCACGCGGCCGATCGAAACGATCAACTTGTCCACTTCCAGCGTCTGGGCCTCGCCCTTGGCGTTGGTCCAGGCCACCGACACGCCCTTCTTGCCGTTCTTGATCTCGCCGACCTTCACGCCCAATTCGATTTTCAGGCCCTGCTTGTCGAAGGCCTTCTTGGCTTCCTTGGCGATCTGCTCGTCCACCCCACCCAGGAAGGTGGGCAGTGCTTCGAGCACGGTCACTTCGGAGCCCAGCCGGCGCCAGACCGAACCCATCTCCAGCCCGATGACGCCGGAGCCGATCAGGCCCAGCTTCTTCGGCACGCCCTGGATCCGCAGGGCGCCATCGTTGGAGAGGATGTTCTCTTCGTCGAATTCAGCGCCCGGCAGTGGACGGGCATTGGAGCCGGTGGCCAGGATGACGTGCTTGCCAACCAGCGTCTCCTCGCCGACCTTGATCTCGTAACCCCCGTCGCTCGCCTTGCCAAACGAGCCGCGGCCGTGAAAGAACGAAACCTTGTTCTTCTTGAACAGGAACAGGATGCCCTCGTTGTTCTGCTTGACCACCTGGTCCTTGCGGGCCAGCATCTTGTCGAGCTGCAGGTTCAGCCCCTTGACCTCGATGCCGTGGTCGGCGAAATGCTTGCCGGCATGTTCATAGTGCTCCGACGACTGCAGCAGCGCCTTGGAGGGGATGCAGCCGACGTTGGTGCAAGTGCCGCCCGGCGCCGGGCCACCCTTGCTGTTCTTCCATTCGTCGATGCAGGCCGTGTTGAAGCCGAGTTGCGCCGCACGGATCGCGGCGATGTAGCCACCAGGACCGCCGCCGATGACGATCACGTCAAAATTCTTCGACATCTGAGTCTCCTTAGATATCGAACAGGAGGCGGGCCGGATCTTCCAGCGCTTCCTTCATCGCCACCAGCCCCAGCACGGCTTCGCGGCCGTCGATGATGCGGTGGTCATAGGACATGGCCAGGTAGTTGATCGGACGGATCACGACCTGCCCGTTTTCCACCACCGGACGGTCCTTGGTGGCGTGCACGCCCAGGATGGCCGACTGCGGCGGGTTGATGATCGGGGTGGACAGCATGGAGCCGAACACACCGCCGTTGGAGATCGAGAAGGTGCCGCCGGTCATCTCTTCGATGCCCAGCTTGCCGTCGCGTGCCTTGGCGCCGTACTCGGCGATCTTCTTTTCGATGTCGGCAAAACCCATCTGGTCGGCATTGCGCAGGATGGGCACCACCAGGCCGCGCGGCGATCCGACGGCGATGCCGATGTCGAAATAGCCGTGGTAGACGACGTCGTTGCCGTCCACCGAGGCGTTCAGCACCGGGTACTTCTTGAGGGCGTGCACCGCGGCCTTCACGAAGAAGCTCATGAAGCCGATCTTGACGCCGTGCTCCTTCTCGAACTTCTCCTGGAAGCGCTTGCGCATCTCCATCACCGGCGCCATGTTCACTTCGTTGAACGTGGTGAGGATAGCGTTGGTGGATTGCGACTGCAGCAGGCGCTCGGCGACACGGGCGCGCAGGCGGCTCATGGGCACGCGCTGCTCCGGGCGATCGCCCAGGTCGGGGGCCGACACGGGCGCGCTGACCTGAGGCAACGCTGCCTTGGGTGCGCCGGTGGGCGCGGCGACCGGTGCGGTGACCGGCTTGGCGCCACCGGCGATGGCACCCAGCACATCGCCCTTGGTCACGCGGCCGTCTTTTCCGGTGCCCGGCACGGAACCCGAGGCCAGGTTGCTGTCGGCCATGATCTTGGCGGCGGCCGGCATCGCGATGCCGGCTTTCGATCCAGCGACTGCCGCAGCCGCAGCCGGGGCGGCGGGTGCCGCAGCAGGGGCTGCCGCTGCCGCGGGCGCTGCCGCACCAGCCTTGCCTTCGGTGTCGATCTTCGCGATGACCTGCTCGGCCATCACAGTGGCGCCGTCAGCCTGCACGATCTCAGCCAGCACACCGGCTGCGGGCGCCGGCACTTCCAGCACCACCTTGTCGGTTTCGATCTCGATCAGGATCTCGTCGAGCGCCACGGCCTCGCCGGGCTTCTTCTTCCACTGCAACAGGGTCGCTTCGGCAACTGATTCGGACAGCTGGGGGACCTTCACTTCTACGATAGACATTTGTATTTCCTAAAGTTCTTTTGACGCGCAAGGACAAGGCCGGGCGCAGCCCGGCCTTGCCGACCCGTCGTTATTTCGTGAGAACGAAGCCCTTGAGCTTGCCGAAAGCGCCGTCGACCAGTGCCTTTTGCTGTTCCTGGTGCAGGTGCGAGTACCCCACGGCCGGCGAAGCCGAAGCGGCCCGTCCGGAGTAACCGAGCTTCTGCCCCTCGACCATGTTCTCGTGGATGTAGTGCTGCACGAAGAACCAGGCGCCCTGGTTCTGGGGCTCGTCCTGGCTCCAGACGATATCCGTGACGTTGGGGTACTTCCGCAGCTCGGCCGCGAAGACCTTGTGCGGGAACGGATAGAGCTGCTCCACCCGCAGGATGACCGTGTCGTCGATGCCCTTTTCCTCGCGCTTCTTGGCCAGGTCGTAGTACACCTTGCCCGAGCAGACGACGATGCGCTTGACCTTGTCGGCCTTCAGCTCCTTGTTCTCCGGGATCACGGTCTGGAAGGTGCCCTTCGTGAACTCGGACAGCGGCGACGTGGCGTCCTTGTTGCGCAGCAGCGATTTGGGCGTCATGATCACCAAGGGCTTGCGCAGGCTGCGAACCATCTGCCTGCGCAGCACGTGGAAGATCTGGCTGGCGGTGGTGGGCTGCACCACCTGCATGTTGGTGTCGGCCGACAGCTGCATGAAGCGCTCCAGGCGCGCCGAGCTGTGCTCGGGGCCCTGGCCTTCATAGCCGTGGGGCAGCATCAAGGTGATGCCGTTGACGCGGCCCCACTTCACTTCGCCCGAAGCGATGAACTGGTCGATCACGACCTGGGCACCGTTGGCGAAATCGCCGAACTGCGCTTCCCAGATCACCAGGGTGTTGGGATCGTTGGAGGCGTAGCCGTATTCGAAACCTAGCACCGCTTCTTCGGACAGGATTGAGTCGATCACGACGAACGGAGCCTGGTTCTCGGCGACGTTCGATAGCGGCAGATAGGTGCCGGTGTCCCACTTTTCGCGGTTCTGGTCGTGCAGCACCGAGTGCCGGTGCGTGAACGTGCCGCGGCCGCAGTCCTCGCCCGAGAGCCGCACCGGGTAGCCGCTGGCCACCAGCGAGGCGAAAGCCATGTGCTCGCCCATGCCCCAGTCCACGTTGACGTCGCCGCGGCCCATGGCTGCGCGGTCGTCCAGCACCTTCTTCACCAGGGGGTGCGGCGTGAAGTTCTGCGGCACCGTGGTGATCTTGTCCGCCAGGCGCTTCCATTCGGCCATGGGGATGGCGGTGTCAGCGGCATCGGTCCACTTCTTGCCCAGGAACGGGCTCCAGTCGACCGCGTACTTGCTCTTGAAATTGGTCAGCACCGGATCGACCGTGTGCTTGCCGGCGTCCATGGCGGCGCGATATGCCTTGACCATGTCGTCGCCCAGCGTTTCGCCCAGGCCCTGCGCGGCCAGCTTGTCGGCGTACAGCTTGCGCGTGCCGGGGTGCGCCGCGATCTTCTTGTACATCAGCGGCTGGGTGAGCGCAGGCGTGTCCTGCTCGTTGTGGCCGAGCTTGCGGAAGCAGACGATGTCCACCACGACGTCCTTGGCGAATTCCATGCGGTACTCGAGCGCCAGCTGCGTCGCCAGCACCACCGCCTCCGGGTCGTCGCCGTTCACGTGCAGCACCGGCGCCTCGATCATCTTGACCACGTCGGTGCAATACAGCGTGGAGCGGCTGTCGCGCGGATCGCTGGTGGTGAAGCCGATCTGGTTGTTGATGACGATGTGAACCGTGCCGCCGGTGAAATAGCCGCGGGTCTCGGCCAGCGCCAGCGTTTCCATGACGACGCCCTGCCCCGCGAACGCCGCATCGCCGTGCACCTGCACGGGAAGCACCTGCTTGCCCTGGGGATCGGCGCGGCGGTCCATGCGGGCGCGCACCGAGCCTTCGACCACCGGGTTCACGATTTCCAGGTGCGACGGGTTGAAAGCCAGGCTCAGGTGGACCGGGCCACCGCGAGTGGTCACGTCCGAGCTGAATCCCTGGTGGTACTTGACGTCACCGGCGGGAAGGTCTTCCTTGGCCGTGTGGTCGAACTCGGCGAACAGGTCGGCCGGCATCTTGCCCAGCGAATTGACCAGCACGTTCAGGCGGCCACGGTGGGCCATGCCGATCACGATCTCCTGCACGCCCTTGACACCGGCTTCCTGGATCAGTTCGTCCATCGAGGCGATGAAGCTCTCGCCGCCCTCCAGCGAGAAGCGTTTCTGGCCCACGTACTTGGTGTGCAGGAAGCGCTCCAGCCCCTCCGCCGCGGTGACGCGGTCGAGGATGTGCTTCTTCTTCTCGGGGGGAAAATTCGGCTTGCTGCGGATCGATTCGAGCTTTTGCTGCCACCAGCGCTTCTTGTGCTGGTCGCTGATGTACATGTACTCGGCGCCGATGCTGCCGCAGTAGGTTTCGCGCAACGCGTTGATCAGCTCGCGCAGGGACATCGTCTCCTTGCCGTAGAACGTGTTGCTGATATTGAAGACGGTTTCCTGGTCGGCGTCGCTGAAGCCGTAGAAGGAAGGATCGAGCTCGGGAATGTGCTCGCGTTCGGCGCGCTTGAGCGGATCGAGGTCGGCCCAACGGGCGCCGACGTTGCGGTACGCCGCGATGAGCTGCTGCACGGCGGTGCGCTTGCGGCCCAGTTCGGAATCAGCGCCGGTTGCCACGACAACCCGGGTGCCGCCCTGCTTGGCACGCTCGGCGAAGGCATTGATGACCGGCAAGTGCGGCACATCCTTGGCGGAACTGCCGTCGGCGGCGGGTACGTGCTGGAGCGCGTCGAAGTAATCGCGCCAGTTATCGGGGACGCTGCCGGGGTTGGCGAGGTAGTTTTCGTACATCTCCTCGACATAGGGCGCGTTGCCGCCGAAGAGATAGGAATTGCCGTGATAGGCCGTGTAGACGGTGCTGGTCTCACTCATGCTTGCGCTACTTTCCGTCCCCCTGCAGGAGACATTTAGCTGGTTTAGGAAACCTTCCGCGACACGGCTGAACCGGATGGCGGATGCGACTGTGGGGCTGGAAGGGGCCTTGGTTGCGACCCGGATTGTGCCACCTAATCCTGACGGCTGTCTGCCTATTTCTGGATGGGACCCATGAGATCGCGGATTTGCTGCAGGGCCGACGGGTCCTCGATCGTCGTCAGGTCGCCGGCGTCCCGGCCTTCCGCCACGGCCTGGATGGCCCGGCGTAACAGCTTGCCACTGCGGGTCTTGGGCAGCAGGTTGACGAAATGGACGCGCGACGGCCGGGCTACAGCGCCCAACTGCTCGTCCACCAACTTCATGATGTCACCCTCCAGCTTGAGCTTGGCCTTGTCGTCGGTCAGGGCCGAGGCATCGCGCGCGACCACGAAAGCCATGGCGGCCTGGCCCTTGAGCGGATCGGCGACGCCGACCACGGCGACCTCGGCGACGTTCGGGTGGCTGGAAATGCTCTCCTCGATCTCCCGGGTGCCCAGGCGGTGGCCGGCGACGTTGATCACGTCGTCGGTACGGCCCAGGATGTAGAAATAGCCGTCCTCGTCCCGGATGCCCCAGTCGAAGGTGCTGTAGACCATCCGGCCCGGCACGGTCTGCCAGTAGGTCTTCACGAAGCGTTCGTCGTCGCCCCACACGGTTTGCATGAAACCGGGAGGCGTGGGTCCTTCGATCACCACCACGCCCTTTTCGTCGGGGCGGGTCAGTTCCTCGCCGGTGCTCTCATGCACCAGCTTGACGTCGTATCCGTACATGGGCACGCCCGGGCTGCCGAACTTGCTGGACTTCTTCTCGACGCCGTTGGCGATGGTCAGAATGGGCCAGCCGCTCTCGGTCTGCCAGTAGTTGTCGATGATGGGGACGCCCAGGCCGTCGCTGATCCAGCGCGCCGTGGGCTCGTCCAGCGGCTCGCCGGCGAGGAACAGGGCCTTGAGGCTGGACAGGTCGTACTTCTTCAGGAACGCCGGGTCCTGCTTCTTGAGCACGCGCACCGCCGTGGGGGCGCTGAACATGGCACTGACCTTGTATTTTTCCACCAGGCTCCACCAGATGCCCGCATCCGGGCGAATCGGCAGCCCTTCGTACATGATGGTGGCCATGCCGGCGATCAGTGGCCCATAGACGATGTAGCTGTGGCCGACCACCCAGCCGATGTCGCTGGTGGAGAAGTAGGTTTCGCCCGGCTCGCCCAAAAAGATGTGCTTCATGCTCGCCGCGAGCGCTACGGCGTAGCCGCCGACGTCGCGCTGGACGCCCTTGGGCCTGCCCGTTGTACCGCTGGTATAGATGGTGTAGCTGATGGCGGTGGAGTCCAGCCATTCGCACGGCACCGCGGCTGGGCTGTGGCGCCCAGTGAGCTCGGCCCAGTCGTGGTCACGCCCGGCCACGCGCTCCATCGGCGCCAGGCCGCGATCGACCAGCAAGACCGATTCGGGCTTGTGGCTGGACAAGCGGATGGCTTCATCCAGCAAGGGCTTGTACGCCAGCACCTTGCCGCCGCGCGAGCCGGCGTCGGCGCTGATGATGACCTTGGGCGTAGCGTCCTCGATGCGCGAGGCCAGCGACACCGAGGCAAAGCCCCCGAACACCACCGAATGGATCGCGCCTATGCGCGCACACGCCAGCATCGCGAACGCAGCTTCCGCGATCATCGGCATGTAGATCAGTACCCGGTCGCCCTTCTGGACGCCCAGGTCCTTGAGCGCCGCGGCAGCGCGCTGCACCTCGCCATGCAGCTCGCGAAAGGTATAGGTTCGCTCGGCCCCGGTTTCCGTGGAGACGTAGATCAGGGCGGGCTGGTCGGCACGGTCCTTCAGGTGCCGGTCCACCGCGTTGTGGCAGAGATTGGTGGTGCCGCCGGCGAACCAGCGCGTGAAAGGAGGATGGCTGTGGTCGCAGATGGTCCGGGGCGGCTCTTTCCAGTCGATCAGCCGCGCCTGCTCGGCCCAGAAGGCATCGCGGTCGTCGATGGAGCGGCGGTAGAACTCTGCGTAGCCCATGTTCCTCTCCTTATTTGATGAGCGCCTGCACGTCGCGGAAGGCCTCGTGCTCGGCGGTGCGCAACCACTCGAAGGCCACCATTTCAGTGGTCACCAATTCGGCACCCGCCCCCGCCAGGCGGTCGAAGGCGGCGTCGCGATTGCGCTCGGTGCGCGAGCTGCAGGCATCGGTCACCACCCAGACGTCGAACTCCTCTTCCAGCAGGTCCAGGGCCGTCTGCAGCAGGCAGACGTGCGCCTCGCAGCCCGCCACCACGATGGTGTTGCGCTGCTCCTGGGGCTGGGGGGCTTTTTGCAGGTGCTTGGGCAGGCTGCGCGCATTGCCGCCCTGCTGCGGCCGGGCCGGAGCCCGCAGCAGATCCGTGAGGCCGTCCGCCACCCCGCTGAAATGCATCTTGGCCAGCGTCTTGCGGCACAGGGCGCGCAATTCGGCCGGGTTCTGGCCCAGCTTGTCCGGGTTCTGCTCCGTGCCCCACGCCGGCACCTCCAGCAGTTGCGCCAGCCGGCCCAGGCGCAGCGCGTTGCGCAGGACGGCCTCGCTTTCATGGATGACGGGCATCAGGCGGTCCTGGTAGTCCACCAGCACCAGTTGGGAATCTTCGGCATCGAGCAGCATGTAGAGCTTTCTAACTTGATGCGCCCGATTATTCCAGCCGCGGAGGCCACGCGGCTGGTCTGCCAGGAAACCGGTTGTGCCCGGCGCTACCCGACCTAGCGGCGGCGCGCTAGTTGTTGAGTTGCAATAGGTTGTTCCCGCCGAGACGGGAAGCTGGAGGCTTATAGCCCAGGGCCGAGTGGGGCCTGCGGGCGTTGTAGTAGGCCAGGAACGCGGGCAACCAGCCAGTGCGTTCAGCGCTGTTGCTCCAGGTGCGCCCGTAGGCCCATTCACGAAGGCAGGTCTGGATGAACCGTTCGGCCTTGCCGTTGGTCTGCGGTCTATACGGCCTGGTGAAGGTGTGCTTGATGCCCAGGGCCTGGCAGGTCTTGGCAAACAGCCTGGAGCGGTAGGCGCTGCCGTTGTCC